>CAWAUJ010000004.1:0-1655836 GCA_963785205.1 uncultured Solirubrobacterales bacterium
CTTGTGGAGCCCTGAGGCGGCAGGTTCATCCGGGCTCCTCGACCGCGTACGCTTGCGGTAGCAGGCGATATGCGCGCTCCGGTCGACCACATCGCGGCCCCCGAGTTTCCCACAGGGCTGACGTGGATCAACACGCCTCCACTCCGGATGGACAGCTTGCTCGGCCGCCCCGTGCTGGTCGAGTTCTGGGATTTCTGCCGCCCCAACTCGATCCGCACGCTCCCCTATATCCAGACCTGGCACCGGCGTTTTGCCGATCGCGGCCTCTGCGTCGTCGGGGTGCACACCGCCGGTTTCGAGCCCTCTCGGGACACCGAAGCGGTGAAGGCGGCCGTGTCCCGCTTGGGAATCGAGCATCCCGTGGTGGTCGACGCCCAGCGCGAGATCTGGGCGCTCTACGGGAACCTCGGCTGGCCGGCGCGTTATCTCTTCGACGAACGGGGGATGCTGTTTGATCGGCATTTCGGCGAGGGGGGCTACGAAGAAACCGAGCGGGCGATCCAGGAGCTCCTGGGGATCGAAGAACCTCTCGCAGAGCCGATCCGCGCCGAGGACGCCCCCGGCGCAGTGGTCGAGCCCCAGAGCGAGGACGTGCCCGGGCCGTACAGCGGCCCTTACCAGGCGGGTGGCGTGTGGGCCGTGCTCGATGGAGCGGGCACGATCATCGCCAACGGGCGCGAGCTCGACGTCTCATCGCCCGGTTGCTACGAGCTGGTCTCCCACCCCCGGAGCACCGAGGGCATCCTCGAGCTCGAGATCGGTGCGGGCGTGAGGTGTCACGCCGTCTGCTTCACGCCGGGTCTGGCCTGATGTAGAAGTTCATCGGATTGTCCCTTCGGAGTCGCCGAAGTCCGGCTGCCGCCCGGTCGGCCGAAGTGATCCTCAGCTCGGTCTCCAACTTCACGTGGATGCTGCTCATCGCGAACAGGTGTCCTGCCCGGGTTCTCGGATAGCACCGTGTTAAACGGTGCGGCGGCGGTAAGCCAGACCGTCCAAACGTGAACTTCGTCCGGGCCAGGCGGATCGGCCCTATCGGTGCCGCCAGATGGAAGCCGGCGAACCCGGAGATGGTGATGCGTCAAGTGAGACAGGATGCTAATTAGACAGCACGTACAGGCCACCGGGGGCGGAGCGCACCACTTAAGTGGGTGACCCGAGCCGCTGTGAAAGAAGCTACAGCTCCTGGTCGTTGGGTTATCGGACCATTGATGGCAATGAACCTGACTGGCACTATCAGGCAAGGTAGGGCTTCGCGGAACGAGGAGTTTCGCGCGGCCCTTGAGGGAGCGAATGCGGGCCTGGTTCACGAGCAATTTGCCGCCCGCGCCCGCCACACGCCAGACGCGGTGGCGGTGTCCGCAGCGGACGGCGTGCTCAGCTACGGAGAGCTTGAGCGCCGAGCCAATCAGCTCGCGCACCGTCTGCGTGCTCTTGGGGTAGTCCGCGGGAGCCTCGTGGCCCTGTGCCTGGATCGTTCGGCGGCCCTGGCAGTCGGCGCGCTGGGCATCCTCAAGGCCGGCGGGGCGTATGTGGCGCTCGATCCCCGTCACCCAGCCGGCCGCCTTGACTTCATGGTCGGTGACTGCGCCGCGACCGTGATCCTGACCAGCAGCTCGATGGCTCCCCAGCTCGATCGCGATGCGCGCTCGACGATCGTCGCGCTCGATCGGTGCGGCGCCGAACTCGACCAGGAGCCGACCACGCCGCCAGCGGTGGCCAACGATGCCGGTGGCGTGGCCTACGTCGTATACACGTCAGGCTCCACCGGCTCCCCCAAGGGCGTCGTGGTGCGGCACGGTGGGCTGGCCAACCTGGTCGCCTGGCACAGGCGCGCGTTTTCCATCACTGCGGCCGACCGGGCGACGCAGATCGCCAGCCCCTCGTTCGACGCAGCGGTGTGGGAGCTCTGGCCCTACCTGGTAAGCGGCGCCTCGGTGCACGTTCCCGCCCAAGGGGTCCGCGCCGACCCGGTGGCGATCAGAGACTGGCTGCTCGCCGAGCAGATCACCGTAACTTTTCTGCCCACGGCGCTCGCCGAGCTACTGATGACGCTGGAATGGCCGAGCGACACGCGGCTGCGCTACCTGCTGACCGGAGGCGACACGTTGCACCGCCATCCTCCTGCCGGGCTTCCGTTCGCCGTGATCAACAACTACGGGCCGACCGAGGCGACAGTCGTGGCGAGTTCCGGGGTGGTTCCGCCTCATCAGAGCGGCTCCGGACGCCCGTCGATCGGCAGGCCCATCAGCGGCGTCCGTGCGTATGTCGTCGATGCACAGCTGGATCGGGTTCCGATCGGCGAGACCGGCGAGTTGCTGATCGGAGGGGCGGGCGTGGCCTGGGGGTATCTGGGGAGGGACGCCCTGACCGCCGAGAAGTTCATCCCTGACAGGTTCAGCGGCGATACCTGGCGCGAGGCTCTATCGGACGGGAGACTACGTTCGAGAGCGTGCCGACGGCGAGCTCGAGTTCCAGGGCCGTCGCGACGAGCAGGTGCAGGTACACGGGCATCGCGTCGAGCTGGGCGAGATCGCGGCCGTCCTGTGCCGCCACCCGACTGTTCGCTCGAGCGTGGTGGTGCTTGACCAGCAAGCGTCATCGACCAGGCCCCGCTTGATCGCCTACGCGGTAGCGGACGAACCGCGGCCCGACACCGAGCAGCTGCGCGCTCATCTCGCCGAGCAGCTTCCGTCCTACATGTTGCCCTCCGCGTTCGTGTACCTGGACGCGATGCCCTTGACGGCCAACGACAAGATCGATCGCTCCCGACTGCCCACGCCCTTCGCCAACGCGACTGCGCCCGCGGACTCCATGCGCCCCCGCAGCGAGGTCGAGATGGCGCTGGAGATGATCGTGGCCGAGCTGCTCGAGCTCGAGCATGTGGGAGTCGACGAAAACTTCTTCATGCTCGGTGGCCACTCGCTGCTGGGAGCGCAGTTGATCTCGCGGATCAGCAAGCGCTTCGGCGTCGAGATGACCCTGCGTGGCCTGTTCGACAGGCCGACCGTGGCACAGATGGCCGGAGAGGTGGAGCGCCTGCTAGTGGCCGAACTGGAGCTGATGACCGACGCCGATGCTGCGCGTCTGTTGGCGGCGCAACAGGGAACAAACCTGAGGGCTGACGCCAGCGAGCAGGTCCTGCAGGTCCGATGACGTCCACGGGGGGCTCTGCCCTCAGCCTGTATCACCTGCTGGATCCGGAAGTGTTGGCGGATCCTTATCCGCTGTACCGGAGCCTGAGGGTGCAGGCGCCGGTCCACTGGGATCCGTACCTGCACGCCTGGGTGGTGACCTCATATGCCGAGGCGGTCCAGGTCCTGCATCGGTTCTCCGCCCAGGCGGCAACCTCGCCCCAGAAGCTCGCCGCGCTCGGCATACACGAGCTGGGCCCGATCGCACAGGTGATGGTCCGCCAGATGCTGTTCCTCGACCCGCCGCAGCACAGCCGGGTCCGTCGCCTCGCCTCTGTCGCGTTCACGCCGCGCCGCGTGGAACAGCTCCGCGCCCACATCGATCAGATCGCCGCTTCGCTGATCGATGCGGTCATCGACCAGGGCGAGATGGAAGTCATGGACGCGTTCGCCAACGCCCTGCCCGCGATCGTGACCGCCGAGATGCTGGGTGTGCCGAGCGCCGATCACCGCCAGCTCAAGAATTGGTCGGCGGACTTCGCGGAGGTACTCGGCAACTTCCAGCACAACCCGGGTCGCGCCGCCGAGGTCACCCAGAGCCTCGAAGAGATGACCTCATACTTTCAGGCGGCAGTTCGCCCTCAGGCTACACACCCCACCGACGGCCTGATCAATGCGTTCACGACGGCCGAGCTCGACGGGGATCGCTTGACCGAGGACGAGGTCGTCGCGAACATCATCATCACACTCGTGGGGGGGCTCGAGACGACGACAAATCTGATCGGCAACGGGCTGCTCACTCTGCTGCGTCACCCCCAGGAGGCAGACCTGCTCCGGCGCAACCCCGAGCTGATTCCAGCGGCGGTCGAAGAACTGCTGCGCTATGAGAGTCCCAGCCAGCACACCACGCGCGTGGCTCCCGAGGATGTCGAGCTCAGGGGCAGGCCGATCAAGCGCGGGCAGGCGGTGATCGCGGTAATGGGCGCCGCCAATCGCGATCCCGATCGCTTTCCCGATCCCGACCGATTCGACATCGAACGGGCTGACAACCGCCACCTCGCCTTCGGCTGGGGAGGGCACTTCTGCTTCGGCGCGCCGCTCGCCCGGATGGAGGGCCAGATCGCCTTCTCGGCGCTCCTTCGGCGGCTGCCGCATCTCAAGCTCGCCTCAGGCACTATCACCTGGCGCTCCAACCTGGGGCTGCGGGGGCTCACCGGGCTGCCCGTCAGTTTCTGAGGATGGAAATGCCCGACCCCGAGACTCTCTCACCAGAAAAGCGCGCCCTGCTGGAGCAGAGGCTGCGGGCTGCCCGCGCGGCTCCCCCGCCGACGCGTTCCCCGGTCACAACTCGCGCTTCTGATCGCGCGCCGCTGTCACCGGCCCAGGAGGAGCTGTGGTACTTCAGCCGGCTCGTCCCGCAGAACCCCATTTACAACCAAGCCGTCTCGATCCGCAAGCGCGGCCCCCTGGACGTGCGCGCGCTCCGGGCCGCCCTCGATGAGACCATCCACCGCCACCAGATCTGGCGCACGACATTCCAGGTCATCGACGGCGAACCGGCGCAGATCGTCCAGCCCGCGCCGGCGCTCGACTTTCCGATCGTCGACCTCAGCACCGAGCCGCCAAGAGACAGAGAGCGTGAGGCCGTACGGCTTGCCACGGCGCAAGCGCTGCTGCCCTACGACCTCGAGCGCGGGCCGCTGCTCAGACCCCTGCTGATCCGCCTCGCCGAGGACAACCACCGTCTTTACCTGTGCCTGCACTACCTGATCTTCGACGGGGTCAGCCTCTACCGCATCATCCTCCCAGAGCTGGTCACCCTCTATAACGACTTCACCGCCGGCCGTGAGCCGTCGCTTCCCGAGCCTTCGATCCAGTACGCGGACTACGCCTGCGCAATCCGTGACGAGGGGTTCAGTCCTGATCATCTCCAGCGCGTCGAGTACTGGCGCGAGCACCTGAGCGGCGCGGCGAGACCTCAGCTCCCTCTGGACCATCCCCGGCCCGCTCGCCAGCAATTTCACCGTGCCGTAAGGGGGCTCCGGATCCCAGAAGAGCTGGCGGATCGGCTGCGCTCCCTGAGCCAGGCGACAGGCGTCACGTTGTTCCAGGTCCTGGCAGCCGCGTTCACCGTCCTACTGTTCCGCTTTACCGGTCAGGAGGAGATCGTTTTCGTGACGCTGACGGACATGCGCGACCGCCGAGAGCTCGAGCCAATGGTCGGCTATTGCATCACCCCGCTGATGCTTCGAGTCAATGCGCGCGGCGAACCTTCGTTCATCGAGCTGCTCAGCCGCGTTCGGGGCGAGCTCGCCGATGCGCTCAGCAACTTGGTGCCGTTCGCGCAGCTGGTCCGTGAGCTGCCCATCGCTGCCCTGTACCGAGTCGCGCTCGTGCTCGAGCCCCAGACGGCCATCTTCGATCCCGCCTGGAGCCTGCACCAAATGGACACCGACACGGGCGATGCGGTCGGGGCCGCCCAGTTTGATCTGCTCCTCGAGCTGGACGAACGGCCCGAAGGTCACATCGACGAGCGTCTCTTCCACGACACCGAGCTGTTCGAGCCTGAGACAATCTCCCGGCTGGCGGAGTACTGGATCGCCGTTCTAGACGCTGTCACCTCTGAACCGACCCGGCCGATCTCTGAGCTGGCCCTGCCGATGGCCAGCGCCAATGTCGGACGGACTGCGCTCCCTGAGCCGGAGCCGGTTCAGCGGTCCTGCGGGGACGGCGTCGCCCCGCCGCGGAGCGCTGACGAGCGGAGGATGGCTGGAATCTGGGCCCGGCTCCTCGGCGTCGAGAAGGTCGGCGTCGACGAGGACTTCTTCGAGCTCGGCGGTCGCTCGCTGTTGGCACTACGGCTGCTGGGCGAGGTGGCGCGGGAGTTCGACGTCGAGTTGCCGCTCGACGCGTTCTTCGAGAGCGCCGGCGTGACCGTCGCGGGCTTGACCGCCAGGGCCCAAACCGCCCACGAGCGGCCGGGACCGACCAGGAGCTGGTGCCGAGCGCGCGATCGTTTTCTTCATCAGCCCCGACGAAGGCTGCGCGCTCGCCGCACGTCATTTCACCAGGCCACTGGGTCCCGACTACCGCTTGGCGGCGCTGGTGCCCGAGCGCGTCGACGGGCGCTTTGCGCCCGGCGCAGAGCATCGAGAAGCTGGCCCGCCCGCTGCTGGATCAGGTTCGCCAGGCCCAGCCCCATGGGTCGTACTGCCTGATGGGTTACTCCATCGGCGGTCTGCTGGCCTACGAGATTGCCGGACGCCTGCGGGCCGGTGGCGAGCAGGTGGCCTGGCTCGGTCTGCTCGACACCGCCACCCCGACGGCGGATGCCAGACGGCGTTCGCTGCGTCAGCGGTTCGCCGGTCAGTGGCGAGCCAGCCCCCGAAGCATGCTCGCTAAGCTCGATGAGCTCCTGCGGCGCCGGGTGAAGGCCCAACTCGTGGCGCTTCGCCTCCGTCCCGCGGAGGTCACCCAGCACATGTACGAGGCCGATGAGGACCGGCTTGTCTGGCGCTATACCCCCCGGCCGCACGACACGGCCCTGGAGGTGTTCGCGACCGAGTCCAGCGTCGCCACGGCCGGCAGCGAGAGCCTCGGCTGGGAGAAGGTTCACGGTGGCCCCATTCGCGTGCAGCCCGTCGGCGGGAATCACGACAGCCTGCTGATCACGGGGTACGTCGAAAACCTCGCCGATATGGTGAGCGCTGGGATCAAACGGGCGGCCCGAGCACTGGGAGGAACATCCCGATGAACCTCTACAGCCTGAGGGCCGCCGAGGCGGGCTCCTCGAGGCTTCGCTCGCGGAGCGAGTCCAAGAGGTTGATCACCTGCGGCGGCTGCTCGTCCTGCACCACCACGGCGAACCCGGCCCGGTAGGGGCTGAGATGGGGCCGCGGCCCGGTGAAGGTCCGCGAATGGACCCAGCAGCCCGAGTTGACCATTCTCGTCGCGGTGCCGGCCACCCACTCGGCCACCTCGTCACCGGGCAGCGGGCCAGCCCGATGGGTGTGGCCGAAGATCACGTACTCGGCCGAGACTCCCAGCCGGTGCAGCACCTCGGCGAAGGCGCGCAGCCCGGCGCGCCTGAGTTCGGCTCCGGATAGATCCGGGTTGAGCGGACCGAGTCCCAAGCGGTTGAGCGTTCTCACGGCCGCCGGGAGGAATCTTCCCGAGCCCCGTCCCCCGCGCCGCTGGCGCCCGCGCTCGAGCCCTCGCCAGACACGCGTCTGAAGGCCAAGCCCGGTGCTCACTCCCCTGTCGGCCACCCGACCGATCAGGTCGTACATCGGCGCCAGCACGGCCTCGTAGTCCTCGCTCGAGGTCAATCGATCCATCAGTCCAGCTCCGAGGCGCTCCAGGAGCGGGACCGTGATGTGCCGGTCCAGGTAGTGCCCGTGCATGGCGTACACATTCGGCCGCAACCAGACCCCCGGATAGCTCACCCGGACGCGAGCCGGGGCGAGCGCCTCGGCCACAGCTCCCAACGGCTCACCAGGCTGGAAGTCCACGGCCGTCTCCAGTCCGAGAGGTTGGGCAGTTGCGCGGCCGCCGGCGCCGCCACTCCTTGAGCAGGCGATGGTCGTGGTTGCCGGGAACGATCACGATCTCCTTGCCCGGACCGAGGGCAGCCCCGAGCTCGGCCAGCACCGGCAGCGCCACGTCCAGCACGCGGCCGAGCGGGCCTTGGCGAAGCTCGATCAGGTCGCCAAGCAGGACAAGCCGGTCGACATCGCGCCAACCCGGCGAGCAACTCCGCCCGAACGTCTGCCTGCTCAAGTACTGCCGCCCCCGATCGCGCACCCAGGTGCAGATCGGAGATGAGAAGCGTGCGCAGGTCCTGCCGACTCCTACGAGGCGCCGGCCATGGCCCGCCGGATCTCCTTGGGGAGCATGAAGCGGACGTCCTCGGGCACGACGTGGAGCTCCTCCACCACAACCGATGCCCGAGCCTTGAAGAAGGCGATCAGCCGCTGCACGAGCTCCTCGGGGGCGCTGGCTCCGGAGGTGATGCCGACGACGCGCTTGTCCTTCAGCCACGCCTCCTGAAGCTCGCCCTCGTGGTCGATCAGGTGCGAGTCGGCTCCGCAGTCTCGCGCCACCTCGACCAGGCGGTTGGAGTTGGAGGAGTTGCGCGAGCCGATCACCAGGACCAGGTCACATTGGCGGGCCAG
This sequence comes from uncultured Solirubrobacterales bacterium, assembly GCA_963785205.1. Lineage (GTDB taxonomy): Bacteria > Actinomycetota > Thermoleophilia > Solirubrobacterales > Solirubrobacteraceae > Palsa-465. The sequence goes on from CAWAUJ010000004.1 coordinate 8,306, forward strand.
CTCCTTGACAGCGGCCTGACGGTTCGTCGTGGCGTAACAGATGTCATCGGTGCGCGGCCCCACGATGTTGGGGAAACGCTCCCGCAGCCGGTCGATCATGGCCTGGGTCTCGTCCACCGAGAGCGTCGTCTGGGTGATGAAGGCGACCTTGTCCGGATCGTCAAGCTCGAGTTGGTCGACGTCCTCGACGGTCTCGACCAGCACGATCCGCTCCGGAGCCTCCCCCATCGTCCCCTCGACCTCCTCGTGGCCGTCATGGCCGATCAGGACGATCGTGTAGCCCTGCTCGGCGAACTTGCGCGCCTCGACGTGGACCTTGGTCACGAGCGGGCAGGTGGCGTCGATCGTGTGCAGCCGGCGCTCGAGCGCGCCCTGGCGAACGCTGGGCGCGATTCCGTGGGCCGAGAACACGACCGTGCTGCCCTCCGGAACCTCGGCCTCGGAGTCGACGAAGATCGCACCTCGCTGACGGAGTTCGTCGACCACGTGCTTGTTGTGGACGATCTCCTTGCGCACATAGATCGGCGGGCCGTAGAGATCGAGCGCGCGCTCGACCGTCTGAACGGCCCGATCGACCCCAGCGCAGTAGCCGCGCGGGGTGGCCAGGAGCAGCTTTTCCGGGACGATATCCCACGCTCAAGAAGTGTAGGGGCCATAATCCGGCTCCAGGCCAGGTAACGCAATCGCAACTGGGTGCCGCACAGGGGTAGTCTTGGACGTCATGCCTCAGAGCCATCTCGATCGCCTGAGCTCGACCGACGCCTCGTTCCTGCACCAGGAGGGGCAGGCGTCGCACATGCACATCGGCGCCGTGGTGATCTTCGAGGGCCCCCCGCCCAAGTTCGAGGACTTTCTCGACCACGTGCGCGGCCGCCTGCACCTCGTGCCGCGCTACCGCCAGAAGCTGGCCAGCCCGCCGATGGAGACGGGCCGTCCGCTGTGGGTCGACGACGCTTGCTTCAACCTGGAGTACCACGTCCGCCACACGGCACTCCCGACGCCGGGCACCGAGGAGCAGCTGCTGCGGCTGGCGGCCCGGATCGCCTCACAGCAACTCGATCGGTCCAAGCCCCTGTGGGAGATGTGGCTCGTGGAGGGCCTCGAGGACAGGCGCTTCGCGCTGCTGTCAAAGACCCATCACTCGCTGGTGGACGGGGTCTCAGGCGTTGACCTGGCCACCGTCCTGTTCGATCTCGAGCCGACTCCGGCGCCGCCCCCGGCCGACCTCGAGCCCTGGCAGCCCAAACCGGAGCCTTCCGCGGCCGAGCTGGCGGTGGCGGGGCTCCGGGGCATGATCGGGGCAACGGCCGGGATCGCCAGCCGCGGGCTGGCGGCGGCCACCAATCGCGCCGGCGCTCTGGAGCGCGCGCGCGACGCGGCCGAGGGTGTGGGCGAGATCGCCTGGGCGCTGCTCAACCCCGCGCCCGACACGCCTCTGAACGTGGAGATCGGGCCCCACCGCCGCTATGCCGTCGTTCGCCAGGAGCTGGCCGACTACAAGAGGGTCAAGGACGCTTTCGGGGGCACGGTCAACGACGTCGTGCTGACGGTCGTATCGGGCGCGCGTGGGACGCTGGCTGCGCTCCCGAGGAATTCGCACCGAGGGCCTCGAGCTGCGCGCGCTGGTGCCGGTCTCCATCCGCCGCCACGATGATCGGGGAAGTTTGGGCAACAAGCTCACGGTGATGAGGGGACCGCTGCCCGTCTACATCACCGACCCCGTGGCGCGGCTGCGGTTCGTCAAGAAGGCGATGGACGGACTCAAAGAGTCAAAGCAGGCCGTCGGCGCGGCCACGCTGGCCGCCGTCAACGAGATGGCGCCGCCGACGATCCTCGCCCAGGCCTCGAGGCTCAACTTCTCGACCCGCCTGTTCAACCTGATCGTGACCAACATCCCCGGCCCGCAATTCCCGCTCTACGTGCTCGGGCGCCAGCTTCAAGACCTGTACCCGGTGGCCTTCCTGCCCCGGGACCACGCCCTGGCCGTGGCGATCATGTCCTACAACGGCGGGCTCGACTACGGACTGCTGGCCGATTACGACGCCGTGCCTGACATCGACGTGATCGCCGACGGCATCCGGGAGACGCTCGACGAGCTGCTGCTGGCCGCCGAGGGACGGACGGCGACGGTCAACGCCACGGCCTCGGGCGAGGCTCGGCGGGGACGTCGGTCTGGGAAGGCTGCTGCCGGCGGAGCTGGAGCACGCAATGGCTCCTCCGAAGGGGCCAAGGACTCAAACGGCCGCAGCGTCCCGATCCTGCCGACCGGCTCGGGCCGGTCTCATCGAGGGCCGGCGGCCGACATGCGGGCCAAGCGGGGGCGGCGGACCGCCAGGTCACGGCGGTCGCAGGGGAGCTAGATCAAGCCCGGGCGACGGGCAAAGGCGTACCCGAGAGGGTGGACCTTCGATACCGTGCGGTGCCATGGGCGTCGGGCTGCGCCAACTCGTGAAACGCGTGCCTGGAGCGGTGTCGGCCGTCCGGCGAGCCCGAGGGACTTGGCGCACGTTCCGCCGGCACCATATTCCGGGCGTCCGGCACGGATATCCGCCGAGCAGCGACTTCTACCAGGCACCCGATTGGTGGGTGGTGGATTATGAGCTCTACTCGCCTCCCGATCTTCCGCATGATCTCGTGCCCGGTCTGCCACTACGGCTGCGGGGGCCGGCTCCCGGTGATCTCGCTCCGGGCGGCTACATCGCGTGCGTGGGAGCGGCGCAGACATTTGGACGGTTCTGCGAGGAGCCGTTCCCAGCGCTTCTCTCGAAGGATTTGGAGATCCCCACAGTGAACCTCGGCTTCGGCGGCGCTAGCCCTCAGCTCTTTCCACTGCATCCAGAACTGATCGGGTTGATCAACAATTCCGCGCTCGTGGTCCTTCAGGCCATGTCAGCAAGGAATGAGGACAACTCGCTCTTTGAGGGTGGTGGCTTCGGGTCTCTGAAGCAGCGCTCCACTGGAGAGCGGATGCGCGCCGAGGATGCCTATGGCCGGCTGCTGGCGTCGGGGGACCACGCGGTGGTGCACTCAATTGTGGGGGAGACACGCTAGGACCTGGATCGCAAGTTACGAACGCCTGCTCTCGCTGATTCAGGTACCGACCGTCCTGGTCTGGCTCTCAGTCCGAGAGCCCGCTTACACGGAGAAGTATGACTCTGTCGAGGGACTATTCGGAAACTTCCCGCATCTGGTCAACCAGACGATGGTCGAAACCGTCGCGTCGCACTGTGATGCCTACGCGGCGTGTGTGAGCATTCGCGGACGCCCACAGCGGCTGAGAAACAGGTTCACCGGCAAACCGACCCGTGTGCTGGTTCCGGGCGGAGGAGATATGACCGAGAACAGCTATTACCCGACGCCCGAGATGCATCAGGACGCGGCCGCGCTGCTTGGGCCAATCTGCCGTGAACTTCTGGATCGCCAAATCAAAACAAGCTAAGGGGCTGACAGGAACCTCCGATAGGGAGTCTGCTCGATGAAACGCACGACCTCATCATGGTTTGACGACGAATTCCGCGAGGTCGTCCGTTGTCAATCGGGCAACGCCGGCCTTGATCGGGGCCGGACGGACGCCGAGATACTTAGCAACCCGATCGATAGTCCCCTGGTGGTGGTTGGCGCGCTGCAAGTCGCGTTCATAGACGAGATCGAGAGTAGGAAGGCGGGATACGGTGGCTTCCACATTTCGAGCTACACGCTCGTTTTCACGCAACCAGTAGTCGAGCTCCTCGACGTCCACGGTCATCTGCGTGACCTCCGGCGTGCCGTTGGCTGAACGGTGGTGGTGATGTCCGCCGCCATACCCCCCGCGGTGCTGCACGTACAGGGCGGAGAGGACCTGCCGAAGCATGTTTTGCCTGGTCAAAGGATGATCGTAGCGTGATGAGTCGGGCCGTCAGGCCGGGCTCGGAATCTTTGAAGCTAGTGCGAGCAGAAGCGGCCAGCCCGGGATCGTTCGCGAGAGATGGCCCGGAGAGCTATCGGACGCCTACGTCGCAACGTTTAGCGGTAGAGCTCAGAACCCGAGCGCGAACTTGGCGTCCTCGCTCATCCGCTCCGGAGTCCACGGCGGCGAGAAGGTCATCGTCGGCTGCACGTCCTGCACGCCATCTAAATCGCCCACGAACTCCTCGATCTGCTCAGAGACCTGGGGGCCGATCGGGCAACCCGGGCTGGTCAGCGTGTAGGTCACGCGGACGGTCCCGTCCTGCACCTCGACGTCGTAGATCAGCCCCAGCTCGACGAAGTCGAGTCCCAGCTCGGGATCGATCACGTCCCGCAGCGCTTCGGTGACATCCTCCACGGTGGGCATGAACTAAGTGTAGGAAATTTGGACCATCTTCCTGCAGGATAGCGGGCCACGAGACTTCCCATCGGCGACCGGTTGGTATAGGTTCTCGGCCATCGTCGACTTTGATCGCAAAACGGCACTTTTGTGCTGTCGGGGCGATGAGGACCGCGCCACGCAGCCCCTTCGGCGGCCCGCCCTGGCTAGAGCGATGAAAGCTCAGCGTGACGTCGTCGTCGATCTCTCAGAGCTCGTGTTTGCCGACACCTCACTGATGCTCGATCTGGCTGCGCTGGCCCGCCGGCTGCGCCGTGCAGGACGGAGCGTCTGGCTGCGGGACCCGCAGCCCCAGATCAAGACCCTGATCGAGCTCGTGGGCCTGCTCCGCCTCGACGGGGTACGCCTCCAGGGACCCGCCCCTCTCTTCACGTGAGCGTGGCCGCCGGGGGGTACCCGGAGTCGCTGCGTGCGCTCGCCTTTAGCGATCCGGAAAGCGAGCTTTGGGGCGCGGCCTGGATGCCGCCGAGCTCCACCGCGCCCGTGGTGCTGGCCTCGCATGGTCAGGCCACGAGCCTGAGTGGCGCCCTCGAAGGCGAGGGTGCCGACGAGCCCTGGCGCCTGGAGACCGGGGACGGCGAGCTCATGCTGGAGGGACTCGCCGGGATCGGTCGAAGCCCACACCGACCCGCAAGCGGGCTTTGACCAGCTTTGCCAGGTGAGCGGGACGTTGGTTATCGAAGATCAGCCCCGAGAGGTCTCCTGCCTGGGCTGGCGAAGCGCCCGGTCGCCATCGGTCCTGGCCGGCGATCTGGATTCGCTGCGCCAGGTGGCGGCATGGCTCGGCCCTGAGGATGGGTTCGCGCTGTTGGCGCTGCGTTCAGCCCGCGCCAAGGGACAGGACGCCGACATCGTCTCGGCGGCCATCTTCGGCTCGTCCGAGGCCAAGACCGTCGTCGACCCGAGACTCTCGACGACCTACGCCGAGTCCGGCGATCCGGTCAGGGCTGGCATCGAGCTGTGGCTTCAGGCCGGCGATGACCCAGAGCAGCAGTACCCGAGGCGGGCTGTCGGCCAGGCCACGCAGGCTGCCTTCGCGCTGGACCGTCGACGGCTTCACCATGGAGGCACTGCCATTTCACTGGCACGTCAGCGGGCAGGAGGGACCTGGGATCTACCTCCTCGGCCAGCGCAGCTAGAGCCCGGCCATGGCTCAGATCGAGGCCGTGATCAGCGATTTTGGGGGCGTGCTCACGTCTCCCCTGATCGATTCCTTCATGGCCTTCCAGACCGAATCGGGCGTGTCGCTGGAGGCGCTCGGAAAGGCGATGATGGCCGTGGCGAGCCGGGACGGAGCGAATCCCCTGTTCGAGCTCGAACTCGGCCGCATGACCGAGGCGCGATTTCTATCCAGCCTGAGTGACGAGCTCACCCGCCAGCTGGATCGCCCCGTCGAGCTGGGCAGCTTCGGCGAGCGGTATTTCGAGAACCTCCACCCCAATCAGGAGATGATCGCGCTGATGCGTCAGCTCGGCGAGCGCGGCTACAAGATGGCCATCTGCACCAACAACGTGCGGGAATGGGAGCCGCTCTGGCGGGCCAAGCTTCCGGTCGAGGAGATCTTCGACGTCGTCGTCGACTCGGCCTTCGTCGGCAGTCGTAAGCCTGAACGGCGGATCTACGAGATCACCCTGGAGCGGCTCGACGTGGCCGCTCAAAACGCGCTGTTGATCGACGACATGGAGATCAACTGCCGGGCGGCGGAGGAGCTGGGGATGGCCTCGGTCTGGTTTCGGACCAATGAGCAGGCGATCGAGTGAGATCGAGCGCGCACTCGGGTCGGACGCGACGAGCTAATTCTCGACGCCGAGCCGGTCCCAGCAGTAGAGCTCGAGGCACTCCCGGGCCAGCTCGGCGCAGCGCGCGTCCGAGAGCCACGGCAAGACGGTGTCGAACGCCTCGACCTCGCCCACGCCCTGCTCGAATGCTTCCTCGCCGCGGAAGCCTGCGGCGATCCGGAGGGCCTCTCGGCGGTTCTCGCCCAACGAGGAGAACGCGTTCACGAGAAACTCCTGGCTGGGAACGGGATGGCCCACCTCAAGCGACGCATGCCAGGCCGCGAGTAGCGTGGCATGGATGGTTTGCGCGTGATCTTCCCACTGGTCAACAACTGGGCTGCCTACGGCGGAATGGATGCCTACGTCGCGTGGTAGCTGGCAAACGAGACGCGCTGCGACGGCTCGAATGCCTCAGCAAACCCTCGGTCAGCGCGTTGCACGCCTGGCGGAACGATCCTCCCTTGGATCAAGGAGATGGTGTCATTTCAAGTCCATCGATCCCCAGCATCTGCTGGCTGTTGGGGACGACGGATTCTTCTGCTCCTCCCGCGCGACGATTACACCAAACAACTGCGGCGCGGGCGACAGCGTAAAATTTGCGCAGGTGTGCGGCATCGGAAAGCCCGCGATCCTGTCCCACCCGGAGAGCAGGCCAGCGACTATGGGACCTAGACACAATGGTCTATCGCGATGACGGCGCGGGCAACATGGTCTGGCGCCTCGCGCCCAGCGGCGTAATCAAAGGAGCGGATCCCTCGACCGTGCGGCGCCCCTCTTCGAGTGCGCGGCTCTCCTGGCTCATGCCTTGGACGATGAAAAAGAAGTGAGATTGATCCGGATCGGCCATCCTGCTCGCCGAGCCTGGCCGGCCGCGCTACGCCAGGTGGCTCGTCGCCGCTCGGTGATCCTCTGCTACCACGGAGTCGCGGACACTCCCCACCAGCAGGACCCCCATCGGCTTCAACTTCCACCAGCGGTGTTACGCGCTCAGCTGGAGATGCTGCACGCCGGAGGATTTAGATTCGTGACCGTCGCTGAGTTGGCTGGATTGGCTGCCGATGGCCCGCCGCCTCCGGGCTTCGCCGCCGTCAGCTTCGACGATGGGCTCCAGAACACCCTCTCGACCGCTCTACCGATATTGAGGCAACTCGGGATCCGAGCGACCATTTATGTGCCGACGGGCTGGCTGGGCGGACGGCACCCAGACATCAGCGTCGAGGCCGACGCGGCAATCCTCACGCACGAGGAGGTCCGCGAGCTCGCACAGGGAGGTTGGGAGATTGGGGGGCATACGGTTAACCATCCAGATCTGTCCGTCCTAGACCACGCGCAATGCCGAGCCGAGATCGAACGTAGCTGTGAGGAATTGGCCCGATCGACCGGGACGCTGGTGCAGACCTTCGCCTACCCATTCGGACGTTGCGGCCCGGCGGCCATAGCGGCGGTCCGGGACTATGGTCTACTTGCCGCTGTCGCCGGGGAGTCGAAGACTTGGCGACCGTATGAGCTGAGCAGGATCATGGTTGGCGGCGCCGATTCTCTGCTGGTTTTCCTGCTGAAGTTGGTCGATCGTCATGATCGCTATGAGCGGCTCTTGGAGACCCCTCCAATGCATGCATTGCGCAGTTGGAAGGCGATGCCCCAGGGGATCGTCGGCCATCGTTCCGCGAACCGACTCGAAACCATCCCGTAGTGGCGCCAATGCAAACGACCGCGCCGACGGTAAAGGAAATCTTCGATCTCGTCGTCGACTCGGCCTTCGTGGGCAGCCGTAAGCCTGAGCCGCGGATCTACGAGATCACATTGGAGCGCCTGGGCGTGTGCCGCCGGAGACCGCGCTGTTGATCGATGACCTGGACATCAACTGCCGGGCGGATCGAGGAACTCGGGATGAGCGTCGGTGTGGTTCTGCAGCACCGCGCTGGCGATCGAGGAGATCGAGCGACTGCTGCGCTCGGACGGCCGCGGCTAGTTCTCGACGCCCAGCCGGTCCCAGCAGTAGAACTCGAGGCACTCCCGCGCGAGTTCAGCGCACCGTGCCTCTGAGAGCCATGGCAGAACGGTGTCGAACGCCTCGACCTCCCCCACCCCCTGCTCGAAGGCCTCCTCTCCGCGGAAGCCTGCGGCAATCCGGAGCGCCTCTCGGCGGTTCTCGCCCAGCGAGGAGAACGCGTTGACAAGGAACTCCTGGCTGGGAACGGGATGGCCCACCTCAAGCGAGGCGTGCCAGGCCGCCAGCAGCGAAAGATCGTGCTCATCGAGGTCCGCCACGGCTTTGGCGTAGTGCGACTCCAGCTCTGACTCGGGAATCTCATCGACCCAGGCGCGCACGACCTCTCCCAGGATCTGCCGCCGCGCCTCCCGCCCAACCGACTCCGCCATGACCCTGATGGCGTTCTGGGGCTCGATGAAGCAGAGTGGCATGGTCGCTCCGGGCTCGTTTGCTGCGGGCGGTACCCGCGGTCTCGCAGAAGGTAGGAAACGCCGCGGACGTAACGCTCAAGCCACCCCAGCGGCCTGGCGATGGACGAGCGCTGGTCAGCTGTAGCTGTACGAGTACGCGTACACCTCGTACTCTGCTCCACGAGGCTTGATGCCGGTGACCACGACGCCGGTAGGTCGGGGCGGGAACCTGGCTAGCGCCGATCGAACGGCTCGGGCCTGATCGCGTGTGGTCCGAGTCTGTCTGGCGCAGATGACGATTGAGTCGACGTGGGGAAGCATCTCGAGCGTGTCGGCCACCGGAAGCAATGGGCAGGAATCGAGAACCACCACGTCATATGTGGCGCTTGCGTACTCGAGGAACTCCTGGAAGCGGGCGGTGCCCAGAAGCTCGGAGCCACGTGAGGTCACGGCGCCGGCCGGGATGCACGCGAGCTCGTGGTCGAATGGGCTTCGGACCGCACCGTCGAACCCCGTGCTCGAGGGTTCGGGTTCCTCGGGTGCTCCGGAGCCGTTCTCGGAGGCGAGCGGAGCGCTCGGAAAAGAAGACCGTCCTCAAGATTTCCTCGGTGGTGGCCAAGCCTGCCAGGTACTCGCTGAGCCCCGGAGAAAGCTTGACGCCCACTCGCCCCGCCAGATCGGGCCGGCGAAGATCGCAGTCCACCAGCAGCGCTCGCTTACCCGCCGCAGCCACGACAAATGCCAGCGAGCTCGCGACGGTCGTTTTCCCCTCCTCGGCCACGGCGCTGGTTACAAGCACTACGGTGGGCGCCCGTTCTGGGTCAAGGAACTCGACGTTCCGTCGCAATATCCGGAAGGACTCAAGATCGAGGCGATCAACGTCCCCGGCACCATTAGAGGCATAGGCCACATGACCGAGGCTCTGCTTGCGCACGTGTCCGATCACAGGAAGCTCGAAGGCGGACTCGAAGTCACCCGGTTTCCGCAGCCGGCGATCCATCGAGTCTCGTACGAAAGCCGCGATCACCCCCAGCAGCAGCCCGAGGAGCAGCCCGATGACGGCCTCCCGAGCCTTGTGCGGTGAACTGGGTGCACTGGGTGGCTGCGCCGGATTCGCTACCTGCGCGCTGGTAGCAAAGCTGGCCAACGTGTCCAGCCGGGCCAGCTCATCCTCGTAGAACGCGAGTTGGGGGTTGGCCGCGCCGCCCGGGAGCGGCCTCAGACCTGGCGATCTGCCGGCGAAGGTTGTTGGCCAGCTGGATGAACTGAGCGCGAGTTTGTCGGTTGTCTCTGCCCACCAGAATATTGCCACCGCGTTGGCCAGGCGGGCAGCAAACTGCCGGACTTGAGGCGTTGGCCGTGCTGATCTTCTGAGCAGCCCTGGTGCGCGACGCTCGAGCTGAGGTCGGACGATGGCGCCGGTCAAGGCGCGCGCACAGCAAGGGGTGGTTTTCGAGGCGGTCGCGTTGGACCTCGGTCATCACAGCCGGACTGATGGCGGTAGTGGCGTTCAACGCTGCTACCTGGTCGGGGGTCTCCGGTGTACTGGTACCGATGCCCACGATGTTCAGGTCCTTGGTGGGATCCTGAAACGCGACCTCAACACTCGACTGGTACACCGCCTTCTTGCGGATCGCGTCGGCCGCACCGGCACCGGCGCCGATCAGGGCGATGATCCCGATCACCCACCAGTAACGCCGGAGGACGGCGATGTAGTCGCGCAGCGTCGCGTACCGCGGAGCCGGGGAGTTCTGTTCCATCATCGCTCTAGTTCTGCTGCTGCGAATCCGTTACCGACCGGACCAGCCATTTCCGGGCCCAAACTGGCATCGACGCTAGCACGGAGGCGCGAGTTTCTCGACCGGACCGTTGCACGGGCAGCGAAGCGCGGCGCGGTACGCCTGAACGGTGGACTCGGCGGTGGCATCCCACGTAAATAAGGATGCTCGCTCCTTTCCCTGACGGCGGAGCCGGTCACGCAGCTGCGCATCCCCCACGATGCGCCGCAGCTCGCGAGCAAGGCTGTCTGGGTCCCCCGGGGTAGCGAAGAGGGCAGCGTCCGCCGCCACTTCTCTGTAGGGCCGGGAGATCGCTCGCCACCACTGGTGTCCCAAACGACATGGCTTCGAGCACAGGCAGCCCAAACCCCTCGCCGTAACTGGGCAGGCACAGCGCCGTGGCGTCCCGGTAGAGCCTGGCCAGCACCGGCTCCTCGACCGGACCGAGCACGATAAGCCGACGTCCTATCCCTAGCTCGGCTGCCACCGCCCGGATGTGGTCCGCCCGGCCGACCTCGGGACCCGCAAAAACCACACGTAGGTCGGCGAGCCCCTCCTTAGCCGCCGCCCGAAGGAGCAACTCATGCCCTTTCCGCGGCTCGAGTGAGCCCACTACAAGTACAAATGGTCCGTCGACGATGGGCGGGTCGTTCGGGGAAGGAAAGTGAGGCAGACCATTGGGTGTCACGTGAAGCCGGCCCTTCTCCACCCCGCGGCCGACTAATGCATCGGCGGTGCTTTGTGAGACCGTGAGGATGACCGCGGAGCGCTCGAGTGCGGCCAGCTGGAGGCGTTGCATGCGCCGGGAGCGTTTCGGATGGAGGCCAGGGAGCTGGCTGGTCAGAAGATCGTGGACGGTGATAACCAGCGGACGCCGCGTGGGTGGGGGGACGAGATCGAGCGAGTGCACGATGTCGATCGATCCGGTGATCTGCTCGGCGCGAGGGACGCCGAAGGCCCGCCAGATCGGCTGGACGACCCGTAAGGGAACCGGAACATGCCGAACCCCCGGCGGAACCTCCTGACTTCGCCGCCCGATCGCAAACGGCCGGACCGTGCAGTCGGCCCGCCTCTCCAGCGCCTGGCGAAGCTCCCGGCTGTAGCGGGCCACGCCGGTGGTGCCGATCAACTCTGGCGTGACATCGAGCGCGACCCTGATACTCACCGCGTCGGGGAATCACCTGTCTGCTGCGCGCTCCGTCCTAGGTTCACGTCGCGGCTGGCGATGGCCCGCGCGAGATGGTGCCCACAGATGGCGCCTCGGACGACACGGGACTCTTGGCTAGGGCACGCTCGCGGCTAACAGCCAGGGCCGCACCCGCCGTGCCCCACACGCTCCAGGCGACCGAGAAGTCCGTCCACACATGAAGGAACCACGCACCCACGGCCAGACCCGCGACTGCGGCACCCACCCCGGCCAGCGCGTAGTGCGAGTATCGGCGGGCGCGGATCGCAACTTGCCAATCAGCGTCGCAGTGAGCGCGACAAACAGCAGCATCGGGATGATCCCTAGCTCGATACCCACCTGGAGGTAGTTGTTCTCTGGGATGACCACCTGGCCAACCTGCGCGGCAAACCGCTGGCCAGTGCCAGCTGAGGTGCCAAGACCGTGACCAAACGGGCTCGTCACCTATGGCCTGCACTCCGTCCCAGAAACCTGAGACGTGCCCAGCGGTGTCGGAGTTGGCCGCGTTGGCCCCGCTGGTCACACGCTGCGTAAGCCCGGTGGCGAATGCGGTGGGTATGGCCACGATCAAGATCGCCGCCAGGACCATGGCCAGCTGAGCCCGCCAATGGCGCCGCCGCCCGGGTGCGGGCTGGAGCACAAGCAACGCCACGACCAAGGTGGCGAGGATCGCAGACCGGGTCTGAGTCAGAAGGATGGCGGCAAAGATCGCCAGCAGGGAGATGAACACCCATGGACGTCCGCGGCCGCGAGCGACCCGCTCCAGCCCGACGGCAAACCCGAGCACCAGATAGAAGCCGAGCGTGAGAGGGTCCAAGAACACCGAGCCGATACGAATGATCCGCGTACCGCCGATCGTGCCGTAGATACGGATGTCGTAGTAATTGACCGGCTGTCGTGTGCAACACGCCAACTTCGTAGTGGGTGTACTGGATCGTCTTGACGACGAACCGGTTCCAGGCAGTGGAATCGAGGGCCTCGAAGATTCCGATTCCTGTGACCACTACGGCCACTATCAGGACAACTTTTCCGACGCGCTCCAGGAAGTTGGCCGGGAGCGGCGCGTGCCTGGCCCCCAGCAGGAGGAGCACGAAGCCTGCATCCTCGCGAAACCCCAATAGCCGGATGCTGCTGGAGGAGGGTGCCGAGGGGATGATCGTATGCTGGAAGCCCATGTACAGCAGGGCGACGGCCACAAAGGCGAGAGCGAGCCGGTCAAGCGCATCCGCCCGGCGACCTGAGGCGATGAAGTTGCGGGCGCCGGCAACGACGACTCCCAGGGCGAGCGCCTCCTTCCAGGCCGACAAATGGCGGACGATCGAGGTCGGCACCCCCCACGCCCACAGCTTGGCGAGAATGAGGCCGGTGAAGGGGAGCAGCACGATGAGCACGATCAGGCTGCGGTCCGGCCAGCGTGCAGCGATCGCCACCAGGCACAACGCCGCCAATCCGGTGACCGCCGTACTCGCCGAGACAATGTGCTTGGGCGAGAAGTAGATCAGCGCGATGATCAGAACGGGAAGGAGCCAGGCCGACCCTCCGATGGCAGCCGACCGCCACGCGGCAGGACGCGGCATGAGCGACCGTGCTCTCGTCACCCGCTACATGCTATGCCGCGGCGCTTACAGGTTCGGCAGCAGATCGCCCAGGTGCTTGCCGTACCAATCGAGCGTGCGGCGCAGTCCGTCCTCAAGCGCCACCGCCGGCTGCCAGCCAGTCAGACGCGACAGCTTGGAGTGGTCGACCCATTGACGGTCAATCTCGCCGGCAGGCGTGCCGGTCCCGCGTACGTCCGGCTCGACGCCAGTGCCGGCGAGCCGGCAGATCAGCCGCACGACGTCGAGTACGCGGTGGGGTGTGCCCCCTCCGGCGTTGAACGCCTCGCCGGCGGCCGGCCCCGGCTTCTCGCGGTCGCCGAGCATGCCAGCGATCTCGAGGTACGCGGCGACCGCGTCTTCGATGTACAGGAAGTCCCGCTCGGGAGAACCGTCCGAGCGCACAACCGGGGAACGGCCCGCGAGCGCCGCGAGCGCGGCCTCGGGGACCAACCGGGAGAGATTCAAGTCCCCGCCACCGTACAGGTTGGCAAACCGCGTGACGGCCACGGGGAGCCTCCACGTGTGCCAGTAGGCGCGGGCAATCAGGTCGCCCGCGGCCTTCGACGCGTCGTAGGGAAAGCAAGCCTGGAGCGGCTGCTCTTCGGTGTACGGCAGTTGTGCCTGGGGCCCATACGCCTTGTCCGAGGAGGCGACCACCACACGCTCGACATCATTTGAGCGGCACGCTTCGAGCACCAACCAGGTACCTCGCACGTTGGTTTCAAATGTCGAGAGGGGCGAGCGGTTGGCAGTCGGCACCAGCGTCTGAGCAGCGAGGTGGAAGACAGTGTCGATCTCGTACTCCGAGACCGCGCGTGCCACCACTCCGTCCGCGACGACGTCGCCGTTTACCACCGACACTCGCGGCTCAAGCCCCATCAGGGCCAGCGGCGAGCCGGAGACTTCGTCGCGGCGGATCACCGTTACCGTAGCCCCCCGCTCGAGCAAGACCGCCACGAGCCAGCCACCCAGCAGCCCGTAGCCGCCAGTCACCAGTACGCGCCACCCGCCCAGCGTTGAGTTGGGCTGAGTCACCGCCACAGCTTCCACGGCGCCCGGTCGCCTCGCCACAGGTCGTTCAGCACGATCGCGTCCTTGTACGTGTCCATGCATTCCCAGAAGCCCTCGTGGCGGAAACCACGCAACTGGCCCCGGTCGGCGAGGCGGGCCAGCGGCTCGCGCTCGAGCACCGATCGCTCGTCCAGCAGCTCGAAGACACCAGGCTCGAAGCAGAAGAAACCGCCGTTGACCCAGTGCTCGCTGCGCGGTTTCTCGACAAACCCCAGCACCGTCCCGTCGCCGTTCAGCTCTGCCATTCCGAACTGGAGCCGTGGCCGGACGACGGTCATGGTGGCAAGCGCCCGGTGATGCTCGTGCTCTGCCAGCAGCGCGTGGAGGTCGATGTCGGCGACGCCGTCGGCGTACGTCAGGCAAAAGAGTTCGGAGTCGAGCCGCTCGGCAGCCAGTTGCACCCTCCCGCCAGTTGGGGTATCCACGCCGGTGTCAAAGCACTCAACGGTGGCCTCCGGAGGCCAGTCGCATTCGCGCACGAAGCGCTCGATCAACTCGGCCTGGTAGCCGGTCAAAAGCAGAAAACGGCGGAAGCCCTGCGCGAGATAGATTTGGATCACATGCCAGAGGATCGGGCGTGCGCCGATCTCTACCAGCGGCTTGGGCAGTGAGGGCGAGTGCGCCTGGAGCCGCGTCCCGCGGCCGCCGCAGAGAATCGCAACCTGGGGGAGCACGCTTGGCATTATCTCCGGCTAGCGCACGATCTCGCCGCCCGCCTCCGTTGTATCCCGACGCGCAACCGTCCGCGCGAGCGCTGGCGAGCATCTGCTTAACGCCGATGTCGCGTTCCAGCTCGGCCCCTCCCGGACCGCGCTGCCTCGGCACTGTCAGAGGGATCGGGGCGGTGCCGTTCACGCTTCGCTCTCCGTTGGCCGCGTAATCGCCCGTGGAGTGCTGAACCCGTTCGTCGCGGCCGCTTTTTCCCGACGAATCACCGAGAGGATGCGGGCAGGGATGGCGCGGCGGCGCAGCCGGTGACCGCCTCGCCCAGCGCCGGATCGGCTGGCCGGGGGCTAAGATTCCCCGCTAGCGCCACCGCCTACTCTTTGCACGGTGGCGCAGCCCGAGATCAGCGTGATCATCCCCGTACGGAATGGGGCTAGATCAATCCCTCCGTTGCTTAAGAGCCTGAGCGCCCAGACGGTGGCGAAGGATCGCTTTGAGGTGATCGTCGTAGACAACGCCTCCAACGATGGCACGGGCGACATCGCAGCTCGCTACGGCGCCAAGGTGGTCGCCGAGCCGGTGCCCAACCGATCCCGGGCACGTAACACGGGAGCCTCGGCCGCGCTCACACGGCTGTTGGCATTCACCGATGCTGATTGCATCGCCGATTCTCGATGGCTGGAGCAATTACTGGGCTGCCCGATCTGGCTCCGTTGGTGGCGGGACCCATAAGGCTGGTCACCAGCGAGCAGCCCAACGTCATCGAGCGGTTCGAGGCCCTGTGGCGCTTCGGGCAGGAGTGGTGGGTCGAGGACGGCTGGGCGGCTACTGCCAACCTTCTCGTTCAAGCTGAGGCGTTCGAGGCGGTTCACGGGTTCGACACGACCGGGCGTCACATCGGCGAAGACGTCGACTTCTGCTTTCGTGCCCGGGCCGCGGGGTACTCGCTGGCCTACTGTCCGACGGCGATCGTCGAGCACGATGGCGAGCGAGCGCTCGCTCCGCTTCTGCGACGCTGCTTCCGCCATGGGTACTCGGTTAAGCAGGCTACTACCGTCTCGGTGCGGGTTACCGGGCGTGGCGTGATCCGGCTCCGTGCGTTGATCGGCGACCGCGCGCTCCGGCAGTTCGGACAGACTCCGGAAGGGGTGTCGATGGCCAGGAGAGTGGAGGCGCATGGCACGCTTGGCCCTGATTGGGTTATGCGGCTCGAATTGCTGGTTCGGTCTGGGCCGAGTTGCAGGGTGCCCGATGAGTCCGGTGGAACCAACGGTCCCTAGGATGGTGCTTGTGGCGGTGACATGGGGATGAGTGGATGAGCTCGGCCGATGCACACGACGTCGCCGCGTATTACGACGCGTTCTGGTCAGGAGAGCGAGAACGCATCTATTTACCAGAGCCGGCGCTCTGGTCGTTGATTGAGGGGAACGCAGTGGTCGAAGGGTCGGACTTGGGTTGGACGTAGGCTGTGGCAGCGGTAACTCATATGCGGCATTCGCTCGCGCGCCGCGCCGGGTTCGTACGTAGGAGTGGATGTCTCGGCCAATGCGGTTAAGGTGGCGCAGGATTCGGGACTCGACGCGAGGGTCATCGAAGACGCCGCAGTGCTGCCGTTTGAGAGCGAGACGTTCGACGTCGTGCTCTGTATAGAGGTGCTTGAGCACCTCTTCGCCGCACCCGGGCGGTCGCCGAAATTCACCGGGTGCTTCGGCCCGGTGGACGACTCGTCGCATCGGCACCGAACTTGGCCTACTGGCGGATGCGGGCCAACGCGGTGTTCGGCCGCTGGAATCCGCTAGGAGACGAACTGGCGATTGAGCAGCCGTGGCGCGATCCGCACATCCGCTTCTTTACGCCAACCATTATGCGTCGCATGCTAGGCATGGCAGGGTTTTTCCCAAGTTGAGGTCGGCGCGCACGGTGGCCGATTCCTCGATCACCTCACCTCAAGGCCCACTGCATTCGGGAGGAGCCGGCCTGTACCAGCTCGCAGAACGCAGGGCTCCGTCGCTGCTTGGGCTGACGATTCACGTTGTCGCGGTGAAATAGGCACGGTGGCTGCCGATGGCGGGTGCTGGAGTGACAGAGCGGATCGCTGACCCACACCTCCGCTGGCGGTACGTAGGTTCGCTGACGAGGCCCTACTGGCGCAGACGGTTCGCGAGCTTCGGCGACGGCAGCCTCTTGTATCGGCCGGACTGGATCTACCGGGCCGACCTGATGTCGATTGGAGAAAACGTTTGGATCGGGCCTCACGGCTGGCTCGAAATCGGCGGCGATGGCCGCTCGGCCGAGGGGCCAGTGCTGCTAATTGGGGACGGCGTTTCGCTGCGTCACCATGTAACGCTTTCGGCTCACGAATCGATTGTTATCGAGGATGACGTCCTGATAGCGGCGTGGACGTCGATCTATGACTCGGATCACACCCTCGGGCCGACCGGAAATCCGATGTGGTATCCCCACCGCACGGCTCCTGTACGGGTAGGAAAGGGCACGTGGATCGGTGAGCGAGTGTCCGTCCTGCGAGGAGCCGACATCGGACGCCACTGCATCGTCGGTGCAAACAGCGTCGTTAGGGGACCAATCCCGGATTACTCAGTGGCTGTCGGCGTGCCCGCGCGGGTGGTGGGGAGTACGCGCGAGCAGATCGATCACAACAGCTAGGGCTGACCTCCATTGGCCGGCTTTGCGGCTCAGCTCTAAGCGGGCGAAATCGAGGCTCGCCCCATAGTTCCAGAAATACCTCCAGGTGGCGGTCGAAGGGAAGAAAACCGTAACCTGAGCGCCTTCATGAACTTGAAGCGAACGGCGGTTTTGGCGCCACCCTTTAGTCGGCTGTTGAAGGGGATTCATTCCGAGGCAGCCGACTTGAGACAGGTGTGGCGAAAGCGCCATGCCACACAAACTCTGCTCTGGCGGCACGGTGAACCATCTCCACCGCTTCCGTCACCAAGTGAGCTGATTCGTCGTGACCCGGACCTGCTCCTCGGACGATCGGCGCTCCTTGACATGATGCACGACCTAGGTCCGCAGGCAGCGTTGCTCGAGGCTTCAGACCGAGGGTGGCTAAACGAGCTGGCCCTGCGTGACAACGTGCCTCTGCCCGCGCCCGGAGACCGAGAAGGCTATCTCGCGTACGACGACATCGGCTATTGGTTGCTTGGACTCGGCGACGCCTTGTGGCTGGTCGAACTGGCCCGGCGGCACGGAATCAACCTCAGCGAGGGCACAGCAATTTTGGACCTCGGGTGCTCCTCCGGGCGCGTGCTCCGCCACGTCCGGTCCGTCGCGTGTGATGTCGATCTGCGCGGCGTCGAAATCGCGACACAGTGCGTGCGCTGGGCACGCACGCATCTTCCATCCTGGATTCAAATTACGCACGGGACGGTGCTCCCCGTGCTCCCCTTCCCGGACGCCCATTTCGACATTGTCTATGCCGGCTCGGTCCTGACCCACATCGACGAATTTGAGGAGGCGTGGCTGTCAGAGTTGCGCCGCGTCCTAAAACCCTCCGGGATTGCTGCCATCACATTTCTCCCTGTGACCCTGTGGACTACGCTGGCCAAGGAGCCAGATCACTTCATCCGAAGCTCTTTCTGAGCACGCGCACACGCATGGACCCTCCCGGCGTCGCGCCGATTAGCGCCGAGACTTTCAACGGCGGACCTCCCGGCGAACGTATTGCGTTCACAGACCTCGACAATCCGGGTTACAACACGGTGGTCATGCATAGTCACGATTGGGTTCATAGCCGATGGGGGGAGATCTTCCAGATATTGGACATCGTCGAACACGCCCACGGCAATTATCAGGATGCGATGGTTGCCACCGCTTAGCTCGGCGACCAACTAGCAGGCGGTGTGCGCAGACGCAGGTCGACTTGGCGAGGCGCCAGCAGCAGCTCGATATACCGTGCCCGCAGCCGGTCCCAGCTGAAGTGTTCGTATGCGTAGGCGTGGCGCATTCGGGCGCGTTCAGATGCGAAGTCTGACTCTGCGAGACTGGAGATCAGATCGGTCAGGGCACCGGGATGGGTGAGGTCGGCACTGTAACCGTGGGGACCTAGGGCGTAATCCGAGACGGCATAGGCGTGCACGAGACACGGGAGCCCTAGGGCCGAGGCTTCGACCAGTGCCCGAGGCAAACCTTCATAGCAACGAGCCCAGCACAAAGGCATCGCTGGCCCGACAGAGGTCAGCCACCGCATCCGGGAGAACGGTCCGGATGCTATATCCGGATTCACCCAGCCGGTTCTCGGCCAGCTCGCGCAAAGCTGGCGTCTCCTCCTCGGGCTGGCCCACCAACAGGAGGAACGGGCGTGGTTCGGACAGCGACGCGACCTCCTCGATTACATAATCGATCCGCTTGTGGTGGCGGTTGAGGGCGGCAACCGAAATGATGATCCGGCGGTCGTGCGGTAACCCCAGCCGCCTGCGGAGAGCGCGGCGCTCGTCCGGCGATAGCAGGTGAAGCTGGGGGTCGATCTGGAATCCCAATGGGAGAAGCAAATGGCGTGCCGGGTTCCCGCCGAGGCTCATCACGTAGTCGTAGGCGCCGGGCGTCAGTTCCTGGACTCGATCGAGGTGATTAAAGCCCGTCCAGGCCATCGATCCGTTAGAGAGCAGCAGTGTGAACCGCATTCGGGCTACCGACCGGATCCAGGCCAGAGCTCGAGCTGTGTCCCATTCGCTGAGGAAGACGACGTCGGGTCGCCTGCGGACGATCAGCGGGACGAGAGCGAGGCCGAAAGCGAGCGCTTCGATTCGAAACGGCCGGGCCTTTAGGGCGCGCCCGAGAGTGAGGGCGACGGCGCGGTCGCGCCTGAAGGTCGGGACGATGGTCTCGCCTGAAGCGGCTCCCCCACTGGCTTTGACCAACTCAATATCAATGTTTGGGTCGCAGCGCAGTGCTTCGAAGCACTCGCGGGCGAATGTCTCAAACCCCGGTGGGCATGATCAAGCCCGGAGCACACCAGCAAAACACGCGGGCGGCCCCGGACAGGCGTCTCCGCCTGTGCGTCATCCGTGATCAGCGACCCTCCAACCCTCCGGCTCCTCGCCCGTTGGACCGAAGTGCTCAGATCGGGCCGTGCGGGAGCGCCAGACCGCCACGGTATATGGTGGGATTGGCTTGGTCACGACCGAGTTGGCACCTATGACAGCGCGTGTGCCGACGTCGGCCATGATCGTGCATTTGCTCGTGATAAGCGCGTCATCCTCAATTCGGATCGGTTTGAAGTCGTACCCCTGCTCAAGCATTGGGCACGTGAGATCCCGGAACCGGTGCTGACCGTCGAGGAGGAATGGCCGCCTGTGCGAAAACGCAGCGCGTTCCGATATCGATACTCGTTGTGCACTGGATCACCACGGAGTAGGTGGAGTGGCTACCGCTCCCGATGGTCACTCGCCACCGGCCCTGAATTCCGGCGCGGAAACCACGGCGGAACTCGACACCATCGCCAACGATAAAGCGCCCGCTCTCCGGAATGAACAGGCTGAACCGGAGACCCACATACACATCGCGACCAAAACCAATGTCGGCCATTGGGTGTCGTGCTATGACCCAGCGCTTTCGGCACCCACGACATCAGCTGCGGACCCACGCTTGTAGCCTATCCAGATCGAAGCCCACCGATATAGGCATCGGAACCCGTCCGCTAAGCGTGTTCTGAAGCATCGGTTTGCGTGGCAGCCGGCCCGAAGCGCTCGACCACCCGCGTAGCCGGCGCTCCTACAGCTACGGTATAGGACGGAATTGACTTTGAGACAACTGAATTGGCGCCTACGTACGCCCTTCGCCCCACCGAGGCCATCACCGTGCACTTGGAGCTGATAACAGCATCATCTTCGATCACGAGCGGCGTAAAGTCGGAGCCCTGCTCGAGCATCGGTCGTGTGATGTCACGAAAGCGATGCTGGCCATCCAGAAGGATCACGGTCTGACCGATCATGCAGCGCTCACCGATGTCGATCGTCGTCGTACACTGGATCAGCACGGAGTACGTGAGCTTGATCCGGACCCAATCGAGATTCGACCGTTCCCTGCGATCTCGGCCCGAAAGTCGCGGCGGAACTCGACGTCATCGCTGACGATAAAGCTGCCCTGGTCAGGAATGGACAGGCTGAATCCGGGCCCGAGGTAGACGTCATGCCCGAAGCGGATCGTCGCATGTGGGTTGCGGAGCTGCACGCACCGCTTGCGCAACCACGACATGAAAGCTTTGCCGTTTCCGTAACCGATCCGTGCCGGAAGCCAGCGCACGTATTCGAGCACCCCAGCGGCGTTACGTAGTTCACTTATCCGGATCCGTCTCGGCAAGGTCCACTAGCCGACGACAAACGCCGCTATCGCGGGCACCGGCGTGTCCGGGGTCGTCCGGGGGTAGGCGGCGCCGACGAACCCCTGTTCGAGGACAAACCCGGCTGCCTCGAGGTGTGCAATCACCTGATCAGTGCTCTCGTACAGATAGATGTGATCGACGTGGGCGGCGTTGAGCGCCGCAGTGATAAACGCATGGCCGCCTGGAGCGAGCATGCCTCGCAGCGTGCGCAAAAAGCGAAGCGGATCCTCAAGGTGCTCTAACACCTCGATGCAGATCATCCAGTCGATCGGCGGCAGCGGCTGGGTGACGATGTCCCGCAGCTCGGCTCGGTACCGGTCATGAAAGCCGAACCCTCGGACGTGACGCTCGGTGAATGCCTTGGATGCCGGGCTGATGTCGACGCCGGTGCCCCGGGCAGAGGCAATCTGCTGGAGCACACGCCGTGAGTACAGCCCGGTGCCGACCCCCACCTCGACGAACCGTGGCTCTGGACACAGCCCCATCTGTGAGACGAACGCCGAGTCGAAGAACCGAGAGTGCCAGCAATGGTGGGGCCAGAGGAAGTGTGAGACGAGCAGACCCGGCAGGTACTCGGACAGCATGTACTCCTCGTCCAGGTAGACCTCCTTCGTCGCCTCCGTCATAGCTCTTGTCGGGGTAGCGGCGATCTCGCTCGAAGCGTCGTTGACGCCGTAGCAGGTCCATCACAAACAACGCGTAGCCCTTAGCCGCTCTGGCCAATGCTTCGCGGTCCTCGAATAGGCGCGAGAGCGTTTCCTCGAACTCCTGCAGCCAGGTCGGGCCGAAATTCCCCGTGCCAGCGATCCACAACGTTTCGAAAGAAGGGGTAATCGCGCTTGAACAGCTCGCGCAGCTGGGCAACCGTGGGTGTGGCTTGCGTGGTGGTTGTATCGCTTGCGCTCGACCCCGCTGAGGTCAATTCGACTCCAGGATGCCGAGGTGGTCGCCCACAACCGCCGTGATCAGCGGGAACGTGACAATGGCCACGCTCTCCTCATCGTCGAGCTGAATGTCGAACTCTTCCTCGAGGGCCAGAACTAGCGTCAAGTGGTGCAGCGAATCCCATTCCTCGACCGTATCCGTCGAGATGTCGGCGTCGATCTGGTCCGGTTCGAGGCCGAATACCTCGGCCAGGATCGTGCGTACCCTTGTCTCGATTTCCTCAGCGCTCACGCAACACCCCCTCGGGATCGATCACCTGAAGGTAGTCCGGAAAGCCAGGAAGGCCTCTCGCCAGGTCCCAATGCCAAACGCTCTTCTCGGCCTCCTGCTCCGGTCCTTCAAACCCAACCCGACCGTAGAACTCCTTCACCTGCGCGTTCCGTTTGCTCGGGATGTACTCGCCGACCAGTTCGGCCGCGCCCATCTCGCGGGCCAGATGGGCCATGGCATGCACGAGCAGCTCCTCCGCGCCCCTGCCAATCACGCGGCAGCTCAGTAACAGTGTGTCGATCAACGCGGTGCGGTCACCGCTCTGGAGGATCCCGCAGCCGATGATCCCACTTGTCCCGAACCGGTCCTGTAGATCTAGCCAAAGCACCTCGCAGCGAGGGTGGGCGATCAGCGTTTCGAGCTCTCCAAGTCCGTAGCGCCGGGTGGTCAGATTGAACTGATTTGTGCGCAGCGTTAGCTGCGAGATCCGCGCGAGGTGCTGCGGCCCGGTGCGACCAATCGTCGCCACGATCTCCAGCGAGCGCAGGTACTCCTCAAGCGTGATGGCGCTGTGACGAGCAACGCGCCGTTTGGTCTCGGTGCGATACATGTCTGTCCGCGCGCGGTCCTCCTGAGTAATCAGCAGCGAGTCGAACAGGCCAAGGTCATCAACCGTCCGACCCTCCCCGATACCGTCCGGCCACTGCACCACGCGGACCGCCGGCAAGCGCTGCTTGATCCAGGCGCACTCCGCTGGGTTGTCGTCAATGAACACCATTTGCTCCAGGCCGAGATTCAGCTCGCGAGCGATCGACTCGATGTTCGCGGCCTTGTCCTTCCAGTTGATCCGCGACTGCCGCGAAGTCGTCTTCTCGCAGCAGGCAATCCGGATGCGTCCGCAGCACCTCCAGCACGTCATCCGGCTCGTTCTTGCTCACCATCGCCAGCACGACCCCGCGGTGGCGCAGGTCCAACAGTTGCTGCTGCAGATCCCAGTGTCGGCGCCCAGGGCCGATCGTTCCGAGCGCAAGACGTGAGATTCCGTCCTCTCCCACGACGCCCCCCCACAAGGTGTTGTCACAATCGACCACCGCGCACTTAGCGAGCGGACCACGCAGGGCCAGGATGTGGCGAACGTGTGTCTCGGCCAGCGCCCGCAGGGCGGGCACGCTGAACGGGGCATCCGAGACACGGACGCCACGGGAATCGATGCTCTGACGCAAGCCGACCTGGGACAGCAGATTGTCGGCATCAACCACGTAGCTCCCGTCCAGTCGTCGCACTCGCTCAACCAACTCGACGTTCATTTTGCGCACCGTGTTCAGCTGACCGGCTGGATCCTGGGTGTCGCTGAGCCCGGCAGCCAGCGAAAGAGGTGCGACGAAGTTGTCGATCAAAATCGGTGAGCGCGAGTGTTCTCTAACTCTCTGGGCCACCGAGAGGACCTGCTCGACCGCCTCGCTCGCCACCTCGGCAACAGCGCCCGGGGCCAGGCTGAGGAAATCGCTCGCCAGCGTCGGCGCAAGCTCCTCGAGACGGAGCGAGATCAGGATCACGTCGCCTTCGCTCTCGCCTCCGTCGTCCAGCTGCCCGCCAGTGCCCGGGTCATACCCGCTGTATGCGATCTTGAGGGCCAGCCCGGCCCGGTAGGCGGCTACCCGCAGGAACGACTCGATTGGCTCGATCGTGAAGTTACGCAGGATCAGCAGGGAGCGCTCCGTGAACAGCGCCGGTCGGCTGTCGCGGAGCTCGTCAAAGCGGCGAGCACAAGCGGTGAACCTCGACAGCGTCGGTTTCTCGTCCAACAAGGCGACGATTTCGGCAATCTCCTTCTGCGCGCTGTCGAAAAGATGCAGGTCAACGCTCAGGTCATCACCTGCCCGCCGCTCAGATGAACCGTCTGGCCCGTCAGGTAGGCAGCCCCAGGGCTGAGCAGGTAGGCCACCGCGGCAGCGACATCCTCGGTCCGAGCCAGGCGTCGAAGCGGCGTCTGGGACGCGAGCACAGCCTTCGCCCGCTGGGAGACCTCGGCCACCATCTCCGTGTCGGCCATACCCGGAGCGACCGCATTGGCGGTAACGCCAAATGGTCCAGCCTCAAGCGCGACGCAGCGCGTGAAGGCCGCCAGCGCGGCCTTGGCCGTCACGTATCCCGCCATCTTTGGGGGGGGAATCCCATAAGCCGACTGAGAGGTGACATTGACGATCCGGCCGAAGCGCCGCTCAATCATGCCCGGGAGCGCCGCCTGCGTACACAGAAACCCTGCGCGCAGATGAGCCGCCAGGTGACGTTCGAGATCGTCCCACGTGGTTTCCGCTAGCGGCTGCGGTTGCGGCCCGCCCCCGGCATTATTGACCAATGCGTCGAGGCGTCCGTTGGCCTCAATCGCGTGCGCGATCAACGCCGCCGCCTGCTGAGGATCCGAGACGTCTGCCCTGAATAGGGTTGCTTCACCGCCAGCGTCCGTGATCTCTTGCTGAACCTGCCCCGCCCGAGTCTCGTCGTCACGGTAGTTGATGACGACCATGGCTCCGCGTAGCGGCCAGCCGCTTGGCGATCGATGCACCGATCCCGCGCCCGGAACCGGTGACCACGACGCTTTCCACCGCCTGCTCAGTCTCGTTCGCGTCATTGGGTGGCTTCAGCACGTGCACTTGCGCCTCTCCGTCCATTAACAGCGTTTCGCGCTGGTTGCGGACCTCGACATCGAGTACAAGGACACGAGTCGAGGGCGAGATCCGTCTGATGGTAACCGTCGCCTGCACTCGATCGCCAATTCGCGCTGGCGCCCGGAAACTGAATCGCTCTGACAGCCACAATGCCCCCGGACCGGGTAACGCAGTCCCGATAAGCGTCGAGATGAAGCTGGCCGTGAGCATGCCATGCACCACACCACCCCCCAGACCCATGCTCCGTGCGTACTCGTTATCGACGTGAACCGGATTATCGTCGCCCGTGAGCCGGGCAAAGGCCGCCACGTCCTCAGCAGAGATGATGCGTTCCAACGACGCGCTCTGGCCGACGGCGAAGCTGTCGAAGTCTCGCGTGACGCTATCCACCGGCGGACGTCAAGTCGCCCTAGTGATTCGCTGCTGGCACTGACCCGGAAGCCAATCTCGCTCTCGTCTGAAGCAGCGCACGCGCGCAGGGTAGCAGCGTCCAAGTGGCCTGCCACCCGCTCCTCAGTCGAGCCACACCTCAGTGCCTGCCACGACATCAGCTACGGCCCACGCTTGTACCAATCCAGATTGAGGCCCGCCGGCAGCAGCTTCAAGCCCTTCCGCTGTCAGAAGCTCGCGAAGATGTGGGCGGCAAGGAATGGTGCGAGAGGGAGGGCGTTCGAGTCGTTCCTGGGAGGCTAGGTTTGTCCTCACTGCTCTATGCTGGCATGTGCCACCTGCTCGGACGGTCGTGTCCGTCTCTGCCGCAGCAGGCTTCGCGCGGTAGCGGAGAGCTGGGCCCACAACCACCTGCGGTCTGGCTCGTAACCCAGTTCAACCAAGAGATTGCCGGCGGTGCGATGGAACCCCACAGCATCGCGAACGCTGAACTCGCGGGCCCACGGCCGTGTTTCGCCCATCCCCCGGAACCCACTCCGACGCGCGGCGCCGCCATATGACGACAGATCAGTCGATCTGCTGATCGCGAGTGCTAGATCCTGTTCGTACTCGATGCCAGTGAAGTCGAACAGTGTGTGCACCGCGGCAACCGGATCTGCACGCATTGTCTCGTAACGCACTTCCAAGTAACGGTCAGTGAGACCATCACGGTGAGATCGAATGTTTTCAACCTGGAACCGCCAAGCCTTTGCACGCACAGACATCGGCAGCCCCACCCCCATCGGCGGATCCCAGGTCTCGGATGCTCGTTTCATAGACAGCGCGACGCTGCGGCCATCTCGGACCACATGAACGACGCGGGCTTCGGGAAACAGGATCGAGGTCGCAACGACGTCGAGCGGTTCCTTCGCAACAAGGTAGCGGTGGCGGTCGTTCATACCTCGGACCAGCCAGCCCGCAACGAGATCCCGAAGGCCACGAACGACTTCTTCATACGGGAGCAACTGAATCGCGCCGAAGGGCACGTCCACGCGTGCCTCCCAGTATCGCCTGGCATCCATGTCCCAGATACGGCTGCGTAAGGATGCTGGTGATCCCGTGCGTTTGGTTGAGTATCCAGCTCTCGCAGATCCCGTGGACTTCCGGGTGACGTTCGAACATGTCGTACGTCCATGTGGTGCCCGAGCGCGCAGAGCCGCAGATGAAGACCGGCGGAGCCGCGAGCTCGGAGAACGAAACGGGCATCTCGAGATCATTCGTATCCACGCCGGCCGCAGCAGGCTCGACCACCCTCCGCGGGGCCGGTACCCACACGGGTTGCCGAGAGCGGAAGACACTCGGGATGCGCTCGAGTATGCGGCGGATTGGTGACGCCACGCCTTCTAGAGCGCCTGCGGCTGCCGCCGAAGCAGATACCAGACGGCCTCTCGAAGGAGCGGACGCTCCAAGGCTAAGGTGGCAACAACCGTCGCGACCAAGTAGAACGCGAACACGGCCGCCGCCGCTGGCAAGGTTGTCTCCGTTCCTTCCAGGGCACGAAGCGCGAGGATCGGCGTCGCCGCCACAACGGTGGGAGCGAAAGCACGGATGAGCTGCATGAGGATCGACACGCCCGTGAAGAAGCGGCTGAGCCAAATGCCCCGCACGATGAATCCGGCCAGCTCCCCAAGCACAAAAGCCCACGCAAGTCCTACGAGATGGTCGCTGTACATGAGCGGGATGCCCGCTCCTATAACCACCGTAGCTCCGACAATCGCCGAAACGGCAAGCGGCCATGTCGTTCCGCGCGCCTTCACGAATGCAGCCCAGTTGTAGCCCACATGATGGACGGCGGTCACCACCCCCATGATCTCGAGCACTGGCACGGCGGGTAGCCACCTTGGCCCAATTATCAGGCGCACGAGGTCTGAGGCAAACAGAGCCATCCCGGTCCCAAAGGGGACTGCCCAGACCAATGACAGCCGATTCGACTTGACGAACATCTCCGAAAGCAACGCGACCCGGTCCTTGACGGCGCACACGGCTGGATAGAGGGTCTCGGTGATGATCGAGTCCGCCTGGTCTGTGAACTGCAAGAGATTGCCCGTGAGCGTGAATGCTCCCAGTGCGGCGACTCCCAACGCTGCGTTTCCGACGAGGTAAATGACGTAGAACTCGCAAAGTACCGCAACAGCCATGATTAACAGCGGGCTGGAGAATCGCGTGTACCGGCGCAGCGTTCCGCTTTCGTATCGAAGCGTGAGCCGATACGGGGAAACGTGAAGCGCTACCAGCGCTTGGGCCCAAGCGCCTGCCAGAGTGCCGATAACAAAGCTCCAGTAGCCGGCTCCAGCGGCCGCCAAACCGACGGTAACGGCTAGGGCGACAATCGGATTAGCCGCCTGCAAAATGCGTTGGCGGCGGAAGTCAAGCCGTCGGTAGAAGGGCGCAAGTGGGAATTGCAGCATCGTCGCCGGCAGTAGCAGTAGCAGCAGCAGCCCTGGCAGCAAGACTTCAGATCTGCCGCTCGCTACCGCGACTGCCACGACGATGGCTGTCGCGATCGGCAGCACCGCAGTCGTGAACAGCACTTCCATCGTGAAGGCACGCTGGAATGCCAGTTCCTGATCAGCTTCGGACTGCTGGATGTACTTCTCACCGGCACCGAACTGGTTCTTGAGGCCCAGGGATGCCCAGATCGTCAGCCCAATTAGTCCCCATACCCCGTAGTCGGTTCGGCTGACAAACGCGGCCACCGCGACCCCACGAATCGCGGACGCTGCCAATAGCCCCACCTGAAAGACACCGTTGATAAGCATGCCTCTCGCTAAGTGTCGGCGGACGTCCCGGATCCCTATCAAGCGGTCGTCCTGAGCAGCGAGAACTGGGGCATCCCCGCTCGCGGGTATCAGAGCTCCTCCGGCCTTACGAGAGATCACAGAGGCTGCTCCCCCGTCGGGCAGGACCAGCGACTCTGCCGTCGCGTGAGCCGTCTTGGGTCTCGCCATCGTCCCAAGAACGTCCCAGCTACCCCAGATCTTGCGTGCAGCTCTCCCCGAGCGACGCTGTTTGCCCGACGATGCAGCAGCGGACGTTTACCAAGCCGCGAGGTACCGCAGCGCGGTCCGCCAGCCCTTCGGCACCGAGAACTCCGCCCGCAACAGGTCAAAAGCCGGGCCGGGGGCGGGCACGGAGAATCGCGTGCGAATCACCAAAGAGCGCCTCTCGCAGTTCTCGGCGCGCGCCCGTATTGCGTATCGTCGAAAAGCGGAGGGGCGGGATCGGTCGCCCCCGCCCGCGCGGGAATCTCAATCGCTTAGCTGGCTCGATCAATTCGAATCCGGCCGCAAACGCAACACGCTCCACACCGGCAAGATTGAGTCGCCACCACCAGGGTCGTCCCAGCCCATCGAGCGTCGCGGCTGGCTGTCGCGGATGCATCCTTGTCATGACGGGGTCTACGTTCTCGACGAGGAGTACCTCTCCGCGACATATTGCACGGATCCGTTCGAGGGCGCGAACGGGATCTCGTAAGTGGAGTAGCAGGCTTCCGACATATACGAAATCGAAGTGCCCAATGTCAGTTGGGTCAAGGTCATATACCGAGCACTCGACTCGTTCAATCTCGTAACCGCGCGCCTCCATCACAATGGCGAAGCCATCGCCCGCCCGCTTGCGGGCTGAAATTGCAGCAATAACTTCCTCTTCGGAACCGACCGGCCAATCCCACGACTCCGGATCGGGAACGTCAACCGCTACAACCTCGTCGGCGCCGCGAGCGGCCATTTCGATTGCCCAAAAGCCGTCAAAGGTGGCGACGTCTAGGCATCTGCATCCGTTGAGCGTGCTAGGCAAGACCTTGGGCGCAACAGACCTATGATCGAAGAAACCTGGCGTGACCAGCCCGGGCGCGAGCTCGATGGTGTGGTACCACTGTCGCCCTTCGGCCCGCTGACGCAAGCCACGAGCGGCCGCAGCACCTTGTTCGGGTGCGGGCTCTGCGCGACCAGGCATTCCCGGGCGGAGTCGGTGAGCAGGTTCGCGCACGGCCACAGCCTACGCAGAACCCGAAATCGGTTCTCCGTTGCAATCAGCCTTCTCCCAGGCAGTCAGAAACGCAGGAGCGAGCTCCTGCAAGCACATTGTGTGGTAGCTCTGCCAGACTCTTCGGCCAAGCCAGGGCACAGTGGGAGAGATGAGCCTAGCCAGCCTGGCACCTCGGCCCCGAGCGGCGGGCGCAGCGGCTGCACCGCGGAACAGATCGTAGAAATACGGCCGCTGGTCGGGGTAGGTGGCGATGAACTGACGTTCGGCGACGGCGTATTGACGCACCTTCCGGCGCCAGCTCTCAAGCGTCTCGGTCTTGAGATGATGGCCTTCGGCGGCTCGATTGAAGAGCAGTCGGAAGCCGTTCCGCGCCAGCCGACGCCCCAGGTCGAGATCCTCATACCCGAACGGAAATCGCTCCTCGTCAAAGCCGCCGATCTTCTCCAGAAGATCGCGGTGCACCGAGACGTTGCAGGTGTACAGGTGCTCCCACCCTGCATCGGCGCCCTGAATCCGTGCGTAGTCGAACTGAATCCCCATGTCTAACCAGCGCATGAATGGTGTCACACGGACCTCCGGCGACCAGCGCACCAGACCGAGCACGCCGACCTCAGGCACGGAGGAGGCATCGTGCCAGGCGACATGTTCAGCTACGAGGCGGGGTGTGGGGATGATGTCATCGTCCAAGAACAGAACCAGCGGTGCTGTGGCCGCCTGCCAGCCGACATTGCGGTGAGCAGAGGCGCCGCCGCGCTCAGAGTGAACGATGGTCACCGGGAATGATCGCCCTGCTGACGCCGAGATGACGGGTTGGGGACCTGTCCGATCGACACAGACGAATACCTCAACCTCTTCGAGTCGCGGCTGCTGGCGCTCCAGTCCATCGATCACGCGCTCCAGCGTCGCCGACTGACCCCGCGACGGGATGACAATGCTCAGTGACGCATCACTCACGACGGTCGAGGTTACGCAACTATCGAACCTGTCTCAGCCAGGCGCCAGAACGCAGACCGACCGCGTGGGCCCGGAGAGCGTTGATCGCGTTCTGCCGCCCGTTGCGTGCGTTCGGAAGCCCGCCGGCTACCAACGCGCTGTACAGGAGCGCGCGAGCCGAGAAACCGATCACATTGAGCAGGGAGAGGAGGCGGGCGAAGGCGAGACCGCGCCGACGGATCAGCCAGGCGTATGTGCTGGCATGCCACCGTGCGTTGCGTTCCCCACCCCAGGCCTGGGTAGTGGCGGCAGATTCTTCGTGGTAGATCGTCGCCCCAGGCTCGTAGCGCGTGACCCAGCCGGCCTGGCGCATGCGCCACCCGAGGTCCAGATCCTCTGCGTACATCCACAATCCCGGATCGAAGCCGCCGATCTCATTCCAAGCGGCACGCCGGACAAGGAGGAACGCGCCGACTGCCCACGGCACCGTTGCGCCCGGCTCCGGCTCTGCGCCATCCAATAGCAACCGCTTGGCGAGACGAGGGCTGAGTCGAACCACGCCTGCGAGGTACATGAGGCTCACTCCCAAGCTCGGAAACGGATAGGCCGATCGCTGTGTCTGGCCGTCGGGTAGGACCAGGCGCGGCGCGATCACTCCCGCACTCGGGTCCGACGCGCCGGCGCCGAGCAGACGCCCCAATGCGCCCCGAGCCACGCGGGTATCGGCGTTGGCCGGTGCGATCCACGGCGACGACGTCTGGTCGGCGACCAGATTGACCGCTGATCCGAACCCGAGGTTGTCCTCCGAAGCGATGAGCGACACCCACGGAAATCGCTCACGGACCATATCGGCCGAGCCATCGCTCGAGGCATTGTCGACGACCCAGACATGCGCGAGCCCCCTTGTCGCATCCTCGTGAAGCGACTCGAGACACTCGGCCAAAAGCTCGTGCGTGTTCCAAGACACGACCGCGACAGTGACCTGCGGCTGCCGAGCGGTTTCGGGCATCGAGGCATCTGAGGCTACTGCACGGCGTCGGTACGATCTCGGGCGGTGCGGATCGATGAGAACGTGTCGACCTGGAACGCTGCCTCCAACTGGGACGGCGCGGAGGTCCGGTGGTCGGGGCCGTGGGAAGGCGCAGAGGCGCAGTGGTGGGGAACGATCTTGCCTCGAATCCACGCTTTTGTGCCGGCACCGACGATCCTCGAACTGGCTCCCGGGCACGGGCGATGGAGCCAATACCTGAAGGACCTATACGATGAACTAATCCTCGTTGACCTGGCCGAGAACTGCATCGAAGAGTGCCGCTCTCGGTTCGCCGACGAGCAGCACATCCGGTACCACGTCAACGATGGCATGAGCCTCGCCGGTGTTGACGAGCACAGGGTCGATTTCGCGTTCAGCTTTGACTCCCTCGTGCACGCTGAAGCCGACGCACTCAAGTCGTACGCTGGCGCGGGTGCTCAAGCCAGATGGTGTCGCTGTTATCCATCACTCGAACATGCTCGAGTTGCGAAGGTGGGCGGCGCTTGCCCGCCGCGTGCCAAAACGCTGGCGATGGGATCTTGAGGTCAGGGGGCTGATCGTGAACGTAAGCGCTTAGCGCGCTGAGACCACATCGGCTTCTTGGTTCAGCCGCACCTATGATCAAACTGGGCTCGCCTGCGTGGCGCAGGAGAAAATCGCCTGGCATTACGGACGCTTCCTGATCGACGCAATTTCCGTCGTTACGCCACGCGGCTCAGTCTGGGAGCGCCCGAGGCGCGTCGACCGGAACCCGAGGTTTATCGACGAGGCACAGCTCGTCGCGCAAGCGTCGAGCCTCTATGCCGCTCCGGGCTCCCCGACGCGACGGGTCAGCACCGCACAGAAGAGTGTTCCCTCGCCCAGCAGCCGCTCGACCTCCATAGACCCCGAGGCGGCAGCGGCTCGAAGTTCATCGAGCTCGACCATCGAGCCAACCCAACTCGGGTGATGCTGGCCATGCGGTGCTCGGCGCAGGAGCGCCAGAAGGGCATCTCTTCCGCGTGTGGCAAGCGAGCCCCGTGTGTGCAGTTGCGGATGGTTTGACACCTGAAAGGCAGCCCAGCCCCCGGGACGCAGGACCCGGCCGATCTCACCGATGTAGCCGAGCGTGATGGCGGGATCGGGTATGTGCTGGAAGACCACGTGTGACACACAGACGTCTACGCTGCTCGCCGCAATCGGGCCGAGGCTCGAGCCGTCGCCCAGGATCCACTTCACGTTTGACAGCCCGAAATTCAGCTCAGCTGCCTTATCGAGCATGCGCTGAGAGACATCGAGTGCGCTGACGTGCGCCCCATGCGCCGCCAAGACCCTCGTGAGACGACCCAGCCCGCAGCCGATTTCCAGTATGCGGTCCTGGGGCTGAACAGTTACCTCGAGTGCGCTGAGTAGCTTTTCCAGGTCCCGTTCCCCATCCGTCCAGAAGCGCTCGAGATCCGGCTTGCCGTATTCCATCCGGCTGTCGACGAAGAAGAAGGGATCTTCCTCGGCCCGCCGGTCCCAGAACTCCCGCATCTTCGACTGCATCCAGGCACACAATAAATGAGGAAGCCCTACAGACCTGGGCCCCAGGAGGCGGGCGACTTCAGCAAGAGAGGTCGCTACGATCGCACCGCCATGTATCCGGCTACTGGTGCTACGGCCGACGCAGGGGGACCGGCGGTGTCGGTTATCGTCGCGGCCCGTGAATGCTGCAGCGACGCTGGAGGAAACACTTGCGGGGCTGCGGGCGCAGGAGCTTGAGAGGGGCTTTGAAGTCATCGTGGTCGACGACGGATCTCATGACGAGACATCCGCAGTAGCAACGGCGCACGCGCCATTCGTCACGGTACTGCGCAACGAACGTACGGAGGGCCCCGGTGCGGCTCGGAACCGCGGAGCTCAGGCGGCCCATGCGCCGGTTCTGGCGTTCACCGACGCCGACTGCGTCCCCACTCCGCGGTGGCTAGCGGAGGGCCTTGCGCGGCTTTCGGTGGTCGATCTGGTTCAAGGCGCGGTGGCGCCTGATCCGCACACGCCTAGAGCGCCCTTCGATCGGACACTCCAGGTCGATCAGGTCAGCGGCTTCTACCAGACAGCGAACCTACTGGTCCGACGCCCGGTGTTCGACGCGGCGGGGGGCTTCCGAGACTGGTCGCTGGATGGCCCGCGTGGCTACGCGGCGCCGGCTTTGATAAACGGACCCCGATGGGTGAAGACGCCTTGTTCTCATGGACGGCGCGTCGAGCTGGCGCCCGCACGGCATTTGCGCCTGAGGCAGTGGTACACCACGCCGTCTTCCCAGGCCGCGTCTGGGACGAGATGGGCCACAACTGGCACTGGACCAAGTACATGCCGGGACTCGCCCGACTTGTGCCGGAGTTGCGCGAAGTGACGTTCTACAGACGGTGGTTCTTCAGCCCGCGGACGGCGAGATTTGATCTGGCGGTCCTGGGGTTGGCCGCTGCCGCGGCCAATCGTCGGGCGGTCTGGATGGCCGCAGCGTTTCCTTACGTCAGGTGGTTGGCAGGCGAGTCGCGCCGCTGGGGCGGGCGCCGGGCCGTCGAGTTCGCCATCGGTGCCCCGTTCTCCGACACAGTGGCGCTCTGCGGCTTCCTCGTTGGGAGCCTTGCCTGGCGATCTCTCGTTCTGTGAGCACCGGCCGTGAGACTCCTGCCGATCGGACGCTGCGGATCCTCGCCGTCGGCAACTTGTATCCGCCGCACCACTCCGGTGGATACGAACTGGCTTGGCAGACAGTCATGCGCCACGCACGCTCGGTGGGCCACGACGTGCGAATCCTTGTCTCCGACGATCGGGCTGACGAGGAGGGTCCCGAGGAGGATCCGAATGTGCACCGCATCCTGCAGATCTACTGGGACCCCGATCGTTACGAATCGCTCCCAGCCCAATAATTGTCACGTGATGGTCGATGGGGTGCATGTCCCTGTCGATGATCGAGCAGGTCAGGCGCGCTGGGATTCGGGCGATATTCCTAGTCCATGACGATTGGCTCATGTACGGCTCGAAGTTCGACGCATGGATGAATATGTGGCGAGAGCGGCAGGCTTCCTTGATCTCGACTTGCTGCGGTCGATCTATGCAGGTGCGGACGTCGTCTCTCCCGTGAGGTGGCAGGAGTCATTCGGCCTCGTTCCCCTGGAGGCAATGGGTGTCGGACGTCCGCTCGTGACCACGGCGCAGGGTGGAACGCCGGATTACGTACGCGACCGACACAATGCGCCGGTATGTCCAGCCGACGATCCGCACGAGCTTGCCAGATGCATAGAACGCCTAGCGGGCGACGAAGCGTTGCGCCGCCACATCTGCGCGGGAGGGCACGAGACCGCGATCACTTATTCTGCGGAGCGCTCCGCCGGGCTGGCCCTCAAGGAGATAGTTCGGGCGGCCGTCAGGCGCAGCCGATTGAGCGGAACGCAGGGCCGCCGTGAGAGTCCTTTTCGTTTCGCAAGAGTTTCCGCCCGACACGGGCTGGGGCGGGATCGGCACGTATGTCCATGCGGTGTCCCAGGCGCTGGCGGCCAAGACCGCCGAGGTCCATGTGCTCTCAGTGGCCCAAGACCAAGTGCAACGAACCGCGCGGGTGGGCGACGTAACGGTGCACCGTTTCCCGTTGCCACGCGTCCAGGGCGTAGGCCGCCTTCCGGAGACGGCGGCGCGGATAGGGCTCGCCGCAGCGGTGTCACGTACCGTGGCCCAGCTGGGCATTTCGCCCACGGTGATCGAGTGCCCTGACTGGAGAGCTGAAGGGCTCCTGCTCGGGCTCCGTCGACGCTGGCCACTCGTCGTTCGGCTCCACTCAAGCGCGCGGCAGCTGTTCCCCTACACCGGCCAGGGCCAAACGGCTTGGGGGTTCGACGGCTGGGCGGCCGGGCGATTGGAGGAGATAGCCATTCGACGTGCCAATCTGGTGCTGAGCACCGGGTCAAACCTGGCCGAAGTGCAGGCGCTGGATACCTCTCGACGAGCACGGGGTTCGCGTCATCCCACACATCGTTCGGCTCCCGCCACCCCTTCCATTTCCTGAGCCCTCCGAACCACCGAGGGTGACGTTTGTCGGACGGTTGGAGCCACGAAAAGCGCCTGACGTGGTGCTGGAGGCGGCGCCCAAGGTCCTCGAGGCGGTTCCGACGGCGCGCTTCGTCTTCGTCGGCCGCGATGTGGGCGATCTGGATGCTCGACCTACCTCGAGCTGGCTTCGGCGCGAGGCTCAACGCCTCGGCATTGCGCACGCTGTTGAGCTGCGCGGTGAGCTGGACTGGCCGGACGTCGCCGAGGAGCTGCGGCGCGCAACTGTCTGCGTATTCCCGTCCCGGTGGGAGTGCTTTCCCAACGTCACAGCAGAGGCCTCGGCGCTGGGTCGCCCGGTCGTCGTCTCGGCAATCCCAGCCTTCCGGGAAATGGTCGAAGACCAAGCCACCGGACTGGTGGCGTCGAGCGAGAGCGCAAACGATTGGGCTACTGCAATCAGCGATCTGCTCCTCAACCGGTCGCGGGCCCGCGCGCTTGGCGAAGCTGGATCCCGTCTGATTCGGCGGGTGAGCGATCCGGACAGGGTGGGCGACCTGACGCTTGCCGCCTACGACGACGCAATTGGGCGCTGGCGGACCGGGCAGTCGGCCGCGTCCCGAGGCGCCGATTAACCGCGGGCCAATCCGAAGTCCGGAATATGTTTCGACCCACCTTGACTCTCCACTGTCGCATCCTCGCGCCACAGGCGCTCGCGGCTGAAGCGCTCGATCGACTCGGCCTGATAGTCGGTCAGCAGCAGAAAGCGGCGGAACCCCTGGGACAAGTAGGTCTGGATCACGGGCCAGAGAGGGGCGTCCGCCAACCTCGACCAATGGCTTCGGAAATCGCCGCTCCTGTAGCCGAGTCCCACGACCGGCGCCGAGGATCGCGGCTTGGGGCAGCAAGCGAGGCCCTATGCCCGAGCCAACTGCCGATCCCGACTGCTCTTCCGGTTGCCCACTGGCCACCAGTGAGTCATGCTAGCCGCGCGCGATAAACGCGTCCTCTGGGTAACGGAGGAGGTGCCAGATGCTGGAGGGGGCGGGGGCAACATCCGTCAGGCGCGCCTGTTCCTGTCACTAGCTGCAACGATTCCGACCGATCTGCTCGTAGTGGGAGTGGTCAAGGATCAGGCGGTCCGAGCCGCTGCAGCGAGCGTCACCGAGCTGCCGGAGAGACGGGCGCCATGGACCGCCCAACCCATCCTGCGTCGTGTGCTCGAGCTCGGGATCACGTTCGCGTCGCGTTATCCGATTGCGATGTATCCCGCTCTGCCCGCCCGATACGCCCTGTCCCGCGCGCTCGGACGTGACAAGACAAGACATGCCGTGGTATGCGTTGAGAGCGAGTCGCTCGTCCCGCTCGCGCGCGCGATCACTCGCGGTGCGACGGTGTTGACGTTTCACTTTCTGCTGTCCGAGATGGTTGCTCAGGAGCTCGCACACACACGTGGCATCCGCCACCGCTGGTTCCTGGAACGCGAGCGGAGTAAGGCTCGGCGCGTCGAGCTGATGGCGCTCCGTCGCTACGACCGGGTGATCACCTGCTCTGAGCAGGACCGAGACAGGTTGCTTCAGATCGGCGGTGCCGGTCTCGAGGCTAAGGTCACCGTGATCCCAAACGGCGTTGCGGTGGCGAAGTCCGCAGAACCCCGCTCCCATCCGAGCCACGAGTTCTGTTTTCAGGCTCGCTCGACTACGCGCCCAACGTTCACGGAGCGCTCTGGTTTTGTCGCCATATTTGGCCCAGGATCCAGGCCGAAGTTCCAGACGCCAGACTCGTTCTAGCCGGCCGATCTCCGGTTCCCCAGGTGCTCGAGTTACGAGAGCTCTCGGGGGTGGAGGTACACGCAGACGTTCCATCGATGATCCCGTGGTTGAGTGGGCCCGAGTGGTGATCGTCCCGCTGCTCGTGGGAACTGGAACGCGCCTTAAGGCGCTTGAGGCGATGGCCGCTGCACGTCCCCTCGTTGGCACAACCGTGGGCCTCGAAGGGATCGGGGTCCACGACGGTATTCACGCGCGGGTTGCCGACGAGCCCGGGTCGTTCGCCCGAGCCGTAATAGAGCTGCTTGGTGGAGAAACGCTCGCACGCGGCCTGGCTGAGGCGGGTCGAGCGCACGTCGAGCAGCGGTTCGCCTGGGAGCAGATCGGAAAGCAGCTCGTCGAGACGGTGTCAGGCCTACTCGTTACCGAGGCGCCCGCTGCCCCGCGGGAGACATTCGGCCCCGCCAGTAGGCAGTAAAGAACCGCCCATTGAGTCGCCCACGGCCGCGCAAGAGGTCTCTGGCGACCGTGTTGCTCATGTGGGGAAGGTTACGAGCTAGCTCGTAACCTATCCGCGCCCAGCGGCGCCGGAGCGGCGCCTTTTTAGTCACTGCGAGCATGAGCTGGTCGCTGACCCCCTGGGCGAAGTGGCGCCTGACAAAGTAGTCGACTGTCAGCCGCTCAGCAGGCACGCAGTGAAACACGTGGGCTCGTGGTTCGTACCGCAACTTTCCTCCGGCCGCCTGTAACCGCTGGAAGAACTCGGTATCGCCGTTTGAAACCAGCGTTCCACCCAGGCGGTCCAACGCAGGGTGAAAGCCGCCTACGCGCTCGAACTCGGAGCGGCGCACGGCACAGTTGGCGCCCACTGGGACAGGACCGCCAGCGAGCCAGCACGGCTCGGCGCCGAGGTCATACTCCGCCAGGTAGTCACGTCTGACGGCCAGCCAAGGAGGCGCGGGGGCGTCCAGCCGCAGCTCCACCCTGCCCCCGACAGCTGAGCATGCCGGAAGATCGAACGCCGCCAACAGAGCCTCCGCCCAGCCCTCGGACACGAGCGTGTCATCGTCCAGGAAGCCGAGCACGTCGCCGTCGGCGATCGCGACACCGTGGTTGCGCGCCGTGTTCAGCCCGCTGAGCGGTTGACGCTCACACCGAATGTCGAATGCGGCGCCAACGCCCGCTTCGGACACCAAGGCTGAAATGTCCGCAGACGAGCCGTCATCGATCACCACCTCGAACTCGCTTGGTGAGGCGTCCTGACGCGTGAGCGTATCGAGACACTTCCGTAAGGCATCGGGCCGATTGTGGGTAGGGACGATCGCCGACAGCCGCACAGGGAGAATCTAGCGACGTACACCGCCCGGCGACGCTGAACGGGGACTGCCGCGTCGTTCACTTCTGAGCCCACACGCGAGCGTAGTCGCCGCGTGCGCCCGAGCGGACTGCTCCCAGGTGAAATGCCGTGAACGCTCGTATGCGGCCGTGCTGGCGGCTCGCCACCGGACCTCATCGGAAACCAGTGCTTGCAAGGGCTTCGGCCATTGCGGTCACGTTGCCGTTCGTCCACGAGCAGGCCTCCCGAGCTGATGATCTCCGGCAGCGCCGTGTTGTCGAAGGCGACCACCGGGGTGGCACAGGCCATCGCTTCGATCGCTGGAAGCCCAAAGCCCTCGGCACGACTGGTGATGATCACGGCGTCCGCGTTCTGGTACCAGGCCTACGAGCTTGTCGTCGTCGACGTAGTCGGTAAAGGTCACGCGATCAGGGTGCGCGCACGCCTCCAGGAGGCGGTCGATCGCTGGTTGCCACCACGGCGCCACCGTGCCGGCCACCACCAACCGGCGTCGATGGCCTCATCCGCCAGTCGGCTGATGAGCCGGAATGCCTCCCCGTAGCCCTTGTGGGGTCCGTACTCGCTCGCCAGCAGCAAGTAGGGATCCTTACCGGCCGGACGGCCTTGCCCGTTCATGCGCTCGCTAGAAGGCGAGAAGGTCGGAGGCGACGCCATGGTGTACGACGTGGATACGGCCGGGGGTCGAGACTCAGGATCTCCACCGCCCGGTCGGCCACATATTGGGACACGGCGATGACAGCGCCGGCTGATCTGACTACCCGGCGGCGCCTCACCCAGGCCCGCAGCTCCAGCAGATCGTCGGCCGAGTCGAACGCCAGAGGGATATCGTGGAGCGTCGGTATCCACGGACGGCGGCACCAGAGGGGCGGCTCGCTGGCCGAGCTGTGGAAGATGTCGGCCCGAAGAGCGGGCGATGTCCAGGGGAAGGCGCAGCCGATGTTCGAGGTCGGCGTGACTCCCCCCGGAGCGCTGCGATGGACGAGACGTGCTCTTCAACGCCCTGAGGTAGCGGACCCGTGGCTCCCTCCTTTGTCACCAGGGCTGACAACGGACAGCGAGAGGTTCGCCGGGCTAATCGGCTCAGGAGCGAGCGGAGAGACCGGCCGAAGCCGCGCCGAGCTCCGAATCCGCCGAGGTGCCGCGCGTCGATCAGGACCGCCAACGGCGGGGGAACCGCAGCGGGGACCGAACTCTCGGTCACCTTACGGCTAGGACTGGATCAGCCCGCCCTGGCCCACAACTCCTGATAGACCGCCGCCGTGGCCGCGGCCATATGACCGACCTCAAAGCCTCTCCAGGCTCTGGCGCCCGCCGTGGAACCAACTTCCTGACCAAGCGTCGGATTCTCCACGATGTTCCCCATGGTCGCTGGCCAGCGCGTGGGGCTCGTCCTGGAAGCACCACCAACCCGCTCACCCCGTGCTCTGACAACGATGCGATTCCCGGGAACGTTGGTTACGACCACCGGGGTGCCGGCTCGCATGGCTTCCATGGGGGTGTACGGGCCTCCCTCGAAGCGCGAGGGTAGGACATACGCGTCGAGCTCCTCGAACGCCGCGCGGCGTTCGGAAGTGAGTCGATGAAGTGGAAGCGATCTCCGATGCCTGCATCGGTAACGGCTTTCTCCAGCTGCGCTTTCATCGGCCCTGGGCCGATAGAGCACAAAGTGTGCTTCCGGGAGACGATCGCTGAGGATGGCGCACGCCGAGACGAACACGTCTGGTGCCTTCTGCCATGTCGAGGCGCGCCGGCGGAGCCGAACAGCGGGATGTCGGCACCAACCCCCAGCCGAGACCTCAACGGCTCGTCGAGCGAAGGCGGGGGCGCGAGGTCAATTCCGTTTGGGATGACGACGACCTGATCCTCCTCCGGCCAGGCGATGGGCCAGCAGGTACTCGCACTCGCTCTCCGAGACGGCGATCAGTCGTCGGTCCTTGCCCGCAGGACAGCGCTCGACCGCCCTGCCCACTTGAGCCCGGCTGGCGGCGTGTGGCGTGTATACGACCGGAACCGAGCTGCCGATCGCGGCCATCCGCGCCATTGCGCCCCCGATCGAGCTGTGGCCGTGGACAATGTCCGGCCGGAGACGAGTAACGAGGCTGCGGAGCGTCGTCAAGGCGAG
Source organism: uncultured Solirubrobacterales bacterium (assembly GCA_963785205.1). GTDB lineage: Bacteria > Actinomycetota > Thermoleophilia > Solirubrobacterales > Solirubrobacteraceae > Palsa-465. Next base: position 48,930 of record CAWAUJ010000004.1, read on the forward strand.
GGCGTGCCGGTGAGGCGCTCGGGAGCGGCCCATCTCCACGGGCTCCACGCGGGCTCCGGCCTGCTCTGCCAGCGCCGCGGAGTGCTTTGTGCTCCTAGCGTGGTGATACGAGGGAATTGCCAGGACATGCTCAAATCCATCGATGTGACGGATGAGGTCAAGCACATGACGTTCGATTCCCCCAGCAAACGCCTCGGCGACGTGGAGCACGACCGGTGACCCCGCCGGCTGCTGAGAATCTGCTGCCGCCGAGCCGGACGCTCACGGGGCCGACCGTGGGTACCCACGACACTGCTCATGCCTACATAACGTCGCCCCCCGCCTTCGCTTGCGGCAGGTGGCGCTTCGCCCTGCAGCGATCCGGTAGGCCTGCAGCAGGACCTCGGCTGTCTGCGACCAGCTGGGTGCGCGAGCTGCACGCTCGAGGCCGGCCGCCCGGCGCTCACGATGCCATCGGGATCGCTGAGTACACGAGCGAGGACACTCGCTGATCTCGGCTGGGGTGGGGGCCGAGGCCCAGCACCCAGCGTCACCCAGCACTTCTGGCAGCGAAGCCACCGGGGCGCAGACGACGGGGGTTCCGCTGGCCGCGGCCTCGAGTGCCGGAAGTCCGAAGCCCTCGTACCTTGTTGGATAGCAAAGGGCCTTCGAACCGGCAAGTAGGGTGGCCCAAGACTCGTCGTCCAGGTATCCGACGGAAACCAACCCCGGCTCGGCGGAAACCTTGGAGCTCGCCCGCCACGACGAGACTCACGGGTGGTGAATCAGGACCAGTTGCTTGCGGAGAGGCATCGCGGAGCTGTTGGTTTAGCTCGCGCCAAGCTTCGATCGCCACCGGCAGTCCGCGCCGTGGTGCTCCACCCAGAGCCACGATGTAGGGCGGGTTGACGCCCAGCCGCCTTAGCAATCCGGGCGCATCGGCCGCTCGCTCCGGTGAGAACACGGGGGCCAACGCGTCCGGCGCGACCAACACATATTCCGGCTCCAGCCCGAAGTGCGTGACGATCTCGTCCTTGACGAAATGGGAAACCGTAGTGACGCGCGTAGGCCCGCCCCACCCCAATGCGCATATTCATGCGCCAAACCGCACGCTTCAGAGATCGAAAGTCCTCGCTATGGAGCTGGGGGGCCAGGTCGTGAATGGTCAGTATTGATCGCCCGCCGTAGCTGAGCGGGAGGACGTTGAACGTGCCGTGAAAGATGCAATTGGAGCGCCGGAGCCAGGGCACGACGGCGACTTCGAGCCAGGCGAGGCCGGGAAGACCTGGCGGGCATCCCAGGTGAACCCATTCGATGCGGCCAGGAAAGGGAGTCGTGGGCAACGGCCGGCGGGCGTCGAGTAGCACAAATATGTCTAAGTGCTCCGCCAAGACGGGCAGTACACCGTTGAGGTAGCGCATCACTCCAAGTGGCTTGCCCTGCAGGGGTCGTCCGTCGATTGCCACACGCGGTCGGCTCATCGAATATCGCGAGCCGGTCAATCGCCCTGGGGATGGCGGCGGATCAGCGCGTACACCTCCGTGCCGCTCTGGGCAAGGCCGAACTTAATCATCGCGCGAGCGGCAATAAGCAAGGCGAGCAGCGGCCTTGCTACCGGGCGCACGCGCTGACGGAAGTAGAGGTACATCCCCCAATGGGACGACGCGATCCAGCGTCCGGTTGCCTGCCTTAGGGTCACTCCCCCAACATGCGTCACCCTCGCGATCGGGCAGAACCAAACTTCCCATCCGCCTTCCCAGGCCCGGGCACTCCAATCGATACCTTCCCAATCGAGCACGAACCTCTCGTCCTGGAGGCCGATGTCGGCCACCGCGTCTCTGCGGACCAGATAGCACGCCTCAGCTCCATGGCCTACGGGGCGCTCCTCGTCATGCGCCCAGTGGTGCCACCAGGTGCGTGCGGCAGCTCCACCCGGCAGATGCCGGCTCAGACGCCATCCGATCAAGGCTTCGGTCAGTGAGGGAAGCGAGCCAACCGAAGTCTGGAGGCCACCGTCAGGGTAGCTCAGGTTGGCGATCGCAAACCCGGCACGATCATGGCGTCTCAACAGGTCAAGCAACGCGTCGATGGCGCCGGGGCCGTACAGAACGTCTGGGTTCGAGATCAACACGAACGGCGCCTGCGAGGCCGCGATGCCCTGATTATTGGCCGCGGCCAGGCCGCGATTGCGCTTGTTGGCGATCAGCCGGACCCAGGGGAACTCATGGCTCACGGAATCGACACTCCCGTCGCTCGAGGCGTTGTCGACCACGATCGCCTCCCAGTTCTCTGCGGGCGGATGGACCCGGAGCGAGCGCAGGCACTCCAGCAGATCGCTTCCTCCGTTCCAGTTGACGATCACGACGCTGATCGTGGACTTGGGCGCGAGGCTCGTCCTCCAGGGTGTACGGGGAGTCCTCGGCCGTTTGTGCCCGCATCGCCGCGACAGCGTACGTCACACGCCGTTCGCAGCACAATTCCGGCTGAGCCATGGCGGCGCGCGCAGCGACTTATTATCGGCCGATGGAGGAGGCCAGACGCGTGTCGCTGGCCGGGATGCTCTTTATTCCGGCGGGGCTGGTGCTGTACTTCGCCTTTAACACCGGGGGCTTCTATCCTGGAGCGCCGGCTTACACCGCGATGCTCCTGTGCGTCGTCCTTGCCGGCCGAATGCTTCTGGCCAGGAATCCGCTTTGCCGGGGCAGCTGGCCGCTACTTCCTGGCCGCTGGATCGATGGCCTGTACACGCTGCTCACGTTGCTGTCCGGATTGTGGTCGCACGCGCCCGGCGTAGCCAGGGTGGAGTTCGACCTGCCACTGGTGTACCTACTGGCCATGGTACGCTGGGCGGTGTGATCGGGCGCACGCGAAGCCGGTTGCGCTGGATGCTCCGAGGCCTGGCGCTGGCGCGCTCTGATCGTCTGCGGTGCAGGTCTGATCACGCGGGTGCTGCCGCACGTGTGGCCAATCAGCCCCACGATTGCCAATAACCGTCTCAGCTTTCCGGTGACCTATTGGAACGTCGAAGGCCTTGTCGCCGCCCTCGGCATCGGGTTGTGCCTCCATCTCTCGAGCGATCTGCGCGAGCCAGCGCTGAGCCGGATCCTCGCCGCCGGGGCGATGCCGATCCTGGCCTCGACCCTGCTGTTCACTTTCTCCCGGGGTGCGATTGCCACGTGCGTGATCGTGCTGGTCGTCTACGTCCTACTCGGGCGACCTCGGGGCCTCGTGAGCTCGTTGGTCGCGATCGGGCCCGCGACCGCGATCGCCGCTCAAGGTGTCCTACGACGCAAACCTGCTGGCCACCCTCAACCCGACAACCCCGGGAGCGGTGCTGCAGGGACACCATGTGGCCACGGTGGTCGGTCTCTGCACCGTCGGTGCGCTCCTGTTGCGGGCTGTCCTGGCCGTTGTGCTGGACGCCCCGTTGCGAAGGTTTCGCGTGCCCGCCGTCGTCTGGCGCCCGCCCGCCTGGACAGGCTGGGCCGCAGTGGCCGCGGTGGCGGTGATCCTGGCCTGGCATTCAGACACACGATCTCCAGCGAGTACCACGGCTTCCTGCAGCCGCCGCAGGTAGCCGGAAACTCAACTGACCTCCGGGCCCGGCTAACCGACCCCTCGAACAATGGCCGGCTCGACAACTGGAAGGTGGCTGTCCGGGGATTCGACAGCGCTCCGGTTCTGGGCCATGGCGCTGGGACCTACCAAGACAGGTGGGCTCGCTATCGCCCGAACACTCACTTCGTTCTGGACGCCCACTCGCTCTACCTGGAGACGCTGGACGAACTCGGGATCGCCGGACTCGTGTTGCTGCTGATTCCGCTCCTGACGATTCTGGTCCGAGCGGCCTCGCGGATTCGCGGCCGTGGTCGCCCGCTGTATGCGGTAGTTTTCGCCCTGCTGCTCGGCTGGGCGGTCCACGCCGGAGTGGACTGGGACTGGGAGATGCCCGTGGTGACGGTGATCTTCTTCTCCCTCGGGGGGTTCATCCTCGGCCGTCGGATCAACCCGGAGGCACAGGGAGACGGCGCCGGTGGGCGCGAGCGCGGACAGGCCCGGTCAGAGGCAACGCGTTCGGACCCGCGTGCGCGTAGCGAGCGACCCGGAAAGCGAGACTCAAGCTGAGCATGCCTCGCTTCCGGTCGCCCGGACGGCCGACCGGTTCGCCGGAGCGGGTCCCGCGAACTACTGGATTGGCACTCTGGCCGACGCGCCCTGCTGGCACTTGCATTCCTGGCACTGGCAGTGCTGCCCGCATTTACATGGGTCTCGCAGCAGAAACTGGACGCAGCGTCATACGACTTTGCTCAGGGAAACTGCGTCGCGGCCCGGGAGGCGGCCCTGTCCTCGATCTCGGTGTTGGGAAATCGCTCCGAGCCGTACGAGATCCTGGGCTACTGCGACGTCAGGCTGGCGATGCCCGGCGCCGCGGTGGCGGCTCTCGACAAGGCGGTCTCACTCGATCCGGGCAACTGGAACTACCGTTACGACCTAGCCGTCATGCAGGCTGCCGATGGCCTCGATCCACTGCCGACGGCCCGCCGGGCCCTCCAGATGGACCCCAAGGAGGCACTGGTCCAGCAGGAGTGGAACCTTTTCACGCACGAGCGGCCGCAGTCAATGGGAGCAGGAGGCACAGAACATCGTCGACAGCGTCAACGTCCTCTGATCCACATGCGTGCCGACGACTTCGAACGACTGTACGAAACCCACGCCGGGGCGCTCCTGAACTTCCTGCACTACCGCACAGGTGACCGAGCTCTGGCCGAGGACTTACTGGCGGACACTTTCGAACGAGTTCTGAGGGCTCGGCGAGGGTTCAATCGTCGGCGGGCGAGCGAGAAGACGTGGCTCTACACGATCGCTTTGAACATCCTGCGTGATCACCTGCGCCGGGCTGAGGTCAGCCAGCGAGCTATGGAGCGCGTGGCGGCGGGGAGCTTCAGGGATTGAGGACCGGACAGGGATCACGGGAGCCGAGGAACGCGATGCGCTGAACCGAGCGCTGGCGACCCTAAGCGCTGCGGAACGAGAGGCGATCGCGCTGCGCTACGGAGCCGATTTGACCGTGGCCGAGATCGCCCGGGTCACGAGGGAAAAGCCTTCAACGGTTCACGGTCGCGTCTACCGGAGCCTGCGGAAGCTGAAAGAGCAACTCGAGGGGTGACGCGTCAGGTACAGGGCCTCACCGTCGTTGAACGATCGAATCGGGATCCTCACAACTCCATCGACGCCCGCGACTGCTCGGCGAACAGTCGCTTGAGGTTCGGACGGGACATCGTTGCGGCCGATCGGGTTAGACGCGCTATCCGGAAAAACCTGCACCGAAACATCGACGGCGCGAACGTCCCACGGGATGGCTACCGACAGCGAAAGCCTGACCGGGCCCTTCGAGGGCGCATGAAACTGTGGGCACTGGTCCCCGCCATAGCAAGCGTCCGCGCGTCCGATCAGCGCCTCGATCGTTCGCCTTGAGTCATCGAGCGTGGCTAGCGTGTACAGATTGCTCCCGGACGCCGAGGATGCAAGCCTTGATCCGCTCATGTCCGAGTAAGCCCGCATCACCCAGTAGGGCAGCTGGGGTGAACCATCGAAGCCGATCAGGCCATCCAGCAGGCTCCTGCAAGCATCACCGGTGGCGCACGTGATCATCGCCTGGTTCGCTCCAGCGCTCTCCAAAGCATCGAAGTCGCCGACCATGCGCCCGGGAATGTTCACCGCGTAGGTGGGGCCGTATTCGTTGACAAAGATCTGCGTTCCGTTGAGCGCCGGGTACGGGCGAGGAGCGCTCTGGCTCCACGGATGTGCCTTGCGATCGCCGTTGGCGAGGAATCGTCGCGACCGCTGCAGGGAACAGCAAGCTGGGAATCCCCGTCCCCGGTGAGGCGGGCGAGAGGCTCATCGGAGTGCCATCCTCGTGCCAGGTGATGGCGGCAAACCGGTCATGTGAGCGCATCTCCCAATTCAGGAAATCGGTCAAGCTGAGCTGATAGCCGGCTGTGTCGAGATGCTGACCGGACCTGAGCAGGAACGAAGAAATGCTCGGCCCCACCACCTGGGCCGAGGGGTCGGCGGCCTTGATTGCCCGGTAGGCGGTCCCGTAGACCGACAGCCACTGATCGACCGTGGCGGTCGCGGAAGGCTCGTTCCAGACGTCGAAGTAGTCGGGTACCTGCCCCGCAGCGATCCGCCGCTTGACATCGCCGTATATGAACGAGGAATACGTCGACAGGTCGTCATACGGCGCGACGTAATCAGCGCGATTGTACCGCCACGCCCAGTCCTCCCAGTCGCTCGTTAGATCGAGGCTGACTCGCGCCCCCGCATCCCGCGCAACGGAAAACACGCCTCCGTTTGGCGCGTCGAGCGAAGCCTGACCCAGCCGCCATTGACGCGGATGCAGCGCCTCGACGAGGTGCGCATCCTCGGCGGTGATTCTGATCCCCGCGTCCGTGTCGAACCCATCTAAGAACCCCACTCCCACATGAGTGAGCGGGCCCTGAGGCGAGGGATCGATCGAGATCGAGCACGTGCCGGTCAAACATTGCCCGGGGGCGACAAAGCCAGGGTTCGCGAGGCCGGCATAGAGCGCCAAGCCCAGTCCGGCCAGCACCGCGAGCATCAACCAGCCCTGCCTACTGAAGCGCTCGACGCGCGACCGCCCTAGGTCAGCCGGTGAAGCCCCGCTTTTTGTGCCCGGGCGGCTCGCTGGGATTGCGATGTCGATGATGGCGCTTCTTCTGCCCGTGACCCACCTTGGTTCCGACGGATCCTCCCGGCTTGTTAGAGGTCTCGGTGCGGAATCTTCGGATCCGACCGCGTCCCGTGCCCCGGCTGTTTGTGGCAATGACCTCGTAGCAATAGGTCTTTCCAGATTCTAGACCCGTGACGGTCACCGAGACGTGGGTTGACCCGCGCGTGTGGCCGATTCCGACTCGGTGGTTCATGTTCGGGCAAACCCCGTACACGAAGTAGTACTTGGTGCGAAGGTGGTTGTAGACCACGACTCGACCGGTCAGCTTTTCCGCGTGCTTGCCAACACTATGGGCGGGACCCGTAATGGCCTTGGGCGGACGCTCGCACTTCTTGGGGTGATGAGGATGCTTCTTATGGCATCCGTGGCCGTGGTGGTACTGCTTGTTGGCCGCACCCCCGTTGGTGTTCGGGTGGCTGTCAAGACTGGATAGGGCCACGGCGCCGCCCGCGCCGGCCAGCAGAAGCACGGCCGTCAGGACGCCGATCAATCTTGAGCCGATCGAGCCTGGCCGGCGGCCAGACGCCGCAAACTTGGCGAGGACGCGCTGCTTCAGCGCGTCGAGCTCAAGCGGGCTCGCGTCGAGTCGCTGTCGACGCAGGCGTTGCTCGACTGAGCGCAGCTCATCGGGGAGGCCTGGGTCACGGGATGAAGCCATCTACCCCTTATACGAACGAGCGAGTGTTTTTCTAACTGCCCAACACGCTTTCTGCAATTTGCGGGGTAGCTATGCAGCTGGAAGGTGATCCGCCGGACGAGACGAAATAATTTAGGGAAGGCTTAAAGGGTGTGTTCCTGCTTACGCTGATACTGCTCGGCTGGTTGATCGGCATCCCGCTCGTTGTTCTGGCTCTCGCCACCCTCGCGGGGCGTCGCCACGAGCAGCCGTCCCTGTCGCCGATCGTCCCTGTCGCGGCGAGGCTGTATGCCCGCCCAATCGTGAGGCGAGGCCGGCTCCGACGCCGTCCGACCCGCTGCGACGCTAGAGACCTCTCCGCCGCACGAGGTAGGGGATCGTCCTCGTCAGGATCTTGAAGTCGAGCCAGATCGACCAATTCGCGCCGTAGAGATAGTCGATCTTCACCATCTCGGACATCGGAATCCGCGCGGAACCGTAGATCTGCCAGAGCCCGGTCATCCCTGGCCGGAGCGTCAGACGCCGTCGCTGCCACCCGTCCGTCAGCGCGTCCTCGTCCGGGACGAGCGGCCGTGGACCGACCAGGGCCATGTCGCCCCGGAGAACGTTCAAGAGCTGAGGCAGCTCGTCCAGCGAGAGCTGCCGCAGCAGCCTCCCCACCCGAGTCCTCCGTGGGTCGTCACGGATTTTGAACAGTCCCCCCTCGGCCTCGTTTTGCTCCAGTAGAGCGGCCTTCCGCGCCTCTGCGTCCGAGATCATCGAGCGGAACTTGAGCATCTGAAAGCGCACGCCACCTCGGCCGATGCGGTGCTGTCGAAAGAACACCGGGCCGGGAGAGTCGAGCTTGATGGCCAGTGCGATCACGGCAAGCAAGGGGGCCAGCAGCACGAGCAGAACCGCGGATCCGATTAGGTCGACCGCACGCTTCACAGATTTTGACGATTTCGAGAGACCGTACTGCGGGACTCCGAGCAGCGTGAGGCCATCGATGTCGTCAAACGTGGATGAGGAGCCGACGACCTCCAGCAGCCTCGGCAGCACGCTGACCTTTACGCCCAGGGCCTTAAGAAGCCGAATCACCTGAAGATATACGTCCTGATCATGGGCCTCCGGAGTGACAATCGCCCGCTCCAGTCGGTGCTCTCGGACGAGCTCCGCGATCCTCGAGATAGGTCCAAGGAGCGGGATTGACTCGACCTGCTCGTGGTCACGGCGATCCATCGAGATCCGCCCGATCAAATCTGCCTTCACGCCAGGGGAGCCCTCCAACTTCATCTGCGTGCGAACTGCGTCCTGGACGGGACCCACGAATAAGCAGCGCTCCGGGGCGGTGATAGCCATGACCAGGAAGCGGGCCACGGCCCTCCCAAAGGCGATAAAGGCGCAGGTCGTCAGCACCAAGCCGAACACCTGCGGTCTGCTCAATCCGCCGATGAGCAGCACGTCCTGAGCAAGCCAGACCGTGAGCGCGTATGCCAGCGACAGGTACACGAGTCCTGGGAGCTCGTCCAGCGTGGTCTTGCGCAGGGTGTTGCAATCCCTGTCATACAGCCCGAGGATCTTGCTGAACACGACCACAAACGGCGCCACCAGCGCGGCTGCGGGCTGGACCCCGTGGGCCCCGAAGACAAGGCTGAGGATCAGGAGCAGAGCGCCGTACGCGCCGACAGCGTCGACGCAGGCCAGAACACGTCGCATAAGGGCGTCGCGGGCAGACGTCTGGGGCGCGAAGCTCGCCTCGGTCAGTGTCGACCATGCGCCCTGAAGCGTCAATCCGAGCGTGGGATCGCCGTTAACCCACGCCGATCGCCGTTCACCGCGCCGTCTCTCCAGTCGAGGCATGGCCGAGGGACGCTGGTCCGGGGTCGGCTCCGCTGCGACGCTCAGCTGGGCGCCCTCCCCCTCCCCACCGCCAATCCGTGACCCCACGGCCTCCTCCTCGTTCCTTCGCGGACGTCCGTCTGGTGCCAATAAGCTACTCAACGCTCTAGATAACGGTCAAGGGTCGCAAAACTGGTAACAAGAATGCCGCACAAGACCAATTTTGGTTTTCCCTCGAACATTCCGGCTCCTGCCAAAACATCCACGCTAAGCGATTGGTTGCGGGTCCGTTTGTAGGTGCTCGCGGTACCACCCAACCGTGCGGCCCAGACCATCCTCCAGCCCGACAGCGGGCTCCCAGCCGGTGAGCGCACGAAGCTTCGAGTAGTCAACCCATTGGCGGTCGATCTCGCCAGGAGGGGTCCCCGTCCCGCGGATGTCGGGCTCGGCCCCCCCGCCGACGAGCCCGCAAATCAGGCGAACGATGTCGATCACCCGATAGGGATGGCCGGCGCCCGCATTGAATGCCTCGCCCGCGGCGGGCCCTGGCTGATCGCGGCTGCCGAGCGCAGCGGAAATGGATAGGTAAGCCTCAACGGCGTCTTCGACGTAAAGGAAATCGCGCTCCGGAGACCCATCGGAGCGGACGACTGGCGCTCGCCCGGACAGGGCCGACAACACAGCCTCGGGCACGAGCCGCGAGAGATTGAAGTCCCCCCCGCCATAGAGGTTGGCAAACCGTGTAACCGCAACCGGCAAACGCCAGGTGTGCCAGTACCGACCGAGCGATGACATCGGCCGCGACCTTCGAGGCGTCATACGGAAAGCGACCATCCAGCGCGTGCGCCTCTGTGTAGGGCAGCTCGGCGTGCGGCCCGTAGGCCTTGTCAGATGAGGCCACTAGCACGCGCTGTACGCCGTCATTCAGACGGCACGCCTCAAGCGTCAGCCAGGTGCCGCGGACGTTGGTCTCGAAAGTCGAAAGGGGACTGCGATTGGCCGTGGGAACTAGCGTCTGGGCGGCCAGATGAAAGACGGTGTCGATCTCGTACTCCGAGATCGCCCGCGCCGCCACCCCGGCGACGGCCACGTCGCCGTGGACGACCGAGACCCGTGGCTCTAGGCCCATGGCCACCAGGGCCGAGTGCGGCGTTTCGTCGCGACGGATTACGGTCACATCCGCCCCCTGCTTGAGCAAGGCAGCGACCAGCCACCCGCCAAGGAGCCCGTAGGCCCCCGTGACCAGCGCGCGTGAAGCTCGGGGCTCAGGCGGCCTCGTCAGCTCCATACCTTCCACGGCGCACACCCATCGCGCCACAGGTCGTTCAGGAGGATCGCGTCCTTGTAGGTATCCAGGCACTCCCAGAAGCCCTGATGGCGGAACGCACGGAGCTTGCCCCGAGCGGCCAGGTGGGCCAGCGGCTCGCGTTCGAGCACCGAGCGCTCGTCGAGCAACTCGAGCACGCCCGGTTCGAAGCAGAAGAACCCGCCGTTCACCCAGTGCTCGCTGCGAGGTTTCTCGACGAAGCCACGCACGACGCCGTCCCCGTTCAGATCAGCCACACCGAACTGCAGCTCAGGCCGGACGACCGTCATCGTGGCCAGCGCGCCGTTGTCGTCGTGATAGCCGACCAGGGCGTGCAGGTCGATATCAGCCACGCCGTCCGCATACGTCAGGCAGAAACGTTCGGCGCCCAGCCGGTCGGCGGCGCGCCGTACCCGCCCGCCCGTAGGGGTGTCCAGTCCTGTCTTAAGACATTCCACGACGGCGTCCGAGGGCCATTCGCATTCGCGTGAGAATCGCTCGATCGCCTCCGCCTGATATCCGGTGAGAAGCAGGAAGCGCCGAAAGCCCTGGGCGAGGTAAATCTGAATCACGTGCCAGAGGATCGCCCGCCCGCCGATCTCGACGAGCGGCTTGGGCAATGACGGTGAATGCTCCTGCAGGCGCGTCCCACGGCCCCCGCACAGGATCGCGACTTGGGGCAGCACGCGAGGCATTATTCCCCGCTCTCCGCGTGGGCAGCCCTACGGCGGCGTCGAAGCCGGTCCCGGCGGCGGATGCACCGGCAGGATCAGCGGCGGCCTCGGTTGGCTTGAGAAGTTGAAGTCCTTGATCAGGTTGCCCAGCAGCGGGCTGGCTTCGCGCACATCGGGCCTCGGGTCCGGCCGGCCGTCGGTCGCGGGGTTCAGGCGCTGGCCGCCCAGGAAGTCGTCCTCGATGAACTTGATGTAGACGTCGTGGCTCAGGATCTGGTGATCGATGAAGCCGCGCTTGGCGTACGGGCTGATCACGATCCCGGGAACGCGCAACCCGAGGCCGAACCTGTCGATCCTCGGGGGGACGACGTTGTCGTAGAACCCGCCCCAGTCGTCCCAGGAGAGGAAAATCGCCGTGCTGTCCCAGTTCTTGCTGTGCATGATCGCGTTGACCAGTCCGGTGACATACGTCTGTCCCGCGCTGACCAGCGCCGGTGGGTGCTCGGAAACGACTCCGTTTGGAACTATCCATGACACAGCGGGGAGCTTGCCCGCCGCGGCCGCGGAGAAGAAGAAGCGCATCGACTCGATGTTGCCGAGCTGGTTGTCCTGCTCGACGTCCGTGAACGAGGGCAGCGGGTTCCAGATCCCCGGGCGTCTGAGGCCCCTGCTGGACGGGCTTGCAGGTCACCGACGCGTCGTTCTCACAGTCAGGCTCGGTCCCGGTCGAGACGTAGTAGCGCCAGCTGACGTTGTTCTTGTGCAGGAGGTAGGTGACATCGGTCCAGGGATAGAGCAGGTGCCCCGAATTGGGTTGGCCGAACTGATCCCAGGGCCGGGTGGGCTTGCCGAGTTCGTCGTAGTTCGGCCGCTGTAGCGCGCCCTTACAGCTGAACGGCTGGTACGGATTGCTGCATCGGGCCGACCACTCCGAGACGTCATACAGGTGCTCAGGAAGGCTCCACGAGCGGATCGACTCGAACATGTGGTCCTGGAGCACGAACTGCTCGGCGTACTTCCAGTAGTTCGGAATCTCCCGCGCGTCGTGGTAGCCCATCACGTCGACGCACGGTCCCGGGATCTTGTGGTTGGGTCCATTCTGGGTTCCGGTCCCGGCCTGGCAGGGGCTGCAGTTCGGATTGCCGCTCGTGCAACCCATCCCGATCTCCGCCTCCTTGACAAAGCCATCCATCGCCCCGCCGTCGATGTCGGCTTTGGAATCGTCCGCGGAGTGCGGGCCGCCGCTTTGCCTATCGGAGGAGTCGTGGTAGGGGGCGACGCAGCTGCCGGTCCTGGGATCGGGCACGCAGACGTTGGGCGGGATCCCATCGGCGCCGGGGAACGTCCCGAAGTAGTTATCGAAGGAGCGGTTCTCCTGCATGATGATCACGACGTGCTTGATCTTGTGGATCGGATCGAAATCGAGCGTCAGCGGCATGGAGGTCGATGTGGCGTTGCGCGAGTTCGATGGGAGCAGGACCCGTAGCCGGACGCGCCCCCGCCCGAACTTGTGGCTGATCCGGAACTCGGAGGAGCTGTTGAGCGTGGGCCTGAACATCGTCCGCCAGCCGCTGGCACGAGAACGGCGCTGGATCTGAACCTGGTCTCCGCCGTGGAACGGAGACACGTGGCCGGTCAAGACCTCCCGCTCCTGGGGCACCGGGAGCGCATCGGAGGCCTTCAGCGTGATCCGGGCATAAACCGTCTCGGTGATCCTCGGGCTCCGGAGCGTGCCCGAGGACACGTACCACTGCCTGTTGCTGTCGACCGCCCCCCGGCCGGTGGTGAAGAGGTAGGTGCCTCCGGCTGCCGTCTTGGTCCGGGAGGTCAGCGTGAACAGATGCTCCCCGGAGACCATCGTGTAGAGGGCCACCGACTGGCCGGCGTGTGTGTCCCCACGCACCCGACCAGAGATCGTGACCGGATCACCTGCGGTGGAGGGATTGGGCGAAGCCTTGATCGTGATCGACCCGGGAGACGGGGACGAACTGAACGGCGAGGCCGCGGCGGGCACCGCTGAGCCGGCGGCCGCCGGGAGCGGGATGGGACCGCTAGCCGCCGCCTGGACGGCGAAGAATGAAGTCAGGAGCCACGCGGCGAGCGCCACTAACAAGCTCATGACGGCTGGGGACCGGCGCATCACAGCTGTAAAGAGGCGGAACCCGGGGCCTGGAGAAAAGTTGCGACCCCTGAGCGATCTTGTGAGCGCTCTCACAAGCCGAGGGCATCGGAGATCAACTCGAGCACCCTGCGCTCAGGGAGTAGGTCCGGCGCCATTCCCGCAGTGGCTCGCTGCCCACGCTCCCAGTTGTACAGGCCGAGGTCAAACGACTCAAGCGATAGCTCGGCGGCCTGTGCCAACTGGGCCGCGCGGCGCTCCAGCAGCATGACGTCGCCGATGCCGAAGGCCCGCTTGGCGGCCACCGTGACCTCGTCTGGCCCTCCGAGCGCCAGCAGCCCCGCCCGGAGCTCGAATACGCCGGTCCGACCAAGGGTCACCAACAGCTCAAATCGAGCGCCGCGATGTAGCCCGGGGAGCGCCAGGCGCTCAAAATCCCGCCCGAACCGGCGCTCAGCGGTCCAGCCGCCGTCGCCCCGGAAGGCAGCCGCCTGGGACCCGGCCCGCCCGGCCCAGCGCCTGTAGGCCTCGAGCGTGGCCGATCCGCTCCCGGGGTTATGGGCGCTGCGGGGGCCCGTCGACACCTCGTCGAGCGACGGGAGCTGCCCCGAGGCCCAGGAGGTCCTGACCGAACGAATGGCGGCAAAGGGATCCTCGACGTCTTCCAGAGGCCCGAGGTAGGCGATCAGAAAGGCGAGCCACGTGCGCTCCTCGATGTCGCCGGCCGGGTCGGCCACCTCTGCGTACAGTCCGGGAGGTCCGTGCTCGAGCTGGCCGAGCCGGGCCTTGGCGAAGGCCAGCTCCTCAGCCAGCCGCTCGGCCTCGTGGCTTGACTTCAGCCCCGGGACGAGCGGGCGAGCGATAGCCGTCATCCACAGTCGAGCGGGAACGCCGCACGATCACCCCGCCGTCCGCGCCACGTCCAGCCGGCCCGCGCCGGGCAGCGGCTCGCGCGCGCGGCGTCGAACGGCCTGGACTCGTCCCGCTCCCAGGCGCACCTCGGGCGGCGGTGGTTGTGCCGCTCGTCGCCTTGGGCGCCGAGGACGAGACGAGCGGCCTGGGCTCGACCTCCTGCTCCCGCGAGCAGATCGGGCAGTTCTGGATCAGTCGGTTATGGCGGCAGAACGTCGGCATTCATGTCCGGACAAAGTCCGGGGGGGCCAGATCCTTCTGGACCCCCCCGGGGAGCCAGGGAAGTGGGGGCGCAGTTCCCTGACCGACAAGGGGCGAGTTTCCCCGTCCCGCAAGCTTTTCCCGAATCTTCACTCGTCCCATCCCCAAGACGGCGAATCTTCCAACTAGCGATCTTAACATCCCCGGCGAGCCGCCGGGGAAAACCTCTCAGCTCGCCCGCGCGACCGGGCTCGCGCGGGCCGTGAACCCTTCGTCAGCGCCCGCGAGCACCCGGACCGGTGAAGAACTCCTCGCCCGGTCGAACCGTCCCGGCGGCCTCGGCCTCGTGGCGCAGCGTGCGGTCCGGGTCTCCGCTCCAGGCTCCGAGGGCCAGCATCTCCCGGTCGGCGTCCATCGGTGTGCCGCCGAGGTCCTTGTTGACCACGCGGGCGCACTTTCGCCCCTCGGCGATCGCCGTGACAACGAGCGACTGGCCGATCCGCGCGTCACCGCAGGCGTAGACACCCTTGGCCGAGGTGCGATATGTCTGGTCGGTCCGAATGTTGCGGCGGTGATCGAGCTCGAGACCCAACTCGGCGATGAGCCCCTCCCGCTCCGGGCCCTCGAAGCCGATGGCGATCAGCGCCAGGTCCGCCTCGAGTACAAACTCGCTTCCCGGGACCGGCGTGAGGTCCCTGGACGAGGTACCGGTGACCTGTCGCGCGTAGACATGCGAGACCGAGCCGTCCCGGCCTCCGAAGCCGGTCACCTCGGTTCCCCACCGCCGCTTGCCGCCCTCCTCCAGGGCGTAGGTGGTGGTGGTCCGCTTCGGCGGCAGGGGCCAGGGATGCCTCGGGTCCGCACCGTCGGGCAGCGGGGCGTACACGTCCAGGATGATCACGCTCCGGGCGCCCTCCCGGTGGGAGTTTGAGATGCAATCCATGCCCGTGTCGCCGCCGCCGATCACGATCACCTTCTTGCCCGCGGCGGTGATCTCGCTGCCCGCGGCTGGCGCCCGGTAGGCCCGTCCCTCCTGCTGGGCCACCCAGCGGTTGCGCTGGTAGAGGTAGTCCATCGCGAAATGGATTCCGGCCAGCTGCCGACCGGGGGCATCGAGGTCGCGCGACACGCGGGCGCCCACGCTGACCACGAGGGCATCGTGCTGGGCAGCCAGCTCATGGACATCGATGTCGCGGCCGACGTCGGTGTCGTAGACGAAGCGGACACCTTCCTGCTCGAGGATCGCCACGCGGCGGTCGATGATGCTCTTCTCAAGCTTGGCGTCTGGCACCCCGAAGCGCATCAGGCCCCCGGGACCCTCGTCGCGCTCGTAGACCGTGACCTCGTGACCGCCCCGATTCAGCTCGGCGGCGACAGCCAGCCCGGCCGGACCCGAGCCCACGACGGCGACCGTCCGCCCGGTGCGCCGGCTCGGCGGCTCAGGCACAACCCATCCCTCCTGAAAGGCCCGCTCGGCGATCGCCATCTCGATCTGCTCGATCGTCACCGGGTCATCGTTGATGGCCAGGACGCAGGCCGACTCGCACGGCGCGGGGCAGATGCGGCCCGTGAATTCGGGGAAGTTGTTGGTCATGTGCAACTGGTCGGCCGCCGCCTTCCACTTGCCCCGGTAGACAAGGTCGTTCCAGTCCGGGATCAGGTTGCCCAGTGGGCACCCCTCGTGACAGAAGGGAATCCCGCAGTCCATGCACCGCGCCCCCTGGCGCGCGAGCTCTTCCTCGGGCTGAAGCGAGAAGTACTGGCGGTAGTCGTGAACACGCTGCCGCGGGTCGCGTTTATCGAACCCGACCCGGTGGATCTTCAGGAACGCGCCGAGCTCGCCCATCGGTCGCGCGAGAGTACCAGCCCTCCTCCGGGCTCCGGACTAGGCAACGTCGGCGCTCGCAGATACGATGCGCGCCATGCGACGAGGGGCGGTTGCGCTCGTGGTGACGTTGAGCGTGTGTGCGCTCACGGCGATGGCGGCCGCGGCCAAGGCTGGGCTTGGCCCGACGATCTCACTGGCAGCGTCCCCCAGCCAGATCACGAGCGGGGACTCGGTGGTTCTGGCCGGAAAGGTGACGGGCGATCTGCCGGGCAGCCGGGTCCAGCTCTACAGCCGGCCCTACCCGTACAAGACGGCCACGCTGGCCGGCGTCGCCACGACAGCGACCAACGGCTCGTACTCATTCACGGAGAAGCCCGTCCGGAACACGCGCTATCAGGTCCGGCTCGTCGGCACGACGGCGACGGCCAGGACCCAGGTGGGCGTTGTGGGACGGGTGATCCAGCGCCAGAAGCCGATCTCCCTCGGCCGTGCCAAGGTCGTGATCGTCGTCTTTCACCCGAGCGGGCTCGACTGGCGCCACGGAACCGTCGATTGGTCGTTCGCCTCCGGTTCGGGCAAGTTCCATTCCGGGCCGACGACCAAACCCAAGCGGCTGGGGGCCCACAAGCTCGAGCTGGTCGTGAAGGTGCCGCTGCCCGCGGGCGGATACCGGTGGCAGGCGTGCTTCCACGCCCCGGGCGACCGAGCGCTGACCAGCGCCCATCCGCCCCCGGGCTGTCACGGGCAGGGCTACACCGGTCACGGCCACCTTCCCCAGGGCTTCCCAGGGCCGAAGCTGATCGCCCGGGCGGAGCACTACCTCGCTCAGCGCCAGGGCACGAACTCGTTTGCCGTGGTGGACAGCGAGGGGCGCATCTCAGGCGTGAACATCAACCAGCAGCACATCACGGGGAGCCTCGTCAAGGCGATGCTGCTCGTGGCCTACCTCCGTCGGCTTGACCGGATGGGCCAGCACCACATCGACTCGTACTCCAACTCGATCCTGCAGCCCATGATCGAGGTGTCAGACAACAACTCGGCCACCCAGTGCTGGAACATCGTGGGCAACGCCGGGCTGTACAGCGTCGCGCACGCGGCCGGGATGACGCACTTCTCGGTCGACACCAACGCCTCATGGGGAGCGGAGTGGGGTGCGGCGCTGCTCACCGCCCATGACCAGGCCAAGTTCTTCTTCGAGATGGACTCGCTGATCCCCAAGGAGTTCGTCCACTACGCCGATTACCTGCTCTCCCACATCAGCTCCTATGACACCTGGGGCATTCCGACCGCGGCTCGTCCGCTCGGTTATCAGGTCTGGTTCAAGGCCGGCTGGCGGCCAAGCCCGCACATCTACCTGGTCAACCAGGCCGCCCGGCTCGAGAAGGGCCACGTGCGCTTCGCGATCGCGGTCCTGACGGACGGCGACCCTGACATGGGTTACGGGATCTCGACCATCCAGGGCACGACCGCGGCGCTCCTGCATAAGCACTGACCGGCTCGGCGCGCGGCGGCACCCGCCCCAAGAAATCAGGCCGGCGCGGGCTCCGTCTCGGCCTCCTCGGCCTCCTGGCGCTGCTCTTCCAGCACTCGCCGGTAGTCGCGGGGCATCACCTTTACAAAGCGCTCACGCGCCCGGGCCCAGGACGCGACGAGGTTGCGAGCAACCATCGACCCGGTGCGGGCCACATGCTCGGAGATGAGCTCCTTGACCCGAGCCTCATCTGCTTCATCGAGTTCCTCGAGATCGACGAGGTCCAGGTTGCAGCGGTCACGGAACCGGCGCTCCTTGTCGTACACGTAGGCGACCCCGCCGCTCATTCCTGCGGCGAAGTTGCGCCCGGTCGGTCCGAGGACGACCACGACGCCGCCGGTCATGTACTCGCAGCCATGGTCGCCGACGCCCTCGACGACCGCCACCGCGCCTGAATTGCGGACGGCGAAGCGCTCACCGGCCAAGCCGCGGAAGAACGCACGGCCAGCGGTGGCCCCGTACAGGACGGTGTTGCCCACGATCGCGTTGGCCTCGGCGAGGAACCTCGCCTTCTCTGGGGGCCGTACCGACACGATCCCGCCCGACAGGCCCTTGCCGGCGTAGTCGTTGGTCTCGCCGCGCAGCGAGAACGTCACGCCGGGAGCCAGCCAGGCGGCGAAGCTCTGGCCCGCCGACCCGGAGAGCGAAATCTCGATCGTGCCCTCAGGTAGACCATTGGCGCCTCGCCGCCGCGCGATCTCGCCGGAGAGAATCCCACCCACCGTCCGGTTGACGTTGCGGACGGGAATCGGGCCGATGCGCGTGGCCTCGGCACGCTCGATCGCCGGTTCGCACCGGCGCATGAGCTCCCAGTCGAGCGCGTCATCCAGCACAGGGACCTGCGGCCGGGTACGAGAGCGGGGGACGCCAGGCGGCAGTTCGGGCGAGCTCAGCACCATTGACAGGTCGACGTGGCGGGCCTTCCAATGCTCGATCGCTTCGCGCATGTCAAGCAGATCGGTGCGGCCGATCATGTCGGCGAACCGCCGGATTCCCAGTCCCGCCATCAGCTCGCGGACCTCCTCGGCCACGAGGATCAGGTAATTGGTGACGTGCTCAGGCAGGCCGCGGAAGCGGCGGCGCAGCTCCGGGTCCTGCGTGGCGATCCCCACCGGACACGTGTTGAGGTGGCAGACCCTCATCATGATGCAGCCCATCGCGATCAGTGGAGCGGTCGAGAAACCGAACGCATCCGCGCCGAGCAGCGCTCCCACGACCACGTCCCGGCCTGTCCTCATGCCGCCGTCGACCTCGACCGTGATACGAGAGCGCAGATCGTTGAGCAGCAGCGTTTGCTGGGTCTCGGCCAGCCCGATCTCCCAGGGGATCCCGGCCGACTGAATCGAGGACTGCGGCGAGGCCCCGGTGCCTCCGTCGAACCCGGCGATCGTCACGTGGTCGGCGTTGGCCTTGGCCACACCGGCGGCCACGGTGCCGACGCCCACCTCAGAGACCAGCTTGACCGACACCGAAGCCCGGGGATTGGCACAGCGCAGGTCGTAGATCAGCTGCTTGAGGTCCTCGATCGAGTAGATGTCGTGATGGGGCGGTGGGGAGATGAGGCCGACGCCTGGAGTCGAGTTGCGGATCCGGGCGATGTAGGCGTCGACCTTGTGGCCGGGGAGCTGACCGCCCTCACCCGGCTTGGCCCCCTGCGCCATCTTGATCTGGATCTGATCGGAGTTGACCAGGTAATGGATCGTCACGCCGAACCGGCCGGAGGCCACCTGCTTGATCGCCGAACGGCGCAGGTCGCCGTTCTCGTCAGCTTCGTAGCGCGTGGGGTCCTCGCCCCCTTCGCCGGTGTTTGAGCGCCCGCCGAGCCTGTTCATGGCGATCGCGAGCGTCTCGTGAGCCTCGCGGGAGAGCGAGCCCAGACTCATCGCGCCGGTGGTGAAGCGCTTGACGATCTCCGTGGCCGGCTCGACCTCCTCGAGCGGGACCGGCGATTGGCCGGAGCGAAGCTCGATCAGCCCCCGGAGCAGTCCCTGCCGGACGGCCTGCTCATTGACCAGCTCGGCGTACTCGGAGTAGGTGACTCGCGAATCGCCGTTCTTGTTCTGGACCGCGTGCTGGAGCTTGGCCACGGTGTCCGGGCTCCAGACATGCAGCTCCCCGTCGCGGCGCCATTGCAGGACCCCACCGACCGGGAGCAGTTCACGGTGGGTGCTCGGGTAGGCCCTGAAGTGGCGCTCCATCGCCTCGGTCGAGAGCTGTTCCATGCCGACGCCGCCAATCCGGGACGGGGTGCCTGAGAAGAAGCTCTCGATAACCTCGCCGTCGAGTCCCACCGCCTCGAAGATCTGCGCGCCGCAGTAGGACTGGATCGTGGAGATCCCCATCTTCGAGATCGTCTTCAGGAGGCCCTTGCCGATCGCCTTGACGATGTTGGCCTCGGCCTCGTCGATCGTGAGCTCGACCGGGAGGAGCAGGCGATCGGCCAGCTCGTCCAGCGACTCGAACATCACGTAGGGGTTGATCGCCGCCGCGCCGTAGCCGATCAGCGTGGCCATGTGGTGGATCTCCCGCGGCTCGCCGGATTCGATCACGAGCCCCGTCCGCGTTCTCGTTCCGCGCCGCACCAGGTGCTGGTGCACCGCGGCCACCGCCAGCAGAGAGGGGATCGCCACCCGCTCGGGGCCGAGGTTGCGGTCAGACAGGATCAGGATGTTGGCCCCGTGCTCGACATAGTTGGCCGCCTCGCCGCACAGGTCATAAAGCCGGACCTCCATCCCGTCTGGCCCCTGCTCGATCGGCCAGGTGATGTCGAGCGTCGCGGCGTCGAACACCTCGTGTGAGACCTGACGGAGCTTCTCGAGCTCGTGGTTTCGCAGGATCGGCTGGTTCATGACGAGCTGGTGGGCCTGCTCGGGGAGCTCGGCCAGCAGGTTGATCTCCGCGCCCACCCCGGCCTGGAGGCTCATCACGACCGACTCACGCAGCGGGTCGATCGGGGGGTTGGTCACCTGGGCGAACAGTTGCTTGAAGTAGGAGAAGAGCGGGGGCTGGCGGTCTGAGAGCACAGCCAGAGCGGCGTCGTTGCCCATGCTGGCCACGGGTTCCTCTCCCTGCGCGGCCATCGGCGCGATGATCAGCTTGAGGTCCTCCTGGGAGTAGCCGAAGGCCAGCTGCTTTGACCGCAATGGCTCGATGCGAGGCGCCCTCGGCTCGCGCTCGGGAAGGTCGTCGATATGGACGACCGACTGCTCGTACCACTCGGCGTACGGCTTGCGGCGCGACACCGATCGCTTGAGCTCGTCGTCCTCGATGATCCGGCCCTCCTCGAGGTCGACCAGGAACAGCTTCCCGGGGGCCAGCCGTCCCTTGCGCTGGATGTGCTCGGGAGCCACCGTCATGACCCCAGCCTCGGACGCCAGCACGACGTACCCCTCGGTGTCCTGGACCCAGCGACCCGGCCGCAGACCGTTTCTATCGAGCACCGCGCCGGCCATGCGGCCGTCGGTGAACACGATTGCCGCCGGTCCGTCCCAGGGCTCGATCAGGCAGGAGTGGAAGTCGTAGAAACCCTTGATGTCCGGATCGAGGTCGGTGCGAGTCCGGTATGCCTCGGGGACCATCATCATCACGGCATGGGGGATCGGGCGCCCGCTCAGCACGAGCAGCTCGAGCACGTTGTCGAAGATGGCCGAGTCCGAGCCCCCCTCCCGGACCACCGGCACGACCTTCTCCAGATCAGACCCGAACAGCTCGGAGGCCAGCTGGGACTCCCGGGCCTGCATCCAGTTGATGTTGCCCCGGAGAGTGTTCACCTCGCCGTTGTGGGCGACCATCCGGTAGGGGTGGGCCAGCTGCCAGCTGGGGAAGGTGTTCGTGGAGAACCGAGAGTGAACGAGCGCCAGGCGGGAGGCCAGGCGCGGGTCGCGGAGATCGGAGAAGTAGCGCGGCAGCTGTGGTGCGGTGAGCATTCCCTTGTAGACCATCGTCCGGCTGGAGAAGCTGGGAAGCGACACCTCCTGGCCGGCCTCGCGCTCGATCAGGCGGCGAATCACGTACAGCTTGCGCTCGAACGCCTCCTGGTCAAGCACATCCTCGGAGGCCTCGATCAGCACCTGGCGGATGACGGGCGCCGAGGCGCGGGCCGTCTCGCCGACGTGAGCGTCGTCCACGGGCACATCCCGCCACCAGATCGCCCGCTGGCCTTCGCCGGCGATCGTGTGCTCGATCAACTGCTCCATCACAAACCGGCGCTCGGGATCCGTCGGCAGGTAGCAGACGCCCACGCCATAGCGACCCACCGGCGGGAGCTCGAGTCCGGCGGCCGCCGCCCGGAAGAAAGCGTCAGGGATCTGCACGAGGATGCCGGCACCGTCGCCCGTGTTGGGGTCGGCCCCCTCGGCGCCGCGGTGCTCGAGGTTCTCCAGCGCGCCCAGCGCCTTCTCCACGACGGCGTGGCTTGCTTCGCCCCAGAGCTTGGCCACGAGCGCGATCCCGCAGGCATCGTGCTCGTTCGAAGGGTCGTAGAGGCCAATGGCCCCGGGGGCGTGGAACCGCGTATTCATAAGGAGGGGGACCAGGACCCTGGACGGGCCCGTCGGGGAGGACGGCGAAGAGTACCAGCGGGTGTTAGCGGAACGTTAGCGACGGCCGAAAAGTCGCCAATCTGCGGGGGTTTTGCGGGTCGCGCAGCCGCTCAGCGCGCTGCTTTGGCCTTCGAGCGCCCGCCCGACGACCCGCTCTTAGATGAGCTCTTGGCGGCACGCTTCTTGCGTGCCGGCTTGGCCTCCGCCTTCCCATCCTCGCTCTTTACGGCCGCCAGGCTGGCCTCGAGCGCCGCCATCAGGTCGGGCGCCGCCTCGGGCTCCTCTGCCTGCGGCTGGACCGCGATCTCTTCGCCGGCCGCCTTGCGTTCGATCAGGTCGATGACGCGCTCGCGATATTCGTCGTGGAACTTGTCCGGCTCGAAATGCGACGAGAGCGACTCGATCAGCTGCTCGGCCATCTTCAGCTCCCGCGGGGACGCCTCGGCCTCGGTCACGGACTCGAGCTCGTCCATCCGGTCGGGCGGCAGCACCTCGTCGCCCCACAGCATCGTCGTGAGCGTCAGGACCTCACCGGTGGGGCGCAGAGCGCAGAGCTGCTGCTTTGAGCGGATCACGACCTTGCCGATCCCGACCTTCTCCGACTCCCCCATCGCGTCGAGCAGCAGCCGGTAGGCCTTGGCTCCGCCAGCCGTCGGCGCCAGGTAATACGAGTGGTCGTAATAGATCGGGTCGATCTCCGGGAGGTCGACGAACTCCTCGATGTCAATCGTCTTGGTGGCCTTGGCATCGAGCGCGTCGAGTTCATCCGGATCGATCAACACGTAGCGGTCCGGTGAGAGCTCATAGCCCTTGACGATGTCCTCGTATGCCACCTCCTCGCCCGTCGAGGGGTCGACCCGCTTCTGCTTGATGCGGGTGCCGGTCTTGCTTGAAAGCTGGTGAAAGCGGACGGTCTTGGGGGAGGTCGCGGAGTACAGCTTCACCGGGACGTTGACGAGCCCGAAGCTGATCGCGCCTGACCAGATTGCACGTGCCATACCGTGTTTGTACCCCACCGAGCGCGTTTTCCCTAGTTGTGGGCGTGGCGTTGCCGAGTGCGATGGGGCGCGAAGATCTCACACGATGCCCCAGCGGAGCGTTTCATCCTCAGTGCCGCTTCCACCCTTCCAAACGCTGCTCGACGCTCACGGCCGGGACGTGCATCGGTTCCTGATCGCCACCGCTGGCCGAGACGCCGCCGATGACTGCTATCAGGAGACGTGGCTGGCCGCGCTGCGCGCGTACCCCGGACTGCGGCATACGAGCAACCTCAAGAGCTGGCTTTTGACGATCGCCCATCACAAGGCGATCGACCATCTGCGAGCCCGGGCCCGCCAGGCCGTTCCGGTGGCCGAGGTACCCGAACCCCCCTCGCGCCCGGCCGAGGTCACGCCAGACGGGCTGTGGGAGGCCGTAGATGCCCTCCCGCCAAAGCAACGGACCGCGGTGGCATTGCGCTACGGCGCCGATGCTCCGTACGAGGTCGTGGCGGCCGTCATGCAGTGCAGCGAGGACGCTGCCCGCCGAAACGTCCACGAGGCGATCAAGCGCCTCAGAGAGGAGTACCAGCGATGAGCATCGATCGCCTCCTAGCCGAGATGCCTGGCCAGAGCACGCCCCCGGACCTGGCCGGGGCCGCCGCCGACGCGGGACTGCTCGACATCGCCTACGTCACCGAGGACTCGCCCGTGGGGCGGCTGCTACTGGCCGCCACTCCCGAGGGACTGCTGCGCGTCGCGTACCTGGACCGGGGCGAGGAGGAGGGATCCGTGCTCCAGCGCCTGGCCGATCGCGTCTCGCCTCGAATCCTGATGTCGCCGGGGCGGCTGGATCAGCCGCGCCGCGAGCTCGATCAATACTTCAGTGGCCGGCGCCGGGACTTCGAGCTCCCGCTCGACTGGAGCCTGGTCAGGGGCTTTGGCCGGCTGATCCTCGAGATCACCGCTCAGATCCCGTTCGGCTCGGTGTCCACCTATGGGAAGGTGGCAGCGGAGGCCGGGAGCCCGCGCGGCGCCAGGGCAGCGGGAAACGCGCTCGGAGCCAACCCCCTGCCGATCGTCGTCCCCTGCCACCGGGTGCTTCATGCCAGCGGCGGGCTCGGCGGCTACACGGGCGGCCTGGATCGCAAGCGACACCTGCTGGCGATTGAGGGGCGCACCTAACTCGGGCCCTGGATGAGCTTCCTGAGCTCCGCGGCCACCTCCTTCTTCTGATACTTCAACTGGTCGCCTGAGTAGCGGATGGGCGTCAGCCCGAACGAACGTAAGGCCATCTCCTTGCGACGATCGGTCCGGAGTTGGGCGGAGGTGTGGTGGGCGTCATGGCCGTCGAGCTCGACGGCCAGACCGGGCTCCCGCCACAGCGCGTCGACCTCCCAGCCGCAGACCTTCAGGTTGACTTCGGGAACTGGGATTCCTTCTTCCTCGCACAGCTCAAGCAGCGCAATCTCGAGGCCACTCTTTGTCCAGACGAGCCTGGGCTGGTGCCGCTCCAAGGCCACACGTAGGGTCACGGCCGAGCGGCCTCCGCGGCCAATGATCGCCTCTATGGCGGCAATGTCGAGAACCCTCTGGAAGTCGGCCTTGGCTAAAGCCCGGCGCACGGTTCGCAGGCGAGCGTCCGGGGCAAAATCGACCAGCGCCTGCGGGATCGTGGTGACTGCCAGCCGTTTATAGAGGATCCGGTCTACCACCCTGCGGCCATGGACGCGGATGCCCGGTAGGGATCGACACTGTCGAGGAGTGCTCACGTGAATCGCCGGCGGTCGCTCGTCCAGTAGCCCCAGCCACCATGTGGCCGTAGCGTGGCTGAGCGCGGCCCCGGGCCCCGCGTACAGGAGTGCGGCGGCCAGATCGGACTCAATCGTCCGCGCGCGGTTTCCGACGGCGTAGACGTGGGGCAGCTCGCGGTAGAGGTAGCCGTCGACTATCCAACCCCTGACGGTGCCGTCGGGTATCGCGAGCTCTTTGAGCTGGATCCAGCTGACGCGCCCGAACTGGCGCCCCGCCAGCCGCGCCACGCGGGTTCTGCTGCTCAGCTTCGACATTTCGAAGTCCAGCGGCAGAACCGGGGCATCGACGGAGTTTGCGCCCATCGCGCGTCACGGAACAAGACGCATTGGGAACGATTTGATGCCGAATCGGTGACGCGCTCGAAACAATCGCGGCGTGCGAACCCGCAACGCAATCGCGGCGCGCGAACCCGCAACGCGCCTCCTCAGAACAGTCGATCAGGCGACTCCCGCCGCGTCATCGAGAGCGGCCAGGAGCACAGGCCTCCCTCGGCTGGGCAACCCCGGCAGAGGGCGCGGTGGGGGACCGGGCTGACGGGGAAGCGCCCCTCCACCATGTCTGCGGTCAGGAGACTCAGCTGGTCCTCCAGCTCTGCCATCTCCTCACGCGCAAAACGGGCCACGGCGGGCCGATCCGGTCGCTCTAGGAACAGATGGATGACCTCGACCGAGCGGGCCCCAGCGCGCAGGGCCGCCAGGCCGTATATCAACCGCTGGGCCACGTAGGCCCGCGCGACGACGTCCTCGGGCTCGGCTCCGGGCAGTTGATCTGACTTGTAGTCAACGACCAGCGTCCCCCCATCAGGCTCCTGCGCGATCGCGTCAAAGACTCCTCGCACGAGCACCTGACCTTGCGCCGGCCCGTCTCCCAGCAGGAACGAAAAGCTCTGTTCTGAGCGCACGGAGGTCGCGCGGCCCAGGCGCGCGCAGACGTCACTCGCGATGAACCCCTCCACCAGGGTCAGAATCGAGCCCGTCTCGGCCTGACCGAGTGCCATACCGGCCGCCCGTCCCACCCCGTCCTGACCGGGCAGCACCGGGCGGCGATAGTCGAGCCGCTCCAGCAGCGCGTGGACGATCAGGCCGCGCTGAGCGCCGGTCAGGCCCTCGCCCCGGTGATTCAGTCCCTCCCGCCCATCGACGGGCGTCACCCCGAGAACGCGTTCGAGGTAGAAGCGATATCCGCATCGCCGATGCTCCTCCAGAGACGAGTAGCTGATCTCGGTGACGGGAGCAACCGGAGAGGCAGAGGGCACAGGGAGCGGAGGCAGCTCGGCCGGGGGCGCGATCGCCGCGGCGGCCGCCGGGGAAACCACCGGAGGCTCGATTGATTGCTCGTCGGCCACGAACGTGATCCGCACGCCGGACTCGACGCCGTCCTCCCGGGCGGCGGCTCGCTCGGCCAGTCCCGGCACCAGAGCGGGGCCGAGCCACGCGATCGGCCCGCCTCCCGGGGGGTTGGGCCAGGCGTCGAGCTTGGCCGCACCACTCAGTATCAAGCGCTCCCGGGCCCGCGTCATCGCGACGTAGAACAGCCTGCGCTCCTCATCGGCCTCGGCCGCGAGCCGCTCGTCCCCGAGTGCCCGATAGTCGAGGGCGGCCTCGCGCCGCCCGGTGCCCGGACGGGCCAACCTGAGGCCAAAACGCCCGTCACCTCCGACCCGCATGAGCTCTGCCCTGCCGGGGCGCGTGCGGCCGAGGTCAGCGACACAGACGATGTCGAACTCGAGCCCCTTGGCCCGGTGGATCGTCATCACGCGAACGGCATCCAAACCCTCGCCCTCCATGGGTGCCTCGCTCTCGCTCGCGTCAAAGGCGCTCCAGCCGGCGGACCGAAACCGCACGAGCTCCAGGAAGTCCCGCAGCGGGTCGCCGGCCGCTCCGTCCTGCTCGCGCCCCAACCGCATCAGCTTGCGAATGTTGGCCAGGCGTCGTTGGCCTCCGGCCATCGTCAGCACTGCATCGTCATAGCCCGTCTGGGCAAGCACGCGATCGATCAACTCCTCGACGCCGGCTCGCACCGCCAACTGCCGCTCCCGAGCAAACCAGACGGCGAAGCTCGCCAGCCGCTCTCGGTCTGCTCCTTCCACCTCGTCCAGACGGTCCTCGGGGTCCTGAAGCAGCCACCACGGGTCGCGGCCCGCGGCCCGCGCGGACGCCGCCAGGATGACGAGCGAGCTCAGCGAGATCCCCACCAGCGGGGACACCAGCACCGTATAGAGCGCCTCGACGTCTCGAGGGTTGGCCAGCGCTCGCAGGTAGGCGACCATGTCGACCACCTGCGGGTGGGCCCAGTAGCCGCGGCCGCCGATCACGTAGGTGGGGATCCCGCGTTCCTCGAGCGCGCGCTCGTACACCCGCATGTCGGTGGCCGCGCGCAGGAGCAGCACGATGTCGCCTGCGGCCGCGCCTTCGGTAAGAAGCTCGCCAACTCGCGCCGCCAGCGCTCGCGCCTCGGCCACTCGCCACGGAGTGCTCAGCGCCTCGGAGTCCCAGTCGGCGCCTCGGTCGGCCACGAGCAGTTCAACCTGCGATCCCTCCTCCTCGCTGGCGGCATCCCGCCCCGCCTCCAACGGCCTGAAGCTCTCGCCCAGCTCGGCGGCAAAGCATCGGTTGACCACCGCCAGGATCTCGGGGCGTGACCGGAAGTTGGTCTGGAGCGTGGCCCGAGCACCTTGCTGATCGAGCCGTCGGCCCCGTGACTCGAAGAGCTCGACGTCGGCGTGGCGAAAGCCGTAGATCGATTGCTGGGCGTCGCCAACTGTGAACACGTTTCCTCGCGCGAGCGACTCGATCAGCCCGAACTGCACATGGTTGGTGTCCTGGAGCTCGTCGACCATGATCCGCTCAAAGCGCGACCGCAAACCCTCACGCACATCTGGCTCATCGCGCAGCAAGCGGAGCGCAAGCAGCTCCAGATCCTGGAAATCCAGCGCAAAGCCCTCACGCTTGGAGCGGGTGTACCGGTCTCCGAAGGACCTCAACAGCAGATCGAGCAGGCGGTGCGCCCGCGCCGCCCAGGGGTACTCGCAAGCCGCCCGGAAGCTCTCAAGCGCGGCGGTATAGGCCTCGCAGGCCGGCGTTGAGAGCGCCGCGCCATTGCCACCAGGGAGAGCAAAAGCGGTCAATTCCCCGGGCCAGGGCTCCGCGGAATCCAGGAGGCCGGAGCAGCGATCCAAACGATCGAGCGCTTCAACCACCCGGACTGCCGGGGCGGCAATCGCACCGAGCTCCCGCCCCAGACCAGCCGCCGCCTCCCGCAGCCGCTCACGGGCCTGATCAAGGTCAGGCGCGACCGGGAGGGGCGGGAGACGTGGCTCGAGCTCTCCGCGGGAGCGCAGCTCGCCATGGACGCCGAGGATCGCCCCGCGCAGACCCAGGGGCGTGTACGCGGCGATCAGCTCCACAGCGCCCGGCTCGCCCTCGCCCAGCTCCTCGAGTGACTGGTCGAAGGCCGCGTCCGCCAGGCGCTGGGCCTCCAGAGCATCGAGCACGTGAAACTGCGGATCGATGCCCGCCCGCAGGGCGTGCAGACGCAGCAGCCGGGCGCAGAAGCTATGAATCGTCGAGATGAATGCCCCTTCTGTGGCTCGCGCCTCTTCTTCGGCTCCGAGCTCGCGCAGCCGCAGCCTGATCCGTTCGCGCATCTCGGCCGCGGCCTTGTCGGTGAACGTGATCGTGAGGATCGCCGGGACATCCACGCCGTCTGAGAGCACCATCTGGACGAACCGCTCCACCAGCACCGACGTCTTGCCGCTGCCGGCCGCGGCGTCGAGCAGCAGGTCTCCCTCCCGCCGCTCGATCGCGTGCAGCTGCTCGGGGGTCCATTCCCGGCCTGCGGTTCGGCTCCGCACCCCGCTCACCACCAGCTCAAAGCTCGGTCCGGCACACGCCGGGGAACAGGCAACCGTGTCGCGAGCACGTCTGGGGGCAGGGCTCAAGCGCTCCACTCCGCAGTGTGCGGGCGACTTCAAGCGCTCGTTCAGCCGCGTCCTGGAGCTCGGCCTCGAGCTCGGCCGGCTGGCGGGCGTCGGTGGCCACGAGGCCCTCGCCCACGGGGGACCCCGCGAGGAACACGCCCCGAGCGCGCAACTCGTTGCCGCCCAGAGGCTGGTACAGGCCGGCCACCGGCTCAAGCTCCATCAGCCGGCGAACGGCCAGCATGTACAGCGCCACCTGGAGGCGACGATCGGTTCGCCACCGCGAGCCCTGGTACTCGGCGCGAGCCTGTCCGCTCTTGTAATCCCGAACGGTGGCCTGCCCGCTGCCAGCGGGATCCACATCCACGCGGTCAATCACCCCGCGAACCCGAACCATGTCGCCGCCGTCGCCCAGCACGAGCGCGGGCAGTGAACCCTCGTCCTCGTCAAAGCCGAACCTCAGCTCGAGACCCCGGGGCTCCCAATGAGAGCTCTGACGAGCTTCGTGGCGCAGGTAACGCCCCAGGTCGGCCTCGATCGCCGCCGCAGCTCCGGCCCGGACCGCCGGGGGACGTCCCGGCAAGAGCTCGGGGGCAAATTCCTCGAGCACCTCGGCCAGAATCCGCTCTGCGTCAGGCAGGGTCGCGGGTGCGACCGGCCCCTCGAGCCGCCCGATCACCTCCTCGAGCACGCGGTGGTTGAACGCCCCGCGGGTCAGAGGATCGGGATCGGGATCGAGTGACGGCGGCGCCAGCTCACGCTCCACGAGCCATTTGACCGGACAGTCTGAGTACGTCTCGAGCGCCCCACCCGAGACGATCTGCTGGTGGCGCACGTGGCGCAGGGCCGCCTCGGAGAGCTGCCGCTGACCCGGGGCATCCTCACCCTGCACGGTCGTCCGAACAAAAGCGGTCTCGGCCGCCAAGGCGTGGCTGCGCTCCCGTTCGGTCGGCGCCTGCGCCGCCGGCCAGATGACATCGCCCAACAGGCGTCGACGACGGCGTTCGGCCCAGCCGACGGACAGGAGCTCCGCCAGATCGTCGATGAACGGCGACCGGAGGGCCAGATTGCCCTCCTCGTCAGAGCTCCTCCAGCTGAGCACGACCTGTTCGGTCGCTCGTGAGACGGCCGAGTAGAAGAGGTAGCGCTCACGGTGCAGGACGTCCTCCATCGGCCTCAGACGCAGGCCGCCCGAAGAAAAGAGCTCCCGCCTGGCTTCGTCGGAGAGGAACGGCTCGGCCGCCGCCGGCTGGGGAAACTCGCTCTCCTGCAGGCCGCACACGAACACGACCCGGAAGCGCCGCGCGCGGATGGCCAGAGGCTCCGACAGCTGCACGGCCCCCGGGCGGATCGCGCTTCCGGCTGGCACGGGCAACTGCTCGAGGAGCCCGATCAGCTCGGCGCCGGAAGGAGCCAGGCCGAGCTCTGAGAGCTCATCCAGCGCGCTCAGCAACACAGACAGAGCGCGTGCGTCTAGCTTCTCGGCGGGCTCGAGCATCGGCGCGCCCGCGCCATGAGGAAGCGTCAGCAGCCGCCGGGCCTGGCGGGCCAACTCAGAAGCCCCATCGGGAGCGCGCCTGAGGGCTTCCAACGCTCCAAGCGGAAAGTCCAGCCGCTGCCAGACGTCCTCGGCGCTGTGCAGACCGTTTCGCCGCACCTGGACCTCGAGCGAGTCAGCCAGCTCGCCCCGCTCCAGAACACCGGGCCAGCGCAGGTATCGCAGGGCATCCTGGGCGCTCGCTTGCTCGGGCGCCAGAGCGCATCGGGCCAGCGCGAGCAGCGTCCGCCCAAGCGGAGTGCGCCCGAACTCGATCTCCCGCTCCAGCGCGAGCGCGATGCCGTACTGGCCGAAGACGCTCTCGAACACGCCGGCCGACCGGGCGACCGACCGGCATACCACCGCAATCGCCTCAGCGGGGACTCCCGATCGGAGCAGCGAAAGGATCTCCGCTCCCACGAGCTCAGCCTCGGCGCGCTCACCCCCGGCCTCGAGCAGGCGGACGGCCGAGCCCGGATCCACCCGCTCCGGGGGAGCGGCGAAGAGCCATCGCTCGATGTGGTGCAGCACGCGGCGAGACTCCGGCGCGTAGTGCTCATCGAGGGCCGGGAGCTCGATCACCTGCTTGGCCAGCGGCCGCAGCTCCTCCACTACCTCGGCCCGGGCGGCCAGGGCGGGCCGCCCGGCTTCGTATGCGAGCGAGAGCGTGACCTCGGCGCCGACGACCAGAGCCAGCGTCTGGACGGCGTCGCGCTCGAGCGGGTGCAGGTCGTCAAAGCCGTAGAAGAAGACCTGATCTGAGCCCCAGCGACCGGGCGCGGCGCGCAGAGCGTCGAGCGCCCGCCAGGCGTAGAGCTCGCGATCCACGCGGCCAACCCGCTCGAGCGCCCCGACGTAGCCGGCGTACAGCGAACCGACCTCACGCGCGTAGCCCTTCCGCCGGGAATCTGACGAAGCCCAGCGAGCGAGTGCCTCGGTGAATCGCTCAGGGGCGATCAGCGAGCGCTCGAGTTCGGCGATCAGGCCACCGGCGGCCACCAGAAACCCTGGCGAGGCCGCGCTTTCAGCCAGGAGATCGAAGCGCTGCTCGCGCAGCGCGGCCAGCAGCAGCCGCTCGCGACCCAGCGCCGATATCGTGCGCGCTTCGTAACCGGCCCGGCGGGCGATCTCCCGAGCCAGACCGGCAAACGTGAGCACCGAGGACAGGACAATCCCCTGCTCGGCCAGCTCGCGCGAGTAGTGGCGCACGTCGGCGTACGTCGGTACGACCAGGAGAGCGCCCCGCGGCGCGGCGGCGCCGTAGGCCCCGAACATCTCCCCCGCCTTGGCCGAATTGGCAGGTCCGAGCACGAGCGTGAGCGGCATCGGCCTATGGTGGCGCGCGGCCCCGACGGTCAGCGCAGCTAGCCTCCAGGCAAGTGCCGGCGGTGACTCGCGAGATTCGATGAGGGCAGTGCGCTTCGACCATTACGGCGGAATCGAGGTGCTCGACGTGCGAGAGGTCGAGGATCCAACCGCCGGGCCCGACCGCGTTGTAGTGGCGGTGAAGGCGGCGGCCATCAACCCGGGTGAGATCGGGATCCGCGAGGGCCGGCTCCACGATCGCTGGCCAGCCACGTTCCCTTCCGGTCAGGGAACCGATCTCGCCGGCGTCGTGCAGTCAGTCGGCCCGGATGTGACGAACTTCTCTGAAGGCGATGAGGTGCTTGGCTGGACCGAGGAGCGGGCCAGCCAGGCCGAGCTCGTGGCCGTACCAGCGGACCAGCTCACGGCCAAGCCAGCGGCCGTGCCCTGGGAGGTGGCGGGGTCGCTGTTCGTGGTTGGAATGGCGGCCTACGCGTGCGTGCTGGCCGTCGCGCCTGCGCCGAGTGAGACCATCGCCGTCTCCGCCGCCGCCGGAGGCGTCGGCTCGGTGGCTGTTCAGCTGGCGCGAAGAACCGGAGCCAGGGTCATCGGGCTGGCCAGCGAACGCAACCACGACTGGCTTCGCAACCACGACATTGTTCCCGTCACCTATGGCGACGGCCAGGAGGAGCAGCTCCGCGAGGCGACCGGAGGAAAGCTCGACGGATTCATCGACACGTTCGGCGGCGGATACGTGGATCTGGCGGTCGAGCTCGGGGTCGATCCGGAGCGGATCAACACGATCATCGACTTCGACGCCGCTGAGCGCCTGGGCGTGCAGAGGCACGGAACGCATGCGATCGCCACCGCCGAGCGACTGGCCGAGCTGGCCCAACTGGTGGCCGACGGGGAGCTCGAGATTCCGATCGCGCGCGTGTTCAGATTCGAGCAGGTCCGCGAGGCCTTCCGCGAGCTCGCGGAGCGCCGCACGCACGGCAAGATCGTCCTCGTCCCGTAGCCCGGCCGTTTCCGGGACCGCCTCGCTAGCTCTCTGCCGGGGCGGATTTGGTGGGGATGGACGCCTCCTTCCCGATGAAGCCATGAGAACGGCTGGCTCCCGAGGGGGCGGGCGGGGACCCTGTGGCTCTGGGTATGAACACCAGGCGCTCGGTCAGCCCGGTGATGTCGAACAAGCGCTGGATGGCTGGGGAGCCCGGGACTATGGCCAGCGCAATGTTCTGAGCGGCTAGGCGGTGGGCCAGTTCGATTGTGGCGTGCAACCCGCTGGAATCCATGAACGCAAGCCGACTGAGGTCGAGCACCACGCGCTCGGGTCGGGCGCTCAGCGCGTGTTCGATTCTCGGGCGGACGGCGGGCACACCCGCGAGGTCCCACTCCCCGGCCAGCTCGATCGTGATCGTCGTGCCTTGCTCATGGACGACGATCTCTAGCTGACCCAGCACTTCCGCCGATTCCAGCCCTTGGCTTACTGACATGATCGATCCTCCGCGCACGGTTAGCGACATCTTTGGGAGGAATCGGACGCTCCCGACACGAAGCGTCTGACAGCCAGCCTGCCTGATCGGCCTGAAGGGGACACAGCCCCTCAGCCCGAGAGCGCCAATTTTAGCCGCGCTCGGACGGAGGGAGCGCAGATCACCGCTCTGACCTGCGATACTCCTCCTAGCCCGTTCGGTCGTGTTTCCTTGAACGGCATCTTGCGCTCGCGGCAGCTCGCCGTCTTTCCCTTCTTCCTGCGTGGGATCTCAAAGCCCAGGAAAGGCGGGAAGGAAGGGCGATGTCCACTCATGCTGAAACCACCCATCCGCCGGGCGGTTCTCTCTACCTGACAATCTCAAACGCAATCGTCAGGCTGATGCGCGAATACACCGGCCGGGGACCGATGAAGGCCCGCACCAGCATCCGCGAGAACCTGGTCGTGGTCCTACTCGAACAAACACTAACCAAGGGCGAGCAGGTCCTGGTCCAAAAAGGGCGCCAGGAGAACGTCCTGACGCTCCGACGCGAATACCAGGAAGCCATGCGCGAAGAAGCCAGCGCCAAAATTGCGGAGATCACGGGAAGGGGTGTCGTGGCGATGATGAGCGCCAACCATCTGGACCCCGACCTCGCCGTCGAGCTGTTTGTCCTCGAGCCCGCTCCCGATGGCCAGGTCCCGGGAGGCCTACTGGCCGAGGGTTAGGAGCGCGATCTCCACTCGTGGGCTTCCTGACGGGTTTCAGGTCCTCCTTGCGGGTAGGAGCCAGTGATGGCGGGTGATCTTGTGCGTATGGCCGTACGCTGCGATCAGGACGCGCCTCACGCTGTCCGTGCCGCAGTCTCGCGGCTCCCCGACCTGGGATGGGTCCTGGGCGATGCGATGCTGGTGGCCAGCGAGCTGGTCACCAACGCGGTTCGGCACTCCTTATGCACCGAGGATGATCTTCTCGGAGTTAGCGTCAGCCGGGATGGATGGTTGAGGATCGCCGTGGTCGATCCGGGAGCCTCGGGGAAAAGCGCGGAAGTCGTGAATCGGCAGATCGGGCTCGGAGGACTTGGGCTGAAGGTGGTCGAGCAACTGGCCCACGAGTGGGGGACCGAGCGCCACGAGAACGGACACGAGGTCTGGGCCAAGCTGGAGCTGCCGGATTGATAGCAAGGGGCGAGAGGGAGCGCCCCTGCCCTAAGCCGCCCGGGTTCGCACTGCTCTGGGCCTGGTCCTCCCCGGGATCCCACTAGGCCGCCTCGGGCTCGGCCTCTGCCTCCGGTGGCTTGGCGCCCTCGTGGGCCCACGGCTCGTCGAACTCCACTCGCCATTTGCCCTCCTCTGACTGCTGGAGGGCCAGTTTGGCCCGGAAGCTCTTGCCTGACCGGCCTTTGAAGCCGGTCACGGGCTTCTCTGTGCGTCCCGTCTTGATCAGCTCACGGGCCACGGAGATCGGCAGCGATTTACCGGCCTTGGACTTCCAGATCACAAAGCCACAACCCGGGTCATCACGCGACCAGCACGAATAGCCCTTGCGGTTCTCGATGATGTCCCGGCCGCATACCGGGCAGGGGCCGAGGTTGGCCCGTGGGATCCGGACGTCCTTGAGCTTTGTGTCGAGCTCGCCGACCGTGTCCTCGGTGAACTTGACGATGTCGCCCATGAACGCCTCTCGGGAATCCTCACCGGTCTCGATCTTGGCCAGGCGGTGCTCCCAGTCGCCGGTCAGCCCCGGCGAGGTGAGCGCGTGCTCGCCGAGGAGCCTGATCACGTTCAGTCCCTTCTCGGTGACAACCAGCGCCCGCGCGTCGCGCTCGACATAGCCGACCTGGATCAGCCGCTCGATGATCGCCGCTCGGGTAGCGGGCGTTCCGATGCCTGACTCCTTCATGGCCTCCCGGAGCTCCTCGTCGTCCACGAGCTTGCCCGCAGCTTCCATCGCCCTGACCAGTGAACCGTCGCTGTAACGGCGGGGCGGCTTTGTCTCCTTCTCCTCCGCTGAGACGTCCCTTACCTCCACGGTTTCTCCGCGCTCCAGGCGGGGCAGCTGCTGCTCGCGGCCCTCGTCGTCCTCCCCCGGGGACTCGTCGACGGTTTCGCCGTATACCGCCCTCCACCCCGGGACGAGGATGCGCTTGCCACGCGTCCGGAACACGTGTTCAGACACGGTCGTCTCGACACGCGTGTTCTCAAACACGGCGTCCGGATGGAAGATGGCCAGGAAGCGGCGAACGACGAGGTCGTATATGCGGCGCTCGTCCTCGTCCATCTTCTCGACCGGGTGACGGTCGGCCCGAGTCGGGATGATCGCGTGGTGGTCAGTGACCTTCGAGTCGTTGACCACCCGGGCCAGCGGGAGCTTTTCGAGATCGAGCACGTACTTCGCCGCACCGGCGTATTCGGTCCGCTCGCCGACGAGTCGAGCCGTCGGCTTGATGTCGGAGATGATGTCGCTGGGCAGATAGCGCGAGTTGGTCCTCGGATACGTGAGCGCCGTGTGCTCCTCGTAGAGACGTTGGGCGGCGGCCAGCGTCCGTCGGGCGGTGAAACCGAACCGCGAGCTGGCGTCACTCTGAAGCGAAGTCAGGTCATAGAGAAGAAACGGGCGCTGCTTCTGCTCTGACTTCTCAAGCTTGGTGATTTCCCCCCGCTGCCCCTGGCAGGCGGCCACGATGGCCTCGGCCTGATCGGCACTCCCCACCCTCGGATTGGCTCCATCGTGGTAGCGCCCGTCATAAACGCGAGGCCGGTCTTCCACTGGATCGAAGCTGCCGTCGACCACCCAGTAGGGCTCAGGCTTGAAAGCGCGGATCTCCTCCTCTCGCCGAGCCAGGATCGCGAGTGTCGGAGTTTGAACCCGCCCCAGGGAGACCGCGCCGTCGAACGATGAACGTAGCCGGATCGTGGCCGCCCGGGTCGAGTTCATGCCCACGATCCAGTCGGCTTCCGAGCGCGAGCGTGCCGCGGCCTCGAGCAGGGCCAGCTCGTCCGCCGGACGGAGCGAGGCAAATGCGCCTTGGATGGCCTTGCTCGTCATCGAGTTGAGCCACAGCCGCTGGACCTGCTTCTTCGAGCCAGACTTCTCATACAGATACGCAAAGATCAGCTCGCCCTCGCGCCCGGCATCGCACGCGTTGACGACGAGGTCGACGTCCTCGCGCCCGAGCAGACGCTTGATCACGTTCATCTGCTTCTTGGAGCGCTCGTCCCGGATCACCAGCTTGAAGCGCTCGGGGACGATCGGCAGATCGGCCATCCGCCATTTCTTGAACCGGTCGTCGTACTCATCAGGCTCGGCGAGTTGCACCAGGTGGCCCACGGCCCAGCCCAGAACGTGCTCAGGGCCCTCCAGGTAGCCCTCGTTCTTGGTGAACGGTCCGGAGAGCACCTTGGCCAGGTGCTCGCGAGCTACCGAGGGCTTCTCGGCGATGACGAGTGTCTTACTCACAAGTCCGGCGCAGGGTAGCGCTCAGCGCAGCCGCAACCTCTCGGCTCGCCTGGCCACCGCCCGCAGCCCCAGTCGATCGGCCGCATCCTTCGCCGCGCCGGCCAGCTCGGCGGCCTCTGCGCCGCGGCCCAACGCCTCGGCGTAGTCGAGCTGGGTATGGGCCAGTAGCACGGGCGCCCGCAGGTCAGTCGCCATCTGGAGCGCCGCCTGAAAATGCCCGTGCGCCTCTCGCTCGCTTCCGAGCGCGATCGCGAGCTTCCCAAGCACCCGCGCCGCGGGACCAACGCAGACGGCACCCACACCCCTGACGATGTTCGCCGCGCCGAACGGAGCGAGACGTTCGTAGAGGATCTGGGCCCGGACGGGATCCTCCAGGCGAGAGGCCAGCAGACCCATCATCGCCATGATCGGAAGCCACTCTCCGTCCCAGGTGACGTCCTGGAAATCCGACGCGGCCAGCTCTTCTAGTTGGGAGCGGGCTTCGGACTCGTTCCCGCCATCCAGCAGGATCAGCCCCAGCTCGACCCTCCAGCCGTGCCGGTTGGGATTGGCCTGCGCCATCTGGCGGATCAGCTCCTCCGCCTCCCCCTCCCGTGCCTGCTCACGCCGAATGTTCAACAGTTGAATCGCGAAATACTGGGGCGCGGTGATCGTCTCGCCGGGGGCGCCGGTGACCAGCGCCTCGGCAGCTGCTTCCTCGGCAGCTTCCAAGCGACCGTCAAGCAGGGCGCGCATCGCCCGCCAGACCAGCGCCTGCCACCGGAATAAGGGCTGGCGTAGCTGCTCGGCCCCGAGCTCGAAAGCCGCGATCTGCGCGTCCACCGCCCCCAGGTCCCCGGTTTCGAGCAGGTCTGTGGCGAGCCAGGCATGGGCCTGGAGCTGGAGCTCGAGCGCTTCGGCCTGCTGCGCGCAGGCGAGCATCTTGGTTGAGACGCTCAGGCGCTCGGCCAGGTCCGCGGGATTCCATAGGACGGGCCGCTGAGCCGAACAGGCCAGGGCGCTGGCCTCAGGATCGTCAAGCTCGTCGGCGATTCGGAGCGCCTCCTGGCCGAGCACAACCATGCGCTCGTGCTGGTCGGCGTAGTAGAGGGTGCCGCACATGCGAGCCAGCAGCTGGACCCGTGACACGGTCTTCTCGCCGGCCGTGCGCTCTAGTGCCAGATCGAGCGCGTGGATCAGCTCGGTGTCGACGACGCCAGGCTGCTGGACGTACCGGCGCGATGCGCCCACCGCCGCTCTGACGAGGCTGGCCGTGTCACCCAGACGCTCCGCGAGGTCGGCGGCTTCCAGGAACACGGTGCGCGCCCGAGGGCGATCCCCAGACCGGACACTCGCGTCGCCCAGCGCCAGCAATAGCTCGAGGCGCCGCTCCTGCGCCCCGGGGTCGTATCGGGTCAGGACGTCGAGTGCCCGGGCGTAGTGCTCAAGGGCCTCCTCGTGGGCGAGCATGTCCGCCGCCTCCAGCGCGGCCTGAACGGCATAGGAGATTGCCTTCTCGGAATCCTTGCTTCCGGCGGCGCGGGTGAAGTGGAGGGCCAGTGCGCTCAGCTGCGGCTGGGCGGCGCCTTCGAGCGCCTCGCCCACCCGCCGGTGCAGCCGGGCTCGTCTCGGCTCAGACATCCCCTCATAGAGCGCTTCACGGATCAGTGCGTGCGAGAAGCTGTACCGACCTGAGGCGGTCACCTGTTCAAGCAGGAGGCCCGCCGCTAATGCCTCCTCGAGGGCAGTCAGGAACTCTTCCTCGTCGAACTCGAGGAGCTCTTCGAGTAGCTCGGCATCGAAGTCACGACCGGCAACGGAGGCCACCCGAAGCCATTCGATCGTCCGCGGATCCAGAGTGTCCATCCGCCGGGCCACCATGCGCTTGACGCCCTCGGGGAGCTCGAATCGCTGGAGCTCGGAAGCGGTGGCGGCGCCGACTCGGACCCCCGCGGCCACGAGGTTGCGCACGATCTCCTCGACGAAGAACGGGTTGCCCTCAGTCTCACGGTGGATCCGCCGGGCGAACGCGCTTGAGGGCATCTCGCCGGCCCTGACGCGAACCAGTTCGGCCGTGTCGCGCTGGCTCAGGCCGCGAATGTCCAGCTGGGTTGAGAGCCGATCCCGGCCCAACTCAGACAGGAAGCCGTGCAGGACCTCGGTGGCCGCCTCGGTGCGGAACGCCAGCAGCACGAGCAGCCGGCCCGGCCGAGGCGACCGGGCCAGGTGGCGAAGCAGCAGCAGTGTGGGCCGGTCCGCCCATTGGAGGTCGTCGAGCACGAGCAGGATGGGGGCGTGCTCGGCCACAGAGCTGAGCAGACCGATGACGGACTCAAACAGCCGGTAGCGCTCGCCCTCGGGCTCGCCGGGTGGGGCGGGCAGGTCAGGAGCACGGTGACGCAGCTCAGGGACAAGACGGGAGAGCTCGGGACCGTGCTCGTGCAGCGCTCCGCGAATGTCGTCCAGATCGGCCGTGGCGAAGTAGTGGCTGAGCGCTTCCAGGAAGGGCTGGTACGGGGCCAATCCCTCCTCGGGGGCGCGGCCGGCCAGGACTACGGCGCCATCCTGGTGCGCGCGTCGCGCCAGCTCAGCGGCCAGGCTGGTCTTCCCGATGCCGGCGTCTCCCGCCAGCACGACGACCCGAGCCGCCCGCGCGCTCGGCCCGTCGGAGACCGGATCGGCTCCCGCCAATGACCACAGCGTGCTCAGCTCCGCCAGCTCTGCGTCACGGCCGATGAGCGGCCCCTGGGCGCGCGAGGAGAGCTCGGCCGGCAGCTCGACCTGCGCGCCAGCGGCGGGTCTGACCTTCCCGGCCGACGGGGTGGCGACCCGCTGCACGAGGCGCTCGTGGGCGGCGATCGCCTCGGCCGAGGGGGCTGTCCCAAGCTCCTCGCGCAGCAGCGTGCGCAACCGGTGAAACACGCGCAGTCCCTCGGCCACGTTGCCGCGAACGGCCTGCGACTGCATCAGCAGCGTGTAGCCAGATTCGCGATAGGGCTCGGCCTGGATGAGCGCCCGAGCGGCGCGTTCGACCGAGGCGAGCTGGGCGCCACCGAGGCGTAGCCCAGCCCCGCCGATCACCTCAAGCGCCTCAAGGCGAATGTCCTCGAGCTCGCGCCGAGGCGGCTCGAGCCAGTCTGCCCGCGTCCCGGGGAGCAGCCCCCGGCTCGCGATGTTGAGTGGCACCTGCGCCAGGCCCCAGGCAGTCCGGGCGTCGCCTGCCTCAAGCGCAGTCTGGGCGCTCCCCAGCTCGGCGCTGGCGGCTTCCAAGTCCACCCACACCGGCTCGGGAAGGGAGAGCACGAGCTCTTCGCGTCCTCGAAGCGCCGCTCCACCCAGAGCAGAGCGCAGCCGGGAGAGGAGCGTCCGCAGCGCCGCGTCTTGAGACACAGGGGCCTGGGCCGGCCAAAGAGCCCCGATCAGCTCCTCGCGCCCCACCGGTCGGGTCCGGTTCAGCAGCAGGTACGCGAGCAGCAACCGCACCTGACGTCCTCTGAGCCCTTGGACCAGCTCGGTGCCCTCAATCTCTACGGACAGCTGCCCGCAAAGCTGAACGCGTGTCCTCTCATTCGCGCTCACGACCACGGAAACGATTCGGAAACGTATCGCCAACGCACCGAAGCCATCTTTCCGGCCGTGGATGGGGTCACTCAACAGACACTCTCGGCGGGGCGCAAGAGGGAACCGGACGGCATAGGTTGATGACCTCAATCGATGAAGGGCAGCGGCGGATCGCCCACTGCGAGTGCGGGGCGCAACTCGCGGGCGACACCGACCAGGACCTCTTCAATGCCGTCCAGCTGCACCTCGCGCATCACCACCCCCAGCTCCTAGGGGCACTGGAGCCGGAGGTCGTGTTGCAAATGGCCGAGAGCGTCGCGAGCGCACCGCCTACGGGCACCGGGGGGTGAAAAGCACCTACGGGGAGGGCGGTGTTGCAGACCACCGCCCGCCCCCGGGTGCTCCCACGGGAGCGGAGGGGGCATCGGAAGGGCTTTCAAGGGGCTGCGGTCGTAGGGAGGGGCGAAATAGCGAAGAATCGAGTCGCTTTTTCGCCCCGCCTCGGCCGCCCAGCTTGCCACGTCTGCGAAGAGCGGCTCACCAGAGAGCTGCGATCGCGGTCAGCCTGTGCACTGTCCCGAGCTGACGGGCGTCGTCTGCGTCTTGGCCTTGGCTAGCTGGGCCTGCACCACCGCGTTGGGCACCGCCATCCCGCCGGGGCCGCCGCTCGGAGTCGGACTCGTGATGGCGGCAAACACCGTGCCCAGCACCTGTCCGGTTTGACTGATCAGCGGCCCGCCCGAGTTCCCGGGCCGCACGAGCCCGCGCAGCGGCGTAATGCTCCGGGTGACCGAGCCCTGGCCGTAGGCGTTCTCGGTGCTGACCGACTGCGTCTGGCCGATCCGGCCAGGCTGGGAGTTGAATGGGCCGTCGAGCGGATAGCCCAGGATCGCGGCCGACTGGCCGCTGCTCGGATGTGCTGCCAGATGCAGCGAGGGCTCGTTCAGTCCCGGGACCCTCAGGATCGCCACGTCATCGTGAACGTCGAAATCGAGCACCTGGGCGCGGAGCGCGGGCGGGTTGCCCCGCACCTGAACGGTGGTGTCGTTCTCGCCTGCGACCACGTGCGCGTTGGTCACGACGATGTGTGGGGCGGCCACCCAACCGCTGCCCTCGACCCCGAGACCGCACGCCGTCCCCAGGACCCGAACCACGCTGGGCGACGCCGCGCGCACACCGGGCGCGGCCAGGATGCCTCGCGCCGGCGCCGGCACCTCCGCCGACGGGCCAGGGATCGCCGGCAGCGGATCGACTCTGGCCAGCGCGTCCAGAATCGGGCCGGAGGGAGGCAGGAGCTTGTTCAACTGGCGCAGGATGACCGATCGCTGGATGTCCGCCCGGAGCGCGATCGACCCCGACGACTGAAGCGCGATCGCCCCGACGATCCAGGCGATCCCCAGGGCAACGCACGCGGTCAGCGCGGCTCCAAGGAGCCCGTCCACGGCCCGAACCCCCGGAAAGCGGAGCGCCGAACGGGCCCGCAGGCCGAGCGCCTCAAGGCCCGTGGCCAGGACCCCGCCGGCCAGCAGCGCGCCCAGCAGGCCGAACAGCGGGGCATAGCGGGAGTGGTCGCCTCCGGGGACGATCAGCGTGGCCAGCCGCGTGCCCACGAAGGCGCCAATCACAAAGCCGACCAGCGACATCGCGCCGACCACGAACCCCTGCAAGTAGCCGTAGACCGTCAGCAGGACCACGAAAGCGACGATGACCCAGTCAATGACGGTCACCGGCAGGAGGTTAATGGGGCCGGTTTGCCCGCCCAAAGGGGAGAATGTGATTTATGTCTCCAGTGCCAGTGACGGGGCCTCCGGCCGAGCGTGGTCTGCGGCGGCTCGAGCGCCGAGTGCAGCGCCGCCGGCGGCGGCTGCGTCACGGGCTGCCCCTGGCGGCGCTGGCGACCACGGCCTTCATCGTGGGGGTCGTCGTCGCGGACTCCGCGGGGCCGAACTACCAGGCGATGGCCGCCCGATACGCCCGGGATTGGATCGACCACAACTTCCCGCAGATGTACGGGATGCTCGACCGCTCCTCCCGGCAGCGGCTGACCGAGCCTCAGCTGGCCGCCGAATATCGAACCGCGGCCGCCACGGCGACGCTCACGTCGCTGAAGCTCGGGGCGGTGGGCGCGCCCAACGGACGCGACGTGCCCGTCACGATGGTCGCCCACACGGCGATCTTCGGCACGCTCCACGAGACGCTTCTGGTCCCGTACGACAGCCGAACAGGACTGGCCAAGGTGCGCTTCGATGGGGCGCTGCTGTTCCCCGGACTGCGCCCCGGCGAGCAGCTCACTCGCTCTGACACGCTCCCCCCGCGGGCCACGCTTCTGGCTCGGAACGGGGTACCGCTCGCCCAGGGGCCGAACCGAACCTCGCCGATCCCCAGCGTGGCTTCGGCCATCGTGGGCCAGCTGGCTCACATACCCAAGGCCGACGCAGCCCACTATGCGGCGCTCGGCTACCCCCCCGGAGCCCTCGTGGGTGTGGATGGGCTCGAGCGCGTCTTTCAGACCCAACTGGCCGGGCACCCCGGCGGCATCCTGAAGGCGGGGGCG
Organism: uncultured Solirubrobacterales bacterium; assembly: GCA_963785205.1. Taxonomy (GTDB): domain Bacteria; phylum Actinomycetota; class Thermoleophilia; order Solirubrobacterales; family Solirubrobacteraceae; genus Palsa-465. The sequence continues at coordinate 91,814 of CAWAUJ010000004.1, forward strand.
CGCGTCCTGGCCCAGACACGCCCAGTGCCGGGCAAGACGGTCCGGACCACGATCGACCCAGCGGTCGAGACGGCCGCTGTTTCCGGGCTGGGTAACGCCTACGGCGGGATCGCGGCCATGGATCCCCGGACCGGCCAGATACTGGCCCTGGCCGGGCTGGCCTTCTCGGCGCTCCAGCCTCCTGGCTCCACGATGAAGATCGTGACCTCCACCGCCGCGCTCCAGGCCGGAATCGTCACGCTCTCAACCACGTTTCCGATCGCCACGTCGGCCAATATCGGCGGCTACATCCTGCATAACGCGGCTGGCGAGGCCTGCGGCGGGACGCTTCTGAACGCTTTTGCCGTCTCCTGTAATTCGGTCTTCGCTCCCTTGGGGGTGAGGGTGGGCGGCAAGCGGCTCGTGGCCATGGCCCAGCGTTTTGGTTTCGACCACCCGATGGGGATTCCCGGCGCCGCCGAGCCTCAGATCCCTCCCGCCAACAAGATCGGTGATGCGACCAACGTCGGCTCATCGGCCATCGGCCAGGGTCAGGTCCTGACCAGCGCACTCGGGATGACAGATGTGGCCGCCACGATCGCAATGCACGGCCGCCGGCCGCTCCCCACGCTCCTGATGTCGGCCCGGCCACGATTCGTTCCGGTCACCTCGGCGCGCGTGGCCGCGCTCGTCCAGCGCATGATGATCGCGGTCGTTCAGTACGGGACCGGCGTTTCGGCGGCGATCCCCGGAGTGCTGGTGGCCGGAAAGACCGGTACTGCTGAGATCGGCAACAGCAGTTTCACCTCCAACAACCCCAAGAACACCGACGCCTGGTTCGTGGCGTACGCACCGGCGGGCGCCCCTCGAATCGTTGCCGGCGCCCTGTTCACGGCCGCGGGCTACGGCGGGGCAACCGCCGCCCCGGCCGTCAGACAGGTGTTGATCGCGGGGTTGCAGGGCAGGTGAGCACCCCGAAAGCGCGGTCGAGAACGCCCTACAGATCCAGCATGATCGTCGCCCACAGCTTGCCGCTGGGCGAGCGGATCTCGAACTTCAGCGGCCGGTTGGAATAAACCGACTGGTTCAGCTTGAAGAGCAACAGCCCGCCCTGGGTGGGACCGTCGGCGGCGATGGTTGCACCCGTGGGCTCGATCCCCCCGGGGGCCAGTCGCTGCGACTTCCAGGCAAATGGGTTGAGCGCGCTGTTGAGCGTCACCGGGTAGTAGTGGTTGCCGACGGTGTCGACGATGTCGAAGTTGTCCGTGGTGGTCTGCGGACTGTTCGTCTGGTTCTTGGCCCACAGGAACACCCCGTACCAGAGGTCGGAGGGCGCCAGCGTCCCCTGTCCGGCCGACACTCCCTTGACGTACTGCGAGTCCTCGGTCGAATACGGATTGAGCTGCCGGGAGACCTCGAGCTGATACGTGATCGGGCCGGCCTGGATGTAGACGCCGTTGTTCTCCTGGCTTGAGGGATCGCCCACCCGGCCGCAGGCGGCGGTCCCGAGGATCAGGACGACCCCGCATGCCACGGCCAGGGGTCGGGGGAAACGAGCGGAAAAACGGCCGATCACGGGCGGCGGAGTGTATTCAACCGGCCGAGAGCCATGGCGCTCACCGTGCGGCCACCGTGGGGCGCCTGCCCCGGTCGCGGTCCTCCTCCAGGATCGTCCTGAGACGGCGCATCGAGCGGGCGCTCTTGCGCTTCAGCCAGCTCCGCCCCCCCAGGGCCTCCATGATCTGATCGGAGGGCAACGCCGGCTCGGTCTCAAGCGTCAGCTCGACCCGGGTGCCGTCACCGGACGCCGGCTGGAGGGTGTATGTCACCACGATTCGGGTGCGGTTGAACTTGCCACCCCGGCCGCGTTGGAGGATGCGGTAGGGAGGCTGGAGCTCTGAGATCGTGAGATCCGCCCACGAGAACCGGCGCAGCGGCGCGCTGACCCGGAAGCGAGCGCCGGCACCGACGCCGCGCGGGTCTTCGCGCAGCAGATGCCAGTCCACGAGGTAGTGGTCGGAGAACTCGGCGTGGTTGGCGATGTCCGCCAGGTAGTCGAACACCTCCTCACGCGGTCTCGAAATGGTGGTCGAGACGGTGATGGCGTCCACGGCCGGAGGATTCTAAGGGGCCGCCTCGCGGTGCCCCGGCCTGCCCGCCGTCTCAGGCCGCGCGCTGGTCGACGATCCGCAGCGACTGGCCAAAGGCCGGCGTGTGGACGAGACGGGAGGAGTGCGGCGGTTCGCGGTAGACGCCGCGACACAATTCGCACAGCACGCGGTCGCGGTCATACAGGTAGACGCGCTCGCCGATCAGCGGAGCCCGGCGGCAACGAGAGCAGATCTCGAGGCCCGACTGCCGCTCGTCGAGCCCCCGCCGCAGCAGTGCCAACTCGAGACCGGCCATCTCACGTTCGGGCTGCTCCAGGACATTCACGAGGAGGACTGTTCGCCGACTGCGCAGCGCCTCCTTCCGGCGGGCCTTGAGTTGCCGGGTCGCGAGGATTTCCTGCTCGCTCAGCCACGCCATCCAGTTTTGTTCGCCCTCTCCGCGGGTAACAAAGTCTTAATCGAGGGAGGCAAATGCGGGGGACCGGCTTTGTCGCAGCGCCCTCCTCGGGTCAAAAATTGGAGGATTGGCAGGCGGAAGCGGCTTTTGACACCCGGTGTACCATCCAGTGGGACGGGTAAGGGTGTCTGGGTTTCCGTTCTGTTAGCAGTTCGTATTCAGGAGATTGTGTGTCCATGAAAGCGTGGATGTCAGGAAATGTGGCCGGGACCGGAACGTTTCGCTGTACGGACTGCGATTACCCAGTATCGCTCGACGCGGTTGACGAGCTTCCCGACGTGCCCGAGCTGCGGCGGGGATTCGTTCGTGCGAGCGTCGCTGTTCACGACGGCCCAAACGACGGTCGTGGACATCACTCCGGAGGTTCAGGACCAGGCCTGGCTCGAAGAGGTCCGTGAGAGCCTGACCGAGCCCGGTCAGTACCTGGCCTACCGAGCCGACGACGATGGCCTGGTGGCCTTCGCGCTGCAACGGGAATGGACTCGGATCGGACGCAGCCTGGCCGCGGACATCCGATTCGACGATCCCACGGTGTCCCGCCGTCATGCCCTGATCGTCCGCCAGCCGGACGGGCTTCGCGTCCTTGACGACCGCAGCCTCAACGGCGTGTTTGTCAACGGTGAGCGGGTGGAGTGGAGCACGCTGGCCGACGGCGACGAGATCGTGATTGGCCGCCACCGGCTCTATTTTCTGGAGCTGCCGGCGGTTTCCGGCGTCCGCTTCTCGCATCTCAGCGACACCGGAGCGGCCTGAAGCACGGCTGTAATGAGCTGATCTCCAGCGGCCCAGCCGCTGGCCTATAGTCACGCGCCGATGGCGGCGACGATCTCGGTCCTCTCTCAAAAGGGCGGCACGGGCAAGACGACAACGGTCCGGACGCTCACCGATGCCTACCGGCGCATCGGGATGGACGTGCTGGCCGTCGACCTCGATCCGCAGGGCAACCTGTCCGACTATCTGGACGTCGATCCAGATGTCTCGCCGACGGTCGGCGACGTCCTCACCGGACGGGCCAAGATGACCGAGGCCGTTCACGACGGGATCGTGCCGGCCAATCTTGGGCTGGCCGAGGCCGAGCTCGTCCTGGGCGGGCGGATGGGCCGGGAACTGGCTCTCAAGAAGGCGCTGCGCGAGGTCAAGGGCGGCTATGACCTCGTTCTGATCGACTGCCCGCCCTCCCTGGGGCTGCTCACGGTCAACGCGCTGGTGGCCTCCGACTATGCCGTGCTGTCCGCAGAGGCTCAGTACTTCGCGCTACAGGGAGTGGAGCAGGCGCTCGAGGTGATCGATCTGGCCCGGGAGAACCTCAACCCCGACCTCGAGTGGCTGGGCATCGTGCTCAACATCGCCGACATGCGGACCCGCCACTCCCGGGAGGCGTTCGATTCGCTCAAGGAGCATTTCGACGACAAGCTGATCGAGACCCCGATCCGGGCCTCGATCGCGTACGCCGAATCGGCCGAGCGCGCCCAGTCGATCATCGACTATCGCCCGGACCTCGGGGCCGACTATCTGGCGGTGGCCGACGAGCTGCTACACCGCCTCCAGCTCGAGCCTCCTCGCCGCCGCCTGGCCACTCTGCGCAAGCAGGTGGGCAGCGGCCAGCGCGAGCGAGTCAGCTAAAGCTCTCTGACGTCCGCGCCCCGCGACTCGAAAGTCACCCGTTTCACGTGAGCCCATCCGGAGCTCTCGCGCTCGAGCGCCTCGCGCACCAGCCCCGTCTGCTCCAGCCGGCACCAGAACAGAACGCTCGGGCCGGCGCCTGAGATCGTCGCCCCCAGCGCCCCCAGCTCCGGGGCACGATCAAGCAGGCGCCGCGGAACGGGGGTAAAGCCCGGCCCGCGCAGGCTGGTGCAGCCGGTCCCGGAGCCCCGCCGAGATCAGATCCCAGTCGCCCCTGGCCAGCCCCAGCACGAGCTTGGCCGCGTGGGCCACGTTGAACACCGCATCGCCCAGCGGCACACTCTCGGGCAGCGCTGCCCGGGCCGCCTCGGTCTGGACCGGCTCGAACGGGATCACGGCCACGGCCTCGAGACCCATCGGGGGCTCGAAGGAGGACACGGCCCTCCGGCCCGCAGATCACGAAGCCTCCGTCGAGGGCAGCCCCAACGTTGTCCGGATGCCCCTCCAGCTCCGCCCCGAGGGCGAACAGGTCGGCGTCAAGCTCGAAGATGTGATCGGCGGCCATCAGCCCAGCCAGCACCGCCGCCGCGCTGGAGCCGAAGCCGCCGGTGAGGGGGATCTGCGAGTCGATCGTGAACTCGAAGCCGTCGGCGGGATGAAGCCGCTCAAAGCCGCGGACGACCAGGTTGGTCCGGTCACGCGGCACCTCGAGCGCGGTGTGGACGGCGAAGTTGCCCGTCTCTTTGACCTCGACCTCGAGCTGGAGCGCCAAGGCGGCTGCCAGGACATCGAAGCCAGGGCCGAGGTTCGCCGAAGACCCCGGGACTCGGACCAGGCGGCGTCGGCGCAAACTCATGCGGTTGGTGAACTCGTTCTCACTGAAGCACCGCCCGCTCCACCGCCTCCAGCTCGGGAGCGCAGGGCAGAACGCCGGGCGCCTGGTCGAGCGCGGTCTGGGGATCCTTCAGGCCGTGGCCGGTCAGGACGCAGACCACGCGCTCCGCATCATCGGCCCCGTACTCGAGCAGGCCGGCCACCCCGGCGGCCGAGGCGGGCTCGCAGAAGATCCCCTCGCCGGCGGCCAGGAAGCGGTAGGCGTCGAGGATCTGCTCGTCGGTGACGGCGCGGATCGCGCCCCCCGACGCGCTCATGGCCGCCATCGCGTCCTCCCACCGGGCCGGGTTGCCGATCCGGATCGCGCTGGCCACCGTCTCAGGCTGCTCGACCGGCTTGCCCTCGACCAGGGGGGCCGCTCCGGCCGCCTGGAAGCCCAACATGCGCGGCTTACTGCCGCTCTCGACGAACCCCCGCCAGTAGGCGGTGATGTTGCCGGCGTTGCCGACGGGGATGCAGAGCGCGTCGAGCTCGCCGGCGAGCGCATCCAAAACCTCGAACGCGGCGGTTTTCTGTCCCTCGATGCGGAACTCGTTGACCGAGTTGACCAGGGCCACGGGATGGCGATCGGCCAGCTGGCGGACCAGCGCCAGCGCCTGGTCGAAGTTGCCGCGGAGCGCGATCACGCGAGCGCCGTGCATCAGCGCCTGGGCGAGTTTGCCCGTGGCGATCCTGCCTTCGGGCACGATCACCGCCCCCCTCAACCCCGCGCGGGCGGCGTAGGCCGCTGCCGAGGCGGCGGTGTTGCCCGTCGAGGCACAGATGATCGCCTCGGCACCCTCCCGCACCGCTGCGGACACGGCGCAGGTCATCCCCCGGTCCTTGAATGAGCCTGTCGGGTTGGCTCCCTCGATCTTCAGCCACACCTCTGCCCCGACTCGCTCGGAGACCCGGGGAGCGAGCAGCAGCGGTGTCGACCCCTCCTCGAGCGACACGACCGGGTCATCCAGGCTGAAGGGAAGACGGTCGCGGTAGCACTCGATCACCCCAGGCATCCGGCGCAGCATGCCAGACTACCCGGCCTCGGAATGCCCAAGCGTGCCGACAACGATGGCTATTTCCCCCGTGGCAGCTCGATGCTGCGCGAGGTCCACGACGAACATCTGGTGGGGCTCTTCTACGGTCAGCGCGCGCTCTGCATCGGGGCTCTCTCGCCGCTGAACTACGTGGGGACGAGCCTCCACTCCTACGCCAAGCAGACGCCGTTCAAGCGTCTGGCCCACACGGGCAAGGCCTTCGAGAAGATCTTCTTCGGCAGCCGGGAGGAGGCCGACCGGGTCCTGTCCTACGTCGACCACCTCCACGAGACCGTCCAGGGCGTGCTTCCAGAAGATGCCGGGCCGTTCGCTGCGGGGACTCCCTACTCCGCGCTCGACCCGGCACTCATGCTCTGGACCGTGGCCGTGATGGCCGACTCGGCCCAGTGCTTCTACGAGCTGCTCGTTCGCCGACTCGATCCGGCCGAGCGAGAGGCGCTGTGGGAGGACTACCTCAGGTTCGGGGAGCTGTTCGGGCTTTCCCGCGATGACTGCCCCAGAAGCTACGAGGAGTTCCGGGCCTATTACCGCGACCGCCTGGCCAGCGAAGACATGTTCCTGACCGACGAGGCGCGCTACATCGGCTACGCGACCGCCTTTGAGATCCCGATGCCCGCAATCCAGCAGCCGGGCAAGCGCGTGCACGACCTGCTGATGCTGGGCAGTCTTCCGCGGCGGGTCCGAGAGATCTACGACCTCGACTTCACCCGTGCCCAGCAGGTGGCTTTTACAGCTGCTGTGACAGCGGTCCGCAGCGCTCGGCGCTTGACCCCCACGCCGCTGGCCCGGGGGTACAACACGCGTTCGTTTGACGGCGTGGCCCGCACCGAACGCCGCCGGATCGAGCGGGGGCATCCGACGCCGCAGGTGCCGGCCTAGATGGGGCAAGTCAGTGGGCAGCGGATGCGGCCGCTGATCTCGAAAGCCGCCTTTCGACTGGTCGCGGCCGATCCTCGCTTCGTAATCGTGACGACCGGGCGGACAGGCAGCGAACTCCTGGTCTCCCTGCTCGATTCGCACCCGCGGATCGTCTGCGACAGCGAGGTCCTCTCGATTCCGCGCGCCCATCCCCGACGTCTCGTGCTGCGCCGGAGCACGCGGGCGCGGGCGCGCGGCTGCGCCTATGGGTTCAAGCTGGTGGCCGAGCACGCGCGACTCCAGGGCCCGCACGACCGCTCCGCCTTCCTCCGGGGGTTCGCCGAGCGGGGATTCCGGATCATCCTGCTGAAGCGCCGAGACCTGCTCCAGCAGGTCGTCTCGTCGGCCCGGGGCATCGAGACGGGCCATCATCATCGCCAGCGGGACAGGGCCGAGTTCACGCCGATGCGGGTTGATCCGGTGGCGGTGCTGTGCTCCCTGGCCTGGTTTGAGGACGGGATCACCTTCATCCGCTCAGCGCTGGCCGGCGTGCCGATGCTCGAGCTGACCTACGAGGACGATCTGCTCGAGCCCGAGCAGCAGCAGCGCGCGGCCGAGCGGGTGTGCGAGTTCCTCGGGGTCTCTCCGGCGCCCGTCAAGACAGACCTGGTGAAACTCGCGCCGCGATCGCTGACCGATCAGCTGGAGAACTTCGACGAGGTTGCGGCGCTGCTCGCCCAGACGCGCTTCGCCAGCCTGCTCCCGTCACTCGCCGACGCTCCTGCGCCGAGCGCAACCGGCCAGCCCGGCGGCGGACCACCATAATGCGCGCGCTGTTCCGAGCCTGGTTTCGCGCGGCCCACCTATACCAGCGCGTCGTGGATCGCCGATCGCCGGCCCGCGAGCAGCTGGTCCATCGATTTGCTCCCGGCCGCACGTTCGCGGATCTGGGCTGCATGTGGCGGATCGACGGGGCGATTGCTTTCCTGGCGGAGCAGAGCGGCGCGCTTGAGGTCACCGGGCTGGACACCATGGCTCCCACCGAGCGGTTCCAAGAACGGATCGCTCGCGGATCGAAGGTGCGCTTCGTCCGCGGTGACCTCCACCACGCCAACGTCGCGGCCGAGGTGGGCTCCCACGATGTGGTGTGGTGCTGGGGACTGCTCTATCACTCGCCCAACCCGATGCTCGTTCTTGAGCGGTTGCGGACGATCACGCGCGAGCTCCTGATTTTGGGCACCGAGACGATTCCCTCGGTCCCGGGCCTTTCCCAGGCTTGCGTGTTCTTCCCGGGGCTGAGCGATCTGGACCGCGAGGTCCATGCCGCCGCTCGGCGGAGCCGGCCGGCGCTTGGTGTGACCAGCCCGTTCGATCCCGCCCAGTACTACGGCAACTGGTGGTGGGGGATCAGCTCAGGCGCGCTGGCTGGGATGCTTGAAGCGGCCGGGTTCCGTGTCCTTGAGATGCGCGGAGGCCCGTTTCATAGGCTGGCCCTCGCGGCGCCGGTCAGCTCGCGGTAGAGCCTCAGCGGCCGGCGGCGACGTCGAGGACCACCTTGCCGGTGGCCCCCCGCTCGTCGATCAGCTTGAGCGCCTCCCCAGCCTGGTCGAGCGGGAAGCGGGCACCCACCACCGGCCGGACAAAGCCCTCCTTGACCAGCCGCATCACGGCGGCCCCGATCTCCCGGGTCAGGTCTGGCTTGCCCATCACGAAGGCACCCCAGCCGGCACCGATCACCTCGGTGTTCCCCAGGAGCAGCCGGTTGACCCTGACCTCAGGAATCGAGCCGCCCGTGAACCCCACGACGACGATTCGTCCTCCCTCCCTCAACGAACGCAGACTGTCCGTGAACCGATCCCCACCGACGGGATCGAGGACCACGTCAACCCCTCCGTCTGAGATCTCCTTGGCCTGGTCTTTCCACGGGCCGTCCGAGCGGATGACCTCGTCCGCTCCGGCCTGGCGGGCAACCGCCTCCTTCTCGTCGCTTGAGACGACCGCGATCGTCCGCGCGCCCATGCCCTTGGCCACCTGGAGAGAGGCGGTGCCCACTCCCCCGGCCCCGCCGTGGACGAGAACCGTCTCACCCTCGGTCAATCGCCCCCTGAGTTTCAGGGAAAACCAGGCGGTGTGGTAGTTGAGCACGAGCGCGGCCCCCTGGGCAAAGTCGAGCTCTTCCGGGAGCTTGAAGCACATGTACTCGGGGGCAACCGCCACCTCCGCAAAAGCGCCGACCATGCAGAACGCGGCCACCCGGTCGCCCTCGACGAGCCCAGATTCGGGAGGGGCCGAGCGGACGACCCCGCCCACCTCGCTGCCCGGAATGAACGGAAGGTCAGGCCTGAACTGGTACTCGCCGCGGGTCTGGAGGACCTCGGGAAACGACACCCCGGCGGCGCGCACGTCGACGACAACCCCTCGGCCCGGGGACATCGGGTGCGAGGCCTCGGGCTCGGGTACGTCGACGACGCGCAGAGCGTTGTCGGGTCCGGAGAGCTCGGTGATCTGTACGGCCCGCATGGCGGGGGCATCCTATCCGGCTGCCTGGCCGAGGTCCTAAACGAACTCCTCCTCAAGCACCCGGATAGCCCGAGGGGGGGCGCGCATGAAGTCGAGGGCAGCGATCTTTGCGGTGGCCGCCTCGAACCTGGACTCGAGCACCTGGTGAACGACCATCACCAGCCGGGCTTCCTCCCCGAGGCCCCGCTGGACCACGGATTTGACCGATACCTGCTCGGAGGCCAGGACGCCGGCGACCTGAGCGAGGACGCCTGGTTCATCGGCCACCTCCAGGTGAAGGTAAAAGGCGGACTCAACGTCGGGCACGATCTTCAGCGTCCTCATCGTGGGAGGCGTCGAGGCGGGCGGGATCATGGCGCTGATCACGTCGCCCAGGATCGCCGTGGCGGTTTGTGGTCCGCCGGCGCCCGGCCCGCTCATCGTGATCTCGGTGATGCTCTCGGCCTCCACCGTGACCGCGTTGAAGGGGCCCATCACGGAGGCCAGTGGGTGGTGCGGATACAGGAACACCGGATGGACTCGCACCGACAGGCCGTCGCCGATCCGCTCAGCCGTCCCGATCAGCTTCAGCACCAGCCCGAGCTCTTGGGCGTACTCCAAATCTTCAGGCTGGATGTGCTCGATGCCCTCAAACCGAACCTGGTCCAGATGGACGGGCGTGTCGAAGGCCAGCCGGGCCAGGATCGCCATCTTGGCCGCGGCATCGCGACCGTCCACATCCTCTGAGGGATCGGCCTCGGCGTAGCCGAGCCGCTGGGCCTCGCGCAGCGCCTCGGCGAACGTCGCCCCGGTGTGGGCCATTTCGGTGAGGATGAAGTTCGTCGTTCCGTTGACGATCCCGTGTACCCGCTCGATCCGGGCCCCCGCCAACGACTCCTGGAGCACCCGGATGACCGGTACGACGCCGGCCACTGCGCCCTCGAATCGGAGCTGTACCCCGTGTTGCCGGGCGGCTTCCCAGAGCTCCTCGCCATGTCGGGAGAGCAGCTGCTTGTTGGCGGTGACCACATGGCGGCCGGACTCGAGCGCCCGCAGGACCCAATCTCGGGCGGGCTTGATTCCGCCCATGACCTCGACGATCAGATCGGAGCGCTTGAGCAAGTCCTCAAACGAGCCATCGCTCCGGGTCAGCACCCCGGACAGCTCGGGACGCAGTCCTGTAACGAGCTCGATCCGCTCGGCCTGGGTGGGCAGGAGCTCGGCAAAGGCGCGCCCCACGGTGCCGTGACCGAGGAGGCCGACGCGGAAGGTCTTGTCGGTAGCGCTCACCACGACCGACCGGCGTTAGGAGACATCCCGGGCCGTCAGATCGTCGAACGTCTCACGCCGGATGACCAGCCACCCGCGCCCTCCCTGGCAGAAGACGACGGGAGGGCGCAGGACGCTGTTGTAGTTGTTGGCCAGGGCATATCCATAGGCGCCCGTCACCGGAACGGCCACCACGTCGCCCGCAACTGGGTCGGGCAGCCGAGCGTTCTCGATGATCACGTCGCCTGATTCGCAGTGCTTGCCCACCAGGTGGCATCGCTCCGTTCCCTGGCTGAGTGGGCGGTCGGCGATCAGCGCGTCGTACTGAGCGCCATAGAGCATCGGTCGCAGGTTGTCCGACATGCCACCGTCGACGGCCACCCAGGTGGAGACGTTTCGCTTGACGCTCTGCACCGTGTACAGCGTCACGGTCGACCGGGCCACGAGCGCGCGGCCTGGCTCCAGGAGGAGCCGCTTGTCATCTCCGAGCCAGCGGTGCGCGGCCTCGATGACCGCCTCCACGTACTGACCCACGCTCGGGGCTTCCTGCGAGCCCGTGTAGGCGACGCCCAGACCTCCGCCCAGGTTGTACACCGGGAGCGAGCTATCCACCTGGGCAATGGCCCGGACCGCCTCGGCGAACGGCTCCAGGTCGAGCAATTGAGATCCGATGTGGCAGTGCAGTCCGACGAGCTCGAGGCTGGGAGCCGACCGCGCCTGGTCGATCGCCTGCCGGGCTTGCGTCGTCGAGAACCCGAATTTGGAATCAGCCTGGCCGGTCGAAATCGCGCGGTGAGTCGAACCGGCCACGTCGGGGGTGACACGGATCAGGACCTCCTGCCGGCGCCTGCCTTCGGCGGCGATCCGCTCCAGGCGCTCGAGGTCGTCAAACGAGTCAAGGACGACGTAGCCAATCTGCTCTTTCAGGGCCTGCCGGAACTCGTCGTCTGACTTGGCGTTGCCGTGCAGGTAGACCCTCCGGGGATCGACGCCGGCTCGCAGGGCCAGGTGAAGTTCGCCGCCTGAAGCCACGTCACACCCCAGGCCCTCCTCCGCGAAGACCCGGTAAACGGCGGTGCACGGGAAGGCTTTGGATCCGAACAGGATCTCGCCGTCGGCGTGTCGCGCGGCCAGGGCATCCGCGAACGCTCTGGCCTGGCTGCGCAGATCGTCCTCGGCCACCGCGTAGAGCGGTGACCCGAACTCCCGGACGAGCTCGAGCGCGTCGCAGCCTCCGATCTCGAGCCTGCCCCGCTCGTTGACGCGGGTGCCCTGGGGATAGACATCCAAACGCTCGGTGGCAGCCAGGCTCACGCGGGCGATCATGCCATGATCGCCCGGTGGCTCGACGGACGCGGACGGTCAGGCCAGTGCTGCCCGAGGAGATCGGCGTTCACGACGGCCTCGCGTTCTCTCTGTGGTTTCCGCCTGAAGGCAGACCCGTTGTGGGCGGGGTCGCGATCCTCCATGGAGCCGGCTCGTGCAAGGAGAACCACTACGACTACGCGCGCGCTGCGCTGGCCGTCGGCCTGGCCGTGCTCGCCTTCGATCAGAGAGCCCACGGCGAGAGCCCCGGGCCATTGGACGGGCGAGCGTTGGACGACGTGGTCGCGATGGCCGGGCTGCTCCGGTCCCGGATCGAGGACCGCACGGACGGAGGGCTTCCGATCGCGCTTCGAGGCTCGAGCATGGGTGGCTACCTGGCGCTGGTGGCCGCCGCGGGCGCCCGGGCCAGCGCCGTCGTCGCGATCTGTCCGGCCAGTGGCGAGGGTCTCGCTCGGGCGCTGGCCGGCGGCCGCCTGGACTTCAAGGCCGACCAACCCGCGTTGGAGCGCCTCCTCGCCCAGCACGATCTGACCACAGCCGTGGCAGGGCTGGAGATCCCGATCCTGCTCCTGCACGCCGAGGGCGACGAGCAGGTGCCGGTCGAGCACTCGAAGGAACTGGCTCGTTCGATGGCCAGTCCAGGCAGCCGGATGATCGTGGTGCCCGGCGGTCACCACCGTTCGATCCAGCACGACCCGGAGATGACGGCGATCAGCCTGCGGTTCCTGAACCGCGCGCTCGGCGGTCAGCTCAAAGCGTGATCAGCGCTCGCACCCACTCCTGACCACCGACTCGCTCGACCTCGGCGTTGACCTTTGCGCGGGGGCCCAGCTCTTGGCCAACGTCAAAGCGCCGGCGCTTGCCCCAGACCAGCAGCCTCCCACTCTCGATGTCGAAATTCCATTGGTGGAGCGCCGAGTACCGAAGCGTCTCGGCCTCCCGGCGGCGATGGTGCAGGACCAACGATCCGGATGAGGAGGCAACCTGCGCCATCTGTCCTATGACCATCATTGGGTCCTCGCTGTGGTCGATCGAGTTGCGGGCGTGGACGATGTCGAACGTGCCGGCCCCAAACTCGCGCAGCAGTTCCTCGCCGCGGCAGAACTGGGCGCGAACCGGCGGCGTGACATCGAACCGGCTCAACAGGACGTCGTACTCACGAGCCAGGGGATCGGTGGCGACGATCTCGATCGTCCGGGAAGGGTCCCGCGGATCGTGCTTGCCGATGGCCGTAAGAGGGCCGGCGCCCACGTCAAGGATGCGGACCGGGTCAGCAGAGGTCCGGTCGATCGCCTGAAGGAGCAGCGGATCCGAAATCGCGGAGCGCGGGTCGAGGCGGAACCGGTAGCCGTCAGGAAACTGGCCCCCGCCGGTCGCGAGGTAGCGCTCCCAAAATTCGAGCTCGGACGGGAGTCCTCGCTTCCAGATTGCCCCGGCGGATAACGCCCTGCGCCGGATCGACCCGAGGCGGCGGCGGAGCCGCGCCGGCAGGCGGGCGGGAGCCAACTCCCCAGACTTCACAGCGTCAGGGAAGGAGGTGCGAAACCGTCGTACCGGCGCTTCTGACCACGTGGTGGACGGCGGAACCGGCCTTGGAGACGACCTTTGAGGCCGCGCTGCTCACGTGCTGAGTCGTGGTGGTCACGATCTTCTTGGCGGCCTGAGTGGTCGCCCCGATTGGCCCTCGCACCGGCGCCGGCAACGGATTGGAGGAGGAAGCCGGGGAGCATCCAGAAGCGCAGTGGCTGGGCGAAGTGCCGGAGTGACCACCCGCCGACGAGGACGACGAGGACGACGAGCCGCTGCCTCGCTGGCCAGGGGCGCCACCGGGACCACCGGTGCCACCGTGGGAATGGTTTGTGAACGATCCAGGTGGGCCGCCTGTGCTGCCTGTGCCGATCGCGTGGAGTGCATTCGACCGTGAAGCGAAGCCAGGCGCGGTGCTCGCCGCCAGCGCCCGGGCGGCGCGAGAGGTTGTTGTTCCGACCGGCGTCCGTGGCACGGACACCGCGACAGACGATGGCGAGCCACCGACCTGCGGCCAGCCGTGGAAGCCGACGAAGGCGCTGGCCAGCACGAACACCAGCGCAGCACCCGCCAGCAGCGAGCCGGAGGTACCAAAGCCGGCCAAATATGCGCGGGGCGCGCGCACTTTGTCTTCTATGGACGGGTGGTCAGCATGGCGGCATTCCGAATAGTAGAGCGAAACGCCCCTCTTATGAAGGCCTTCAACGCCGCCTCCTAACATTGGCGCCAGATGGCACGCAAGAGCTCATTCGGGCGCGACCGGGGACTCCAGACCCGGATGGCGCTGACGCTGTTTTTGCTGGGTCTCGTCTATGCGGTTCTGATCGGCGCGCTGATTGCCTCGGGGATCGGGGCGGCCCTGATCGCGGTCATCGCAGGCGGCCTGTTTCTGATCCAGTTCCTGACCTCGGACAAGATCGCCCTGTTCTCAATGGGCGCCCGCGAGGTCACACCCAAGGAGGCGCCCGAGCTGCACGCGATCGTCGAACGCCTCTGTGTCCAGGCAAACCTGCCCAAGCCCCGCGTGGCGATCGCCCAAACGGCGATGCCCAATGCGTTCGCCGTCGGACGCTCCCCCCGGACAGCCACCGTTTGCGCCACGACCGGAATCCTTGATCTGTTGAGCCCGGTCGAGCTCGAGGCCGTGCTTGGCCACGAGCTGACACACGTTCAGAACCGGGACGTGCTGGTCATGACGATCGCCAGCTTCTTCGCCTCAATCGCCTCCTTCATCGTCCAGATCGGCTTCTGGTTCGGAGGCGCCTTCGACGATGAGAACGAGGGGGGAGCGCTCTCCTTCATGGTGGTTGTGCTCGTGTCCGCGGTCGTCTACGTCGTATCGTGGCTGCTGCTTCAAGCCCTGTCCCGGTATCGCGAGTTCGCCGCCGACCGCGGGTCGGCCATGATCACCGGCCGTCCCAGCGCGCTCATCTCCGCCCTGCTCAAGATCTCAGGCACGATGCAGCAGGTGCCCCAGCGTGACCTGCGCGCAGCCTCGGGTGAGCTGGCTGCGTTCTACATCTTCCCGCCCAAGGTGAAGCAGACCGCCGCCACCCTGTTCTCGACTCACCCGCCGCTGGAAGCCCGGATCGCCGCTCTCCAGCGCCTGGAGGCCCAGCTTCAGGGAACCGCCTAGGCTTCGCGCGAGCCATGGGCTTTCTGGACGTGCTGATGGGTAAGCGCAAGCTGGCGGGGCCGGCTGAGGACCGCCTGTTCGCGATGTCGACTGCCTATGTGAAGTTCGAGACCGAGCTCGCGCTCAAATCGCGGGGGCGGGCGGCGATCGTGTTTCAGCCCCTCGCCACCGCCGACTTCGGCTCGATCGTGCGAGACATGGAGGAGGTGGTGAAAGCCACCTCCGCCGACAGCGGCACGACCGTCAAGACCTCCGATGACAGCTACGGCTACCGCTGGCTGATCCTCGAAGGCCAGGACTTCGACAGTCTCGTGGTGGGCATCAACGCTGTCAGCAGCGCGCTTGAGGCCGGGGGCTACGGCGAGCGGGTTCTGTGCGCGGTTTTCGCCTTCACAGACGAGCAGAACCAGCCCGTGTACTGGATTTACAACTACAAGCGCGGTTCCTTCTATCCGTTCGTGCCTGCCTCCGGTGATGAGCAGCGCAACGTCGAGCGCGAGTTCGTCCTCAAGGCCCAGGTGGGCTCAGAGCTTCCGGTTGAGCAGGAGCACGAGCGCTGGTTCCCGCTCTGGGGGATTCCGATCTGAGCCCTCCAGATCGCTCGACGCCGCCGCGGGCACCCGGCATGGCCGTGTTCTCCGGGCGCCCACCGGCAGGGCGCCAGGGACGGGCTCACCGCGGGGTGGCCGCGTTTCTCCCCTTCCTGATCACGCTCGCGATCGGGGCGATTGTGGTCGCGGTGGTTGCGCTGTCGATCGGCGGGCATTCCACGGCCCGCCAGACGACGATCCCGCTCCCCGCCCCCGCGCCCTCAGCCACACCGGCGCCGAACGTCAGTCCCTGAGGCCACGCAGCTGTCCTGCGCGGTGCGCGGCCACCGCCAGCCAGGCTCCGCGCTGTCTTGGCCCCGCC
Organism: uncultured Solirubrobacterales bacterium; assembly: GCA_963785205.1. Lineage (GTDB taxonomy): Bacteria > Actinomycetota > Thermoleophilia > Solirubrobacterales > Solirubrobacteraceae > Palsa-465. Next base: position 107,942 of record CAWAUJ010000004.1, read on the forward strand.
ATGAGGTGCCATGAGCGCCTCAGCAGGTGGCGGTCCACCCAGATCGTCTCTCGCCAGCTCGTCGGCGCAACGGCGTCCGCGAACTTGGCCCGCAGAAGCCCCTCGGCCCGGCCGTAGCGGTAGCGCTGTCGCATCAACCCGACGAGCTCGGTGCGCAGGCGGTAGTGCATGATCGCGTCCTCCCGGAAGCCCAGCGCTCCGCCGTCACGCTGGATGCGCCACGAGAGATCGACATCGTCGCCACAGAACTGGAAGGCCTCGTCGCAGCCGCCGACGCGCTCAAAGGCCTCGCGCCGGACAGCGAAGTTCGCCCCCACGGCATAGGGCAGATAATCCAGAACGACCGGGCGGCGCAGATCACGCTCCGGCAGGCCCCGCCAATCCCGGACGAGCTCGGTGTTGAGCAGCTCCAGCTCGAGCCTGCCGCCGACGATGTCCGACTCCCGGACCCCGATCTCGAGCTCGGCTAGCCACCGGCGATCTGCCACGTCATCGGAGTCGCAGAAGGCGATCACAGAGCCGGCTGCCGCGGAGACGCCGACGTTGCGGGCGTAGGCCAGACCCACACGGTCATCGGCGGGCACGATCCTCAGCTCGGGCACCCGGCCGTTCCACTGAGAGACCACTTTTCGGGTGCCGTCGGTGGACCCGTTGTCAACAACCACGAGCTCCCACGGCTGCCCGTGGTCCTGACCGGCGAGTGCCTCCAGCTGCTCGCCGACGGTCGCCTCGCCGTTGCGGACGCACATGACGACGCTGGTGTTAATCACTTCCCTAGCCATGGTTTCATCGAGCTCCTGGCGGGCGATTATGCTTGCCGCGCGGGAGTGCCGTGAGGGAAGCGGGGGTGGCGCAGAGAACCATGGAGGCAGAAGGATGCAAAGCCGGTTGAGGTCGTCGGCCCGGGTTGTTCTGGGCGCGACGCTGGCCTGGGCGCTCGTCCCGGCCGGCTCAGCGCCAGCCCAACCCCTGAGCTACGTCCCGCCTTCCTGCACGCCGACTGGCTACCACAGCGTTCCTGCCCCGCGGCCAGAGGGGGTGTGCATGAACCTCGGCGTTGCGACGCACGGGACCCCGCCGGGGACGTATCTCTTCCTGAGCCCGGGAGGTACGTATGGCTCGGGAGCCGGCATCTTTCGGGCCAACGGCACCCTCGTGTGGTGGCAGCGGGCTCGTTCTCAAATGGAGAGCGACATCAGTCTGGTCCATTACCACGGTCACGCCTACCTGGCGGTGTGGTCGGGTAAGGCGACGTTCGACGATCCCTACGGGATGGGGACGGTCTCGCTGTACAACGAGCACTACCAGCGCGTGGGCAGGATCACCTCGGGGCGGCCGTTCGGGCTGGATCGCATCGACGCTCACGAGTTCCGCATCACCCCGCAGGGAGACGCGCTGTTCGGTATTTACAACCCGGTCAGCGCCAGGTTCCAAGGGCGCCGCGTCGAGGTCTACCAATACGTGGCCCAGAAGGTCTCGCTCGTCCATGGGCCCCGCGGCATCCACACCGGCCGGGTGCTGTTCCAGTGGGACTCGCTCAAACACGTCCCGCTCTCCCAGTCGTACCTCCCCGGCCCTTACAGTCACACCATTTGGGATTACTTCCACGGCAATGCGGTCAGCCAGGACAAACACGGAGATTTGATCATCTCCTCACGGAATACCTGGGGGATATACGAGGTCAGCGCCAAGACTGGCCGGATCATCTGGCAGGTGGGAGCCAAGGGCGACCACGTGCTGCCTTCGCCCTGGTCCTGGCAGCACGACGTCGTGCCGCTGGGGCACAACCGCTACAGCCTGTTCGATGACGGTGCCAAGGCCCCCGGATGCACCAACGCCTCTCAGCACGCCTCGCGCGCGCTCATCATCCAGGTCGATCCCTCACGCCGCGCCGCCGGTGTAAAGCTCCTCCGCGCCTACGGCCACACGCCGTCGATCTGCTCAGGCTTCTGCGGTAGCGTGCAGCTCGTTCCGGGTGGCGATGTCCTGATCGACTGGGGACAGGTGCCGGAAATAACGGAGTACCACCGAGCCGGTGGCAACCCGCTCATGGATCTCTCGCTTTCCAACTGGTCATGCCGTGGATATCTCTTCCCCTGGACCGGTCAGCCGCTGACCAGGCCCACGCTGGCAGCCTCGAGCAGCTCCACTCACACCAACGTCTGGGCATCCTGGAATGGCTCGACGCAGACGACGGCCTGGCAGGTCCTGGCCGGGCCAAGCGCCTCGCATTTGGAGCCCGTCGGCGCACCGACAACGGAGCAGGGCTTTGAGACCGAGGTCGATCTTGCCCAGCCGTACAAGTTTGTGGCTGTACAGGCGCTCGGGGCCAGCGGGCGTGTCCTGAGCACATCCAAGCCAGTCGCTGCGACTGGCTGAGGAATGAGGGTCCTTTTCGTCTCCCAGGAGTTTCCGCCTGAAACAGCCTGGGGCGGAATCGGGACATATGTGGCTCGGACCTCGCGCCGGCTCAACGAACGCGGCCTGGAGGTTCATGTGCTCTCGGTAGCCAGGCGCCAGCCGGTCAGCAGCAGCGAGGTCGATGGCGTCCATGTCCATCGCTTTCCACTGGCCGAGCGCGGTCAGCTGGAAGAGCGGCTGCCGGAGGTCGGGGTCCGCCTGGCGGTGTCCGCGGCGGTTGGCCGGTTGGTGAACACGCTTAATCCCGGCCCTGACGTGATCGAATGCCCGGACTGGAACGCCGAGGGCCTGCGGCTGGCCCTCCGGCGGAGGTTTCCACTCGTCACCCGGCTCCACTCCACGGCGAGGCAGCTGTTCGAATACTCAGGCCAAGGTCAACGCGCCCATGGTCTTGACGGGCTATTGGCCTGCCGGCTGGAAGAGGCCTCCGTCCGCCGATCCAACGTGGTCCTGTCGACGCGTGGAAATCTCGCCCAGTGGTCGACCTGGACGTCGTTTGACGAACGGGCAGTGCACATCACCCCGCACATCGTTCCCCTCCCGGCCCAGCTCGCCTACCCCGACTCCTCAGAACCGCCACGGGTCACCTTTGTCGGCCGCCTGGAGCCGCGCAAAGCGCCGGAGGTGCTGCTCGGGGCGGCCCCCCGAGTTCTGGCGGCCATCCCGAACGCGAAGTTCGTGTTCATCGGGCGGGACATCGGCGACCCAGCCAGGCCGTGCTCATCCATATCCCTGCGCAAGGAGGCCGGCAGGCTGGGAATCGCCGGGTCGGTCGAATTTCTCGGTGAGCTGGGCTGGGAGAGCGTGCTCGAAGAGCTGCGGCGGGCGAGCCTGTGCGCATTCCCGTCGAGATGGGAATGCTTCCCGAACGTGGCGGCCGAGGCCGCGGCCGTTGGAAGGCCGATGGTTGTGTCCTCGATCCCCGGATTCCAAGACCTCGTCGAGGACGGTGTCACCGGTCGCGTTGTGTCAGGTGACGGCGCCGAGGCATGGGCGAGCGCGATCACTGAGCTGCTCTCCGATCGCGATCGCGCTCGAGGGTTCGGAGAGGCTGGCTCAGCCCTGGTGCGCCGGGTGGTCGACCCGGACCGGATCGCCGACGCGACGATCGAGGCTTATGCGAACGCGATCGAGCGCTTTCGGCGGGGAGAGCGGGCCGGGCGGCGCGGAAAGTGACGGCTCAACCTTCGGCGGGAACGACCGTCAGCATCTCCCGCACGGTGTCGGCGGCGAAGCGCTCGAGCGTGTAGCGACTCGCAGTCGCCTTCCCCTGGGCCAGCAGATGCTCGCGCAGGGACTGATCCGCAGCCAGTCGCCGGATCAACTCCGCCAGCCGCGCGGCGTCGCCTGGCTCGAACACAAGCGCGTTCTCCTCGTGGCGCAGGAACTCAGCCGTTCCACCCCGGGCCGTTGATACCACCGGCCGGCCGACAGCCATCGCCTCGAGCGGCACGAGCCCAAATGGCTCCTCCCAGGCGACGGGGAACACGACGACGTCCGCATCCTCATAGGCCGCTTGGCGCTCCTGGGGTCCAGCCCAGCCCATGAGATTGACCCGTCCGTCGACACCCAGCTGGCGGGCCAGCGCCCTCATCTCCTCGATGTAGGCCTCGTCTCCGGTGCCCCAGACGATCAGGCTGGCCTCCGGCGGAAGATGCGGGAGTGCTCGGATGATTGCTTCGATGCCTTTCTGGCGGTCGATACGGCCGATGTACATGACGCGCCAGCGCCACGGCTGGGCCGGTGCCTCGTGCAGCAGAGAGGCCTCGATGCCCGGCGGGACCACGACGGCCGAGGGCGGGTCGATGCCGGCGCGGCGAGCCGCCTCAAGGGTGTAGTGCGAGTTGAACACAAACCGGCCGGCGTGGGTCAGATCGACATCGGTGGGCACCCGTAGGAACCACTCGGCCAGCGGCGCCAGCGCCTTGCGCCAGCCGTGCCACATGCGGATCCATTGGTCAAACCGACGTCCGTAGACGAGCCAATCGTCATGGACGACAAACGCCGCCGGAATCCCCTGCCGGCGGACGCGCTCGATCAACGAAAGCGACATGCAGCCCATCGACCACCAGGAGACGAGATCGGGCCGGAACTCGTCCAGATGATGCTGGAGCTGGCGGGCGTTGTGAAGCTCGTACCGCGCCCGATCGACCGGGTTCAGTTCAGGGAACCTGTAGCCATGCAGATCCCAGTACATGCGCAGCGTACGATGGACATCCGAATCTGTCTCTGGGATCTCGGGAGAGATTCGGTAATCGGTAGTGAGGACGCGTACCTCGTTACCGAGCTCCCGGGCGCGCCGCATCGCTGCCTGCCACATCACCTCGTATCCCCCGGCGTGGTGCGGCGGGTACATATTGCCCACGGCGAGAATGCGCAGGGGGGCGTGCTTTGTCCTCTGGGGGGCATGCCCCGGAGCTGAACGATCAGCGGGCATCGACGCGGCCTAAAGAACGAGTGATCGCCAGGTCACGCTGCCCACGAGCAGGCCAGCCAGCGTGACGCCGTCGAGGAGCGGTGCCCCGAGCATGTTCCCCGCTGCTTCCCGCGGCCCCCACTGCTTCGAGGAATTCATCAGATGGCGGAGGTACGGCAATGCGGCCAGCAGCCAGCGTCTGTGGCCGCTGATCCTGGCTGCCAGCACTCCGGCCAATGCAGCATCGAAGCGCGCGGTCACATGGTTGAAAAAGAGCTGTCGGTGAAATGTCGTTCGCCGCAGCTCGGGAACCAGCCGGGCGAGCCCCGGCATGTCCCGGCTCCAGTGCCAGCGGTCGTTGGCACGATCAAGCAGGCCGCCCGGCAGGACGGCATGATGGACCACGGCGTCCTCGGCAAACAAGCTGCGAGCGCCCAGACGCCGCGCGGTCCAGGCGAACAAGGCGTCTTCTCCGTTTGGCTTCCGCGATGCTCCGCGCCGGAGACGGTCTGCGCTCTTCTCAAGCGCCCAGTCTCTGAATCCACCTACGGAATCGAAGGTTTCCCGCCTTACGAACAGGTTGGCCGTCTGGTAGAAGCCCCCTTCGCTCTCCACCACGAGGCTGCGGTCAAACAGCGTTCGTGGCGCAAGTGGATCCGGCGCCACGCGGCCCTGCACCAAATCGGCGCCGGACAATGCGACGAGACCTCGGGCCAGCCACTCGGGCGCGGGGTAGCAGTCAGCATCGGTGAAGGCCAGCACCGGTGATCGGGCCGAGCTCACACCCCGGTTGCGGGCGCCGCCGGGCCCCACGCTCTCCTCGTTGCAAAGGAGCCGAACGAAAGGCTCGTGGCGGCGGGCGATCTTCATCGTCTCGTCCTTGGAGCCGTCGTCCACGACGATCACCTCGAAAACCTGGTCGAGTTCTTGATCCTCCAGAGCCGTCAGGGTTCGCTCCAGTGTCCCGGCGGCGTCCCGGGCTGGGATGATTACCGACACGGCGGCCCCGTCGTCCATGTCAGGACCCGTCACTCGTCCGGCGTTCGTGCGGCACGGCCGACATTATCGTTGTCACAGTGCAGATGAAGAACCTCCGCCGGCCTGCTCGCACAGCTGTGCGCCGGATCCAAGCCACGATGGACGCGCTGGCGGCGAACTCCCCCGCGTTCGAGTCGCGGCTGGTCTGGATATTTGGCTCGCCGCGCAGCGGCAGTACCTGGCTGCTCAGGATCCTCTCCGAACACGACGCAGTGGTTCCGGTCGACGAGCCGCTCCTTGGTTTCTATCTCAGCCCGTTCGTCAGCGATCTGCCCGGCACCGACGCCCGAGCGATGGACGTCTCGACGTTCACCTGGCGGCGAGTGCAGGCGACCGAGGATGCGCAGTTCTTTGCCGAGGAATTCGCCGACGTCTGGCTGAGGGGCCTGGCCCGGTTGACGCGGGAGCGCTTCTATGCCCATGTCGCTCGCAAGGCACGGGGCCCGGGGCCCCGGAGACGCTACGTGGTGATCAAGGAGCCCAACGGCTCGCAATCGGCGGACGTGATCATGCGCGCGCTGCCTCGGGCCAAACTTTTGTTTCTCCTCCGCGACGGGCGGGACGTGGTCGATTCCGAGCTGGCGGCGAACCTACCGGGCGCCTGGGTGTCTCAGGAGTTCCCCGGTCTGCGTGGAATCGACGAAGAGGATCGGCTGGGGTTTGTCGTGCAGAGCGCCCAGAAATGGCTCTGGCGGACCGAGATCGTCCAGGAAGCGATCGCCCGGCATCCTGGACCGACAGTGGTCGTCCGCTACGAGGAATTGCTGCAGGCGCCGGCCCCTGGGCTGCGAAGAATTCTGGACTGGCTTGGGCTGGCCGTGGGCGATTCGGAGCTGACCACCTGGATCGAGCGCAACGACTTCGAACGCATGCCGAGGATCGGACCGGGCGAATTCTGGCGGAGCGCCAGCCCCGGAGCCTGGCGTGAGAACCTCCGGCCCGAGGAGCGCGACGCGGTGCAGGAGCTTCTCGGGCCGAAGCTCCGCGAACTCGGATACGAGCGCTGAGGCCCTCAGACTGCTCTCTACCATAGGCCGCCCCCGCCTTTCTTGAAGATGGCCACATTAGACCTCGCCCCAAAGTCACCGCGCCCAGCCGCAATGACCTGTATAGACGCTCGTCCCAGGACGCGGTCTGAGTGGCTGTCAGACCAGTGGCGCCACCGGGAAGTTCTCCTGATGCTGGCTCGCAAACAATTTCACGTCCGCTACAAGCGGGCGTCGTTCGGGGTGCTCTGGGCGGTCGCGGTGCCAGCTGTCCAAGCCACGGCTCTCGCCCTCGTGTTCTCCCATTTCGTTCATGCCCACGGTGGGTTCAGCTATCCCGCCTACGTCGTGGTGGCCGTGCTGGCCTGGAGTTACTTCGCGGCGACGCTGGCCACCGGATCGATGGCCATCGTTGACGGCTCGTCCATGACGGACAAGCTCTGGTTTCCGAGGTCGATCCTCCCCTTGGCCGAGTGTCTGGCCAATCTTCCGGGTCTGATCATCTCGATCGTGCTGTTTCTCATCCTGCTCCCCGTTCTCGGGGTGGCCTATGGACTCCACACACTCTTTCTGATTCCCGCCGTCATCCTCCTGGTCGCTTTCTCGACGGCGCTCTCGCTGGTCCTTTCCGCGCTCCACGTCTATTTCAGAGACGTCCGATACCTCGTCCAAGCGGCGCTGCTCGTGCTTTTCTACCTGACGCCGATTGCCTATCCGCAGCGCAGCGTCGGGGGTCTCAGTCGCTGGCTGAATTTCAATCCGCTGACCGGAATGGTGAATCTCTTCCATCTGGCGGCGGTCGGTCACCCATCGCTTTGGGCGCCAACTTTGACCACGTCTGTGGCAGTAACTGTTGGGCTGACGATCGTGTTGCTCGTCGTCGCGCTCGAAGCTCATCGGCGCCACGACCGCCTGTTTGTCGACCTCCTATGAGCGCCTCATCGGATATTGCGATCCAGCTGGACGGCGTGGGGAAGCGCTACCTCAAGCTCGACGAGCAGCCGATCCTTTTGCGGTCGATTCTCCCCATGTGGCGGCCGACCCGCACCGAGCTGTGGGCGCTGCGCGACCTCGACTTTAAAGTAGAGCGAGGCGAGACGTTGGGAATCCTCGGCCGCAACGGGGCGGGCAAGACGACGCTCCTGCGACTGCTGGCCGGCGTCACTGCCCCCTCGACCGGTCGGGTGCTGATCGGCGGACGCGTTGCCCCTCTCATAAGCGTTGGCGTGGGGTTTCACCAGGAAATGACCGGACGCGAGAACGTCTACGTCAACGGCATGTTGCTTGGACTCACCAAGCGTGAGGTAGACGCTCGTTTCGACGAGATCGTCGAGTTCGCCGAGCTCGAGAAATTCATCGATACGCCGGTCAAGTTCTACTCCAGCGGCATGTACATGCGGTTGGGGTTCGCCGTGGCGATCTCCTGCAACCCCGACATCCTGCTTGTGGATGAGGTACTCGCGGTCGGGGATGTCGTCTTCCAGCTCAAATGCTTCGATCGCATGCGTGAGCTCCAGGCCGAGGGCACGACGGTCGTGCTCGTGAGCCACTCGATGAATGCCATCCGCCTGCTCTGTCCTCGGGCATTGGTGATGAGTGGTGGCGAGCTGAAGTTCGACGGCGACACCCAGCAGGCCATCAATCTTCACTTTGACCTACTGGCTCGTCATCAGGCTGAGCGTGAGTCGGAAACTGGCGGGATGGGCGTCGAGGTGACCGATCGCCAGGTCTTCAGCCAAGACGGGCCGGTGTTTCACCTCTCCTACGACGAGCCAGTTACCTACAGGGCACGGCTTCGTTTCCACCGGCGGGTCGATCGCCCGCAGGCTCAGTTCCAGGTGTTCTCGGAGGGCGGCGTGTTCGTGTATGAGCGCCGCACGATTACCGGGCTGGCCAGGCAGTTTGAAGCCGGCGAGGAGGTCACGGTGGAGGTGCCATTCCGTCAGCGTCTGGGCGGGGCCACTTACCGTTTCTCACTCAACGTCCTCGACTCTGCTGGACGATCTCTCTATGCCGACTCCGAAGGCCTGGTCGTGAACGTCGCGCCTCGTCCCGGCTCGATTGGGCTGATCGACCTGCAGGCCGGCTTCGTCGTCGACGGCGAGGTCCATCCCGAGGAGGCGGAAATCCTACTGGACGGCCGGCGCTCGGAAGGCGTTCAGCAGCCGTCGTGATTCGAGGGTGCCGGGCCGCCCGGCTAGTCGCGCCGGCGCAGCCAGCCCACCGGATGGTGGGTGACGATAAATCGAGCGTTGCGCTCGCGGTCGTGTTCGAACTCTGGATGCCGGCGGAGAAACTCGCGGTTCGCCCCCATCGGTCCAGGCCGAGAGTCGGCAAATAGCCACAGCTCATCGATCACGCCATCCTGGCTCAAGATGAAGCTTCCTGGTGTGACCAGCGAAGAATAGAGCTCGAGCTCTCGGGCGACATGGTCATGAGAATGGTCGCCGTCCAGGATCACCATCACAGGGCCGGCGGCGGCCGCCGCCGCCGCCCGCACCTGGTCGACGATGGCTTCATCGGTAGAGCTGCCGTGCAGAAACTCAACCCTGGGATGGTCGAGGGCGTGAAGCCGTGCGACATCGATCGTCACGACCCGGCCGGTGCCGAGAAGGTCCATGAGGTGCGCGTAGAAGAGCGCTGAGCCCCCGCGGTTGGTCCCGGTCTCGATGAGGAGAGCCGGCTTGACCTCGGCGATCGTCTCCTGAATCGTCCAGAGGTCCAGGACGTTCTGCCAGATGGGCGCTCCCAGCCAGGTCACGGTGTTGAAATTCGCGGTTTTCGCGATCAAATCCGTGAGGAACATGCGACCGGCGGGCCCCCGCGCGGTGCGAGCCCAGATCCGCAGAAACGCCCGGAGAAACGCGGCTCGCACGCGGTCGCGTATGGAATGACGCCTCACGCGCGGCGACTATACGAGACGGCGCTTGAGGCGGGCCGAAATATGACGCAGCCGGCGGATCCGGCGCCGCCCGAGTCGACCCCAGTAACGAAGGACGTTCATGGGCGTCCAGCCGATCCGGTGGACTCTCGACCATGGCGTTTCTCGACGATGATGGTCATAAAGACGCCGGCCGTCGATGTCACCCAGGACATGCCACGGCTTGCCGCTTACCGGGCCCTCGAAGTGACGAATGACGGGATCACGTCGGGCCTCGGACAGCACTTCTGGATCGAAATACTCGGCCGCGGCTTCGAACCATAGGATCGAGTTCATGCAGTTCCACTTGGGATGTAGCGGCAGCCGGCGGGCGTGGAGGACTTCGTTGATGACATCCTGATCACGCCACATGAGCCTGCGGGCGTGGCGCCTGGCATGGGTTCGCAACTGATTGCCGATCGCCTCACGCCGGATCAGTTCCAGATCCATCAACGCCACACCCACGTTGAAGTAACGATCTCCACCCAACTCGGGGCGCTCGGTGTACGCCCGATACATCGGGGGTGGGACGTTTGTCACCGCCCCAATCACGTTTCCTTCAAGCGACGTGTTCCACAGCTGGAGCAGGGAGCCTTTCACCAGTAGATCCAAATCCAGGTAGAGAATTCTGCTCGCGTTGGGGAGCAGCTCATCCAAAAAGATCCGGTACCACGTCGCCTTTCCGGTGAAGCCCGCCACGGGCAACCCCTCTACCCGGGCGTCATCTACTTCATGAAAGGCGATCTCGCCCCCCATGCGGCTGACCATGCCCGCCAGGCGCCGCCGACCTTCTTCAGAGGTGTCATCACCATGCATGTAGTCGATGTGGACCTCGGTGCCCTGATGGTGACTGAGCAGGGAGTGCAGCATTGCGGCCCCGTGCGCCACGTACGGCTCCCCCTCCACGGCGCACACAACCCGAAGCGGATCAGAGGGGACGGCTGGCGACAATGGCAAAGACCTGGGCGTGAAAACGCAGCGTGGCCGGAGTCTCGAAGCGATCCAGGAAGGCCACCAGCGGTTGCATCACAAAGGCAAGCCAGGGGATCCACCGCCCCGGAAGGCGGTAGGAGATGGCGTCCTGGATGAGCTGTAGACCGGTCGCGGCCAGGCCGATGATCCCTTCCAGGCGCACGATCTCAAAGCCGGCGTTCTCGACCTCGTACCGCAGGCCCTCGCACGTCCAGCGCCAGAGGTCCACAGGGTCAGGGTGGTAGGGGAAGATTCCATGGGTCGAGAGAAGCAGGCGGCCGCCGGGGCGCAGCACCCGCAGGCATTCCTGGAGATAGAGCCTTGGATCTCGGACGTGCTCCAGAACCTGGGTTGAGAGCACTGCGTCGAAGGACCCGTCCGCGACGGGCACAGTCCCGTCCGGGTTGATCGTGAGCTCAGCGGCCTCGTTGCCCTGAAGGTCTGCGCCGACGTACTCCACCTCGGGTCCAAAGAAGGCTCGGTACGGCTTGTCGGCACATCCATAGTCGAGGATGCGGTTGCCATCAGAGAGCGAAAGATCGTCAGCCAGCACACGGAGGGCCGCCGGAAGCCGACGGATGTGGTGGGCGTACGGATGTCGAGCATGGGCGCGGCGGTTGCCGCTCCGGCGGACGCGGTGATAGCTGGGCGCAGGCGTGGGAGTAGGCATACTGAGGCGCTCGGCGAGACGAGCCCACCGCGGCGGCTCGCGATAATAGCCTGCAGCTATCAGGAGCTAGACGCATGCCAACGCTTGACGAAAACATCAGAACCTGGGGCGCGAACTGGGACTGGTCCGGACAGGGGGAGGAGTGGTCTAACTGGTGGGGCGACACGTCGGCGTTCTGGTATGGATGCATCTTCCCCCGGATACACGCGATGGTGCCCACCGGTCGGATACTCGAGATTGCGCCGGGCTTTGGTCGCTGGACTCAATTCCTGAAGGACCTCTGCGACGACCTCGTGATCGTGGACCTCACCGATAAATGCATCGCTCACTGCCGCGAGCGATTCAACGAAGCAACGAACATCGAGTATCACGTCAACGACGGAAGGTCGTTGGCCATGATTGACGACGGGTCCCTCGATTTTGTCTTTTCGTTTGACTCCCTGGTGCACGCCGACTCGGAAGTCGTTGGCGATTACCTACTCCAACTGGGCAAGAAGCTGAAGCCCAGTGGCAGCGGGTTTATCCATCACTCGAACGCCGGCGCTCTGCGAGCGCTGACGGCGCTCACCCGTCGAGTGCCGCCGCGGTTCTACAGCCGAATGGTCAAGCGCGGCCTGGCGGTCAACATACGTGCGTGGCGAGACGAACGGATGAGTGCAGCTCTATTCCGCGAGCAATGTCAGGCCGCGGGCTTGTCCTGTGTGTCGCAGGAGCTGGTGAGTTGGGAGCACGGCGGCTATTTGATCGACAGCTTCTCGATCTTCGCCCCCCGGGGCTCGCGGTGGGACCGCGAGACTCAAATCGTGCGCAACCCATTGTTTGTTGCCGAGGCCCGGCGAATGGCGCGGCTTTATGCCGGCGCGTCGTTCTCCTGAGCGCGGGCCGGACGCGCTTCACTGCTTGGTGGCGATCCGGGCCGTGTAATCGATCCGGCCCAGCAGCAGCGGCGGGTGCTCAGAAGCGAAGTACTCGTCGACCGCCCTCCTGGCCCCGTGCCAGTGACCGTAGTCGTCAATGATCAGAACGCCACCTGGTCGCAGACGTGGGAATAGATGAACAAGCTCATGTCTCGTCGATTCGTACCAGTCGGTGTCGAGTCGGAGGAGCGCTATCTCCTTCGGGACCTGGCCTGGAATGGTTTGTTCGACCGGACCGCGGACGAAGTGCAGCCGGTCGGCCGGGTAGCCCGTCTGCGCCAATAACCGTCGTACGGACTCTTCACACACCAGCTCTGAATCGAATACCTCGGGCCAGGCGACCCGATTCTCCTGCTGCGCCTCGCTCCAAGTTTGCAGCGCAGGCGGAGCGAGATCTGACGTGTCGTAGTTGGTGGGTTCGGTCATCCCTTCGAACGTGTCATACAGGTAGATATCCCGTGAGTCATTTCCGAGGTCCTGCAGTGTCATGAGCATCGCCAAGACCGACCCTCCACGCCACACTCCACACTCGACAAAGGCACCTTCGACCTGACGGGCGTCGCAGTAGCGAACGGCGTCGATGAGGGCCAGAACGCGAGCTGGCCCGGTCATGGAATGCTGCAGGCTGGCCTCGACTATCCGCCGGTCGGCCTCGCTGGCGCCGTCCAAGAGAAGAGCAAGGTGGTCCGGTCCGGCGGACTCCGCCCCTTGTCGTCTTGAGAATCGTGGAAGCGGCAGCCTGACCATGACGTCCTGACTTTCTACCATCGTCCCGGTGTCAGCCGACAACATGGAGCAGTACTGGGATGGGGCGGCGCGCGAAGACGCCTTCCACTACGTCGATAACCGTCAGGTGCGCGGGAAGCCAGACGAGCCGACCTTTTGGGAGGCCGGGGAAGAAGTTCTGGACAACCTCGCGGCGGAGCTTGGCTTCGAGCTGACTGGCCAGGAGGATGTGGTCGAGATCGGGTGTGGGATCGGCCGGGTTACGAGGGCCCTGGCCCACCGGGTGCGATCGGTCAATGCCTTTGACATCTCGGAGGAGATGCTCACCCAGGCTCGGCAATACAACGCCAGCCTGAGCAACGTGCGGTGGATTCACGGCGACGGTCGTAGCCTCGCTCCGCTGGCCGATGCCAGCTGCGATGCCGCCATCTCTTTCGTCGTCTTCCAGCACATGCCTGATCCGGAGCTCACGTACGGGTACATGCGAGAGATCGCACGCGTACTTCGTCCCCGGGGGTTTGCGGCGATCCAGGTATCCAACGACCCGAGTGTGCATCGCCCCCCCGGCGCCGTACGACGGCTTATGGGGCTGATCAAGGGGCGCAGCTACCTCCACGCGGCCTGGACGGGATCGGCAGTTGAGATACCACGGCTCCGAGAAGTGAGCGGCGACGCCGGGCTTGACATAGAACGGGTCGAGCACGAGGGGACTCTCTTTTGCACGATCCTGGCGCGTCGAAGGCCCTAGCCTGCGCCGGCCGAGATGATCGGGACCGCATTTCCGAGAACGACTGACCCCGGCTGATGTCAGCGTGCGCCGCATGCGGCGGGCCGGCCCTTCGTCCTCATCTGAAGGTCGGCGGCCAGACGGGGCCCGAGGGACTGATACCCACGACGCGCAAATTCGGGACCGCCCTTGCGGACATCGTCCGTTGCCAGACCTGCGGCCACATGCAGCTCGATCCGATGCCGGGCGAGCAGCTTTTGGGCAGCAGCTACTCAGATGCCGCTTCAGAGGACTACATCGAGGAGGAAGTCGGCCAGCGAGCCACTGCACGGCTGGCACTGGGGCGGATTGAGACCCATGCGCCTCAGCGCGGACGGCTGCTCGATCTCGGCTGCTGGGTGGGTTTCATGCTGGCCGAAGCCAGGGCGCGGGGATGGCATACGGTCGGGGTCGAGCCCAGCCATTTCGCCTCCTCTTACGCTCGGGATCGGCTCGGACTCGACGTCAGAACGGGTGAGCTGCTTTCCGCGCCGCTTGGCCGGCTGCCTTTGACGCAGTGGTCATGGGCGACGTGATCGAGCACCTGCCTGTCCCGGCAGAGGCGCTCACTCATGTCCGCGGGCTGCTGAACACCGACGGTGTCGTGTGGCTGGCGCTGCCCGACGCGGGCAGCGCCCTGGCCCGGATCATGGGCCGACGCTGGTGGTCGGTGATTCCGACCCACGTCCAGTACTTCACGCGCCGATCGATCACCGAGCTCCTCCACCGCAGCGGATTCGAGATCCTCGACGTCGGCACGGCGCCGAAGGCATTCACGGTCCGCTACTACCTGAGCGGATTGGGGGCTACTCCGAGGCGGTTGCCGGTTGCTCGTCAGGGGGGCCCAGGCGGCCCGGCTGGCCGAACGGCTGTGGGCTCCGGATTTTCGGGACCGGATGTTCGTGATCGCTCGGGCTCGGTGAGGCCAGTCAAGGAAGCACCGTCCCCACGAGGGCGTGTCCATGGCGGACCGGAACCTTCTGGATTCCCACAACGCAGCGAGCGAGAAGCGCACCAGCCGCGCCGGAATAGGCGAGATCCGGGCTCCCCGCCACGTCGTTCCGCCTGCCTCGCGACCCCGCCGCACGCGGTGGCTGACGTCGACCTCGAGCAGGGGGACACCGCGGCGAGAAGCGACGATCGTCAGGTACAGATTCGGGACCAGGCAGTCGCGAGGCAGGGCGTCCAGTAGCTCCGTGAGGAGCCTCGCCTCGTACCCGCGCAGCGGACAGTTGGGATCGCGGGCTCGAACGGCGAAGCTCGAGGTGATGTACAGGCGGATGAGCCGGCTCATGGCCATCCGAAACCACGGATCCACCCGGAAGCGCCGGACGCCTGAGACGGCATGCGCTTCGTCCATCAGCAGCACAAGCACGCGGCGCAGATCGCTGCCGTGAAACTGCCCGTCGCCGTCGACCTGAAGCACATAGTCGGGCTCGGTCTGCAGGGCTCGGCGATAGGCCATCGAGCAGGCTTGGTCCGTGACCGCGATTGGTGGGATTGCGGACGACGATCGAGCTCCGTCTGAAGCTTCGAGCTGGCAGAGGACAGGACGGGGGCGGTGTCATCGGTCGAGGCGTCGTCGACCACGACCAACGTGAGATGACTACGTGCGGGCGTTAGCGCACGGTCGATTTCCTCCAGGAAGCCGCCGATTCCGTCCGCCTCGTTATAGGCGGGGATTGCTACAGCGACCGACGGCTTGGGCACAGGACAACGATATCGATGGGAGGCGTGAGGTTAATCGTCTCGATATGGGTCCAGGGGGATATCTAGTCGGCGTCGTGATCCTGCTGGTCGCCGCCGGGGGTTCCGGCGTTCGCCGCGGTACATATCTGGCGGTCGCTGGCTGCCTCAGCTCGGTCGGACCTGTCAAGGCGGCGGCCCTCCTGCTGCTCACCGCGAGCCTGCTGGCGTTCTCGTGCTGCTCCCGGGGATGCTCGGCATCCTCACTCGGGGGACGTTCACGGGCACCGCGGTCTTGCTGGCCGCGTTGGCGGCAATGCTGGACCGAGGGCCGAAGCGCGCCCCCGCGTCCACCACCGGGAGGACCGTCTCGCCGCCAGCCGACGAGCGTTGAGCCAGCTGGTGCTGCCCGCCGCGGCCGCTCTCGCCGTGGCCGGCTGGGCGGTCGCAAGCTGTTGACAGTGATTTCCAAGCCCCCGCTGGCGGTGGACTTCATCTCCTATGACCTGCCGGTCATTGGCCACTGGATCCAGTCCGGCAGCGTCTGGCACATCACGGAGCTGTTTCCGCTTCAGACCCACGGAACGTATCCCCAGACGGCAGACCTGTTGCTGGCCGCATTTGTTCTGCCTTTCCACAACGACGCGTTTGTGGGCCTCGTCCCATTCCTGGCCTTGGGGGCGACTGGCCTGGCCAGCTATTGCACGGCGCGCGAACTCCAGGCGCCGCGCGGAGCGGCAATCGTGCTGGCGGCCATGTTCTGTGCGCATTCCGACCGTCGCCTGGGAGGTCCAATCGGCGCCCCCCAGACGCGGTGGCGGTGGCTGCGTTCGCCACGGGGCTGCTGTTCCTGCTCCGGCACGTCCGATCTGGGAGGTCGTCGGACCTCGCGCTCGCGGCCCTCGGGCTTGGGCTTCGCTGCCGGGTCGCTTTGGTACTTCAGCTCCGCGGTTGTCGTAATTGCATTGGCTTGGATCGTCCTTGCCCTGGTCCCGAGAGGCTTGCGGGGTCGAAATCCTGGCGTCAGACCTTCTCCCAAGCGGGCGTGCTCCTCGGGGTGACCCTCGCCGTATCAGGGTTCTGGCTACTCAGGAACCTTGTAGAGACGGGCGATCCGGTCTTATCCGGTGCGAATCGCCGTGGCCGGGCACACGATCTTTCCCGCGCCGCCCGATCTCTACCGAGCGGTGGCCGGGTTCTCGATCGCCGACTACCTGGGCAGCCCTCACGTTCTGAGCCAGTACATCTGGCCGGCTCTCAGGAAGGCAGCGGGTCTCCCCGGCCTGATGCTCCTACTCGGCCTGGGCCTCGCGGCATGGCGCTCGGCGGGGGCGATACCCGGCGCAGGCGCGCTCTTCGGCCTGGTGTCGGTGCTGCTCCTGATCAGTGCGCTCCTAGTCGTCCTTTACGCCGTGACCCCATATTCCGCGTTCGGGGGCCGCAATAGACCGGTACTGGCTTGGGTCAACGTCCGCTATCTGATCCCGGCCATGGGGGTCGCGCTCGCCGCGTTGGCGGCAGCGGTCGTCTCCGCTCGCCGTCGGGTCCTGATCCTGCTGGAGCTGGTTGCGTGTGGGGCAACGATCCAGGGCGTGGTCGCCGCGGACCGGGTCCTGAAGACCAGGCCGTTGTTTCTAGTCATCGGCCTCGCACGGTGGCATTGGTGGGGACCGGCGGCTGGCTCCGGTGGCGGAGCGAAGTCAGAAGCGCGACGACACCAGCGATTCGGGTCATGGCATTAGCCGGAGGGCTCGCCGCGTTGATCGCGCTGGGATACGTCGTCCAACGCAGGGCAAACGCGAGGCGCTATGCCGCCTACGACCCGACATTCGCCTGGATCCAGGATCATCCCGCTCCGCTGCGCGTAGGCCTGGCCGGGTCCTTCAACTTCGCTGGTACTTCCCCGGCGTGGCCGATGTTCGGTGAGCGGATCCAGAACCGGGTCGCGTTCGTCGGACCGCTTCATCGCGGGCACCTGACCCAGTACCAAAGCCGGCAGGCCTGGCTAAGCGCAGTCCGACGGGGCCGCTACGAGGTGTTGGAGATCGCCATTGGTCGTCCTCCGCCCTTCACCACCGACCGAGAACCTCGCTGGGCCGCCGAGTCCGGATTCCCGGTCATCTCCCGGAGTGCCCGCTTCGAGCTCGTGCGTGTGAACTGATAGCAGCCCGAGCTGCGTACGCGCTCTTGGGGAAGGAACGTCGGCCTCTACCATCGCGCCGGTGCGAGTGGGCGTGAATCGAGCGGCACGGACTAAGCGGTGTGCTCGTCGCCGTTTCCTCCTTGCTGCTCGCCGCCTCGGCCAGAGCGGCGCCCGCCCTCCACGTCATTCCCTTCCCGGGCACGCCGGACGCCTCGCCCCTGAGCCAGGTGATCTTCTCCTCGCTGCGGCCCTCAGACATCAAGGCCGTGACCGTCACCGGCTCACAGAGCGGCCGTCACGCCGGCCGGCTGACGACGCTGCCTGACAGCGGCGGCGCGGCGTTTGTGCCCAGCAAGCCGTTCAAGCCGGGAGAGCGCGTCAGCGTGGTGGCCAAGCTCGGCTCATCAGCCAACGGAACAGCAGCGGGTGCGCGCGGGGCCACCGTGCTGCGGTTCTCCTTCACGGTCGGGATAGCAACGCCGTTCAACGGCCCGATCGCCCGCACCACGGAGCGGTCGGCCCGCGACACCCAGAGCCGCACCGCCGGCGGCACCCCGACGCAGAGCTTTCGCTCGGCTCCTGGACTGCATCCACCGATCGTGAGCGCCACCTCTGATCGCGACACCAAGTCC
This sequence comes from uncultured Solirubrobacterales bacterium, assembly GCA_963785205.1. Taxonomy (GTDB): domain Bacteria; phylum Actinomycetota; class Thermoleophilia; order Solirubrobacterales; family Solirubrobacteraceae; genus Palsa-465. Next base: position 126,235 of record CAWAUJ010000004.1, read on the forward strand.
GGGGACATATTCCTGACCCCGGCTATTACGGCAAACCCCGCCGCCTCCCAGGCGGGGCCGATGATCCTGGACCCGCGCGGCCGACTGATCTGGTTTCACCCGGTGCACGCGCTTCGCCACGAACTTCCAGGTCCAGCGATATCACGGCCTTCCGGCTCTGACCTGGTGGCAGCGGGCGAAATCGGTCGAGGGCGAGGACGTGATCATGGGTCGGTCCTACCGGCCGATCGCCGTACTGCGCGCCGGCTACGGCTACGTCGCCGACATCCACGAGTTCCAGCTCACCCCCCAGGGAACGGCCCTGATCGACGCCTACGTGCCCGTGCGGGCGAACCTGACCTCGGTCGGAGGATCGAGTCACGGCTCGCTGATGGACTGCGTGATCCAGGAACTGGACGTCAAGACCGACCGAGTTCTGTGGGAGTGGCACGCCCTGGGACACGTGCCGCTCAGGGCGGCCTTCATGGGGACGCCCAAGGCGGGCATCCCGTATGACTTCTTCCACCTCAACTCGGTCCAGCAGCTCCCGAACGGCAACCTGCTCGTGTCCTCCAGGGTCACGTGGGGCGTGTACGAGATCGACAAGAAGACCGGCAAGGTGATCTGGACACTCGGGGGGAAGTACTCGAACTTCAAGGTCGAGTCAGGGGCAGGCTTCGAGTGGCAGCACGACGCCCACCTCTACCCCGACGGGACCCTGAGCGTGTTCGACGACGCGTCGGATGGAAGCTCCCAGGAGGAGCCCCAGTCCTCGGCCAAAGTGGACAAGCTCGACTTCGCCACGATGACCGCTTCGCCCATCCGGCGCTACGTCCACTCGCCGCCGCTGGTCACCGGCGCCGAGGGCTCGGCCCAGCTACTCCCCAACCACGATGTGTTCGTCGGCTGGGGCGACGCAGCCTGAATTTTCTGAGTACGCCGCGGGTGGCGCTCAGATCTTCAGTGGCTCCCTGCCGTTTGGCGTCAGCCTCCTACCGCGCGTTCCGGTTTGGGTGGAGCGGGCAACCGCGCACGCGGCCGTCGCTCGCCCTGTCTAAGACCAACGGAAGCCTGAAGGTGTACGTCAGCTGGAACGGCGCCACGAAAGTGGCCTCATGGCGCGCCGTGGGCGGGTCCCATCCCGGTGCCCTGCACGCGATCGATCACGCCAGCCGGACCGGCTTTCAAACCGTGATGACGCTGCACAGCACACCGCGGTATGTGGCCGTGCAAGCGTTGAGCGCCAAGGGGAAGGTGCTGCGAACCTCGGCGACGCGGCCGGCGCCCCGCTAGATGAATCGGACCCGACCACCCCACGGTCCCGACCACTAGACTCGGCCCGTGGGCGTCGTCCGGAGGGCAATTGGGGCTCGGCCCATGCGTGGCCTTGCGGTCGCGCTGTCGTTGGCCTGGCTGACGGGCACGGCCAGCGCCGCGCCGGCCCTGCACGTGGTCCCGTTCCCCGGGACGCCCGACGCCTCGCCCTCCTCCCACATCATCTTCTCCTCGCTCCAACCCGCCGAGCTGAAATCGCTGGTCGTAAGCGGCACAAGCAGCGGCATGCACCCAGGACAGCTGCTCGCGCTGCCCGACGGAGCCGGCACGGCGTTCATCCCGGACCGAGCCTTTACGCCCGGCGAGCAGGTCCAGGTCACCGCCAACCTGGATTCGCCGGCCGCGGGAACGGCGTCCGGCGACCCCGGCGCCACCACGCTCAAATTCTCATTCACGGTATCCGTGCGGGGGTTTCCCGGTACTCCCCGCCCTCTGCCACCTCGCGCCAACGCCCGCGAGAGCAGCGAGCCGATTCAAAGCTTCCACTCGGCGCCGGAGCTGCATCCACCGGACGTCACGGCCAGCTCGGATTCTGACTCGAGCACGGGCGACATCTTCCTGACGCCGAGGTACTCCATCCAGGAGGGCCCCATGATCCTGAACAGCCGCGGACAGCTGGTGTGGTTTCACCCGATCGACGGCTTCGTTCACAACCTCGAGGTCCAGCACTACCAGGGACAGCCGGTCCTGACCTGGTTTCAGGAGGCAGGAGGATCCAGGGCGAACAACGAGGACGTGATCATGGGCCGCGCCTACCGGGCCACCCGCGTGTTGCATGCTGCCGAGGGATACGTGCCCGATATGCACGAGTTCCAGCTCACCTCCACAGGGACGGCATTGATCGATGCCTACACGCTGACGCGCCAGAATCTGACGAGCGTCGGCGGGCCGGCCAACGGCATCGTGATGGACTGCCTGATCCAGGAACTCGATGTCAAGACCGGTCAGCTGCTGTGGGAGTGGCACGTGCTCGGGCACATCCCGCTGAGCGCCTCCTACCTCGCGCCCCCGAAATCATCGACGACCCCCTACGACCTCTTTCACCTCAACTCGATCCAGCAGCTCCCGAACGGAAACCTGCTGATCTCGCTGCGCAATACCTGGTCCGTTTACGAAATCGACAAGCGGACCGGCCGGATCGTGTGGACGCTCGGGGGGAAACACTCGAACTTCAGGATCGGCAAGGGAGCTCGGTTTGAGTGGCAGCACGACGCCCACCTCCAGGCGGACGGATTGCTGAGCATCTTTGACGACGCGGCGAATGGCGTCTCCCAGAACGAATCAGAGTCTTCGGCCAAGACGATTCGCCTCAACCTCAAAACGAACACCGCCTCCCTCGTCCATCGCTACACCCACACCCCACCGCTTCTCAGTCAGGGCGAGGGCAGCACCCAGCTCCTCCCCAACCACAACGTCTTCGTGGGCTGGGGGCAGTCGGACTTCACCGAGTTCAGCCCGAGCGGCCGGGAGATCTTCAACGGCACGCTGCCGCTTGGAACCACGTCCTACCGGGCCTACCGCTTTCGCTGGACCGGCCAGCCTCGAACGAGGCCCTCGGTGGCCGTCTCACGGCAGCCCAACGGGGACGTTCGCGTGTACGTGAGCTGGAACGGCGCTACCCAGGTGGCCACCTGGCAGGTGCGTGGAGGCAGCCGGCAAAGCGGCCTCCACGGGCTGGCCAGTGCTCCCCGAAGCGGCTTTGAGACGACGATCGTGCTCCACAGCCGGCCGCGATATCTGGCCGTGCAGGCCGTCAACGCCCACGGCAAAGTGATCGGTACCACGAGCGTGCGGCAGCTGTGACTCGACGCGCGGGCCGCCTGCTCCTGCGCGGCGCGCTGCCCGCCGCCGCGTACCTCCTCCTGGTCGGTTCAGCGACGGCCGCCCCCGGCCTGCACGTGATCCCGTTTCCCGGGACGCCAGACGCCTCGCCCTCCTCCCAGATCATCTTCTCCTCGTTGCGAACCTCACAGATCAAGACGGTCGCCGTGACCGGGTCAAGCAGCGGCCGGCACACCGGCCGCCTAACCGCTCTGCCAGATGGCGCCGGGACGGCCTTCACGGCGGCTCACCCTTACACCCCGGGCGAGCGGGTGAGGGTCACCGCGACCCTGGATTCACCAGCCGGCGGGACCGCATCCGGCGACCCCGGCGCCACCACGCTCAGCTACTCGTTCACAGTCGCCGCACCCGGCTTGGCCACCGCCGCCCGACGGCGAGCGGACGCCGTCAGCTGGCTGGGGGCGCTCTCAAGAACGAGCGGAGTGCCCGCCCAGCGCTTCCACTCCGCCCAGGCGCTGCACCCACCGGCCATCCAGGCCACCGGATCAGCCGCTTCGGGAGGCGACATCTTTCTGACCGCCTTCACGCCTTACGGCTCGGCCCTCCAGAACGGGCCGATGATCCTCGATCGCCGAGGACGCCTGGTCTGGTTTCGTCGCGTTCAGGGCTACGCCACCAACCTCGAGGTGCAGCGTTATCAGGGAAGGCGGGTCCTCACCTGGTGGCAGCAGGTCGATGGCAACCCGCAGAGCAACGAGGGGGTGGTCGTCGATCGCTCCTACCGGACCGTGGCCACAGTGCACGCGGGCGAGGGCTACCACTCCGACATGCACGAGTTCCAGCTCACACCTCAGGGGACCGCCCTGATCGACGCCTACACGCCGGTCTCGGCCAACCTGACCAGCATCGGCGGCCCGGCGAGCGGCACCGTCCTTGACTGCGTGATCCAGGAGCTCGACGTCAAGACGGGCCGGGTCCTATGGGAATGGCACGCGCTGGGGCACGTCCCACTGAAAGCGAGCTATTGGGGCGAGCAGCCGGCCACTCCGTATGACTTCTTCCATCTCAACTCGATCCAGGAGCTGCCGAACGGCAACCTCCTGGTCTCCGCCCGGAACACCTGGGCGGTGTATGAGATCGACAAGCAGACCGGCGCCGTGCTCTGGACGCTTGGGGGCAAGGACTCGAACTTCAAGCTCCGGTCGGGCGCGCGTTTTGAGTGGCAACACGACGCTCGCCTTCACCACGGCGCAGTCCTCAGCGTGTTCGACGACGCGTCGGACGGCGCCGCCGAGGAGGAGGATCAGTCATCGGCCAAGGTGCTGAAGCTCAACACCAGCGCGATGACCGCATCGCTCCTCCACCGCTACACCCACTCGCCTCCGCTCGTCGCGGCAATCGAGGGCAGCGCGCAGCTCCTGTCAAATCACGATGTGTTCGTGGGCTGGGGCAGCCAGCCTGACTTCTCGGAATACTCCGCCACCGGGAAGCAGATATTCAGCGGGTCCCTCCCGCTGGGGAGCAACTCCTACCGGGCCTACCTGTTCCGCTGGAACGGAGCACCGCGGACGCGGCCATCGGTGGCTGTCTCACGCGAGGGCCCGGGCACGCTCAGGGTGTATGTCAGCTGGAACGGCGCCACTCAGGTGACCGCGTGGCGTGTCCGCGGAGGCGCTGGGCCAGCTCACCTCAAGTCTCTTGCCCTGGCCAAGCACGATGCCTTCGAAACGACGATCGAGCTCCACGCCCAGCCGCGATACGTGGCCGTGCAGGCGCTGAACGCCCACGGGAAGGTGATCGGCACGTCCCGCGTGAGGAAGCTGTGAGCGCACGACGCGTCAAGACGTGGGTCCTGCGCGTTGCCCTCCTCGCTGCGGCACAGGCCGCGCTGAGCACCCCGGCGACGGCCGCCGCCCCGGCCCTGCACGTGATCCCGTTTCCCCGGACGCCCGACGCCTCGCGCTATTCCCACATCATCTTCTCCTCGCTTGCGCCCTCGGAGCTCAAGTCGGTGACCGTCACCGGCTCGAGCAGCGGGGGCCACCCGGGTCAGCTGGTCGCCCTGCCCGACGGGGCGGGAAGCGCGTTCATACCCACCCATCCGTTCGCCTACGGCGAGCACGTCCAGGTGACAGCGGCACTCACCTCGCCGGCCGCCGGCACGGCCTCGGGAGCCCCCGGGTCGACGGCGCTCGACTTCTCCTTCACCGTCGCCACGCCGGCCAACTCGACGGGTGCCGCGAGGGCTCCCAGAGCGTACGCCCCCGATTGGCCGGCCGCGCTGGGGAGCGAGGCGACTTCGCCCACCCAGAGCTTCCGCTCCGCTCCCGGGCTGCACCCACCGCAGGTCAGCGCCACCTCGGACCCAGACTCGAGCTCAGGCGACATTTTCCTCACCCCCCGGGACTCCAGTCAGGACGGGCCAATGATCCTCGACAGCGCCGGCCGGGTGGTGTGGTTCCAGCCAGTCCGCGGCTACGCAGCCAACCTCGAGGTTCAGCGGTATCTAGGTCAACCGGTCCTCACGTGGTGGCAGCACGTCGCGGCTGGCGACCACAACTTCCGCGCCGAGGACGTGATCGTCAATCGCTCGTACCGGACCGTGGCCATCGTGGGTGGGGGCGACGGGTACCGCCCCGACCTCCACGAGTTCCAGCTCACCCCTCAGGGGACGGCCTACATCGTCGCCTTCTCGGACGTGAAGGCCGATCTGAGCACCGTCGGAGAATCCTCCAGTGGCGCGGTCACGGACTGCGTGATCCAGGAGCTCGACGTCAAGACGGACCAGGTGTTGTGGGAGTGGCACATGCTGGGCCACGTACCAGTCAGCGCGACCCATGCCAGCCAGTATGGGGCCGCGCCACTCGATTTCTGCCATATGAATTCGATTGAGCAGCTCGCGAACGGCAACCTCCTCGTCTCGGCCCGCAACACCTGGTCGGTGTATGAGATCGACAAGCAGACAGGCCGGGTGATCTGGACGCTGGGGGGCCGGAATCCGAGCTTTCACATGGGAGCCGGAACCAACTTCGAATGGCAGCACGACGCCCACCTGACCGGCAACACGCTGACGGTCTTCGACGACGGCGCGTCGCCTCAGCAAGAGCGCCAATCGTCGGCCAAGGTCATGCGCCTCGACACCACCGCGATGACGGCGTCGCTCGCGCATCGCTACACCCACTCGCCGCCGCTGCTGGCCGGCCTGGCCGGCAGCGTCCAGATCCTGAAGGACCGCAACGTGTTCGTCGGTTGGGGCCGGCAGCCGGACTTCTCCGAATACACGAGCCGAGGACGGCAGATCTTCAACGCCAGCCTTCCGCTCAACGTTTATTCCTACCGGGCGTACCGTTTTCAGTGGAAGGGGCAGGCCCAGAGCCCACCGTCGCTCGCGATCTCCAATCAGTCGAGAGGCGTGGTCAAGGTGTACGTGAGCTGGAACGGCGCCACCGCCGTGTCCGTCTGGCGCGCACGAGCCGGATCCCGCCCCGGGGCGCTGCGCGCGATCGGTCATTCGCCCAGGACTGGATTTGAAACCGTCCTGACGCTCCGCCACCCGGGCCGATACCTCGACGTGCAGGCGCTGAACGCCCGCGGACAGGTGATCGGCACCTCAGGCATCCGCACGCTGTGACCGCTCGACGCCTCAACAGGTGGGTTCTGCGCACTGTCCTGCTGGCCGGCGCACAGGCCGCGTTGGCGGCCTCGGCCGCGGCCGCCCCCGCCCTGCACGTGATCCCGTTCCCCGGGACGCCCGACGCCTCACCGCTGTCGCAGATCATCTTCTCCTCATTGCAAGCATCCGAGCTGAAATCAGTGACCGTGACGGGTTCGAGCAGCGGGTCCCACGCCGGGCGGATCGTGCCTCTTCCTGCCGGCGGAGGGACGGAGTTCAAGCTCGACCATCCGTTCGCCGCCGGAGAGCAGGTGAGTGTCACGGCGAAGCTCGCTTCCTCGGCGGCGGGGACGGCAGAGGGCGATCCGGGAGCCGCCACGCTCCGGTTCTCGTTCACGGTCGCCACCCCGGCGACGACCCCCGCGACGGCGAGACCGGCTCGGGCCTCCCCCCGCGCCGAATGGCTCGGTCAGCTCGCGGGAACCTCCTCGACACCCACGCAGAGCTTTCGCTCGGAACCCGGGATCCACCCGCCGGTCATCAGCGCCAGCGCCGATCCCGACAGCGCCTCCGGGGACATCTTCCTGACGGAGTTCACGCCGCCCCCCAGGGCCCGGGTCCAAAACGGCTTGATGATCCTGGACCACCGGGGAGGTCTGGTGTGGTTTCACCCGGTCGATGGCTGGGCGGCGAATCTCGAGGCGCAGAGCTACCAGGGCCACCCCGTCCTGACCTGGTTTCAGCAGACGTTTGCCCACGGCACGCGCAACGAGGACGTGATCATGGATCGCTCCTACCGCACGGTGGCCACGCTCCAGGCGGGCGACGGCTATCGCGTCGACATGCACGAGTTCCAACTCACCCCCCAGGGAACCGCGCTGGTCGACGCATACACGCCGGTGCAGGCCAACCTGACCAGCATCGGCGGTCAGCCCCACGGCGCCGTGCTCGACTGCGTGATCCAGGAGCTCGACGTCAAGACGGGCCAGGTCCTGTGGGAATGGCACTCGCTCGGCCATGTCCCCGTGAGCGCGTCGCAGGACGGCCGGCCTTCAGGGTGGCCCCCGTACGAGTACTTCCACCTGAACTCGATCCAGCAGCTTCCGAACGGCAACCTGCTGATCTCGGCGCGAGATACCTGGTCGGTGTATGAGATCGACAAGCAGACCGGACGCGTGATCTGGACGCTCGGCGGCCGGTACTCGAACTTCAAGATGCGATCGGGTACGAACTTCGAGTGGCAGCACGACGCCCGGCTCTCAGGCCACACGCTGAGTCTGTTCGACGACGCCGCGCTCCCGCAGGAGGAGCATCAATCCTCGGCCAAGATCCTGCGCCTGGACACGACCACGATGACCGCGTCGCTCATCAAGCGCTACGTCCACTCGCCACCGGTCCTCACCTCGGTGGAAGGAAGCGCCCAGATCCTGGCCAACCACGATGTCTTCGTCGGCTGGGGCAGGCAGCCCCAGTTCTCGGAATACAGCGCCTCCGGCAAGCAGATCTTCGCCGGCAGCCTGCCGTTTGGCACCAATTCCTACCGGGCGTACCGCTTTCGCTGGAGTGGCCACCCCACGGCCCGGCCTGCGGTGGCGCTCGCCAGGCAGGGAAAGGACAGCGTCAAGGTGTTGGTCAGCTGGAACGGCGCAACGCAGGTGTCGAGCTGGCGGGTCCGGGGAGGTAGCAGCCCGGGAGCGCTCAAGGCTCTGACCACGGCGCGCCGGAGCGGCTTTCAGACGACGATCGTCGTGTCGCACCCGCCCCGCTACCTCGCCGTCCAGGCGCTGGGCGCCCGGGGCGAGGTGATCGGGACCTCGGCCCCCAGCCGGTCGTGACGCTCCACCTCCGGCCAAGGCACGTCCTCAGCGGGCTGCTGATCGCGGCGGCGCTCTCCTTCGCCCCCAGCCCGGCGGCCGCGGCCTCGACGGCCCTGCACGTGATCCCGTTCCCAGGCACCCCCGACGCCGCGCCCCTGTCACACGTCATCTTCTCCTCGCTCAAGCCCTCAGAGCTCAAATCAGTGCTCGTCACCGGCTCGCACACCGGGACCCACGCCGGCCGGCTGATCTCGCTGCCCGACGGCGCCGGTGCCGCCTTCCTGCCCACCCGCCCGTTCGCCGCCGGCGAACGGGTCGACGTCAAGGCCATGCTGGCCTCGCCCGCCGCCGGCACTGCGTCAGGGGCCCCCGGCGCCACGGCGCTCGGTTTCTCGTTCACGGTTGGGGTCCCGGCCGCTTCGCCGGGCACGCCGGCACCCTCGCCGTCGACGCCCATCCAGCACTTCCGCTCGGCGCCGAAGCTGCATCCCCCGCCGATCAGCGCCGCCGCCAATCCCGACCCAGCCTCGGGCGACATCTTTCTGGCCCCCGATCACGCCGCCCAGTCGGGGCCGATGATTCTGAACAGCCGGGGCCAGTTGCTGTGGTTTGACCCGGTGAGTCACGGCGAGGCGCTGAACCTCGAGGTCCAGAGGTATCTGGGCCGCCCCGTCCTCACCTGGTGGCAGGGAACGGTGATCTCGGCCGGTTACGGGCTGGGCGGCCAGAACGTGGTCGTGAACCGCCATTACCGGACGCTGGCGGTTCTGCACGGCGGATACGGCTACTCCGCCGATCTGCACGAGTTTCAGCTCACGCCGGGTGGAACGGCGCTGGTGGATTCGTATGTCCCCGTCCGGGCCGACCTGACCAGCATCGGCGGACAGCGCAACGGGCCGCTGATGGACTGTGTGATTCAGGAACTGGACGTCAGGACCGGCCAGGTGCTCTGGGAATGGCACGCCCTCGGTCATGTTCCGCTCAGTGCCTCCTACTTCGGCAAGCCCGGAGACGTTCCGTACGACTACTTTCACCTCAACTCGATCCAGCAGCTGCCTGACGGCAACCTCCTGATCTCGGCTCGTAACACTTGGGCCGTCTATGAGATCAGCCACCGGACCGGCAAGGTGATCTGGACGCTCGGCGGCCGGAACTCGAGCTTCAGGCTCGAGTCAAAAGCCAGGTTCGAGTGGCAGCACGACGCCCACCTGAGCGGTCACGTGCTCACGGTGTTCGACGACGCGTCTGACTTCACCCACCACGAGGAACAGCAGTCGACCGGCAAGGCGCTGAGGCTGAACACCGCCAAGAAGACCGCCTCGCTCGTTCACCGCTATGCCCACACGCCGCCGGTGCTGACCAATTACGAGGGCAGCGTCCAGGTGCTGCCAAACCACGATGTATTCGTCGGCTGGGGAACCGCGCCTGATTTCTCCGAGTACTCACGCTCAGGCCGACAGATCTTCACCGACAGCCTGCCGCTGAAGGTCCGTTCCTACCGGGCCTACCGCTTCCCCTGGACCGGCCAGCCGCTGACGCAACCGGCGATCGCCACCTCGTCTGGCTCGAACGGCGAACTGAAGGTGTACGCCAGCTGGAACGGCGCCACCCGGGTGGCCAGCTGGCGCGTCGAGACGGGGTCGCGACCGACCGCGCTTAAGGCGCTGGCCAAGTCGCCGTGGCGCGGCTTTGAGACGACGATCGACCTCCCCCACCGCCCCGGTTACGTGGCCGTGCAGGCGCTCAGCGCCCGGGGCAAGGTCCTCGGGACCTCGCGCGTTCTGCGCGTCACCGGCTAGCGCTCAGCCGAAGGGGAAGTTGTCCTGGGGCGCTCGCGTGACGAAGTGTTGGCGGCTGTAGAACGCCATCCGGGTGTCGATCAGGTGGTAGATCGGGCAATCCAGAGTCGGCGCCAGCTCGCCCAGGTATTCATACACCCCAGGACTGGTGACGTAGTCATCCCAGACGATCGTGCCCTGCGGGCTCAGCATCTGGAGCGCCTTGCCCGTGTCGCTGCGCACGTAGTCGTAGCTGTGGGCGCCGTCTACGTAGACGAAGTCGATCCTCCCGGCGTAGGGGGAGTAGTCGAAGGTGGCCGAGTCGCCCCAGAGCTGGGTGATCCGCTCGCTCTCGTCGGTGCCGCGGAAGGCCTCGCCGCACCGATCGACGGGCCGGAAGTACGTCCGGTCGTCGGCGCCGAGCTCGAGCGCCGTGCTATCGGCCTCGGCCGAGGGCGGGACGTCGAGCGTCCAGATCTGTACGTCCGGGGCGTGGTGGGCCACGGTCCAGGCCTGCCGGCCGAGGCTGGTGCCGATCTCAAAGAATGTCTGCGCCCCGAGCCCGCTGACCAGGGCCGCGATGATCGCGCGCTGATGGTCATCGACGTAGCCCTCGACCCTCGCGCCGTAGAGAAACGGGATGTCGCGGAACTCGATGTTCTGGATCCCGCTGGCCCCGAAGCGCTTGGCGATCGTCCACGTGTCCCGGATCACGTGCCGGCGGAACTCGGAGGGTCGCCGGACCAGGCCGCCGGCCAGCCCGCGAGCGGTCGCGAGGATGATGCGACGGTTGCGTGAGAAAGTGCTCGTCGGCACCGTGGCTCTGGGAGGCAAGCGCTACTCCTCAGATCAGGCGCCCGGGCCTAACCCGGGATCAGGCCATCGCCCGTGAACTCCGCCTTGGCCTCTTCGATCGAGGTGTCGGGCGGGGGGAGGATCACGTCCGAGCCGGCCAGGGTGTCGTGCGCCACGGGCTGCCCGTGGGTGCGGACGAAGTCGAGCATCCGCCCGAACACCTCGTGGAACTGCTCCTCGTCGCCGGACACACAGGCCGACACCGCCTGGTTGTCGAGCTCGCCCAGAGTCTCGACGTCGTTTTCCAGCAGCTCGTACTGACCTTCGGTGGCGATCCGGACGATCACTGTCCCGGGCCGGACGACGGCTGCTCGGCGGGCTCCTGCGTGGCCCCGGCGCCAGGCGCCGATTCAGGCGACGCCGTGGTATCAGCGGCCCCGTCGCCACTGCCGAGCTCTCCAGCCGATCCCGAGTTCCCCGACCCGAGCTCGGACTTCATCCTGGCCAGGTCGGCATCGACCTCCGAGGTCGAGGAGAGCTGCTTGAGCTGGCGGTCGATGTCGTCCTCGCCCGGGCCCAGCGCGGTCAGATCGTCGAACGTGCCGGCCGCCTCGAGCTCCTGCACGGCACCCGCCCGGGCCTTCATGTTCTCGGTCTTGTCGAGCGCGCGCTGCATGGCCAGGCCGACGTCGGCCATCTCCTCGCCCACCCCAGTCGCCGCCTCGGAGATCCGCACCTGCGCCTCGGCGGCCGAGTACTGGGCCTTGATGACCTCCTTCTTGGAGCGGAACTGCTCGATCTTGGTCTTGAGCTTCTGCTCGGATGCCGTCAGCTGCTCCTGCTGCTGCTCGAGCCCCTCGATCTGACTGTCGAGCGACTGAAGCTCGGTCTGGGCGACGTTCTTTCGCTCCAGGGCCGTCCGGGCCAGGTCCTCCCGTCCCGCGGCCAGCGCCTGCCGGGCCTGGGTGTCGAGCTTGACCACCTGCTGCTTGATGCTCTCCTCCTGGATCTGGAGGCGCTTCTTGGAGGTGACGACGTCGGCGATGCCCTTCTTGACGTTCTGGAGCAGCTCGATCTGCTTCTGGTAGCTGTATTCGAGCGTCTCCGCCGGGTCCTCGGCGCGGTCTAGCAGCTTGGAGATCTTGGCTTTGACAACTGTGGACATGCGTCCGGAGAGACCCGGCATCGCATCCTCCTTGGCGAGTGATTTGAAAGCCCCTGAAGCGTAGCGGGGAGGGGCCCACGGTTCATCCGGCCCGGGGCGAACCATGGCTGCCCCGGCGCGCCTCAACTGTCCCGGTGCGGGCTGCGGTGGGTCCGCCCGAGCGCTGGCCCGTCCGGGTAGGATGTCTGGACGATGACCGGGAGGGCGATCCCACTGATGGGCGTGCTCGCCTTCCTGCTGGCCGCCGACATCACCTCGGCCGCGACATCATCGCCGTCGACCGGCGACTGGGCCGGCAGCTTCCGAGCGGTGAAGCCGGCGACGAGCCTGATTTTCAGCGTCACCGCCAATGGTTCCAAGCGGGTCGTCACGATGTTTCAGTCCACCGGCTCGTTCAAGGCGCCGTGCGGGGGCGCCTCGACCACGAACGTGGCGTCGATCCCCAACGCGACGGTCAACTCGGCCGGGAGGTTCAAGGCGGTGGCTCGCCAGGAGACCGGTTTCGGCGAGCAGACCTGGACCGTCGTTGGCGGGTTCAAGAGCGGGCAGGCCGCCTCGGGAACCGTCGCGATCGTGCTCTCGGCGTCCTGCAAGTTCACGGTCGCGTGGAGCGCCGGACGCGAGGCTCCGGCCCCACCCGTGGCCGGAGCCACCTACAAGGGCGGCACCGCGCCTGGATTCAACCACCGGTCGGTGAGCTTCCACGTGAGCGCCAACGGCAAGGAGCTGACCGATGTCACCTGGCAGCAGCCGCTCATCACCGGGAACTGCCCGGGCCAAGGCAGTGAGATCCCGACCTACACCGGCCACAACGTGCCGATCCACCACGACGCGTTCACCCTCACGATCCACAGCGGCAAGATCTCGCACGGGTCCGGCATGACTCAGACCAACGCGATCAGCGGCCAGTTTCTGTCCGGGCACCGGGCGACCGGCACGGCCTCGACCGTCACGGACCTCAGCGGCTTTGGCAACGTCTGCCAGGGTCGCGAAAACTGGACCGCACACGGCTGAGCGCGCCGCGCTGCCCAAGCCAACCGCAGCCCCAGTCCCCGCGCCGGGCGCGCGCACCAGGGACACCCAGCACCCATCCGGCGCTAGGGCCTTCGCTGCTCGGTAACGTCCGCGCCGCCATGCGAAGCATCTGGAGACCCTCCGGCCTGCTGCTCGCGCTCGGGCTCGTGCTCTGCGGTTGCGGGTCGACGACGAAGATTTTCGTCCACGAGGCTCCGCCGCCCTCAGGCGTGGCGGGGTCGAACCCTCAGGCCCCCGCCGCGCTCGGATTCCCCGGGACCGCGACCAAGAACACCACCCGCGTCGACGGGTCCGACGCGGTGGCCAACGCAGCCGGCGTAGCGCTGGCCGTGTACCCATCGCAGGGGACCGGGACCCATCCAGAGATCGTGGCGCTCGCCCCGACCGATGACTGGCAGGCGGCCCTGGCCGCGTCGGTGCTCTCCGCGGCTCCGATGAAGGCACCGATCCTGCTCTCCGGAACCGGCTCGCTGCCCAAGGCGACCTCGGCCGCGCTCACAGCCCTGGCGCCCACCGGATCCGGGCCAGCCGGGGGTTCGCAGGTGATCAGGATCGGCGATGTCCCTGCTCCGAAGGCGGAGCGTTCCCACGACGTCTCAGGAAACAGCCCATACGCCCTGGCCGAGGCCATCGATCAGTTCCAGTCCGCCGTCTCCGGCCGTCCCAGTCCGGATGTGATGGTTGCCTCGGCCGCCAACGCCGCCTATGCCATGCCGGCGGCTGGCTGGGCCGCGGAGAGCGGGGACCCGATCCTGTTCGTCTCAAGCTCCGGGATCCCGGGGGCGACCAAGCAGGCGCTGCTCGCCCATCAGCACCCCCACATCTACATCGTGGGGCCCACCAGCGTGATCTCGAAAAGCGTGGCCCACCAACTGGCCAAGTACGGAACGGTCAACCGCATCAGCGGGTCAAACCCTTCCGCCAGCTCGGTTGCCTTCGCCATCTACCGAGATCCGCCGTGCGTCAAGAACCAGCCCTGCGCCCACGTGCCCGGGAGCTTCGGCTGGGCGCTCCGGAGCCCGGGCCACGGCTACGTCCTGCTCAGCGAGCACCAGCCCCTGGACGCGGCCGCAGCGGCGCCACTCTCCAACAGCGGGAGCTTCGCCGCCCAGCTCGTGCTCGACTCCCCGACCAAGCTCGATCCCTCGATCCTCAACTTCTTCCTCAACTACGCCACCCCCGGGTACACCCAGGAGGGGCCGACGGCGGCCGTGTACAACCACGCCTGGGTGATCGGCGACCAGCAGGCGGTGTCGATTCCCGTCCAAGCCGAGGTGGATACGCTGCTCGAAGCGGTGCCCCAGCGATGAGCGAAGCCGAACATCCAGATCGCCTGCGCCCCGACCGCGAGGTGACGCGTCGACGACGTGCGTCAGCTGATGGGCGCCTCGACGCCCCACTTCGCGCTCCAGCTCCGTGAGCGCATCCGCAGGCTGATCGGAGACCTCCCTCCCCAGCACCCCGCTCGCCGCGAGGGTGAGCGGGAGATCGCCCGGCTGGACCGCCTGGCCTTCGCCGGCGAGGTCCGCGGACACGGCCCCGAAGAGGGGCTCGAGCCGCTCCCGAGCCTTTCTAAGGAGTAGCCCGGCGTACATGTACGCCGGGCCCGGCGGCGCATGCGCCGCCGGCGGGTCGGCACATGTGCCGACCCTGAGGGGGCGCGCATGCGCGCCCCCTACAAACCCTCCACCGTGATCGTGCAGCCGCGGGGGGCCAGCTCCTCGAACATCTCCTCGGGGTCGAGGCAGCGCTCGGGTGGCTTTACACCGGTGGCCTTGACCGACCCCCGGGCGAGCAGGCGGACGGCCGCCGCCGCGGGGGTCGCGGTCGACACGACCGAGCCGCCGAGGCCGAAGTGCGGACGCGTCACCGAGCGCACCGCGCAGCCCCGGCCATCCTGGGCGCTCACCGTCACGAGGTGCACCGACACGGTCTCGTTCGACGGATGCACGGCGGCCCGAGCGGCCTGCCGGACCTCCTCCGGGGAGGCGTCGATCAGCCGCTCGAGCTGGCCCCGGAGCGTGGGCGTGAGCGAGAGGCGAAAACTTCCCCGCTGGCAGCCGAAGCTCTGGCCGAACGTGGCCATCTCGGAGTGCAGCGTGTAGATCGTCTCGGCCTGGCCGATCGGGTCACCGAAATCGACCGCTCCGCCGTCCGACAGCGGGGTGACGTGCGTCGGCGGCTCCGTCACGGATCACGACGGGCTCGAGTGTCAGCTCGTCGATCAGCGTCTGGATCGCGTATGGCGGACGGAGCTGGCCGTCGTCGGGGAGCCCGCGGATCACGGCTCGCCGCCGAGACATCGATCGTGTCGATCTCGGCGCCCTCCCCCAGCTCACGCACACCGCGCAACGCCATCAGATTGGTCTTGCCCGGGCTCGATCCGATGCCCAGGATCGCCAGCAGGCCCGCCTTCTCGAACGCGTCGCCCAGCTCGAACTGGCGCTCGGTCATCCAGTACAGGCCGCCCAGGTCGAGGTAGTGGCAACCCGCCTTCAGGCACGCCTGCATGACCTCCGGATTGAGGCGGTAGGAGGCCGAGTTGACCAGCACGTCGACGCCCGCGAGCGCCGCCGCCAGGGCGTCGGGATCGCTCGCGTCCACCGCGGTCGCGGTGGCCGGTTTGCCGGCGGCGTTTGATCGCGCGACTTCCGCCGCGCGGTCCCCGTCGATGTCGAGCAGCCGCAACGCCCGCACTTCCGCCGACTCGGCCAGATCGCGGACGATGACCGGCCCGATCGTCCCGCCCGCGCCGAGCACGGCCGCCTCGCACTGCCGGTCGCTGTTGGCATTCATGGCCTGCTTACCGTACCTTTCCACGCGGAAGCGCGCCGGAGCGAGGAGTGGAGGAGATGGAGAGCGCAGCAGTTCCGCTAGAGCAGCAGCCGGCCCCGGTCGATCCCAGCGCCCCGGGCGCCAAGGGTCTGAAGGCCGACGCGCTGGGCTACGCCTCGAACCTCGTCATCGCGATCGCCTCCACCGCGCCGGCGTACAGCCTGGCCGCCACGCTGGGCTTCATCGTCCTGGTGTCGGGAATGGGCTACCACTCGCCCGCCGTCCTGATCGTGGCGTTCATCCCGATCCTGTTCGTGTCGGTCGCCTACCGGTACTTCAACCTGGCCGACCCTGACGCCGGGACCACATTCGCCTGGGTAACCCGGACCTTCGGCCCGCAACTCGGCTGGATCAATGGCTGGGCGATCTTCCTGGCCGACGTGATCGTGATGGCTTCGCTGGCCGAGATCGCCAGTCTGTACACGTACAAGCTGTTCGGCCTGAACGGGCTCGCGGCGTCGAACCTCGCCCTGATCATCGGCTCGGTTGTCTGGATCCTGGTCATGACCTGGATCTGCTATCGCGGCATCGAGCTTTCGGCCCGCATCCAGCAGTTCCTGCTGTCCCTCGAGGTCTTCACGCTGATCCTGTTCACGGTCGTCGCGCTCGTCAAGGTTTACACCAGCCACCCGGTGGGCTCGGTGCATGTCGCCGGGTCGTGGTTCAACCCCTTCGACATGAGCTGGACGGGGACGTTGGTCCCAGGGCTGTTGCTCGCCATCTTCATCTACTGGGGGTGGGACTCAGGGGTGGCCGTCAACGAGGAGTCCCGGGACCGCCACCGCGGCCCCGGCAAGGCGGCGGTGGTCTCGACCTTCCTCCTGGTGCTGATCTATGTCGCGGTCACGGTCGCGGCCCAGGCCTTCCACGGGGCGGCTTTTCTCGGAAAGAACTCAGCCGATGTGCTCAGCCCGCTCGCCCACGGCGTGCTCGGCTCGCCGTGGTGGAGGCTGCTGATCATCTGCGTCCTCACGTCGGCCTCAGCCTCAACGCAGACGACGATCCTGCCCACGGCCAGGACGACAATCTCGATGGCCAAGTGGGGGGCGATCCCGCCGGCGTTCGGGCGGGTCCACCCCCGGTTCCTGACCCCGAGCTTCTCGACCTGGATGATGGGTGCCCTGTCGGCCGTCTGGACCGTATGCCTGCTCGCATTCAACCCATCCCAGAACGTGCTCGGCGACGCCATCTCCGCGCTTGGCTTCGCGGTCTGCTTCTACTACGGCTTCACCGGGATCGCCTGCCCGTTCTACTTCCGCCGTGACCTGTTCAAGAGCGTCCGAAACTTCTTGTTCGCCGGGGTGGTTCCGTTCATCGGCGGCGGATTTCTGTTCTACATCGGGGTCGAGGCGTACAAGTACTACAGCACCGCCGGCAACAACTACTCACACGCGCTGCTCGGGATCCAGACGCCGATCCTGATCGGGATCGGGGGCCTGATCCTGGGCGTGATCCTGATGTTCGCGTCCTGGCCATTCTTCACGGGGTTCTTCCGCCGCCGGCCCGAGGTGGCTGATCCTCGGGTGCTGGCGGAGCCCGTGCCTCCGCCCGTGCCCGGGGAGCCAGCAGCCTAGGCTCCGGGACCCACGGGCTGCCGACACACCCTCCGGATAGCCTCAGGGGGGTGAGCGTTCAACTCGATCCGGCCGGCGGCGACGCGCTCCCCGACAGCGAGCTGCCCGGCCCGTATCCCGTCGGGTCCTACGCCGCCCGCCTCAGGGACCAGCTGCGCAGGTTCGCCCGGGTTCAGCTCGTCGGGGAGGTTTGGAACTTCCGTTCGGCGCGGACGCGGGTCTACTTCGAGCTTCGAGACGCGCGGGGCGCGCTGCCGTGCTCGATGTGGCAGAACGAGTTCGCCGCGCTGGGCATTGCGCTGAGCGACGGGCTCAAGGTGGTCGTCGGAGGAGGCTGCGACTACTACCCCGGCAGCTCCACCTCCTCGCCGTCGTTCAGCTTCTCGGTGACCGAGCTGCGGGTGGCCGGCGAGGGCGACCTGCTCGTCCAGCTCGAGCGGCTGCGCCGCCAGCTCGGCGAGGAGGGCTTGTTCGAGATCCAGAAGAGACTGGCCCGGCCGCTCCTCCCCCGGACGATCGGCGTGGTCACGGGCGAGAGCGGGAAGGCGCGGCACGATGTACTGGCCGGACTGCGCCGCCGGGGTTGGGAGGGGCGGCTGGTGTGGGCTTTCGCCCCCGTGCAGGATCGCCAGGCCGCCCCGCGGATCTCCTCCGCACTGCGGGAGCTGGCCGCCGTCCAGGAGGTCGAGGTAATCATCGTGGCCCGCGGCGGGGGGTCGCTGGCCGACCTGTTCGCCTTCTGCGACGAGGCGCTGTGCCGAACGGTGGCGCTGCTCCGTGTGCCTGTGATCTCATCGGTCGGGCATCACACCGACCGGACGCTGATCGATGACGTGGCGGCCGTGTGCTGCTCCACGCCGACCCACGCCGCCGAGGCCGCCGTGCCGATCGACTGCGGCGCAGCCCGGGTGACCGCGGCTGCCCAGGCCCACCGCCTGGCCGGGCATGGGAGACGAGCGATCGTCGTCCGAGCGCGATCGCTGGCTCACCTCTCACGGGCCCCCGCCGAGCACGTTGCCCGCCATCGAAGTCGGCTGCACCAGAAGCTCCGCGAGCTGCGGGCCAGCGCCCGGCGCTCGTGCGGGCAGGGGCGTGAGCTGACCTCGGTCCACATGCTCGTGCTCGGTCGCACCGCGGCCCGGGCGGCGAGCTCTGACCGTGAGCGGCGGCGGCGTGAGCTGGAGCGTCTTTCCTTGGCCCTGGCCGCCCACGACCCGGAGCGGGTCCTCGCTCGCGGATATGCGCTGGTCGAGGACCGGGCTGGAGAGCCCCTGGCGACCGCCGCTGCAGCACGGGAGGCGCGCGAGCTTTCCGTGCGCTTTCGGGACGGTGTCGTGCCTGCCCGGGTGGAGGACGCACAGTGACCGACGTTCCCACCTACGAGACGGCGGTGGCGCGGATCGAGGAGATCATCAAGCGCCTGGACTCAGGCCAGGCGGGCCTCCGAGAGACCCTCGACCTGGTCCGGGAGGGCCGGGACCTGGTCGAGTACTGCGCCGGCGAGCTGGACGCGGTCAGCCAGGGGCTCGAGGAGCTGCGGCTCGAGGAGCTCGTGGCCCGGCTCGAGCAGGGCGCTGCGGCGGGAGGGCGTGAGCCGTGAGCACATTCGACCTGCTGGCGGAGCTTCCGCTTACCGTCGAGGGCTACTCGCTCGAGGGCCTGCGCGCCGAGGTCTCGAGCCAATTTGAGCGCCTCTCCACCGTGGTGCATCTCCGGGGCGGCGGCCAGGAGGGCGTCGGCGAGGACGTCGTGTACGACGCGGTCGACCATGTCGCCCTCCAGGACGCGGGCGCCGTCCACGATTTGAGCGGGAGCTACACGCTGGCCGAGTTCTGCCAGCTGATCGACTCGCTCGACCTGTTCCCGATTGCGCCCCAGCGTGACGTGTCACGCCTCTATCGGCGCTGGACATTCCACAGCGCCGCGCTCGACCTGGCTCTACGGCAGGCGGGGCGCCCGCTGCACGAGGCGCTGGGACGTGATCCGCAGCCGGTCAGGTTCGTGGTGTCGCTGAGATTGGGCGAGCCCCCGACGCTCGCCCCGATCTCACGGCGGCTGGCGCGCTACCCGGACCTCCATTTCAAACTCGACCCGACGAGCTCCTGGACGCCCGAGCTGATCGAGGAGCTGGTGGCCACCGGTGCGGTCGACTCGGTGGACTTCAAGAGTCTCTACCGCGGCACGATCGTCGACCAGCCACCGGATCCGGTGCTCTACAAGCGGGTGGTGGACGCCTTCCCCGATGCCTGGATCGAGGATCCCGACGTCGTCACTCCGGAGACGGCCGAGGTGCTGGCCGGCGTTCACGATCGGATCACCTGGGACGCGCCGATCCACTCGATCGCCGATATCGAGGCGCTGCCGTTCGCCCCGCGGATGGTCAACATCAAGCCTTCGCGGGTCGGCGGGCTGCCGGCGCTGTGCGCGATGTACGACTACTGCGTCGAGCGTGACATCGGCGCCTATGGCGGCGGCCAGTTCGAGCTCGGGCCGGGGCGAGGCCAGGCGCAGTATCTGGCCTCGCTGTTTCACGCCGACACGCCCAACGACCTCGCGCCATCGGGCTACAACGTCGCCGAGCCCGCGCCGGGGCTGCCGAGCAGTCCACTGCCCCCGGCGCCTTCGGGCGTCGGCTTTCGCTGGGGCTAGGGGGTCGGCCGGGAAGTCAAGGGGCGGGCGCCGTCGGGTGGGCGGGGTTGCCGGGTGGTTCGCGGCCGTCGGGTAGGCGGGGTGCCGGAGTGGTTCGCGGGCGGTCGGGGCGGGCGGCGTTGCCGAGAGAGTTCGCGGCCTCGGGCGGGCGGGGTTGCCGAGAGCCAGTCGGGTCCTTGCGGCGGCGAGGCGCCGGCATTTCGCAGCAAAGCGCCCCGACCCGTGGCGTACGTGCTGCGCTTTGGCGCCCAGGACCGGCAAATCGCAGCACGTAGGCGGCGCAGGCCGAAGCTTTGCTGCGATTTGCCGGTCCGCGGGGAGTGCGCCCTCGCGAAGCGTCTAGGCCTCGTCTAGCTCGATCGAGTCGATCGTCGGGGGGTCGAGGGGGCGATCGCCCTGGCCTGTGGGCAACCCCTCGATCGCGTCCACGGCGTCCATCCCATCGGTCACCTCTCCAAACACTGTGTGCTTGCCATCGAGCCAGGGGGCGCTCTGAGTGGTCACGATGAAGAACTGCGAGCCGTTGGTGTTCGGCCCGGCGTTGGCCATCGCCAGCGCTCCGCGGACGACCTTGTGCTGATTGAACTCGTCCTTGAACTGGTATCCGGGGCCTCCGGTACCCGTACCCTCCGGGCAGCCGCCCTGGATCATGAAGTCGCGGATCACCCGGTGAAAGATGATCCCGTCGTAGAAGCCCTCGGAGGCGAGCTTGCGGAAGTTGGCAACGGTCTCTGGGGCGTCCTCGTCGAATAGCTCGAGCGAGATCGTCCCCTGGCTGGTGTTCATCTTGGCTTTGCTCATGACGAGCGAGACTACCCGGACGCCGGGCCCGGCACTCGCGCCGACGCCTACCCGGAGGCCGGCTCGATCAGCAACCGCTGGCCTCGAACCTCCGAGCCGCTGACCAGCTCCACGACCCTGTCGGCCTCGGTGGCCGGGACCTCGACAAACGCGAATTGCTCAAGCATCCGCACGTTGCGCACGGACTCGCCCTCAAGGCCGGTGGCGGCGGTGATGGCGTGGATGATGTCCGAGGGCTCAAGACCCGACGCGCGTCCCGCGGTGACGATCAGCTTGCGTGCTGGGCCGTCGCCGTTGCTCGACACATGGGGCTTGGAATGGCGCTTTGGCTTCGCCACAACCGGCGTGGGGGCCACGTGGGCCCCGCTCACCCAGGGGGCCAGCTTGACGCCGGCGTGCCGCTCGATCGCCTCGACCTCGCGCCGCTGGCGGGGCTCGAACAGGGTGATCGCCCGGCCGCTCCGGCCCACACGCGCGGTGCGGCCGATTCGGTGCACGTACACGTCGGGCGACGTCGGCACGTCGAAATTGATCACGTGCGACACGCCTGAGATGTCGAGGCCTCGAGCGGCCACATCCGTGGCCACGAGCAGCGGCAGCCGCCCGTCCTTGAACATGATCATCACCCCGTCGCGCGCGCCCTGGGTCATGTCGCCGTGGAGCGCCCGCACCTCCAGCCCGCGGTCTCGCAGCCGGCGGAAGAGCTCGTCGCAGCGGATCTTGGTCCGGACGAACGCGAGCGCCTGTCGGGGGCGCTCGCTCTCCAGAACGTCGATCAGGCGATCCATCTTCTCCCGCCCCGGCGCCTCGAGGGCAAACTGCTCGACCGTCTCCACCGTCAGGGTGGCCGCCTTGATCCTCACCGTCACCGGGTCATACAGGTAGCGCTCGGCCAGATGACGGATGGGCGGCGGCATCGTGGCGCTGAACAGAGCCGTCTGGCGGCTTGAGGGCGTCAGGCTGAGGATCTTCTCCACGTCCTCCAGGAAACCCAGGTCGAGCATCTCGTCGGCTTCGTCCAGTACCACGAACCGGCACGAGTGGAGCATGAGCACATGTCTTGAGATCAGGTCCTTGACCCGGCCCACCGTCCCCACCACGATGTGCCCGCCCGAGCGCAGCTGGGACTGCTGGGAGCGGATCGGAGCGCCGCCGAAGACGGCCACGACATCCACGCTCTTGCGCGCGCCGTAAGCGCGCAGCGCCTGGGTCACCTGGATGCACAGCTCCCGCGTCGGCGTGAGCACGAGCGCCTGCACCTCGTCGTCGGACGGGTCGACGTACTCGAGCATCGGCAGGCCAAAGGCGGCGGTCTTGCCTGAGCCGGTCTGGGCCTGCCCGATCACGTCCTTGCCCTGCATCAGCGGCGGGATCGCCTGCTCCTGGATCGGGCTCGGCGAGTCGTAGCCCACATCGTGGACGGCCTCGAGAATCTCGGGTGAGAGGCCGAGGTCTGTGAAGGAAGGCACAAGGTGAAGATAGCCACGCGGGGCCATCCGCGGACGCTGCCCCCTCGGGCGGTCGCCTGCGTCTGATACCGTTCGGCACCGAATGGTTCGGAACCGAACAAAAGACAACCGCATCGAATCCCACGTCTGGCTGATCTCGAGCGTCGTGATTCTCGGGATGGCGATGTCGATCCTGGATACCACGATCGTCAACGTCGCCCTGAACACGCTGGGCAAAGACCTGCACTCCACGATCTCCCAGATCCAGTGGGTGGTGACGGGCTACATGCTCGCCCTGGCCGCCGTGATCCCCGTCAGCGGCTGGGCGGCCGAGCGCTTCGGCACCCGGCGTATGTACATAACCTCGCTGGTGCTGTTCACCGCCGGATCGATGCTCTGCGGCATCTCCACGACAGCCACCGAGCTGATCATCTTCCGGGTCATTCAGGGCGTGGGCGGCGGGATGCTGATGCCGCTGGGGATGATGATGATGGCCGGCGCGGCTGGCCCCGAGCGGATGGGCCGCGTGATGAGCATCGTGTCGATGCCGATGATGCTGGCGCCGATCCTTGGACCCACGATCGGCGGACTGATCATCGACAACACCTCGTGGCAGTGGATCTTCTACGTCAACGTCCCGATCGGCGTGGTCGCGGTGATCGCGGCCTGGCGGATACTTCCCCACCCCAAGGCCGCCCCGACGCGCCCGCTCGACTACCGCGGGTTGGCTCTGATGGCCACCGGGCTGCCGCTTGTCACCTACGGACTGGCCGAGGTCGGAAGCACCGGAGGCTTCACATCGCCGAAGGTGATCCTGCCGATCGTGGGCGGGCTGGCACTGACCGGCGCCTTCATCCTCCACGCCCTCAGGGTTCCCAACCCGCTCCTGAATCTCCGCCTGTATAAGCGCCCCACCTTCTGGACCGCGTCGTCGGCCACCTTCTTCCTGGGCGCGGCCATGTTCGGGGGCATGATCCTGCTCCCGCTCTACTGGCAGCACATCCGCCACGAGAGCGTGCTCGATGCTGGCCTGCTGATGGCGCCGCAGGGCCTTGGGATGGCGCTCGTGATGCCGATCGCGGGCCGACTCACCGATCGGCTCGGGGGTGGGCCGCTGGCCGTCGTGGGAGTGACCGTCACGGCGCTGGCCACGATTCCCTTCGGGCTGATCGGAGCCCACACCTCGATCGTCTGGCTGTCGTGCGTGATGCTCGTGCGGGGAATGGGGATCGGGTTCTCCTTCATGCCCGTCATGACCGCGGCCTTCGCGGCCCTCCATAAATCGGAGCTTCCGGACGCCACCCCCCAGCTCAACGTCGTGCAGCGGGTTGGAGGCTCGCTGGGCACGGCGATCCTGGCCGTCGTGCTTCAGCGCGCGTCGAGCGGCGCGCACACCCTCGGAGCGGCGGCGTCCGGCTTCGGAACGGCCTTCTGGGTGTCGGCCGTGATGACCGCCCTGGCGATCGTCCCGGCGATCGTGCTCGTGCGAGCCGAGCGCGCGGCCCGCAGAGCGCATCCCGAGGTCGTCGAGACCGCTCACGAGGCGGCCTTGGAGGCCGCCGCGGCGTGACCGTCCAGACGCCCGCACGGACCGACGTGCTGGAGGCCGTGGGGCAGGCCTTCAAGGGAGCCGTGGCCGCGCTCAGGCGGCTTCGGGGACGTGAGACCCACCAGCCCGGAGAGCTCAGCTACGCCCAGTTCGGCCTCCTGTTCGGCCTCTGGGATGGAAACGCCAAATCGTCACGCGAGCTGGCGCTGCTGGCCGACATCTCCCCGGCCACCGCGGCCGAGATGCTCGACGGCCTGGCCGCCGCGGGGCTGGTCGACCGAACTCGCTCTGAGGAGGACAAGCGGATCGTGCTCACCTCGCTGACCGCACGCGGTCGCGAGCTGATCGACGAGCGCCGGCGCACATACGAGCCCCGGTGGCAGAGTGCCCTGGACGCTTTCTCCGACGATGAGCTGTTGACGAGCGCGCGGGTGCTCGACGCGATCCGGACGATGTTCGACGAGAACGTCGGCGAAGAAAGCTAGAACCGGACCTGGCCGTCGAGATGGGGCGTCGCCTTGCCGGCGCCGCGGACGGCAAACGTGAACCCGTCAGGCTCCGCCCGCTCGCCGAACTCCACCGTTGCCGGGAGCAGGATCGGCTTGCGGAACGCCACCGGACGGTGAACCGGTCGGGCAGCCGGGGGCCGAGGGCTGCCAGGCAGCGGGCCTTGGTCCACATGCCATGGACGATCGCGGTGGAGAAACCGAACAGCCGCGCGCTCAGGGGATGGATGTGGATCGGGTTCAGGTCGCCTGACACGCTTCCGTAGCGCCGGCCGAGGTCGCCGGCCAGACGCCAGGTCGCGGTGACGGGGTAGATCGGCGGACTTGGCCCGGTCGCGATCCGGCTTGCCGGCTTCGCCCGCCGGGCCGTCGGGCCGCTCGGCCCGGTCGGGGCCACTTCCCCCACCCCGCTTCAGGATCGTCGAGGTCTCCTCCCAGACCAGCTCACCGCCCACCCGGGCCTCTGAGCGCAGGTCGAATTTTCTGCCCCGGGGGTGGGGCTCTAGCGCAGTGGCCCACACCCTCAGATCGAGCGCCTCGCTGGCCCGAACGGGGCGGATCTGCGTGATCTCGTTCTCGATGTGGACCAATCCCAGCGCCGGAAACGGGAATGCCGGGTCGGTCATCAGCCGCAGGTGGAGCGGGAAGGCGAGCACGTGCACGAACGTGCACGGCAACTCGTCACGGAGAGCGAAGCCGCAGACGCGGTCATAGCTGGCCAGCCTCGGCCGCTCCACGGATACTCCGTCGAGGCCAAGGACGGTGTCGGGCACATCGTCGCCGCGCCCGCCCCCGCCCACCAGCGGCAGCTTGGAGGCGCCGGGAATCATCGCCGCCCCCGCCCGGGCGAACAGCGGAAGCATCCGGGGACTGCTGGACAGAACGCGTTCAGCGGCCACGGCTCACGCCCCGATCAGGCTCTGCCCGCACACCCGCACCACGTTGCCGTCGATCCCCCCCGAGGCCGGACTGGCCAGCCAGGCCACCGTCTCCGCGACGTCGATGGGCAACCCGCCCTGGGCCAGGCTGTTCATCCGCCTCCCGGCCTCACGCGTCGCGATCGGCATGGCGGCGGTCATCCGGGTCTCGATGAACCCGGGGGCCACGGCGTTGATCGTCACCCCGGGCTGGCCGCCGCGGCCAGCCCAGGCGCCGACCATGCCGATCAAGCCGGCCTTCGACGTGGCGTAGTTCGTCTGTCCGGCGTTTCCCGCGATCCCGCTGATGGAGGACACGCACACGATCCGGGCGTTCTCCCGGACGGCCTGGCGCGTGAACAGCGCGGCGTCGATCCGCTGGGGCGCGACCAGGTTGACCTCGATCACCTGCTGCCACACCGCTTCATCCATGCGGCCGAGCGTCTTGTCGCGGGTGATCCCGGCGTTGTGCACGACGGCGTCGACGCCGCCATGGTGCTCGAGCACGTGCGAGGCGATCTGCTCGGGCGCCTCCTCGGAGGTGATGTCGCACGTGAGCCACGAGCCTCCAACCCGCTCGGTCACGGCCGAGAGCTCGTCCTCCTGGGCCGGCACGTCGACTCCCACGACGTGGGCGCCGTCGCGGGCCAGGACCTCGGCGATCGCCTCGCCGATCCCGCGCGAGGCCCCGGTGACCAGCGCCACCTTCCCGGACAGGGGGCGCCCCCAATCGAGTGCCTCGGTAGGGAGCTCGCTGGCGCCGATGCGAACGGCCTGGCCAGAGACGTAGGCCGACCTGGGCGAGAGGAAGAAGCGCAGCGCCGATTCCAGATCACCATCCGCCTCCGGCGAGACGTAGAGCATCTGGGCCGTGGCCCCCTTGCGGACCTCCTTGCCCATCGAGCGCGCCAGCCCTCGAGAGCCCGCTGGGCGATCGCCTGGCTGGGCTCGGCGCACTGCTCGGGGGTGAGCCCCAGGACGATGATCCGCCCGGAGCGGCGCACCCGGCGGATCGTGGGGTGAAAGAAGGCCCACGCTTCCTGCAGGTGCCGGCTGTCTGCAATCCCGCTGGCGTCGAAGACGAGCGCCTTGAACGTGTCGTCCTGCCCGGCCACCTCAGGGTTGAAGATCCCGGCGCTCAGGCCGGCGTCGGCCGCGGCCTGTCTGACCTCCTCGCCCAGCGTCGTCTCGGTCTCGGCTCCGATCGAGGCCAGCACGCGGGCCACCGATCCGGCCAGCCGCGACCCGCCGGCCGCGCCGAGCAGGACAGGGCCTGAGACGACCGGCTGGCCAGGCTCGTAGCGCTCGAGCGGGACCGGCGAGGGAAGCCCGACCTGCCTGGAGACGATCCGCCCGATCGGCGTGTTGACGAGCTGCTGGTAACGGTCAGCCACGGGAGGCCTCCAGGATCGCCGTCACACCGAGGCCGCCGGCCGCGCAGATTGAGATCAGGCCTCGGCCCAGGCCTCGCTCCCCCAGGAGCTTGGCCAGCACGCCGACGATCTTCGTGCCGGTGGCCCCGAACGGATGCCCGGCGGCCAGCGACCCGCCATGGACATTCAGCTTCTCCCGATCGATCGACCCGAGCGGCGCCTCGAGCCCGAGGCGCTCCTGGCAGTACACGGGGTCCTCCCACGCCCGGAGCGTGCACAGGACCTGCGAGGCGAACGCCTCGTGGATCTCGTAGAAGTCGAAGTCCTGGAGTGAAAGGCCGTTGCGGGCCAGCATCCGAGGCACGGCATAGGTGGGAGCCATGAGCAGCCCCTCGCGCTTATGGACATGGTCGACCGCCGCGGTCTGGGCATCCACCAGGACGGCCTGCACCGGGATCCCCCGCTCGGCCGCCCACTCCTCGCTCGACATCAGGATCGCCGACGCTCCGTCGGTGAGCGGGGTCGAGTTGCCCGCCGTCATCGTGCCCTCCGGCCCGCCGAACACGGGCCGGAGCTTGGCCAGCTTCTCCATCGTCGTGTCCGGACGGAGGTTCTGATCACGCTCGAGGCCGAGGTAGGGAGTGACCAGATCGTCGAGCCAACCGGTGTCGTACGCGGCCGCGAGCTTGTGATGGCTGGCCACCGTCAGCTCATCCTGCTCCTCCCGGGTGATGCCCCACTCCCTGGTCGTGATCGCCTGGTGCTCGCCCATCGAGAGCCCCGTCCGCGGCTCGGCGTTGCGAGGGATCTCAGGGACGAGCTGGGTCGGCCGGAGCCTGGCCAGCGTGCGCAGGCGCTGAGCGTTGGTCTTGGCCCGGCTCAGGTCGAGCAGCACATTGCGCAGGTCCTCGTTGATGGCGATCGGCGCGTCGGAGGTGGTGTCGAACCCGCCCGCGATGCCCGATTCGATCTGGCCGAGCGCGATCTTGTTGCCGACGAGGATCGTCGTCTCAAGCGAAGTGCCGCAGGCCTGCTGGACGTCGTAGGCGGGGGTCTCAGGGGCCAGCTTGGATCCGAGCACCGACTCACGGGTGAGCTGGAAATCCCGCGAGTGCTTGAGCACGCCGCCGGCGGCGGCCTCGCCCACCGCCTGGCCCTCGAGTCCGAACTTCTCGACGAGTGCGTCAAGCACCGCCGTGAACATGTCCTGATTGGACGCGCGGGCATACGGACCGTTCTGGCGGGCGAACGGGATCCGCATCCCACCCAGGATGGC
This sequence comes from uncultured Solirubrobacterales bacterium, assembly GCA_963785205.1. GTDB lineage: Bacteria > Actinomycetota > Thermoleophilia > Solirubrobacterales > Solirubrobacteraceae > Palsa-465. The sequence continues at coordinate 154,462 of CAWAUJ010000004.1, forward strand.
CACTCGTCGGCTGTGCTCGATCATTCCTCTTCACCTACCCCGGTCGAGGTGGTAAATGCACCTCCCGCCGTGGCTCGGCGGACCAGCCGGGGGGCGAGGATGCGCGCGGCCGCAGCCAGCCAGTAGGGCCGGGGGACGTAGCGCTCCGCCCGCCCCCGGGGGCCGGCATCCATGATCGCTTCGGCCACGACCTCGGGCGTTGACACGATTACCTTCGGAAGCTCCCGGGCGGGAAAACCCTCGGTGCGGATAAAGCCTGGAAGCACCAGCCCGACGTGGACCCCGTGCGGGTCGCTCCTCGGCGTGCAGAGCGTCGCTCCAGCCGGCCAGCGCGAACTTGCTCGCCGAGTAGGCACCCGAATTCGGCCGGGAGACGCGGGCGGCGGTGCTGGCCACGTTGACGATCGCCACCCGCCGGCCGGCTCCGTCCGGCGCCTGTGCGGCGCTGCGGCGCAACAGCGGCAGCAGCGCCTCGGTGAGCCTCACGGGCGACTCGAAGTTGAGCTTCATGTGCCGCTCGATGTTGGCCCAGCCGGTGTCGTCGAAGCGTCCGCGCCAGGCCGCGCCGGCGTTGTTGATCAGCAGATGCAGGGCCCCGTGCTCGCGTTCGATCGCGTCCCGGATCTGACCGGGAGCATCCTCGTGCACCAGATCGGCGGCCAGGACTGTGGCGCCTCCGATCTCATCGGCCAGAGCTTGGAGGCGCTCCTGGCGCCGCGCCACCAGCACGAGCTTCGTGTCCGGCTCGCGGGCCAGGCGGCGGGCCGTGGCCTCTCCGATCCCGCTCGAGGCGCCGGTTATCAGTGCGACGTATGGCAAAGCGCGCGCAAGGCTACCGGCTGTCGGGTAGCGTGCCCCTCTCGTGGCGACCAGCACGATTGCCCTGATCACGGTTCCGCTGGTCACTGGCGTGATCGGCTACACGACGAACTGGACGGGCGTGCTGATGCTCTTCTACCCCGTCCACTTCCGCGGGCTGCGCGCAGGATGGCTGCAGGCGGTGTCCCGGATCCTGCCCTACCGGCTGCGCCAGATCCCGGGCGTGATGGTGGGCGGAATCGGCTGGCAGGGGATCGTTCCGTCCCGGGCGGCCAAGATGGGGAGCCTGTCGGTGGACAGCGGGATCGCCAAGCTCGGCACCCCAAAGGAGTTCTTCCGCCAGCTCGACCCCGAGAAGATCGCGGAGCAGATCGTGCTCAGCACCCAGGACGAGGTCCCGGCGATCGTCGACCGAGTCATGGAGCAGGAGAGTCCGCAGCTCTGGCACGACCTTCCCCCGCAGATCCGGCGACTCGTGATCCAGCGCGTCCAGGACCAGCTTCCCGAGATCGTGCTCGACCTGACCAACAAGATCGCCGAGCACATCGATCAGCTGGTCGACGTCAAGCTGATGGTGATCAAGCGCTTTGACCCCGAGCTGGCCAACCGGGTCTTTCTGGAGATGGGCCGCCGGGAGCTGAAGTTCATCCAGAACTTCGGCTTCGTGTTCGGCTTCGTGCTGGGGATTCCCGTGGCGGTCCTCACGCATTTCGTCACGTTCTGGTGGCTGCTGCCGATTCTCGGCGTCGTGATCGGCTACGTCACCAACTGGGTGGCGCTGTGGATGATCTACGAGCCCCCCGAGCGCCGCCGTTGGGGCCCGGTGCATTGGCAGGGTCTGTTCGTCCGCCGCCAGCGAGAGGTGGCCGACGTCTACGCCAGCATCGTGGCCGATCAGATCCTGACCGTCTCTGAGTTCGGCAATGAGCTGCTCCACGGCCCGCGCTCGGACCGGACGCGGGCGCTGATCGAGTCGGCCATGCGGCCGGCCATCGATCGGGCCGCCGGTCCGCTGCGACCGGCTGTCCGGGTGGCGCTCGGCCCGCGCGAATACGACGCAATCCGGGACGCCTTTGCCACCGAGCCGGTGGACAGGATGATGGACCCGCTGTCAGACCCGGAGTTCAGCGCCACCCAAAGCGCCACCATGCGTAAGCTGATCGCCGACCGGATGCGCGAGATGGCGCCCGACGACTTCGCCGACATGCTGCGCACAGCCACTCGAGAAGACGAATGGCTGCTGCTGCTCCACGGCGCCATCCTGGGGCTGGCCGGCGGCCTGATCCATCTCGGGATCTTCGGATGACCGGACGCGAAGTCGAAGTCAGGCGGCCAGAGCCACGACCGGAGGAGAATGCGGCGGAGCTCCTGGCCGCCCTGCTCCGGCTGGCTGGGACGGCCTGGCTGCGCTCGGCCGAGCTGGGGCTGTCGGCATCGCTTCGCCTGGCGCGGGCGGCCACCGACCCGAGGGCCGCGATCCAGCTGGCCCGGGAGACGGGAGACGGTGTCAGGGGATACGCGCGCGAGCTGCTGGGTGTGGCCGAGATCGACGAGCGCCTCAGGCAGCTGGTCCGGACTCCGTCCGCCGCCCAGCCCGAGGCCGACTCCGCGGACGCGACGATCGACGTGCTGCGCTCTCGCGGCGATGCACTCCTGCGCGCTTCGGCCGACGTCGATCGCGAGGACGAGACTCACCCCGCCTACGCCCGCATTCTTGATGAGCTGGCCCCGGACGAGGCCCGCATTCTGCGGCTGCTCGCGCTCGAAGGCGCCCAGCCGGCCGTCGACGTGCGCACGTTCCATCTGATCGGCCTGGGCTCCGCGTCGCTGGCCGAGGGGCTCACGATGATCGGGCAGGAAGCCGGCGTCCGGCATCTCGATCGGGTCGCGCCCTACCTGGACAACCTCAACAGGCTCGGATTGATCTGGTTCTCCAAAGAGCCGATCGAGGATCCGATCCGTTACCAGGTCTTGGAAGCCCAGCCTGAGGTGCTGAGCGCGTTGAAGTCCTCCGGGCGCACCAAATCGGTCCAACGCAGCATCCGCCTGACCCCCTTTGGGCGCGATTTCTGCGAGACCTGCCTGCCGCTCGAACCGTCCAGTTAGTCGGAATTCCGACTAACCCCCGGTTAAGCAGGGATTTCGGGCTGCCGATAAGGAATCGTCATGGCGATAGGTGGGAGTTGGGACCCGAAGCGAGGCATGCGCTCGTTGATCGAGAACGCCTCCGACGTCATCACGGTCGTGGCGCCCGATCTCACGGTCGTCTATCAGACGGCGTCCGGCGCGCGCCTGCTCGGCTATCAGCCCTCCGAGCTCGAGGGGACGAAGTTCTCCGCGCTCGTTCACCCCTCGGACCTCGGGCGCCTCCGGCTGGCCTGCGCCACGGCGGCTGACGGAATCCGCAGCGATCCGGTCGACCTGCGCCTGCTCCACAACGACGGCACCTGGATCGATGCTGAGACGGCGGTTCGGCATGAGGCATCCGACGGCCACCTCGTCTTGACGACCCGCGATGCCCGGGAGCGCAAGCGAGCCGAGCGCAAGCTCAGACGCCAGGCCGACCAGCAGGCGGTCGTGGCCGCGCTCGGCGCGTGCGCCCTCGAGGGAGGCGAGCTGCCCGAGCTGATGGACCATGTGGCCTGCGAGGTGATGGAGACGCTTGGGGCGGACTACGTCGGGGTGCACCAGCATGTCCCCGAACGCGACATCTTCGTGCTCGATGCGGGGGTCGGATGCGAGCCTCTCCGGCGCAGCGTCGCCGCGATCGCCACACCGGGATCGTGGCTGGCCAAGGTCATGGCCGGGAAACGACCGGTGATCGTCTCCGACTGGAATGCCGGCTCGGGGTTCACCGAAACCGCGCTTCTTCAGTCAAACGACATCTCCAGCGGGATCGGGGTCCCGATCCCGAGCGGCCAGTCAATGTTCGGGGTTCTGTCTGTCCAGGCCGCAGGGAAAGCCCATTTCAACTACGAGGACGGCGTCTTTCTCCAATCGGTGGCGCATATCCTGGCCGCGGCGATCGCCCGCACCGAGACCGAGGCGGCGATCCGCCATCAGGCGCTTCACGACGCGGTCACTGGACTCCCGAACCGGGTCCTGCTCGAGGATCGGTTGACGCGCGTCCTGGCCACCGCACGCCGCCACGGTCGTTCGTTGGCGGTGCTGTTCCTTGATCTGGACAACTTCAAGCGCGTCAACGACAGCCTCGGGCACGCGGTGGGCGACGCGGTCCTGCAGGCGGTGGCCCTCCGGATGGCCGGTTGCCTGCGTGTGGAGGACACCCTGGCCCGCTTCGGCGGCGATGAGTTCGTGATCCTGATGCCGGAGATCGAGCACGAGCACGACTGGATGCACGTCGTCGATCGACTCAACGACGCGCTCAAGGAGCCGCTTGAGACCGGTGGCCGCCAGATCGTGGCCAGCATCAGCGTAGGGGCGGCCGTTGGCGGGGCAACGCACCCCACCAAGGACGCGCACGCGCTGCTCCGGGACGCCGATCTGGCCATGTATGCCGCCAAGCAGCGCGGGCCCGGGAACCGCGAGGTCTTCGAGGAGGGCATGTACGACGCGGCCGTCCAGAGGCTCGATCTGCTCGGCGACCTGCGCACTGCGCTTGATCGGGACGAGTTCGAGACCTATTTCCAGCCGATCGTCTGCCTGAGCGAGGGGACGATCGTCGGCCTGGAGGCCCTGGTGCGCTGGAACCACACGCGCCACGGGCTTCTGGCGCCGGCCGTGTTCCTCCCGCTGGCTGAGGAGACTGGGGTGATGACCCTCCTGGGACGTTGGGTTCTCCGGCAGGCATGCGAGAACCTCAGCCGCTGGCAACACCTGCGCCCTGAGTGCCGCGAGCTCTATGTGAGCGTCAACCTCTCGATGCAGGAAGTCCATGCCCCGGACCTGGTCTGGAGCGTTCGCGATGTCCTCGACGCCACCGGAATTGACCCGAGCACGCTCGTGCTCGAGATCACCGAGGGCGTGTTGCTGACAACCGACGACATCGCGCTGACCAGGCTGCATGAACTCAAGGCACTGGGCGTCAAGCTCGCCGTCGACGACTTCGGCACGGGCTACTCGGCGCTCAGCTACCTCCAGCGACTCCCCATGGACATCCTGAAGATTGACAAGGCGTTCGTTGACAGCGTCGGCGAGAACGAAGACCAGGAGCGCCTGCTGAACGGAATCATCACGCTGGCCCACAACGTCAAGCTCTCCACCGTGGCCGAAGGCATCGAGACTCCCGAGCAGGTCGAGACGCTCCTTCGTCTAGAGGCCGAACTGGGCCAGGGCTACCACTTCGCCCGGCCGGTCCCCTCGGCCGAGATCGACTCGCTGCTCAGCCGACCCAGGTCTCAGGCGGCTGTCCCTGGCGCCAGAATCCGCGCGGCATAACCGGCGTGATGTAGGGCATGGCCACGTTGCCATCCCGGTCGAGCGCGATCAGTCCGCCGGCGGCCCCCAGGCTCGCGATCTGATCGAGCGCGCCCTCGACCGCCGCGGACAGCGACGCGCCGCGGTCGATCAGTTCGGCCACCTGGTGGGCGGTGGCGCAACGGATGAACGCCTCGCCATCACCCGTGCAGGACACGGCGGCCCCGTCATCGGCCCAGGTTCCCGCACCAATGATTGGACAATCGCCGACCCGGCCTGGCGGCTGGCCGCGAATCCCGCCGGTCGAGGTGGCGGCCGCGAGCATCCCGGTGGCGTCCAGGCAAACCGCTCCAACGGTCGCCCGACTCGGGTTCGGTCCGTCGCCGTCAAGGGCCAGGTACTCGCTCAGACCCGCCTGCTGGCGCTTGGTTATGAAATATGCGGCCGGGCGCTGGCGAGCCCCGCCCCGCGCCGCTCGCTCATCGGCTGCCGGTCCGGAGATGAACACCTGCGGAGACTCGAGTACGGCGCGAGCTCCGAGGATCGGGTTCTGGGTGTGGCGCATCCCGGCCACCGCCCCGGCGGCGCGGTCGGAGCCGCGCATCAGTGCCGCGCTCATCTCCGCCGTGCCGTCCCAGCACAGCGTCGATCCGCGACCGGCGTTGAACAGCTCGAAATCCTCCAGGACCATGACCGCGCGCTCGGCGGCCCGGCTGGCATCGAGCCCGTCCTCGAGCGCCCGGCGGCCGGCCCGGAGCGCTTTGACCAGCGCCTCTCGGCAAGCCGCCTCGTGCTCTTCCAGCTCCCCGGAGTGGGCACCCGCGCCGGCATGGACGACGATCACAGGACCTCCGGTGGCGGCATCCTCAGTCAAGCAGCGACACCTCCCCCGTCCCCAGGTTGTAGTGGGCTCCGAGCACCTTCAGCTCCCCGCTCGCGATATAAGGCGCCGCGAACGCAGCTTGCGAGATCGCCTGCACGGTGAGGGAGGTATGGGCGCGAGTCATGCGATCTGGAAGATTCTCCGCGCTTATACCGCTTGCGCCCCCGGCGTCGTGGTTTTTTTGCGTCGCCTGTTGATAGGCGGGACGCAGGGCGTCGATCAGCGGCCTGAGACCGCCCCCGTCGGCCTGCTTGCTCTCGATCACATCAATCGCCGCCGCCACAGCCCCGCAACGCTCATGACCCATCACGAGCAGCAGCGGCGTTCGGAGCTGCTCGGCACAGAACTGAAGGCTTCCCAGAACGGGCCCCTCGTCGAGTACGTGCGCGCCCGTGCGCACGACGGCGAGGTCCCCGGCGCCACAGTCGAACACGATCTCCGGCGAGACGCGGGAGTCAATGCAGGAGAACACCGTGGCAAAGGGCGACTGGCCCGCCGCCAGCTCCCGGCGCCGGTCGGCAGAGCTGTTGGGGTGAGCCTGGCGCTCCTCGATCCAGCGGCGATTGCCCTCCAGCATTCGCTCGAGGGCCTGGGCTGGACTGATGCCTGGTCCCATCAGCAAGAGTTATGGCAAAGCGTCGAGCATGCTGCGGTTCGCCCGGAAACCGCTTCTGGCTGAGATAAGCTCGGAACCGCAAGGGCGTGCCCGGAGATCCCGGAGCGCCAGCAAGGCGGCTCGCTGGAGATCCCGGCGGCCACGAAGGGAAGGGAAGAAGAGGGATGGCCACTGACATCGCGCAGGGCGCCGAGGGGAGTGCCGGGAACTCCCGCGGCGAACGTTCGGAAGAATCCGACGTCAGCGCTCACCTCACGCTCGAGGACCGCATCTGGCTCCTGCGGGCGATGCTGATGATGCGGGGGGTGGAGGAGCGCGCAATGACGCTCTACCGACAGGGCAAGGTTCCCGGTTCCTTTTATGACGGTTACGGGCAGGAGGCCGTGTCCGCCGGAGCGGCGTTTGCGATGGCCCCCCAGGACCGTCTATGCGTGCTCCACCGTGACCTCGCCGCGCACTTGATTCGCGGCGTCAGCCCGACGCGGATTTTGAGCCAGTACATGGGCCGCGCCGCCGGCGTGACCCGGGGGCGCGACGGCAACGTCCACTTCGGTGACCGCCGGGTGGGCTGCGTGGGGATGGTTTCGATGCTGCCCGACATGATGCTGGTCGCGACCGGCATGGCGATGGCCTTCAAGCTGCGAGGCGAAGCACGCTGCGCACTCACCTGGTTCGGCGACGGCTCCACCTCTCGGGGTGACTTCCATGAGGCGATGAACTGGGCGGGCGTCCAGAAGCTCCCCGTCGTGTTCGTGCTGGAAAACAATCAGTACGCGTATTCGACTCCGCTCGACAAGCAGTTCGCCGTGGATCCCGTTCAGCGGGCGACGGCCTACGGCTTCGTCGGAGTCACCGTGGACGGCAACGACGCCGAGGCGATGTTCGAGGCCACGCGCCAGGCCCGCGAGCGGGCGCTGGCCGGCGATGGACCCACACTGATCGAGGCAGTGACCATGCGAATGCACGGCCACGCCGCTCACGACGACATGAAATACGTCCCCAAGGAGCAGGTCGAGGAGTGGCGCAAGCGCGATCCGATCGATCGCCAGGAGCGACGCCTCCGCGAACTCGGAGTTGACGTCGACGAGATCCGGACCGCGGTCCGAGCCGAGATCGACGCCGCCGCCGAGGAGGCGCTGGCCGGGCCGATGCCGGACCCAGGAGAGGCTCTGGCTGATGTGTTCTGCGAGGGCGAGGCCGAGCCCTTGGGCGATGGGCAGGCCCCCTGGAGCGGGTTCGCTCGGGCTCGGACGGAGGCGACGGCATGAGCACGCTCACCTACCTGCAGGCGATCTCCTCGGCCCTTCGTGACGAGATGCGGCGCGACGAGCGGGTCATCCTGATGGGCGAGGACATCGGTGTCTTCGGCGGCGCGTTCAAGGTGACCGACGGAATGATCGAAGAGTTCGGGCCTGACCGAGTGATGGACACGCCGCTGGCCGAATCTGGGATCGTCGGCACCGCGATCGGCGCAGCGGTCGTCGGAATGAGGCCGGTGTGCGAGATGCAGTTCTCGGATTTCATCTCCTGCGGGTTTGACCAGCTGGTCAACGTCGCCGGAAAGATGCACTATCGCCAGGGCCTCGCCGTCCCGATCACGGTCCGGCTCCCGTCCGGCGGCGGGTTCTCAGGAGGGCCGTTTCACTCGCAGAACCCAGAGGCCTGGTTCATGCATTCGCCAGGCATCAAGGTCGTGGCTCCATCAACCGCCGAGGACGCGAAGGGCCTCCTCCACGCGGCCATCCGCGATCCGAACCCGGTCTGTTTCATGGAGCACAAGCATCTCTACCGGCGAATCAAGGGAGAGGTGCCCGACGAGGCCTTCGAGACGCCGTTTACGGCTCGGGTGGCCCGGCCGGGGAGCGACCTGGTCCTGATCACCTACGGAGCGATGGTGCACACCGCGCTCGAGGCCACGGCCGACCTGGACGAAGGGTCGGTGGAGGTGCTTGACCTCCGCTCGCTCGTCCCGTTGGACGAGGAGGCGATCCTCGAGTCAGTCGAGCGCTGCTCCAAGGTGGTGATCGTCGACGAGGCCAACGCCACCTGTGCCGCCGGCGCCCAGGTGGCTGCGCTGATCGCTGAGCGCGGATTCGAGTCTCTGGACGGCCCGGTGATCCGAGTGGCCACGCCGGACGTTCCGATCCCCTTCTCACCACCGCTTGAGCAGGCAGTCCTGCCCAGCGTCGACCGCATTCGGGAGGCATGCCGTGAGCTCCTCGCGTACTAAGGCTTCTGAGGGCGGCGGCGGGGGCGGCGCCGGGGGGGCGACGCTGGTTGACGTGACCATGCCTCAGATGGGTGTCTCGGTGGCCGAGGGCACGGTCGTTGCCTGGCGCTTCGAGGTGGGCGACCGAGTCCAGGCCGACGAGACGATCTGCGAGATCACCACCGACAAGATCGATACCGAGGTGCCATCCCCCGCGAGCGGGGTGCTGGCCGAAATCCTCGTCCCGGTCGAAACAACCGTCGAAGTCGGTACCCCGTTGGCCCGGATTGCCCTGAGCGCCGGAAGCGAGGCCGCCACGGCCGAGTCCGGAAACGGCGACGGGGCGTCGGAGGCCGGTGTGGTCGCACCGGAGCCGGGGCTGGCACCCGGGCCGGGGCCGGAGGCGTCCGATGACTCCGTCACCCCCTCCACCCCCCTCCACCTCCTCCGCTCCCTCGCTCCTCCGCCCCCTCCGCTCCCCTCCGCCTCTCCCCCGCCCCCTCCGATGCACCTGATTCCGGTCTGCCGGGGAGTGGCAACGGCACCGCAGCGCCAGCGCGGCAGGCTCCGCGGGGCGGGCGGAGATACTCCCCCGTTGTCCAGCGGATAGCGGCTGAACACGGGGTCGATCTCGACGCCGTGTCCGGCACAGGACGCGACGGCCGGGTTCGAAAGCAGGACGTGCTGGCCTTCATCGAGTCCGGTGGCGGTGGCGGCGCAGCCACCGAAGAGCCGCCGCTGCACATCGAAAGCCCATACCGGCCCGATCCGGTGCCGAGCGCCCCCGCCCAATCGGGCGCGGCGGCCGCCGGCGGACAGCTGTCCCGGATGCGCAGGCAGATCGGCGAGCACATGAAGCGTTCGCTCGATGTCTCGGCCACGTGCACCACCTGGATCGAAGCCGACATGGCGCAGGTTGAGGCGGCGCGCCGGAGGCTGGGTGTAACGGCCCTCGCGTTCGTGGCCCGGGCCTCGATCGACGCCCTCCGCGAGTTTCCGGCGCTCAACGCGTGGATGGAGGGCGAACGCTACACCCAGCACCCGGACGTGAACCTCGGCATCGCCGTGTCGCTCGGAGACGACGGCCTGATCGTCCCCGTCATTCACAAGGCTCATGAGCTGTCCGTGGAGGGCCTTGCCGCGCGGATCCGAGATGTGGCCCGGCGTGCGCGCTCACGCCAGCTGACGCCGGACGAAGTCCACGGCGGCACCTTCACGATCACCAACCCGGGCCAATTCGGATCGATCATGGCCACGCCGATCATCAATCAGCCACAGGTGGCAATCCTCGACTTCGAGGCCGTCATCAAGCGACCCGTCGTGATTACAGATGACCAGGGCAACGACTCAATCGCCATACGGCCGATGACGATCTTTGGACTGAGCTGGGACCACCGGGCACTTGATGGAGCGCTTTCGGCGCAGTTCCTGGCCAGCGTGAAGCGCCGGGTGGAGGCGCTGACCCCGTGAGGTCGAGTTCGGCGCGCGAACTCTGGGTGTGCCACCTCGGCACGCACGAGTATCGCGATGCCCTGGCCTTGCAGGAGCGGGTGCGCGCCGCGCGCCAGCGCGACCTGGTACCCGATGTCTTGCTCACGCTCGAGCACTGGCCGGTCTACACCCGCGGCCGGCGGTCGGGCAGTGACGAGCTACCGATGGGCATCGACTGGTACCGGACGCAGGGAATCGACGTGGTCGACACCGACCGCGGCGGAAAGATCACCTACCACGGGCCCGGACAGCTGGTCGGCTACCCCATTGTCCGGGTGGACGATGTCGTCGCCTACGTTCGCCTGCTCGAGCGGGTGCTTGTGGCGGCGCTCGGCGAGGAGGGCATCGTCGCGCGGGGGCGCCCCGAGGAGGGACCCGAGTACACCGGTGTCTGGGTGGACGACCGGAAGATCGCGTCGATCGGCGTGCACGTCGCCCGCGGGGTGACGACGCACGGGTTCGCGGTGAACGTTGAGAACGACCTTCAGCCGTTCAACTGGATCGTCCCCTGCGGGCTCAGCCACGTGCAGATGACCTCGCTGATCAAGGAAACGCGCCGAGGGCCTGGTCAGATCAAGTGCATGCGCCGGCGTGCCGCGTACCAGCTTGCGAGTGAGCTCGGGGCGCGACAACGGCTCGTCTCGTTGACCCGGCTGGAGGCTGCTCTTGGGAAGCCGGGCGTCGAAGGCGATCTGGCGCACGGACCGGTGCCGGCGCTCACCCACTGACTCCGACCATCACCGGCTGACTCCGACCAGCTTCACCACCGTCGGCCCCAGCTCGCCGGGCCGGTAAATGACCTGTCGCCAGGTGGTCCGGAGTGGTCGCCACCCTGCGACGATCGCCCGCTGGTCCCGTCGAGGGTCGCGCTGGCGGGCCTGATGGGTGCGGTGGAATCGGTCACCATCGGTCTCGACAATCACCCGCTCCTCACGCCATACGAAGTCGCCTCGGATCATCGGCTCACCGTCTCCGAGATCCACCCATAGCTGGACCTCAGGAATCCGGATCCGGTAGCGCCGGCACATCGCGAAGAACGCCTCCTCAAGCTCGCTCTCGGTGGGTGCGCTGCCGACGTAGTACTCCTCCAGAAGCCGTGTGACTACGCCGGCTCCCCGGCGGGTTGGATTCCGGTCGAGCTGGTCCTGGATCGCCCGGAGATCGAACACCTGCAGGATCTCCGACTGATCAAAAGCTCGCTCCAGCGGGCGCCGGGCCACCACCTCCGCCAGGTCGAGGAGCGTGCGGGCCACGCTGGTGCACGGGATGTTGTCGACGATGGTGACGTCGGTGGGGGCAAGATCGGTGGCTCGATGGATGTGTAGCCCTGGTCGCTTCCGGGCGGATCGACGAGGGACGGTCACCTCAGTCAGCCTCTGGGCTGTCTCCCTCAAGCCATGCAGCGCCCCGGCTGTTCGATGAGAGAGCACCGCGCCGGGGCCGCAGGCCAGGACCGCCGCCATCCAGTGGCCTCTGCGGGTGAGGAGCTCCCGGGGCACGAGGGAGTAGACCCCTTGGTGGATGCGGTGCAGGCGAGAGCGCGTGGCGCGCAGCTGAATCGCACGGGGACTCAGGCCAAAAGCTGTCACCTGGAAAAGCGCGAACACGGAGTGCTGCGCAGTCGCCAGGTGCACAATCGCCTCGTCGAGCCCAGCCTGGCCGAAATTGCGAACTATGTGTTCGCTTTTTCGACCACCCTCCCCATTGAGACCGCGCTCGTCGCCCACGCCGACGATCGTCCCGCGAAAGCCGTGACAGGTGTGAAACGGCGGGCAACAACTCGGCTGCGGAGTAGCCTCTGTGGAGTGAGCCAGAGGCAGCACGCGACCCGGTCCAGGGCCCATCCCGGAGGCATTGCCAACGTGCTCACGGTGCTCGGTCCGGAGACCCAGCCCTTCCGCGGGCGCAAGCCTCCTTGGTTCAAGGTTCCGGCTCCCGGCGGACCTCGGTACCGGCAGCTCAGCCGGCTGATCGAGTCAGAGAATTTGCACACCGTCTGCCAGGAGGCGGCCTGCCCCAATATCGGGGAGTGCTGGCAGCGGGGAACGGCCACATTCATGATCCTGGGCGACACGTGCACCCGCCGGTGCGGCTTTTGCAACGTCAAGACCGGGAAGCCGACGTGGAACGATCCGCTGGAGCCCGCTCGGGTGGCCCGGACGGTGGCGCGCATGGGCCTTCGCCACGCCGTCATCACCAGCGTTGATCGGGACGATCTGCCGGACTACGGGGCGTCTGCGTTCGTGGGTGTGATCAGGCAGATCCGCCGCCAGGCACCGCTGTGCCAGGTCGAGGTGCTGACGCCGGACTTCCGCGGTGAGGAGATGCCGCTCGCCCGGGTGATCAGCGAGCGTCCCGACGTGTTCAACCACAACGTCGAGGTTGTGCCAAGGCTGTATCCGGTGGCTCGCCGCGGGTCGACCTTCGAGCGATCCTGCCGCGTTCTCCGCAATGCCAAGGAGATGGGGGGCGAGGCAGTCGTGACAAAATCCGGGTTGATGGTGGGGCTCGGCGAAAGCTTCGAGGAGATGGTGGACACGCTCGGGACGCTCCGGGAGCACCAGGTTCAGGTGCTCACGATCGGCCAGTACCTGCGGCCGACCGAGAACCACCTCCCGATCGTTCGCTACTGGCACCCGGACGAGTTCAAGGCGCTCGAGGAGGCGGCCTACGCGATGGGGTTTGAGCACGTGGCGGCAGGACCGCTCGTGAGGAGCTCCTACCACGCCGACCAGCACGTACCTCAGGCGCAGGCTGGAGTGGGTCCCGTGGCCGCGGCGGTCGGCACGGTCCCGCCAATCGCCGCCGCGGCCGGCGCGGCTGCGCCCCCGAGCGGCCTGGTCGCCCTGGAGGCCAGAACGTGAAGCGCCGCGTCCTGATCCTGGGCCTTGTCGCGCTGGTCGTCCTCGCCCTGGCCCCCGAGGCCTTCGCGCTGGGTGGTGGCGGATCGGGCAGCTTTGGAGGAGGCGGCGGCGGTGGTGGCGGCGGAGGCAAAGGCTTCTTCCTCTACGTCATCATCCGGATCCTGATTGACGTGGCCCTCATCGGCCACGGCTTGGGTGCGCTTGTCCTGCTCGGCGTGTTCGCCGCCGCGGCGCTGTTCTATTGGGTCTCTCGGCGCGCGCAGGCTTACAAAGAGGGTCACGAGAGCGGTGGCCACGTGTCTCGCCGGGAGCTCAATCGGCGCGAGCGTCGCGTGGAGCTGGCCGCGGCTGAGACCGCCGAGGACGATCCGGCTTTCGCGCCTGAGGCCGTCAAGGAGTCGGCGGCTGCCCTATTCCGACAGATCCAGGATGCCTGGGACGCTGGCGATCGCGACAGGCTGAGCCGCCTCGTCGCGCCAGACCTGATGAACGAGTGGAACCGGCGCCTGGACGATTTCGCTGCGCGCGGATGGCACAACCGGGTTCAGCCCCTTGAGCCGCCGGTGGTCGACTACATCGGGCTCGCTCACGGGGAGACCGGCGGCAGCGGCCGGGTGGTTGTCAGGATCTCGGCCCGGGTACGCGACTACGTCGTCGACAGCGCTGGACGCCATATCAAGCGGACCGGCCACTTCACCGAGACGATCAGGATGCGCGAGTACTGGACTCTGATCCGCGTCCAGTCCGACGGCGACCAAAACGGTCACAACCAATGGATCGTGGCGTCGATCGAGCAGGCGGGCGAGGGCAAGCACGTGCTCGAAGAGAAGATCGTGGGCACGCCCTGGGCGGACGAGGACGCGCTGCGCGATCAGGCCCTGGTCGAAGGCGCGGTGGCCGACGCCGTCCCGGACGGCACGAAGATCTCGGAGGTGGCCGACCTGGAGTTCGAAGGCGACGCCCGCGCGGCTGCGCTCGATCTGAGTCTGGCGGACGGACGCTTCGCTCCCGACGTGCTCGAGGTGGCAGCCCGCCGGGCTGTGGCCGCCTGGGCCGAAGCCGTCGACGGTGACGACGCGGCGCTGAGCGCCCTGGCCGATCCAGGCGTGGTCCGAGAGCTGCTCTATCCCGATGACCCCAGCGAGCGGACCCGGCTCGTGGTCCGTGGCCCGAAGGTCAACCGCATCCGAGTTGTCGGGCTCGACGCCGGCGCGACGCCCCCCACGATGGCGATCGAGGTCGACATCCAGGGCCGCCGGTATCTCGAGAACCGAGACACGCTGGTTGTGGTCGGCGGTAGCCGGTCCCGTTCGATCGGCTTTACCGAGCACTGGACGTTTGCGCTCACCGAAGATCCGCAACAGCCCTGGCGGATCTCAGCAGTCGGGTCGCTTCCAGCGCGGGCCTGACAGCGCCTCACTCCCAGCGCCTCACTCCCAGCGCCTCGAGCACGCCGTCGCGAAGCCCCCGCGACCCACCCTAAGCTGCCGCAGGCGTGATCCCGATCAAGGACAACATCAGGACGGACAGCTTTCCGTTCGTCACGTTGGGGCTGATCATCGTGAACTTTGTGGTCTACATCCTGACCATCTCTCACGGCGGGTCGTTCATCAGCGGGCCGGATGTCCAGGAGATCATCAAGTTCGGCGCGATCCCGGACGTCCTGACCCACCCCGGAACGCACTGTGCGGAAGTTGTCCGGGTGACCGCGCTCGGGGGCGGCACACCCCAGCTTGTGTGCAATTCCGCCCTGCTGAAGGCCAACCACATCGCGGCCCAGAATCCTCTTCCCTGGTGGCAAACCGCCTTCACCGCGATGTTTTCGCACGCGTCGATCATTCACATCGGCGGCAACATGCTGTTCCTGTGGATCTTCGGCAACAACGTCGAAGACGCCATGGGGCACATCAAGTACCTGGCCTTCTACATCGTGGGCGGACTGGCCGCGCTGGCACTTCAGGTCGCGGTGGCGCCCCATTCCGATGCGCCCACCCTCGGTGCTTCCGGCGCCATCGCCGCCGTCCTAGGGGGTTACATCCTTCTCTACCCGCGGGCTCGAGTGCTGACGTTCGTGTTCATCATCTTCTTCTTCACGGTGATCGAGCTGCCTGCGCTGGTGATGCTGGGGATCTGGTTCGCCGAGCAGGCCATCTTCGGGGCGACCAACCTGACCACTCCGACCGGGTCCAGCGGGGGTGTGGCGTACTTCGCCCACATCGGCGGATTCATCTTTGGATTGCTTACGATCCGCCTGCTGGTTCGAAGACGCGAGCGGACTCCTCCTCCCTTGCAGGCCACCTGAGGCATGCGGCGGCTACTCATCATGACCGTGGCGATGCTGTTCGCCACAGCGATGGCCCTCCTCACGATTGACGATTTCGCCACGAACGGCGTCACCGGCTTGGGTGTCGTGTCCGCGATCGTGGTCGTGATTCTGGGGGTGGGCATCTTCGGTGCGTTCTTTACGCCCCCGCGCGAATAGCTCCCGTCGCCTGAGACAATGGCCCCTGGGAAGACGACGGCCGGATGTGCTGAAGTGCGAACAGATGACAACCTCGTCGAGAATGAGGAGGACGAGTTAGGTGGGGCAGCTGGGGGGCGGAAGATCACGGCGCAACAGGGGCTGGCGCCGGCGACGGCGATCCAGCAGCGTCTCAGGGTTTGGCGGCACGATCGGGCCGGGCGGAACTTCGCCTCGGCTCGGCCCGCCTCGTCGGCTCAACCCACCACCGCGCCGGCTGAACACGTCAGCGATTGGCGCTCCACCCCACCGCTGGAGCCATCCGCCCTCCAACCGCACACGAAGCCGGACCAGTCGCCGAAGATTCGCGCTGTTCTCCCTCCTGACCGCCGTCCTGGGCGTTGTGATCCTGCTCTTTGTCCTGAGCTCCTCCGCCTCGACACCGTCTCAGGTCGCCTACACGCATCGCAGCGTGCCGGTGGTGCACCACGTGGTGCACCGAATGATCCCCACTCCGACCTACGCGCGGGATCTCGCGCCACCCGCTCAGCGCGTCTCGGTGCGCCTGAAGCTGCCGCTGACGAGCGGGCTGCTGTTCAACGTCAGAACGGGTCAGGTCCTTTGGCGGCGAAACCAGGACCGCGTGCTTCCGATCGCCAGCCTGACCAAGATGATGACCGCGCTGCTCGTGGTCGCGCGTACACGTCCAAGCGCCCCGGTAATGGTGACCCGCCAGGCAGTTCATTTCAGCGGCTCCGGGGTGGGCCTCCTCCCGCTGGGAAAGCACGTCTCGGCGCTTTCTCTGCTCTACGGACTGCTGCTGCCGTCAGGCAACGACGCGGCGATCGCGCTGGCCCAACACGTCTCCGGCACACAGGCCAAGTTCGTGGCGCTGATGAACCAGACGGCCAAGAGCTGGGGTCTGCGCTGCACCCATTACGCGAGCCCTTCAGGGATCATCGATCAGCAGAACCATTCATGCGTCGCGGACCTGGCCTTCCTGGCCCACCGCATGCTTGTGCAGCCACTCCTGTCCCGGATCGTCGCGTCTCGCAGCGCAATCCTGCCGTTCCCGATCAAGGGGGGCAAGCTCTACCTGTACAACAACAACCCGCTGCTCGTGGAGGGCTATCCGGGCACCGACGGAGTCAAGACGGGCTTCACCACGGCTGCCGGGCCGTGCCTGATAGCGACCGCGCGGCGCGGGAAAGCCTGGTTTGGCGTGGTGCTGCTGCACTCGGCCAATATCGCTCTCCAAGCGGAGACGCTTTTGAACGCGGCCTTCGCCAAGGACGGCCACTGAGCGCCCCCCGCGCTCGTTCGGCCCTAGCCCATTAACGCCAGTCGCGCCGCTCGGACCTAGCCGATAAGCCTCAGGCGCGCTTGTCCACGGCGACCCAGGCCTCCTGAAGAAGGTCTGAGCCGGCCACGATTGTGAACAGCGCGGCCACCGTGCGAGCCAGCCGCTGGTCCCGCAGATACAAAGTGAGCAAGCTCGTGCCCACCCATTGGCCCAGGCAGTATGGGCAGACGAGCAACTCGCCGATGGCCAGCTGGAGGCCCTCGCCCCTGGGCTCCTCGGATACCTCCCCCGGCCGCTCGGACTCTCCCTTGTATCGGGTGAACGGCATCCGAATGAAGCTCGTGATGCGGTCCTTGGCGATCAACCGGCTGACCTTGTAGGTGGCGATCGACATCAGGGCAAGGTCGCTCGCGGGGACCCGCTCGGGCAGCGGCCGACCGGAGCGGCGCTGGGCGTATGCAGCCGCGGCCACGCCTGTACCGAAGACGGACATGAGGAAGAGGTGGCCACCGACCGGCCTGGCGTCTTGAGCCGGATACGCGCGCAGAAGTCCCATCCGCTGGTCATTACCCCTTCTTGGCGCCGGGCAAGCGACTCCTGAGGCTGGTGAAATGGGACCCATGGCCCAACCAGCACCGCCAGGAGCGGTCGATCGCCCTGGTCAGACCGACGCCGAGCGGGCGTTGGCGCACGCCGATCGCGTCCTCCACCAGAACTGGCGAAGCGGCGAAGACGCGGGGCACCCGTTCGCCTACACGAGCCCGAGTCCCCATCGCTACCCGTGGCAGTGGTACTGGGACTCCTGCCTGACCGCGGTGGCCTGGCGGCACTTTGACCCTGCCCGCTCGCGGGCTGAGCTGAGCTCGCTTCTGGAGGCCGCCACCCCCGACGGCTTCATCGGGCACACGATCTTCTGGGGCCAGCCACTGCCCTTCTCGCGCCGCTTCTATTACAACGTCGTCTCCCCGGGCGACCCGATGACGGCCACGATCCAGCCGCCACTTCTGGCCTGGGCATGGCGGATCGCGGTGGGCGATCCAGCCGAGGAGCCTCGGATCAAAGCCCACCACGACCAGATCACCCGCCAGCGTGACCTGGATGGCGACGGGCTCATCTGGATCATCCAGCCGGATGAGACGGGCCTCGACGCGTCGCCGAGCTTCGATTCGGTCTGGGGATGGCGGGCTGACGGGATGCCAGGATTCCCTTTGCTCGTGCGGCGCAACCGGCGGCTCGGGTTCGACATCCAGCGAGTGCGCCAGGCAGGTGGACCACTCGTGTGCAGCACCCTGGTCAACGTGCTGCACGGCCTTTCCCGCCTTGCTCTGGGTCAACGATCGATCACCCCGGTGATCGTCGAGCGCCTCTACGACCGAGATTCCGGGCTCTTCGCCCAGCTCGTGTGGCCCCAGAACGATGCCCGGGTGGTCGTGACCTGGGCGGCGCTCTCACCTCTCGCCCTTCCTGACCTACCGGAGGACATCGGCCGGCGACTCGTCGAGGAGTACCTCCTGAACCCGAATCGTTTCTGGCTCCCGGTGCCGCCGCCTTCGGTCGCCATCGACGAGCCGTCCTTTTCGATCAAGGACCGCCGCTTTGGGCTCCGGCGCTACTGGCGCGGGCCGACGTGGGTCAACTCGGCGTGGCTCGTGTGGCTCGGGCTGCGTCGCCTGGGTTACCGGGCGCAGGCCGACGAGCTGGCCCGCCGGATCGTCGGGGCCGTGGCCCGGGAGGGCTTGCGCGAGTACTACAACCCGCGTACCGGCGCGGGCATGGGGGCCGCAGACTTCGCCTGGTCTTCGCTCGTATGCGAGCTGATCAAGGACGACCCCCGGGTCGAGCGCTCCTACATCTAGCCGACTCCGCTCGGCCTCGCAGATCGCCCCCATGCCCCTCGCAGCCGGCCTCCGCAAGCCCTCGTGTGGTCAAATCCGTGCTTTGCGGGCAATATGAATCCGATGAGCGAAATGGCGCATGTTCTGGCCGAAGATCCCGATCTGGCCGAAGAGCTCTCCAAGGACCACCTGGAGGCGGCCATCCAGGACTGTGCGGCCCTGGTGCTCCACTTTGGGAGCGGCGACTGGCGCCCCCCGCCACCGACCTATGACATGCGCTCTGGGCTTGGCCTGCTCTTGCTGGAGGGCATGGTCGTCCGACGGGTGGGGATCGGCGGTCGTATCGGAGCCGAGCTGCTGGGAGAGGGCGACATCCTTCGCCCCTGGGAGGGCGAGGATGGAGAGTCGTGGCGAGGCCAGAAGGGCCGGTGGAGTGCGCTGGGTAGCGGCCGCATGGCCGTGCTCGATCGAAACTTCACGCTTCGCGCCTGCCGGCATTCCGAGGTGATCGCGGCGCTGTTCGGGCGGGCTATCAGGCGCTCACGGTGCATGGCCGTGACGATGGCGATTCTGCACCAGCCTCGCATCGATGTCCGCCTGCACATGCTTCTGTGGGAGCTCGCCGAACGCTGGGGCCACGTCCATCGTGACGGCGTGCACCTGCCTCTGCGCCTGACCCACTCGATGCTCGGCGAGCTGGTGGCGGCTCGCCGACCGACCGTGACGAAAGCGCTGGGCGAGCTTGCGGAGCGCTCACTGGCGACCTGGACCGGCGACCATTGGCTGCTGAGCGGCCGTCCACCGTCCGAGCTTGAGGCGATTCACGCGGTCGCGATTTCAGGAGCGCGCCGGGCCAGGGCCGCCTGACGGCCCCGCCCCCGGGGCGGCGCCACGGCTAAGCTGCCCGTCTTGGCCAACGTAATCGGACAGCGCGTTCGACGCCTTGAGGACCCTCGCTTCCTGACCGGACGAGGCCAGTACGTAGATGACCTGGATCTTCCCGGGGCGCTCCACATCACCTTCGTCCGCTCGCCATGGGCCCATGCCCGGGTCGTCTCGGTCGACACTTCCGCTGCCGCGGCAGTCGAAGAAGCCGAGGTGTTCAGCGCCGCCGACCTTGGCCTAAGTCCGATCCCGCCTCCGCCCTTCATTCCAGGGGGCGAAAAGTTCGCGCGCCCACCCATAGCGGGCGAGAAGGTGCGATTCGCGGGCGACATCGTTGCCGTAGCGCTGGCCCCCACCCGTGAGGCGAGCGTTGACGCGGCCGAGCTGATCGAGGTCGAATACGACCCGCTGCCGGTGCTGATCGATCCGGCCGAAGCGGCCAAAAACGAGGTCCTGCTATTTGAGGAGCCCGAGTCCAACACCTGCATGGCGCGCCCGCGGTCGTCAACCGACGAGGAGCTGTTCTCCGACTGCGACGTTGTGGCCGAGGGACACATGACCAGCCAGCGGATCGCCGCCGCTCCAATCGAGCCCCGGACGCACGCCGCCCGGGTCGAGGAGGACGGTCGCCTGACCGTGTGGCTATCCACTCAGACGCCCCACCAGGATCGCGATGGGCTGGCCCGGGCGCTCGGGATGGAGCCCGAGCAGCTGCGGGTGGTGGCCCCGGATGTCGGCGGCGGCTTCGGGGGAAAGGGCCTCGATGTCGAGGATGTCCTTGTGGCCTGCCTGGCCCGGAAGACCGGTCGTCCGGTGCGCTGGACCGAGACTCGCAGCGAGCACATGGTCGCCATGCACCACGGCCGGGCCCAGCGGATCGCATTCCGGATCGGCGCCGACCGGGAAGGGCGGATCAAGGCCCTGCACCTCAGCCTGCTCCAGGACGCCGGCGCCTACCCGGGTATCGGCGCGTTCCTCCCCATGCTCACGGCGCTGATGGCCAGCGGCGTGTACTCCATCCCGAAAATCGACGTCGACGTCACGTCCGTCGTCACCAACACCACTCCGGTGGCGGCGGTGCGGGGCGCGGGGCGTCCCGAGGCCACTCAGGGGCTTGAGCGGGCGATCGATGTTCTGGCCGCCGAGCTTGAGATGGACCCGGCTGAGATCAGGCGACGAAACTTCATCACGCCAGACGCCTTCCCCGTCACCACCGCCGCCGGCGCGACGTACGACATCGGGGACTACGGACGGGCGCTCGATCTCGCCCTGGAGCGGGCGGGCTATGACGAGCTGCGACGCGAGCAGGCCGAGCGCCGGCGCCAGGGCGGCCCGAAGCAGCTGGGCATCGGGCTGAGCACGTATGTAGAGATCACCAATGGGGTCAACGAGAAGGAGTTCGGCTCGGTCGAGATCACCGCCGAGGGAGATGCCATCGTCAAGACCGGCTCGTTCTCCCACGGCCAGGGGCATGAGACGACCTTTGCCCAGATCGCCGGCGCCCGGCTAGGGCTGCCACTCGAGCGGATCACCGTGCTCAAGGGCGATACCGACGCCGTCGCCCGTGGCACAGGGACGTACGGATCCAAGTCGACGCAGATCGGCGGGGTGGCCGCCGGGCAGGCTTCCGAGGAGCTGGTCGAGGTGGCCAAGCGACTGGTGGCCGAGGAGCTCGAGGCCAATCCTGAGGACATGGTCCTGGACCTGGACGAGGGGCGCTTCCATGTCGCCGGCGCGCCACAGCCGGGACGGAGCTGGGCCGATCTGGCGTCTCGCTTGAACGAAGGCGATCGCCTGGAGGAGCTTCGCGTCGAGACCAACTTCCAGGCGGCGCAGCCGTCATTCCCGTTCGGTGCGCACCTGGCCGTGGTCGAGGTCGACACCGAGACCGGCGCCGTCGGGCTTGAGCGAATCGTGGCCGTGGACGATGCGGGCCGGATCATCAACCCGCTGGTCGTCGACGGACAGGTGCACGGCGGCGTGGCCGCCGGCGTGGCCCAGGCGCTCTATGAGGAGATCGCCTACGACCAGGACGGAAACCCGCTGAGCGCCAACCTGGTCAGCTACTGCATGCCCGCGGCGCCCGAGCTCCCGATGGTCGAGCGGGTGGAGATGGAAACGCCGACGCCGGTGAATCCACTCGGGGCCAAGGGGATCGGCGAGTCAGGCACGATCGGATCCACCCCGGCCGTCCACAACGCGGTGATCGACGCGCTTGCCCCCTTCGGCGTGCGCCACGTCGAGATGCCACTCCACGGCGAGCGGGTGTGGCAGGCGATCCAAGAGGCCAAGTCGGGCTCAGCCGGCTGAGCCCGACGACCGTCGTCTTCTAAACCGCGACGCGCTGCGCTTCAGCGGCCGCCGCGAGCTCACGCTCGCCGCGGCTGATGTACGTCTCGCCCTCCCACGGACCGGGTTTGGGCCGAGGCCGGCCGCCTGGGAAGGCCAGCCGGAGGATCGTCCGCTGCACGCCGCCCCACTGCTTGAAGAACGGGCCGGTGTTATACGGCAGGCCGTAGCGCTTGCAGATGTCGCGCACCCGTGGGGCGATCTCGCCATACCGGCTCGAGGGCATGTCGGGGTAGAGGTGATGCTCGACCTGGTAGCCGAGGTTGCCGCTCATGATGTGGAACAAGGGGCCGCCCTCGATGTTGGCGGCGCCGATCAGCTGACGGACGTAGCGGCCGCCGGGCTGCTCGTCACGCACCTCATCCTCTTCGAAGACATATGTCTGGTCGGGGAAATGACCGCAGAAGATGATCGCGTTGGACCACACATTGCGGACCACGTTGGCGGCGACGTTGGCCTTGACCGTGGCCAGGAACGCCGTCTTGAACGTGTCGGCGGGACGGGCGCGCTGACGCTTGCGCCGGCGCAGCCCGTTCAGCCCCTTCAGCCCCTTCAGCCCCTTCAACGTCTTGCGCCCCTGTCGCCGATCAGAGAGCGACTGGACGGCCGCCGCACCGCCTGCCCAGATCGCCGCGCTAAGCAGCGGCCAGGCGATGTAGTCCTTCTGGATCTGGAGCCGGCCCTTGCCGGCGATCCCCTTGAGGTCCTCACGGACCTCCTTCATCGATTTCTCACCCGAGCGGATCGCTTCGAAGTTCATGTCGTGCACGGCCACACCCCACTCGAACGCCAGCATGAGGAGCACGTTGTAGATCGGCTGGAGGAGATACACCGGATGCCACTTCTGGTGCGGATCGATCCGCATGATCTCGTAGCCCAGGTCGCGGTCCTGGCCGAGGATGTTGGTGAACGTGTGGTGGATGTAGTTGTGAGAGTGCTTCCAGGCCTCCGCCGTGGATGCCGTGTCCCAGTCCCACACCTGCGAGTTGATGACCGGATCATTCATCCAGTCCCACTGACCGTGGAGAACGTTGTGGCCAATCTCCATGTTCTCCAGGATCTTGGCCGTCGACAGCGCGGTCGTACCGGCAATCCAGCCGGCCTTGGCTGGGCTCGCGAACAACATGGCGCGGCCGATCAAGGCCAGGCGGCGCTGGAGGGCGATGATGCCCCTGATGTAGGCGGCGTCGCGATCGCCGAGGTCTGACTTGACCTCGTCGTGGAGTTCTTCGAACTCCCTGCCGATCGTCGCGAGCTCCTCGTCGCTCAGTCGCGAGAGGGGGTTGGGGGTTCCGTTGTGATCGTGGGTTCTGTATCCGGTGGCCATGGTTCCTCTCGTCTGGTTGGGTACGCCTATAACTCGATCTCGACGGGGCCCTCGGGGGCGTTGATGCAGGTCCTGACGGACTGGCCCTCCTGGCCCCCGACCTGCCCGTTGCGCAGATCTCGAATCTTTCCTGAGCGCAGTGTGCCCACGCAGGTGTGGCAGATGCCCTCGCGGCAGCCGAACGGGAGCGTCAACCCGGCTTCCTCGCCGCATACGAGAATCGGCTTCGTGCCGTCAGCCTCTACCTTGCAGTCGCTCTTGAGAAACGTGATCGTCCCCCCGTCGCCGGCCTCCGCGCCGTCGATCTTGGGCTGAAAGCGCTCCATGTGCAGGCGCTCGAGCAGGTCGTGACTGTCCCAGTGCTCGGTCAGCGCATCGAGCATCGGTCCGGGTCCGGAGGCGAAGGTCTCTCGCCCGGCCCAGTCCGGGCACAGCTGGTCCAGATGCTCGGGGGCCATGCGGCCCATCGTCGACGTGTGCTGCTCGTGCAGCCGGAATCCGGGGAAGGAGCGGTCGATCTGGCGGAGCTCGCCGCCAAAGATCACGTCATCCTCGTTCCGCGCGGAGTGCAAGAGGACGGCGTCGCCCAGCGCGTCCTCCCGGCAAAGGCTGCGCAGCATGCTGATGATCGGTGTGATGCCACTGCCAGCGCTGATGAACAGGAGTTTCTTCGGCACGGGGTCTGGAAGAACGAAGTCGCCCTCCACGCCCCCCAGCGAGACGATCGTCCCCGGGCGCCCGTGCTTGACCAGGTAGGGAGAGACGACCCCGCTCTCGACGAGCTTGGGCGTGATCGAGATCCAGCCATCCGGCCGGTCCGGGTCGGAGGTCAGGGAATAGGCCCTCCAGTGCCGGACCCCGCGGATGTCAACGCCGATGCGAACGTACTGGCCGGCCTTGTGGCCTCCCCAGCGATAGCCAGGCTTGATCAAGACCGTGGCCGCGCTGTCGGTGACGTGGTCAATCCTCTGGATGCGGCCGCGCAACTCCCGCGTGGACCAGAGCGGGTTGATCAGCTCCAGATAATCGTCGGGCAGGAGCGGGGTGCTGAAGGCGCGTACGGCTCGCAGCACGGCGCGCTGTAGCCGGGGAACACGTGGTTTGGCGCCTACCTCAGGCATTGCTCTCTAGCTAACTCCCATTGCCCTGTCTCTGTCTGATTACCCAGCCCCGGTGAGATGGTAACACCGAGTTATGTGACATGAAATGATGTCATCGTCATCTGCTGCTGTAAGACTTGGGCGGGGCTGGTGGGGGCTCGATCGTGACTTTCTGGTCATCGCCGTGTCGTCTCCGCCCTTCTCAGGATCTCTGATGGCGGCACATTCAGCGTTGTCGCGATCTTGACGATGTTCGCCAGCGATGGGTTGCGCTCGCCTCGTTCGATGCCGCCCAGATAGCTGCGCTGGATTCCTGCACGGAGGGCGAGTTCTTCCTGCGAGATCCCCCGCTCGTGGCGGATGTGCCGGATGGCGCTCCCGAAGGCAAGATGGAAGGACGAGCGAGGCGCGGGCATGCGCAGAACCTTTCGTCTTGTGCCCTATAAGTCCACGCGCTATAAGTGCCCAATGGGCTCCCGCGACCTGGAATTGCTCGCTGCCGGCTGCAGCGCGCTCGCCCACCCGATGCGCCTCAGCGTGCTCTATGCCCTCCGAACCCGCGGAGAGTCAAGCCCCGCCCAGCTGGCCGACCTCTTGGACGCCGACACGCGGCCGGTGGGTGCTGTCGCCTACCACGTCCGCCGGCTGCTCAAAGACGGGCTCGTCGAGCTAACGCGAACCCGGCCGGTCCGGGGCGCTCTGGAACACCATTACCGCGTCACCGCCCGTGGCCGCGCCTGGCTGCGGACGCTCGACTCCCTCGATCTACGCCGCTGAAGTGAAATGCCACGGCGGCGGCGATAGGCTGACGCCATGCACTCCCGCGCCCGCTCCCTCCGCCGCCTGTCGCTCCTGACATCCCTCGCGATCGCCGTCGCGCTGGCGGCCATGGTGGCTCTGGCCTCCTCAGGGATGGCCCATTCGAAGACGCTGGCCCCCTTTGGGCACGCCTGCAAGGACATCCACGGCGTGCGGTTCTGCCCGACGACGGACGCCGCGGCCGGGAGGACGGCAAACGGCGTGCCAAGCTTCGACGGCGTGCCGCTGGACGTGGACGTGACGCTCCCCGCGACGGGGAATGGCCCCTTCCCGACAATCGTGATGATCCATGGGTGGGGCAATGACAAGACCAGCTTTGAGAGCACCACTCCACAGGGCGACGGGAACGAGACCTACCACTACAACAACATCTACTTCGCTCAGCACGGCTACGCGGTGATCAACTACACCGCCCGGGGCTGGGGCCATTCCTGCGGCGGCGGCCCCTCGGCGAACCACACCGGGGTGTGCGCCAAGGGCTACATCCAGCTCGATGACACCCGCTATGAGGCGCGGGATCCCCAATACCTGCTCGGCCTGCTCGTCGATGAGGGAATCACGAAGCCGAACGCCATCGGCGTGACCGGGATCTCATACGGCGGCGGACTCAGCCTCGAGCTCGCCTATCTCAAGAATCGAATTCGGCTACCCAGCGGCCGGCTCGCCCGTTGGGTGAGCCCCAAAAAGCACATACCTCTCTCGGTCACGGCTGCCTACCCCCGCTGGGAGTGGTCCGACCTGGTCGATGCTCTGCTTCCCAACGGCCGCTTTCTGGACTTCAGGCCGGCCACGGCCAACCGCAGCCGCACTCCGGTCGGGGTGCCGATCCAGAGCTACATCACGGGGCTATTCGCGCTGGGCAACATCAGTGGTTACTACTGCGGCGACGCCCCGGCGAGCCCGTGCACCGACACCAACGCCAATCTCCCCAGCCAATACACCGAGTTGATGAAGGGCGAGCCCTACGGGGCCGCCGAGAAGGCGATGCTGCAGAACGTCTACAGGTACCACCAGGCGTATGGGATGCCGCTCCCCAAGGGCGGCCCGGCGCCGCTGCTTCTGGAGAACGGCTGGACCGACGACCTGTTCCCACCCTCGGAGGCGCTCCGGGCATACGACCAGTTGCGGGGCCGCAATCCCCACGCGCGGGTGACGCTCCAGTTCGGTGACCTCGGCCACAGCCGGGGCTCGAACAAGCCGGGCGCCGACCGCTACCTTCAGAACCAGGCGGTCAGGTTCTTCAACGCGTATCTGAAGGGGAAGGGCAAACCGCCCGCCGCCGGGTCGGTCACCGCCTTTACCCAGACCTGTCCCGCCACCGGCTCCTCGGCACCGCCTGAGGGAGGACCCTACCGGGCAGCCAGCTGGGCCGCTCTGCACCCGAAGAGCTTGAGTTTCGGCGGATCGGCCGCCCAGACCGTGACGGCCATGGGTGACTCCCAGGATGGGCCGGCGTTCGATCCGCTCCCCCAACTTGACCCCCAGGGCACCAGCGACGCCTGCAAGACGATCACTCCGAGCACCACTTCCGGGACCGCCGTCTACAAGCTCAAGAGCCATGGGTTCACGATGATGGGACTCCCAACCGTGCGCGCGACGATTCACACCACGGGGCTCTATGGCGAGCTCGATTCACGCCTCTACGACGTGCTGCCGAACGGCAGCGAGCGCTTGATCTCTCGCGGGACCTACCGGTTGCTGAACAACCAATCCGGTCAGATCACCTTCCAGCTCCACGGCAACGGGTACTACTTCGCTCCCGGACACGTGGTCGAGTTGCAGCTCCGAGGAAACGACTCCCCCTATTACCGCGAGAGCAACGACAAGACGTTCATCGTGAAGGTGTCCAAGCTCAAGGTCTCGCTTCCATTGGCCGCCAAGAGGTAGTGGCCCACGACCTGATCATCGACGTCGAGAACTCCCCCGGCGCGCTGGCCGAAGTCGCCGCAGCCATCAGTGACGCAGGCGTCAACATCGCTGCCGCCACGTGCGTCGGTCCGGCCGACAGAGCACAGCTGCACATCCTGGTCCGACACGCCGAGGCGGCCAGGCACGCGCTGGCCATCTCACATCTGGGAGTCAGCCGCGAGCGTGAGGTGGTGGTGGTCGAGGTCGAGGATCGCCCGGGCGTGCTGGCCGACCTCACCTGGAAGATCGCCAAGGCGGGCGTCAACCTCGACCTGGTCTACGTCGCCACACGAAATCGGGTCGTGTTCGGGGCATCGGATCTGGATGCCCTTCGGGCGGCGCTGGCCGGGATCGCCGTTTGAGCCGATGACTCCTCCACGGGAGGAAATGGGCGATCCGAGCAGGAAGTAGGCTGGCGTGATGAGCGTCCCCGACGGTCGAGAGGCGGAGGAGTCCGCTCCACAGCCGCAGGCGCCTGCCGGCTGGCGTGCTCGCGGTCGCGCACGCTGGCCGTTCTGGCCGGTGGCAGTCGTCCTGATCGTGGGACTGGTCGCGACCGGGGTGCTGACGTGGGCGTCGTACACGTCCTACCAGCACAACGAGGCCCGCCTGCTGCGTCTGCGCGCGCGTGACATCGGGACGATTCTCACCTCGGTACTCCCCGGCGTGCAGACTCCATTGGCCTCGGGCGCCGCGCTGGCCGACGCCACCGACGGCAATGTCCAGAAGTTCCGGCGATTCATGGCCCCCTACGTCGGGAAGGGTCGCTCGTTCGTCTCGGTTTCATTCTGGAGAGCGAAGCACCCACTCCACGGCCCGGTGACCGTCGTAGGGCTGCGGCCGGTTCTGGCCAAGTGGACGGCCCCGCCCAAGGCCGCGTTCATCATTCACGCAGCTCGGGCCCCGAACCTGACCGTGATCGGGCTGCTCAAGGCGAACCGCCTTGGCTACGGCTTCAGCGGCCAGGGCACCGGCCCTTACGTCGCTTACGGCGAGAGCGCGATCCCTCCCGGCCGCTTCGAGGCGGTCAAGGGAACCTCCTTCTCCGACCTCAATTTCGCCGTCTATCTGGGGTCCCGGCCCAACTCCTCGGACCTCCTGCTCGCCAGCACGCTACACCTGCCGCTTACCGGTCAGGTCTACACGACCCGGGTCCCCTTTGGTAACCGGTCCGTCACGATGGTTGTTGGGGAGCGCCAGTCGCTGGCGGGGACGCTGCTCAAGCGCCTGCCTCTGATAATCGCCATCGTCGGCACGCTCCTGACGCTGGCCGCCGCGGCACTGGCGATTCGGCTGATTGCGCGCCGCCGAATCGTCGAGCGCCTGGCCGACCGCCTGGAGCAGGTGGCCGACGAAAACCGCCGCCTTTACGCCGAACAGCGGACGATCGCACAGACACTCCAGCACGCCCTGCTTCCCGAAGTGCTGCCCCAGTTCCCGGGCTTGCAGGTGAGCGCGCGGTACGAGGCCGGCGCCGAGGGCGTGGAGATCGGCGGAGACTGGTACGACCTGATTGCCCTCCACGACGAACGACTC
This sequence comes from uncultured Solirubrobacterales bacterium, assembly GCA_963785205.1. Lineage (GTDB taxonomy): Bacteria > Actinomycetota > Thermoleophilia > Solirubrobacterales > Solirubrobacteraceae > Palsa-465. The sequence continues at coordinate 183,244 of CAWAUJ010000004.1, forward strand.
CTGCTCGTGGTGGGAGACGTCTCAGGCCGTGGCCTGCGGGCGGCGACCACGATGGCTCTACTTCGCTTTGCCATCCACGCCTATCACGCTCAGGGAGATGAGCCGTCTACCTTCCTGCCCAAGCTGTCAGGACTGGTCAGCGTGGTGACAGATGGCCAACTCGCCACGGTGCTCTGCATTTCGATCGACGTAAGGCGCCGTGAGATCAGCGTGACAAATGCCGGCCACCTCCCTCCGCTGCTCCTGAGCGCTGACGGCAGCGAGTTCATCGAGACTCAGGTTGGGCTTCCCGTAGGCGTCGACCGGGACGCCACCTATTCATCGAGCACCCTGGTGGCCCCGCCCGGTGCCACATTGCTTGCTTACACCGATGGACTGGTCGAGCGGCGCGGGGAGAGCATCGAGGTTGGGCTGGAGCGTCTGCGAACAAGAGCGCAGTCGAACCATGTCGGGCTCGAGCAGCTGGTGACTCGGGTCGTCGAGGAGATGCGCGATGAATCCAAGGACGACACGGCAGTCGCCGCGATTCGGTGGACGCAATGAGCGCCACTGGGGAACACGGGCTGCACTTCGAGTTCTCCCAGGAGGACGACGGATCACCGCTCGTGCTGCTCCACGGCGAGCTCGACATGACGAGCGCCGGAGCGCTGGAGACAGCGCTCCAGGCTCGGGTGGGCCGGGAGACCCGGCGGTTCGTCGTCGACGCCGGAGATCTTCAATTTGCCGACAGCTCCGCCATCGCGCTGCTGGTGAGACTGGCTAACACGGTTGAGCAGGTCGAGATCCGGAATCCCTCACAGCTCCTGCGTGAAGTCATTACCCGCATGGGCTTGTCCGACCGATTGCGCGTGGAGCCATGAGAAAGACTCAGACCTTTGCTCATTCGCCAGCGTCGGTGCCGCTGGCCAGACAATTTGCTCGCGAGGCCCTGGAGGGCTCCTCGCCCGACGTCCTGGAGACCGTCACCCTCTTGGTCTCAGAGCTGGCCACCAACTGCATCCGGTACACGAACGGTCCATTTGACCTCCAGGTCAGCCGGAGATCAGGCGAGATCCGGATCGAGGCCACCGACCAGGGTCTCGAGGAACCGCGACTGCGATCGCCCGGCCCCACCGACCCGAACGGCCGGGGGCTACAGATCGTGAGCATGCTCTCGAAGGACTGGGGGTATCAGACACGGGCCGGAGCGAGCAAGACGATCTGGTTCACGATCGAGGATTGCTGAACAGCTTCCGATGGAAGCTGAGGCGGGCTCAGCCCTGCAGGACTTCGAGGTCCAGGCGAGCGAGCCTGTCCGGGTCTACAAAGAAGTCCAGCTCGACGATCTTCCCGCCGCTGATCGTGAACGCCCCGACCGAGAAGGGCTGCCCGTGCCGCTCTGACACGACCCCAGCCGCGCCATTGATGAGCGCGCGGCGGACGGTAAGGCCACGAGGACGCGACCACATCGTGGCCTGGCCGGCAACCGCCTCGGCCCCCTGCGCCTGATGCGAGAGCCCCGTCAGCCCGCCATCCGCCCGCAGCACGACGTCAGGGTCCAGAACCGCGACGAGGCCTTCGAAGTCGCCTTGGCGGGCCGCGGCCAGAAAGGCGTCGACGACCTTCCACTGGGAATCGAGATCGCTGTCTGGTCGGGGCGCGGTGCCCTGGACTCGTCGGCGGGCCCGGCTGGCCAGCTGCCGGGTCGCCTCAGGCGAGCGGTCGAGGATCGGCGCGATCTGGTCGAACGGCATGGCGAATGTGTCGTGCAGAACGAATGCCAGGCGCTCGGCTGGACTCAGCGTTTGGAGGACAACCAGCAGGGCCAGTCCGATCGAGTCAGCCAGCAGCGCCTCGTGCTCAGGGTCCGTGCCGTCGGCGGGATCGATCACCGGATCCGGGAGGTGCACATCGAGTGCTTCCTCGCGGCGAGTGCGGCGAGAACGAAGCATGTTGAGCGCGACGCGGGCGACGATCGTCGTCAACCACGCCCCGAGGTTCTCGATCTCGCCCGCGTCGGCGTGGCTGACCCGAAGCCAGGCGTCCTGGACGGCATCATCGGCCTCGCTCAGGGAGCCAAGCATCCGGTAGGCCACCCCTCGCAGACGAGACCTGTGCTCTTCAAACTGCTCAGCTAGCCATTCCTGATCGCTCATGTCACATTCCTCCGTGGTCGCGTGTCATAGAGGTAGACCCGCGGTATCCGGCTGATGTGACCGCGGCCCACAAACCACGATTGGAGGACCACCACATGGAACCACGGATGAACAACCCCGCAATGGTCGTTCCCGGCGCCATGAAGGCGCTCCAGCAGCTCGGCGCCGCCGCCCGGAGATCCGGCGTGCCGGCCTCGACCCTCTACCTCATTGAGGTCCGGGCCAGCCAGATCAACGGCTGCAGTGTGTGTCTGGACATGCACACGCGTGAGCTGAAGGCGGAGGGCGAATCTGACGAGCGCGTCTTGATGGTCGGCGCTTGGCGGGAAGCTCCCTACTTCAGCGATGCCGAGCGCGCGGCTCTGGCCCTGACCGAGGCAGCGACGCGCCTGGCCGACCGCTCGGACCCCGTGCCCGACGAGGTATGGGAGGAGGCGGCACGCCACTATGACGAGTCACAGCTCGCCGGACTGGTAATCGCGATTGCGTCGATCAACGCCTGGAACCGGATCAACGCCACCAGCCGGCAGATCACCGGCGAATGGGTCGAGCAGTGGCTCACCCGCAGCGAGCCGGCCGGACAGGCGGCCTGATCGCGTCAAGCTGGCCTGAGATCCGAGAGCGCCCTAGGTTCGCTCGATCCTGGCCAGCCAGGCCGGTGGTCCGTCCGCCAGCCAGGCCGGAGCATCGTCGCCGAGCGCAGCCGGGTTTACCTCGATGCGCTCGGCGGTGATGGACAGCACCGCCCAGCCCGCTTCGAAGGCCGAACACAGCTCGGCCTGGCTGATCCGGCGCGGGCCGCCCTCGCCGGGAGCCTCGTCGCTGAAGCAGAGCAAATGAAGCGCGCTCCCCGTCCGCGAAACCGAAGCCAGGCTCTCGACGTAGGCTCGGCGCTCGTCGTCGTCAAAGCTGTGGAAGAGGCCGACGTCGAGCAGGCAGTCGAATGTTTGCCGGAGGCCATCGAGATGCAGGGCGTCCGCGACGAGGAAGCTGGCGGCCACGTGTCGCTCGACCGCTTTGAGGCGCGCCCGCTCGATCGCGGTGGGAGCCACATCGAAACCAACGACCTCGCATCCCCGGGCGGCCAGGTAGAGCGCGTGCTCGCCGGTTCCGCACCCGGCGTCGAGCACGCTCCCCGCGAAGGCATTCTGTTCGGCCAGCCGGACAATGGCGGATTGCGGCCGGCCGATGTCCCACGGCGCCGACCCTTGCCGATAGGAGTCATCCCAGGGGCGCTCAGCCCGAAGCTCGTGGTCAGTGGGTGTGCGACCGCGGTACGGGTCCACGCTCGACATGGTGTTGCAGGCTACGGGAGGTGGCAGGCCGCCGCCGCGCTCCTGAATGCGGGGGATTGCTGGGTGTAACGGCGTAGGGTCCGCGGGATGGAAGACCCCGAGCAACGACTCTCTGATTCAGAGCGCGACCAGACGGTCGCCGGGCTGAGGGCGGGGACTACCGAGAGATCTTTCGCCGGTTGGGGCGCCATAAAAAAGGAGCGGGTCCGCGAGGACCCGCTCCCTGGCTATTTCCGCGACGCTTCTGGCTCGAGTTCGGCTCCGCCGCGAAGGAAAGTAGGTACAGGTGGTCACCTGGGTCGACGCTTGGAGTGGTCTCCACTCGTGACCCTAAGGTGGAGTGCTAGACGATGGTTCCTTGATGCCGGCTTCGAACTCCTGGCCTTGCTAGATCGCCCGAAACGCCAGCGCGATAAAGCTCAAACCAAAGAGGATTCCTACACCAATGATCGCGACCCGAGGGCCGTGATCGTGGGTCATGTCAGTCCTCAGCCTTGACGGCCATCTAACTCCTTTCGTCCCCGGTTAGCCGTTTCGGGGACTCGGGAACTCTCTTCTATGCGCGCCCTGAAGTCAACCCGGGAAAGTCCTCAAATTCCGGCATCGCTCCGATCTGCGACACACATCGCCGCGCCGCTTCGATGGCCGTCCCAGGCCCGCCCACGAGGTAACCGGCTGCCAGCGCGTCGCCGGCGCCGGTCGCATCGACCACCTGGGCCGGGGCGGCCGGGTATTCCCCCTCGGGGAAGTGGGCGCCGCGCGCGCCGAGCTTGATGACCCACTCCGTGTCGAAGTCGGGGACCGCGGCGCGCTCGAGCTGGGTGGCGAATGCGACCTCGGGCGCGAGCTCCCGCAGGCAAGCCGTGAAGCGCTCGGCGCCGGTCAGCTCGATGTCGTGGGCCGAGGCGAGGTCGACAGTCACGCGCGGGGCGAGCCTCGCCGCCTCGATCGCCGCTTCGGCCATCGGCTCACGCAGCAGGCAGTAGCCCGACACGTGCAGGACATCGCATGACCGCACCCAGGCCGGATCGATGTCAGCCGGGCTCAACTCCGTGATCACACCGCGGTCCGAGGCCATCGTTCGCCTTCCATCAAGGTCTCCGACAGAGACGACGACCCCGCCCCGGCCGGCCAGCGCCGGACCGCAGATCTCGACGCCGCGGCCGGCGAGCTCCGCCGTGGCCAGCTGGCTCGTGAGGTCGCCCCCGCGGGCACAGATCAAACGGCTGCGGGCGCCGAGTTCGGTGGCCCACGCGGCGACGTTTGCCGCCTGTCCACCGGCGCACAGGCGGATCGAGGCAGGCGTATCCGCGTCGGGCGCCAGGGGTACGGCGGGCAGGACGATCACATCGAGAACCAGGTCGCCGATCGAGCAGATCAGCAACGGCTCACTCCGGTCGCCGGTAGCGTCCACGCTGACATGATCACGGTTATCTCCGACCCCGTGGCCGCTGCGCTTCGTGACGGCGCGCCGGTGGTGGCGCTGGAATCGACGATCATCACGCACGGCCTGCCGCAGCCGCAGAACGCACAGGCCGCCCGCGAGTTCGAACAGACGGTCGCGGGTCGCGGCGCGGTGCCGGCAACGATCGCGGTAATCGACGGCGTCCCCCATGTTGGGTTGGAGCCCGATCAGCTTGATCGTCTGGCCCACATCGACTCTCCGCTCAAGCTCAGCGTCCGTGACCTTCCCGTGGCGGTAGCGCAGCGGTCGACCGGCGGAACAACGGTCGCTGCCACCGCGTGGCTCGCGTCGCGGGCGGGCATCCGGTGCTTCGCCACCGGCGGCATCGGCGGCGTCCACCACGGTGCGGGCGCGACTTTCGACGAATCGGCGGACCTCGGGATCCTCGCCAGCTGCCCGATCACGATCGTGTCCGCGGGCGTGAAGTCGATCCTCGACATCGCCGCCACGCTCGAGCGCCTGGAGACGCTGAGCGTAACGGTGCTCGTCTATGGAAGTGACCGCTTCCCGGCGTTCTGGCTGACCGACAGCGGCCACGCTGTCGACCATCGGGTCGACAGCGCCGACGAGGTCGCGGCGATCATGCGGGCCGCGGACGCGCTGGGGCGGCCGGGTGGGATCCTCATCGCCAATCCACGGCCGGCATCCGCACAGCTCGACCCGGCACTCCACGCCCGCGTGCTTGCGGAGGCACTCGACGCAGCGGACGCCTCGGAGATCAGCGGCAAAGAGGTCACCCCGTTCCTGCTCGACTACATCCACGAGCACACCGGGCGACGGAGCGTGGAGGTCAATCTCGAGATCGTGCAGGGCAACTGCCAGCTCGCCGCCGACATCGCGCGCGCGTGGGCGGCGAGACGGGCGTGACCACGCAGCCGCTGCGGATCACCGTCGTCGGGTCGGCAAACATCGACCTGGTCGCGCGATGTGAGCGGTTGCCGCGGCCCGGCGAGACGGTGACCGACGCCGAGTTCGAGCGGGTGCCGGGCGGAAAGGGGGCGAACCAGGCCGTGGCGGCAGCGCGGCTCGGCGCGCGAGTCCGATTCGTCGGGCGTGTGGGCAGGGACGATCTGGTGCTCCGATCGCTGCGCACCCAGGGCGTCGATGTCAGCGGCGTCGTCCGCGACGACGGGGAGAGCGGCGTCGCGCTGATCCTGGTGGACTCGGGCGGCGAGAACGTGATCGTCGTCGCGCCCGGTGCCAACGAGCGCCTGACTCCTGAGGACATCGACATCGGACAAGCCGACGCCGTGATCGCCCAGCAGGAGATTCCGACCGCGACGATCCAGGCGGCCGCCGAAGAGGCGCAGTTCTTCTGCCTCAATGCGGCACCGGCCCGGGGCCGGATCGAGCTGGGACGCCAGCCTGACCTGCTCGTCGTGAACCGCTACGAGTACGAACAGGTGGGTCCCTACGACGGTCTGGTGGCGGTTACGAGGGGAGCGCAAGGTGCGCTGCTGCTCGATCGCGGCCGGCAAATAGCCGACGCGACCCCGCCCGAAATCGAGCCGGTCGACGGGACGGGAGCGGGTGATGCGTTCGTCGCCGCGCTCGTTCTCGGCCTGCTTGAGCAGCGGAGCCCCGCCGACGCGCTCACCCGGGCGTGCGCGGCCGGCGCGCTGGCGGCGTCGCGACCCGGCGCGCAGCCGTCGCTGCCCACCGAAGCCGAACTTGATGCGATCCTGAGCACGCCGTGAGCGACATCATCCTCGACTGCGATCCGGGCCACGACGACGCGATCGCACTCCTGCTCGCGCTCTCAAGCCCAGAGGTCAGCCTGCTCGGCGTCACGACCGTGTCCGGCAACCAGACGCTGGAGAAGACGACCGCGAACGCGATCCGCGTGCTCGACCACGTCGGGCGCAGCGACGTACCGGTCGCGGCCGGTGCGCGGGGACCGCTCGTCCGCGAGCGGCACGTCGCGGCCCACGTGCACGGCGAGACGGGGCTCGACGGGCCGGACCTACCTCCCCCAGCACGGGCGCCGGCGCCCGAACACGCGATCGACTGGATCGCCAGAGAGCTGGCCGAGAACCCCAACCCGATCACGCTCGTCCCCACCGGGCCGCTCACCAACATCGCCCTGTTCCTGGCCTGCTACCCGGAGCTGACCACGAAGATCGAGCGGGTCGTGCTGATGGGCGGTGCGGTCGGCCAGGGCAACATCACCCCGGCGGCCGAGTTCAACATCTGGGCTGACCCCGAGGCTGCCCACCGCGTGTTCTCAAGCCGTCTGGATGTGACGATGGTGGGGCTCGACGTGACCCACCGGGCACTGATGACACCCACCCACGTGGCCCAGTTGGAGGGACGGGCAGGGAAGCTCGTCGCCGATCTATACGGCTTCTACTCGAGGTTCCACTCGAGCCGCTACGGCTGGGACGGTGCACCCGTCCACGACGCTGTGGCGCTCGCGCACGTCATCGACCCCACCCTGCTCGAAACTGTCCATCGCGGTGTGAAAGTCGACATCGGCCCGGAGCTCTCCCGCGGTCGCACACACGTCGACCTGCGCGGCGACGACTGGGAGCCGAACTGTCATGTGGCGGTCGCGATCGACGCCGACCGCTTCCTGGCGCTGCTGATCGAGCGGATCAGCTCGCTTGGTTGAGCACGCCCACGTAGGGGAGGCCTCGGTATCGCTGCTGGTAGTCGAGGCCGTAGCCCACGACAAACTCGTTCGGGATCTCAAAGCCGACGTACTCGACCGGCACCTCGACGATCCGAGCCTCTCGCTTCGACAATAGGGCGCAAACGCCGAGTGAGCGCGGGTTGCGGCTCTCCAGCGTCTCAAGCAGGTAGCGGAGCGTGAGCCCCGTGTCGACGATGTCCTCGACGATCAGCACGTCGCGCCCCTCGATCGCCTGTTCGAGGTCCTTCAGGATCTGCACCACTCCCGAGGACTTCGTCGCGCTTCCGTATGAGGCGACCGCCATGAAATCGACCTCGGCCGGGATCTCAATCCGGCGCAACAGATCTGACAGGAACAGCACGGCCCCCTTGAGGATCCCGAGCAGCAGCAGATCCTTGCCCTCGTAGTCGCGTGAGATCTCGGCGCCCAGCTCCCGGATCCGGCGATCCAGGTCCTCCTCGCCCACGAGCATTCGCCCGACCGAGTCGCCCGTGCCAGCCCCGATGGCGCTGCTCGTCCCCACGTCGATCGCGCTGTCAGTGCTCACGCCGGGGCGAACACTACAGACGCGCGCGCAGAGCGTCCCTGAGCTCTTCGTCGCAAAACGCGGCCTCGATCGCGGTGTGGGTGATGTGGAGCAGGTCATCTTCGCTGAAGCCCATTCGCTGCGCGCAGATGTCGTACTCGGATTCGATCGCGGCCCCGAAATAGGGCGGGTCGTCCGACCCGAGCGTGACCCTGACGCCGGCGTCGCGCAGGCGGGGCAGCGGGTGCTGCTCGTAGCTCGGATAGATGCCGAGCACGACATTCGAGGTCGGACAGCACTCGAGCACGATCGCCCGCGCCGCCAGCTCGTCGACGAGTGCGGGGTCCTCGATCGCTCTGACCCCGTGCGAGATCCTGGTGATCGGAAGCCCGAGCGCGGCCCGGACGCTCTCGGGTCCGGCCCACTCGCCAGCGTGGATCGTGCACCCCAGGCCAGCGTCCGCGGCGATCGCGAACGCGCCCGCGAAGTCCTGCGCCGGATATCCCGCCTCGTCACCCGCCATCGAGAACCCGACCACATACGGATGCGGACGCAAAGCCGCGTAGCGCGCCACGCGCAGCGCCGCTCGACCCCGAAGTTGCGCACCGCCGAGATCAGGATCCGGCCCTCGATCCCCGTGTCGCGGCGGGCCTCGTCGATTCCGCGCGCGATGCCGTCGAGGTGCTCCTCATCGCTCAGCCCAACGAGCGCGGCGTGGTCGGGCGACGCGGTGAGCTCCACGTAGATCAGCGCCGCCGCGGGCGCATCGCGCACAGGTACTCGTACACGATGTCGCGGTAGTCCTCCCCGGTGCGGATCACGCTCGCGGCGAGGTCGTAGGTGCGCAGGAAGTCGAGGAAGTCGGTGTACCGGAAGCGGCCGTCGTCGCCCGAGCATCCCGTCGGGAATCGGTACGCCGTTGCGCGCGGCGATCCGCTGCACCAGCTCAGGCGGCGCGGTTCCCTCGAGATGGACATGGAGCTCGGCCTTGGGCAGCACGCGAGGATGAGGTCTATCACGCCGCGTCTGGTAACTCTCGGCTGGTGAGGATTCTCGTCACGGGCAGCTCGGGACATCTCGGTGAGGCGTTGGTGCGCGGCTTCCCGACCGCGGCCACGACGTGGTCGGGCTCGACATCCTGGAGTCGCCGTTCACGAGCCGTGTCGGCTCGATCACCGACCGAGAGTGCGTACGGCAGAGCCTCGCGGGCGTCGAGGCCGTCGTCCACGCAGCGACGCTGCACAAGCCGCATGTCTGGATCGCACACCCGCAGGCAGTTCGTCGACACGAACATCACGGGCACGCTGCACCTGCTCGAGGAGGCGGTGGCCGCCAGCGTCAGCCGGTTCATCTTCATCAGCACCACGAGCACGTTCGGCAGGGCGCTGGTGCCCGCCGACGGCGAGCCGGCGGCCTGGATCACCGAGGACGTCAGGCCGGTCCCGCGGAACATCTACGGGACGACGAAGAACGCCGCCGAGGATCTGTGCGAGGTCATCCATCGCGAACACGGGTTGCCATGCCTGGTGCTCAAGACCTCGCGGTTCTTTCCGGAGCCCGACGATCGCGACGACATCCGGGCGGCCTACGAGAGCCTCAATGTCAAGGTCAACGAGCTGCTGTACCGCCGGGTCGACATCGAGGACATCGTCGATGCGGTCGAGCTCGCGCTGGATCGGGCGCCGACGATCGGCTTCGGCCGGTACATCATCAGCGCCACGACGCCCTTCACCCCTGCCGACCGCACCGCGATCCGCGCCGACCTACCGGCGGTCGTGCGCCGACTGTATCCCGAGCTACGAGGACGTGTATCGCGACCGGGGTTGGAAGATGTTCGGATCGATCGAGCGGGTGTACGACAACGCGCGCGCCCGGCGAGACCTCGACTGGCAGCCGCGGTACGGATTTGAGCAGGCGCTCGCTGCGCTGGCGGCGGGTGAGGATCCCCGCAGCGAGCTCGCACGCTCGATCGGCGCCAAGGGCTACCACGCCGTCACCACCGGCGTCTACACGGTCCGCTGAACCTCAACCACCGGACTGGCCAGCTCGGGCGCTGCCGGTTCGCCCAGCGTGTACGCAGCGCTGACCGCTGCCGCCGGCCCGCGCGGCTCCGTCCTCGTCCCTGGCGTGGAGGACCGCCAGCGGCCGCTCACCCGGCCCGACGCGTTCGCCGAGCGCCGCGACCTCGGTCAGCCCGACGCTGTGATCGACGACATCGGTGTCTCGAGCGCGTCCGCCGCCAAGGTTGATGACCGCGATCCCGAGCGCACGGACATCGATCGCGCCGACGACGCCGGCCTCGGGCGGCCTCGACCTCCCGGACGATCGGAGCTGTCCGGAGGTAGCTGTCCGGGATCGCTAACCAGGTCAGCGGGCCCGCCCAGCTCGGCGACCATCCGCTCGAAGCGCTCGGCCGCCGCGCCGCCGTCGAGCGCCTCAGCAGCAGCTGCCCGCGCGGCATCGAGGTCAGCGAACAGCCTCCCCAGCACGAGCAGCTCGGCGCACAGCGCCAGCGTCACCTCCCGCAGCCGCGGATCGCTGGCAGCGCCCGTCAGATGCTCGATCGACTCACGCACCTCGACGGCGTTGCCGGCGGTGCGGCCGAGCACCTGGTTCATGTCGGTCAGCAGCGCGTGCGTCGGCATGCCGTTGCCGACGGCGACCTCGATCAGCGCCTGCGCCAGCGCTCGGGCCTCGCTCGACCTCGCGGAACTGGGCACCGGAGCCGACCTTCACGTCCATCACGAGCGCGTCGAGTCCGGCGGCGAGCTTCTTCGACAGGATCGAGCCGACGATCAGCGCGATCGAGTCGACCGTGCCGGTCGTGTCGCGGATCCCGTAGAGCCGGCGGTCGGCTGGCGCGAGCCGGTCGGTCTGGCCGATGATCGCGCAGCCCACCCGCTTGACGACCTCGCGGAGCCTGTCCGGGGCCGGGGTGACGTTGTAGCCCGGGATCGACTCGAGCTTGTCAAGCGTGCCGCCGGTGTGGCCGAGCCCGCGGCCGGAGATCATCGGCACCGCGCCACCGCACGCCGCGATGATCGGCGCGAGCAGCAGGCTGACCTTGTCGCCGACCCCGCCGGTCGAGTGCTTGTCCAGGACCGGCCGATCTAGGCCCGCATCGCTCCAGTCGAGGACTTCCCCCGAGCGGGTCATCGAGCCGGTGAGCGCGACGCGCTCGGCAGCGGACATCCCGCGAAGGAAGATCGCCATCGCCAGCGCGCCGACCTGGGCGTCGGACACCGAGTCCTCAGCGATGCCACGCACGAGCTCGTCGATCTGCTCGGCGGACAGCTCGCCGCCGTCACGCTTGATGCGAATCAGCTCCGCTACAAGCATCGAGGAATGAAGTTCAGCAGCAGGCGGGTCAAGTCGCCGGCGGCGCGCCCTGCGTCGCGCAGCGTCTGCTCGTGGCTCAGCGGCTGCTCGCTCATGCCCTCGGCCAGGTTGGTAATCACCGAGATCGCGGCGACGCGCAGGCCGCAATGGCGCGCCAGGATCGTCTCCTGCACGGTCGACATGCCGACGGCATCGGCGCCGAGCGTCCGGAAGGCGCGGATCTCCGCCGACGTCTCAAAGCTCGGCCCCGTGACGGCGAGATACACCCCCTCGGAAAGCGAGACTTCGGCGTCGGCTGCGGCGTCTCGGAGCGCATCGAGCAACGCGGGGTCATACGCGTCCCTGAGCGAAAGAAAGCGCGGGCCGATCTCCTCATCGTTGGGGCCTACGAGCAGGTTGACCCCGGTCAGGTTGATGTGGTCGGTGATCGCCATCAGGCTCCCCGGACCGACCTCCGGGCGCAGCGACCCCGCCGCGTTGGTCAGGACCAGCACCTCAGCGCCGGCCGCTCGAAGCGCCCGCACCGGTGTGCGCAGCGCATCCGGATCGCCTCCTTCATAGAGATGCGCGCGGCCCTGGAGCACAGCGACGGCGGACCCCGCCGATCACGCCAAGGACCGCTCGCCCCGCGTGGCCGGCGACGCTCGGCGCGGGAAAGCCTGGCAGCTCGTCATAGCCGATCACGACCGCATCCTCGACCGCGTCGGCCACCGAGCCCAACCCGGACCCGAGCACGACGCCGACCCGCGGCGCATGCTCGTCCAGCGGTGTCACTTCGCCGAGTTCCTCGCGCCCGAACGAACGGGGTAGCAGCTCGCCGAGGCTTGTCGTGTCGAAGCTCGTGCCGGGGCGCCCGAGATAAACGGCCGTGTCCGCGGTCCCGAATTCCGCCAGCCGCTGCCGGCAGCCGCCGCACGGCGGGCAGCGCTCGGCTCGCTCAGCAACGACCGCTACGGCGGTGATCGCGGTCTCCCCGGCGGCGACCATCGCGCCGATCGCCGAGGCCTCGGCGCACTGACCTTGCGGGATAAGCGGCGTTCTCGACGTTCGCAGCCGCGTAGATCGCGCCGCTGCGACCGCGGAGGGCCGCTCCGACCGGGAAGTTCGAGTACGGCACGTACGCGTTGCGCATCGTCGCCTCGGCCGCGCGCAGGAGCGCGATCGGGCGGTCGAGCTGCAGGTCGACGTAGCCGACGGGCACGAGCATCTCGTCGGTGATCGACAACTCAGACTTCAGTCGCGCGACCTTCGCATGCGCCTCGTCACGCGAGCCCGCGTCTGGCAGGACCGCCTCGAACTCGATGAACGATCCCAGCTCGATCGACCTCGTCGAGGTGGATCCGAACGCCCTCCCATACGAGCAGCCGCCGTCGCTTGAGCACCACGTCGACCGTGCCGAGCGCGGCGTCGAGTACCTCCGCCAGCTCGCGGGGCGCGGCGACCGGCGCCCGCACGTAGGTGCTCTCGGTCGCCGCCGCGTCATCCGGGCGCCGATAGGCGATCAGCTCGTTCTCGCCGTCGCCCTGCTCGCGCAGCTTGAGCCGGCCACCCCGGGCGGCAAAGTACGTGTCGCGCTGCTTGAAACTTCCACGATCCTCCGCGCCGAGCGCCTGGCAGCGGTCGAGGGTGGCCTCCGGGTCGACGTCGCGGGCCTTTAGCTCGATGTTGACCGGCACCCGCGCGAGCCTATCGCGCGGATAGGATCGCGTCGGTGCCACAGGGACTGACAGTCGTCGAGCATCCGGTGCTCGCGGATCGTCTCTCGGTGCTGCGCGACAGGGACACTCCGCACGGGACGTTCCGCCAGGCGCTGTTCGAGGCGTCGGCGATCATGGCGGTTGAGGTGGCGCGCGAAACTGCCGCTCAGAGAGGTCTCGATCGAGACCCCGCTTGAGGCGACGCGCGGCGCGCGACTGCGCGACGAGGTGGCGGTCGTGCCCGTGCTGCGCGCCGGGCTCGGGATGGTGGAGGGCTTCCTGCGGCTGCTGCCCGGACGCACGCGTCGGTCATGTCGGGATCTACCGCGACGAGGAGGAGCACGTGCCGGTCGGCTACTACGAGCGCCTGCCGCCGGGGCTTCCGGACGCGCATGTGTACGTGCTGGACCCGATGCTCGCCACCGGGGGCAGCGCCGTGCATGCGCTGGGCCACCTCAAGCGCGCCGGCGCCAAGCAGCTGGAGCTCGTCTGCCTGGTGTCAGCGCCGCCGGGGCTCGAGGCCGTCACGACGGCACATCCGGACGTGCCGATCTGGACCGCGGCCGTCGACCGAGAGCTCGACGCGAATGCCTACATCCGCCCCGGGCTTGGGGGACGCCGGCGACCGTGTGTTCGGCACGACCTGATCAGCTCGCGGCGGTCGAGCCACTTGTCGAGCGTTCGCGGCTCGTAAGCGGCGAGCTCGTCGAGCAGCGCGCCGGGGTCCTGTGAGACGATCAGGGTGGCGAGATGCTCGGCGCGGAGGAAGCGCTCGTTGACCGTGTGCTCGAGAAGCTCGAACAGCGGATCCCAGTAGCCGGCCACATTCAGCACGCCAAGCGGCATCTGGTGCAGACCGAGCTGGCTCCAGGTGAACAGCTCGAAGAACTCATCGAGCGTCCCGATCGCCGCCTGGAAGCACGATCACCGCGTCCGCCAGCTCGCTCATCAGCGCCTTGCGCTCGTGCATCGTGTCGACAACGCGCAGGTCAGTCAGCCCGGCGTGGGCGATCTCAGCCTCGAAGCAGCCGGGTCGGGATCACGCCGATCGCCGTGCCGCCGGCGGCGAGCGTGGCGTCGGCGATCGCTCCCATCACCCCCACACTCGCCGCGCCATAGACGAGCTCGAGCCCACGCTCGGCGAGCAGGCGACCGAGCTGTGCCGCGGCCGCGGCATATTCCGGGCGGGCGCCCGGGCTCGAGCCGCAGAAGACCAAAACGCGCTTCACGGTTCCGCAGCCTAGTAGCCTCGGTTCGTGATCCGACGCCTGCCCCATGTCGATCGAATCGGAGTGGAGGAGCGAGCCGCTGGGCTTGGCCGTCGCTCGATCAAGACCACGGCCAAGCAGCAGGGGATCCGCCTGGCCGTCTCGATGCTCGACCTGACGACGCTCGAGGGCGCCGACACCGCCGGCAAGGTGCGCCACCTGTGCGCGAAGGCCGTGTGCCCGGCGCCGACGATCCCCGAGATCCCATCGGTCGCGGCGGTATGCGTATACCCGGCGCTGGTGGCGGTGGCGGTGACCGCTCTGGAGGGCACGGGCGTGCGCACGGCCTCTGTCGCCACGGGCTTCCCGGCGGGGCAGGTCTCGCTCGAGTCCAAGCTCCGAGACACGTCGGACGCGGTGTCTGCCGGCGCGGATGAGATCGACATGGTGATCTCACGCGAGGCTTTCCTGGCCGGCGACGACGCGCGCGTGATGCACGAGATCGCACGCGTCAAGGACGCCTGCGGCGACGCTCACCTGAAGGTGATCCTCGAGACGGCCGAGCTCGGCTCCTACGACCACGTCCGGCACGCGTCGATGATCGCGATGGAGGCGGGCGCCGACTTCATCAAGACCTCGACCGGGAAGGCGTCGGCGGGGGCGACCCCGGGCGTGTGCCTGGTGATGCTCGAGGCGATCCGCGACTACGCCGATCGGACCGGCCGGATCGTCGGCTTCAAGGCCGCGGGCGGCGTATCGACCTCGAAGGCCGCGCTCCACCGCCTGGTGCTCGTCAAGGAGACGCTTGGCGACGAGTGGCTCACGCCGGAGCGGCTGCGGATCGGCGCATCGTCCGTGCTCAATGATCTCCTTATGCAGTACGCGAAGACCGGCACCGGCCGCTACGGCCGCTCGGAGGACTTCTCGAAAGAATGAGCACCGAGGTTCGAACCAGCATCGTCTGGGACTACGCGCCCGCTCCCGAATCGACCGATCACATCCGGCTGGCAGACCGGTACGGGCTGTTCTTAGACGGTGGGTTCCGCGAGCCGGCGGCCGGTCGGCACGTCGCCACAATCAACCCGGCGACCGAGGAGCCCATCGCCGAGGTGGCCTGGGCCGACCAGACTGACATCACGCGAGCGATCGAATCGGCGCGGGCCGCGCAGCCGAAGTGGGCGGCGCTCCGGCCGCTCGAGCGCGGCAAGTACCTGTTCCGGATCGCGCGGCTGATCCAGGAGCGCTCACGCGAGCTCGCGGTCGTCGAGACGCTCGACGGCGGCAAACCGTTGCGCGAGTCGCGCGATGTCGACATCCCGCTCGCGGCCGCCCACTTCTTCCACTACGCCGGCTGGGCGGACAAGCTGCGCTACGGCGTCGGCGCCCGCGAGGTGGCGCCGCTCGGCGTCGTGGGGCAGATCGTCCCGTGGAACTTCCCGCTGCTGATGGCGGCGTGGAAGCTCGCGCCCGCGCTCGCTTGCGGCAACACCGCGATCCTGAAGCCGGCGGAGACGACGCCGTTGACCGCGCTTCTGCTGGCCGAGATCTGCATGGAGGCCGAGCTCCCGCCGGGGGTCGTTTCGATCCTCCCGGGCGACGGGAAAACCGGCTCGATGCTCGTGCGCGCGCCCGGGATCGACAAGGTCGCCTTCACCGGTTCGACCGCCGTCGGGCGTGACATCCAGACCGCGCTCGCCGGCCGCGGGGTGTCGCTCACGCTGGAGCTCGGCGGCAAATCGGCGAACATCGTGTTCGAGGACGCTGCGCTCGACCAGGCGGTGGAGGGGATCGTCAATGGCATCTTCTTCAACCAGGGACACGTCTGCTGCGCCGGATCGAGGCTTCTGATCCAGGAGAGCGTGCACGACGCGCTGATCGAGAAGCTGTGGCGGCGGATGGGTCTGCTGCGAATCGGCGACCCGATGGACAAGAACACCGATGTCGGTGCGATCAACTCAGCCGAGCAGCTACAACGGATCGAGACGCTGGTCGCCGCGGGCGAGGAGGAGGGCGCGATCCGCAGAACCGTCGCCTGCGAACTTCCCGAGCGTGGTTACTGGTTCGCGCCGACGCTGTTCACCGACGTATCGCCTGCCCACCGGATCGCCGTCGAGGAGATCTTCGGGCCGGTGGTCAGCATTCTCAGCTTCCGCACCCAGGCCGAGGCGATCGAAAAAGCGAACAACTCGCGCTACGGGCTCGCGGCTGGGATCTGGACCGACAAGGGCGCGAAGGCATTCGAGGTGGCCAGCGCCCTGAAGGCGGGCGTCGTGTGGCAGAACACCTACAACCACTTCGACCCCACGGCCGCATTCGGGGGGTACAAGGAGTCGGGCTTCGGGCGCGAGGGTGGGCCCGCCGGGTTGCGACCATATCTGCGGGTGGTGCGATGAGCACCCGGAAGGTGCGATGAACGCCGATCGTTTAGCCGTCCGCAAGACCTACAAGCTGTGGGTGGGTGGCGCGTTCGTGCGCTCGGAATCGGGACGCTACGACCGCGCCGGCGAGTTCAACATCCCGCGGGCCTCACGCAAGGACGTGCGGGACGCCGTCGCCGCAGCCCGCAAGGCGGCGGGGCCGTGGGCGGCACGAACGGCATACAACCGGGGCCAGATCCTTTACCGGGCGGCTGAGGCGCTCGAGTCGAGCGCCGAGCGCTTCGGCGACGCCACCGAGGTCGGGAACGCGGTCGACGTGCTGCTCCATTACGCCGGCTGGACCGACAAGCTCGCGCCGGTGCTCGGTGGGATCAACCCGGTCGCGGCGCCGTTTCTGTCGTTCTCGTTGCCCGAGCCGACGGGTGTCGTCGGTGTCGTCGCACCCGACGAGCCCGCGCTGCTCGGCTTGGTCGCCGAGCTTGCTCCCGCACTGGCGGCGGGTAACACCGTGGTGGCGATCCTCTCAGAGGCCCGTCCGCTGCCCGGCCTTGACCTCGCCGAGGTGCTCGGTGTCTCTGACGTGCCGGGCGGGGTCGTGAACCTGCTGTCAGGCCGGCGCGGCGAGCTGGCCAAGGCGCTCGGCGCCCACCGTGACCTGAACGCGATCGTCGACGCGGCTGGCGACGCCGAGCTGTCGGAGGAGCTCGACCGGCTGGCGGCGGAAACCATCAAACGCGCCCGCCACCGGGTGGCGGCGACGGGATACGAGGACGCGGTCTCTGATGCGCTCGAGCGACTCGAGGGCCTCACCGAACTGAAGACCGCCTGGCACCCGATCGGGGCCTAGCCGTCGCGCGTCCTGCCACCTGCCCGGTCGCCGGGTGACGTTAGGGGGCGCCATTGCGCCTCGTCACGAAACGCTGTTCGCCGACGGCTGCGACGTTGGCCACGTGGGGGAAGTACGCGACGCCGCGCCGCCCCGCTAATCCAGATCCCCCGGTCCAACGCCCCCTCCAGCCGCAGGATTCGCCGTACGATCGCCAGCGACGACGCGTACGTCGAGTCCATCCCGTAGTAGCTGAGGCCCTGGGCGCCGAGCGTACGCGCCTGCGTGTAGGGCGTGTCAGAGGCGTAGTGGATGATCCCGAGGTCGACAGGGAGCTTTGAGAAGTTGACGGCCTCGCCGACGGGGTAGCGGTCGGCGTCGGCGATCTCGTAGATCGCGTTGCAGTACGGGCCGGCT
Source organism: uncultured Solirubrobacterales bacterium (assembly GCA_963785205.1). Classification (GTDB taxonomy): domain Bacteria; phylum Actinomycetota; class Thermoleophilia; order Solirubrobacterales; family Solirubrobacteraceae; genus Palsa-465. Next base: position 201,162 of record CAWAUJ010000004.1, read on the forward strand.
TCCATCTCGACGACCGTGAACGCCTCCCGGTAATAGAAGTCGAGGTACGAGCGGTTCTGGAGGAACGTGCTCTTGACGGTCACCGCCCGCTGGTTGTCGAGGCCCGTCCCGAAGCGCAGATCGGCGGCGAGGTCACCCACGCTGAACGCGTTGTCGAGCCAGTAGGTCGTACCCGAGTGCTCATCGTGCACGACGCTCGAGATCATCACATCGCCGACGTCGGCGTTCAGCGTCGCAGCCTTGCCGAGCAGGTACACGCCCTTGAGGGCCGTGCGGTCGACCGTCACCTCGCGGAGGATGTTGTAGGCGGCAACCCCAAGCGGATAGTCGATGTTGACGATCACCGCGTCACTTGCCCGCAACGCGTCGGCGTCGATGTCGCCCAGCCGTGGGTCGAGTGCCTCGGGATCCAGCCCCGCCAGCGGGATCACCTGCGCGGGCACCCGCAGCGCCGTCTTGCTCCGCAGGTGCGCAATACCCTTCTGCTGCTCGGCGGCGCGCCGCTCGGCCCGTCCCTCCTCGCCTCGCGAGTTGAAGTACAGACGCGCGACGAAGTACAGGAAGTTCTCCCAGGAGCCCTCGGTCTTTCCCTCCCGGAAGGCGTCCAGCTCATGGCGCAGGATTTCGCCATCGCCCATCCCCTCGACGAAGGCGACCAACTCCTGCTTCGCATTCCCGCGCAATCCCCGTAACGATGTTGACGATGCTGTGGGTGTTTGAGGAGACGAAGTACAACGGCCCGTCGACGGTCAGATGGGCGCTGACCGGAGCCCACCAGCGTCGCGTCAATCGTGAGTAGCCCGTATTGGTGCCGCCCAGCATCCGCACGCGCAGCGAGAGCCGCTGGTCCTCGATCAGCCGCATCCGCTCGCCAAACTCCTCGCCCCAGGCCTCACGCAGCCGGTTCCAGTCCTCGCGGCTTCCGCCCAGCTCCCGGGAGAGCACCTCCGCCGGCACCTGATCGTCACGGGATAGGCCGGCAGCCCTAAGCTTGACCCGCATCTTGTTCCACTCGATCTGGAACGCCACCAGCGTCGGGACGAGGTCGTCTACGTCGGACGCGCTGGCCATCAGCACGGCCAGTGTGCCCGTGCCGCTGTCGTACCAGCGGCGGCGTCTTGCCGGTGCTTCGGCGAAAGTCCAGTCGTCGACGGGGATCCCATTTGCCGTCAGGTCCTCGACGTCCTGGCCCATCACCACCAACTCGGCGCCGATGATCCCGTCGGGCAGCCGGCGAATCGCGTAGATAAACGCGCCGAGATCGAGCTCGTCGCTGCCGGCCAGCGGATGCAGCAAGAACCCATCGCCCGGTGGGAGGACTCGAGCACACGCAGATGCGTCTCGCCGCTTGAGCGCAGCAGCGTCGTGTAGGTCCGCTGGTAGAGCTCCACCTCGTCGCTGAGGCGGACCTCGCCATCGGCCAGGGCGGTCAGGGAGAGCCGAGCGACAGCCATCGCCTCAAGCTACTCCCTCACGTACGGGATACCTCCCGCGGCCATGGCGCGTGAGCGTCCGACGAGTCCGGCGAGCGCGACGATCGTCAGCACATAGGGCAGCGCCTCAAACAGCGTTCCGAGCGTCGGATTGGCGCTGGACACCCGATCGGACATGGCGTTTCCGAACCCGAACAGGAGACAGGCCCAGAGCGCTCCCCAGGGCTTCCACTTGCCAAAGATCATCGCCGCCAGCCCGATGAACCCGCGGCCATTGGTCATGTCGTTGCTGAACGAGCCGACGAAGCCGACCGACAGGTATGCGCCACCGAGCGCCGCGAACATCCCGGACACCACGACCGCGATGTACCGAATCCGCAGCACCGGCAACCCGAGGGTGTCCGCAGCCCGAGGCTTCTCGCCCACCGAACGCAGGCGCAGCCCCCAGCGCGTACGGAACAGGAAGTAGGTGAGCGCCGGGACGAGCGCGATTCCGATCCAGGTCAGCAGGTTCGTGTCGCCGAAGGCGGTGCCGAAGAATCCGACGTGCTGGATCGGAAGCTTGACGTTCGGCACCATCGAAATGTTCAGCGGCGTCCCATTCGGGCCGAAGTGGTACTGCAGGAAGTAGCCGGTGATCCCGAGGGCGAGGAAGTTGATCCCGGTGCCCGAGATGATCTGGTTTGCGCGGAGGTGGATCGAGAAGAACGCGTGGACGAGCGCCGTCAGGCCGCCGGCGACCATCGCGACGAGGATTCCGAGCACCCACGAGTGCAGAAGGTCGGCTCCATAGACGCCCCAGAACGCGCCCATCAGCATCATCCCCTCGAGGCCGATGTTGAATACGCCGCTGCGCTCGGAGATCAGTCCGCCGAGCGCGGCGAACAGCAGCGGCGTGGCGTACCGAAGCGTGGCCGCTACCAGCGCCGACCAGGTGAACACGGACTCGAGTGTCGCGATCGACGAGTGCGACGACCCGATCGCCCCACCAACGGCGATCACGGCGACGGCGATCGCTTCGATCCCGAGCTTGCGCCGGCCGCCGGCGACCGACCAGGCGCCAGCGGCGACGCCGAGGATCGCGAGCACGATCGAGGGCACGAGGGTGCGGACCTCAATCGGCGGGATCGTGATCACCCATGCCAGCGCGCCGAGAATCACGCCAGCGATGCCGACCTGCTTCGGCGAAACGGCGACTGTCCGGTTCGCCGCAATGGTGCCGACGCTCACGACGCCCCCTCCTCGGCCTCTTCGGGAGACCGGCGTCTGAACGCCACCCCGATCCGTCGCCCGCCCTTCAACAATCGAAGCGTGATCAGGTCGGTCGAGACGAGCAGGATGATGATCCCCTCGATCATGAAGGTCAGGTACTGGACCAGCGTCGGATTGATGCTGAGGTTGATGTTCCGGTCAGAGGTGCCGGTCAGCAGCGCGCCGAATAGCAGGGCGGCCGCGGTCGTTCCCCCGGCGGTGTTTCGACCCAGCAGCGCCACCGCGAGCCCAAAGAACCCGACCTGCGAGGTCTGGATGTCGTTGGTGAAGAGGCTGAACTTCCAGCCGAGGACGTCAAGCGCGGCAGCGACGCCCGCGAAAGCGCCGGACACCAGCATCACCCGGATCCATGTGCGGCCGGCATTGATGCCGGCATACCGAGCAGCCTCAGGATTGAAGCCGACCGTGCGCGCCTCGTAGCCGAATCGGGTGCGGTTGATCAACAGGGCGAACACGACCGCCCCGGCGAGCGAGATGAAGATCCCGATGTCAAGGCCCTGAAGCGAGGCGCTGCCCCAGAACACCGGCAGGTGTGCCGCTTGCACGACCGTACTCGAGACGGGTGTCGACGGCTGAGTTGGATCCTGGAGCGGGCCCCCGAGCTGGAAGCAGTAGACCCCGATCCAGATCGCGATCCAGTTGAGCATGATCGTCGAGATCACCTCGTTGGCGCCGGTCGTCGCCTTCAGGACCCCGGCGATCCCGGCCCACACCGCACCGGCCAGAGCCGCGGCGACGATGGCGAAGATGATGTGGAGGACCGCCGGCATCCCGTTGAACGACGAGCCGACCCAGACGGCGAAGATGGCTCCGACGGTCCATTGGCCCTGCCCGCCAATGTTGAACATGCCGGCGCGGAACGGGAGCGCCACCGCCAAACCCACGAGGAGCAGCGATGTCATCTGGATCAGCGTCTGCTGAAGGTTGCCGGCCGCGGTTGCGCGCTCGCCCCCGCTGACCCACGGGAACAGCCAATTGAGTCCGGTCCCGTTGAAGATCGAGTGATAGGTGGAGAACGGGTTATGCCCCGTCCCGAGAACGATCAGGCCGCCCGCGACAAACGCCAGCACGGTGGTCAGCACCGGTACGGTTACGCCGCTGATGCCCCGCCGGAACGCGGTCAGCGTCGCCGGGGACCGCGCCGCAACGGCGGGGGCTTCTTCGGCCTCGGACTGCAGTTCCTCTTCGAGCTCGCTCATACGGCCACCTCGTCGCGCCGCTTGCCACCGGTCATGGCGATGCCGAGCTCCTCCTCGCTCGCGTCAGGCGGGAACTCTCCGACGATCCTCCCCTCATAGATCACGAGGATCCGATCCGCCAGTGCCCGTACCTCCTCGTACTCAAGCGACACCAGCAGCACCGCGCGTCCCTTGTCGCGTTCCCCGATCAGGCGGCTATGGACGAACTCGATTGCGCCCACGTCGAGCCCCCGCGTCGGCTGGTGCGCGACCAGCAGCTTCGGGTCCGATGCGATCTCACGCGCGACGCACACCTTCTGCTGGTTACCGCCCGAAAGCGAGGCGGCATATGTGTCCGGGCCCCCTCCCCGGACGTCGAACTCCTGAAGCAGTCGCTTGGCGAGGCTCTTCCAGTAGCTGAGCCGAAGCCACCCGCGCGCGCTGAACGCCGGCCTGCGGTACTCACGCAGCGCCATGTTCTCGGTCAGCGTGAACGGGAGCACCAGCCCGCGGAGATGGCGGTCCTCCGCGATATGAGCCACACCTGCCTCGGTGGCCACGCGTACTCCCTGGCCGGCGATGTCCCGGCCGTCAAGCAATACCGCGCCTGATTCCGGCACGCGCATCCCGGTGATCGCATCGACCAACTCCCGCTGGCCATTGCCGTCGACGCCCGCGACGGCGACGATTTCCCCGGCATGGACCGAGAGCGAGAGCCCGGCGACCTGCTCGAGCGCGCGGTCGTCGCGGACGTGCAGATCCTGTACCTGGAGCAGCGGTGCACCCGGCTTGGAGGGGGTTTTGTCGACGGCCAGCAATACGTCCCGCCCAACCACCAGGCGAGCCAGACTCAGCTCGGTCGCGCCCTCGCGGGGCACCGTGTCAACTTTCTTGCCTCGCCTCAGCACGGTGATCCGATCCGCGACACCGAGCACCTCACCGAGCTTGTGGCTGATGAAGACAATCGCCGTCCCGTCTCGCTTGAGGCGGCCCAGCACGCCGGTCAGCTCGCGCACCTCCTGGGCCGTCAGCACGGCGGTCGGCTCGTCGAGCACGAGGATCCGGGCGTCGCGATAAAGCGCCTTCAGGATCTCCGCACGCTGCTGGGCGCCGACGGTGATGTCCTCGACGACCGCATCAGGATCGACCGCCAGCCCGTATCGGTCAGAAAGCTCGCGCACGCGCGCACGGGCTGATTTGAAGTCCAGCCGCCCCCCGCGCTTGCTCGGCTCCCGTCCGAGGACGATGTTCTCGGCCACGGTCATAACGGGCACAAGCATGAAGTGCTGGTGGACCATGCCGATCCCGTGCTTGATCGCGTCAGATGGCGAGTCGATTTCGACCACGCTGCCATCGACGAGCATCTCGCCCTCGTCGGGCTTGTACAGCCCGTACAGGACCGACATCAAAGTTGACTTGCCGGCGCCGTTCTCCCCTAGGAGTGCATGGACCTCACCGGCCACCACGTCGAAGTCGACTCGGTCGTTCGCGACGACCGAGCCGAACTTCTTCGTGATCCCTCTCAGCTCAAGAGCGGGAGGGCGTGATTGCGCCATTGCCGTCCGTGGGTCTGCCTACTTCACCAACAGCGTGGTCGGCGGCTTGATCTTTCCGGACTTCATGCCCGCGATGATCGCGTTGATCTTCGATGCATAGGGCGCGCCCGCAGCATCGATCTTGCCGATCCCGACACCCCCGTTGTTGATGTCCTCCTGGAGGTTGGCCGAGAACTTGCCGGCCTGCAGGTTCTTGATCGCGGTGAACACACCGGTGTTGACCTTCTTCTCGGCCGAGGTCAGCACGAGCGTCGGCGCGAGGTAGGCCTGGTCGGCGTCCACGCCAATCACCTGGGTCTTGGTCTGCGTGCCGGCGGAGATCACGCCGAGTCCACACGCGCCGGCGACCTGGAACACAACCTTCGAGCCGGCGTTGATCTGGTTGAGCGCGAGCTCCTTGCACTTGGACTCGTCAACGAAGTCCTGCGAGTACGCGTTCAGCAGCTTCGCCGATGGGTCCGCGGCCTTGACGCCTGCCTGGAACCCGGCGATGTAGAGGTTGACCGGCGGGATGCTCTGGCCGCCTACGGTCGAGGCTGTCGAATAGCCGTGGGCCTTCAGGTAAAGCCCGGCCAGGACGCCGGCCGGATAGCCCGCCTGCTGCTCGGCGAAGTCGATGCCCTCGATGTTCGGGGCCGTGTCCGGAGGCGCGCCACCGGGGTTGTCGACGATCGCGAACTTCGTGTTCGGGAACTGCTTGGCGACCTTCTCAAGCGGGGCGGCCATCAGGAATCCGACGGCGATCACGAGCTTGTTGCCCGCCTGGGCGAGCCGAGTGAGGTTCGGAATGTAGTCGGCGCCAGAGGTTGACTGGAGCACCGTTCCCTTGACTCCGAGCTGATGCTCAGCCTGGAGCAATCCCTCGTACGACAGGTGGTTGAAGCCGTGGTCGTTCAGACCGCCGATGTCGGTCACGAGCCCGACCTTCATGCCACTGCCGGCACTGCTGGTGGTGCCGGTCGACCCAGAAGCTGGCGTTGTCTTGCTGCTGCTGCCGCAGGCCGCGAGGCCAATCGCCAGCGCAGCTGTTGAGATAGCGACGAGGCTACGCGCCCCAATCCTCATGCTCACTACGTCTCCTTTCCGAGGACCCCAAAAAAGCAACCATAACCGCCCGGGATCGCGCGGGTCCAATTCCCCTAACGTGGTCTAAACGTGACGACGGTCGTTCGGGCAAAGATCGCGCATACTCCAGCTAATCCGTTCGCGGACCAGGGCGCGCTGGAGACGTTCGAGGACGGAGCGCTGGCGTTCGAAGCCGGGCGCGTCGTGGCGTGCGGAGGCTCGGCCGAGGTGCTGGCCAGCCATCCCGCTGCGGCCGTGATCGACGCCCGGGACTCGGTTCTGCTCCCGGGTTTCGTCGACTGCCACGTCCACTATCCCCAGATCGCCGTCATCGGCTCGATGGGGCTCGAACTGATGGACTGGCTGCGGACCAGGACGCTGCCCGAGGAGGTGCGCCTGGCCGACGAGTGGTACGCACGGTCGGTGGCCGAGACGTTCGTGCGGGCACTGGCCGCAAACGGCACCTCAACGGCGCTCGTGTTCGGCTCGCACTTCCCCCGGGCCCAGGAGGAACTTTTCTTGGCGGCGGAGGCTTCGGGGCTGCGGATCGCGAGCGGCCTCGTCGTCTCAGACCGCGGTCTGTTGCCGGAGCTCCACTGCACGCCGGACGACGCCGCCGCCGCGAGCCACGCGTTGATCGAGCGCTGGCACGGCCGCGGCCGGTTGCGCTACGCGGTCACCCCGCGCTTCTCGGTGTCGTGCTCGGAAGCGATGCTGTCGGTCTGCGGCGATCTGCTGCGCTCTGCCGACGGTCTGCTCGCCACGAGCCATCTGAACGAAACGGTCGACGAGCTCGCCCTCGTGCGTGAGCTGTTTCCGGGGGCCGCCGACTACCTTGCGACCTACGACCAGGCCGGCCTGGTGGGCCGCCGATCCGTGTTCGCGCACGACGTTCACGTGAGCGACGCCGAGCTCGAGCGCTTGGCTGCCGCGGGCTCGACGATCGCCCATTGCCCCTCCAGCAACGCATTCCTGGGCAGCGGCCTGTTTCCGCTTGCCCGGCACCTGTCCTCCGGCGTTGGGGTTGCGCTGGGCACCGACGTCGGGGCGGGCACCGGCCTCAGCATGCTCGGCGAAGCATTGGCCGCCTATCAGCTCCAACGGGTCAACCCTGAGGGCGTCCTGCTCGGGCCCGCCGAGCTGCTCTACCTGGCCACGGCCGCCGGCGCCGCGGCCCTCGGACTGGAAGCGGAGACGGGCGACCTGCGCCCAGGCAAGAGTGCCGACTTCGTACTCATCCGCGCCCCGTCGGGGAGCACGTTGAGCGGCGGTGCTCGAGCGTGCGGAGTCGATGGAGGAGATCCTCGGCGTCGTGTTCACGCTGGCCGGTGAGGAATCGATCGCCCAGGTACGGGTGGCGGGAGAACTCGTGTGGCCCGAGCGATGAGGCGGGCGATCGTCGTTGTCCTGGACGCGTGCGGCGTCGGTGAGCTACCGGATGCGGCGGCGTACGGAGACGCGGGGTCGAACACCCTCGGGCATCTCGCCGACTCGGTCGGGGGCTTGGAGCTGCCCGTCCTCGGGCGGCTGGGATTGGGATCGATCATCCCGATCCGCGGTGTCCCACCCTCCCGGGCTCCGGTCGTGCACGGCCGGCTGCGGCCGCTCGGACCCGGGAAGGAATCCGTCACCGGACATTGGGAGCTGATGGGGGTGGTGCCCGAGCGTCCACTCCCGACGTACCCGCGCGGATTCCCGCCGCCGGTGGTGATGGCGCTAGAGCAGGCGACCGGTCTGCGCTTCTGCTGCAACCGGCCGTATAGCGGGACCGAGGTGATCGAAGACTATGGTCCGCACCACCTGGCGACCGGCGAGGCGATTCTGTACACGTCGGCCGATTCCGTGTTGCAGATCGCCACCCACATCGAGCGAGTGAGCGAAGAAGAGCTGTGGGCCGCTTGTCAGGAGGCGCGGGCCGTGATGACCGGCGAGCACGCTGTCGGCCGGGTGATCGCTCGCCCCTTCGAGGGCCAGCCCGGCGCGTTTCGCCGGACCGATGGCAGACACGATTACTCCCTCCTCCCGCCGGGGCGGTCCTACCTGGTGGAGCTCCAATCCGCCGGGGCCGAGGTCCACGGAGTAGGCAAGATCAACGACCTCTTCGCGGGCGTCGGGGTCGATGTGCACCACCCCGCCTCGACTAACGCGCTGGGTCTTGCCGCCACCACATCTCTGCTCTCATCGCTCGCGTCTGGAGTCATCTTCGTCAATCTGGTCGAGACCGATCAGGTCTACGGCCACCGCCACGACGTGGAGGGCTTCCGAGACGCCTTGATCGAGATCGATGGGGCGGTCGGTGAATGGCTCAGCCTGTTGAGCGACGACGACCTCTTGATACTGACGGCTGACCATGGCGTGGATCCAAGCGCGCCACACACTGACCACACCCGCGAGTACGCGCCGCTTCTGGCGATCTGGCCCGGGTCCGATGGTCACCGTCACGACGGACTGCTCGCCGACGTCGGAGCGAGTGTGCTGTCCTGGATCGCCGGACGCTCGGCGCCTGGGCTCGGCGGCCAACCATTCGTCTGATCCGGGCTTCCAGACGTTGACTGGAGCGCCTTCTGGACTTATCGTCGGCCAATGGGCGCAACGGTCACGGCCACTGACCATTTGCTTCTCCATTTCGCCCGCAACGGCGGAGCCCGGGACGGCGATACCGAGTTGCTCGTGCTCGAGCGAGGCGAGGGCGTATTCGTCGTCGACAGCCTGGGCAGACGCCACCTCGACGGCCTGTCGAACTTATTCTGCGCCCAGCTCGGCTACGCGTATGGCGCCGAGATGGCCGAGGTCGCAAGTCGGCAGCTGACCCAACTGCCGTTTGCCACCAACTGGGGCGTGGCTCACCCCACGGCCGTCGAGCTGGCCGGCAGGTTGGCTGAGATCACGCCGGGTGCGCTTGACCATGTTTTCTTCACGAGCGGCGGCTCGGAGTCGGTGGAGGCCGCCTGGAAGCTGGTCCGGCAATACCACATCGCGAACGGCGAACCGCAGCGCCTCAAAGCGATCTCACGCGATCGGGCATACCACGGAGTGACGCTCGGCGCGCTGGCTTTCACCGGGGTGCCGGGCTTCAAGGAGCCGTTTGGCTCGCCCGCCGTCGAAACCTTCCACGTCTCCAACACGAACGAGTTCCGTCGAGACGAGTCCGGGCGCGAGCTCACGTCGCTGCTGCTCGCCGAGGTGGAGGCGGTCGTCGAGCGTGAGGGAGCCGAGACGATCGCCATGATCATCGCCGAGCCGGTGCAGAACGCCGGCGGTTGCCTCCAGCCCCCGGACGGCTACTGGGCTGGACTGCGCGAGATCTGCGACCGCCACGGCATCCTGCTCGTCGCCGACGAGGTGATAACCGGCTTCGGCCGGCTGGGCGAGTGGTTCGCAACGAGCCGCTTCGGGACCGTCCCCGATCTGATCACGACGGCCAAGGGGCTGACATCCGCGTACGCGCCGATGGGCGCCGTACTGGCGTCGGAGCGTGTGGCCACCCCGCTCTACGACTCCGGACGGACACTGCTCCACGGGATCACCTTCGGCGGGCATCCGCTGTCGGCCGCGATTGCACTCAAGAATCTCGAGCTGTTCGAGCGCGAGCACGTGCTCGACAATGTTCGCGAGCACGAGCCCTATCTGGCCAATCTGCTCGAGACGCTGCGGTCATTGCCGCTCGTCGGCGATGTCCGTGGAAGCGGCTATTTCTGGGCGGTCGAGCTCGTGCCGGCCGGTCCAACAAGCCGTTTCGATGCCGCGCAGAGAGAGGAGCTTCTCCGCAAGTGCCTGCCAGGCGCGCTGATCAAGGCGCAGCTGATCGCGCGCGGTGACGACCGCGGCGACACGGTCATTCAGATCGCGCCCCCACTGGTCTGCGATCGCCCGATCCTGGACGATCTTGTCGGGCGCCTCGGTGACGTGCTCGTCACGCTGTCCGAGCACATGGGGATTCCGACCACATGAGCACGCGATGACCGTCTCGCCAGCCACCGGAGTCCAGACGCTGGTCGGCCATTGGATCGACGGCGCCACGCACACCGCAGCCGACCGGTACGGCGACGTGTTCGACCCCGCCACCGGGGCGGTCCAGCGCCGCGTCGCGTTCGCCTCCGCGGGCGACGTCGATCGCGCCGTCGCCTCGGCGCGCCGGGCGTTTGAGAGCTGGAGCGAGGTGTCCCTGGCGCGCCGCACCGCGATTCTGTTCCGATTCCGGGAGCTCGTGGCCGCGCACGCGGACGAGGTCGCGGCGCTCGTCACATCCGAGCACGGGAAGACCCACCCGGACGCTGCGGGCGAGGTCCAGCGTGGCCTCGAGGTGGTGGAATTCGCGTGTGGGCTGGCCCACCTGCTCAAAGGTGAGGCCAGCGAGCAGATCTCGACGCTGGTCGATTCGATCAGCTACCGCCAGCCGCTCGGCGTGTGCGTTGGAATCACGCCGTTTAACTTCCCGAGCATGGTCCCGATGTGGATGTTCCCAATCGCGCTGGCCTGCGGGAACACGTTCATCCTGAAGCCGAGCGAGCGCGACCCGTCCGCGTCGCTGGTGCTGGCCGGCCTGCTCGCTGAAGCGGGGTTGCCAGGCGGTGTGTTCTCGGTCATCCAGGGCGATCGCGAGGCGGTGGACGCGCTGCTCGTGCACCCGGGCGTCGACGCGGTGTCGTTTGTCGGCTCGACGCCGATCGCGCGCCATGTGTTCCAGACGGCGACCTCGCACGGCAAGCGCGTGCAGGCGCTGGGCGGGGCCAAGAACCACGCGGTTGTGATGCCTGACGCGGATCTCGACACCGCCGCCGATGCGGTGGCCTCTGCGGCGTTCGGGAGCGCCGGCCAGCGGTGCATGGCGATCAGCGCGGTCGTCACCGTTGGGCCGCAGACCGGCGACGCGCTCGTGCGCGGCGTCGTGGAGCGCGGGCGTGAGCTGATGGTCGGACCGGGCGCGGATTCAGCCAGCCAGATGGGACCGCTCGTGACCGCGCAGGCGCGGGCGCGCGTCACCGACTACATCGCGCGGGGCGAGCGCGCCGGCGCGACCGTCGCGCTCGATGGCCGCGAGCGATTCGGTGACGGCGAGCGGGGATTCTTCATCGGCCCGAGCGTGCTCGACCACGTCACGACCGAGATGGACGTGTACCGGGACGAGGTCTTCGGCCCACTCCTCGTCGTGCTCCGCGCCGACTCGTTCGAGCAGGCGCTCGCGATCGTCAACGCCAACCCGTACGGCAACGGAGCCGCGATCTTCACGAACGATGGCGGCGTGGCACGGGAGTTCCGTACCCGGGTCACGGCCGGCATGGTGGGTATCAACATTCCGATCCCGGTCCCGACGGCTCCATTCTCGTTCGGGGGCTGGAAGGACAGTCTGTTCGGCGATCTGCACATGTACGGGCGAGAGGGAGTCCTGTTCAACACCCGAGCAAAGGTGGTCACCGAGCGGTGGCCGCAGCATCGCTCGAGCGTGGACTATGGCTTCCCAAGCCACAAATGACGCCGCCGGCCGAAACGATCACAGGAGACGAGCCATGACCCAGACCACGCTGATCGCCAATGGAACCGTCGTCACCGCCGACGGCGAGTTCGACGGCGACGTCCTGATCGAGGGGGAGAAGATCGCCGCTGTCGGCCACGTCGATGCTCCTGACGGGACCGACGTCATCGATGCCACAGGGTGCTTCGTCCTTCCGGGCCTGATCGACAACCACACGCACCTGTCGATGCCCTTCATGGGCACGATGTCGATCGACGACTACAACACGGGGACGCAGGCGGCCGCCGCAGGCGGGGTGACCTGCCTCGTCGACTTCGCGATCCAGCCGCCCGGAACCGATCTCCAGTCAACGCTCGAAGAGTGGCGGGGTCGCGCCGACGGGGCCGCCCACGTCGACTACGGCTTTCACATGGCGATCACGAACGCGAGCGAATCGGTGATCGAGGAGATGGCCGCGATGACCGAGGCGGGCATCTGCTCGTTCAAACTGTTCATGGCCTACAAGGGTGCGCTGATGGTTCGCGACGACGAGCTGGCCGCGTGCATGGAACGCGCCCGGGAACTCGACGCGCTGACGATGGTGCACGCGGAGAACGGCGACATCGTCGACCTGCTGGTCAAGCGCGCGCTCGCGCGGGGCGAGACCTCGGCTATCCACCACGCTCTGACCAGACCCGAGTGGGTTGAGGCGGAGGCCACTGGGCGCGCGGCCAGGATCGCGGAGCAGACCGGCGCCTCGCTGTTCGTGGTCCACGTCACGTGCGCGGCCGCCGCCCAGGAGATCGAGGCCGCGCAGCAGCGAGGGGCGGCCGTGACCGGCGAGACGTGCGTCCAATATCTCACCAATAGCATCGATGACCTGCGCCGGCCCGGCGTCGAGGGATGCCGCTATATCTGCTCGCCTCCGCTGCGAGACTCCTCAAACTACGAGCCGTTGTGGGCGTATCTCCGGCGCGGGGTACTCGAGAGCGTCTCGACCGATCACTGCCCGTTCAACGACGAGCAGAAGTCCCGCGGCCTCGATGACTTCAGCCTCGTGCCGAACGGGCTCGCGCTGATTCAGCACCGGCTGGCAAAGCTCTGGGACGAGGGCGTCGTGCCGGGACGGATCACCCGCTCACAGCTGGTCGACAGGACGAGCACGACGATCGCCCGACGCTTTGGACTGCACGAAAAGGGCACGCTCACGCCAGGGAGGGACGCCGACGTCGTCGTGCTCGATCCGGCGACGCCTCGGCCGTACGGCAAGGCGACATCGTTCATGAACGTCGACTACGACCTCTACGAGGGCGAGACGGCGAGCGCCAGCGTGCGGCATACGTTCTCACGTGGGACGCTCGTTTACGACCGGGGTGAGATCAAGACCGACCCGGGCCACGGTCGCTTCGTCCCACGGACGTTCGACGCCTCCGTCCAGGTCGCCGCGTGACCGAGATACGGCTCGATCCCCGGGCGGTCATCGCCGACCTCGACGAGCTCGCGGACGCGAGCGGCGGGCGTTTCGCTGGGGCGAAACGGCTTGCCTGGACGCCACAATGGCTGGAGGCCCGGTCGTGGCTGACATCGAAGCTGACCGAGGTGGGGCTCGCTCCCGAAACGGACCAGGCCGGGAACCTGTGGGCTCGTATCGACGGCGAAGAGGAGAGCTTCATGATCGTCGGGTCGCACATCGACGCGGTGCCCGATGGCGGCTGGCTTGACGGCGCCCTGGGGGCGATGACGGCCCTGGAGGCGGTTCGGCAGATCGCCCGCGCCGGGGACAGTCCGCCGATCGGCGTGCGGTTCGTCAACTGGGCCGACGAGGAGGGCGCGCGGTTCGGCCGAAGTCTGCTCGGCTCGTCGGCGTGCGCCGGAACGCTTGACCCCGACGAGGTCAGGGACCTGCGAGATGCCCAGGGCGTGACATTGGCCGACGCGCTGGCAGGCTGCGGGGTCGACCTCGATGACGCGCCCGGTGCGGCGGAATGGCTGAGAGGAGCCGCCGCGTACCTCGAGCTCCATATCGAGCAGGGGCCGGTCCTGCTCGACGCACACCGGCTGGCCTGCGCCGTGAGCGGGACGGTCGGCGTCGAGCGGCACCTGATGACGTTCACCGGTCAGGCGGCTCACGCCGGGTCGACACCGATGCGACTGCGGCAGGACTCGCTCGCCGCCGCGGCGCGTGCCTCGCTCGCGATCCGGGAAAGCGCAATCAATCATGGAGGCGTCGCCACCGTCGGGCGGATGCACGCGGTTCCGGGCGTCGTCACCGCAGTCGCCGGCAGCACCGAGATGCAGCTTGACCAGCGGCACCTCGATGCGGGCGAGCTGGCCGCGATGTTCGCCGAGGCACGGGAGGCGTGCCGCAGCGCGGCGGCCGAGTTCAGGTGCACAGTCGAGGAGCGCGAGGTGTTCCGCGCGGCTCCTACCCCGTTCGATCCAGCGCTCGTCGATCTCGTCCGAACCAGCGTGGTCCAAGCGGGCGGCGACGGGGGCGATCCAATTCCGAGCGGGCCACTGCATGACGCGACCGAGATCGGCCGGGTTGTCCCGACGGCGATGATCTTCGCTCAGTCGGACCCGCCGATCTCGCACGCGGCGATCGAGGATTCGCCCGAGCGAGCGCTGCATGTGGCGATCGACGCCTACGGGAGGACGGTGAGCTCGGTGCTGGCCAGAGCGCAGGAAATGACGTCAACGGGAGCGGTGTAGATGATGAACTTCGGGGTTGTCCTCCAAACCAATCCGCCCGCGGCGCGAGTGATCGAACTCGCGCGACGGGCGGAGACCTACGGCTTCAGCCACGCATGGACGTTCGACTCGCACCTCTTGTGGGAAGAGCCGTTCGTGATCTACAGCCGGATCCTCGACGCGACGCACAAGTTGACGGTCGGGCCGATGGTCACGAATCCCGCGACCCGGGACTGGACCGTCACCGCGTCGCTCTTCGCCACGCTGAACGAGATGTATGGAAACCGCACGGTGTGCGGAATCGGGCGCGGCGATTCCGCGGTACGGACGCTCAACGGCAGACCGGTGAGCCTGGCCGACCTGCGGGCGTGCGTCGAGGTGATTCGCGGCCTGGCCAACGGCGGAGCGGTCGAATACAAGGGCAGCACGCTGCGCTTTCCGTGGAACCCAGACAGCCGGTTGCCGATCTGGGTGGCGGCGTATGGCCCCAAGGCGCTGAAGGTCGCGGGTGAGGTCGGCGACGGTTACATCCTGCAGCTCGCCGATCCCGACATCGCGGCCTGGAGTATCCAGGCGGTGCGGGACGCCGCCGCGGGCTCCGGGCGCGACCCGGGTGCCCTGACGATGTGCGTTGCTGCGCCGGCCTACGTGACCGACGGCAGCGATGCGGCACGGGCACACGCACTCGATCAGTGCCGCTGGTTCGGCGGCATGGTGGGAAACCACGTCGCGGACCTGGTCGCCCGGTATGGGAGTGACGGCGCCGCGATCCCGAGGGCTCTGACCGACTACATCGCCGGCCGCGAGGGATACGACTACAACGAGCACGGGCGCGCCGGCAACACCCACACCGAGTTCGTCCCCGACGAGATCGTTGAGCGGTTCTGCATCATCGGACCGCCCGAGACGCACATCGCCAGATTGCGGGAGCTCGCGGGTCTCGGCGTCGGCCACTTCGGCCTCTACCTGCAGCACGACGCTCAGGACGCGACCTTGGCCGCATACGGCGCCGCGGTGATCCCGGGGGTGGGCGAGCATCTGCTCGCGCGGAGCTAAGTCAGTCAAGGCGAGCCCGCAATTTGGTTGCTTTTTGCGTCGGGCGCCCGAGCGCGGCCGTGATAGCTTCGCCCCGCGCTTCAACGAGGGAAGGTGAGGTCATGGCGGTTCTAGATTCGCACACGGCAGTGGAAGTGCCCGCCGAGGTTCGCGAAGGCACTTACGGCGACGCGGTCGCCGCGGTTGAGCCCGGGGGTGCGGAATTCATTCCGCTTTCAGAGCGGCACGGGAAGACCCGCACGCTGTTCGGGACCTGGACATCGCCGAATCTCGAGTTCGCGACGATTTTCGTCGGGGTGATCGCGGTCTCGTTCTTCGGCCAGTCGTTCTGGGCTGCCGTCTTGGCGATCATCCTTGGAACGGCCCTCGGCTCGCTCGCGCAGGGCTTCCTGAGCAGTCGTGGCCCGGGGTTCGGTGTCCCGCAGATGGTCCAGAGCCGGATCTCGTTTGGTTGGATCGGCAACATCCTGCCGGCCGGGCTGAACTCGGTGACGGCCGGGATCGGCTGGTTCGCCGTCAACAGCGTGAGCGGCGCACTTGCCCTCAATGCCCTCACGGGGATCAACGGCTGGGTATGCCTCGCGTTCGTCGGCATTGCGCAGACGACGCTCGCCTTCTACGGCCACAACCTCATACAGGTGTTCGAGAGGTGGGCGCTGCCCCTCCTCGGCGCGGCGTTCGTGCTCGCCTCGGTCGTGATCCTCTCCAAGAGCCACGTGGGAGGCACGCACTCGGCCGGAGGGATCGGGGGCTTCCTGCTGAGCGTCGGCGCTGCGTTCGGATACGCGGCCGGCTGGAACCCCTTCGCCTCCGACTACACCCGATATTTCAAGCCTGGGACGGGCCGCGGCGCCGGGCTGTGGTCTGGAGCGGGCGTATTCGTCTCATGCATCATCCTCGAGACCGTCGGCGCGGCATCGGCAACGATCCCAGGGAAGAGCTCGCTGAATCCCACTGCGCTGTTCACCTCTCACATGTCGACCGCGGTCGCCGACATCACGCTGATCGCGATCACGGTGGGAGCGATCGCGGCGAACGCGCTGAACGTCTACTCGGGCGTCATGTCCTTCCTCTCGACGGGCATCCGGTTGCCGCTGAAGTGGCGCCGCGCGATCGTTGCGCTCGGCTTCGGGTCGATCGGCTACGTCGTCGCCGGGATCGGGCTGCACAACGCGGGCACCGATTACTCGAACTTCCTGCTCGTGATCGCGTACTGGATCGGGCCATGGCTCGGCGTGTTCTTCGCCGACTGGCTGCTCCGTCGAGGCCAGCGAGTCGACGGGTTCCTGTTTGACCGCAAGCACAACCCGTGGGCCGGAGCGCTGGCGATGCTGATTGGAATGGGGGTCTCTATCCCGTTGTTCTCCAACCAGACCGAGTTCGTGGGCGTGATCGCCAAACACAATCCATCAATCGGTGACCTGACGTTCGAGGTTGGGTTCGTGGTGGCCGCGCTCATGTACTGGATCTTCTACTCGATCAGCCGCGACCGGCGCTCTGAAGCGCTCGTAATCCCGGAAGAAGCAGCTGAGGTGGCAGCGCCGCAGCCCTCCTGACCGGACATCGGCTCAGATGGTCGATCTGATCGTTCGCAATGCACGGCTGCTCGACGGGCGGATTCTCGACATAGCAGCGGAGGGTGGCCGCTTCGTGCGGCTCGGGCCGTCGCTCGACCTCGATGCCGCGAGCGTGATCGACGCCGATGGCCGGCTCCTCACGGCACCCCTCGTCGACTGCCACCTGCACCTCGATGCGTCGCTCACCGCCGGCCGGCCGCGGTTCAACGAAAGCGGAACGCTGATCGAGGGAATCCAGGTGTGGGGGGAGTTGAAGCCCACACTGACCGAACAGGACGTCTTTGACCGGGCGAGCGAGGTCGTCCGCTGGTCGGCCGCCCAGGGGACGCTCTGGATTCGCGCGCACGCGGACGTCTCGGGCGAAAACGAGGCGATGGTCCGCGGTCTTCTGCGCGTGCGTGACGAGCTCGCCGACCTGTGCACGATCCAGGTGACCGCGTTTCCGCAGGACGGGCTCTACGCAAACGAAGGCGACGAGCAGCGACTCGAGGCGGCGATCCGTCTCGGCGTCGACTGCGTTGGCGGGATCCCCCATTACGAGCCGACGGCGGAGCTCGGCCTTCGCGAGGTACACCGTGTCTTCGAGCTCGCGAAGGCACACAACCGCCGGATCGACATCCACTGCGATGAGACCGACGACCCTGGGTCACGGTATCTCGAGGTGATGGCCGACAACACGGTCAAGAGCGGCCTCGCCGGCCGCGTGACCGCGAGCCACTGCACCGCGATGGGCTCCTATGAGCCGTACTACTCCTCAAAGCTGCGCGGGTTCCTGCGCCGGTCCGGGATCAACATCGTCGTCAACCCGTACGCCAACTCGCTGATCCAGGGCCGCCTCGACCCCTACCCCAAACGCCGGGGCTTCGCCCAGCTGAAGGAGCTGCTGGCCGCCGGGGTCAACGTGTCACTCGGCAACGATGTGATCATCGATCCGTGGTACCCCATGGGCAGGGCCGACCTGATCGACGCCGCCCACCTCGCCCTGCACTTCACCTACATGAGCGGCCGCGAGGAGATCCCTGAGATGCTTCGAGCCGCGACCGAGCGGGGCGCGCGGACCCTCGGGGTCGAGGACGAGTACGGGATCGAGGAGGGAAAGCCGGCCGACTGCGTCGTCTTCGACGCCAAGACGCCGATCGAGGTCATCAGCCTGCGCGCCACCCGCCGTTACGTCGTCCGTCGCGGCCGCGTGATCGCCGAGACAACCCCGGCGCGCACGACGCTCCTCGGGAACCCCGTGAACTTCGCGCTGGCCGGAGAGAGCTAGCCACCACTCGAGCCGCTCGCCAGCGCCACGGCAAGCCCGGCGACCCGGGGCAGGCTGCTGTGATGACCTGCCGGCCAGGTGGCATGAATCAACCGGCGCAATCCGGACGATACGAGTCTCGGCAGGCGATACCAAACCCGACGAGAAGCATGCCCGCGAGGACTCTTCTCGCGATCATGCAGACAAGCCTAGTGCGCCCCACCAGCAGGAACCCGCGATCAACTGCTCACGGCGCGGTGTCAGGAGTGGAGCGCTCGACCGCCCCCTCGATCAGCCCATACGGCTCGGTGGTGGCGTGGAAGATCTCGTTCTGGTTTTCGAGACCAAAACGCCCTAGGTCGAAGAGCAGGTGGTGCCGGTTGGGCAGTGAGAAGCTGATCCGCTCCACCTCCGGGCGAGCATCGAGGACGGCCTGACCCATGTGGTGAAGCGTGAACTGGACCGACGGGCTGTAGTGGTCGCCGAAGGCCTCGAGGATGGTCTGGCGCACCCCCCTCCAGGAGGCTCCGAAGTCGACCTCCCGTTCGCGGTAGGACCACCGCGCGGTGATGATCGTCGCCAGGACGCGGTCTGAGGTCTCGGCGAGCGAGGTGAAGCGGTCGCGCAGGAATCCCTCCCAGCCCGAGCCGGTCGTCTTCAGCACCGACAAGTCGTCGATCCCAGCTTGGATTTGGATCCCGCCGTCCCCTCCGCCATCACCCATCACGGTCGCGATGCGGGTTCCGCTTGTCGCGCGCTGGAAGGCGTGGGGGTGGGGATGCCCGCCGACCTCGAGTCTGACCCACGGGTGCTCGACGATGTGCACGCGCGCTCGCCGGACGCCCGGCGCGGCCTTTATGAAGTGCTCGGTGAGGCGTTCTCCGAACGACTCGAGCTCGTCGATCGGATCCTCCTTGGCGAGCGCGTACACCACATTGCGCATCGTGTCGGTGGCGAGCAGGCCGGTGTTGTCCCCATCGACATACGCGGCGTCAAAGTCGCCCTCGAGCCCCACGTCGACGGTGAGGTCGCGCAGATCGTGGCCGTCGGGGCGGCGTGAAACCTTGACCAGGCGAATCTCGGACTTTCCGTACCCAGCCTGACTCAAAGCGATCGTCATCCGTCAGCTCCCTCTATATGTGCTGTATCCGAATCGACTGAGCAGCAGCGGCACGTGGTAATGCTCCTCGCCGCTCTCGACCAGGAAGGTCAAGGACACCTCGGGGTAGAAGCCCGTCTCGCCGAGCGCCCGGAAGTAGGCCTCGGTGTCAAACGTCAGTCGGTAGCGCCCCGCCTCCGGGGCCGATGACAGCAGGTCGTTCGCCCGCCCGTCGGCGTCGGTGCTGCCGTGACCGACCAGCCGCCAGCCCGGGGCGACGGCACGCTCGAGCACAACCGGCACTCCGCTCGCCGGATGTCCCCGGGCGGTGTCGAGCACGTGCGTGGTGATCCCGCTCACCGCGCCTCCCCGAGCAGGTCCGCCAGGCGGAGCCGCGCAATCTTCGAGATCTCCCCCAGCGCGATCTCGATCTCCCGCTCACGCGTGTGCTCGAGCCGGGCGGCTCCCCAGGCGATGATCGAGTCCTTGGTGTGCTCACGCACGCACACGATCAGCGGAAACCCGAATTGCTCCCGGTAGGCGCGGTTCAGTCGCCGGAGCGCGTCGAGCTCGTCCGCAGTGAGTCGGTCCAGCCCCGCTGAGGCTTGCTCGTCGGTCGACTCAGGCGTGAGCGCGCGCTCCTGCGCCTCACGTCCGGCTAGCTCGGGATGCGCCCGGATCAGCTCGAGCTGGCGTTCGCGGGGCGCCTCGCGCAACGCCGCCTCGAGCGCCGCGTGCAGCTCCTCCTCGCTGCCGAAGGGTCGCCGCTGCCATGCCGCCTCCGCGACCCACGGCGAGCGCTCGAACAGCGAGCGCAGGTCGGCCAGTGAGACGGGCACCTCGGAGGATTCGAGGCCTACGATGTGCTCCGGCCGGACCGGGACCCGCGTGAGCGGGCGGCCACTGGCGGCGCGTAGCGCGGCGAGGACCGCGGGCGGGGTGGATATGTGAGGCGGCTCCCCCACGCCCTTGAGGCCGTACGGCGCGTCCGGATCGGCATGCTCGAGGATCTCGATCTGCATCGGCGGCATGTCGAGGATCGTCGGCAGCAGGTAGTCGGTGAACGACGCGTTCAGCACCCTGCCGTCCTTGACCTGGATCTCCTCGAGCAACGCCAGACCCAGACCCTGGGCGGTCCCGCCCTGGATCTGGCCTTCGAGCGCCTGGGGATTCATGGCCTTGCCGACCTCCTGCGCGGTCGCGAGCTCGACGACCCGGACCAGACCGAGTTCGACGTCGACGTCGACGATGGCTCGATGGGCGGAGAAGGCCACCTGAACGTGAGCATCGCCTTGGCCGTTCGCATCGAGGGGATATGTCTCGTGGTGGCGCCATTCCACGGTCTCCTCGATCGCGTCCTCGCGGAGCAGCTCGGCGAGCTCGTCGGCGGTCATCGTGCGCGGGTCAGCGCCGAGTCGCGTCCGGACCGCCTCGCACGCCGCCTTGACGGCGCCGCCCGTCACATATGTCTGGCGCGAGGCCGAGCTCGACCCGGCCGAACCCACCTGAGTGTCGGCCGTCAGCACCGCGACGCGCTCGACCCCCAGCTCCGTGCGCGCGATCTGCGCCTGCACGGTGACCAGGCCCTGGCCGACTTCGACGGCGGCGGTGTGCACCTCGACCAGCGGCTCCCCCGCGTCGATCGAGAGGCGGACGCGCGCAGTGGAGTAGTCGTCGAATCCCTCCGAGAACCCGACGTTCTTGAACCCAACCGCGTAGCCGACACCCCGACGGACGCCTTCGCCGTGGGTCGTGTTGGAGACGCCCCCGGGGAGCTCGCGCAGGTCGCGGCCGCCGGCAGATGACGGCGCTGGCAGCGGCATCGCGCGCACGCGCTCGAGCAACTCCGCCACCGGCGCCGGCTCGCGGATCGCCTGACCGGTCGGCATTCGCGTGCCGGGCCGCATCGCGTTGGAGATCCTCAGCTCCACCGGATCGACGCCCAGAGCGGCGGCGAGCTTGTCCATCTGGGCCTCGTGCGCGAGCGCGACCTGAACGACGCCAAACCCGCGCATCGCGCCGCATGGTGGGTTGTTGGTGTACGTCACGTAGGAGTCAATCCGGGCATTGGGGACCTCGTAGGGCCCGACGGCGAAGCACGCCGCGTTCGAGCACACGGCCGTCGAGCTCGAGGCATAGGCACCGCCGTCGAGCACGATCCGGGCGCGGACGTACACAAGCCGTCCGTCGCGGGTTGCGCCGTGCTCGTAGCGCATCCGACATGGGTGGCGATGGACGTGACCGAAGAATGATTCCTCGCGGCTGTAGACCACCCTGACCGGGCGCCCGGTGTGCAGCGCAAGCATGCAGGCGTGGATCTGCATCGAGAGGTCCTCACGGCCGCCGAACGCTCCGCCGACGCCGCTCAGGATCAGGCGCACCTTTTCAGGGGGGAGGTCGAGGCTCAGCGCGAGCTGGTCGCGGTCGGTGTGCAGCCATTGTGTGGCGATGTAGAGATCGACGCCGCCCTCCCCGTCCGGGACCGCGAGACCTGACTCGGGGCCGAGGAAGGCCTGGTCCTGCATACCGACCTCGTACTCACCGGCGACGACGACCTCTGCCTCAGCATCGGGGTCACCGTGAACGATGCGCAGGTGGCGCAGGACGTTCCCGGATAGGTGGAGTTGGGGCGCATCCGGGGCCATCGCCCGTTCTGGGTCAGTGAGTGGCTCGAGCACGTCGTAGTCGACCTCGATCGCCGCGATTGCGCGGCGGGCCGTCTCCGGGTCCTCAGCGGCGACGACCGCGATCGGCTCGCCCTGGTAGCGAACGTGCTGCCAGGCGAGCACCGGCTGGTCGGCGCGCTCCATCCCGTACACCTTGCGGCCGGGAACGTCCTCGTGCGCGAGCACGGCGCGCACGCCCGGGATGGCGAGGGCGCGTGAGACGTCGACCGACCAGATGTCCGCGCGCGGATGGGCGCTGCGGAGCGTCGCGCCCCACAACATCCCGTCCATCCGGATGTCCGAGGAGTACTCGAACTCGCCCTTCACCTTCGGGATGCCGTCCGCGCGCACCGTCGATGTGCCGACGGCCCCCGGACGCTGGATCTCTGAGGGGGTGCGCTCTCTCGTCGGAGCGGTGGGCACCGCGCTCATACCCGGGCCTCCGCGCGCTCGGCCAGGCGGCGGCTCGCCCCGGCAATCTCGCCCGCCACCTGCGCCTCGTCGACGGTGCGCAGCTCGCCGTCCTCGACGACGGGGCGGCCGCCGACGAGCAGCAGTTCGGCGTTATCAATCGCGCCAAGCACGAGCGCTGCGACCGGATCCTCGATGCCCGCGCCATCGAGCCCGTCGAGGCGCCAGAGCGCGACATCCGCCAGCTTGCCGACCTCGAGCGAGCCGAGCTCGTCGTCGCGCCCGAGGCAGCGCGCGCCGTCGATCGTCGCGCGGGCGAGGGCCTGGCGGGCCGTCAGCGCATTCGGGCCGCCGGCCAGCCGGGCGAACTGAAGGGCCGCGCGCATTTCTGATGCCAGCCCGCCGGCCTCGTTGGAGGCGCCTCCGTCGACGCCGAGGCCCACGGAGACGCCGGCGCCCACGAGGCCCGCGACCGGTGCAATCCCCGCGCCGAGCCGCGCGTTCGAGCCTGGGCAATGGGCAACCCCGGTACCGGTCGCACCGAAGCGGGCGACCTCGGCCTCGTCGAGGTGCACGCAGTGGGCCAGCCAGACGTCGTCGCCGAGCCACCCGAGCTCGTCGAGGTAGTCGACCGGCCGCACGCCGAAACGCTCCTGACAGAAGCGTTCTTCCTCGAGCGTCTCGGCCAGATGAGTGTGCAGGCGAACGCCTCGACGGCGCGCCAGTTCGGCCGCATCGGCCATCAGGCCGCGTGTCACCGAGAACGGCGAACAGGGCGCAAGCGCGATCCGCACCATCGCACCCGGCGCGGGGTCGTGAAAGCGGTCGATCGCGGCCTCGCATGCGGCCAGGATCGCGTCGCGGTCCTCGACGACCTCGTCGGGCGGGAGGCCGCCATCCGAGAGGCCGAGATCCATCGAGCCCCGGCAGGGGTGAAACCGCAGGCCAACGGATGCCGCGGCGCCGATCTCGACCTCGAGCAGATCCCCGGCGTCACGTGGAAAGACGTAGTGATGGTCCGTGGAGGTCGAGCAGCCCGAGCGCGCCAGCGCCGCCAGTCCGGCACGTGCCGCTGCCCAGCAGGTCTCGTCGTCGATCAGGGCCCACACCGGGTAGAGCTCGATCAGCCACTCAAACAGCGTCGCCTGCTGAGCAAGTCCGCGGGTGGCCCACTGATAGAGGTGGTGGTGGCAGTTCACGAGTCCCGGCGTGGCCAGAAGGCCGCGGCCGTCGATCTGCACGGCGTCAGCGCCTCGTGGCGCGGCTCCCTCCCCGACCGCCACGATCCGGTCGTTCTCGATCACGAGGTGCCCGTCGCGATACTCGGTCCCGACCGCATCGACGGTGGCGATCGCGCAGCCTTCGATGATCGTGCGGCTGGTCATCGGGCGGATGCCTCCGCCATGCGCTCGGCGGCCAGCCGGACGGCGTCGAGGATCTTCTCGTAGCCCGTGCACCTGCACAGGTTCCCCGCCAGCGCCTCGCGGATCTCGGGATCGCTCGGGTGCGAGCTGCGCCGCAGCAGGTCGTGGGCTGCCACGACCAGCCCGGGAGTGCAGAACCCACACTGCACGGCACCCGCCTCGACGAAGGCACGCTGGACCTCGTGCAGCGCGTCGCCGTCCGTGATCCCCTCGACGGTCACGACATCGCGTCCCTGCGCCTGCCCGGCGAGCACCAGACACGAGCACACGGCGACGCCGTCGAGGTAGACCGTGCACGACCCGCATTCGCCCTGCTCGCATGCGTTCTTAGAACCGGGGAGGTCCAGGTGCTCACGCAGTGCGTAGAGCAGGCTCTCACCCTCCCAGACCCCTTCGGCCTCCCGAACCTCTCCGTTGACCGTCAATGTCAGGCGCATCGATACGCCTCCCAGGCCCACCCAAGCGTGCGGCGGGCCAGCACGCCGAGCGCGTGGTGTCGGTAGCGGGCGGTACCGCGCACGTCGTCGATCGGACGCGCCGCGCGCTCGACCAGGTCACCGAAGCGAGCCAGAGCCGTGTCTGGAACGGGGGTGCGCTTGGCCCACAGATCGTGCTCGTCGAGAACACCGTCGATGAAGCGCTCCGCCTCGGTGCAGCGGATCGGAGTAGGCCCGGCCGACCCGATGCACGCGGCGACGCCTCGGTGCCCCGGCCGGAGCGAAAGCGCGAGCGAACACACCGCGATCACCATCGCGTTGCGGGTACCGATCTTGGCGAACTGCTGCGGGCCCGCGGCCGGGGCAACGTGGAAAGCCGCGATCAACTCGTCGCCGGCGAGGCAGTTTTGCTTCGGCCCGGTAATGAACTCGCCCACCGGAATCCGCCGCGTGCCCGCCCTCGAAGCCAGCTCGACCTCGGCATCGTCCGCGAACAGGGGCGGCAGCGCATCCCCGGCGGGGGAAGAGGTACCGAGGTTGCCGCCGACAGTGCCGCGGTTGCGGATCTGGGGCGATCCCACGGTGCGGGAGGCGATCGCCAGCCCGGGCAGGCGCTCGCCGAGCTCAGTGATCAGACGCGCATACGTGACCCCGGCTCCGACACGCAGATGACCGTTCTCAGGCCACCACTCCGTCAGCTCGGGAATCCGCGTGACGTCGAGAACCACGGCCGGGCGGATGCGGTCGAAGTTGAGCCCGACCATCACATCCGTGCCGCCGGCGATTGGAAGTGCGTCCGGATGCGCCGCTTTGAGCTCAAGCGCCTCCTCCCAGCTATCGGTCTGGAGCAGCTCCACGTCGGTAGTCTCGCTCACCGCCGCCGTCGCGGGCAAACCCCAACACCGATGAGCGACTCCATGAGCTATGCAGCAGCCGTCCTTCGGCGCTGCGATGAACTGGCCGCCTTCAGTGAGGAGGAGGAGCGGCTGACGCGGCGCTTCGGGACGCCCGCGCTCTGGCAGGCCGGCGAAACGGTGCGTGGGTGGATGGAGGCGGCGGGCATGATCGTCCGGCGGGACGCGGTCGGCAACGTCATCGGCCGGCTTGCCCGGCTCGCGGGGCCGGAAGATCGGACATTGCTGATCGGCTCCCATCTCGACACCGTTCGCGACGCCGGCCGGTATGACGGAACCCTGGGTGTGCTCATCGGGATCGCCTGCGCAGAGCATCTGCGGGATCGGGTGCCTCGCCCCTATGCGCTCGAGGTGGTCGCGTTTGCCGATGAGGAGGGCACCCGCTACGGGACAAGCTATCTTGGGAGTAGGGCCTTCACGGGGTCCTTCGAGGATGCGTGGCTCGAACGCCGAGACGCGGACGGGGTGACGATGAGAGACGCGCTCCGAGCGTTCGGCTCCTCGCCAAACGCCATCGCTGGCTGCCGTCGCGATCCGGGGGACCTGATCGGCTACTACGAGGTGCACATCGAGCAGGGGCCGGCGCTCGAAGCCAAGGACTCGCCGCTCGGGGTCGTGACCGCGATCGCGGGCCAGACAGGAGCTACGGTCACCTTCTCGGGCACGGCGGGGCATGCCGGCACGGTGCCGATGACGCTCCGGCGGGACGCGCTGGCGGCGGCTGCCCAGTGGGTTCTCGAGGTCGAGGCGCTGGCCCGTGAGACTGATGGGCTCGTGGCCACCATCGGCAGCCTGACGGTGGCACCCGGGGCCGGCAACGTCATCCCCGGCCAGGCCGAGGTCAGCTTGGATCTGCGTCACGCCGAGGATTCGGTGCGCACCCGGGCAGGCGACGTGCTTCGTTCTGGCGCGGAGGCGATCGCCTCGGCGCGTGACGTGGCGGTGCAGTGGCGTTCGTATGACACCCCCGCGGTGGCCCTCTCGCCCGAGCTAACCGAGTTGGTAGCCCAGGCAGTCGCGGCGTCCGGCCAGCCTGTGGTCCGCCTGTCGAGCGGGGCCGGTCACGATGCAGCCATCCTCTCGACGATCACTCCGAGCGCGATGCTGTTCGTCCGCTGCGCGGGCGGCATAAGCCACAACCCGGCCGAGTCCGTCACGGTCGGAGACGTCGCAGCCGCGATCGAGGCCACGTCGAGGTTTCTCGACCTGATCCCCGCAACCGAAACGGAAACCCCATGACCCTTCTGTCGATCACCGCCGGCCCCTACACCTTCCGCGCCCGCCTCGAGGAGGAGACCGCGCCCACGACGTGCGAGGCCTTCTCAAAGCTGCTGCCGTTCCGGCAGAAGGTCATCCACGTGCGCTGGAGCGGCGAGTCAACCTGGATTCCGCTGGGCGACTTCGACATCGGCGTCGGCTTTGAGAACCACACGAGCCATCCGGCCCCCGGCCAGATCCTGCTCTACCCGGGTCCTTTCAGCGAGACCGAGATCCTGCTGCCGTATGGCGGGTGCAGGTTCTCGAGCATCGTCGGCCAGCTTGCGGGCAACCACTTCCTGTCCGTGGTCGAGGGCAATGAGAACCTCCGACCGCTGGGCGAACTGACCCTTTGGCACGGGGCCCAGGACATCGTCTTCGCCCTCGAGTGAGCAGACCCCTGAATCGAGTGTTCAGCCGTTGGCGTCCAGCTCAGCGTCGAGCTCGGCCAGATAGCGCGCTCGCTCGGCGTCGTCCAGGAACGCCGCCTCGAAGCTGTTGCGGGCGAGCTGGACGAGGGCGCCGTCATCGAGCCCGAGCGCCCGCGTGACCCCGGCGAGGTTCTCCCCGACGTATCCGCCGAAGTAGGCCGGGTCGTCGGAATTGACGGTGGCGCAGAGCCCCTGCTCGAGCATCCTGGCCAGCGGGTGCTGGTCGAGCCTGTCGACTACTCGCAGCTTGACGTTCGAGAACGGGCAGACGGTCAACGGCGTTCGATCGGCCTCCAGACGCTGAACGAGGCGGCGATCCTCCAGGCAGCGGACGCCGTGATCAATCCTCTCAGCGCCGAGCACATCGAGCGCTTGCCAGATGTAGTCGGGCGGCCCCTCTTCACCGGCGTGCGCGACGGCCCGGAACCCGGCGCCGAGCGCCCGCTCGAAGACGCCGCGAAACTTCTCCGGTGGATTGCCGACCTCTGCGGAATCGAGCCCGACACCGAAGATTGTGTCCCTGTGCGCGATCGCTTGCTCGAGCGTCGCCATCGCGGCATCGGCTGGGAGATCTCTCAGGAAGCACATGATCAGGTGTGACGTCATCCCGAGCGCTCGGGCCTCGGTCAAGGCTCGCCCGATTCCGCCCACGACCGTCTCGAACTGAACGCCACGCGCGGTATGGGTCTGCGGGTCGAAGAAGATCTCGACATGACGAACGCCCTGGGCGCGCGCTCGAGCCAGGTAGGCGGCGGTGAGCTCGTAGAAATCTCGCTCGTGGATGAGCACCGAGCACGCCCGGTAGTAGACATCGAGAAACGACTGAAGGTTGCTGAATCTGTAGGCGCGCCTGACCGCGTCTGCGTCGGCGTACGGGAGCCTGACGCCGTTGCGCCGAGCGAGCTCGAACATCAGCTCGGGCTCGAGCGTCCCCTCGATGTGTAGGTGCAACTCGGCCTTCGGCAAGGTGAGCGGATCGATCATCAACTGAGCCCCAGCTAGGCGATCGAGTCTTGCACAGGATTGCTCTCAGACGGCTGTAGCCTGGGGTCCGTGCCCAGGATCAGCGTCTTCGCGCACGCCGGGGACGCCGATCGACGTGAGCGGCTGCTGCTCGGGGCCGCGATGGTGCTGTTGGCCATGAATCTGCGGCCCGCCGCCGCCGCCATTGGCCCGCTCCTTCATCGCATTCGACTCGATACGGGACTCTCAGGCCTGGGAGGGGGTCTGCTGGCCGCGCTGCCGGTGTTCTGCTTTGGAGCCCTCGCTCCGCTGGTCCCGATGCTGGTACGGCGCGTCGGCACCCAGCCTGCGCTGGTCGCCGCGCTGGCCGCGCTGGTGGGCGGCCTCGGGCTCCGGCTCCTACCGGGACTCGGCTTCCTGTTCGCCGGGACAGCCCTGGCCGGTGCGGCGATCGCCGTCGGAAACGTCCTGCTGCCCGTGATGGTCAGACGAAACTTCCGCGGGCGCGCCGGCTTTATGACTGGCTTGTACGCGACAGCGCTGATCGGTATGGCGGCGGTGGCGGCCGCCGTGGCCGTCCCGCTGGCCAATGCGCTTGGTGGGTGGCGTGCAGGGCTTGGCATCTGGGCCGTTCCAGCCGCCATCGCGCTGGCGTTGTGGGCGCTCACACTCCGCCTCCGCACGGCACGGTCCGAGTCCTCGGAGGAGCCGATCGCCGGCGCGACACTCCTACTTCGCGACCGGGTCGCGTGGGCGCTCACACTCTTCTTCGCTCTCCAGTCGGCCGGCTTCTACGCCACGCTCGCCTGGTTGCCGAGCGTGTTTCGCGGGCACGGCGCCAGCGAGACGGAGGCGGGTCTGCTCCTCGGGGTTAGCCTGGCCGTCGGGATCGTGAGCGCCCTCACCGTCCCGGCGATCGCCGCACGAGCACGCGATCAGCGGGCGCTTGTGGTCGCCTTCACGTCATGCGCCGCGGGCGGCTGGCTGGGGATCCTTCTCGCCCCCATGTCGGCGCCGTACCTGTGGTCGGCTCTGCTTGGCCTGGGCCAGAACGCCCTGTTCCCCCTTGCGCTCACGCTGATCGTTCTGCGCGGCGGCACGGTGGCAAGCACGGCGGGACTCTCGACCCTCGTTCAGAGCGTCGGGTACGTCCTGGCGGCGTTCGTCCCACTGGCCATCGGCGCCCTCCATGACGCCACCGGATCATGGACGGCGCCGGTCCTCGTTCTGCTTGCGCTGCTGCTCCCGCAAACGCTGGGCGGGCTGATCGCCGGACGAGGGGGGCTCGTCATCGCATCCGCGCAGGAGGCGACGCTGCCCCGGCCCGAACCGGAAACGGCCGCGACGGGCAACCCAGCGCTCCCTTAACACGGGCTCGCCGGAGATCAGGGTCCGCGCCGTCTCGCGCTTCGGCGCTGTCGAGGTGTGGCGAGTTCCCGCGGACATGGCGGGAGCTACGAAGAGATCTTTCGTCGGCTGAGGTGACCGGCGAATCCCAGCACGTCGCCTAACAGAGTGCACACGTTTGCAGTTGACACCCATCAGCGATCGCACTAGGGTGGTGCAAACGATTGCAGCCCCCGGGGATTTTGTCCACGAGGATGGACAGATCCCGGAGCGAGGAGAGGCGATGAATATCTTTCGCAAGTGGACCGTAGCGGGCCTCGTTGTTGCCGGAATCCCATTGCTGGCCGCGTGTGGGAGCTCCACGAGCGGCGGTTCAGGCAGTGGCACCTCCGGCGGCAAATCGCCGATCACGATTGGAATCTCGCTCTCGCTCTCGGGAGACTTCGCCGCGGACGGCCAGGCGTTCCTGAAGGGCTACAAGCTGTGGATGCACGATCAGAACGCCAAGGGCGGACTGATGGGCCATCCGATTCAGCTCAAGGTGCTCTCCGACGCCTCGAGTCCGGCTCAGGTCGTCACGAACTACAACACGCTGATTGGCTCCGACAAGGTGCCGCTGGTTTTCGGCCCGTTTTCGACGCTCCTGACGGCCCCCGCCGCCCGAGTGGCAGCTCGGTACGGATACTCCTTCGTCGAGGGTGCAGGCGGCGCTCCGGCCGTGTTCACCGAGGGCCTCCATAACGTCTTTGACGTCTCGGTCCCCGTGAAGCTCAACCTCGTCACGTGGGCACAGTGGGTCGCCTCGTTGCCCGCGAGCCAACGCCCCAAGACCGCCGCCTACGCAACGGTCAACGACCCCTTCACGCAGCCGCAGATCCCTGAGGCCCAGAGCATCCTTCAGAAGGCAGGGGTCAAGACGGTCTATTCGAAGGTGTTCCCGGCGGAGGTGAACGACTACACGCCGATTGCCGGCCAGGTCGCCTCCACCCACGCTGACGCGATGATCCTGGGGTCGGTCGACGTCCCGACGGTGTCCGCGTTCGTTCACGCTTTCATCCAGCAGCACTACGCCCCCAAGGCCTTCATCGCCACCGCCGGTCCTGACCAAGGGGCGTCGTTTGTCAAGGCCGTGGGCGCGGGCAACGAGAACGGCATCTTCGTGCCCAACGGCTGGTATCCGGGCTTTCAAAAGTCCGACAGCCAGCAGATGGTCAAGGAGTACATCAAGACCTACGGCGGCGGCGCCTCAGGCATCAACGCCGACGTCGCGGAGGCGTACTCGGTCGGTCAGGTTGTGACCCAAGCCGTCGACGCCACCCATAGCTTGGACAACAGCAAGATCATCGCCTATCTCCACAGCGGCGTGACCCTCAATAGCGTGCAGGGTCCGGTGAAGTTCAACTCGCTCGGAGAGAACACAGCCGGTAAGACACTGACCTTCCAGTGGCAGAACGGCAACCTGGTGCAGACCATCCCGACGTCGACGCCGGGGAGCAAGCCACCGGAGTATCCGAAGCCCGCCTGGAAGGGATAAAGGGCGGGGTGCCGGGCACAGCCGTCACACAGCTGAAGGGATAATCCCCACGTGTCGGGCACCGAGCTCCTGCAGGCGATCGTCGATGGTGTCCTGACGGGTGGCGTCTACGCGCTGATGGCCGCGGGCCTCACGCTGATGTTTGGCGTGATGGACATCATCAACATCGCCCAGGGGGCGATGGTGGTGCTCGGGGCATACCTGAGCTACGAGCTCTCGATGCACCTCGGGATCGGCCTGCTCCTGGGGCTGCTGATCACGATTCCCGCGATGTTCGTGCTCGGGGTCGTACTCGAGTTCTGCTTTATGCGCCGGCTGCGTGAACAGGATCGAACCGGTATGTCGATCCTGATCACGTTCGCCGTCGCGATCGTTATTGAGGGCATTCTGAGCGCGGTCTTCGGAGTGGACTACGTGCAGCTCCACGCCTCGTACGTGGATCAGTCCGTGTACGTGTTCGGCTTCTACCTGCCCTACATCTACCTGATCGGCTTCGGGTTGGCGGTGGCTCTGCTCGCCGCGCTCTACTGGACGCTGTATCGCACGCAGTTTGGGCGCGCCGTCCGGGCTTCGCTTCAGAACCGCACCGCCGCCGACCTGATCGGCATCAACGTCAACCGCACGCGAACGATCTCGGTGGGCATCGGGGTCGCCGTCACGGCCGTCGGAGGGATGGTGTTCGGCGCGACCAATTCGTTCAACCCCGACAGCGGCTACGACCTGATCTCCCGGCTGCTGGCGATCGTGATCCTGGGCGGGATGGGCAGCATCGGCGGGGCGATGGCGGCCGCGATCTTCCTGCTCGTGGTCAGCGACGTGGTCGCGGTTGCGTGGTCGCCGATCTGGGCGCCACTCGTGTTCTTCGCCGCGTTGGTGATCGTGCTCTCGATCAGGCCTCAGGGGCTCTTCGGGTCCTCAGCGGTACGCGCCCAATGAGTACGGCCGTTCGGCGCGCGAGCGCTGTGGGCGCGCTCGGGGTGGCGCTCGCCGTGCTCGGGCTGTTCCCCGTGGTGATCACGGATCCGCAGGCGACCTCGATCGCCGTGTTCACGATGATCTTCATGGTTGCCACCGCCGCGTGGAACATCTTCAGCGGCTACACCGGTTATCTGGCGCTTGGGCACGCTGTGTTCTTCGGGTCCGGTGGTTACGCGGTCGCCTTGGCCGCGCGCGACTGGCACTTCAAGGGCGGCTGGGACGTGTTCGGGCTGCTTCCTTTCGGGGGCCTGGTGGCGGCGGCGATTGCCATTCCCGTCGGGGTGATCGCGCTGCGCGTCCGCCGCCACACGTTTGTGGTGGTGACGATCTCGATCTTCTTCATTTTCCAGCTGTTCGCCACCAACGTTGGGTTCACCGGCGGGACGTCCGGGATCCTCCTGCCCTTTGCGCCCTTCTCGCCGGCCAATTACAACCAGCCGTTCTACTACGTGGGCTTCGTGATTCTGCTGATCACGGTGGCTGCGTCGTGGGCCATACGCCGGTCGCGATTCGGTCTGCAGCTGCTGGCCGTCCGCGACGACGAGGACCGGGCGCGAGGCCTGGGGGTGAAGACCGGGAGGGTGAAGCTGGCGGCATTCGTGATCTCGGCCTTCCCGGTGGGGATGGTGGGCGGGCTGTACTTCTATTTCCTCGGCCAGATCTTTCCGCAGTTCGCGTTCGACCCGCTGTTCGATATCTCACTGGCGCTGATGGCCTTCCTCGGGGGGATCGGCACGCTGATCGGGCCGGTGCTCGGAGCCTTGGTGCTGGAGGCGCTTCAGCAGTACCTGACCCAGAGCGTGTCGGGAACCGGGACCTATCTGATCGCTTACGGAGTCCTGTTCTTGGCCGTGATCCTGCTGCTGCCGCGTGGCGTCGTTCCGACGATCACCGAGTTTGTGCGCAACCGGGGCGCGCGTGCGGCCAGCGGACACGAGCCGGCAGCCGACGGTCCGGTTCGCAGCGGCGTCGCCGGGGTTGCTCGATGAGCGCGCTGCTGGAGGTCTCCGGGGTATCCAAGTCCTACGGCGGCGTGAAGGCGCTCACGGACTGCCACATCGATGTGAGCCAAGGAGCGATTCACGGGCTGATCGGGCCCAACGGCTCAGGCAAGACCACCTTGTTCAACGTGATCACGGGATATGAACGGATCCAGCAAGGCGAGGTGCGATTCGAAGGGAGCGCGATCACAAACTCCAGACCGGACCGCGTGTTTGGGCTTGGCGTCGGTCGCACCTTCCAGCTCACTCGGATCTTTGGCCGGCTGACCGTGCTCGAGAACATGCTCGTGGCCACCCAGCGCAAGGAGGGCTGGCTGCGCAGTGCGCTGCGGATCGCCGGCTCGCGGGCCGAGAAGAGCCGGGCGATGGAGCTGCTCGAATTCGTCGGGATCGCGCGATTGGCTCGTGAGCCCGCCGGGACACTCTCCTATGGGCAGCGCAAACTGCTCGAACTGGCTTCGTTGCTGGTAGCCGACCCAGACGTGCTGTTGCTCGACGAACCGGCCGGCGGCATCAACCCGACCCTGATCACCCACCTGGCAGATCGCATCGCCGAGCTCAACCGGGCCGGCAAGACGTTCCTGGTTGTGGAGCACAACATGGAGTTCGTCATGAACCTCTGCCACAAGGTGACCGTGCTCAGTCAGGGCACACCGCTCTTCTCCGGCACTCCTGAGGACGTCCGCTCCAATCCGGCGGTGCTCGATGCTTACCTCGGCGGCGAGGACGACGAGGCCACCCAGCAAGAGCTCGCTGAGCGGGTGGTGCACCACCGTGGAGTCCGGGTGTCTGAGCCCAGCGCCGATCCCGAACCTCCGCCTCGCGGCGGCCCGGAACCGCTGCTCCGCCTCCACGACGTGACCGCCGGCTACGGCGGCGGCGACATCCTCAAGCGGGTCACTTTCGACGTGGCCGAGGGCGGCATCACCTGCATCGTCGGGCCAAACGGCGCCGGCAAATCGACGCTGCTCTCGACGATCAGCGGACTCCTGCGACCGCGCCGGGGTGAGATCCGCTTCCAGGGCCGGACGATCTCGCGACTCTCACCAAGGCAGATCCTGGATCTCGGCATCGCCCAGATCCCGCAGGCGCACAGCCTGTTCGCGCAGATGACCGTGCGTGAGAACGTCGAGATGGGCGCGTTCACGATCCACGACAAGCGGCTCGTGCGCGAGCGCCTGGAGGCCGTCGAGCAGCTCTACCCGATCGTTCGAGAGCGGGCCGACGAGAAAGCGGGAAGCCTTTCCGGGGGGCAGCAGCGGCTGGTCGAGTTCGCCCGCTGCCTGATGCTCGACCCATCGCTGATCATTCTCGACGAGCCGTCAATGGGCCTCGATCCACAAGTTCGTGAAGTCGTGTTCGGGATGATCGAGAAGATGCATGGGCAGGGCAAGACGATCCTGCTTGTCGAACAGAACGCGCGGGCGGGGCTGAAGCTGAGCTCCACCGGCGTCGTGCTGGAGAACGGGATGGTGCGCCTCGTCGGCTCGGGGCGCGAGGTGCTCGAGCACCCCGAGATCGGCGCGCTCTATCTCGGCGGCGCGGTTTCGACGGACACGGCGTGATGAGCGCCCGAGCGCGACCTGCGGCCACGATCCGCGACGTCGCACGCGTCGCCGGGGTTCATCCCGGCACCGTTTCGCGAGCACTGAACGAGGACACGCGCGCACTCGTCAACCCGGAAACCGCCGAGCGCGTGATCCGCGCCGCCGAACAGGTGGGTTACCGCCCGAACAGGATCGCGCGCGGGCTCAAGACGAGCCGTTCGCACACGATCGGCGTGCTGATCCCGGATATCACCAACCCTCTGTTCCCGCCGATTCTGCGCGGGATCGAGGATCGGCTGGACGAGGCCGGATACACGTCGCTGATCGTCAACACCGACAATGATGCCGATCGCGAGCGCATCTACCTCGAGGCGATGCGTGGACGCCAGGTCGACGGCTTCATCTCCGCCACCGCACGCCTCGACCGTGAGCTGCTGCTTGAGCTGGCCGAGGCGGGCACGCCGCTCGTCCTCGTCAATCGCAGCCTCGAGGACGGCTCGGTGCCCGCGGTTACCGTCAACGACCGGCGAGGGATCGCGCTGGCGGTCGACCACGTCGTGTCGCTCGGACACGAGTGGATCGGGCATGTGGCCGGGCCACAGAACCTGTCGACCGGACACCGGCGCCATCTGAGCTTCATCGAGGCGACGCGGGCGGCCGGGCTCGAGACACGACCAGAGCACGTCCGCTTCGGTCACTTCTTCACCGAGGAGGAGGGGGCGGCGGCCTGCGACGAGCTGCTCAGCGCTGCGCCCGATCTCACGGCGATCGTGGCCGGGAACGATCTGATGGCGATCGGCTGCTACGACACGCTTGAGAAACGCGGCCTCACCTGCCCCGACGACATCTCGATCGTCGGCTTCAACGACATGCCGTTCATCGACCGCCTCCGTCCGCCGCTGACGTCGGTGCGCGTTCCCCAGCGTGAGATCGGCCAGGTTGCCGCCGAGCTCCTGCTCGAGGAGCTGACCGGTGGCGGCGAGCCGGCCAGCGAGATTCTGCTCGAGCCGACCCTGATGGTCAGGGGCTCGACCGCCCCCCCAAGGCACCCATGAGCGCGATCGACGTCCACGCCCACGTGATCGTGCCCGAGCTCCTGCATGAGGCCGCTCCTGCGGAGAAGTGGCGCCCGGTGGTTCGCCGGGTCGACGGCCGTCAGGTTGTCGAGCTCGGTGGCCGGCGGATCACTTCGATGGTCCAGGAGGTTGTCGACCTGGATCGCATCCTGGCCGCCGAGGAACGTGCCGGAATCGCCCATGTCGTGCTCAGCCCATGGGTTCCGCTGCTGTTCTACGACGTCGAGCCGGAGGAGGGCCTCCACCGCTGCCGCCTTCAGAATCAGGGACTGGCACGGATGCGCGCCGAGCGCCCGGACCGCGTGAGCGTGCTCGGCGCCGTTCCGCTGCAGGACCCGCCACTGGCCGCCACCCAAGTCGAGAAGCTGATGGCGTCCGGATCGTTCGCCGGGGTCGAGATCACCGCCAGCGTGGCCCGCACCTACCTCGGCGACCCGAGCTTCGCGCCGTTCTGGGCCGCGGCGGACCGCACAGGCGCGCTGGTCTTCGTCCACCCCACGACCCAAGGCTTCCCGGAGCCCGTATTCAACGACTACTACCTGCACAACCTCATCGGCAATCCGATGGAGACGACGCTCGCCGCGGCTCACATGGTGCTGGCCGGCGTGATGGAGCGTCATCCGAACTTGAAGGTCCTGCTGGCGCACGGCGGCGGTGCGATCCTGGCACTGCGGGGGAGGCTCCGACACGGCCACGAGGCGGTCGCGTCCGCCAGCGGTGCGCTGAGTGAGCCAGCCGACGTCTCGATTCGGCGGTTCCTGTTCGACACCGTCACGCACGAGCCCGAGCTGTTGCGGGAGCTGGTGGACACGGTCGGTGCCGGCCGGGTGCTGCTCGGCTCCGACTACCCCTTCGATATGGCCGACCGGCATCCGGTGGAAACGGTTCGCAGAGCGGCGCTCAGCGAGGAGGACCAGGCGGCACTCCTGTCCGAGAATGCCGAGAGGATCCTGGCCGTGGGGGTGAGGTGAGTCAGGTCCCGGACGCCCGCGTCCAGGCTGCGATCGACAACTGGGGCCCACGGCTAATCGCCAACGGTGTCGACTTCAACGACTTTGTTCGCACCACCCAGGCGATTTCGCACTGGGACGAGTGGCTCGATGCTTGGAGCGCCACCGCCTATGTGCACCGATCGCTGGCCATCCAGGCCCGCGACGCGGGTCACCGTCTGAGCGCGGGCGAAGCCTTTCTCCGCGCCGCGGTCACGTATCACTTCGCCAAGTTCGTGTGGGTGATCGACCCAGAGCGCAACCGCCTGGCCACAGAGGCTGCCGTACAGGCGATGTACGACGCGCACGCGATCCTCGATCCAACCGCCCGCCGGGTCGAGGCCGAACTGGAAGGCGGCGCGGTTGTGGCCAATCTCCGGCGTCCTTCGGCGGAAGCGACGCGGGTGCCGCTGGTCGTCCTGATCCCAGGCCTTGACTCGACCAAGGAGGAGTTCCACCTCTGGGAGAACGTGTTTCTGCGCCGCGGGATGGCCACGCTTTCGCTCGATGGACCGGGGCAGGGAGAGACCGGCTTTCGGATGGCCATCCGCCCGGACTACGAGGTCGCGGTAGCGGCGATTCTCGACGCAATCGCCGGGTTCGGCGAGCTGGACCTCGAGCGGGTCGGCGCCGCCGGCGTGAGCCTCGGGGGCTACTACGCCGTCCGGGCAGCGGCATTCGAGCCGCGGCTGAAGGCGGTGGCCGGCGTCAGCGGGCCCTACGACATGTCCTTCAACTGGGACTCGATTCCAGCGCTGACGCGCGAGGCCTTCACCCACCACAGCGGAGCGGCCGATGACGCTGACGCGCGTGCGCGCGCCGCGACGCTGACCTTGGCGGGAGTGGCGGAAGACGTCAGGCAACACTGCCTCGTCGTGACCGGCAGGCGTGATCGCGTGATCCCATGGGAGCAGACCAAACGAATCGCCGACGCCGTCCCGCACAGCGAGTGGGTCCTCTACGACGACGGCACGCACGTCTGCAACAACATCCCGTTCAAGTACCGCCCCCTGGTCGCGGACTGGATGCATGATCGCCTGGAGAGTGCCCCGGCATGATCGGCGAGCCGCTGCCGCGGCGCGAAGACGTACGCATGGTCCGCGGGGAGGCGCTCTACGTCGACGACATACAGCGGCCCGGGGTCGCCTACGCCGCGTTCGTGCGGTCACATCACTCACACGCCGGGATCACGGCCATCAAGGCACCCGAGGCAGCTCCCGGGCTGCTCGCGGTGATCACCGCGCGGGAGCTGCGGGGCCGCGTTCGCGCCTTCCCGGTAGACGCTCCTCCGGGGGTCGAGCTGGCCGATCAGCCCCATCCGATTCTGGCCGAGTACGAAGTCCGGTACGTCGGCCAGCCGGTGGCAGCCGTGATCGCCAGCTCGCCCGCACTGGCTGCTGATCTTGTCGAGTCGATCGAGGTTGAGTACGAGCCGCGCGCGCCCGTGCTCGATCCCGTCGGGTCCGATGTCGAGCTCACGCGGTGGTCGCGTACCGGGGGCGAGGTTTCGGACGCGTTCGCGGCCGCGTCTCACGTCGTGCGTGGTCACTACGCCCTACCACGGCTCGTGGCCGCACCCATCGAGCCGCGTGGGGCGATCGTCGAGCACGACCGGGAGGACAACCGTCTGACGGTGTGGTGTTCGATGCAGGACCCCCACCGCCCGTTGTCCCAGCTCAGTCACATCCTCGGATACGACGAGGAGCGCCTGCACGTGATCGTGCCCGACGTCGGGGGCGCGTTCGGCAGCAAGGGAGTGATCCCAGCTGAGACGGTGGTGGCGGCGATCGCGGCCATTGACCTGGGCCGCCCGGTCAAGTGGGTCGAAACTCGGACTGAGAATCACCTGGCCGCATATCAGGGCCGGGGGATCGAGGGCGAGCTGGAGCTGGCACTCGACTCCGATGGACGGATGCTTGCGCTCCGGGCCAGGCTCACGGCCGACCTCGGGGCGTACCTGCTCAGCACCACGGCGATTCCACCCCACACTGCTGCCGTCCTGCTCACCGGTTGCTACGACATCCCGGCGGCGTCCGTCACGGTCGTCGGCAAGCGCACCAACAAGGTCCCAACCGGCCCGTACCGCGGGGCGGGGCGTCCCGACGCGGCCTATTTGCTCGAAAGGCTCGTCGACGATGCCGCTCGCGTGCTCGGCATCGATCGAGTCGAGCTGCGGCGACGCAACCTCATCCGCAGCTTTCCGTATGAGACGGCTCTGGGCCTGAGCTACGACTCCGGCGACTACGAGCGCTGCCTGGACAGGGCGGTGGAACTGCTTGCAGGTGCTCCGGAGCGGCGTCGGGCCGGTCGGCTCACCGGCACGGGGATCGCGCTCTATGTCGAGCGCGCGGCCGGCCGCTGGGAGAGCGCGAGCGCCAGCCTGGAGTCCGACGGACGAGTGCTGATCGCCAGCAGCGCCTCTCCGCACGGCCAGGGCCATGACACCACTTTCGCTCAGATCGCCGCCGATCGGCTCAGCGTTTCGATGGATCGGGTGGTTCTGCGCTTTGGCGACAGCGACCTCGTGCCGCGCGGCACCGGTACGTTCGGCAGCCGTTCGACCGCCGTGGCCGGCTCAGCGATCGTGTACGCGGTCGACCGGCTGGCCGAACAGGGACGCGTCCTGGCCGCCAACTTGCTTGGTTCTGAGCCGGCGGACACGGAGCTCGTCGCAGGCGGCTTTCGCGCCGGCGGCCGCGTGCTCGGCTGGGCGGAACTGGCGGCCCACGCCCAAGCGGCACTTGAGCTCCCTCCGGGGGTGGAGGCGGGTTTGCGATCGGAGGCTCGCTTTGACTCGGAACTCGTGTTCTCCTCAGGCGCGTACGGCGCCGCGGTGGAGATCGATCCCGCCACCGGTGCGCTGACGGTTTCTCGGGTGGTGGCCGTCGACGATGCCGGCACGATCATCAACCCGCTGCTTGCCCACGGTCAGATCGTCGGTGGGGCCGTCCAGGCCCTGGGCGAGTGCCTGACCGAGGAGGCCATCTATGACGACGAGGGTCAGCTCCGCACGGCCACACTGATGGACTACGGCCTTCCGACCGCCGCGGGCACGCCGGAGATCGTCACCGGCGAAGTCGTCAGCCCCTCACCGCGCAACCCGCTCGGGGCCAAGGGAGTGGGCGAAGGCGGCGCGATCGGGACACTCCCCGCCGTCGCCAACGCGGTCGCCGACGCGCTCGGCGGGCACCACCTCGATCCGCCCTATCTGGCGGAGAAGGTGTGGCGGGCGCTCGCCGCCGGTCACTGAGCGGTCCTATCCCAGCGTGGGTTGACGCTGCTCATCGGCTTTGACGGTGGCCTCCTGCGCATCGGCGTCGAGCTCGGTATTGAGGTTCGACTGCGTCTCGCGCTCGAGTGGCAGGCTGCCTCCCACCGTGTGGTAGGGCTTGCCGGCGATCACGAGGTCCTCGGCCGGAAACCGCGTGATCACCTCGCAGCCGTCGCCGGTCACCACCAGTTGCTCCTCGATCCGGGCCGCCGACCAGCCGTCGCTGGCGGGCCAGAAGGTTTCGAGCGCGAACACCATCCCCTCCTTGATCTCCTCGGGATGGTCGAGGGACACAAGCCGGCTGAATACGGGCTTCTCCCAGATCGAAAGACCGACGCCGTGACCGAACTGAAGCGCGAACGCCGCCTCCTCGTCGGGGAATCCGAAATCCTGTGCCCGCGGCCAGACGGCGGCGACCTCGCCGGTGCTGGCCCCGGGCCTGACCAGGTCGATCGCCGCGTCGAGGTAGTAGCGACAGCGCTTGTAGGCATCGAGAAGGGCCCGCGATGCGCTCGCCACGGCAAAGGTGCGGTAGTAGCAGGTGCGGTAGCCCATGAAGCTGTGCAGGATGTCGAAGTAGGCAGGGTCGCCCGGCCGTAGCGCGCGATCGGTGAAGACGTGCGGATGCGGGCTGCAACGTTCGCCCGAGATCGCGTTCACACCCTCGACAAACTCCGAGCCCATCTCGTACAGGACCTTGTTGACGAGCGCGACGCAATCGTTCTCACGGAAGCCAGGCCGCATCGCTCGGTACAGCTCCTCGTAAGCCGCGTCGACCATCGCACATGCCTGGTTGAGCAGCGTGATCTCGTCCTGGGTCTTG
The DNA here is from genome assembly GCA_963785205.1 of uncultured Solirubrobacterales bacterium. Lineage (GTDB taxonomy): Bacteria > Actinomycetota > Thermoleophilia > Solirubrobacterales > Solirubrobacteraceae > Palsa-465. Next base: position 241,856 of record CAWAUJ010000004.1, read on the forward strand.
ATGACCCGGGCTTCCTGCATCAACTGCTGTCCGTCGGCGACCTGGATGCCCTCCCGCTGGAGCGCGAACAGAACCTGCGGCTCGATCGCATCGATCCCCACGGGCTCGCCGAGCAGCCCGCGCTGTTCGAGCTCGACCCGGATCTTGCGCGCCACGTCCTCGGCGCGCCCGGAGTGCGGCGACATCGCGCCCCGAAGCGTCGAGATTCCGGCCCGCGAACGCCCGTCACCAAGCCATGGGTTGTAGAGCTGATGGTGGCGCGCGGCCGACCCAAAGTCCCACATGATCGGCTCGTCGCCTTGAGGAAGCAGGCAGAACCGGTTCAGTTTGTCGGCCGCCCACGTGCCGATGTGCGTGGCCGTGATGTACCGGATGTTGCCCATGTCAAAGCACAGCAGGGCACCGAGCTCGGACTCGGCCAGGAGCTTCTTGATCCGAGCGAGCCGCTCGTCTCGAAGCCGATCGAAGCGAACCCGCTCCTCCCAGTCGACGCCCATCGTTCCGTAGCTGTGCTGGCCCATTTCCACCGCCTCTGCAATCAGTTCACCTGTCCGGTTGCGCCGCCTCAGCAATCGGCTCGATCCTCGGTCGGCGCTGTGGCTGCGCGCAACCTCCGTCGGCTGCGGCTGCAAACGTTTGCAGGAGCATACTGGCGTGTGCAGGAAGGTTCAAGGCGGGTGTGAGGTGGCCCCGTTCTCTCCCGCTTGACCGCCCTCGAACTCTCAGATACCCTCCTGCAAACGATTGCAGGAGGAGGCCGATCGTGGCGGGCCACGATGCGCGGAAGGCGACATGAGCGGCGAGCAGAACATGCGGCTTGGCTGGATCGGGGTCGGGCGCATGGGGCAGGCTCTGGCCAAGCGTCTGCTTGAGGCCGGGCACGAGGTCTCGATTTACAACCGGACGCGTGAGAAAGCCGAGCCGCTGGAGGCCCAGGGGGCGACCCTCGTGGATAGCCCAGCGGATCTCGCCGACCGGGACATCGTGTTCACGATGGTCGCGGGCTCGGCCGACGTCGAGCAGGTGGTGAACGGTCCCGACGGCTTGCTGTCGCGTGAGCAGCACGCCCCGCGCGTGATCATCGATTCGACCACGATCTCGCCTGCGGTCGCGGAGGAGATCCGCGCCGCCGCGGCCGAGCGAGGCGTGGCGATGCTCGCCGCGCCGGTCAGCGGTAACCCGAAGGTGGCCGCGAGTGGCCGGCTCACGATCGTCGCGTCCGGGCCGCGCGACGCTTGGCTTCTGGCCCGGCCCTACCTGGAGCAGCTGGCCCGCCGAGTGACCTACGTGGGCGAAGGCGAGGTGGCGCGGCTGGTCAAGGTCTGCCACAACCTGATGCTCGGCGTGGTCGCGCAATGCATGGCCGAGATCACCGTGCTGGCGGAGAAGGGCGGCGTCTCCCGGGCCGACTTCCTCGAGTTCCTCAATGACAGCGTGATGGGCTCGACGTTCACGAGGTACAAGTCACCCGCCTACGTCAACCTCGATTTCAAGCCGACCTTTACTCCCGAGCTGCTGCTGAAGGATTTCCAGCTCGGGTTCGAGGCGGCGCGTGAGCACGGGGTGCCGATGCCGCTCGCCGCGACCGCCGAGCAGATCATCCAGGGTATGGTCGCGCTGGAGGGCAACGAAGTCGACTTCGCGGCACTGCTCGCGTTGCAGGCACGTGCCTCCGCTCTGGAGCTCAAACCGGAGAACGTGGAGGTCGATGATGGGCTGAGCCCGATCGAGCCGAGTGCCAACGGCGGAGGATCGGCGCCCGCCACACCCCTACAGCGCGACGCTCGCTAGCGGCTCAGACCGCCCCCGTCAGAGCATCAGGGCATCCGGGCGCTCAAGCAGCTCGCGGATCCGAGATAGGAAGCGGGCGCCGTCGGCGCCGTAGAGAACCCGATGGTCACAGGCCAGCGTCAGCACGATCGTGGGGCGGGCGAGGACCTCGCCGGATTCGGCGACGATCGCGCGAGGCTTCAACGAGCCCACGGCGAGGATCGCCGCCTGGGGAGGGTTTATGACGGCGGAGAAGCTGTCGACGCCGTACATCCCGAGATTTGACACCGTGAACGTCCCGCCACCGAGGTCCGCGGGACCGATCGAGCCTTCACGCACGCGCGCCGCGAGCTCTCGGGACTTGCGGCTGATCTCCCCCAGGGATAGCCGATCGGCATCGAAGATCGTTGGAACCACCAGCGCGTCGTCGGCCGCGACCGCCACGCCAACGTTGATCCGCGAATAGGTTTCGACGTTGCCGTCGCGATAGGACCCGTTCACGCGCGGGAATTCGCGTAGCGCCAGCGCGACCGCCTTGATGATGAAGTCGTTGTAGGAGGGAAGCGGGTCGGTGACCTCGCGCAGGCGGTCGCGCAGTTCGACGACCGCGCTGAAGTCGACCTCGCTGCGGAGCTCAAAATCGGGCACCGTTGCGCGAGACTCGGCCATTCGCCGGGCCACCCTCTGCTGCACGCGATTGAGGTCATGGACAGCAACCTCGCCCTTGGCCTGGCCGCTGGGCGGACCGCCTGCCGCCGCGGCCTCGCCCCCCGCCTCACTCGCTGCCGGCGCGGCGGGCGTGGAGGAGGGAGCGCTCGCTGCGCCGGCCGCGGCGCGCTCCACGTCGGCGCGAATCACTCGACCGTTCGGGCCGGATCCCGGCAGCTCCTCCAGATCGACGTCGAGCCGCGCGGCGATTCGGCGAGCGAGCGGCGATGCCAGGGGCCGACTGCCCGCTCGTCGCTCCCGGGGAGCGTCAGCCTGGGTGGCGACAGAGGCCGACGCTCGGGCTGGGTTTGGCGAACGCGCGGCGGTCACCGCCTCTGGCGAGCGCGCCACCGGCAGCTCCTCGCCCTCCTCTCCGATAATTGCGATCGGCGCACCGAGGGGGACGGTCGCGCCCTCTCCGACCGTCAGGGCCAGAACCACGCCGGCGGCGTCAGCTTCGTGGGTGACCGTCGCCTTGTCGGTTTCGATCTCGACCAGCGGCTGGCCCTGCTGCACCCGGTCGCCTTCGGCGACCAGCCACTGCAGCACCGTGCCTTCCTCCATGGAATCCGACAGGCGCGGCATCGTGATCTCGTGGGCCACTGGCCTCCTTCTCCGCCAGATCCGAGGGGGCACTGCAAACGTTTGCGATAGTATCGCAGCGGAGGCCCACAGCGAGGGGAAGGAGAGCGGATGGCGAAGCTCGGGACCGCCGAGCAAACCGAACAGGCGAGCGTCGCGAACGCTCAAAGTGGACCGCAGTCTCCGCCTCAAAGCACGCCGCGGACTCCTCCAGTTGAGGCGTTCTTGGACGCCTATCGCCGCATGTGCGTGATCAGGCAGTTCGAGAGCGCGATCCACCGCCTGTTCTTGGCCGGAGAGGTGCACGGAACCACTCACCTGTACGCGGGCCAGGAGGCTGTCGCAGTGGGAGTGTGCCTAGCGCTTGCCCCCGAGGACTACGTCGCCGGCACCTACCGCGGCCACGGCCATGCTCTGGCCAAGGGGACTCCCCCTGCTCCGCTGGTGGCGGAGATGCTTGGACGGTCCAGCGGCGTCTGCGGTGGCCGTGCCGGCTCGATGAATGTCGTCGACCTCGAGCACGGCTTGATCGGCTGCTACGGGATCGTCGGCGGCTCGATCGCAGCGGCGCTCGGGGCGGCGCTGTCCGGCAAGAGGCAGGGCCTCGTGGCGGCTGCGTTCTTCGGCGACGGAGCGGTGAACCAGGCGTACTTCCACGAGTGCCTGAACATGGCCAGGGTCCTTTCGTTGCCCGCCGTGTTTGTGTGCGAGAACAACTTCTACGGCGAGTTCACCCCGATGGCATCCGTGACCGCCGGCGGCGATATCGCCGGCCGCGCGCGTGGATACGACGTTCCCGCCGAGGTAGTCGACGGCAACGATGTCTGGGCCGTGCATCGAGCGGCCAGCGCGGCGGTAGACCGGGCGCGAAGCGGCGGCGGACCGTCGCTGCTCGAGTGTCAGACCTATCGTCACTACGGTCATTCCAAGAGCGACCCGGCGCCGTACCGGCCGAAGACCGAGGTCGAGGAATGGCTCGCGCGGGACCCCCTGAAGATCGCCCGCGAGCGGCTCTTGCAGGAAGGAGTAAGCGAGGAGCAGGTCGTCGCCGCCGAGGAATCCGCAAGCGCCCTGATCGATCACGCGGTGGAGGAGGCCCTCGCGGCGCCCTATCCCGATCCGAGCGTCGCCGTGGCCAGCGAGTTCCGGCCGTGAGCACGCTCGAGTTCCGCGACGCGATTCGCGACGCACTTGCGGAGGAGCTCGAGCGCGACCCGAGCGTCATCTTCTTTGGCGAGGACATCGCGGCCGCGGGCGGCGTGTTCAAAGTCACGACGGAGCTGTTCGAGCGCTTCGGTCCCGAGCGAGTCTTCGACACGCCGATCTCGGAGCTGGCGCTCGCCGGCGCCGCCTACGGAGCCGCCGTGACCGGGCTCCGACCCGTGTTCGAGATCATGTTCGGGGACTTCATGGGGCTGACGATGGACAGCCTCGTCAATCAGGCCGCGAAGTTCTGGTACATCTCCGGCGAGCAGGGCAGCGTGCCGCTGGTGGTGCGGTCGGCCGTCGGCGCGGGAGGGAGGTTCGGCGCGATGCACTCGCAGACTCATGGCACCTGGTTCCAGGGCGTCCCGGGTCTGAAGATCGCGTTCCCGTCTTCGCCGGCGGAGGCAAAGGGACTCCTGAAGGCCGCCATCCGAGATGACAACCCGGTGCTGTTCCTCGAGCACAAGCGGCTCTACTCGGTCAAGGGCCCCAGCCCCGAGCAGGAACTCGTTCCGCTTGGCCAGGCGGCCATCGCTCGCCGCGGAGGCGATCTGACGATCGTCTCGATCGGCAAAGGAGTACCGGATGCATTGGCCGCTGCTGCTGCCCTGGACGAAGATGGGATCTCGGCCGAGGTCGTCGACCTGCGCACACTTCGACCGCTGGACCTCGAGACCGTGCTCGACTCTGTATCACGCACCAACCGACTGCTGGCGGTGGAGGAAGGTCCGCGGACCGGCGGCTGGGCAGCAGGGTTGCTCGGGATGGTGGCCGAACAGGGCCTGCATGACCTCGACGACGCTTGGATCGTGGCGACGGATGAAACGCCGATTCCGTACAGCCCCACGCTGGAAGACGCCTACGTCCCGGACACAGATGCGATCGTCGCGAGCGTTCGAGCCCGCGCCGGCGTAGGAGTGGGCTAGGTAGCAGGTATCGCGCGGTCACGGGCGACTCACTCGCCCGCGATCCGCTCTAATGCTGCGATGCGCAGGCTCCTCGCGATGGTGGCCGCGATCGTGCTCGTGGACACCATGTTCTACGCGGCGATCGCTCCGCTGCTGCCGTACTACGTGCACCATTTTCACCTGGCCAAGTCAGGGGCGGGTCTGCTGTCAGCTGCGTATGCGGCCGGGACGCTGATCGGAGCGATGCCGGCGGGCTGGATGGCGGCGCGGGTCGGCGTCCGGGCCACGATCCTCAGCGGACTTGGATTGATGATCGGCTCAAGCGTCGCGTTCGCCTTCGCCCGAAGCATCGCGGTGCTGGACGCGGCTCGATTCGTACAAGGCCTCGGTGGGGCTGCGTCGTGGGCGGCCGGGCTCGCGTGGCTGATCGCGCGCGCGCCCTCAGGCCGGCGAGCCGAGCTGATCGGCGCGGCGCTCGCGGCAGCCATCGCGGGCGCACTGCTCGGGCCGGTGCTCGGGGCGGCGGCCACCCAGACGAGCCCAAAGCTCGTGTTCTCGCTGGTGGCGGGACTCGGGGTACTGCTGCTGGTCTGGACCCTGAGCGAGCGGGCACCGACGGCCAGCGATGCCACGGGGCTCGGGACGTTCAGGCCGGCATTGCGCGATCGCCGTGTCCTGGCCGGGATGTGGCTGACGATGCTGAGCGCCCTGCTATACGGCACCCTCTCCGTCCTCGCGCCGCTTAGGCTCAGCCATCTGGGTGCGAGCAACGTGACGGTCGGCGTCGTGTTCCTGTTAGGGGCCGCCGCGGCCGGAGTGATGAGCCCGCTCGTCGGTCGTCTGACTGACCGCCGCGGGTGGCGCCCGCCCGTACTAGCGGGCCTATGGGCCTCCGCGATCTGCACCGTTCTGCTTGCCGTGCCCGGGACGGTCGCGCTGCTGTTCGCATTCGTCGTTGTGGCCGACCCGGTGTTCGGCGTCCAGTATCCGCCGGCCGGCGCGATGATCTCCGACGGTGCAGAAAAAGTTGGGCTTGGCCAGACCTACGCCTTCGGGCTCTTCAACCTGGCCTGGGCCGTGGGCCAAGTTATCGGCGGCGCTGGCAGTGCTGGCCTCGCGCAGGCAACCTCCGACGCCGTGCCCTACGCGCTGCTCGCCTCATTGTGCATTGTCACCGCCCTCGGCTTGCGTCAGACCGGTCGGCCGCCTGGATGGAACTCCCCGGGCTCCACCACCCTGGACTGAGGGGACCGCTGCCGTCACCATCCATGGCGATGGATGCGATCGAGCTCCGAGCGCACTGCCTCAGTTTTGCCGGGTCGACCGAAACGTTTCCGTTCGGTGCAGAGGCCTCCGTGTTCAAGGTCGCCGGCAAGATGTTCGCGCTCTCCCGGCTCGGCAATCAACCGCTTGAGGTCAGCCTGAAATGCGAGCCCGCGCTGGCCGAGCAGCTGCGCGCTGCTCACGCAGCGGTAAGACCGGGTTACCACCTGAACAAACGCCATTGGAACACCGTGACCCTCGACGGCTCAATCCCCGACCGCATTCTCGAGGACATGATCGAAGACTCGTACGACCTCGTTGTGAGCAAGCTTCCGGTATCGCGCCGCCGAGCTTTGGGCTGGCGCGGCGAGCCGGAGCTTCACCCGTCTCCCGATCGGTAACTGCCGGAAGGGATGGATGTGGCAGGGTTGGCGGCGTGCCCAGCGCCTCGCGGATCGCCCACGCTGGCCTGGCGTTCGCGCACCCGATGTCGGAGGCGGCGGTGCATGCGGCGATCGCGGCGCTTCCCCTGTCGGTCAACCCGCTGATCCTGGACATGGGCTGCGGCAACGGCGAGGTCCTGCTTCGCACACTGAAATTGCACGCTCCAGCACGCGGGCTCGGCGTGGATCTCGACCCGGACGCGATCGCCGACGCCCAACGCCGCGCCAACGGAATGTCGGCGCGATTCGAGGTCCGCGACGCCGCAACCATCCACGGAAGGTTCGACGCCGTGATCAATGTTGGGTCATCCCACGCCTGCGGAGGCTTCCCGGCAGCCCTGAGGGTCATCAGGGAACTGGCCCCGGTCGCTCTTTACGGCGAAGGGTTCTGGCAACGCCCCCCGTCACAGGACTTTCTCGCCGCACTTGGGGACGCCACGGCCGATGAGCTAGCTGAGTTCGACGGTCTCCGCGCCGCCATCCGCGACGTCGGCTTTGACATCCGGCACGAGTCCTTGGCCAGCGAGCACGATTGGACGTTCTACGAAGAGACGCTCGCTGCCAACGCCGCCCGGCACGGGACTCCCGACACGCTTTCCTACGCCGAACGGATCCGCCATCGGCGTGCGCTGCGCCACGGCACGCACACTCTCGGTTTCGGACTCTTCGTCCTCCAAGGGTGAACCGCGGCTCGCTGAATCTGCGTCTGCACGAGGGTGTTCCCCCAGCGCTGGCCTCGGTCCGAACGCCGCGGACGGTCGGTGGCAAGCTTCCCGGTGTGTCGGCTACGCCTGATCCCACGGACTGGTTTCACGTTCGGCTCGAGAAGGGCTTTCTTCGTCAAGCTCATGAGTTCAACCTGGGCGAGGCGGAGGTGATCGAGAGGTTTGTCCGACCGTGGCGACATGGCCGGCGGGTGGCCATCGGAGAAAGGGCCTTTCTTCCCGCCGAGGCCAGGCTGACCATCTACTCAGGTCAACGGCTTACGACCGACCAGTTGTCCATGGGCCGGGGCTGGTCAAGTGCGATCAAGGCCGGCGAGGACGTGACGGCTCGCCTCCTGAAATCTGATCCGATCCTCCTGCTGACCGGCCCGCCCGGAGCGGGAAAGACGACGGTCGCGGACTCACTCACCTCACGCTACGAGCGCGCGGTTCATCTCGAGTCGGATTTGTTCTTCCACTTCATCGCCCGCGGCTTCATCGAACCGTGGAAACCCGAATCGCACGAGCAAAACGTGACGGTGATGCGGATCGTTGCCGATGCAGCGGCCAGCTACGCGGCGGCTGGCTACTTCACGATCGTGGACGGCATCTTCCTTCCCGGCTGGTTCTTCGAGCGACTCCGGGACGCGCTGGTCGAGCGCGGGAACGCAGTTGCCTACGTGGTCCTCCGCGCTCCGCTAGCCCTCTGCGAAACGCGGGCCACGGAGCGCGAAAGGGACCCGCTCAAAGACGAGGGCGCGATCAAGCAGCTCTGGGACGCGTTCGCAGATCTCGGCGAGCTCGAGCACCACGCCGTGAACACCGACGACGCGGACCCAGCGCACATCGCCGCCTGGATCGCGGGCAACCTCCAGTCGCTCCTCGCCAGTCCCAGCCCGGCGTGACAGACCGCGGCGCGCAGGCCAGGGGCGCCGCAGGATTCACTCGCCCATCAGCGTGTTGACGAGCTGGTACCCGAGGTCGTAGGTCGAGCCCGGATAGGGCAGTGGAGGATTTCGATACCAGGAGCGGTTGGCTTCCGGGTGCGGGCCGCAGACCGCGACCCGGCCTGAGCCGAATGGCACCACCATCGCGGCGATCAGACCGTTGGTGTAGCGGGCCAGCACCTGCGCCTGAGCACCCTCGTTGAGCCAGAAGTAGGGCCCGTCCTGGTAGAAGATTTTCCGCCGGCGCGCGTGCGGCGGCGGTGGCCAGTCAACCGTGATCACCGCATTGCGAGCGTTGTGCACCTGAGCGCCACGGGTCTGGGCGTAGTCGTTGCAATTGCCCGGCAGCAGGTCGTAGCCGGGACCGGACCCGGCCAGGTAGCCACCCATACAGATCCCGAGGTAGTGGCCGCCGGCGCGCAGGAACTCCCGCAGGTCATCGGTGTACGGCCTCACCGACTCCCACGCAGCATTGAAGTCGTTCCCGCCGCCCGGTTGCACGAACAGCGAGGCCGCAGCCAGCGTCGTGTGGTTGATCGCAAGGTCGTGGCGTCGGGGTCCGCAGTATTCGATCCGGAACCGCTGCGGGCAGGTGCGCAGGAACCTTGCTGTGTCCGCGGGAATGCCCGGAGATGACGCAGGCCCGCGGTACACGAGGGCGAGTGGCGAACGGCCAGCCGACGGCGATCGGACCGGATCCCGCCAGCCGACCCAGTCCACACCCAACGCGGCTACGCCACTGGCGTACACAGCACGGGCGAGGAACGAGCGGCGGCTGAGCATTTCGCTTCCGCCAGTCAGTTTGGCATCCGTCCACCTGCTCGCAGGCCAAAACGCGTAGCAGGCTGGGCTACGATCCCGGCTGTGCGCAGGGTCGCCTGTCTAGCTGTGCTGGCCGCGATCGGGATCATCAGTGGGGCTGCGGTTTCCGCCCAAGGCGCTCGGCACCCCCACGCCGCGCCGCCGCACATCATGTTGATTCTGATGGAGAATCACGGCGCCGGGTCGATCATCGGCAATCGAGCGGCCCCGTTTGAGAACTCGCTCGCCGAGAGGTACATCACGCTGACCAACTGGACTGGTGTCGACCACCCGTCCGCGCCCAACTACGTCGCCCTGACAACGGGCCAGGACAACCACCAAGCGGGGCGCAATGACTGCAGTCCGACCTACCCCAGGGTGACCAGGTGTGACTACGCCGGCGAGAATCTCGGGGTGCAACTTGCCGCCGCCGGCATTCCCGCTCGCTGGTTCGCCGAGGGGCTGGGCGGAAACGGCTGCTCGATCAGGAATGCGAATAGCGCTCAGGGCGATGTCAATCACGAGCCTTGGGCATACCTGCCGAAATGGCAGGCAGACAAGGCAGCATGTGCTGAAGCCGGGCTGACCACGAAGCCACCGAGAGATCCTCAGGTGGTCCGGACGCTTGACTCGGCCAAGCCCCCTGATTTCGTGTGGCTTACGCCCAACCTTCAGGACGACACCCACAATGGGAGCGTCGCCACGGGGGACAGGTACCTGAAGGCGCTGATCGCGGCCATCCAGAAGACGCCCTGGTACGCCGACAACGGCACGATCATCGTCACCTATGACGAAGATGAGGGCGAATCGAACCCGGCGCAGTACTGCGCGCATCCTGTCGTGATCAAGGCTGTTGGCCGCCACTGCATCGCCACCTTCATCGTCAGCCACGCCGACGCGGGTATCGGGAAGGTCTCCACGCCCGGTGACCACTACGGCATGCTCCGGTCAATCGAGGAGGCATACGGGCTCCCGCTGCTGAAGAACGCGGCAACGACCAAGTTCGGCGATATCCGCCGCTACCTGGGCTGACACCGGCCGCCGGACGTTGTGGGGCGCCTGTGCCTACGCCGGGAGTGCGCCTAAGCGGTCGGCGCTGACCGCTTCGAGCGCCTCCCGCAGCGCGGCCACGCGCTCCTCGCCATAGCGCTCGCCCCATTCCCGCTCGAGCTCGTCGATCAGCTCGCGCCCGACGCCGTACGCCTCGCGCCCGTAATCGGCGAGGCGAATGATCTTGGCACGACCATCGCCGGGGTCCGGCACCCTCTCCAGATAGCCGCGCTGCTCGAGATCCCTCGTGACCTCGCCCACTGATTGCTTGGTCATGTTCGCCCGGAGGTCGAAATGGCTCGGAAATGGTGGACATTGCTGGCGGTAAGCGTGGCGACCTTCATGCTCTTGCTGGATATCACGGTCGTGAACACGGCGCTGCCGTCGATCGCAAAGGACCTGCACGCAAGCTTCAGCGACCTGCAGTGGGTAATCGACTCCTACACGCTGGCGCTAGCCGCAATCGTCCTGACCGCTGGCTCGCTAGCCGACCGTCTCGGCCGCCGCGCGGTCTTCGCCGCCGGTTTGGCCATCTTCGCGCTGGCGTCGCTCGCGGCCGGGCTGGCGCCCGACGCGACGGTCCTCAACATCGCCCGCGCACTCGAGGGGATCGGCGGCGCCGCGATGTTTGCGGTCTCGCTGGCCCTGGTCGCGCAGGAGTTCCCGGCGGGCCGAGAGCGCGGGACGGCGATGGGGATATACGGCGCGACGATCGGCGTGTCGGTAGCGATCGGGCCACTCGTAGGCGGCGCGGTCACGGCCGGGCTTGGCTGGCGCTGAGTGTTCTTCATCAACGTGCCTGTCGGGATCGCCGCGCTCGCCGTTACCTACCTGAAGGTGCGGGAGTCACGTAATCCCGACGCGACCCGCGTCGACTGGCTGGGGCTCGTGACGCTGAGCGGCGGGCTGTTCTTGCTGGTACTGGCGCTGCTGGCCGGCTTCATTGGGATCGAGCGACGAGTCGCCGAGCCGATGCTGCCGCTTGGGCTGTTCCGCCGACCGGCGTTCACCGGCGTCCAGGTCGCAGCGGCGGGCGTCTCAGCATCGCTGTACGCGCTGTTCCTGTACCTGACGCTGTATCTCCAGAACTACCTGGGGTACTCCCCACTCCAAGCTGGCCTGCGTTATCTCCCCATCACATTGGGCGCGTTTTTCGCGGCTCCGCTTGCCGGAGCGCTGATTGGCCGCGTGCACGCGCGTGTCCTGATGGCGATCGGCCTGGCTGGTACAGGTGCCGGACTGATGCTGATGTCAGGGCTCGACCCGAGCTCGGGCTGGACTGCTCTGCTGCCGGGCTTCATCGTCGGCGGCCTCGGGGTTGGGATTCTCAACCCAGTGATCGCAGACGTCGCGCTCAGCGTCGTGCCCAAGGAGCGGAGCGGGATGGCGGCGGGCGTCAACGACACATTCCGCCAGGTCGGCATCTCGGTAGGGACCGCAGCATGGGGAGCGATCTTCCTGGCCCGCGGGTCGGCCAAGGTGGCAACGCTCGTCGCCGGGACGCCGGCCGCGATTGATGGTCGGCCGCGGCGGCTCGTCGAAGCACTCACGGGGGGCCACCTCACGGCGGCCGTGCGGGCAGTTCCACGTGGGGCCCGCGACCTCGTCGTCGGCGCGACCCATCAAGGGTTCATCTCCGGCCTGGACTCGATCCTCACGATCGGCGCGGCCGTCGCATTCGCCGCCGCGGTGCTCTCGCTGTGGTTGGTTCGCGAGCGCGAGATCGAGCGAGACATCGAGCCGGTGCCGGCGGGCGCGGAGCTGATCGAGGCTGTCGCGGCGTGATCGATCGCCGCTCCGGGCGATAAGCCGCTGAACGAAAACGGGCCGCAGCGCGGCCCGTTTGGTTCGTTCTCCGCAGTTTGGGTCTTAGGCCCCGACGGGGGCGGTGGCTGCCTGCTTCCTAGGCCTTCTGGCTGACCCGCGGAGATGCTACGTGCTTCCAATATGTCGCAGATGCAGTGGTTAATAGGCGCTCTGATTCACCTCACAAGGGAAATTGATCCAGCGGCGGCGCCCGCAAGGGCCGGTTCCTCCGCGTGGGAGTTCTCTGAGGTCGCGGCGGCCTCTAGTTCCTCCCAGTTGGTATTGCTCTCGATCGCAGTCTGTTGGCCGTTGGCGATCTGGATACGGCACGGCTTGCGCGCCTCGGGTAGGGGCAGGTGCACCGTAAGCACACCGTCGGCGATCGACGCGCTCACGGCGTCGGGGTCAAGCCCCTTGGGCATCTGAAGGGTCCGCTTGGCGGCAGAAACGCTCGGATCGTCCCGTTGCCGCCAAACAGCATTCCCTCGCGCGTGAGGTCAAACAGTGAGTTGAAGCCGGTCATCATGCGAACCTCCTTTCAGATCAAGGACCTCAGCAACGGGGAGCCCTTCGGGCCCACGACCGTAAGTAGGCGTCGGGGTTTGGGACACAAGGGATCCGCTTGAGGGTTGTCTCTCGCGCCCGGCCGCCTACTGATGGGCATGTAGACGAACGTCGGAGGTGACTCATGCACGCGATCGAGCATCCACATCTTTCGCGGTCTGGCCTGATGGCGCTCGGCGCCGTAATCCTGGCGATCCTTGTGTTACTGGTCGCGGCGGCTCGGGTCGGGGGAATCGGCGCGAACTCCAGGGCGGACACGGGCGGGCCGGCCGTCGGCCCGAGAACCACGGCCCACAGCTCGTGGTCCCCAGCCGCGTCCTGGTATGCGAACGCGTTCGCGTCGCCGTTCCACGTCGTCCTCCCCTGGGCAAGGGCGACTGGGAGGTGACGCTGTGCCGAAGTTCCCGATCACGCGCACCGAGATTCGTCGCAAAAGCAGCTCTCTTCTCAGCGCCATGAGGGAGATGCTCCAGTGGCAAGGGCCGCGGTTCCCACCGCTCAAGATGGCCTAACAGTGCTGGTCCGGTCTCGCGTATCGCACCGACCATCCGGGCGATCCCGGGAGGGGCCGCTGGAGCATTGCCGCAATCAGAAGAACTGGCGGAGAGGGTATTTGAGCTGATGACGTGCGATAAGACCGGACGCGTAGCGTTTCGGCGATGACCAGCCCGGACGCATTTATCTCGCCTGACCTCGCGCGGTTTGAATCCAGCGAGGGGTTTGATCTGGAGGAGAGCAGCGCAATCGCCGTCGAGGCGCGGCAGGGACGGGCGCGCGATCGTGATCTGGCGAGAGGTCTCGAGCACCGCCAAGCGACGACGACCGAGCTCTCCGGGCGCTACATCTTCGAGCTCGGTCAGCGCGCCAGGCTGCCGCACGCTTCTGCGCAGAAGCTGATCCGGGAGGCCGCCGGCGGGAACGCTCAGGCCCGCGCGGCACTGGCTGAGGCATTCCTACCGCTGATCGGATCAGTGGCCCGCAACTACCGGACTTCCGAACAGATCACCCGCGTTGAACTCATGCAAGAAGGCGTCGTAGGCCTGCTTCGCGCCCTGGAGCGCTACGACCCGGAGCTAGGCACTCCCTTCTGGGCCTATGCGGTGTGGTGGGTGCGCCAGGCGATGCAACAGCTCGTCAGCGAGCTCACGCGTCCGGTCGTCCTTTCCGACCACGCGCTGCGCCAGTTGGCTCGACTCAAGGAGGCTCACCGCGACATCCAGCGCCAGACGGGTCAGGAACCCACACTAGGCCAGCTGGTCGACCAGACCGGACTGGACCGCGACCAACTTGCGAACCTGATCGCGGTTGACCGCCCACCCCGGGCCCTCGAAGAACCGCTTGAGAGCACCGAAGGCGCGACGGGAACGTTCGGTGAACTGCTCGTGGATCCGCTGGCCGAGGACGAATACGAGCGGGTGGTGTCCCATGTTGCAGCGAGTCAACTGCGTGACATGCTGAGCGGACTAAGCGAACGTGAGCGCGTGGTACTGCGCGCGCGTTTCGGGTTCGACGGCGAGGCCGAGAACCTGAGGGAGATAGCGGGGAGTCTCGGAGTCAGCTCGGAGCGCGTCAGACAGATCGAGAGCCGCGCCCTGGGGAAGCTGCGCGCGGCAGCGGTCGGGGAATCGGTCGATGCTTGATCCTCTTGGGACTGCCGCCACGCCCGGAGGTCACTAGGCACGTGCCCGCCACGTCGTGCCCAGCCTCCCATCCGCACGTGCCGCTCGAGCCCGAGGCAGTCAAGCCGCATGCGCTAGGTCAAGCGATCGCGTCATTGATCGAGCAGCGGCCCAGCGCTGGCGAACCGCTGACCGGGGCCACCGACGCCGTGAACATCCTCGCGGAGGCCGCCGCGGGCTTCTGACCGCTTCGCTCCTGCCGGGGCTGGTGACCCGAAAGGACAGCAACATGCAAGGTGCCTGACGTGGGGACAGGTAGCGGCCGCCACATCGGTCGCGCCTTGCGGAGTCGAAGCCGCAGCCAAGTTGACAGCGAAGGGCGACGTGCGGGTAAGCTACCCCGAGGCGGAGGTTCCCTCCCGGCATGAGTGCTAACGCTGGGCGAGCTGCAAGAGCCGTTGGGGGATTGCGGTTATGTGGGGGACCGAAAACACGTCTCCTAGGCCCGAGCGGGAGTCATCTGCACGCTGGGCAGTTGTCTTGCGGCGACCCCTTCGCCGGATCAATCGGGGGTGGGAGAGGACAATGTGGCGATGGGCGAGGTCAACCCAGAGGAGTCGCTCGAGATCGGTCGCGGCGTGTTCAAAAGGCTCGGGGATTGCACCGGCTCGGAGATCGAGTCCGCGATACGTCTGATTGCCGAAAAGCGGATCGACCGCGCCTGGATTGACGAACAGGCGGCAGGACCCGACCGGGGCGAGCTGACGATCGCCCGCCGCTTCTTCGCTAACACGACCGATGCAGAGCGGGATCTCATCGCCTACTGGCAGATGGTCAAGCTCGTCGAGGGAGCGCACCCGCGCTACACAAGAACGGACGACGCTTGATGGCCGCCAAGCTCAAAGGCGCGCAGCAAGGCCAGTGGCACGGTCGGGGCGCTAGCTCCATCGGCAGCTCGCTCAGGCGCTTCGACTTGACGGTGTCCTCCATCGCCAGCTCCTTGATGACCGGGCTAGATGAAGCCGTTGACCATCACGTCCGAGGGCCTCGGCCCCGCCAGCTCTGGGTTCCGGCGGGCTGGCGGCGTCATCGGCCGTACCGGCTATTACGCATCATCCCTCCCTTCCGCGCGATGCGGTTCCGTCGGCGCCAGCGACGAGATGTCTGCGGCGCGAGGAAATGGGGTCCCGACCCTGGTGGCTTGCAGGGGCCTGAGGCGTCGCGAGAGGGGCGCTCCGAGTAGTCCGGGAACTCGTTCAGATGCGCTCGAGCGATCTTCGCGGTCACGGTCACGTCGTCGTCGGTGACATTGGTCTCGACATCAGGAGCCGTGACCTAGCCCCGCGCGCGCGCCGAAACTACCGGACCATAGAAAACCCGTCGGCTCCGGCGTTACCGCTACGCCGAGCGGCCCCTGAGCGTATGCCGCAAGGTTCGCTCAGAGTCGCGATCCACCGCCGTCCCGCCCGCGTGTAACGACCACCGGCAGGGACACGAGCGTGTGACTGCGCTGTATAGTCGGACGAGCTTCGCCCTCACCCTCGGCGGGCAACTTGCTTCCGGCTCCAGCTCTCGGCCGGCGTAGGCGTGTCGACCTGAATTGGTCTCACGTATACCCAACGCCCTCGGAGTGTGATGGCAGAGCCGGCGCAACGCCCTGGCCCCCCCAGCGGAGAGTCCAAACCCCCCCGTCTCAGTCTGCACGTGCACCGAGGCGGCCAGGCGCCGACGGCGTTTGCGAAGGCTCGCCACAGCGCCGGGAGCTACGCATGACGGCCGCGATCTTCAACCTCAACCATCCCGCGCACACCGTGCATTGGCACTTCTTCACGATGTCGGTGTCCAACGTCGTCGTAATCGTGGTAATGCTGATCGTGTTCGCAGTCGCGATTCTGGCGCCGTTCCCGCGGCACGGCGGGCGCGGAGAGTCGACGTGAGCGGGACAACGAAACGATCGTGGACCATGGCGGTCCGCGAGCGCGCAATTGGGGCACTGCCGCCGGACAAGCTGCTGCCCGACAGCCAGCCGTCGTACATGTCGTCGTGGATCTACGTCTTTGGTGTGCTGACGCTCGCCTCGCTCGTGGTGATCATCGCCTCCGGCTCGATCCTCAGCTTGAAGGGACCAGGTTGGTGGCACTTCACCGGCATCGGCCACTTCTTCAACAGCATCCACATGTGGTCGGTCGAGTTGTTCTTCTTCTTCATGGTCATCCACCTGTGGGGGAAGTACTGGATGGCCGCGTGGCGCGGCGGTCGGGCACGGGTGTGGATGACCGGTGCGGTCGCATTCGTCGTCGCAGTCCCATGCGCACTCACCGGCTATGTCTCGCAACAGAACTTCGACGCCCAGTGGATCTCGACGCAGGCCAAGGACGCGATGAACGCAGCCGGGATCGGCTCGTTCTTCAACCTCACGAACTTCGGCCAGATGTACAGCTACCACGTATTCCTGCTGCCCCTCGCTGTGGTGGGGATTGTCGCCGCCCACATCCTGCTGGTCCGAAAACACGGAATTGTCCCTCCGTTCAGGCCCGCTGATCTCACGGCGGCACCAGCCTCGGGCCCAGATTCAACGCCCGTGCCCGCACCCACGTCTGTGCCAGCGCTCTCTCCCGCGCCGGCGTCGGGGCACGGGCCCGCGCCGGAAGCTCCCCCCGCGGAGCCCGTGCCATGAGTCGCGAGAGCCGGCGGGGCGAGGACGACAAGTACCGCGAGTGGAAGGGTTCCTACCGCCCGTACGACATTCTCAGGGAGGCGACGATCGCGCTCGGAGTTGTGCTCGCGCTCGTGCTGCTGCTGACAATCCTGTTCTCATCGCCTGACGATCCGCCGAGCACAATCAAGCAGTGGTCGCGCACCAAGCCGGTCGACTTCGTCACCACCGCGACAACCGAGCTGGACGGCTCGAGCACGACGGGAAGCTACGGCCCGCCGTACAACCACAACTCCGACGGTCAGCACATCGGGTTCATCCACCTCGCCAAGTGGTTCGGCGTCAGCCACCCGATCAATACCGCGACCGACTTCGTGCTCGCGCCATTACGGTCTCTCACGGGACAGCCGAAGCTCCAGAGCGCGATCTCGACGTATCTAGCTGCCTCCGCGAAGACGCAGACCGCTTGGACGAGCGCATACGAGGCGGCGCTTTGCACCGCCTCCGCTCCGGGCGCGCCGTGTTCGACACCGGCAAAGGCCAACCCCGACGGCTCCGTGTCGGTCAAAGCTGGCGACTACGGGCCGCTCCCGACGATGATGGCCTCTCTCCTTACCTTCGCTCAGAGCGGCGGACTCGACGGCGCGCTCCTGACCACCAAGCAGTTCTACCAGACCGACTACACCAAGCCGCTGCTGTTCATGGCCGACGGCAGCGTCCTCACAAACCGCGCGAACGCCGAGCATCTGCTCGGCACCCAGTGGGGGATGATGAACGAGACCGGCAGCTACCCGGGGCAGGTGTGGCTGTGGCTATACACGTTCTGGTACCAGATCAAGCCGTTCTCGACCTCGGCCAACGCTGACATCCTGGTGATGGGAATAATGGGCGTACTGAGCCTCGCGTTCATCCTGATCCCATTCCTGCCTGGCGTACGCGACCTCCCCCGACGAATCCCCATTTACAAGCTGATTTGGCGCGATCATTACCAGGTGGAACGGGCGGAAGGGCCGACGCCATGAGCCCCACAGCCGCCCCCGAGTCACCCAACGAGGCCGTCGGACCGCCGGGGAAATCAGAACGGCCGCCTCGTCCCGCGACCGAGATGCTCGTCCTCGACCGAACCGAATGCCTACATCTACTTGCGGCAACGGGCGTCGGCAGAATCGTCGTCAGTGCGACCGAATGGGATCACCCCGTGATCAGACCGGTCAACTACCTCTTCGACGAGTCCTCGCAATCGGTGCTGATTCGCTCAGCGCCGGGATCGAAGCTGCATGCCCTACTGCGCTCGGCGAAGGCGGCATTCGAGATCGATGGCACCGACCCGGCGGGACAAATCGGATGGAGCGTGATCATCGTCGGCGTCAGTGAGGAGATCACGAACCCCGCCGAACTACGGCGAATCAGGAGCCTCGGACTCGAGCCGTGGGCGCCGGGTCACAAAGGACGCTGGATCCGAATCCGCGCAAATGCCGTCTCCGGACGACGGATCGCGCTCATCGCCGACCACGAGACATGACGTGAATAACTGGACGATCCCGAACTGGAACTGAGACCCACTCACCGGGAATCCTCGCCTCGAGCGACGACGCACGCGCAATCGTCGCCGGGTCCGAGCTGACGCCGGCACGCCCCACCGTGGCGCGCGACGCCAATGACCCGCAGGCCGCGCAGTGTGGGGCTCCCGCTCCGGGTGGCGGGAGCTTGAGCCAGAGCAGGTGTCTGCGAGTGTGGAGCGTGGCTTTTCTATTCTCCGGGCTCACGTGTCGGCGGAGTTTGTCCCTTCACCGGAGCCGGTGTCCGGGTGGCGGTGCACGGTGACGTAGGCGATGACGATGGCCGCAGCTCCGATCGCTAGTGCGATGTACGGGAATTCGGCGTAGGGCGCGGGCTGCCCGGGCTTGAATAGCTCGACGAACGGGACGATCAGGGCCAGGGCTCCAAGCACCGGGATCGCCACGTGCCGGGGCGGAGAGAACGACTTGCGGTGCCGGCGCCACATGAAGACTGGGAGGGAGAGCGTGGTCAGGAAGTAGACGATCAGGATCACGATTGTGCCCATCGTCGAGCACTCGGCATACAGACCCACAGGGTTCGTCGATCCCTTGTCCGCGCCGATCACGTGGACTAACCACCAGACGGCGATGATCCCGAGTCCAACGCCGCCCATGCCCAGCAACGCATTCACCGGCGTCTGGACTCGTGGGCGGAGGTGTGCGAACCACGCCGGCAGGAGCCCGGAGCGGCCGCCGTCAAAGAGCATCCGCGCTTGCGAGTTAGCGGCGGACACGAGGGTCGCGAGCACCGAGACGATTCCGGCGATCCAGGCCAAGATCGCCACCCCGCCGAGATAGTGGTCAGCCACGGTCAGGAAGGGGACCGATGAGCGACCGATCGAGGCGACGTCGTAATGGAAGCCAGTGACGGTCGCATACGCGAAGAACACGAATAGAGCAGCGCCGATCGCGATCGATATATAGAGCGCCCTTGGGACGGTGCGTTTCGGATCGCGGCACTCCTCGGCAAGCGCCGGGCCGTTTTCCCATCCGATGAACATGTAAAGCGCGAGCGGGAAGCCGGCCGACAAGCCGGCCAGACCACCGGTGAGATGTGACCAGGAGAACGGGATGGCCGAGAGATGGGCGCGCCGGTCGACGAGGACCACAACGCAGACGATAAGCATGATCGCCACTTGCACCAGCACAGCCACGCCCACCGCCTTGGTCGAAAGTTTCACGCCGCGGGCCGTCAGCCAAATCGCGCCGACAGTGAGCGCGAGCGTAAGCGGCTCCCACGGGGGGCGCCACGACGTGTAGTGCGCGATCGTCAGCGCCAACATGCCGCCCGACATCGTGAAGACGCCCGCGATCGCGACGGTATATCCGACCGCGACCAGCAGGGCCGTGGCGACCCCTGCCCTCGATCCCAGCGAGGTCTCGACGTAGGTGATGAAGCTTCCCGCCGAGGGCTCGGCCTTGGTGAACTCGGCCACCGTGAAGGCGAGCAGCACGACGGCAACGCCTCCCGCGAGGATCGTCAACGGGGCAGCCACCCCGGCGGTGACCGCGATCACCCCGAACGCGAAGTAGAAGTCGATCCCCGGCCCGATATTCGCCACTGTCGAGGCCGTCAGGTCCGTCGTGCCCAGCTGCCCGGCCTTAAGGTGATCTTCGCGCTGGCTCACCACGCGTCCCTTCAGCTAGTTGGCGTACATGTTGGCAGCGCCAGCCGTCCTACCCGAGCCTCGACGTGTGCGGTGCCTCGCCAGCCGTGACATCGATAGCCCCGTACGCAAGGAGTAAGCGTATGCCGCCGGCGGCTCGACGCCTAGCGCGGATCTGCTCGTCAGTAGTATCGATACGGCAATGAGTCGGGCGATCGGAGGCTTGTCGTGGTGTGGCTGATCGTCATGCTTGTGTTGGTCGTCCTCGCGGTGCTGGTGGGCGTGTTTGTCCGGCGGCGCCGGCGGGGGGGTGGCGTGATAGCTACGCGGCGTAGGCGATGAGCCTGCTGCTCACCGGGTCGGCGGTCAGGGGTCTGCCCGTCGTGACGATGGGGGGCGAGGACGTGGCTGAGGTTCGTGACGTGATCTACAGTCCCGCAGCTGGCCGCGTCGTTGGCCTGACGCTCAACAAGCGCGGCTTTCTCGCCGGCCGCCGTCGCGAGGTGCTGTCGGCCGAGACGATCCGTGCGGTCGGCCGTGACGCGGTGATGGTCGAGGATGAGACCAGCCTCATCCTCCCCGAGAACTCCCCGGCAGACCTCGGAAGGCCACCATCCGGACGGGATGTGACCGGGAACGAGGTGCTCACCGAAGGGGGAGTGAACCTTGGCAAAGTACGGGACATTGTCGTCTTGGTCGGAAGCAACGGAGAGGTGGTCGGCTACGAGATCGAACTGGCCGCCGGCGGGACCGGGTACATCCCGCTGCCTACCCAGCTGGCTGTGTCTGGCAGCGCGCTGGTCGTCCCAGACTCGACGAAGGAGTTCATTGAAGCCGACCTGGTCGGTCTGGGGACTGCTGTGGACAAGTTCCGATCCGAGCCGGGGATCCGGTGAGCGAGCGGTTTGCTGCGGCTTCTGGCCGCACGGTGGTCAGCCGGACAAGCGCCGAGGATCTGGGCAGCCTCGCCCACATCGTCATCGACGTCAAGCGATGCCGGGTGGCGTTGCTTGTCGTAGGGACGGGCCGCAAGGCCCTCCTGGTCGCATGGGAGCAAATCAGCGGGTTCGGCCCCGACGCCGTCATGATCACCGACGAGGGCGCCCTGCAGGAGCCGCGTGACGATCGAGAACAAGCGGCGGCCGACGGCAAGCTCGAACTCGTCGGCAAACGCGCCCTCAGCGACACCGGCAACGTCCTCGGCACGGTCACCGACGCGGTGTTCGACCCGGACACCGGCGTCATCGAAAGCATCGTTGTCGACGACCGCGCAGCACCAGCGGCCTCACTCATAGGAGTCGGCTCGTTCGCCGTGATCGTGCAGGAATCAGCCGAGTAGGACCCCCTTCGACGATCAACCCGCAACATGGGACCTTGCGCCTGCCGCCTCGGAATGCGGGCACGCAACCACGACCCCAACGTCCGCTCCAGCCCCCGGACACGCTTGCGCAACTCGGCCAGCTCGGCGCGCTCCTCCCTCCCCCGACAGGCGCTCGGCACCGCCCTCTCGGCTCCGATCGAGTCGGGGCAACCCTCACCCAGGAACTGTCAACGCCCTACCGGGAAGCGGACCAGTTCGCGACCGCCCGCTCATCATCAAAGACCACCCTCGGCGCGTCCGGCAGACCATGCCCCATATGAGTGACCTCTTTGCGCAGACCCGCCATCGCCCGACACGACAGCTTGCGGCCTGCTCAGGAGGTCATTTAAATCTGCGGCCCGAAACGACACCCCACCAAACAACGGTGGATCACCGCTGAGTTAGCCCAGCCCCGCAGGCCAGGCCATACAGAACATTGGCGTCTCTCGCTGACGTGGAGATGCGACATTCGAGAAGGTCGGTGCCTCGTCTTTGCGTCAGGCGTTCGTTCGGCGTTCGGCGGCGTTGTGGCGAGCGTTCGCCTTCTGCTCCAGGGTCATCGCTCCGGGATGGTCGACCCCGGGCCATGGCGTGAGCAGCAGCAGAAGGCGGGCGTCGGAGCGTGCGTTCACGGCGTGACGTTCGTTGGGGGCGAAGGCGACCACAAGACCTGTACTGCCGGTTACGCTCTCTCCACCGCTCGTGGTGATCTCGACCTCGCCGTCGATCACGGTGACCCACGCGCTTTCGTGCACCTGGTGATCGTCGAGGCTCTCGCCTGCCGGGATCATCAGGGCGATCGCCCGTGCCTCGTCGGTGGAGGCGAGGATCTCTGGCGAGTGCGGCTTGAGATTGAGGTTCGTGATCGTCCAGCTGTTCAAGGGTTCCCCCTCAGATCGATTGTCGGTAGCCGAAGAACTCGTGGTCTTCGTTATATCCACCGTAGCCGCCGCCGATCTCTGAGTAGTGCGCGACGAACTCGATTCCTTTGATCCACTTGACCTGCTTGAACCCGAGCTCGATCTCGTTGCGCAGCCGCAGCGGCGCGCCGTGCCCGAATGGCAGAGGCTGGTCGTTCATTCGTAGGCGAGCATCGTGAGGTGGTGGGTCATGCTCGATCGGGCGCGCGTCGTAGTAGACGCCCTTGTCGGCGCCCGCGCCGAGGAAGTAGAAGACGACCCACTTTGCGTCTAGCTTGGGCTCGACGATGTCCAGGATCGTCTGCATCGAGACACTACCCCAGATGGCAGTCCCAGCGCTAGGTGTCCCCTGATCAGCCGACGACTCGGCAGGCATGTTCATGAGTCCTGTTGGCGAGCCATGGGTCTACCGCACGTGCGAGATAGGCGGGGAAAATAGACGGGGAAAATGACGACCCAGCACGGCTCGGCGCCCTGGATGGGGAAGATGCGGTTTGGCGGACATGGCTCCTGACGTGTGTCTCCATCGCGATGACCATGAGGTCTCGCTCACGCCGGCCAAGTCGCTAGAGCCGGAACTGCCTGGCCCGCCAAACGGCTGAGGCAAACCTTCCCCTGTGGTACCCGGCGGTTCAAATTAAAATCGGAGCATGCAGCCGCTGACCGATGGAGCCGACCATCTCCGCGTCCTAATCGCCAACGAGCGCAAGGACCGGCTCGCGCTCGTTGCGCCCATCGTCGCTGCCCTCGGGCACGAGGTCATCGCCCGCGAGATCAACGTCGAGGACGTCGGAGCGGTGACCGCTCGCGAACGGCCCGACGTTGCTCTCGTCGGCCTCGGACAGAGTTCGGATCATGCGCTGGATCTGATCGACCGGATCGTCCGCGAGGCCGCCTGCCCCGTGATCGTCCTGCTGCATGCCCCCGATCCCGCTTTTGTCAAGGAAGCCTCCAAGCGAGGCGTCTTCGCTCACATCTCAGACATCGACGTCGAGGACTGGCAGAGCTCGATCGACATCGTTCTGCGGCGATTCACCGAGTACCACGATCTCCAAGGCGCATTCGGGCGCCGAGCGCTGATAGAACGCGCCAAGGGAATCCTCATGGAGCGCCACTCGGTCGACGAGAACAACGCCTTTGAGATGCTCCGCGTGCGCTCTCGCACCGACAACCGCAAGCTGATCGACCTCGCCACCGCCGTCGTCGACGGCCACCGGCTGCTCCCCAAACAACCCGACGTGCCTCCCGAGCGGTGAAACGCGACAATCCTCCGGCGGCAGTCGGCATGGCTCTTCTCATAGGCACCGCGATTCACGGCAAGGGCGACTAACTGGGATTTCGAACGCGCAGGCGGCAGCCGCCGCAGGCTGGGACTTGAGAACGCACAGTAGGGTCGAGGTCACGCCGGGTCTCCCCCGATAGGGGTTGCGGAGCAGGTCGGGCGATAGGCTGGCAGCGATGGCCGTGGTCGAGGTGGTTCCACTGGCGCCAGCCGGCGAGGTGATCGTCCCACTGAGCGAGGATTCGCCGCGTCGGCACGCAACGCGCAGACGCTGTCGTGTGTGTGGGTTGGCTGGCTCGGTCTGGACAGCGCGATCGAGGCGCTGGCGAGCGTGATCGTGGTGGAGCGGTTCACCGGCTCCCGGGCCCAGGCCCGGGGCTCGCTTGCCGGCGATGTACTGCCACCCCCGGAACGGATCGAACACGCGGGTCCGCCGAGCGGGTGCTGTCTCGATCGCAGGCCGCAGTCCTGATCCTCGTTTTAGCCGCTCTAGGGTGCCTGCTGTCGGCCGCTCCTGCTCGCGCTCCTGCCGGGGCTGGTGACCCGAAAGGACAGCAACGTGCAAGGTGCCTGACGCACGGGGGCTTCCCGGCAGTGCTGGAGGCACTGCGGGCCCTCGGGCGGGTTGTTCTGCGCACCTGATTCGAGGCGCGGCCCGCAGGATCTCACTGCTGCATCCACGCATGATGCCTGCGCAAGCACGAAGGGGGGCGGGGAGCGCGATCCAAGAGACCAGCTTGGGGCAGGCCCCGCTGACCTGTAGAGAGGCTCCTTGGGGGCGAACAGAGTCGACCGTGGTCGTCAGCGGTCGGGTGCGACGAGTCCGCTCTGGTAGGCGATGACGACTAGTTGGGCGCGGTCGCGGGCGTGGAGTTTGAGCATGGCGCGGCTGACGTGCGTTTTGACGGTCAGCGGGCTGAGGAATAGCTGTGTGGCGATCTCGTCGTTGGAGAGTCCATGGGCGACGAGGGTCATGATCTCGCGCTCGCGGGCGGTCAACTCGGAGAGCGCGGGGTGGACTGCGGTTCGGGAGGGGCGTCGTGCCGCGATGTCGGCGATCAGCCGGCGGGTGATCCCGGGTGAGAGGAGCGCGTCGCCGTCGGCGATGACGCGGACGGCGTGCAGGAGTCCGGCCGGCTCGGTGTCCTTGACCAGGAAGCCGCTGGCGCCGGCTTGCAGAGCCTCGTAGACGTACTCGTCGGTCTCGTAGGTGGTCACGATCAGCACCTTGACGCCGGCCAGGCTCTCGTCGGCGTCGATGCGCCGAGTGGCCTCCAGGCCGTCGACGTTCGGCATGCGGATGTCCATCAGGACCACGTCGGCGCGACGCTGGCGGGCGAGGGCGACCGCCTGGGCGCCGTCGTCGGCTTCGCCGACGACCTCCATGTCCTCGGCGGAGTCCACCAGCATGCGAAACCCGGCGCGGATCAGCGCCTGGTCGTCGGCGAGCAGGACGCGAATCACGACCCGCCAAGGGGCAGGCGGGCGTGGACTCGAAAGCCGCCGGCGGGACCCGGACCCGCCTCCAGATCGCCGCCGACCGCGGCGGTGCGCTCCCGCATGCCGGGGATGCCGTGGCCGCCTCCGTGCGGCGCGGCGCCGGATAATCCCCGCCCGCCGTCGAGGACCTCTATCTCAAGCTGGTCGGTGGTGTAGGCGAGCGAAACGGTGGCCGCAGCCGGGCCGGCGTATCGCAGCGCGTTGGTCAGTGACTCCTGGACGATCCGGTAGACGGCGAGATCGACCGTAGGCGGCAATGGCCGCGGTTCGCCGTGGACGATGACCGTGGTAGCCAGCCCCGCCCGCGTGGTTCCCTCGACCAGCGCGGGGAGCTGGTCCAGACCGGGCGCGGGCGAGG
This sequence comes from uncultured Solirubrobacterales bacterium, assembly GCA_963785205.1. Classification (GTDB taxonomy): domain Bacteria; phylum Actinomycetota; class Thermoleophilia; order Solirubrobacterales; family Solirubrobacteraceae; genus Palsa-465. Next base: position 267,469 of record CAWAUJ010000004.1, read on the forward strand.
TGGCGTCCGGCTCGTCGGCCTGGCGCAGGATGTTGAGGATCCCCCGCAGCTCGCGCAGGCCCTCCTTGCTCGCCTGCGTGATCGCCTCCAGCGCCTGGGCGGCCTGCTCGGGCTGCTCGGCGATGACATGGCCGGCGACGCCGGCCTGGACATTGATCGTGGCCATCGTGTGCGCCACCACGTCGTGCAGCTCTCGGGCGATGCGCAACCGCTCGGCATCGACCGCTCGCCGCGCCTGCTCGGCGCTGTCCCGGCGCGCATACGCGCGGCGGCTGGCCACCCACAGCCCCAGCAGCAGCGCGGCCCCCACCTCTCCGGGGATGAGGAGGAACCCGCCGCCGGTCGGGCCCAGCGGATCGAACGCCGCGCTGGCGGCCATCACCGCCACCATCGTCACGGACGCGAGGATCACCGCCCGGATGGTCGGCACCGCCACCGCAACGGCGTACAGCGCCACGACCGGGTTCAGCAGCGCCGCCCCGTCGAAGTACCCCAGGCAGGTATAGGCCAGCACCCCGGCGAGCGACACCCCGAGCACCGGGACGGGCCGTCGCCGGCGCCAGATCAGCACCAGCGCGCTGGCCGCCACCAGCAGATAGGCCGGCGGCGGCGCCACCGGGACATGCTGACCCGCCGAGAGCTGGCCGCGAGTGGGATGGCTCTCCGCGAGCGCTCCGGCGAGCGTGAGCAGCGCCATGAGAACCGCGACGGCGATGTCGAAGGCCAGCGGCGAGCGCCATGCCCCCTCCGGCAAGCTCCCCATCGACAGCCCCGGCCGGCGGCGGGGAGGCTTGGCGGCGGTGGGCACGGTGGTCATTGCCCGCGAGCGTAGACCCCGCCCGGGCCGATGTCGTCGTCCGGGCGAAGATGCGCGCCTACTCCAACTGGAGTACAGCGGGCGTCCGAGCGCCCCGGCTGTCGTAGGCGGATTGCCTTCCCCTGGGCGACGACACGCCGCGCGTGGAGCGACATGCTTGCAACCGTCACCACCCAGACCGTTCGCCAGGAGATCCTTATGCCGACATTCACCCGTTTCGTCCTCAAGCACAAGCTGCTGGTCATCACATTCTGGCTGGTCCTAACGGTTGCGGGCGCGATGACCGTAGCGTCGACCACCAAGCGCCTGAGCAACAGCTTTGCGATGCCCGGCGCCGCTTTCCGCGCCGACGCGCGGATCCAGGCTCACTATCTTCACAACGGAGCGGAGGACCCGGTCGTACCGGTGATCACGTTGCCGGCGGGCATAAGCGTCAACGCCCCCGGCGTCGCCCGGCGGCTGGACGGGGCGTTCGCCGCCGCTCGGACCGTGATCCCGACCGCGCGGGTCGTCGACTATGCCACCACCCGCGACGCGGCGTTCGTCACCCGTGGCGGCCGCAGCACGTATGCGCTGGTGTTCACCCCGCAGGACAACCCGATGGCACCCGGCACCCTGGGCGCTCGCATCCAGCGGGCGGTCGCCGCCGCCGTTCCCGCCTCCTGGCACGTCAGCCTCACCGGCATCCAGGCACTGGCCACCAGTCAGCCGTCAGGCAAGGGCGCCGGCGTGCTGGCCGAGGCGATGCTCGGCGCACTCGGAGCGCTGGTCGTGCTGGCGTTTGTGTTCGCCAGCTTCCTGGCCTTTGTCCCGCTGGTGATGGCCGGCATCTCGATCCTCACCACGTTCCTGGCGCTGGGAGGGCTCACCCACATCACCACCGTCAGCCAGATCGTTGAGTTCCTGATCGCCCTCATCGGTCTCGGTGTCGCGATCGACTACACGTTGCTGGTCGTAACCCGGTGGCGGGAGGAGCGCGCCCACGGCCGCCACGGCGACGACGCGGTGCAAGCTGCGATGGCCTCCGCCGGCCGGGCGGTGCTGTTCTCCGGACTGACCGTCGGGATCGGCCTGCTCGCGCTGGTCGTGCTCCCGGTCCCGTTCCTGCGCAGCGCGGGCATCGGCGGCGCGCTGATTCCGCTGATCTCGGTCGCCGTCGCGCTGACGCTGCTGCCCGTCCTGCTCGGCAGCATCGGGCCGCGGCTGGACTGGCCCCGAGTGCGCAACGAGAACACCGTCGGCCGCGGCTGGAGCGCGTGGGCGCGCATGGTCACCGGCCATCGTGGCCTGGCCGCGCTCGCCGGCACCGCCGCCCTGGCCGGGCTGATCATCCCCGCGTTCTCGATGCACATCGGAGAGCCGAGCACCGCCGCGCTGGCGCAGACCGGCCCCGCCCACCGCGCGCTCGCCACGCTCGAGTCCGGCGGCGTGCCCTCTGGAACGCTGACCCCAATCGATGTCCTCACCCACGCCGGTGCCGCTCCCGCCATCGCACACCGACTCGCCTCGGTGGCCGGCATCCACGCCGCCGTCGCCCCGAGCACACCGGACTTCCGCCGCGCCGGCACCGCGCTGGTCACCGCACTTCCGAGCGCCGAGACCAACGTCACCGCCGGCCAGGCTACGGTGGGCACGGTGCGAGCTGCGCTGGCGCATGACCCCGCAGTGCTCGGCATCGCCGGTTCGGGACCGTCGATGATCGACTTCTCCCACGACGTGTACGGCAGCTTCCCGCTGATGCTGGCGCTGATCGCCCTAGCAACGTTCGTGCTGCTGGCCCGCGCGTTCCGCTCGCTGCTGCTCCCACTCAAGGCCGTCGTCATGAACCTCGCGTCACTCGGCGCCGCCTACGGCGTGATGACCTGGCTGTGGCAGGACGGGCACGGCAGCCACGCGATCTGGGCGATCCCAGCCACCGGCGCGATCACCATGTGGGTCCCGGTCATGGTGTTCGCGTTCCTGTTCGGGCTCTCGATGGACTACGAGGTGTTCATCCTCGCCCGCATGCGCGAGACCTACGACACCACCGGCGACACCCGCACCGCGGTGGTGCAGGGAATCGGCCGCACCGGCCGGCTGGTGACCAGTGCGGCGCTGATCCTCGTGCTCTCCTTCCTGGCGATGTCCACCGGGCCGGAGACCGACATCAAGATCCTCGCCACCGGCCTGGGCGCAGGCATCCTCGTCGACGCTACCCTGATCCGCTGCCTGCTCGTCCCCGCCCTGGTCAGCCTGTTCGGCGCCTACAACTGGTGGCTGCCCACCTGGGCCGCGCGTCTCCTCAGGGTGGAGCCCTCCCCGCTGCGCGTCCCCCCGACAACCTCGGTCGGGACGCCAGTCACGGTCGAACCCCAAGCGGTACACGCCTGAGCGCGAAGATCCGCCTGAGCTCCGACCTACCACGCGGCCTCTCGCCGGCTGAGCGGTCAAATGTCTAGGCCGGGCTGTCCGCACCGATGTCGGCCACCACCGACGCCGAGGCAGCTCGAGGCGCATGGTCCCTCCAGCCACGCGTAGCAGTCGCCCGCCGCGCGATCGACCCGGTGTCGCCAATTTCAGGGGCCGCGGCGCCTGCTTTGCCTGGGCGACCGGCAGCCAGCAGCGCCGTTGACCTCGCGCCCACTCCGGAACGAGCCGATCGGGTCGACGCGCTGCGAGCCGAGGACCGCGACCACGGCGAAGCAGGTGTACTGGCTCTCGTCCCGAGTGACCTGCTCCTCGCCAGCCGGGGTAATTCGCTTTAGGCGGCTTCGAGGTATCGGCGGAGCGCTTCGCGGATTAGCTCCGACGGCGTGGTTCCGTCGGCTTGTTGCGCCTGGAGATGAGCTGGTCGACGTGGCCGCCGAGTCGGCCACTCGTCAGCTCTCACAACCGATTTATACACCGCGTGCCCCGGAGGACAGGGCACTGCGTCGGAGGGCAGGGACGATGCTCCACCGCGATCTCGTCAGTCACCGGCGACTCAGGCGGCTCGCCCTGATCTGAAGGAGCGAATCTCCGCCGTTGCCCCACGCCCGGCTGCAACGGCACGATGGTCGACGGCGAGGCTGAAGCTCCGCCCCGCCTCCGCTGCCGCTGCTCGATCGGCTGGGCAGGTAGCTGACGCTCGGGTCGCTTCTGGGTTCGAGTCAAAGCAGCACTCACTGGATTGCGTTCGGTGTAAGCGTTTGGGTTCTGTTGCGCGTTATCTGGTTGTGAGCCGTGATGAGAATGTGTTCGCTGAGTTCTTCCGGCAGAGCTGGGATCCGTGCCTGAAGGCGGTTGCCGCCAGCACCGGCGATATGCAGCTCGCCGAGGAGCATCTTGCCGAGGCGTTCACCCGAGCCTGGGCGTCGTGGCGGAAGGTCAGCTGCCATCCGGCTCCGAGGGCGTGGGTTGTGCGCACTGCGCTCAATACCGGGGTCTCGCGCTGGCGTCGGCGCGCGCGGGAGCTGCCGCTGGGCGATCATGACGCCGAGGCGCCCGCCGGCGCCGGGATCGGCCTTGACGCGGTCCTGCTGGCGGCGCTGCGGCGCCTGCCGGCGCGTCAGCGCGAGGTGATTGTGCTGCGCGTACTCCTTGACCTCGATATCGAGACCACCGCGAGGGAGCTGAAGATCGCGCCGGGAACGGTCCGCGCGCATCTCTCGCGGGCCGTCACGACTCTGCGCAGCGAACTTGACCAAGCCAAGACCCTGGAGGCAGATCTATGTACGACAACGACTTGAGTGACAGCCCCGAGCTGCGCGAACTGCGTGACGCCGTCTCGGGCGTGGCGACGCCCGGGCCGCCGCCGGTTGAGCCGATCATCGCCCGGGGCCGGGCGCAGCGCCGCCAGCGGCGAACTCGAGCCACGCGATTCTCTGTGGGCGGCGTGGTCGTCGCTGGGGCATTAGCGCTAGGCGTGAGCCTCGCGGTTACCCCTGCCCAGAAGCTCGGCACGCTTCACAGGGCGGCGTACACGCTGCGCCACAACGCCAACGGCACCGACACGCTCACCCTCCACCCGGGCGACCTTCTCAACCCGGCCCAGCTGCAGAGCGATTTCGCCCAGTACGGCATCCCGGCGAAGGTCACCAGCGGCAGCTACTGCACCTCTGACCCCGCGCCGGCCGGCTTCTCACAGGCCGTAACAGGGCCGAGTGGCGGCAGCTGGCGGGTGCGATCGGGTCAGCCGCCCCAGATGACGATCGACCCGTCGCAGATCCCGTCAGGCACAGAGCTCAGCGTCGGCTACTTCAAGCTCACCTCGGGCCCCGCCACCGGCGAGCAGCAGGCCAACATGAGCCTCATCAACACCAACTCCCATACCTGCAGCAACACCCCGCCGGACATGACGAAGCCCGATACGAGTAGCCAAGACTTTGGCGTGCTCTACGGCGGCCCCGGCCCCTCCGGGTCCTAACCAGCCAGTGACCGCAACAACCGAACTCTCGCCCCTGGGGCGCCACCGGCGCCCCAGGGGCACGCGGTCGCTACTGCCGATCTCGACCGTGTGCTCAGCTCGCCGCGGCACTCCAGTGAATGCCCGACCAGAGACGAACGGCCCTGCCGGCCGGTGACGGGTGCTATGGCTGACGAGCAGGTACGTGATCACGAACAAGCCGGCTCCGCAGAGCACGAACAAGACGCCGTACTTCGCTTTAGCCAACACTCCCAGCGGCGCGGAGGGGTATCTCCGGCCTGGCGGTTGATATCAGCGCTTCTGCTCGATGACCGACCATGTTGGACGGACGCGGCGAGAGCGTCGGCTTCGTTGAGGAGACGGCTCGTGCCTGATGTGGGTTTCTTCGTGTCCGGGCGCTAGCAGCATTTGGCGTTGGCGGTTGCCCGCGTTGGCGCTTGGGCTCAGTCGGCGTTATTCTTTCCTCTGTGCGTAGGGTGTTTGGGGCGCTTATGGTTTGTGTAGTTGTGTCGATGGGTGCTGCGCCGGTGGCGTGGGCTGCGGCGACCGTGTACGCGGGCAATTTCGGTGCGGGCACCGTCTCGGCTTTCTCGGTTGGCTTAGGTGGCGCCTTGACTCAGATCTCGGGCTCGCCGTTTAGCACTGGGAGCGGGAGCGAGCCGTGGGGGATGGCGATATCTCCTGACGCGCGCGACCTGTTCGTCGCGAGGAGCTGCTCCTGCGACGAAGACGTTGCGGTGTTCTCGATCGGCGCGGACGGCGGTTTGAGCCAGATCAGCGGTTCGCCGTACCCCGCGGGCAACTCCCCGCTCCCGGTTGCGCTGACCCCGGACGGCTCGTACCTGTATGTGACCAACTACGACGACGGCACGGTCTCGGCTTACTCGGTCGCTGCCGATGGTGCCCTCACGCCGGTGACTGGTTCGCCGTTCTCGGCGGGTACCCAGCCGATCGCCGTCGCGGTCAGCCCCGACGGCCGGTACGTGTACGTGGGCAACTACAGCAACGGTACGTCGGGCAGCGTGTCGGCCTACTCGATCGGTGCCCACGGCGGTTTGACGCAACTCGGGGGCTCACCGTTCCCGGCAGGCAAAGGTCCGGAGGCCTTGATCGTGACCCCCGACGGTAAGCACCTTTACTCCGCCAATGCCAATTCGACGAGGGTGTCGGCGTTCTCGATCGGCGCAGGCGGGAGTCTGAGCAAGGTGAGTGGATCGCCCTTCCCTGCGGGTGATGGGCCGATCGCGCTGGCTGTGACGCCCGACGGCAAGCACCTCTACGCCGCCAACATCCACTCCCATAACGTGTCGGCTTACTCGATCGGCGCCGACGGGAGCCTGACCGAGGTCACCGGATCCCCGTTCCCCGCCGGAAGCACGCCGGAATGGGCGGCGGTAACCCCCGACGGCAAGCATCTCTACGTTACGACCTTCAACGGAGTGTCCGCCTATACGATCCACACCGATGGCGGTCTGAGCGCGGTTGCTGGCTCCCCGTTCGCCGCTGATGGTAATACCGAAGGGCTTGCGATCACGCCCGACCAGCGGCCCGTGGCGTCGTTCATGGCGACGGTGGGGCTGGCTGGGCGCTCGAGCACGTTCAATGCCTCGGCATCGAAGGTGTCCGCGGGGCAGGCAGCGGCCAGCTACGCCTGGAGCTTCGGCGACGGTAGCCACGCCACGAGCAAAACCCCCACCGTCAACCACGCTTTCGAGAAGCCCGGCACTTACATGGTCGCGCTGACGGTGACTGACAACGCGGGCTGCTCCACCGCGCGGGTGTTCACTGGCCAGATGGACCTATGCAACGGCGGCCCAGCTGCCCGGACGACCCGGAAGATCGTGGTCAAAGCGCCGTCGCCGAACACTACGATCACCTCCACACACATCGGCCGGGCCAAGCGGAAGGCGACGTTTGACTTCACGGGCTCGGGTGGTGACAGCGCTCTTCATTTCGAATGCAAGCTCGATTCTGAGAGTTGGAACACCTGCAGCTCGCCAAAGACGTACACCGGGCTAGCGCGCGGCAGTCATACCTTCGAGGTCCGCGCGATCGATTCGCGCGGCGAGGTCGATCCCACCCCAGCCAAGCGCACCTTTAAGATCTGACAGGCTCCGCCAGCTAGACCGCGACCTGGCGCGCGGTGCGCGAATAGGAGCCGACCGTGCGTAGTCACCCCGCAACAATAAGATCCAGCGGCGCGAAGACACGACTGCTTACTTACGCGAGGGCGGCGACGAACAGTCGTTGGGCGTGTCGCTAAGTGCTGTGGTCAAGTTGGCGGCGGGTTCGTTCCTCGCTGACCTGGACTAACGAGTCCGGTCTCGTAGGCGAGGACAACTGCTTGAACGCGGTCGCGCACGCCGAGTTTCATCAGGATCCGAGTGACGTGGGTCTTAATCGTGGTCTCGCCCACAACCAGCTTCGCCGCGATCTCAGCGTTACTCATGCCGGTCGCGATGAGCCGGAACACCTCGAGTTCACGGGGCGTGAGCTCGTCGAGCCCGTCCGGGGGGTCGGTGCGGGGGGCGGCGAACTGCTCGATCAGACGCCGGGTGATGCTGGGCGAGAGCAGTGTGTCGCCGTCGCTGGCGGCGCGGACGCCGGCAGCGAGTTGGTGGGCGGGGACGTCTTTGAGAAGGAAGCCGCTCGCTCCGGCGCGCAGTGCGTCGTAGACATATTCGTCGAGGTCGAACGTGGTCAGGATCAGCACGTGGGGCGTCGGCTGCCGGTGTTGAGCGAGGATCTCACGGGTAGCGGCGATGCCATCGAGCTCGGGCATGCGGATGTCCATCAGCACCACGTCTGGTTTTAGGTCGCGGGCGATCTTCACCGCCTCGCTGCCGGTGCGGGCCTCGCCGACGATCTCGAGGCCGGGCTCGGCGGCGAGAATCATTCGAAAGCCAGCGCGGATCAGCTGCTGGTCGTCGGCGATCACGACGCGAATGCTCATGCGAGCTCTCCTGGCGGCCCGACAGGCACCAGCGCGACGAATCCCCAGCCGTTTTGCTCGTGGCCATCGGTGCGGAGCTCTCCGCCACACAGCGCGACCCGCTCGCGGATCGCATCGGTCGGCCAGCCGTTCGGCCCGTCGAAGCTGGCAGTCAGCCGCAACTCGAGGTCATCTGCGCCGAAGCGGAGTGCAACGCCGAGGGTTTCTGTGCAGTGTCGAGGGGCGCTTCCGAGCGCTTCCTCGAGAATTCGGTAGATCCCAAGATCGACGCCAGCGGGCAGCACTCCGGGCTCGCCAACGACACGCAGCTCGATTGACTTGCCGCGCTCTCTCGCGCGCTGGATCAGCGAATAGATCTGCTCCAGGCCCGGCTGCGGCTCCCGTTCAACGCTATCTCGGTCGCGGCGCAGGACCCCAAGGATCCGCCGCATGTCGCCCAGCGCTCGTCGGCCCATATCCTCGATTGTGCTCATCCCAGATTCCGCTTGGGGCAGCTCATCGCCGAGCAGGCTCTGGGCGACTTCGGCCTGGATCACCATCGTCTCGACGCTACGCGCGACTGCCGCGTGTAACTCGCGCGCGATGCGCGTGCGCTCACCGGCAATAGCCAGCCTCGCGCGATCCTCCCGCTCAACGGCGAGGCGCGCAGCGCTGCGCTCCAGCTCGGCGTTCATCAGACGCCGCTCGCGGATAGCCCTGCCCGCCGCCCAGGCCCCGCTCACCGCCAGCACAGCGCCGGCCAGTTCTCCGGCCGACCCGAAATTGACGATCACCGTGCCGCACACGACTACGACAAGCCCGAGCACCGCCTTGCGGAGCCCTTCCCACGCCGCGACCGTGTATGCGGGGACCAGCGCTACGTACGCACCGGTCAACGGCGCGTTACTCAATGACGTCAGCAGCCGGCCGCTCGCGAGGGCGACCGTGCCGACCAAGATCAAGAACAACAAGGGGACTCGACGGCGCCAGATCGTCGCCATGGCCACGATCGCCGCAGCGATCAGGTTCAGGACGAGCGGACCGCGGCGGTGGCCGCCCGTCACGGTCGCGATCTCAAGCGCCACAAGCAGCACAGCCGCGAGCGACGGATCGAACCATCTCGACCGTGCGCCCGATCGATCCGGGAGATCCACCCCGGGGGCGGCGATGGGGGTATCCCACGCTGGGACCGACAACTTTCCGTCGAGCGGGATCCGTGCACGAACCTCGAAGCCGTCGCCCTCGGCGCGCTCCCGTGCGAGCATCTGACCGCCATAGAGCGCGACCCGCTCCCTCATCCCCACGAGCCCCTGTCCCGATCCGTCGACCCTCGTAAGTGTGCCTGCCGGTCCGGGTCCCGTGTCGAGCACTACCAGTTGCAACTCTCGGTCCTGCACCGTCACCTTCACCTCGGCGCGGGCTGCGCCGGCGTGCTTGAGCGTGTTTGTGAGCGCCTCCTGCACGATCCGGTAGGCAACCAACTCCACCTGAGGCGGGATCGGAGTGCGTCGAGCATCGAGCTTCAGCTCGACCTCGAGGCCTCCGCCGCGCGCCCGATCCACCACCGACTCCAGATCGGCGAGTCCAGGCGCTCCCGACCCCGTGAGCTCGTCAGGACCGCGGCGAACGACGCCGACAATCCGACGCAGCTCGACCAGCGCGGTCCTGCCCGATTCCTGGACCTCGTGCAGCGCCTGGCGCGCTGCGTTCAGATCAGACGCGGCGACACGTCGCGCGGCGCTGGTTTGGACGACCATCACGCTCACGCAATGCGCGATCACGTCGTGCAGCTCGCGTGCCATCCGAACACGCTCCTCACCAGCTGCCCGCAGTGCACGAACCCGCTCCTCGTTCTGCAACCTTGTGCGGTTGGCCCGAAGCTCGCGCGTCACCATCGCGCGGGTCTGGAGTGTACGGCCGAGGGTGAACGGCACCACACCCACGAGGGTCCACGCCCCGAGCACCTTCCCCACCGACCCGCCGGGGACGCCGTAGGAAATCACCGCATCGCCGGCCAACCAGTACGCGAACACCAGGCACGACACAAATAGGCGCCGGCGTCCACGCGCGCGACGACCCAGTAGATAGAAATTCAGCGCAAGCGCGGCAACCTCGAATGCCCCATCGCCGTCGTATCCGCTGGCTTGCACGAACACCGCGAACCCCGTCACCGCGACGAGGGTGCTCACCACTGCGTCCCGCCGCCTCACCGCGACGCTGCTCGTCAGCAGGACGCACGAGATGACTGACGCTACGTCAAGGCGGTGATGCAGCTGTGCAGAGGCGTCTGTCAACGCGCCGGCCGTCAGCAGCACGGCGCCGACCTGGTCGACAAGACGCCGGTCGATCCGTCGAGCCCACGCGAGCAGCATCTCCACGGTCCCCACGAGCAGAAGCTATCGCCACGACCAGCTGGGCGCGTCCTCCGAGGTGACTATTCGGGTCCTACCCAAGTACGACGCGGGTGCCGCCAAATCACCCGAGGGTCCACGCCAGATCGAACCCCGCGACGACGACAACCTCGCGTGCCGGTGTGACGCTTGGCTCCTCCAACCAACGCAAGGAGGCAAGGAATGTCCAAGTCGGTCCTCACACAGGTCATCGTCAGCCGCCGGATCTTGATCCGCACCGTCCTCGCAGTCGTGGCGCTGCTCTTGCTCGCTCTGATTCCCGGCGCCGTGGGCAGGACGTTCTGGGTTGCGTTCCTGGCGGGCGTGGTGGTGCTGATCGCACTTAGCGTGATTGCGCTGGCGCGGTCACGCCGTTCCCGCGCACGCTAGCCCTCACGCACACCCCCCAACACAGGAGAGAAATGAGCAAACGCACCCGCGCGATGGCCACAGCGATGACGCTCGTGGTGGCGGCGATCCTGACCGGAAACGTGAGCGCGGCGACCACGCCGACTCCGGCCAGCCTCCCGAAGCTCACGCTCGCTCTCACAAAGCACTCGATCAAGGTCTCCGGGAATATGCGATCCGGCGCGGTTAAGGTGGTTATGACCGTAAGTCAGCACCACAGTGAACCGACGCTGATCCGCCTGAACCCTGGAGTGCCGTTCTCCGCCTTCGCGAAAGCAGGTGCCGCGATCAATGAGCACGGCGGAGACTTCAACTACCTCGATCCCTACGGCTCAATTGTGTTCGACGTCGTCGCCACCCACGGCACGAGCAGCGCACAGACCTCGCTCCTGCCCGGCAAGTACTTCGCCATCGACCTGGCCAGCCTGAATAGCAGCCCGACTTACGCCGCTTTCACCGTCGTCCAGGCGGCGCATCCAGCGGCACTGCCGAGATCTGCAGCGATGATCAAAGCCATCGATTTTGGCTTCCGAGGCGCCACCCGGCTCCAGGACGGCGAGTTGGTGCGTTTTCAGAACGACGGCTTCCTGGCGCACCAGATCCAAGGGATTCGTGTCCGGAACGCCGAAGCCGCTAAGAGGCTGACCGCGGATTTGCGAGCGGGAAAAGACAGCCAGGCCAAGAAGCTCGTTGTCGGCCTACGGGAATTTGCCGGCCCCCTCTCACCGGGTGGATACCAGCAGGAGCGCATCACCCAGAAACCCGGCGTGTACGTCCTCGTTTGCATCATGCGCACCCAAGACGGACGCGAAGAGAGCCAACTCGGCATGGAGCGCACGATCCACATCGTCAGCTGATGCGATCGAGCTCACGGCGCTCGCAGGCGATGAGCTGACTTGCCCCCTTCGCAGTGCCCACTGGCGGTCGCGCTGATCGGCCTTGGCGTCTCGATGTGGCGCCGGGAGCACCGGCAGGGGCGACCGCCAACGCGCCCACCACAATGCGGGTCGCGGAAACGACGACCCGGTAAGCATCACGGTTAGCTCATGCCGCCCGGCCGGAGTTAACGGCTTCGCCACCCCACTTGAGCACTCGCATACACCGCCTTCGGCGTGGTCGGCGGTGCTGGGGCGAAAGCCGAGCCGCTTGGTGTGCGCTCGTCCGTTCGCCGCTAGCTCGAGCAGGAAATACTCGTGCCGACGGCCGCCGCGTCGATCCTTTGCCAGGCGCAGCAGGCGCCGGTGGCAGGCAATAGGCGGGTCTCCCCAGCCCGGCTGCACCGGCGCTGTAACTCGGTCGTGCCGTGGAGGCGATGCAGCGCCGGTGTCCACGTGGCGTCCCTTACGGCGGCACGGTCAGGAGGGTGGCGTTCCGTGGCGGACCATCCCGAGGTCGTGCTCGACGGCAGCAACTCGCTCGGATGGTACTCGTGGGCCGTCCGGTGGTGGTTGGAGCCACGGCCACTTGGCCGGCTCGCCGACCGCTCGCACGTAGTTCTCGATCCCGGCCGGCGTGGAGAGAAAGATCATCCGGGCGGTGTCGGACTCGACGCGGAAGGTGTGCGGGGCTCCTGCCGGCGCGAACACGACCGCCCCGGGGCCACAGCGCCGACCACGCGACTTCACCCACGCGGGTGGGTCGGCCTGGTCGTCGGCCAGTTCGGGTTCGACCAGCCAGGCAGTGAGCTCCCCCTCGATGACGTAGAACGTCTCGTCCTGGGGGTGCGAATGCAGCGGCGGCGCCGCTCCGTGGGGAAGCACGCCGTCCCAGAGTGCAAACCTGCCGCCGGTCTGCTGGCCGTCGAGCTTCATGCGCGCGAGTGTGCCGAGGAACCACAGCTGTTCGCTGTTGGTGACGACGCACGGTTCGGCGCCCTGTGCGGGATCGTGGAGGGGGTTTGCCGTGGTCATGCTGGGACCTCCAGCCGGAAGTGCTTGGGCCGCTGGTAGGGCCGATCGGCGGCACAGCCGATCGCCAGGATCCGGACTCCGTCGGGTCCGGGCGTCAGCTTGCGCGTGGCGGTTGGCCCGATGCGCACGATCTGTCCGGTGACGGCGGTGGTCAGCTCGCTATCGATTTGGAATTCGGCTGAGCCGCGCAGGAGCACGTAGACCTCCTCCTGACCGTCCGCTGAGTGGTCGTGCTCGGGGTAGTCCGCGGACCCGGCGGGGAGGTCGAGCACCTGCATACCGAACGATTCGATCCCCAGCTCGGCGCCGGCCAGCTTGACCGCACCGTGGTGGATCGCCTTCAACTCGTCCATCGACCTGAGGATGTAGTCGCTCATCGATCCTCCTGCTGTCCGGAGCGCGTCCCGATCTGAGGCGCGTTGCCGCTAACGTCGAGGGTGACGCAGGGCTCGTTGCCGATGACCCAGGCGTCGTGGCCGGGGGCGATTACGAAGGCGTCCCCCGGGCCGAGCTCGACCTCGGTGCCGTCGGCCATCCGCACGCACTCGCGGCCGGACATGACGTACCCGGTGTGGGCGACCTCGCACAGATCGGTGCCCGCCACCGGCTTGACGTCCTCCGACCAGCGCCAACCTGGCTGGAACACCGCTCGCCCGATGGTCACCTCACCGAGCGTCACCATCTCGATACGACCCCTCTCGGAGGGCGCCCGGCTCTCCTCCGGGCGGTCCAGGCTCTTGACGATCACGCCTGTGGTCACTCCCATCACTGCCTCCTTGATGTAGAACTGGCGCCAGCGTCGCAGCCCCGGCCGCGCGCCACATCGGTCGCGCTGCCCATATTGCTCGGGCGCTCTGCCTATCTTGCGGGCGGTTCGGCGAGCAGCGCCCGCCGGCGCGCGTGCTCGATCGCCGCGTGCCGATTCGGAACGCCGAGCTTGGCGAGAATCGCCGAGACGTGATGGGCGACTGTCCGCTCGGACAGGTGCAGCGCCGTAGCAATCTCCGCGTTCGAGGCGCCCGTTGCGAGCACCTCGAGCACCTCCTGCTCGCGCCGGGTCAACCCGGCCGGGTTGGCGAGGGTCGAGCGGCGTGCACCACGGGCTGCCCTGGCACCGCCCGCCGCACGGTCTCGCGCGAACGCCCGCGCCGCCGCCTTCGCACCGAGCTTATGCAGCGTCGTCATCGCTTCACGCGCGGTTCGGTCGTCGCCGGGCAGTGCGGCCAGAGCGGCTTCATACGGCGCCTCGAGCTCCAACCAGGCCGTGATCGCCCGCCTCCAGTCCCCCTCGAGCTCGAGCCGAACCGGCGCGGACGCGCCCGCCGGGGCCTCCAGCTCGACTCCCAGCCGCGACCCCCACAGCGCCAGCTCACCGCCCGGCCGGGCTAAGCGCATTACCGGCGCGGACTCTCGCGCCTCCCGCAGCTGCCGCGATGCCGCCGGGCGGTCACCGCGCAGCCACGCGGCCTCCACCATCGACAGCCGAACCATCCCATGGCGCGCGCCCTCCACGGCCACCAGCTCCCTGAGCTCCTGCCACGCCTGCTCGAGCGGTCCGTCAGCGCCGGGTTCGCCGCGCCTCGCCCTGACGAGACCGTCGATCGCGCACGCGACGGGAAACTCGCCCAGCCACCACTGCTCCCGCAGAGCGGCGATCGCGAGCGCCTCGTCCCACCGGCCGCGATCAAGAAGGCTACGGGCCCGGTAGAACCGGATGGCCATCCGCGGTAGCTGCGACACGCCCAGCTCCTCGAGCAGCGGAAGCGCCTCAGCTGCCACCTGATCGACACGACGGTGGTCGCGCAGCGCAACGGCAACCGTCATCAGGTTCACGTAGCTCCGCACCATCCGGATCGTGAACCCGCCATCCCTCGCCGCCCGCAGGGCCCCGTCGAGTACCTCGAGCGCCGCGCCGTCGCCGAGATGCCCACGCGCGAGTCCGACGCTGATCGACAGGTCGATGCCGGCCTCCTCGAGCCCCGCATGCTTGGCCAGATCGCGCGCGCGGCGGGCTGTCGTGATCGCCGCGGCCGAATCAAACGACGTCGCCTCGATCCGGATCAGCGTCGCGTACGCCCACACCAAAGACTCGATGTCGTCAGTTGGCTGAAATGCGGCGACTGCCTGCTCGGCCGCCGTCCGAGCCTCAACCACCCGCTCCAACGACCACCAGGCATACGACAGCACCATCAGCGCCCGCCCGCGACGACGGTCATCACCAAGCTCATCCGCCAGCCGGGCAGCACGCTGCGCCGCATCGACACCCTCTTCGAGGCGCGGGTTCGCGAAGTTCGCCGCACGCGCATACTGCACCAGCAACTCGAAGCGCGCCACCTGATCGAAACCACGGCCCAGCCGCAGCGCCCTGTCGGCCTGCAGGTAGGTTTCGCGCACAGCGCCGACGCGCTCGGCCTCGGCCGCCGCGAGCTTCGCGTACGCCGCGGCCTGCTCCGCCAGCCCACCGAGCTCGGCATGGTGAGCCAGCAGGGCATTGTCGGCACCCTCCGCCAGCGCAGCCAGCACGGCGAAAACGCGCGCATGCAGCTCGGCTCTCCGGGTCGGAGAAATGCTCTGCTCGAGCGCCTCACGAATCAGTTCGTGCCTGAATCCCAGAGCCGTCCCCTCCGCAACCAGCACACCGCGAGCAAGCGCCTCATCCACATCATCGGAGCACTCGCCAACCAGCGAATCGAGGGCGCTCGGCTCGAATCGCCGGCCCACGACCGCAGCTGCATCTACCAGCCGGCGGGCCCGAAGGCTCAAACGGCCAGCCCTCGCCAACGCGGCGTCCCGCACCGACGCGGGGAGTCGGCCCCCGGCTGCGATCGACTCCACCACCAGAAACGGATTGCCGCCCGTCGCCCCCCGCAACCGGTCCGGGTCGAGCCCACTGCCGGCCGCCAACTCCTCCACGGCCGCGCCCGACAGCGGGCCCAGCGCTAGTCGGCGTACAGCCGGGCTCGTCGCCAGATCCCCCAACAACAACCCCAGCGGAGGATTGGCACCAACCTCGTCATCACGGTAGGTGACGACAACCACGACCCCCACCTCCTCGACCCTCCGCGCCACCACCCTGAGAACGTCAAGCATCAGCGGATCGGCCCAATGAGCGTCCTCGACCACCGCCACCACCGGAGCCTGATCGACCAGGACCCCGAGCACCGAACGCGCCAGCGCGACGCGATCATCGGTTCCGACGGCAGCGAGATCACTCCTCCCGGAGTCGTGCAATAGCTCGCGCAGTGCTGCGAACGGAACGGGGACCGAAAGCGGCTCACACGCCGCCGACACGAACGCGACTCCGTCAGGCAGCGCCGTGCGCATGACCCGCACGAGCGACGTCTTACCAATCCCGGCCTCGCCGCCGACGAGCACCAAGCATCCCCGGCCGCCGACCGCGCCCCCCACCGCCCCGGTCAGCAGCCTGAGCTCATCCTCACGCTCGAGCAGCCGCACCACACCGGCAGCGTAACGCGCGATGTCCCGGGGCAGATCGCTCCGACCGGCGCTGCCCATGCGAACACGACCGAGCTCCTCAAGTCCCACGTCCGATCGCTGGCGCGCCGGCGCCGGAACCCGAAGAACCACGAAAGCAGGTCCCACATGCAAAAGCAGCCTCTGCCCCGCTCGTCCTCGCCAAAGGCAGGTGCTCGTCTGCTTATGCTTTTCATCGGAGCAGCCGTCCGCTCGGGCTGCCGCGGGACGACCGCAATCGCGTGCCACCGGCGGCCCTGAGTTCCGCGCATTGGGAGGCTGCTAGCAGAAGCGGCGAAAACCTGCGCGTCGATTTGGTGTATCTCGCAATGGCCGGGCGACGCGCTCGGGTTCGTGAGAACGCGCAAGCCAGTGTCGCCGGGGCGGCCAGGCCGTTGGCTTGCGGAATGCCTACGCGAGCGATCGTCTCCCTAAGCGCGGACTCGCATGCGCGGGTCCGGCGAGCACGAACGCGCAGAGCTGTCGGCTGCCCGCGCCGACATGGTTGGCTCGCGGGTCATTAGATCCGGAACATCTGCTTGGCCGGAGTCGGGTCCGCCTTACCGCCGCTACCGACCGCTGCGACCTCGAAGGTGTGCTTGCCCTTCTTGAGGTGCTCGTAGCTCTTTGGCGATCGGCACTTCGCCCACTTGCCGAGGTCGAGCCTGCACTTGAACGACGCCGCCCCGGAGCCGCTGAACTTGAAGCTCGCGGTGCGCTCGTGCGTGTTGATGTAGGCGCCCTTGATCTTCGTGTTCGGTGCGCCCCTGTGGGTGGATGCAGGCGAGAGCGCAGCGGCGCCCAGGAACGGCATCGAGCCGCCGGGTACGACCAGGTGCGGGGTCCCGCACGAGCTCGGGTCCGAGACGTCGGCCTCGTAGATGCCGTCCGTCTGCCCCCAGGCGATCGTGTTGCCGTCGCGCGAGAAGGTGAGGCTCGTCCGATTACCGCTGAACTTGCCGGGATCGAGGGTGATCGTGCAGCCGATGGTGTTCGTTCCCGTATAGGAGAGCGTTTCCAGGTGGATCTTTGCCTGGCTCGCGGCGCCGCCGTTGTCCGGGGCATTATCGAGGACCAACGCCAGCTCCTTGGCGTCGTGGGTGAACGAGGCCTCGAATGCCCAGCCGTCAGGGATCGCAGTATCACCGTTCCAGACGACGTTGCCCGCAGGATTGTTTACGGGAAAGACTGCGTAGTCGTGCCCGAAGCTCGTCGAGGAGTGCGTGAGGCCGATCGAGTTGCTCCAGTCAGAGCCGCGCTGGCCGCTGGCATCGACCCACTGCGGATTGATGAAGTCGTCGAAGAAATCGCTCCAGTTGCTGTTGCCCGCGGGGCTCATGGGGCTCGTAAACGTCGCCACACCCGAGGCGGCACCGATGTAATCGAGGTAGTTGTAAGCGACGGTGTTGCCGTCAGGGGAGATCCGGAAGTGGTCGACGTAGGTGGGCGCTGTTGGGCCCGAGACGCTCCCGGGGGTCTGGACGGGAGAGGTCAGCAGCGAGCGGCCCTGCTGGTCGAACAGGTACACGTTCGAGCTGCCGGACGTCTCGATCGCGCCGTTCGTACCCTCCGCGCCGCCGGCGACCGCGATCTTGCCGTTGTCGCTCTCCGAAGGCCACGCCCAGCTGTTCGACTGCGGAGTCACCGGGCGGGCCTGTGACCCGTCGGCATTCGCCACGTACACGTAGCCCTCCTTCACGTACACCAGCGAGTCGCCGCTCGCAGCGGGTGCGAACGCTCCAAGCCCAACCAGACTGGCGCACAGTGCGGCCAGCCGGACCGTGGTCATCTCGGTCAGTCTCACGTCAATCCCCCTGTTGGTCGATATGTCTGAATCTTCGGAACGGTTAGCTCTGGCGGCGTCGGCCGAAAGCTCTCAGCCGAATCGCCGCGCAATGCCGGCTTCACGGGCGCACCTGCACGCCGGTCCCGTAGCCACGGATCATCCAGGTGTCCGGCGTGCTCGTCGGCGGGCCTCGCTTACGCCGGCCGCGCGCCAGCCGGTGCCATCGGCGGCCCCAGGATCTCGACGCCGAAGTCCTGACCGACGCGAACGAGCAGGTCCACATCGATGGGCGCGGCGGGCGGCAGACCTGGACTCTCAGCGGGCCTGCCGGAGGCGACGAAGTACTGCTCGAGCCCTCCGGGTGAGCAGATTGAGAGAATCCGCGCCGGCGAGTCTCCCTCGACGACGAAGGTGTGTGGGATATCGCGCGGGAGGAACGTGTAGGACCCGGGGCTGGCGGTGAACCTCTGATCGCCGCAGCGCACCGTCAGGGTCCCTTCGAGGATCCAGAACGCCTCGTCCTCGCGGTGATGCACGTGGAGTGGAGGCCCGGAGCCCGCCGGTGCGAGCGACTCGAGCAATCCGTAAGCACCGCCGGTGCTCTGCGCTGTGGCCTTGAGGGTCATCAGGTTGTTCGTGAACCAGATCGCCTCACCTTGCCCTGCAGGGACAGTTCGGCCCCGGCGGTCTGCGCTCAGTCGGTTCTGAGCATCGCGCGCATCTGCGATCCCTGCGGTCGACTCTTGCATCTTCGTTGCCCTCTGGCTTGGCCCTAGTTTATGAGACAAGGTGCTCGTAATCGGATTATCGTCTTATTACGAGAATAAGGTATCGTTGATTTCGTGTCAACTCCCGGGGGCCAGCGAAGCGCGACAGGCCCGGACGCCGCGCCACCGAAGACTCGAGACCGGCAAACGCGGCGAACCAAACGCGCGCTAGTGGCAGCCGCCGACGAGATCTTTGCCGAGGGCGGCGTACCGACCGTCGGGGACGTTGCCGAGCGGGCGGACGTCGCCCGCGCCACGGCCTACCGCTACTTCCCCACCCAGGAGGCGCTACTCCTCGAAACGGCCTTCCTCGGCGACAGCGGCCCCCTACGTTCCTTGTCCGGGCTGATCAACGAGATCGCGGACCCATCCGAGCGCGTCGCCGAGGCCGTCAGACGCGGGGCAACATGGACGCTCGGTCGCGAGGCACGCCTACGCACCATCCTCCGCATGTCGCTAGACCATGAGAACGTCAAGCGCCCCGCTCGACGCCGGCACTACATTGCACAACTGCTCAAGGACGTCGAGGCCGAGATGTCCCCCGAAGCGTACGAGCGGCTCACGGGCTCGCTCACGCTGCTATTCGGGATCGATCCGATCGTCTCGCTCCGCGACAACAGCGACATCCCTGCGGCCCGGATCCCGGACCTGCTCGCGTGGACGGCCCACGAGCTCGTCCACTCTGCCTTAAATCACTCCCAGCCACCCGCCCAAACGACGCAAACGACGCGGCACAGCTGACCTGTACGCGCTCGGTCGTACAACCGCAGCCGATCTGCGGGTCACGTATGAACGCGCTCGTTCCCCGCATCCCCAGGAGCCGACCTCACCCCCGGATCCGGTGCTCCCAGAGCTCGATACCAGCCACGGATGGTCAGGTGCCCAGCACCAGTGAGGTGACCGTTCCTCGCCAGTGCAAGCTCCCAGCAGGCCTCGCATCTCCTTAGCCCAGCACTCCTTCGAGCCGCTCGTCGCCCGCCTCGGCTAACGACGGCAGCCACTGTTCGCGCATCCCGACAGCGCATCCCGCGCAAGGCGGGACTGGTGGCCGCCGGGCGCGGCATGCCCGGCCATGGTGAAGGAGGGCCTTTGAGCCCAGAGGTATCCAGGAAGGCGGGGGGATTGATCGGAGTGGACGAGTGCTTGGCCGGCTCAGCTTCTCGCGTCGCTCAGCCGTCTTGGGCTAGTGCCCTGGGCACGAGCGCGGCGAAGGCCACCACGATGAAGGCGAGTAGGCTGACCACGCCGATGGCGTGTGCCCACGCCGCGTGGGCTACGTTGAGCAGGCCGATACCGACGATCAGGAGCGCCACCGATAGCCGGGCTCCGAGCGCTGATCCCAGGAGCAGCTGGGCGAGGCCGCGCTGACCTGCGGTCGTGATCGGCTGGGTCCCTTCGCCGTCGGCGCTGAGGCGCCCTCGCAGCGTGAGGGTGAAAAGAAGCGCGAGCGCCGGGAACAGCAGCACGGCTCCCGCCAGCACCGCCGCAATCACGGCCACTATCGTGTCGTGCGGTGCGGCCGCCTGGTCGACGGTCAGGCCCGGCAGCAGCGTTGGCCACCGAGCAAACGCCCAGTCCGCGACGACGAGCGCCACGGCGAGCGCGGCGGTGTAGCGCGCGAGCTCGAGCCGGCGCGTCGCGGTGAGCCCCATCGTCGCGGTCCCGACCACGACCGACAGGATGAGGATCGCAAGTGCGGCGCCGTGGACAAGACCTGTGTACAGGGAGTGGTCCTCGGCGTGAACGACGATGAGCCCCGCCAGCGCCAAGCCGCCGGCGGTGGCGCCGGCGCCCAGCGCACGTACGCGAAACGCCTCCACCAGGTCGGTCTGCCCACGCCTCACCGCGTCGGCGGCGAGGTAGACGGCGGCCAGATAGGCCGCGAAGACCACCGCCAGAACGCCAATCAGGATCGAGGTCGGGTTCAACCAGCTGGTGGTGAGATTCCCAGCCGCGTTGCCGACCGGGACGCGTTCGGCCGCGATGCCACCCGCGGCCGCGCCGAGCGCGAATGGTGACACCAGCGACACCACGGCGAACACCCCATCGATTCTCCGCAGCTCCCGAGCGCCGGCGGCCCCGGAGCGCAGCGCGTAGCTGGCACCGCGCAGGATGATGCCGAGCGCGGCGATGAACAGAGCGACTGCCAGCGTCGATGCAACCGACCCGAAGAACACCGGATAGGCCGTCCACGTCACGGTAAGCACGAAGATGAGCCACACGTGGTTGGCCTCCCAGACCGGCCCCATCGAGTGATGGCAGTGATCGCGGATCCGCTCGCCTCGCTCCCCGGCTCCGCTCATAAGCTGCCACATGCCGGCGCCGAAGTCCGCGCCTGCGAGGACCGTGTACAGCACCAGTCCGATCAGCACGAACACGAGCGGGAGCGCGTCGAGCATCAGGCCGGCTGCGGGTTCGAACCGGGAGGCGCGTCGGCGCCTGGGAACTGAAGCGGTGAGCGCGCCAGCCGGCGCAGGATCCACACCAACGCCGAGGCGATGGCGATGTACGTGATCACCAGTGCGGTATAGCCGACCGGGATGCCGGTCGCACCCGTGACCGATTGCGCGGTCGTCATCACGTGGTAGACGACCCAGGGCTGGCGGCCGACCTCGGTAGTGACCCAGCCCGCGATTAAGGCTACCGTCGCGGCGGGCCCCGATACGACAAGTGCCCAGTAGAACCACTTGGAGCGCGGAAGCCGCCGGCCGCGGATGCGCACAAACAGATAGAAGACGCCGAGCAGCGCCAGAAGCGTGCCGATCCCGACCATCGTCTGGAAGGACAGACGGGTGACGTTGATGGGCGGACGCTGGCTCGCCGAAACGGTGTCCAGCCCAACGACGCGGGCGTTCCAACTGTGGAAAGCCAGCAGCGATAAGAGGTGCGGGATCCCGATTCCGTACTTGACCTGGCCCTTGGTGTACCAGCCTAGGATGTGCTCGCTTGCACCGCGCGTTGTCCTGTACAGCCCCTCGATCGCGGCCAGCTTGATCGGCTGCTCCACCGCGATCACCCGCGCAATCCAGTCGCCGACGAGCACCTGGACCGGCGCCGCCAGGCACGCGATAGTGAGCGGGACCGTCATCGCCACGCGCTCGTACCTGGTCCACCGCCCGCGCAGCCGGCAGAACGCATAGGCACCCGCCATCACGAACCCTGTGACCATGTACCCGGCGATGTACATGTGGACCAGCTCCGACCACAGCAGCGAATCGCCAAACAGCGCGCGCCATGGATCCACGTCGACCACCCTGCCGGCAACGAGCCGAAACCCCCCAGGATGGTTCATCCAAGCATTGACCGAGATCACCGTGAGCGACCCCGTGAAGCCGGTGATCACGATCGGCACGCCGGACAGCAAGTGCCCTCGCGGTGACAACCGGTCCCACCCATAGGCGTAGATCCCGATGAAGATTGCCTCCATGAAGAACGAAAATCCTTCGATCGCGAAACCCAGTCCGAACACGCTGCCGAACGTGGCCGTGAAGTTCGGCCACAGCAGCCCCATCTCGAAGCTCAGGATCGTGCCGGTGATCACCCCCATGGCAAAAAGCGTCAACACGATCCGGCTCCAGCGCCGGGCCACCGTCCGATAGAGCGGATCGCCGGTCCGCATCCCCAGCCACTCCATGAACAACACCATTGCGGGAAATGCGATCCCGAAGCACACCAGCGGGATATGCACGGCGAACGACAGAGCCTGCATCTGTCGAGCCTCCAGCAGATACTGCTGATGCACCGGGGCGAAAGCCGCAGCCAGCATGCCTCAAGCGCACGGTACCGGTCCGACGCTCGCGGCGAAGCTGCCCCGCGCCGGCGGCTCTCGCGACGCCAGCGTAGAGAGCATCGGCCGCCACGGAGTGGTGCACGAAGTCCTACATCGACATCTCGCGCACAGCTCGCGTATGGTCGCCGTCGAGATCGATGTCAGGCCGAGGCGAACACCTCTCGAAGCCCACGTCGACACCGCCCGGCTGTACCCGGCGATCCTCGACCGAATCGACGAGATCTTCCAGCCCGGCGTCAACCTCAACCCCGCCGACGCCGGCTACGGCGAGCAGGTCCTCACGCCAACCCTTCGCAGGCGATAGACGACAGCTCCAGCTCGACGAAAGCGAGCACCATCCGACGGCCGCTAAGAGAGTCGTCGCTGACCCAAAACGAGAGACCCACTCGACTGCCACACCTTCCCTGCCTCTCGCCAAAAGCAGTTTCACTCAGCCGACCGCGTCCAGTGCAAGAAAAACCGCAGCACATCCCGCTCATGACGCCGATAGAACTCCTCAAAAGCATCCGGATCGCCGAGCGCGTCGGCGAGCAAATCGGCATCAGCCCGAACAGCCCCTCGTCTATCTCCCGCTTACTTCGCGCCACCGGCCATTTTGTGGCATCGCACCGCCCGAAGATGGTCCTCGACCAGCGACCGGCGCCTCACTGGATGACGCACGCCATCTCGCTTCACCGCATTTACGGCCGGCGAGACGCTGAACAAGCCGTTTGATGTCCAACCGGGATGCCCGCTCTCGACTCAGGTCCGTCTAGGGCACTCAACCAGCAAGAGGAAATCGCTTACTTGCAGCTACTTTCTCCAATGGAGCTAGCCGGACTCGAACCGGCGACCTCCTGGGTGCGATCCCGCCGGCGTATACGAGAACAAGGCACTCGTAATGGCCACAAGTTCGTCAGCCTCACATTCGAGAGGCGGTTTGATGACCAAAGTTGATGACCAACCCGGGGTCACAACGCGCCCTGCCAGTCCATGATGATAAAACCGTTGTGTTTGCAGGTACTCTCCCAGTGGAGCCAGCCGGGATCGAACCGGCGACCTCCTGCTTGCAAAGCAGGCGCTCTCCCAACTGAGCTATGGCCCCTACTGGGGCGAGTCTAACCGTCGAAATCGAAGTCGCGGGGCGGGCGCTGCTCGAACCACAGACGGTCGTGCTCGGGGGCGTCCTGCAGGAACTCCGGCGTTTCTTCGAGCATGTCGTCGTCCTTTGTCCGAGCGGGGTGCTCACCCTCCCCGTGCTCGGCCTCGATGTCGTACTCGGCCGTTTCCGGGCCATCCTCGGGCTCGTATACCGGGGCCGGGACTCCCTCGTGCTCGGGAGCAGTCGTCTCCTGGTGGACCGTGGTCGGCGCCTCGTCGTAGGCGGGCGCGATTTCGCCAGGGTCGGTCAATGGTTCGCTGTAATCAGCTGGCTCGGAGGGTGTGGCGATGCCGTGAGACGCCGTGTCCTCCTCGAACTCAGGCTCGTCCGCGAAGTCCTCGTCACCAAGCGGCAGTTCTTCGTCAAAGAAGGGCTCCTCGGGAGCGAGCTCGGCGCCTGGGCCGGTCTCCGCTCGGAGAGAATCGGCCGGCTCGTCGCCCGCCCCTTCCTGGGCCATCTGGCGCACCGGGCCTAGAGCCTCACGCTCCTCGCGCTCGATCTCGGTGGGGTCGGCCCCCCGCCGACGCTTTAGCTCGAGGTGCTCTTTGATCGCGTCGTCAAGTATGCCCATGGTGCAAAGGCTACTCGGCTCCGGACACGTTCGCCGCGGCCATCTCCGCCCGGATGGTCCGATTCTTGCCCTGGCGCTTGGCCTCGTAAAGAGCGGCGTCTGCCTCGGCGATGATCTCCTCTTTCGTCCCATCGGTGGCGGCGGCCACGCCTAGGCTCGCCGTGACTCGGAGCGTCCCGTCCTGGTCCACGCGGGGGATCCGGAGCGCCTCGACGGCCGTCCGAATACGCTCGGCGATCGCGTAGGACCCCTCCATGTCGGTGTGGGGCAGGATCAGCGCCAGCTCCTCCCCCCCGTAACGGGCCGGGAAGTCCGCATCACGCGAGGTGTCCGCCAGCACCCGGGCCACCCGGCGCAAGACCAGGTCACCCTGCTGGTGGCCGTAGGTGTCATTGACCGACTTGAAATCGTCGATGTCGAGCATGATCAGGCCCACTGGGTGGTGGTAGCGCCGCACCTGCTCCACCTCCAGACTCATGAGCTCCTGGAAGCGCCGATGGTTGGTAAGCCCGGTCAGCTCGTCGGTCACGGCCTGCCTGCTCACCTGGACATGGAGGCCGACATTCTCCAGCGCCAGCGCAGCCTGGGAGGCCAGGGATCGGAGCACCGTGCGGTCATCGGCGGTGAACTCGCGACCCTCGCGCGCGACAGTGATCAGGCCGTGGACTCGCCCACCTTCCTGGGGTGGGCCGACCGCGACCGTTAGAAAATGGGCACCAGACGAGGAGAGCTCCCCGATATCACCGTTACTCAGCGCGGCCCGCTCGCATTGGTAGACGGGGTCATCCATACCGTCCAGCGAGCCCTCGCGGACCAGCTCGGCCAGCTGATCGGACTGATCGGATCTCACGCTCAACCGCCCGCCGGTCGCTTCCACGGCATCGATCGCCGTTTTCAGCGCCAGCTCCAGAAGCGCCGGGCGGTCGAGGTTGGAGGCGAAGATTTGCCCGATCCGCTGGATTACGCTCCGCAGCCGGGAGCGCTCCTGCGAGAGCTCATCCAATCTTCGCTCCAGCTGGTTGGACATGTTGTTGAACTCCGTGCCCAACTCGGCGAATTCATCCCTGCCCTCGGTCTTGATTGGCGATGAAAAGTCGCCGCTGGCCAGCCGACGGGCAGCCTGCAAGAACCGGCTCACCTGGCCCTGCAGCCCGCGTGAGGCCATCACAGAAAACGCCAGGGCAAGCACGATCACTCCCGCGATGAAGGCCGCTGCTACAAGCTGACTGCCGGTGACCGACCCGGTTTGTGTCCCGGCCAGGCTCGAAAGCACCGTTACCTTCAGCGTCCCGCCGAAGCCGGGGAGCGGAACCGTCACAGCGCGGTAGGACTGTCCGCCCAGCGAGACCGTGCCGCCCTGGGCAAGCCTCGCTGTTCCCCTGACCGGAGAGCTCGCCCCGAGGGTCCTGGCGCCCTGACGGACGACGAGGATCGTGCCCGAGGAAGCAGACAGCTCGCGGGCGAACTCCGCCGCGGTCAGCTCGGAGACCGAGACCCGCAACTGGCCCGCAGCTCCCAGCCGAGCGACCGCGGTGCCTGGAGCCACGGCGCTGGTCGAGCCGAGGTCCGCCACCGTCCGCGAGCCGACCTGGACACGCACTCGGGCTAGACCGGCCTGGCCAGCCAGCGTACGAGCCGTCGCCGAGATCGAGCGGCTGGACCTGACGAGCGCCTGGGCGATGCTGCGTGCATCGGCGCTCGCGGCCGCGCTCTCACTCCGATATAGGCTGACGGCAGCGCTGGCCACGCCACTGGCCCGAGCGTCAGCCTTGCCCTGCTGGCTATCGCTGATCAGGCGAAAGACCAGAAAGCCGAACGCCACCATCGGGATGACGACAATCAGGACGAAGAAACTGGTGAGGCGGGTTCGGAAGCTCATTGTTGCCCGCGGGAGCTGGCATGAGCCTAGCGATCCGGGCGCCCGATCCCGCATGGCCCCGCCCGCATCCCACGGGGCGAGAACCACCACAGAGCCAGGGCTACACTGCCTCCTAACCGCGCGGCATCCGCCGCCGCTCGGGGCTATAGCTCAGTTGGGAGAGCGCCTGGATCGCACCCAGGAGGTCGCCGGTTCGAGCCCGGCTAGCTCCACTTCAGACGAGGAGATGGACCAAGTGCGAACCACTCTTCGTCGGGCCGGGGTCCCACCTCTCCCTTTCCGCCGCGACCCAGGGCGTCGGTCTAGGTCGCGTTGAGTGTTCTTCGGGAGGCAAAGCAGGTGGCGTTGAGCCGCGTACTCTCGCCCATAGCCCCTCCCGTTCAGTTCGCAACAGAAGTTCTTCGGGCGTGGCTTCCCGGCTTGAGGACTACCTATCCGGGTCGGCGACCAGTTCCACCTCAACCTCGTCCCCCGCCGCTCGACCAGTCCGCTTGCGGGTTTCGGCGTTGAATGAGACCAGGTAGCGGCCGCTCATCGTCGTCTTGTACATGTAGCTCCCGTCGATCGTGACGATCACTGGCACGCGCTTGCCGCGGCCGAACGACTGGACCGTCTGCTCGGGCACGACGATGCCGACGTTGTTACCGCCGGTGGACTCCAGCACCGTGCGGAATGTGGCCATTCAACCCCTCGAGTCTGACTCCATCATATGCTTTCACAGGGCCGCTGCGCTTAGCCAGCAGGCCGCGCTGGTGCGCCAGAACCGCCCACTCTGGTGATCGTGAAGCTCCTCGCCCGGAGTTGCCGCCCTGGGCGCCCGTCCTGGGAGCGAATCAGGTCACAGCCTTGCCGTGGGCGTTTGCCCGCTCCTCGCCACGAGCGCGACCTGCGCCGTCGCTAGCGACATTGCGGCTGACGAGCCTCCTGCTCGCGGCGCTTTGCAGGGGCACGACGGTTGGACAGGCTGATCACGCGCCGCAGCAAAGGCAAGACGCGGCCGGGCTGCATTGGCCGCTGCTCTTGACATCGCTGAAATAGATCGTATTATGCCTTTCACTAGTTCTCTAGCTTAATGCTCTTATGATTGAGTTTCATCTCGATCCGGCCTCAGGAGTCCCGGCGTATCTGCAGATCGTCCAGCAGGTGCGGCAGGCGATCAGCCTCGGCGTGTTGCGCCCGGGCGATCAACTGCCCACGATCAAGGAGGTCGTCGCCAGCCTGGCCATCAACCCCAACACCGTGATGAAGGCCTACCGCGAACTGGATCTGGCGGGAGTGCTCGATGCCCGGCGGGGGCAGGGCACGTTTGTTGCGGCGACGATGGGTGGGTCGTCGAAGTACGACTATGCGCCGCTCGGTGCGGAACTGGTCGAGTGGCTTTCGCGCGCTCGCGCGGCGGGTCTGGATGACGATGCGATCCGGGCGCTCGTCGCCTCGACCCTCCGGACGCAGCTGACCGTAAGGGCGGTGGCGTGAATCCCGGGCCGGCACTGAGCTGTGACGGGCTCGGTAAGCGTTACGGCTCCACATGGGCGCTGCGGGGTTGCACACTGCGGATCCCGACCGGTTCGGTGACCGCACTGGTTGGGCCCAACGGAGCGGGTAAGACCACGCTGCTTCAGCTGGCGGTGGGGATGAGCGCGCCGAGCGCGGGTGAGATCGAGACGCTCGGCTGGTCACCACGTCGCAATCCGCTGATGGTGCTGCCACGAATCGGGTTTGTGGCCCAGGATCACCCCCTGTATCGCGGGTTCACGCTCGGGGAGCTGCTCAAGTTCGGTCGAAAGCTGAACAACCGCTGGGACGATCGCCTGGGCCGCCGGCGGCTCGAGGGACTCGGTCTGCAATTGTCACAGCGGGTCGGGAAGCTTTCGGGTGGCCAGCAGGCGCAGGTCGCGTTGACGCTCGCATTGGCCAAGCGCCCGGAGCTGTTGCTGCTGGACGAACCGGCGGCTTCGCTCGATCCGCTCGCGCGGCGGGAGTTCCTGTCCGCGCTTATGGAGGCGGTTGCCGAAGAGGGCGTGACGGTTGTGCTCTCCTCGCACATCCTCGCCGACCTGGAGCGCGTGTGCGACCACATCGTGATCCTGTCCCGAGCCCGCGTCGTACTGGCCGGGAGCACCGAACAGATCGTCAGCTCACACCGACTGCTGACCGGCGCGCGGCGCGAGGTCGACGAGCTCGTACGGCTGCACTCGGTCGTGCACGCCAACAGCACAGAGCGCCAGACGACCGTGCTGGTCCGCGCCAACGGCCACGTGTACGACTCACACTGGCGTGTCTCAAGCGTGAGCCTGGAGCAGATCGTGCTCGCGTATCTCGCGCTCGACACGACCGCCGCACCACAGCCCGAGGAGGTGAGCGGGTGACCTGGCTGACGTGGCGACAGGGGCGCTCTGAGAACACGCTGCTCGCCGGGCTGCTTGCAGCGCTTGCCGCGCTGCTGCTGCTCACCGGCGCCCACATGCACTCGGTGTTCCACACCATGGGACTGTCGCCCTGTACCACCGACGCACAAAACCTGCCCACGACCTGCGCGCTGCAGGCCCAGACGTTCCTTCAACGCTTCGACGGACTCAACCAGTTTGGACCTTGGCTCGGGCTAGCACCAGGACTGATCGGTGTCCTGCTCGCCACGCCGCTCGTGCTCGAGCTCGACCAGGGGACCTACCGGCTGGCCTGGACCCAGAGCATCACGCCGCGCCGGTGGCTGACGACACGCCTCGGGCTGCTCCTGCTCGGTGTCGTCCTCACCGGGGTGCTAATGATCGCCCTCGCGACCTACTGGCGCCACCCGCTCGACTCCCTCGGCGGCCGCGTCGGCCCCAACGAGTTCGACCTGGAGGGGGTCGTACCGATCACATACACGCTGTTCGCCGCGGCCGCCGTGCTGGCGATCGGAACCGTCACCCGTCGCACCGGGCTCGCGGTCGCCGGCGGGTTTGGCGCCTACCTGCTCGCGAGACTGCTGGTCAGGAGCGCCCGCGAACATCTCATTCCGCCCCTGCACGCGCTCACGCGCCCGCCATTAGGGCCTGCGGGAATCCGTCACGCCTGGGTCGTCTCCCAGGGCTACACCGGCCCGCACGGATCGAACGCCGCCTACGCGGTGATCCGCAGATGCTTCAGCGCCGACGGCGAGCTCAACAATCACTGCCTCGCCCACCAGCACATCTTCAGCAGCTGGGTATACGAACCCGCGAGCCGGTTCTGGCCGCTTCAAGGAGCCGAGGCCGGCATCTTCCTCGCTCTCTCCACCGCGTGTCTCGGGCTCACGGTCTGGTGGATCAGACACCGAATCGCCTGAAACCAGAAGACCGCGTCCTGGCGGCACCTCAAAAGCACCGCCGCGACGCCAAAGTGGGGCTGGTAACGGCTGTTGACCCGCGCAGCATTGCTGCGTCGATGACGTCACTGACTACCGGAGCTTGACCCGTGTCGCGAAGATGCGCTCCCGGGCGTGGGAGAGGCTGCTGCCGGACTTGCGCGTGCAAGATGACATGGCTACAGCAGCTCCAGCCTGGCGTACAGCTTCTTACAGCGCCTTACGATAATCTCGTAAGCTGCCGTAAGAAGTGGTACGGTTCGGCGCGTAGCACGCAACCCTTATCAGCCAGGCGTCGGGACAACCCCGCCGTACCTCGCTGATCGCGAGGAGCAGCTGCAGCGCTTTCGGGGCTATCTCCGCGACTTTCCCGACAAGCGCCGGAACGTGCGCCTCAGCGGCCTGCGCGGCGTCGGCAAGACTGTCCTGCTCAAGGAGTATCGGGCCGCGGCGCGCGAGCGGGACTGGGTGGTGATCCGCCGCGACCTCACCGCCCGACTCTGCCAGGAGACCGACTTCGCGCTGGCGATCGCCGACGACCTCGACACCGCGATCAGGGCGTTCTCCAACGTCGCGAAGCTCAAGGCCCTCCTCAGCAGCGCTCGCAGTGCGGTCGGTGAGATCACCGTGGGCTTGCCGGGCGGAACGAGCGTGAGCATCCGACCCAGCGGCTCGAGAAGCTCGCAGGTACTCGAGGACCGGATCGGCAAGGCGCTGATCCACGTCGGACGGCTTGCCGCGAAGGCCGAGCGGGGCGTGGCATTGCTCTACGACGAGGCCCACACCCTCCACGACCAGCCCCACCGCCGCCAGTACCCGCTCGGCGCTCTTCTGGGGGCGTTCGTCCAAGCACAAGACGAGGAAGAGCCGCCGCTCCCGGTCATGCTGGTCGTCTCCGGCCTGCCGCCACTCGTGCAGAACCTGCAGGCAGCGCGAAGCCACGCTGAGCGGCTGTTTCGCGTCGAGGAACTCGGCAACCTCGGCCTCAAGCCTCCCGCTCGCGGCGAACCCAGCCCCGCCGCACTGGCGCTAATCAAGCCGGCCGATGAGACCGGGATCCGGTTCGAGCGCAACGTCGCAGAACGGGTGGCCGCCGACGTCGACGGCTACCCCTACTTCATCCAGAAATACGGGGAAGCGCTATGGGACGCAGCCGACGCCGCCAACCTCAACTCGGTCGACGCCAGGCTCTACTCCAGTACCCGCACCCGCGTCCAGGACGCGCTCGACGCCGAGTTCTTCGATAACCGCTACCTTGACGCGCCTCGCGCCGACCAGCTCACGCTCCGGGTCGCCGGAGAGCTCGGCGGCGAACGATTCGAGATCGCAAAGCTCGCCGCCCAGTTCCACGGGCGCAATGCCAACGCTACCCAGCAAAGCGTCAACCGGCTGCTCAAGAGCAACCACATCTACCGCGTCAGCCAGGGCGTCTACGCGTACACCGCGCCGCTCTTCGGCGACTTCCTACGTCGCAGATATCCGCGCCAGCCATCCGACCGATAGCGTCGGATCCGTTTCGGGCACTAATCGCTAAGGGTGCCTGAATCAGAAGGTAAGCCGCGAATATCCGCAGCTATCCGCGGCAGTCCCGCACTCACAGGACATCAAGACACTCCTGCAACTCGCGATCTTTTCGGAGACGTAACCGCCTAGGATCTGGTGGATAGCACCCAGGAGGTCGCCGGTTCGAGTCCGGCTAGCTCCATTTCACCCGAGGAGATGGTTCAGGTGCGAACCGCGTGTGGCCGGGCCGGATCCGACCTCCCGCTTTCCGCGCGCATTCCGAGACTGTCGGCGCTGGCGCGAAGCTGCCCGTGCGACCACAAAGGCAGGTCTCGACCAAGACCAGTGACCAGGGCTGGGGACGACTGCTTCACCCCTAAAACGGGCTACCGCTCTGTGATGGCCACCTTGCGCCGCAACCGGCGACGGGTCGCGCGTCTCGGTGACGTTGTCCAGGCGCTTGCAGATTCCGATTCGCTGACCAGCAAAGGGTCGTCTCGCCGGGGCGGATCCGAGCAACAACTCCGACTTCCAGCCAATCACCAGGATGCGCACTGAGGCGAGAAGCAGGTCCGCTCCGCTCTCTGGTCGAGAGACCTGCGTTGCCGTGGTTGCGGTGCTCAGCTCGGAGAATGTCGGCGCTATCGAAAAACCGTTCGGAACCCCCTGCTTGAAGTGGTTCGATCCGGCTGCCTGGCACTGCCGTTTGCGCTCGGCGCATTGTCGTCGCCGGTAGCCACCCGTGGACTGGGCGCATCGATTTGCCACGCTTATAGCGGGTGGACCACTCGGCGGCCCTGACCGCAGCGCGTCGCCTATCATTTGACCACCGCACTGCAGGTCCTTTGCGGGGGAGCAATCTCCGGTACCTTTCGCCGTGCGTGAGAGCCTGGATCTTTGGCGCCCGTGCGGCATCAGTGTTGGTCGTCGTCGGCAGCGCTGTGCTGCTGACGAGCTGTGGAGGCTCGCCCTCGCATCCAACGACCTCTTCAAACGCCTCGCGTCCAGTGACCTCCTCCAGTTCCGCTGGGCGGCCCACAGGCTGGCGGGCGGTCTATGAGAACTTTTTGAGTCGGAATTACACTGTCCCCGGGACTCCGTACTGCTTTGATTCGAGTGGCTGTTTTGCGATCGACGGTCATGTGATCGAACGGACAACGAACGGCGGCTCCACCTGGGGCACCTCGGCCAACGTGGTGTTGTCCTCGACGGCGAGCACGGTTCTGGTTGGCATTTCGTGCAGCGGCGGGGTCACCTGCGTCGTCGTGGGGAACAGCACCGGAACCCGCAACGGAAGGAGCGTCAGCGGGCCAGACGCCCTTGTTCTGAGCGAGCGAGTCGGACGCAAACACTGGCATGTGATCGGATTGGGCGCATCTAAGGGAGTGTCGATCAACGTCGCCGGCGTGTCTTGTGGAACCGCTAGCTCTTGTGTCGCGGTAGGCAGCTACAACGGCGGCGCGAGTAATGAAGGTGGGGTCGTTTGGTACACGATTGATGCAGGGCGCTCCTGGCACAATCTGCGGCCGCCGAGTTCGGTCGGGGCCTTGAGCGCCGTCTCCTGCACGAGTGCCAAATTCTGTGTCGCGGCAAGCTCGTCGGCGATGATCGTGACGACCCGTGGCCCGACCGGGTTTGCGGTTGCACAATCCCCCGCCAGCTGGGCCCACCTGACCACCAATGTCAACGCACTCGCGTGCGCCCCAGGGACGCGATCGTGCGTCGCGGTCGGCAACTACCAGCCTTCACCGCAGAACCCCAACCGCTTCGTGCCGGTGATCGCGACGAGTGACGGTGGCGTCAAATGGAGTTCGGTGGGCGGTTTGCCGGCGATCGACGGCAGCCTCGCGGGAGTGGCCTGTCCTTCCGCGGGCACTTGCGTCGCCGGGGGCTATCAGGCTGGGAAAGCGCTCGGCATCGAGGGAGCGACGTTCCTGCTACAAGGCACTGCGGGCACGACTGGCTGGCGGCCGATCTCAGTCCCGAAGCCCACGTCCTCGGCCCCCTTGGACGGCTTCTTTGGTATCACCTGCCCCACGACGAGCTTCTGCCTCGCCACTCCGGCGTCGTCATTACCCTACGAACTGATCGGCCCCGCTTGACGACTCTCAGAGCCAGGCGGCCTGCGGGTTCCTGACAGCTCGGATCGCCGTGCGATGCGGTGCGGCTCGGTTGCTGCGGCCTGCGGGGGAATGCTCAGTGGGCCCTGGCGAGCAACGCACTTCCGCGGAAGCGCTCAGCATGCGTCGTGTGGTAGCCCACTCGGCGGAGGTCTTCCGGGGTGTTCGGCACGGTCGGGTAGTGCCGACGAATCGAGAAGCACGCCGTGGTCGGCGCCCTGCTGCTCGGCCACCAAAGCAGCCACCATCGAGCCGTCCTGCTGACTGCCCCTCCCGGACACAGGCAGTCACAAAGCCGCGCCGGCTCAACGTCCCCGCGCCGAAATGAAAGCGCGTCTCGACCCGCGCCGCTCATGGCACCTGCTTCTCGGCCAGAACTAGGACTACTCGAGCAATGCTCGCCTCAATGTCTCAACTCGGCCTTTACGGTTTGATCTTCGTCCGCTCTCGTCCATCACCTAAAGGCGCTGAATCGCCGGCGCTCGTGCGCAACTCGCGCTTTGACTACATCGCCGCCAACCCGCTCGGGCGAGCGCTCCTCGCCATGGGCCGCGCACAACGTCCGCTTCCACGGCACCGGCGCCAAGCTCCTGCACCACCCGATCGTCGGTGACATCGCGGGCAGCTACGAGACGATGCAGATGACCGCCGACCCAGCTCTCACCATGAGCATCTTCACCGTCGAGCCAGCCTCCGCATCGCACGACGCGCTCGCGCCACCACCGAACCCGCCTGGGGCGCCAGAGAAGAATCCGTTGGGACGGGAGGGTTGGGTTGTTCTGTGGCCGCCCAGCTAGCCAGCAGGGAGAACGCTTCGGCAGACCGCGAGCCTGGCTCGGGTCCTCAAACCGGCCGTGACGGTCGGACGACTTGAGCCGAGCCGGGTGCCCTCGTGAGCGCCGTCGACTTCCGGCGCCCTTTGTATGCCCCGGCAGGCCCCGGTCTGACTCGTGGTCAGTTCGGTTGGCGCTGGCTCGGGGGGCTGGACTGCGGGGCGCTTGGCGGCTTGGCGATCGCGTGGATGGCCTCGAGCACGTCCCTGATGCCGCCCGCGGTGTTGACGTCGAGGCGGTCAAGGATCGTCTCGGTGTCGGCGAACTCCTTCGCGGCGCGCACGTCCGAGGCGGCGGACTGCACCGACTGGCCGACCATGATGATCGACAGCAGCACGAGCTGTAGGAAGGTCTGCGCGATCCACGCGACGATCACGATCACCTGCCCGGAGTTGATCGCGGCGGGCAGGGAGATCAAGGCGATCACGGCGAACACGTACGCGCAGGCCATCGTGCCTACGCTGCGCGTGACCACGAGCGCGACCTTGGCGTTGAAGCCCTCGACTTCGCCGAGCGCTTTCTTCATCTCCTTAGGATCAAAGCGCACGACGTGTGGCAGTTGTTCGCGGACCTTGACGGGTGCACTCATCTGACAGCCTCCAATCGGGAGCAACACGGCAGGATCGGCAAGAACGCTACGGCCCGGTGCGGCGACACCACGCGCACCGCGCCGCGAACGAAGGGCCCTCATACCTCGATTCGCTCGCCGATGGTGAGGGTGCGGTGCTCGGGAAGCCTGAAGTACTCGACCGGGTCGGCTGCGTTGTGGGCCAGGGCGAGGAACAGGTTCTTTCGCCATCTGCTCATGCCCGGCGTGTCTGATCGAACGATCGTGATCTGCGAGAGGAAGTAGGACGCGGTGTCGATGTCGCAGGTCCCCTCGAGCAGCCCGAGGCGGTTCGCTACGCGCAAGGCCGCGGGCACGTCGGTGTCGTCCTGGAATCCGAACCGGGCGGTGAGGCGGGTGATGCCGTCGCCGCCTTCACCGAGGTCGTCGGGTAGGACCCGGTCACGTTGGGCGATGTGGGGGATGCGCTCGGTCTCGATCGAGACGATCACGACGTTTTTGTGCAGCACGTGGTTGTGCTCGACGTTCGCGCGCAGGGCGAGCGGCGTCGTCTTGGGGTTGGAGTTGAGAAACACGGCGGTGCCGGGCACGCGAACGACGGGAAAATCTCGCGCGTCGAGGTGCTTGACAAAATCGCGCAGCGGCCCCTCCTCGCGGCTGCGATTGGCGCTCACGATCTCGCGTCCCTTACGCCAGGTCACAAGCACCACGAACGCGATCAGGGCGATCACCAGCGGCACCCAGCCACCGTGCACGATCTTGGTCAGGTTCGCCGCAAAGAACGCGAGCTCGATCCCGAGGAACACGATCGCGCCGAGCGCGATCAGCCGCCTGGGCCGGAGCCACAGCAACCGAGCGACCGCGAGGAACAGGATCGTGTTGAGCATGAACGTGCCGGTGACCGCGACTCCGTAGGCCGACGCCAGTGCGGTAGAGGACCCGAAACCCAGGACGAGCAGGACTACGGCGGCGAACAGGCCCCGGTTGATCGCGGGCACATAGATCTGCCCGATCTGGCGCTGTGAGGTCTGGCGGATCCGCATCCGAGGTAGGAAGCCGAGCTGCGCGGCCTGGCGCGTGACGCTAAACGCGCCCGAGATGACCGACTGCGAAGCGATCACCGTCGCCACGGTCGCGAGAATCACCATCGGCACCTGCGCCCACGGCGGCACAAGCAGGAAGAACGGGTTCGCCCCTGCCTTGGGCGAGCGCAGGACCAGCGAGCCCTGAGCCAGATAGTTGAGCGTGAGCGCGGGGAACACGAGGAAAAACCACGCCCGGCGGATCGGCGCGCGGCCGAAATGCCCCATGTCTGCGTACAGCGCCTCCGCGCCGGTCACCGCCAGCACCACCGCGGCGAGCGCGACGAACGCCACCGCACCGTGATCGAAGAAGAACTCGGCGCCATAAACGGGAGACAGACCCTTGATCACGCCGGGGTGCCTCGCGATCTCGCTGACGCCGAGCACGGCAAGGACACCGAACCAAACCGACATCACCGGGCCGAAGAGACTGCCCACGCGCTGCGTGCCAAAGCGCTGGATCGCGAACAGCAGCGTGATCACGACCAAGGTGATGGGCAGCACCAGCGAGCCGAGGCTGGGCGCTGCGACCTTGAGCCCTTCGACCGCTGAGAGCACCGAGATCGCCGGAGTGATCATCCCGTCGCCATAGAACAGCGAAGCGCCGAGGATGCCCAGCATCACCAACACCACCTTGGCTCTGGCACTCCTTAGCCTCATCCCCTCCACCAGCGCCGTGAGCGCCATGATGCCCCCCTCGCCATGGTTGTCGGCGCGCATGATGAACGTCACGTACTTAACCGAGACGATCATCGTGATCGACCAGAACACGAGCGAGACCACCCCATACACCTCGCTGGGAGTGGCGTGGACGGCGTGGCCGTTGGCGGTGAACACCGCCTGCAGCGCATACAGCGGGCTCGTGCCGATGTCGCCGAACACCACCCCGAGCGCGCCCAGCGTGAGCCCGACCATCCCACCCTTCGCGGCAGATGCGGAGAGCGAGCGACCGACTAGCGGTGCTGGAGGGTCGGCTCGCGGCGGGGCTGGGTTGGAGAGCATGTGCCCCTCAGGCGTAGAGCAGCGCGTCGAGGCGGTTCATCACATGGACCCCGGTTGCCCGATCAGCGTGGGCTGCCCCGGTCGGTCGAGGCTGTCCGACCGAGCCAAGGCGTGCTCCATACATATCGGCCCGCTACGAGACCCCTACCAGGCGGCGGCGAAACCGCGCCAGACGCTTGTTCGCGGCTCGCCCCAGGGGACGGTCGGAAAGCTCGCGCGTACCGGCATCGAGCCGCTCGGGCGAGGCCACCGTAGGGTCGAGCTCGCGCGCAGCGCCAGCGGCCAGCACATGCCATTCATGGACGCTCTGCGCTGCCGGACGACCCCAGGTTCGCGCCTCGAGCCGCCACTCCCCCTCGGCCCCGCCCCGCTTCAAGAACAAGCCGGAGTAGTGGTCAAGGCGTGCGAAACCTGGCGTGTCGTGGCGCCGAGCGGTGCCCTTCCGCGAACGGATCGTCGGTTGGACGTGCGTGGAAAGGTCCAACCTCCGCGCGAGCAGCGCGAGATCGTCGTCGCCCATGACGCTGGCGAACCGGACCTCGAACAGCACCTCGCCGCGCTGACGGACCGGAGATAGGCTGGCGACAGTCGGAGGTTCGACGCCAGGCGACGGTCGGAGCGCTCCGGAACCCCCCGAGTCGGGCTTGCCCTTCGGCTCTGCGCGTTTGGTCGTGACGCTCATCTGTGGCATCTGGCTGGCTGTGGTCAGGATCCGCAGCCGCTACCGGGGTTTGGGGATTAGTTCGCTGTCGGCGCGCGCGATCAGCCTGCCGGCTGTCTCGTGATCGCGTAGCTGGGCAAACCCGGTCCGGATCGCGCCTGCACTTGTTGCCCGATTGAGCGCCGTGGCGATGGCGTCAAAGCGGCCCCGGGCGGGTCCGAGTGTCAGGTTTGCCATCACGCAGAGAAATTCATCGCCGCCGAGGCGAATGATCAGATCGTAGGGGCGCAGGTGTGCCTTGACGTGGGCGACTACATGCTTGAGCAGGGCGTCGCCGGCAGCGTGCCCGCGGAGATCGTTGATGGCTTTGAGGTCGACGACGTCGATGTAGGCGACAACCAGTGGGCTGTTGGTCCGCCTAGCGCGGACCAACTCGTGATCGAGCTCGCGGAGTCCGACCGCTCGCGTGCGTGCGCCCGTCAGGGCATCGACCGCGGCTCGCTCAAGTTCGATCGCGAGAGCCACGCGGTCATTCCGTGCTTGGTCGCGCTCCCGGGCCCCCTGTAGCCGGTCCCAGGCGGCTGCGCGGCGGTCCTCGGCTGCGAGGAGGCGGTAGTTGGCCGCTTGCGCGCGGTGCTGCGCGGCGCGCTTGCGCTGCTCGGCGGCGCGGGCCACGAGCTCGACGCCC
This sequence comes from uncultured Solirubrobacterales bacterium, assembly GCA_963785205.1. Taxonomy (GTDB): domain Bacteria; phylum Actinomycetota; class Thermoleophilia; order Solirubrobacterales; family Solirubrobacteraceae; genus Palsa-465. The sequence goes on from CAWAUJ010000004.1 coordinate 305,500, forward strand.
GTGAGTGCCCGTGTGTGCTCCTGCTGGTCGGCGGCCGCTTCGAGCTGGACCATGGCCAGGTCCCGGGCGTCAGCGGCCTGGTCGCGGGCGAGAGCCGCAAAATCTCTGAGCTCCGCGACCCCGTCGCGGTGCCCGGCGATTCGCAGACGCTCTGAGGCGGTCTGTTCGCGCAGCCGGGTGGAGCGCTGGCGGATGCCACGGCTGAACTCGTGGGCGGCTTGGTTGACACCCGATGCGAGGTCGTGGTCGCTGGCGGCCTGGTCGCTGTCGGACGCTGCCTGGTCTTGCTCCGCGCTGGTCTGATCGCTCTCGGAGGCGCTGTGATCGGCGTCTGAGAGCGTCTGGTCAGTCTCGCTGGCGGTTTGCTCGCTTTCGGCCAGCGAGCGCTCATCATGGCTGGTGAGCGATGGAGCCCGCGGCGGCACCGGGCGTGATCCGTTTGCCGTGCCATCGAAGGACCGGCCCTCGCCCGGTGCTGAACCGTCGTCCGCGCGCCTGGGAGGAGTGACGGCCATCTCAGCGGAGCTCGCCTTGTGCAAGCCCCGGCTCTGCCAGATGCTCGCCGGTCGGCAGTCCTGCGGTCCTCCCGCGCTTGGCCACCGGCTCGTGCCGTGCCCGAGAGCTGGCGCGCGCCTGGGCGAAGCTGACCATTCGACCGCTGCCCTGATCGTAGAGCTTGAGTCTCACGGCCCGCAGCCCATCGGTCAGAGAGAGTGTGGGTACGTCTTGGAAGATTGGGTTCTCGTCGTGTGCCCGTTGGAGGTTGTAGTTCGGGATCCGAGCGCTCAGATGGTGGACATGGTGAAACCCGATGTTTCCTGAGAAGAACTGCAGCACCTTCGGGAGCTTCAGATAGGAGCTGCCGCGCAGCGCGGCATCGGCGTAGCTCCAACGCGCCGAGGTCTCCCAGTAGGCATCTTCGAATTGATGCTGCACGTAGAACAGCCAGATCCCGGTCGCGCCTGCCAGCATGATCGTCGGGCATTGCACCAGCAGGTACTGCCGCCAGCCCATCAGCCAGCAGAGCCCGCCAACCATCAGGACGAGCGCGACGTTCGTGGCCATGACGCTGCGCTTGATCCGCGGTCGCGCGGAGCGCGGCACGATCCGAGGTTGCACGACCAAGGCAAAGAACGGGCCGAGCCCGAACATAACGAGCGGGTTGCGAAACAGCCGATAGGCCAGCCGGCCGCGCCACCGGCGCGCGTCATACTCGGCCACGGTCAGAGTCGGGAGGTCCCCGACGCCACGGCGTTCCAGATCCCCCGCGGTCGCATGATGTACCGCGTGGGCGTGCTTCCAGCACTCAAAGGTCGAGAACACAAGCAGGCCAAGCGCCGTGCCGAGCCACCGGTTCGCGCGCTTGGAGGCCAGAAACGACCCGTGCGTGCAGTCGTGAAAGACGATGTAGGTACGGACCAGAAAGCCGGCAGCCGGAATCGCAAGCGCGAGCGTCAGCAGGTATGAGACCCCCAGCGAAAGGTCCATGAGCACAAAGAGCACGAGATAGGACACGACCGACGTCAGCAAACAGCCCAGACTGCGCACCCTGTCCGCCCTGGCGTATGGCTCAAGCGCGTCCCGCCAGAAAGCCTGCCCAACGCCGGACCTGGCCTCCTCAGCCGACGGCTTTATACCGGCACGACCGCTCATGCCGGCGAAAGAATTGCCGCGTCAGAGGAGCGGGGCTTTACAGGAGTTGGCTTTGCACTGGCAGTGATGACAGGAGCCGGTTCTCTGGCTGACGCCCGAGGGAGGTCATCCCAGAGGGTGTTGCAGTGCCAGCACGAGTCCTGCTGACAAGCCATCGGCGCCTCACAGGTGCGACACAGACGGGGAAAGCGACGAGGCCGCACGGCTCAGCGCTCTGGGTTCTCGAGATGCGGGGTGACGGACATGGCTTCTGACGTGTGTCTCGTCGCGATGACCACGAGGTCTCGCGCACGCCGGCCAAGTCGCTGGAGCCGGAACTGGACTGGCCCGCCGAACGGTTAGGGCGAGGCTTCCCCAATGGTAGCGCCTCCTGCAACGTGTCCACACTTTTTTAGAATCGGCGCATGCAGCCGCTCACCCATGATGCCGACCATCTCCGCGTCCTGATCGCCAACGAGCGCAAGGACCGGCTCGCGCTCGTTGCCCCCATCGTCGCCTCCCTCGGCCACGAGGTCATTGCCCGCGAGATCAACGTCGAGGATGTCGGACCGGTGACCGCTCGCGAACGGCCCGACGTCGCTCTCGTCGGACTCGGAGAGAGCTCCGAGCATGCGCTGGATCTGATCGACCGGATCGTCCGCGAGGCCGCCTGCCCCGTGATCGTCCTGCTGCACGCGCACGATCCCGCGTTCATCAAGGAAGCCTCGAAGCGAGGCGTGTTCGCTCACATCTCAGACATCGACGTCGACGATTGGCAGAGCTCGATCGACATCGTCCTGCGCCGATTCACCGAGTACCACGACCTCCAAGGCGCGTTCGGGCGCCGAGCCCTGATCGAACGGGCCAAGGGAATCCTCATGGAACGCCACTCGACCGACGAGAACACCGCGTTTGAGATGCTCCGGGAGCGCTCCCGCGCTGATAACCGCAAGCTAATCGACCTTGCCACCGCCGTCGTCGACGGCCACCGGCTGCTGCCCAAGCGACCCGGCCCGCCGACTGGACCCGACGCATAACGATCCTCGGCCTCGGGCGGGTGGGTCATCAAGGCCGTGGCCCTTCGGCCCTGCTGCTTCCCAGTGGCACCAGCGGCTCATGGCAGGGGCAACGAATCATTTTCAGGGGCGGGCCCTCGCGCGCCGCAAACGGAGTAGTGTCGTAGGAGGCTGGTCCCGCGGCCAGAATTCTCAGCCCAAGCCCGAATGCCACCAACGGCGCTACAGCGCCACGAGGCGAGAGGCAGGGGTTACTGGCTTTTGACTGCGGGGCCGGTTGGGGGCACCTCAACGACGTCAACCCACCGCCGGTGGTCGCGTCGCTACTAAGTCACGCGCGGGTCCTGGCCCTCTCTTCTCCGCGCCGCGCAAATAAGGGACGGAAAGGCCCAAAGGCCATGACCACAACGCATGACAATCAGGCCGCACGCAGCAGAGGCGAGTGGTCTCGTGCTCGCGGAGCACGGCTGGTCGACCGGGCAATCCACGCCCGACGACACGTAGAAGGTCGCTGCACAGCCCAGCGAAACGAAAGCCGACCGGCACGGCCCCCCGAAGCTGCACGTGCCAACCCGCGCGCATCATCGCCAGTTGAGCGCCGACACCGCGATCAAAAGGAGCACACGTGCCCATAGTTCAAGTTCTAACTGAAGTGCAGGGACGTGCTCACGAGGTCATGCTGACCGAGCACGTACCCTCCGAGATGTTCGCAAACGAGCATTACGCCGACCAGCTCGTCGAGCGCATGGGTTGGGCGCTCGTCGACGCCGAGAAGGAAGAGCACGCGAGTCGCCCCTGACCCATCGTGCTACCCGCATACCCCCACCAGGCTGTCTGAGTGGTCGGTGGGGCAGCGTGAACTGCTGGGCCGATCCGACGTCCCGGGGCGACCGCGCCCGCCGGTTGGTCTGCTACGGGGCGGTGAGGATGGCCAGCAGCTCTCCGACGTTCCGCTCGCGGGCGACCGGATCGGGAAGCGGGAAGTGCGCGTTGATCGTGTAGTGGTTGCGGCGTCCGCTTCGCCGGCGCGTGATGTAGCCGGCGTCGGCGAGCTCGACCACGATGCGGTGCGCGGCGCGCTCGGTGATCCCAACCCGCTCGCCGATGTCACGCAAACGGGTGCCTGGGTCGTGAGCGATGCAGACCAGCACCTGCGCGTGATTGGTCAAAAACTTCCAGCCGGGGACGACGGTCGCAGACATCATATTTAGGCTAACAGTTCTAGACTCTTTTTTCATGCTATGGTCAGCAAGTATTCCGAGAGGACGCTGAAGATCCCCTCGCCACTCTGAGGAGGTTCTCACCATGCTCTCCACGACCCGCAGTACGCCCGCCGGCCCGCCCGCGCCGGACGTGATCGCCGGCACGATCGCGCCGCCCGTGATCACCGGGTCACCGGTCGCGACCGACCCGGATCCCGGTATCGCCGCCGCGCAGCCTTCCGCCGCAACGGATAGGGAGACGCGGCGTGAGCACTCCCGCCGCAAGGCCCACCGCTCGCGCCTGCACACCTACGCGATCTTGGCCGTGGCCCTGGTGGCTTTCCTGATCGCGCTCGCGGTCTCGAACACAGCTCAGGTGAAGGTCAACTGGGTGTTCGGCAGCTCCCACGTGTCGCTCGTGTGGCTGGTGCTGTTCGCTGCGATCCTCGGCTGGCTGGTCGGACTCGTCGCGACCGCCGCGTTTCACTGGCGCACCCGCGCACCGGGCCAACACGGTGCCCGATCATGACCCGCTCCACCCAACGCAAGCCAGCCGGCGCCGCCGAAAAGAATCTTCAGGCTGCGACCCCTGGGCCCGAGCCCGGCTCGATGACGTTCCGCACAGATGAGGACAACGGCGGCCGCTACCACTGGGTGATCGTTGCCGACGGCGGCGAGACCCTCGTACGGTCCGAGGGCTTCGGGTCCTACGAGGAAGCTAACCAAGCCGCGGGCAGAGTCCACCGCGGCGCCTCGCACGCGTCGTTTGAAGACCACTCGGGCGCCCAATCGCCGGTCGATCTCTCCGCCCGCCGCGCCGCTGCGTCACACGACGACTCCGACGCCGAGCGCTGGCTGGATGAGGGCGGCAGCTTCAGCAGCGAGGCGGTGACCCGATGACCAGCGCGGTACTGATCGCTCCAACCGACGGGCCGGCGCCAGCAGCCAAGCCGGATTCAAGGCCGCCCTATAGCTGTTCCGAGTGCGGGCACCTCTTGCGCGTGTCCGGCCTGGGGCGCCACCGGGTGTACTTCGAGCTCGAAGACGAGCGCTCACAGGAGCCGGTGATGAACCGGGGCTGCCCCGAGTGCGGCCACGGCCTACCCGGAAAGAACCCATGGTGACGCCAGCCATGACCCACCTGTGTTGCCCACACTGCCGGCTGCGCTTCACCCCCGCCGCCGCGGCCTACATCATTGCTTGCCCGGAATGCGCCGCGCCGCCGGAAGCGGCCAGCCTGGAGCGCACCCTCGGCTTCCGCCTCGTCGGACCGGAGGACCTCCCCGGACCGGAGGACCTCCCCTACGCAGTCGACGTCTCGGGCGCGCCTCCCGGGCCGGGCAGCGCAGCGGCCATGACCGACCGCAAACTGCGCATCCTTCGGCTAATGGTCGAACAACGCCAGCGGGTGCTGCGCAACTACGTCGCGGCTGACCGCACTGGCGACGCCGCTTCGCCGATCATCAAGGAACTCCCGATGGAATACGCGGTCGAGATGAACCGCCTGATCGAGCTGCAGATGGAGGGCTCAATTGGCTAGAAGCCCGACCGCGCCACTGGCCTCGATGGGGCGCCTGTGAGCTTGGCGGCCGTCAAGCGTCGCGCTCGCTCGTGTAGCGCAGGTGCGCTTCCTCGACGAGCTTCACCATCTGCCAGTAGGCGATGAGATCTCGCTCTGCATCGGTCGTGTTGGCGAAGAAGCGGCGGGCGATCGTCAGCTCGCCCTGATCCGGTCCTGCCGCTTGTTCGTCAATCCAGGCGTGATCAATCCGTTTTTGGGCAATCAGACGTATCGCGGACTCGATCTCCGAGCCGGTGCAATCACCGAGCCTCTTGAACACGCCGCGGCCGATCTCGAGCGACTCCTCTGGATTGACCTCGCCCATCGCCACATCATCCTCTTCGACCCTGATTGAGCCGGCGACTATGCCGCATGACGACCGCCCAGCGCTGGCGGCGGACGTCGACTCCGTACAGCAGGCGGATCTCGTCCGTTGTGGTCCCGACCGAGCCAGTGGAGTAGAGTCGCTGTCTGGGCCGATTTGCCCCCAGGTGCGCCATTACCCCCGCCGGCCACCGTTGCTGATGACCTTACGGGTCGTTTTGTCTGGGCGACAGAAACGCCAACAAAGAGCTCTCCGCCATTTGAGTGGGAGGGCTTGTACTGCGGAAGCGCACGGTGGAAGGAGACGGATATGACGTTCATGTTTCGAAAGGCCGCACATACAGCGGCCGACCGCAAACGTTCTGGAGGGTGGTACGCAGACCCCTATGGGTCCGCCGCCCGCCGTTGGTATGACAGCGTCGACGGATGGACCGACCGCGTCGACGGAGCTGGACTCGATCCTGACAAGACTGGTGTAGCTCGGGTCGACGGGGCCAGCGGGTCGTTCAACGCCCGGACCAAGCACTCGAATATTGATGGAGCCCCGACCTCGACGCGGGCGGGCGCACCTGAAAACCCCCCACGCGCTGGCGTCTGACGCCGACCCGTCCGCACAACGGCAAGCGCCCCAGACAGAGACTCGTCGCAGACCACGTTGAGGTTGCTGGGCGGCCCTACAGTGCTGTGTCGGTCAACGGCGGCGGGCAGTCCCGCCTAGGTCCGGCCGGCACGGGGATGCCGACCGCCCGCACATGGCCGCGGGAGCGCGCTTCGTGTTTCTGACCTGGCTTTTGCTGCGCAGGAGCGGCGAGGCTTGACGGCAGAACGGGGCGGGAGTTCCACGCCGGAGAACCCGGCGAGAAAGCCAGCATGTTTGGCTTCTACGTGATCAAGCAGTATGAGCGTGGCGTGCAGTTCCGGCTGGGTCGCGTCAGCGAAGGCGTCCGCGAGCCTGGCTTGATCTTCGTCATGCCCGTGGTCAATCGCGTACGGAAGCATGCGCCGGCGCGGGAATCGCCGAAGCGCCGGTCGACATCCAGGCGACCACCACCCCGTCGATCTCCGGCTGACAGCGCGCAAGCAGCGTTCTACTGCCAGTCGGGGTTTTTGACCCGGTCTTGACGGTTTGATCTTCGTCCGCCCCTGGTCATCTATCGTCGCCTCATGGCAGAGCATCAAATTGATCTCGCGGCGTCCTCCCTGCGGGCCGACGCGTCAGACTCGCGAGCGCTCGCCGAGGCGCTGGCGGCAAAGCTGAGCGAGGCTCTCCCGGATCAGGCGAGGGTCATCCGCCAGCGCGGGCGGTTTCTGTCAAGAGATAAGCGCCTCGAGCGTCTCGAGGTTCAGCTCGGCGACGAGACATTCGTGCTCTCTTTGTCCGGGCAGAGGGCGGACACGACCCTGGCCAAGACCGTGCGAGGAGTCGTCATCAGGCGTCAGGAGCTACCGCTAGACGCGTGGCTTGACGCATTGAGCGCAGCGCTAAGCACCGAAGCCGAGCGATCAGAGACCGCGCGACTGTCGCTCGAACGGCTTCTCACATGAGCGCTTAGTCGTTTATATCCAGGACCGGGGTGATGTCCGGGAGCTGCTGGCCGGGTTCGGCGTGCTCGTTGGGCACCACCGCGGTGCCGATGGCAAAGAACTCAATCGTGTGGCTGCCCCAGCCGTGGTTGTTCTGGTGGAGCTTGACCTCCACGATCCCCAGCACGCCGTCTCCGATCGCTTCGGCCTCCTTCTGCATGCGCTCCATGGCCAGCTCGCGCGCGTCGTAGAGAGCCTGCGTGTACTGCTCGAGTTCGACGTTCTGCCCCGTCTGCCGGAGTGATTGCATCATTCCGCGATGGGCCACGTGGTAGACGCAGTTGCCCATCACCATCCCGACCGGCCGCTTGCCGGTCTGCATAAGCGTCCAGAACGCCTGTCCGCTCAGGTCGGAGGTGAAAGGACGCCCGTTGGGGGCGCGGTGGACCTTGCCACCCTTGTGCTTCACGGCGGTGCCGATGGCGATGAACTCGGCCATGTCCGCCCCCCACTCGTAGCGCCCAATGTCCAGCCGAACGCCGACGATGCCATCCGCTCCCAGTTGCTCGGCCTCCTCCTCCATCCTCGTCATCGCCAGCTCGCGAGCCGCGTACATCGCCTGCGTGAGGACGGTCAGCTCCTGGCTGGCCTTCCAGTTGGCCATCTGAAAACCAATGTGGTAGATGCTCGAGCCGACCACGAGTCCCACGGGCTCAAAGCCGGCCTTCTCCACGCACAGGTATTCGTTCACGGAGAGGTCGGAGGTGAACAGACCTCTGGCATTCATCTCCAGACGCTCGCTGGCGTGTTCAGCGAGGCCCTCGGTGCTGGTCGGGTCATATGTCGACATCTGGACTCTCCTGAACGTTAGTGGGCCAGCATCACTTGGCGCCGAGGTTGATTGACAACATGGGCACCCCCAGGGGGGCCGGATGAGGACCGTGGGCGCCGAGCCGGATCGCCGTGCCCAATACGTGCATCGAGACGATGAAGAAGTGCTGGGGGTAACCGGGTCGCGGGAACTCGCGGTGATCGATCGTGTGGGTGAGCGTTGAGATGACCATGTTGTTGGCCCCAGCCTGCCGCGCCTGGCCGGATACCTCTTGCATCGCCAGCTGCCGCGCGGCGTATACGCCCTGGGTGACCTCCGTCATCTCCTGATTACCCCACCAGGTGCTCATCATCTGGTTGGCCATCATGCTGAGGGCCACGATCACCACAGACGTATGGCCGATAACCGCCACGGTCTCGGCCCCGATGCGACGCAGCTTGTCGACGTCCTGGGCGTTCAGCGTGCACATCCGGGGCCCGGAGCGGGAGCCGTGAACCAGCAGCGGATCGCGCACCGCCGTGCCGAAGACGGCGTATTCCACAGTGCCCGGCTCATCGAGAAAGCTGCTGATGGTCAGTTCGATCCCGATCACGGCATCCGCCCCGGCGAACTGGGCCTCTCGGCGGAGGCGATCAAATGAGCGCTCCCGGGACAGGTTCCACGGCGCGGCGAGGACCGGCACCTCGCTGATCCCGCCTCCGTAAGACCCCCATCCGTAATTCTGCCAGCCGTGCTGTACGACGGATGAGCCCATGATCTGGGCTATTGGCTCCAGGCCCGAGGCGCTGGCGATCGCGTATTCCTTGGTGCTCAGATCGCTGCTGAAGACCGGCGAGCTCGTCGCGGCGATCGCCTTCAGTCGCTCTTCCGCGCCTAGCGGAATCCCCCCTCGGCGGATGCGCTCAAGGTCGAGCTCGGCAGCCTCGAGCTCGCTCTCGCTTGGCGGTGCCGGGGGCTTATTTCGGAATAGGGGCAACGCCTGATGTTCCCATATCGGGGCCTCCGGCCCCGGCCAGTAGCTACGGGCAAGGGCGCAGCTCGATCGAGTGCTCCCCGGGGCCTAGCGCGGTCGTAACGGCGCTCGTGTGAACTGGGCGCGTCGGTTTTGCTCTCCCGATCGCCTCAGTCACACACGCGCGCGCGAAGCCGGAGGACGACGGTGAGGCGGGTGTCGGTGTCGATCCGCGCTGTGAGTCGCCAGTCCAGGGTGGATATCCACAACCTGACCGAGCCGACTAGCTGAACCGGACTCTCAGCGCTGGCCGACGGTCTCGCGCTTGGCGGCGAACATCGACGCGTCGGCCTGGCGCAGCAGCGAATCAGCACTATCGGCGTCGACCGGGTACGTGGCCCGTCCGATGCTGGCGGTGAGCGGGATCTCGTGGTCGCCGACCTGGAAGGGGTAGGCGAAGGCACTGGTCAGGCGATCGTTTACGAGGTCCACGTCAGCGGTGGTGCTGGCGTGCGCGATCAGGACGGCGAATTCGTCACCGCCCAGCCGCGCCACCGTGTCGCTGGAGCGGGTGCAATCGGACATCCGCTTTCCGACGGCGATCAGCAGATCGTCGCCAGTGTCGTGGCCAAACTCATCATTCACCGGCTTGAACCCGTCCAGGTCGATGTAGAAGACCGTCACCAGCTCGGAAGATTCGCGTACGCGGTTTACCGCCTTGCGCAGCTCGTCGGTGAAGCGCAGCCGATTGGCCAGCCCGGTCAGCTGGTCATGCATCGCCTGGTGAGTGATCTGGTCGACCAGCCGTCCGTTGAGGAGCGCGGTGGTGGCTTGGGCAGCCACGCCAGAAAGGCGGTTGAGAAGCTCGGAATTAGGCCGCAGCCGCTCGGGGGTGTCGATCACCGAGACGCTGAGGAGCCCTAAGAACGATTCGTTCGTCGAGATCGGCACCAGGATTGACGCGACGCCACCCTGACGCTCGAGCTCCTCTCTCATGATCGGATCGCCGTGGTCCGCGTCAACGAAGATCGGGTCCTGCCCCGGACTGTTTAGGAATCGCTCCAAGGGCCCACCGCTACTCGGCGAGCGCGCCCATTCCTCATTGAGAAGCGGATCGTCGTCGCCCCGGGCTGCCATCGCCCGCCTGACGAGTTCACCGCGGGCCGGATCCCAGAGGTACACGCTCACGCGATCGCAGTCCACCACCAGCGGCACCGCGTCCGCCAGCCGATGGGCGACCTCCCCGCTGGTGCCAGCGGAAGCCAGGGCGCGGGCCAGCTTGAGCAGGGCCAGCGACTCGTCGTAACGGCGTTTGGCCTCGAGCAGCGCGGACGCTCCGTCGAGAGCACTCGCGGCGTAGCGGGCGTAGACCTCGAACAGCTCACGCTCCTGGGGGAAGAACGTGGCCTGAGACTCGAATGCCGCCATCAACCGGCCGTAGTTGCGCCGATCGGAAGCGACCGGCACCACCAGCCAGGAGTCCGGGAATTGGGCCGTGTGGCGATCGAGCAGCATCTCGGCGTGGGAAGCAACCTCGCCCTCAAAGCCGCGGTGGTGGCAATGGACCTCGCCTCCGTCCTCCAAGCGGACCACCAGCATGTATCGGGGCGCCCGCACCTCGAGCGCGGCACGGTCTGTGATCCGGGCCAGCACATCATCGATCTCGTCCGAGGCGATCAGGTCAGATGCGGTGGCGAACATGCTCTGCAACCGCTCACGCATCGCCTCGAGCTGCTGGCTGAGGGCCTCGAGCCGCTCCGACGATCCTGCCTGTTCCTGGTCCTCACCCGCATCCCAGGTGATCCGGTAGAGACACTCCGGAGCGCCGAATGCCTCACATTCAGCGTGCTCGACATGTGCTCGTGGAAGTCCGAACAGCAGCGTCGTGCAGGACAAGAGCCCGATGGTCCAATCGCAGTGGTATCTGCTGCGTGGAAACCCGACCGCCTCGGACCTGATGTCGGCAAACCCAGGGCCCGAGTCGACCGCCTCCAGCTTGGACACGGTGCTGAACTTGGTAGCGGCGACCGCCATTTGCTGGTACACCGCCTCCGGTGACCCAAGCGAGCGAAGGAGCGCCGCCACGGGCGAGCCCCTCAACCGCTCAGCCGCCTTCTCGCCGACCATCCGAGAGAAATGCGGGTGGTGGGTGAGCTCGGTGCCCGCCTCCCACAGTGCGTTGGCCTCGTCGTAGGAAAGCCAGTTGGTGATGTCGGTCAGGTACGCGGGTGTGCGGGTGCTCCCCGCCCGGCGCAGCAGCTCCCCCACCGCCTCCGGGCCGCCGAAATCGTTGATCTCCCCCACCAGGACGGCGCTCATCGAGCAGGAGAAGTGGTTCCCGCTCTCCCAGCTTGGGACATCGGACCCCGCCAGGCCGGGGCTGGTGCCTGATTGATCGCCCTCGGATGCTCCCATCAGGGTCTTATCGGCCAGAAGAGCACAATCTGTAGAGCCGTTAGCCTGTATTGCGCGCCCGGTGGACGCCCCCAGCTCGCGGGAAGGGTCTGAGACCCACCACCAACGACCGGTCGAGCCGCGATTCGTTTCCGGCCCCGGGGATGCGAGCACCCAGAGCGCTGGAGGGAGAATCGTCATGGGTCTCGATCTTGACCAAGCACGAAGAAGGGCAAAGGAACTGCTTCGTGATGCCAGAGCTGGCGACGCTGAAGCGCTATCACGCCTGCGGGGCGATCGGACGCCGCGTCTCGCCGACGCCCAGGCGGCCGTAGCCCGCGAGCTCGGCTTCGGTTCATGGCCACGGCTGGTCGACGCAGTGGCTGACGACGTTGATGCAGGAAAGGAGCAACTGGTAGCCGCGGTGCTCGATGCCGGCGTCCCACCAGACGCCCTCGACCGGATCCGGAAAGGGCAAGCGACCGAGGTGATCCGAGATACCGGACTCGAGTATGTCTCCGGCAAACCAATCAGGGTCCGGCTCTGGGTACGACGAGCGCAGGTCGACGTCGATGACATGGGCGGCGCCGTTGCCCTCGCCGGGACCCCGCCGGGCTGGCGGCAGGCGGCGGAGGCGGCGGTCGCTGAACTCGGGTGGAACATGCGCCGCAACGGCGTCGTTTGCATGCAGGCACCGCGAGGGCGCTGGCTGGCCTGGATCATCGAGCGGACCGCCCAGGCATCCGCGGCCGTCTGCGAGGCGGTCCTCCAACTCGACGACTAGGTCGCAGATCGGGAGGGGGTTAGAAATCTCCCCCAGCTCCCGATTCGGACCACGTCGATAACCAGGGCCACAGGCCCCGGCCACACCGTCCGATTGCCCAGCCCGGTGTTGGCCGAACTTGAGGGGTTGAGAGCGTCTGGTCGGCGCCGGTCAGCGTGCCTGAGAAGCTGACGGCACCGGGGGTGCCGTTGATGAATCCCAACGTACCAGCGGAAAGCGGATCACCAACACGCTCGGTTGGGTCAGCGCTCCAGGCGGACCCAGCTTCACGTCGACGCTCAACGGGAAAGATGAAACCAGCAGTTCAGCCGTGGCTCTCGACGTGGGCGATGGCACCCTGACCGCGACAGCACGTGCACCGTGGCTACCAACTCGGTCACCTTCCCCTATGTGGTCCCGGCGGGGTCCACAGCGCCCACCGCCACCAAGCTCTACAACGCGGCTGCCAGCACGGGCGTTGGCAACCAGACGGTGACGCCCACGTTCAAACTGTCGGTGCCAGCCAGCACCTACGCCGGGAGCTACAGCTCGGCGTGGACGCTCACCCTGGCCAGCGGGCCGTAGGCCCGATCCACGAGGGGGACCATAATGTGCCCCAGACTTGCTGGCAGAGCGTCCAAGGTCACTCCTGGTTTGCCTGATGGCGGCTGGCGTCGTGCTATGCACCGGTTGCGGGAGCGCCACGCGGGCCGACACCTCCACCCAGCGGCCTCCCGCCACCTCCGGGGGCGCGGCCTCGCCGCCTGCGGCCGGTTCGATCGATCAGCGCCGAGCGCAGGGAGCGGTGGCGGCACGACTGCGCCACCATAGATACAAGGCGGTCCGGGTCCGCTGCCAGCACATCGGACCACGTCGCTTTGACTGCAGGGTCAACGGCGCTCAGCTCTGGCTGGCGACCGTGACCCCGACTGGGTCGGTGCACCTGCGGCTGCTCGGTTCGGAGTAGGAGTGCGCTCTCCGCACGCCGATCACGATCATGGCCCCGGCCACGCCGGGCATGTCCACGGCGTCTCGGCCGGGGCCGACGTGCGCCGGCTGAGCGCGGCCCTCGCTCTGATCGTTGCCTTCATGGCGGTCGAGGTCGTGTCCGGCATCCTCGCCTCCTCGCTGGCGCTGCTCTCGGACGCCGCCCATATGCTCACCGACGCCACCGCGCTAGGGCTGTCACTGCTGGCGGTCCGGCTGGCGGCGCGGCCCGCCCGTGGAGCGCTGACCTTCGGCCTCAAGCGAGCCGAGATCCTCTCCGCTCAGTTCAACGGCGCCACGCTGCTGGTCCTGGCCCTGCTGATCACCTACGAAGGGGTCCGGCGGCTCGTGTCGCCTCCCAAGGTCCTCGGCGGCGCCGTGCTGGCCGTGGCGTTGGTGGGAATCGTCGTCAACCTGGCCGCCAGCTCGCAACTCTCGAGAGCAAACCGCCAGAGCCTGAACGTGGAAGGCGCCTTCCGGCACGTCCTGACCGACCTGATCGCCTTCATCGCCACGGCAATCGCCGGCGGCGTCATCCTGGCCACGAGCCTTTCGCCGGGCCGACGGAATCGCCTCGCTGATCGTCGCCGCGATCATGCTGCGCGCCGCCTACCAGTTGCTTCGGGACTCGGGCCGGGTGTTTCTGGAGGCGGCTCCGAAAGGGCTTGACCCCGGTGAGATCGGCCGGAGCATGGTCGCGTACCCGGGCGTGACCGAGGTTCACGACCTCCACGTGTGGGAGGTGACCTCGGGGTTCCCTGCATTGTCGGCCCATGTTCTCGTCGGCAGCGAGGACGACTGTCACGCCACCCGCCGTGGGTTGGAGCGCCTCCTGCTTGAGCGCTTCCGTCTCGAGCACACCACGCTCCAGGTCGACCATGCCGGCGGCGAGCTGGTCAACATCGAGATGCCCGATTCAGCCGGACGCGCGATCAACCCAGGTTGGGCCGGGTAGGGGCTCGGCGTTAAACGACGCCTGCTGGAACCGAACCCTCCCCCCTGGCCGGGCGGGGGCGGTACTTCAGCCAGCGCTGCGCCGGGCGCTCGACCAGGTACCAGCTGGCGGCGCCGAGGCAGACTGCTCCGGCGAGCGTGAGCACAAACAGGGCGGCGAAGGCGAGCGCTCCCCTGGGCGCACCAAGCCACCCATCGATCACATTGCGCAGGGGCTGGTGCCAGAGATATATGCCGTAGGAGATGAGCCCCAGCCACGCCATAGCTCGACTGCCCAGGAAAGCCATCGGGCCCTGCCGCCGGCTGGGCCCGGGAACCACGGCGGGAAGCACGAACAGCAGGGCCGCGAGTCCGATGGCGACGTGGGCCGCCACGCCATAGCTGGGCAGGAAGAACTCACCCTGCTGGAGCGGGACGCCCACCAGGTAAACGAGGGCAGCCAGTAACCAACAGCGCCCCGGTGCACGAGCCAGCGTCTTGATCCGGCCGGCCAGCTCCGACCGCGTTTCCCATTCGGCTCGCAGTACGGCCAGCGCGATTCCGGCCGCGAACCAGTCGACGAGGGCAGGCAGCGAGGTGGTCAACACAAGGTGAGTGTCAGGCACGGGCGCCAGCAGCGAGCGGGCGAGCAGGGCGCGCAGTGCCCACGACCCGATGGCGATTGACGCCAGGATCCATAGCTGCGCCTTGGCGGCCTTTCTGCCGGCGCGTCCGGCGATCACTCGCTGCATCCCGTAGGCCAGAAACGGGAGTACGAGGTAGAAGCTGACTTCAACGGCGAGCGACCACGCCACGAGCAATCCCTGGTGGATCGTGTGGCGTTGGTAAATCTGGACCAGCCCGTAGAAGCGCCACCATTGGGAAGTGAGCACTCCGTGGACCTGGCCGGACAAAGCCAGCACGGTGACGGCGACCCAGTAGGCGGGAAGGATCCGCACGGCGCGACGAACGGAATAGCGGCGCCAATCTGGGAGATCGTCTCCGGACCTGATCGATCGGGCATAGGGCAGGTAGAGGAGAAAGCCCGAGATCACGAAAAAGATCGCGACGCCGGCCTTGAGCTCGGCCGCCACCGACGCCAACGGCCCGTTCAGCGAGGCGCCCGCGATGCTGGCAGCGTGATACGCGATCACAAGGATGGCGGCACATGCCCGCAGGCCATCAAAGCCGTCGAGCCGGTGCGCGCCCTGGGCCTGGGCGGCTTGGTCCATCCAATCGGTATCGGCCTTCCGGGGCCTCGATTTGAGCGACCGACGCCCACGTCCGCGTCCGTACGTCAATACGATGGCGCCCGTGCCGGAAGCGAGCGTCAGTCATCTGAACTGCGGAACCATGTGTCCCTGGGGTCAGCGTCTACTGAGCGGCCAGGGAAGCTGGATCTCGACGGCGCGCCTCGTCTGCCATGTGCTCCTGATCGAGGGCTCAGACGGCGCTTGTGCTCGTCGACACGGGCTTTGGCCTGGGCGACGTAACAAACCCAGGCCAGCTGGACCGGACGTTCACGTTCATCACGCGGCCGGCGCTCACGGAGCGAGATACGGCGATCGAGCAGGTGCGTGCTCTGGGCCATGACCCAGACGATGTCCGGCACATCGTTCTGACGCACCTAGACATCGACCACGCAGGTGGGCTGCCCGACTTTCCAGGCGCCCAGGTCCACGTCTTCTCCCGCGAGTACCAGACGATGCAGAATCCCCCGGGAAGGGAGCGGAGGCGGTACCGGATCGCGGCTCATGACTGGGCGCACGGCCCGAAGTGGGTCACCCACGACGTCCAAGGGGACGAGTGGCTCGGGTTCGAGAGCGTGCGGGTGCTCCCGGGGGCCGGCCCCGAGGTCTTGATGATCCCACTCCATGGCCACACGCTCGGGCACACCGCCGTGGCCGTGCGGCGTGAGCAGAGCTGGCTGCTGCATTGCGGCGACGCGTACTTCCACCACGATGAGGTCAAGACCCCTCCATCCTGCCCGCCCGGGCTGCGCGCCTTCCAGAACCTCGTCCAGGCGGACCGGAAGACCCGGCTCTCAAACCAGGAGCGGCTGCGCGAGCTCGTCCGCGATCGCGGAAGCGAGGTCGAGCTGGTGTGCTCGCACGACCCGAGCGAACTCGAGTTAGTGCAGAAGCTCTAGTGTCAGAGCCGACGGCGCCGACGACGAGCGCTTGATCGTGTACACACCGCCGGCGAGCGCCGGCAGCTGCTCGGGCAGAGGGGTGAGATGCGGTGTGTCGGCCGTCGACAGGGTCAGCCTCAGGCGGTCCCCCTTGGCGATCGTGACCAGAGTGGGGAAGATTTCGATCTGATATTCGGTCACGGCGCCGGGCTTCACCGCGCGAGCCGATGCCTTGGTATAGGGGTGGTAGGGCAGCAGGGTCATCCCCCTGGCCTTCCAGGACCGCCGCTGGTCCACCGCCCGCAGCGACCCAAGCAGGGCCCCCTCGGTGACCGGGTAAGACGAGCCACTCGGAGTGACGTCCTCGAGCTCGGCCACCAACTCGGTCTCAGGCCGGGTTGAGGAGGCGTAGATCGTGGCCGTGATTGGCCCAGCCACCGCCGCCGGCTTGGCGAAGCGCGAAGACGTGTAGCTGACCGTCCACGGTCCCATCTGTTGGCTGGTGTCGGCGCACGGGGCCAGGAGCCCTGCGGAGTGAGCCGGGATCGAGATGCCGCCCATCGACCACTGGTCCACCGAGCGACCGCACGCGTTACCCGATGAGGTCCAGGCGATCGTGTCGCTGCTCGCCTTGCGGAGCGGACGCTTGCGCGTCAAAGCGTGTCCCGAGCCGAGATAGAACCTCGTCGGCACCGCCCCGGTGAAGGGATACGTGGTCGTTTCGTCAAAGCGGCCCGTGCCGAGGTCGTAGTAATGAAGCGGGGTCGGGGTCCGGGCCATCCCGGTGCGCTCGTGCTTGAGCCAGGTGTCAAACCACTCGAGCTCAAGCGGATCGACGTTGACGCTCGAGCCATTGATGTGCTCCCACGGGCCGTCGATCAGCTGATAGCGCCCGGTCGTGCGCTGGTGCGGGACCATCGGCGCGGTCACGCCGCGGTGATCCCAGGCGTTCTGGAGCTCGGCGTAGTTGGTTGGCTCACCCCGCTGGAAGATGTCGAACTCGCCCCCGACGAGATAGGCCGGAATGTGGTTGGCCACGATCCGCTGAAGCACGTTTTCGGGATTGCGGGCCTGCCAGTAGGAGCCGTCATAGGCCTCGGCCCCCCCGAGCAGGACCTCCTTGGTCGTCTCGGCGTGATATCTCGCCAGCCCGTTGGCATGGTCTGCCTCGATTTTGGCCAGGTCAGCCAGCATCTTCGGGTCGTTGAGCGAGTCGCCTCCTGGATTCGCCGTGTTGGTGCCGGCGGTCAGGCCGAGGTAGGCCTCGTCGAACTCGAAGTCGATCAGCCCGCCCATGAACGAGGTGTCGCGATAGATGTCGTTGGCGCTGACCATCGGGAAGATCGCCTTGAGCGGCGAGTGTGGTCCGACTGCGCCGGCCAGCAGAAGCTGGTCGATACCCAGATACGACGGTCCGTAGGTCCCGACGCGACCGTCGGCATGTGGCAGGTGAGCGGCCCAGTCCATCACGCGGATCGCGTCCTTCTGCTGGATCGGGTCAAACAGGCCCCAGCTGCCCGACGAGTCGCCGGTGCCGCGCACGTCCTCGACGATCTCGATGTAGCCGCGCTGGGCCAGATAGTCATCGGCACCCCCTGTGGCTGCGCCGCCCTTCGACTTGAAGGCCGACCCGGGCTTGCTGGACCCGCCCTGACCCTTCCCGTAAGGCGTCATCGTGAGCAGCACGGGGAACGGGCCCTTGGCCGGCTTGCCTGACTTGGTCGTCGGATAGATCTCGTTCACCCGGATCGTCGTCCCACCCGCGCCCTTGACCGCGATGTCGTCCTTCGAAGCGGTTCCGTAGATCGCCTTCTCAGGCTTCCAGTGGCTCCCGCTCGCGGCGCTGGAGGAGATCACGCTCTTCGGGAGCGTCGGACTGAGACCAACGAGGCTGGACGGCGCGGATTCGACCGCCGGAGAGCCGCGGGGAGGCTTGGGAACCGTGGCCCACGCTGGCACCGCGGCCAGGATCCCGGCGCCCAGACATACCCCGACGGTCCGCGGGAGGCGCTTGATCGTCACAGGTAGCTAACGAGATTAGATGGCGAAACTTCCAACGAGTGCCGGGTGCTTCACAATCCCGACGGTGCGAATCTCCGCCAAGGCAGATTACGCGGTGAGGGCGGTGGTCGAACTGGCCGCCAGCCCCGGCAACAAACCCCTGCGCGCCGAGCAGGTGGCCACGACGCAGGGAATACCACTGAACTTCCTCGAGAACATTTTGGGCGAGCTTCGCCACGCCGGGATCCTGCGCAGTCAGCGTGGTCCGGACGGCGGCTTCAGGCTGGCAAGGCCGGCCGATGAGGTGACGATCGCCGACGTGATCCGCGCCGTCGAGGGTCCGCTGGCCACCGTGCGGGGTGGGCCCCCGGAAGAATCGAGCTATCCAGGGGCGGCCGAGGAGCTGCCCAAGGTATGGATCGCCGTGCGCAAGAGCCTGCGCAGCGTGGTCGAGGAGGTCACCGTGGCCGACGTGGCCAGCTCCCGGCTCCCCAGGGCGATCGCCAAGCTGAGCGAAGATCCGGAGGCCTGGGTCACCCGCTGAGCGCCGGTGGCTGCCTCGGGCCGGCCAGGACGGCGACCTGAGCAGGGGGTCGAACGTAGACGATGTCGCCCCGGTGGAGCTCGAGTTCGTCGGTCTGACCACGCGTGAGCTGGGCCCGGGCCACGTCGCCTCCGGAAAGCTCGAGCTCGACTCTGACCTCAAAGCCGAGGTGGATCACCCGGCGCACCATCGCCTCGATCGAGGCGTCCTGCGGCTCGAGCGAGATGCCAACGTCGTGCGGTCGCACCATCTGCCCATTGAGGTGACTGACCGGCCCGATGAAGCCCATCACGAAGTCTGTGCTCGGATGGTCATAGACCTCCGTTGGTGAACCGACTTGCTCGATCTTGCCCTCGTTCAGGACGGCCAGCGTGTCGGCCACCTCCATCGCCTCCTCCTGGTCATGGGTGACCAGGACGGTGGTCACGTGCTGCTCATCGTGGAGTCGGCGCAGCCACTGCCGGAGCTCTGCCCGGACGTTGGCATCGAGCGCCCCGAAGGGCTCGTCCAGGAGGAGCACACGGGGCTCGACGGCCAGCGCCCGGGCCAGCGCCATGCGCTGGCGCTGTCCGCCCGAGAGTTGAGCCGGTCGCTGCCCGCCCCAGGCGGTCAGGCCGACGAGCTCCAGCAGCTCGTCCACGCGGGCCTTGATCTCGGGCTTCGGACGCTTGCGGATCCGCAGCCCGAAGGCGACGTTCTCGCGCACGCTCATGTGCGCGAACGGCGCGTAGTGTTGGAATACGAATCCGATCCCGCGATCCTGAGGCCGGCAGTTCGTGACGTCGTTGCCGTCCATCAGGATCGTCCCCTGATCAGGGGTCTCAAGCCCGGCCATGATCCGCAGCAGCGTCGACTTCCCCGAACCGCTGGGCCCAAGCAGGGCGGTCAGCGATCCCTCGGCGACTTCGATGCTCACGTCGTTCAGGGCGACGAACTCGCCGAAGCGTTTGGTCACGCCGGAGGCGTCGATTCTCATGCCAGCCGCTCCCTTCGCGCTCCGAGCAGCGTCATCGCCAACAGGACGAGCAGCGACATCACGGCCAGCTCGGTGGCCGCGGCGTATGCCCCTGTGATCGCTCCGGCAGAAATCTGCTGATCGCGCTGGTAGACCAGCAGCGGGAGCGTCAGCGTCGAGCCCGCCACATTTGAAGAGACCACCAGCACGGCGCCGATCTCGCCCAGCGCGCGGGCGCTCGTCAGGACGACACCGTAGGCCACGCCCCAACGGATCGACGGCAGTGTGATGCGCCAGAAGGTCTGCCAGGCCGATGCTCCCAGCGTGGCCGCCGCCTGCTCCTGCTCATCACCCACTTCCATCAAAACGGGAGCGACTTCGCGGACCACGAATGGGATCGACACGAAAATCGTGGCCAGGACCATCCCCGGGACGGCGTAGATGATGCGGATCCCGCGGCTGGTGAACCACGTGCCGAACCAGCCGGTGATCCCGTAGACCAGGATTAGCGCCAGTCCCACGATCACGGGCGAGACCAGGAAAGGCAGGTCGATCAGGGCATCCAGGATCGCTCGACCCCTGGCCTTGCCTCGCACCAGGACCAGGGCGCATCCCACTCCGAAGATCGTGTTCAGCGGCACGGCGATCACGGCGACGAGCACCGTCAGCCAGAAGGCGCTGACGGCGGCCGGCGTGCTCATCCATTGCCAGGCCACCGCAAAGCCGTGCTCGAACGTACGCCAGAAGACAACTCCCACGGGCAGCAGCAGCAGTACGAACAGATAGAGGAGGGCGAACGCCCTCAGCGACAGTATGCCCCGGCGGCTAATGCGCAACGCGGCCCCCCAGGCGGCGGATGGCGACGAGCACCACCAGCGAGAGAGCCAGCAGGATCACCGACAGCGAGGCCGCGGCCTGCGGCGAGTCGTTCTCTATATCCGCGAAGATCACGATGCTGGCGATCTGAACGTTGCCCACGATCAGGATGATCGATCCGATCTCCCCCACGGCTCGGGCAAAAGCCAGCGCCGCCCCCGAGATGATCGCCGGACGCAGTGAGGGCAACACGATCCGGCGGAAGGTCGTCCAATTCGAGGCCCCCAATGACGCCGCCGCCTCCTCGACCTCCTTGTCGAGCTCGAGCAGGACAGGCTGGACCGACCGAACGACGAAGGGCAGGGTCACGAACAGCAGAGCGACCAGGACCGCCGCACGCGTGTAGGCCAGGTGGATGCCGAAGGGACTGTTCGGCCCGTACAGCGCCAGCAGTGTCAGCCCCGCCACGATCGTGGGCAGGGCGAAGGGCAGGTCGATCAGGGCGTTGAGAATGCGCTGGCCGGGAAACCTGTCCCGGACCAGCACCCAGGCCACCACGGTGCCCATGACCGCCCCCACAGCAGCCACGATCAGGGCCGCTACGAGCGTGATAGCCAGCGCGCGGAGCGATTCGGGCTGGGTGATCGACGTCCAAAACGCCCCCAGGCCTCCACTGAAAGCTTTGACCGCCACAGCCACCAGCGGGATCACGACGATCACGCTCATGTAGAGCGTGGCCAGCCCCAGCCCCAGATAGCCTCTGGAGGAGGAGGCGATCGCACCCCGGCGCCGGCTCATCACCGGCGCCGAGGCGGTCAGCTCTGCGCTAGCTGGAGGCAGTGGGAACTCCCGCCGCCTGCTCGATCTTCGTGACCAAGCCGCTGGAGGAGCCGAAGAACTTCGACTTGACCAGCGTCCAGCCTCCCAGGCTGTCAATCGTGAACAGCTGGGGCGGAGTCGGGAACTTGCTTGCGAACTTCTGGGCCACGGACTGGACCACCGGGCGGTAGCCCTCCTGCGCCCAGATCGTCTGTGCCGCTGGGGTGTAGAGCCAGTTCACGAACGCCTTGGCCTGCGTGAGGTGCGAGGACTTCGAGATCGCTGCGATCGGCGTCTGGATCAGGATCGTCTGCTTGGGAATGATGTACTGAACCTGGTCGCCGGCTTTCTCAGCCGCGATCGCGTCACTCTCGTAGGACAGCAGCACGTCGCCCTTGCCGCCCGTGAACGTCTGGAGCGCAGCGCTGGCGCTGGAATCCTGGACGCTGACGTTCTTGGTCAGCAGCGTGCGGAGGTAGGCCAGCGCCTGGGCGGGGGTCTTCCCCTCCTTGAGCTCGGCGCCGTACCCGGCCATGATGTTCCAGCGGGCGCTCCCCGAGGTCGAGGGATTGGGCGTGATCACGTCGACGCCCGGCTTGACGAGATCGTCCCAGCCGGTGATGTGCTTCGGATTGCCCTTGCGCACGACGAACACGACGACCGAGTCGGCGACGTTCCCGTTGTACTGGTTGGCATCCCAATTCGAATCGACCAGACCGGCCGAGACCAGACGGGCGATATCCGGCTCGGTCGAGAAGTTGACAACGTCTGCCGGCTGCCCGGAGGCGACCGCTCGGCTCTGGGCCCCAGAGGACGCAAACGACGAAGCGAAGCTCACGCCCTTGCCCTGGGGTGTCTTTTCGAATGCGGCGGTCAGGGCGTCGTAAGCCTTCTTGGGAGCCGAGTAGGCCACCAGGTTGAGCTGGGCGTCGCTCGATCCGCCCCCTCCTCCTCCTCCACTACCAGCCGTGTCAGACGAGCCGCCGCATCCGGCCAGAACGCCCGGAACAGCCATCGTGGCCGCGATCAAGAGCGCCTTGGAACCGCGGGAAATCAATCGTTGTCTCATTGGTCCTCCGTAGAAAAAGTCGACTAATTCCATTGTCTTTCTGGACAGCGGTGCCACAGTATCACTTTCTCGACTGGTTTAGTCAAGTTAGTGTTATCGATTGGTTTTGTTGGCCGTGATGGCGGGGTCCGCCCCTCAAACCGGCGTAGCGCTCCAAAGCTCGCCCGGCCGCGCTGCTCCGCCTATGGCCGGACTACCGCTACGCGGTCGGTGTCGGACGCCTCTCGCCCGAGCGGCCGATGTTGAAAGCAACACGCACATGAGGCGACAAAGTCCCAAGGTGCAGACCGCACAAGCCCAATAAGAGCCACAACGCAACCCGCAACTAATTACATCTTCTCAATTGATATTATGATGTAATGCGCCCGAGACCCCTAGATCATTCTCATCAGTCCCGATGTATGTGACCGCCCGCGCCGATTACGGCCTGCGCGCCGCCGTCGAATTGGCGGGAGACGGCGCGGTGGCCCACACGGTGGCCCAACTCGCGACGGCGCAGACAATCCCGCCGCGCTTTTTGGAGAACATCCTCCTGATCCTCCGCCACGCCGGGCTGCTGCACAGCCGGCGCGGAACGGACGGAGGCTTCCGGCTGGCTCGGCCGGCCGACGAGATCACCCTGGCTGACATCCTGAGCGCGCTTGAGGGGCCGCTGCCGAGCATCCACGGACTGTCCGCCCAGGAGCTCGCATATGACGGGTTCGCCACCTCGCTGCGTGATGTCTGGCTGGCGGTCGCCACCAACCTGGGGTCGGTGCTCCAGAGCACGACGCTCGCGGAGGTGGCCACCGGCCAGCTTCCCAGGGACGTGCGTCGCCTCCTGACGGAGGCCGCGGCTCAGGATTGACCTCAGCGGTAGGCGATCAGCGCGATATGGCCACTGGCCGTGTTCTTGCCGTTGACCAGCTTCACGTCGGCGGCCAGCTGGTTGCCGCTGGCCTTCTTGAGCAGCGCCTGTCCCGCGCTCGTGAGCTGGAAGTACACCTGGCCGAGCTCCTCGGCGCCGATGTGTTCCTGGGCGGTGCCGATGACCGTGCTACCCGAACTGATTGTGGCCTGCACGTTGCAGGGCGCGCCTCCGTAGCACGCGCCCAGGAGCTGGCCTCGCCCGTTTGAGTCCACATATGCGTTGGTGCTGGCCACCTGGATCGTGGCCGAGTTCTGGGTTCCGCGCTTGGGGCCCGCACCGGTGACCGAGTAGGGATACAGGGTCATGTGCTTGCTCGCGGTGGCGCCAGAGGAGGCATGGATCGTGACGAGAACCCGCAGCCGATGGGTTGAGGCGTGCGTGAGGTCGCTCTGGCCCGCCGATGTGAGCATGAAGCGCACGAGTGCCCCCGTGCGGGAATGGACTGTCTGCGCTGCGGTCTGAGCGATCTGCTTGCGACCCCAGTTGACCTTCACGCTGATCTGACAGGTCTTGCCCGTGAAACAGCCCACCGGAAGCCAGGCATAGCCGCCACGGGCGGGCACGAAGGCATCAGGACCGAAGATCGAGACGTGGGAGTGATCGGAGTGGAGCGATGAGGTGCCGATCACGTGGTGCGCGGAGTCAAGCGCCTGGATCTTGAGGAAACGAGGCTCGCTATGGAGAGTCATGACGGTCTGAAAACCGGTCCTGGGGCTGGTGGTGTACGAGGTGAGGTGCTTGGGACTCGTTCCGGCCAGCACGCTCCAGTACGCCACTTGAGTGGCGCCATTCCAGCTGGCGTATACCTTCACATCACCGTTGGCCTGCGGCACGCTGGCCATGTGGGGAGGCGTGCGCGGCGTGGCGTTCCAGGGGAATCGATAGGCGCGGTATGAGAAGACGCCGAGAGGGAAGCCGTCGGTGAATATCTGCTTGCCGCCGCTCGTGTATTCCCCGAAGGCGCCGGTCGACCCCCAGCCGATGAACACGTTGCCGTTGGGCAGGATCTGGACGCTGCCGGCCCGCCCAGCGAGCAGCGGCGGCGTGTGCACGTAGCGGTGGATCATCGACACGCTCATGTGGCCACCGCTCATGTCCACCTTCATCACCTTGCCCGACGACTGGCTCTCCTCCTGGGGCAGCGCGGCGTCGTCGAACACGGTCAGCGTGTGGCCGTCCAGGTGGGCGTCGTGCTGCCATTCGAACCTCGTCCCCTTACCCATCGCGAAGTTCGAGTGCTTGCCGCCGAGCTCCCAGATCACGTTCCCCGTCGATTTGCTGATCTCGTAGAGGGCCCAGGTGTTCCGGGCTGAGATCAGCAGGTTTCCGTTGGGCAGCTGCTCGATCGAGTTCAGGTGGAAATAGCTGAAGCTGCCGCTGCTCGGAACCTTGTTGTAGGTGTCGGTGACCGGAATGTGGCCCAGTGAGTGCCACTCCCACAGGACGCGACCCGTGGCCGGATCGAGCTCCTGGATGATGTTGTCCTCCACCTGGCCGTTGGCCGGCCCCCCGACGGACGTGAGGTTCGCGGGCACGACCGAGACGCAGTCGATCAAAGCCGTGTTCTGGCGCGTGATCTGGAACTCGTGGACATCGGCCGTATAGCCGTTTCCGGCGTGGAGGATGTGCTGGATCCGGTAGGAGCGGCCCATGATCACGTCCTCATCGCCCTGGAACCACGTGAGCGCCGGAAATCCTTTGTACTTCTGCACCTCGAGGTTGTACGCCTCGGTGCCATTGGTGGGCCGGAACCAGATCATCCGGCCGCTCGGATCAACGATCATCGGGCCGCGTTGCGCACCGACGTTGGGGGTTAAGAAAATGAAGTTCGAGTGGTCGGGATCCGAGGTCGGCTTCACGACCGGCGGTCGGAGCCCCGGAGCCGACCGAAAATGTTGGACGGGGATCGAAGAGGAGGCGCTGCTTTCCGGAGCCTGGACCGGTGCCGGGGCAGCGCCGCCGTCGTGCGCCACGACGGTGAAGGAGAAGCTGAGGCTGGTGGCTCCCGGGTCTCCCGAGGCCGTCCCCGCCCCCGGTGAGCTGAGCGTGGCGCTGACGGTCACCTGATCGCCATTGACGAACCGGCGATCAGGGACGAACGCCGTACCCGCGTTGTCCGGCATCGCGGTCAGATGACCCTGGTGCACACCGCTTCGCGACCCGGTGACGGTGACCGAGCGCACCTCCGACGGCGATAGCGAGGAGAAGATGATGTCCGAGAGAGGCGAGGCGTCAGGCGTCCCCGGGAAGGGGATCACGTGCAGCGCCGGCGGCGCCGCTACCGCTTGGCCCGGGAGCCCACAGAAACAGGCGAGCGCGAGAACGCTGCCCACCAGAACCGGTACTAGCCCCCGCCGCCTCCGGGCGGCTACGAACGCCCAACCGATGCCCACGGCCTGAGGCTAGCAGAGGGTTCGGGGGCCTCTTGCACCCGCCCTCCCCGCAGCAGCGAGGCCGCCGCGGCCACCACACAGGCGACGATCGCGAATATGAACGTCTCGTGCAGGCCCTGGCGGAAGGGGTCGGAAATCAGGTGCGGGAAGAAGGTCCGTCCCTCCAGGAGCATCCGGCCGTGGACGCTGAGCTCGGCCAGCGCGTGGGCGCCGACCAGGTGCTGGACTGGGTTCTCGCCCAGGAAGGCGGCGAACAGAACCGAGATCGGGGGAAGGGCCGAGGCGTGACGGGCCGCCACGACCGAGACCCCATGCGCCTGGAGCCCGCTGCTCAGCGCATGCGGCAGCGAGGAAGACAGCCCGATGATCATGAGCGTGAAGAAGATGCCCACCGAGATCACCTGGGCGGAGTTTTGGAATGTCTGGTTCATCCCGCCGCCGGCGCCCCGGTCGCCCGGAGGGAGACTGTTCATGACCCCGGCTCGGTTGGGCGACGCGAACATCCCCATCGAGATCCCGTTGAAGGCAAGAATCAACGCGAACAGCGGATACGGGAAATCGATCGGCAACAGCAGCAGCAGCCCGAAGCTGAGGGCCGCTCCGAGCATGCCGCCGCTTGCGAATGGACGCGCGCCGAAGTGGTCGGACAGGTAGCCAGAGACGGGTCCACTGATGAGCATTCCGGCCGTCAGGGGGAGGATGTAGATCCCCGCCCACAGGGGTGTGTCGGCGAAGGCATAGCCGTGCTCAGGTAGCCAGATGCCTTGGAGCCAGATGATCAGCATGAACATCAGGCCGCCCCGCGCGACGGCCGAGAGGAAGGTGGACAGCGTCCCGAACGTGAAGGCGCGGATCCGGAACAGCGGGAGGCGGAACATGGGATCGGCCACCCTGCGTTCGATCACGGCGAAGACCGTCAGTACCAGAGCGCCGACACTCAGCAGCACGATCACGCGGGGACTCGCCCAGCCCGTGGAATGCGTTCCGTACGGCCGGATGCCGTAGGTGATGGCGACGAGCAGGGAGATCAGGCCCGCTCCGAAGGTGACGTTGCCCCACCAGTCGACGCGGGCCCGCTTGTGGATGCCGAGCTCTTGGAGCTTCAAATAGGCCCACACGGTCCCGAACAGTCCCACGGGAACCGAGATCAGGAACACCAGGCGCCAGTTGACGGGGGCCAGGAGGCCACCGAGTACGAGTCCGATGAACATTCCGCTGACCCCGACGATGTTGTTGATGCCCAGGGCCATTCCGCGTTGGTTGGCCGGAAAGGCGTCCGTGATGATTGCGGCCGCGTTGGCCATCAGGCAGGCCCCACCGATCCCCTGAACGATCCGGAGCACGATCAGGTAGTCGGCTCCGGCCACCCCGGTCAGCCAATCCACGGCCAGCAGCAGCGAGGCCGCGGTGTAGATGACGAACCCCAGGTTGTAGATCCGCACCCGCCCGAACATGTCGCCCAGCCGGCCCAGGCTCACGATCAGGACGCTGCCCACGATCATGTAGCCGAGGATCATCCACAGCAGGTAGAAGCTGTTCGAGGCCACCAGCGGATTGAGGTGGATACCCCGGAAGATGTCCGGCATCGCGATCAACGTGATCGAGACGTCGAGCGTGGCCAGCAGCACAGCCAGCGTCGTGTTCGAAAGGGCGATCCACTTGTAACCCGAGCCGCGTGAGTCCTCTCCTGAGGTGGCGTCGCGCGGGGCGCTGGCGACGGCGGGCGTTACTGCCACTGGATCAGGCCGCCTCGGCCACGAGCTCGGTGGCCTGGGCCGAATCCTCGGCCTCCTGGTGGTAGTACTTGCCACCCCGCAGCCACGAGGCTACGGCCGCCAGCAGACAGCACCCGGCAGCGAAGTAGAACGCCTCATGGATGCCATTGGAGAAGGGGTGGGCGACCAAGCTGGGGAAGAACTGGTGGCCGGTCAGGAAGGCCGCCGTGTGGTGGGGGAGTCGCGCCAGCTCAGGGCCGAGCGTGGTGGCCATCGGGTTGTCGCCGAGGAACGCAGCGAACAGACTTCCCACCGGTGGAAGGTGAGCGACCCGCGCCGCGTAATGGTGCGGTACGCCGTGGGCCGCCAGGCCGTGGTAGATGACCCCAGGGAGCGACGAGGAGAGCCCGACGATGATCAGGCTGAAGAAGATCCCGATCGAGAGCACCATCGAAGAGTTCATGAAGGTCCCGGCCATCCCCGCTCCGACCCCCCGCTGATCGGGCGGCAGGCTGTTCATGATCCCCGTCTGGTTCGGGGCGGCAAACAGCCCCATCGCCAGACCATTGAGGAAGATCACGAGCCCAAATGCCCAGTAGGGGAAGTTGACCGGGAGGGCGATCAGCAGCAGGAAGCTTGCGGCGGCGCCGATCATCCCGCCCGTGGTAAACGGCCTCGCCCCGAAGTGGTCAGCCAGGCGCCCGGCAAACGGACCAGCAAGCAGGAAGCCGGCCGAGAGGGGCAGCAAGAAGATGCCAGCCCAGAGCGGCGTCTGGGAGAAGCTATATCCGTGCTCGGGAAGCCAGATGCCCTGGAGCCACAGGATCAGCATGAACATCATCCCGCCGCGAGCCAGCGCGGACAGCAGCGCTGCCACGCTGCCAGCTGAGAAAGCGCGGATCTTGAAGAGCTCGAGCCGGAACATCGGCGCCTTGACTCGGCGCTCGATCAGCACGAACGCGACTAGGACGGCCAGCCCGCCCCCAATCGCCGCCAGGACGGACGGGTTCGTCCAGCCCATCGTGTGCCCGCCGTACGGCAGGATCCCGTAAGTGATCCCAACCAAAACCGCGATCAGGCCGATCGCGAAGGTCGCGTTCCCCAGCCAATCGATCTTCGTGGAGACTCGCACCCCGCGCTCCTCGAGCACCATGTAGGCCCACGCCGTGCCGATCAGGCCGACCGGGACCGAGACCAGAAACACGAGCCGCCAGGAGACGGGCGCCAGGACGCCCCCGAGCACCAGTCCCAGGAACGATCCGGCGATCGCGGCCACCATGTTGATTCCAAGGGCGAGCCCGCGCTCCTCCGCTG
Source organism: uncultured Solirubrobacterales bacterium (assembly GCA_963785205.1). Lineage (GTDB taxonomy): Bacteria > Actinomycetota > Thermoleophilia > Solirubrobacterales > Solirubrobacteraceae > Palsa-465. The sequence goes on from CAWAUJ010000004.1 coordinate 334,287, forward strand.
GGAAGGCGTCGGTCAGGATCGCCGAGGAGTTGGCGAACAGGAACGCTCCTCCCAGCCCCTGCACCACACGCATGACGATCATCCACAGCGCTCCGGCACTCCCGTGCATCCAGGTCACGGCCAGGAGAATCGACCCCACGGTGAACACGGCGAAGCCAAGGTTGTACATGCGCACCCGCCCGAAGATGTCGCCGGCACGGCCCAGGCTGACCACGAGCACGGCCGAGACGACCAGGAACGACAGCAGCATCCACAGCAGGTAGCTGGTGTTGCCTGGGACCAGCGGGTCCAGGTGGATCCCGCGGAAGATGTCCGGCAGGGCAATGATCACGATCGACTGGTTGATCGTGGCCATCAGGATCCCCAGCGTGGTATTGGAGAGGGCCAGCCACTTGTAACGGTCGGAGTGCGCCGGTGGGCGCCCGGACGCCGGGGTGCGGACGCTCATCCCGCTTCCCTGAGACGCTCGATCAGGCGGTCGAGAATTCCCACAGCCGTCGCCAGTGTCTCGATCTCGTCGTCGTCGAGGGCGGCCATCTCCGCCTGCAGAAGGGCGCGATACTCGGCCTTGAGGCGCATGTAGGCCTCCTCGCCAGCGGCTGTGAGTGCGACGAGCACGGCCCTGCCATCGGTGGGATCGGTCGTACGCTCCACCCAGCCGCGCTCGGCCAAGCGGTTGACCAGCGCTGTGATCGCCGGTTGGGTCACACGCTCCTCGGCGGCCAGCTCGGTGATCCGCCGGGGGCGAGGGAGCAGGCTCCGCAACACGCCCACCTCGGTCCGGGAAACGGGGACGCTGGTCCGGGTGAGGAAGATCTTGGACAGCGCGGAAGCGCGCTGCGGGAGCCCCTCGGCGATCTGTTCGAGCTGGGCAGTACGTCGGTTCGCCCTGCGTGTGGCCTGCTTCAGCATCACTGATTTATATTAGTAGCTTATTCGTACGGAGGTGTAGCTGACCTCCCTGGCGTCGCTCCCTTCCGACTGATTGAATCGCCGCCATGAGCGACTCCATGACGACAGAGACGATCCGAATCAAAGGACACGACGGCGACGAGGTCGAGGCATACATTGCCCAGCCCGCCGAGGAGGGCAAGCGAGGCGGAGTGGTCGTGATCCATCACATGCCGGGATATGACCGCGGGACGAAGGAAATCGTGCGCCGGTTCGCCGAGCTGGGCTATGACGCCGTGATGCCGAACCTGTACTGGCGCGAGGCACCCGGGGCCAGCCCTGACGACGCAGCGGCCACGGCCCGAGCACAGGGGGGCGTGCCGGACGAGCGGCTGATTGGCGACGTGGCCGGCGCCGCCGAGTATCTGCGTTCGCTGCCCACCTCCAACGGCAAGGTCGGAGTGATCGGCTACTGCTCGGGCGGACGCCAGTCCGTCCTGGCGGCGTGCAATGTGGACCTGGACGCGGCCGTCGACTGTTACGGGGCATTCGTCACGGGTGAGCCTCCTGAGGGCTTTCCGCTCAAGGTCACAAACCTCGTCGACCAGCTCCCCAATCTGCGCTGTCCCCTGCTCGGGCTGTTCGGAAACGACGACCAGTATCCGACCGCCGAGCACGTGAACGAGCTCGATCAAATCCTCACCGCGAACGACAAGCCGCACGAGTTTCACCGCTACGACGGCGCCGGACACGCCTTCTTCAGCACCGACCGTCCGGCCTACCGCCCCGAAGCCGCCGTCGACGGCTGGGAGCGGATCGAGGCATTTTTCAACACCCACCTGGGAGGCTGACCATGTGCACGTACGCGACTGTGAAGACCAACCTTCAGGGCAGCGCCAAGGGGCCGGAGAGCAGCTGGTTCCGGGTGACCGATGGAGTCGTCTACTTCGACCACCCGGTGCACGCGCCCGCCGAGCACACGCTGAACATCGATTTCACCAATCCCGAGCGAGGGCCCTCCGCGCGCGTGGCGGTCGAACTGACGGCCGCATCGGCCCGTGAGCTGATGAGCGCGATCCAGTCGGCGCTCGACTCCGCGCCCCCCGCGCTCACCCGCTGAGCCTGAGACGGTGCCCCGAACCGGAGGGCACCTCGGAATGACCGGCAAGCGCCTGGTGGTGATCGCCGGCAAGGGCGGCGTCGGGAAATCGACGGTGGCCGCTGCAGTTGCTTTGGGCGCGGCGGCGACCGGCCGGCGGACGCTCGTGGTGGAGCTGGCGGGGCGCTCGGATGTAGCCCGTACGCTGGAGCGTCGCGGCGGCGCTGGGCTCGTCGAACGGGAGCTCGAGCCCGACCTCTTTCACCTCAGCATCGAGCACCGGGCCGTGCTGGAGGACTACCTCCAGCACGAGGTTCCAGGCCCCCTCCCCGCCGGCCGCCTGGCGGGGAGCCGAACGTTCTCGCTATTCGTCGACGCCACGCCGGGGATGGCTGAGCTCCTGGCGATCGGCAAGGTCTGGGAGCTGGCGCAGCGCAAACGCCGCCGGCCAGGCGCCCAGCCCTACGACCTGGTGGTAGTTGACGGCCCGGCCAGCGGCCAGCTCGTCGGGCTTCTGAAGGCGCCGCGCACCTTTGGGGCGATCGCTCGACGGGGGCCGGTGGCACGCCAGACGGCCGACATCGACCGCCTGCTCGGGGACGCGCAGCAGACCGGCGTGATCGCCGTCGCCACGCCCGAGCAGATGCCGGTAACCGAGGTACTTTCGCTCTCCGAGGAGTTGACCTCATTGGGCATTGCGCTCGACGGGCTGGTCGTCAACAAGACGATTTCGAGCCGCTTCAAGCGAGAAGACGAGACGGCCCTGCGCTCCGCCCGGTCCGATAGAGCCGTCGACTCTGCCCTGTGGATTTCCGAGCGCGTCAGGGCGCAGCGCAGACACCAGGAGCGGCTGCGCAGCCAGCTGCCCGACCTCCCAAGAGTCCGCCTGCCATTCGTGTTCGAATCACTCGATCGTGAGAGCCTCCAGCGGCTGGCCGGTCGGTTGGTGAGACCATGACCGGCAGGCTCGATTCACAGATCGAGGGCCTGAGGGTGATCGTGTGTGCCGGGGCCGGAGGCGTGGGCAAGACGACGGTTGCAGCCACGATCGCCCTCGGGCTGGCCGCAGCCGGACGGAAGGTGGCGGTGGTGACGATCGACCCCGCCCGAAGGCTCGCGGAAGCGCTCGGACTGGACGAACTCGAAAACCAGCCTCGCCGGGTCTCAGGAGAGCCCTTCGCCGACGCGAATCTCCCGCTGGACGGCGAGCTCTGGGCGATGATGCTCGACGTTCGCAGAACCTTCGACGAGCTCGTCACGCTGCTTGCCCCGGATCAGCGCACCGCCGAACAGATCCTGGAAAACCGCGTCTACCGGCAGCTGTCCTCGGCCGTGGCGGGCTCGCAGGACTACACGGCGATGGCCAAGTTGTTCGAGCTCGAGCACGAGGGTGCATATGACGTGATCGTCCTGGACACACCGCCCTCCCGAAGCGCCGTCGATTTCCTGACCGCCCCCCAGCGACTTGACGCGTTCCTGGGAGGCAGGGCGCTCAAGTTGCTCCTGCGTCCCCCTGGGGCGATCTTTCGGGTGGCCGGCCTCGTCCTCGGTGCACTGCGACGGATCGTTGGGGCCCGAATGCTCGACGACCTGACGCGCTTCTTCACTCTGCTGTCGGGCCTGCTCGACGGCTTCCGCGAGCGCGCCGTCGACATTGAGAGATTGCTCGGCCTTTCCTCCACGGGCTTCGTGATCGTGACCTCGCCAGATAGCGGCCCGATCCGGGAAGCCACCGCCCTCGCGGGACAGCTCGATGAGATGGGGCTCCGCCGTCGTGCGGTGATCGTCAACCGCATCCATCCCGTCGACCCGGCGGAACTGAGTCCGCAGGCCACAGTCCAGCGGCTGACCCCGGGGTTGGGGCCAGCTCTCGCCGAGAAGGTCGCCGGCGTTCACGCCGCACTCCAGCGCCTGGCCCACCGTGAGCAGGCCGCGCTCGAGGCGCTCGCCGGCCGGCTGTCCGAGCCCGATCCGCTGTACCTGACTGACCGCGGCGAGGATGTCCACGACATCCCGGCGCTGGTGGGTCTGCACTCTGAGCTCTTTGGCTGACCGCCCGGGACGCGACTGGACGCTGAAAACCGAGCCGGCCCCGTAGAGTCCCGGCCGATGAGCGACGATTGGCGCCTACGGATCCACATCCGCGATCCAGACCACGCCGCCCTGATGGCCGAGCAGATGGCTGCCTGGGCGATCCAGGACGAACTCCAAGCGGCCTTCCATGACCGGGTGGCGATCTCAGCCGATGGCGGCGAGCTCTTCTGTTACACGGCCAGTCGTGAGCAGGCCGAGCGCGTCCAGGAGATGATCCGCTCGGCGGCCGCTGAGAAGGGATGGAATGCCGAGATGGAACTGGCGCGCTGGCATCCGGTGGCCGAGGAATGGGAAGACCCCGATAAGCCGCTTCCGGCCAGCGACACCGACCTGGCGGCCGAGCACGCCGAGCTGATCAAGCGAGAACGCGAGCAGGCCCGAGAGCAGGGCTATCCCGACTTCGAGGTTCGGGTTAGCTGCCGGTCGCGGTCAGACGCGATCGAGCTCGCGCAGCGCCTCCGCGACGAGGGGATCCCCAGCCTTCGGCGGTGGCACTATCTCCTCGTCGGCGCGCCAGACGAGGATGCCGCCAAGGCGCTGGCGGAGCGAATCGCGACGGAGTCGCCACCCGACGCAGTGGTGAGGACCGAGGCCACCGGCCCTGCGACAAACGCCGTGCGACCGGGGAATCCGTTCGCTGTGTTTGGCGGGATCGGCGGCTAACCGCGGTCCGGCGGGCGGCCCAGTTCAGCGTGTCTCGATGATCACGGTGGTGGCCTTCACCACCGCGGTCGCCTGACGCCCCGGCCGGAGGCGCAGTTCTTCGGCCGCCTCGCGAGACATCAGAGACACAACTCGGTAGGGGCCACAGACCATGTCGACCTGGGCCATAACGTCGTCCTGCTTTACGGCCACCACGACTCCCGACAGTCGGTTGCGGGCGCTGGTCACACCCTTGGCACTGCGCTCTCGCAGCAACCTGGTCAGCTCAGCGGAAGCGAGATAGCGCCCGTTGCTCCGGCGCACAAATGAGATCGTCCCCTTACGCTCCCAGCGCCGAAGGGTGTCGACGCTGACCCCGAGCGCAAGCGCAGCGGTGCCGATCTTGACCAGGTCGTCGAAGCTTGTATCGTCGGCTGACATCTTTCAACCCGGCGTGACACCGGGGTGTTATGTTGGGCTGACCATAATGGACCGGGAGATAGAGGGGGTGTAGACCGTGTTCGATGGTCGGGGAAGGAATGTGATTTCTAAGCGAGGGCCGCTCGGCGTTGCCGGGGCCGTCATCGTGGCGATGGGCCTCGGCGCTGTGAGCGCCCGCGCGGCCCGCGTCGTACCAATCGACAGCGGCCACATCATCGAGTCGGTGGCCTGCCCGTCGGCGACCCAGTGCACCGGCGTGGACCACGACGGGAACGAGGTGACGTTCAACCCGCGCACTCGGACCGTCAACCACGCGGGCGTCAAGAACATCGACGGCGGTCAGCTCCTGGCCTCGGTGGCGTGCCCGTCCAAGACAGAGTGCACGGCGATCCAGGAGACCAGCGACGAGGTTACGTTCAACCCCCAGACGGGGGTGGTCAACGCGGCGGGCTTGACCACGATCGATAGTGGCCAAACCCTGTTTTCGGTGGCGTGTCCCTCGGCCGTACAGTGCTCAGCCGTCGACAGCAATGGCTCTGAAGTGACGTTCGACCCCCAAACGGGTGTTGTCAACGGCGCGGGCGTGGCTGATGTCGACGGCGCCCAAGACGTGTACGGGCTTGCCTGCCTGTCGAAGAGCAAATGCGTGGGCGTCGATGGTGCAGGACGTGTAACGACCTTCGACCCAAAGAGCGGGGCGACCTACGGCGTCACTCCGATCAGCGGCGGTCAGGCGCTGATCTCAGTGGCCTGCCCATCGGCGTCTCAATGTACGGCTGTTCCCCATAGCGGCGACGAGGTGACGTTCAACCCGCAGACGGAGTCGGTCAACAGCGCCGGGGTCAAGACGGTCGACTCCGGGGAATTCGAGAATTCGGTGGCCTGCCCCTCGACCACCCAGTGCACGGCGATCGATCTCGGCGGGCGCGAGGTCACCTTCGACCCAGGGAGCGGGAGCGTGAACGCTAGAGGCGTTGTCCCGCTCTCCAGCAGTGGACAAGCCGTGGCGTGCCCGTTGGTCTACCAATGCACGGCCGTCGACGAGAGCGGAAACGAGGTCACGTTCGATCCGCAGCCGCCTCGCGCCCCGTCGATCTTGATCTCGAGCCCGAGACAGCATGGCGCGTACACCCAAGGCGAGGTGGTGGACGCCCGCTACTCGTGCGCAGTTCAGGGCTACCCGGGTGATGTCAGCATGTGCTCGGGGCCGGTCGCCTCAGGGAGCCCGCTCTCGACCGCCCCTGGAAAGCACAGCTTTACGGTGCGCGCGACTAACAAGGCCGGCAAGCACTCCATCCTCACCCATGACTACACCGTGTACGCGGCCAACGGCTCGGGGAGCATGAGCCTCTCGCCCAAGAGCTTCTCGCGCTCCAGCCCTCACCACACGCTTACGTTCACCTACCGGGCGGCCCGGGGCGGGATCTGGCGGGGAACACTCACGCTTGCCGTCCCGGCCGGCTGGAGTAGCCCGTCGACCAGTCCCACCGCACCCGGGAGCGTGCGGACCAGCGTGGGCCGGGTATCGGTATCGGGTCGCACGATCACGGTCTCGATCCCGCTTCTCGCCGCCGCGCACAGCATCACGATCACCTACGGCTCACGCGTGAGCGGAGGCCCCGGCGCCACCGCTCCCGCCCACGCCAGCAGACAAACCTGGCCTGCCCAGGAGAGATCGATCCCCCAGGGCAAGCTCACCGACCTGACCAATCCACCCCGTACCACCACGACCTAGGGCTCAACTCCGGTCATAGATAGCACTGATCATGTGCCGCTATCGCGGCGCATGATCAGCCACCGGTACTGGTACCGGTGGTCCCGCTACCGCTGGAGTGCGGCGCGACCGTAATCTGGAAGTGGAAGTGGGCAGTGCTGCCGCTCACCGACACGATCGTGGCCGTGACGTTGAGCGCCACGTTGCCGGGCGTACCGACTGCGGTACAGACCTCTGAGTTGCCCTTCTTGGCCGACAGATCCCTGGGGCAGCTGACGCTGGCCAGTCGCTGGGTCTTGCCCTGTGAGGCGAACTCCTGGTTGTACTTCGACTTGGCGTCGTTCGCGATCTGAGATCCGCTGATGCTGCCGCCGCATCCCGCTACTCCAACGGCCACGCCCAATAACGACGTCAGAACTGCGAGCCGACGCACCAGGTTCATCCATCCTCCTCGTCGATGTATGTGTGAAGCGGCCGCAGCCTACTGGTCGTCTCGGGCGCCTTCGCCGGACCTAGCCCGCAAGGGCAGGCACGCCGCCGCGGCGGGCCTGAGCGAAGGTGACGAGCCGGCCCGACTGCTGGTCCCAGAGCTTCAGGCGTACCGCGCGCAAACCATCCATCAATGTCAGGGTCGGCACGCTGGCGAACAGCGGGCTCGAGTCGTGTGCGCGCTGCAGGTGGTAGTTGGGGATGCGCGCGTTCAGGTGGTGGACGTGATGCAGCCCAATGTTCCCGGTAAAGAACTGGAGCACGGACGGCAGCTTCAGGTAGGAGCTCCCGCGCAACGCGGCGTCCGCATAGCTCCACTCGCCGGTCTGCTGCCAGTAGGTGTCCTCAAACTGATGTTGGACGTAGAACAGCCAGATGCCGACGGAGCCCGCGAGCATGGCCGCCGGCGCCCAGACGAGCAGGAAGTCCGTCCAGCCGATCAGCCAGCAGAACAGACCCACGATCGTGACGATGGCTGCATCCGTGACCAGCACGCTGTTGCGCATCCGGGGCCGCGCCCCGCGCGAAACGATCCGCGGGCCGATCACCATCGCGACGATCGGGCCAAGGCCGAACATCACAAGCGGGTTACGAAGCAGCCGGTAGCCCAACCGGCCCCGCCACGAGCGGGCGGCGTACTCGTCGACAGTCAGCGTGACGATGTCTCCGACGCCCCGGTGGTCGAGGTCGCCAGCGGTGGCGTGATGTACCGCATGGTCGTGGCGCCAGCGCACGAACGGGGCCAGGACCAGCAGCCCCAGTACGGTGCCCAGCACTGCATTGGCGCGGCGGGATGGCAGCAGCGAGCCGTGCGTGCAATCGTGGAAGACGACGAAAACTCGGACCAGGAACCCCGCGGCGAGGATCGTCAGCGCGACCGTCAGCAGGACGGACACGCCAAGCGTTGCGTAAATGGCTCCGCTGAGGGCGAGGTAGGGAACGAGGGAGGTGGCGACGGCCAGCAGGCCACGCTGCGGACACGGCGTTGCAAAGGGCGCGAGCGCGTCACGCCATGGCGGCCGTAATGATCGTGGGGTCATGGGCTCCGAGTGGTGGGTTGAGAGGAAAGGCTGCCCGCCGATCGCGGACGATAAGCGCCAGCGCGGCGGCCGAGGTCAAGCCAACGTACGGCCGCCCATACGGCTGCAGCCGGCAGCGATCCTATCGGCGTCACATAAGCAGAGCATGAGACAAGCCTCTTGCCAGCCGAGCTCGACTATGTTCACCCGCTCGGCGACCCCCTTCAGCGCGACCGATTTCGGCTCAGATGCAGGGGGGCTCTCGCTGATGGTCACCATCGTCGGTGCGGTAACGAGGATCTGTCCGGCGTCGGCTGCGGCCGCAACTCGCGCTGCCACGTTCACGCCCTGCCCAAAGAAGTCCCCTCCCCGCCGGGTTGCCTCAGCCGCATGGATACCCCCGGCTGCGGATCGAACCCTATATCCAGCGCTCGCCCGAAAGCAGTGCGAGCGCCTTGGAGGTCACCCCTTCGCCGCCGGACTTCACCGAGTTCGTGGTACGCCCACCCGGCCCATCGCGGCGCCTAGCTGAGCAGCTCTTCGCAGGCGTCCTGCGCGTCCTGCTCCGCCTCGGCCAGCGATCCCCGCATCCGGATGATCTCGGCGCGATGCAGCCGGCACCGACCAGGGAATCCGCTAACCGAATTGCGGTCACACCAACGCAGCGACTCGGCCGTCCACTCCGACGCCCGCTGCCAGTCGCCGATGTTGCGGCAGGCGAAGATCGTGGCGCAGTACACGGTGCCTGCCGTCGAGAAGCTCGGTGGCACCCGTCATCGCCAACGCCGTTGCCTCATCGAGCAGCGGCGAGCCCTCCCGCACGCGTCCGGCCGTGATCAGTGCATGTCCGTGATCGAGCAGCCCGAGAGCCTCCAAATCTGGATCGCCGAGGCGCCGGGCGAACTCGACCAGCTCGGGCGCGTGGTCGAGCGCTCCTCCACGTCATTGGCCAGAAGGAGCAGACCGTGGACCTTCATGCGCGAAACGGGCGAGACTCGACGCCACCACGCGGGAGGAGCCAGCATGTCTACGGGGCAGGGTACCGCGGCTGCTCAGTGCAACTCGAAGGACTTAGTGACGTCCACTGCCTTGCCCTGACTGGGAAGAAAGCTCGCCACGGCGCTAAGGACGGGCTGCTGGTGGTCCTTTAGGAACGACCTCCCAGCATCGGTCAGCTTGATATCGATCGTCTTCTCGCTGGCCTTGGCGAAGTCGATCTGGCCGATGGCGACGATGATCCGCTTGTTCTTCGCCGAGGTGTGGATCCAGGAGATCTTCAGCGCACCGGCCTCGGGGGATTTGAACGCTTCGCTGATTTGCCCCTTGTCGAGCATCGTCTTTGTCTCATCATCCTTACCCCGGGGAACCGCATCCTTGGACAGCTGCGCTCGCACATCTCTGAGCTTTTGGTCGGCTCCGGGTAGCAGGTAACTGACCACCATGGCCGCCAGCTTGTTGGACTTGGCGTCATATTCTCCGACGGCTTCGCAGGCGTCCCCGTTGGCGCAGCTCACACCCTTAAGGACGGCAATCGGGTTGGCCACAGCGTTGGAGGGCGGGGTGATCTCGGAGGCCACCCAGTGGCCGTGGAGAACGACCGCTCCCATGGCCTCGATGTTGAACGCGGTATCGATGTAGCTGCCCGCAGCTCCGCAAAAGGTTGTCGTAGGACAGGACACTCCGTAGGCGTGGGCGGCGGGGAAGCCGGCATCGACGTTTGAGGGCAATGCGAGCGCGTCCGCCGTCGCCGGGAACGCGCCCGTCTGGGTCGTTGCGAACTGAGCCCTGAGGTTGCCCTTGGAGTCCCTGTACTCCCCCACCGCCGTGCAGGATTTCGACTGCGCGCAGGCGATCGAGTCGAGATTGGCGATCTCGTAGTTCCCGCTCCCCGCCGCGGGATGGGACGGGGGAGCTATCTCCTGCGTGCTCACCCAATTCCCCCCGGAGTAGGCGGCCACCCACGGCTCGATCACCTCGGTCCCGTTGGTCTGCGACCCGGAAACCTGGTAGCCGCCGCTGGCCACGCACTGGCCCGCCGCGGGACAGCTCACGCCCTGGAGATAGGAGTAGTCGGAGTTCCCCGGAGCAGCTCACCTGAGCCGGGGCCGACCAAGTCCCGTCGGTTTCCGAGGTGAAGAGGCTCGCGGCGGTACTGCCGCCAGGGGTCGTGTTGCCGACCGCCAGGCAGGACAACAGCCCATGGCAGGCCACAGACGTCAGCAGATCATCGCTGCCGTCGGGAAGGGTCTGGCCCTTGCGTCCAGGTTCCCTTCGTTTCCTCGACCACCATCGGCCCAGCCGAGTCATAGCCGACAGCCATGCATTCCTGAGTCGAGGGACAGCTCACCGAGGAGAGGATGTCGAACGAGGAGCCGGCCGGGGGGGCGATGGTGAAGCCGGGCGCCACCTCCCCTTGTACTCGGTCACCACCATGGCCAGGCTCGTCGACTTGATCGAGTAGCTGCCTACGGCCACACAGGAAGTCGCGGTAGGACACGAGACGCCGGTGAGCTGGGGGCTCTGTCCTCCTGAGGGCGCCGCGATCTCCGTCGCCTGAGCCCAGCCGCTGTCAGCGGCCGCGGGCCCGGCCCACAACATTCCACTTGCGCCCACGGCGAGAGCCGCACAAATGACGCTTCTAGGTCCCACGCCCACCCCTTTCAGTAGCTTGCGGCGAACGCTAACACCGCGATTTCCGCAGAGCAAGCCCCTAATCGCGCCCCCCGATTGTGGAGCTGGAGCATCAAACGGTCACGGGGTTGCAAGGTTTGGAAACCGAACTTTGGTCTGGTCCAGCTTCTCCAAGTCAAACTGACCAAACATCTGAGCGCGGCAAAGCCTGGCCGTCTCCCTGCGGCAGGTGCAGGGGACAGTGGTACTCGAACAAGAAGTGTCTCGATCGAGCCGTAGCAGCCGCTCTCAAGGCCATCTGCGACTGCAGCAAGGTTGCTCCGGCGGCGAGCTTGCGCCGCCGGAGCCGCAACTCCCGGTCAACGGCATCGGCGAAAGGATTGACGACCGCCCCGACCGCGAGCGGGTGCGGGGCGCTCCATGCCGACGCGCTTGCGATGAGCTGCGTGGCGGTCATGTCGGCCACACGCTCGATGCCAGGCACCGGGTCGCCCTGCATGCACAGGACCGCCTCAGCGCCGAGCGCCGCTGCGCCCACGACCTGGGACTGTAGGGCAAGCCGATTGCGATCGCGGCAGGAAACGTGGACGATCGTCCCCACGCCCTGCTCCCGCGCTAGCGCTACCGCAGCCAGCGGCGACATCCGCGGCTGGCCAGCGTGATTGTCGGTCAACCCGACGATGTCGACGGTGTCCGCCAGAACAGCGATCCGGTCGCTGACGCGCGCGCCGTTGGCCTCGGCCGGCAGCGAGATCTCCGCGGACGTCAGGGCGCGACCGCCGAATCTAGCCCGCCCGCGTCCGCAAGACCGACCCATGCCTCGCGAGAGGATCCCTTTACAGAACGCCTCCGTTGTCCGGCGTCGTCTGCGACGCACCCAAGGCTAGGTTCGGAGGCCTGCATCCTTCATGCCACGGGCGAGCGCTCCCAGCGCTTGCGAAGCGCGCGGCCGGGTGGTGCCTGGAAGGGTCGGGTTGCGTTCAGGTTTGCCTGCGGTAGAGTCAGACTAGGGTGGCGATCTAGCAGCGGGCTCGGCGCCCACATATTCCCAGCGGCGGCAAGACCTGGAGCCGGGTGGGAGAAATCCTCTATAGACGAGGGGCGAGCATGAAGAGCAGTGAGGTTGCGCGCCGTGCAACTGTAGTTCTGCCGTGGCGCCGGGGACGTCGCTTCGCGCTGTTGAGCGGGCTGGTGTTTGTGCTGGCCGCGGGCGGTATCGCCTGGGCCACAATTCCGGACCCTGGAACCGGGCTGATCCACGGTTGTTACAAGAAGACCACGGGTGCGCTGCGCGTGATCGATCCGTCGAAGGGCCAGAGGTGCGCCTCCAGTGAGGCGGCGCTGAACTGGAACCAGCGCGGGATCAACTGGCGCGGGAACTGGAGGTCGCCCGCGGCCTACGCCGTCAACGACGCGGTGGCGTTCAACGGCTCGAGCTTCGTCGCGCGGGTGGCGAACACAAACAGCAGGCCGCCGAGCAAGAACTGGGCGGTGCTCGCGGCCAAGGGTGCCCCAAGCGCGAGCGATCACTTCGCCGAGTTCTACGCGCTGATGCCCCCGGACAACTCGGCCACGGTGGGAGCTGGTACCGCCGTGAACTTCCCCCAAGACGGGCCACAGAACGGCTCAATTACCAGGCTGACCAGCTCGACGTTTCAGCTGAGCGAGACCGGTACCTACCGCGTCACGTTTGACGTCCCGGTCACAGAGGCTGGTCAGCTCGAACTCACGCTCAACGGGACGGCGCTCACCTACACCGTGGTGGGACGAGCCTCTGGCACCTCGCAAATCGTGGGTGATGCGCTGGTCACTGCCCCCGTCGCGGACTCGGTACTCGCGGTCGTGAACCCGACCGGGGAATCAACCGCTTTGACGATCACCCCGGACGCTGGCGGGGTCGACCCGGTTAGCGCCTCGCTGGTAATCCAGAAGCTCGGCTGAGTTTCAGCGCCTAGTGGTGCGTCTCGGTTTTAGTTGGTGATTGCGTCGAGGGTGAAGTGCAGCTCAAGCGTGGGTGCTTGACCGGTGAAGAGGCCGTCAGGAACGATCGAGGCCGCACGGGGCGACCCGAGGCGTTCAGAAAGTGAGCTGCCAGTACTGCGCCCTTTGGCTTGGACTGGCGCAGGGTGTTAAGAACACTCGGTTCCGATCAGCAACCGCTGATGCGGTAGTGAGACATTGGCCGGAGCTCACTTCGATGATCTCGCCTGCCGCCGTCACCCTGAACCTCTGGTTCTCACTGTGTCGGCGCCATTCGACTGGTGGCGGCCGGCGTCCGCGAACTTAGGCTGACACCCCGGGATCAGCTTGAGCAATGATTGCTCGCCCGAGATCTCCACCGCCGAAGGGAGGCTGAGGATGCACCGCAAGAGGATCGCACTCGTCCACTGGACCGTTCGAATAACCCGGCACCCCCTGCCGCTTGTGATGCCAGTCGTCGCATGCATCATCTGCGCTGCCTCGAGTGGGGCGGTGGTCGCCACGGCGACCAGCCAGCAGGTCCGCAAGATCCGCCCAGACGTGCACTACGTCGTCGTTGGATACCACTACGCCTGTCGCTCGACAAGCCGGACGCCCAACTTCTCGTGTACCTACGGACGACCGTTTGGTCCCTACGAGACGCCGATCATAACCGTGTATAAGGGCTCACGAGCCATGTACATCCAATCCTTTCGGCGCCCGACCGTGGCCCACGGCTCCGGGGGGTATGACCAAAATCGTGCGGTAGATGCTTGATGCTAACCGGGAATATTGGGGCATCGCGGGCCGGGTCTAGAAACACCGATCGCCACCGGTCCCACGCGATAGCGGTGGTCAGGTGAGCAAACCTGTCACGGCTCCTTTGTCGCCATTGCACTCGTGCGCCGCGCCGCGTCTCAGACGTAAAAGCGATCGCGAGCGTGATGCGCGCTTTCGGCCGGCCGGCCGGCCAGTCGGCCGTTAGACTCGCGGGCGGGGCCGATGGACGTCTTCATCTCCTACGCGCACGAGGACGCCGGATTTGTGGAGCGCCTACGCAGTGCGTTAACCACACGGGGCCGGGAGGTGTGGGTTGACATCGAGGGGATCGAGCCCGCGGATAGATGGCGTGGATCGGCCAGGGCGCGATAGACCGGTCGGACGCGTTTGTGTTCGTACTGAGTCTGGCGTCGCTGTCGTCCTCTGCCTGCCTTGAGGAACTGGAGTACGCCGTCTCGGTGAATAAGCGATTAATCGCGGTCTGCGTCGAGGAGGCCGCTACGGACGCGGGGAAGCCGGCAGCTGTTGACGAGTTGAGCTGGATCATGATGCGTCCCGGGGACGACTTCGACCTCGGTATCGAGCGGCTCGTGCACGCCCTTGACACCGATCTTGATCTAGTTCACGAACATACACAGGTACTCGTCCGCGCGCGGGCTTGGGGAGCTCGCCGGTGACGCGCGATTCGCTGCTCGGGGGGAGGAGCTTGGGCGGCGAGGATTGGCTATGGCGGTCAGCCAGGGCGGTGGGCCCTCCCCACCGAGCTACGAGCGGGAGTTCATCGTCGCGTCCGCCATGTGGCCTCGAGACGCAACGAACGATTGCCGCCGTTTCCGCTCTGGTCGCGGTGATCGCGATCGCGCTATCGATCTTCGCTCTGATCGAGCGAAGCGACGCGATCAACAATCAGAAGATCGCCCAGTCGCGGCTCCTGGCGGCCGAGGCCGAGGGGAGCGTGGCCTCCGACGCATCACTGAGCACGCTGCTCGCGCTCAAGGCACTGAAGATTCACTACACGATTCAGGCCGCGCAGGCACTTCGGGACTCGCTGTAGATGCGCAGGCTGGGTGCGCGCGGTGATCCGCGGGCGACGCTAGCGCTGATTTCAGCCCAGATGGGGGGCGGATTGTGACCGCGAGCTTCGATGGCAGGGTCCGGGTGTGGAATGCCCGCACGGGCGCGAGGCTGCTCCTCCTCCCGGACCAGCCGAAGCTCGGAAGCGCTGTGTTCAGTCCGGATGGAACTCGGATACATCACCGCAGACGGCGGGAACGCGCGCGGCTGGGATGCGCGCCCCGGCTCTGCGCTTCTAACCTGCGTGGTTATGGTCGGCATCTACCGCGCCGCTTTCAGTCCCGATGGCACGGAGATAGTGACGACGAGCTTCGACGGCACGGCGCGCGTGTGGAGCGCCCGCACTGGCCTGCAGTTGCGGGTTCTCCGGGTGGGACCCTCAGACGTCGTCAACAGCGCAGCCTTCAGCCCTGACGGGTCGCGGGTCGTCACGACGAGCAGCGACGGCACGGTACGCGTGTGGAATGCGCGCACTGGTGCCGAGCAGATGATTCTCCGAGACCGTTCACCCACTAACGCGGTATTCAGTCCCGATGGCTCAAGGATTGTGATTACTGGCCTCCCTACCGAGATCTGGAATCTCCGCACGAGGAGATTGTTGGTGCTCACCGATCCGTTCGGAGGGGCCGCGTTTACGTCCGACGCAGCTTTCAGTCCGGACGGGTCAAGGGTTGTGACGGCCAGCGACATGGTTGAAATCTGGGATGCCCGGACGGGCCATCAGCTGGCGGCTCTTGGCGATGCGGGCACCGGCGCCTCCACCGCGGCGTTCAGTCCTGACGGGGCCCGCATCGTGACCGCCGACAGCGACCACACCGCGCGAGTCTGGGACGCGTACGCCGGCAATCAACTCCTGATGGACCAGCTCCCGAACGGGCTCGCGGACGCTGCATTAGCCCGGACGGCTCCCGGTTCGTGGCAGCTGGCAACGGTCCTGCCGTCGTCTTCGACGCGACCGGTCGTCGAGTGCTTAGTATCAAAGATCGCGAGGGCGAACTGAGCGCTGTCTTCAGCCCCGACGGATCGAAGATCATCATCGCGGACGGATTCGACGTACGAGTTTTTGATGCCCGCACAGGTGTGCAGCGGCTGGTGTTGCCCGGAGGGCGTTTCGGGGCGATCACCGATGCCGAGTCCAGCCCCGATGGCACGCACATCGTCACGTTGGGAGCCGACCGCGTCACGATCTGGAATGCCCGCACCAAGCAGCAGGTCGTGAAGATCAACTTGGGCGTGCTTGTTCACGACGCCGTCTACAGCCCGGACGGAACAAAGATCGTTACGGCAGACGACGACGGCACCGCGCGGGTCTTCAACGCACGTACCGGCACTCAGCTGAAAGTCCTCAGGACATACAGCGGCTCAGTGAACAGGGCGAACTTCAGCCCTGATGGAGCGAGGATCGTCACTGCGAGCGATGACGGCTTGGCGCGCGTGTGGAATGCCCGAACCGGTCAGCTGCTGCTGACTCTGCAAGGCCACGTCGGCGCGGTCGACGACGCAGCGTTCAGCCCAGACGGAACGAAAATCGTGACCGCTGGTGCGGATAGCACGATCCGGATCTGGGACGCCCGATCCGGAGCGCAACTTCTGACCTTCCACGACGACACGGTGTCTACGGCGAGCGCAGTGTTCAGCCCGGATGGCCGGGAGGTGCTGGAGCGAACTCCGGCGGCACCGTGAGGATCTATTCGACGCAGCTTGCCGGATCAGTGACCGCGCTCGAGCGCCTCGCCCGAAGCCTTGTTACGCGGCCATTCAGCACCGTCGAGCGCGAGACGTACCTGGCGGGAATCACTACCTGAGTTGTCAAAGAACGGCGGTGGCTCTGGAGTCGACCGCCACAACGGCGTTAGCCCCGACGAAGGCCGCCGGAGGCGCCGTCTGAGTGTGGTTTTCGCGGAGTCGGAGGCTCGCCCTGCCGTCCACCTGCATGGTGGGCGCTGCTAGCTCGGTCTCCGCGGCGTACCGCTTCCTGGCGAGGGGGATGACCTAGACCCCGCGACGGCCGGTCAGCCGACCACCGTGCCGTCAGCTTGCTTGATGATCTTGATCGAGCGGACGTGGATATACCGGTGGTAGTGCTGTCCTTCGATGTAAACGACGAATTCAGTCTCCCAGGTGGCGCCTGTGATGTCCTGGTACCAGAGGTGTCCTGTGGCGTTATTCACTAGGCCAACTCGGTCCTCGGATCACTGGCGAGATTGAAGCGTAGGTCCTGCTGATCATCCGGCCGAGGTTGGATGGAAGTCTCGTACCTGACTCCGCGCGGTGGCGCAAGGGTGACCTGGCCTCGCACGTTGAGCGCTGGTCCCGGCCGCGTTCTTCGCAGGAGCGCTCGCCGCCAGGCGTCGCCTTGGCTACATGCCCCAGCTGTCGCTCCATCGTCGGGTGGGTCGGGATCACGATGGCGCGGCTGGCGGGCACTGCTGGCGCTCAGATGACTGCGCAGCACGTGCGATCCTCGTGTTACGGCCAGCGCCTCGTCGCGGGTTGGACGCGGTAGATCGTCGCGCTCCAGGAAGTGGGTCCGGCTGCCGCCAGGATCTGAGCTACGGCACCAGCATCCATTTGCGCCGAGGGTAAGACTCAGGTCGGATGCTCAGACTGCTGAGCTGGCCGCCGGCGCCCAGGCGACGCAACGACTTAAGCCAGCTCGAGGTCCTCAGGCGTGTGCCGGCGCCGTGACCTCGACAGCTTGAAAGGTCCATTAGCTGCCAGTCCTTGGTGCCGGACATTAGCTTTCGGCCGCATTAGCCCGGAACCGGCTTTACTCTCGTCCTGGTGCCTCCGAGTCTCTCAACCCGCCTTGACAGAAGGCGTAACGGGTTGTGCACCGACGGTAAGCGCTACGGCACCGGTTTGCACCGCCGCTCACCCTGTTCGGCCTCCAGCGGCACCACGGGTGTTCGTGATCCGAACACGATGAACTCTACCGCCGACGCATTCGCGGGATCGTAGCCGCACAGAAGCACGTTTGGACCAGTGATTCTGTACGTTCCGCCTGAGTGCTGTTGAACACTAGGAGATCGGGCGTGACGATGTTCAGCGCCAAAGCTCGTGGGGCGACGGTCCGTTGGGCTGATCGGGGGTGATGGCATCCTGAGGAATAGCAATCCGTGACGGTGCGGTGGAGGGCTGGATGGTTAAAATCGATCGTATCGGGGCCGCAGCTCGGACTGTCGCCTCGGCGTTCTGGGCAAATATGACGGTCTTGCCGCCGTAGTTACCGTGTGCCGAAGTCGAAGCCGAACGTCCACCGGCGCCGAGCTGCCTCAGCCGTGCCTGCAGCAGCACCTGCACTGCCAGAGCTCTAGCAGGCGGCCCGCCGGTGCAGGTGCTGGCGGCATCGGAGATGGCGGGTACATCGGTTGCGGGTGTCAGGGCTCCGAAGTAACCGGCGATATCGGTCTTGTCACCCTGCGAGTCGTGTCCTGTGAACATGAACGCGGGTGCGCCTGACGCGCTCGCATCAGGAGAAGAGCGTGAAGTCTGGGTGCCGGCGGTCGACCCTCCCGACGTATTCGATGAGCCGGACGATGAGGTCCCGACTATTGGAGCGCGGGACTGGCGCCGTGAGATGTGACCGTCGCCGCTCCACAGCCAGTGAGCGAGACGGAGGCAAGCAGACAAAGGATCCTAGAGCTTGCTCGCGGATTCATGACTCTTAAGGTACGACAGCCCACCGACCGGACCGTCGACCACACGAAGTGTTGCAAGAACCTCAGTGGGATGCTCTCCGACAGATCAGCAGCTAGACGCGATCCCGAACTCGCCGACAGCTAGTGCGCTGTCTCCGCCGGTGTCTTGACCTTGCACTGAAGAGATGCTACTGCCCGCATGTTGCGTAAGCCGAAGTATTGAGCGCCTGAATCGCTTTGCACCGCAATATCATCCGAGGTAGTTCCGGTCGTTTGCGGTCGCGCTGACGGCGAGATCTTGGAATATGTTGGGCTCGGCGTGAAGGTAGAATGCCCCCGTTCCCGGCAGGAGTGACTGTAGTCTCCAAACTTCCGGCGGGAGCTACGCTGTTATCGTCACAGTTCGCGCCTCGCGCCGAGTGCGAGCCATCCACCCGCTAGTCCTACTCCCACACGAACTACGAATGCGCTCCTGTTCGCTGAAGGTACGCTGCAGTCCATTGGTTGCAGTCGGACTAGCTGTTGTCAGCCTCAGCGCCTGCGGGAACTCCGCATCGGGCCAGGGATCTGTAGCAACCGCCTCGTCTAGAGGGAGCCGGGCAGGGCACGCGCACGGACTGCGACGGCCTGGCAAACCAACGACCGCCACTCGAACAGCTGCTGGGAACCCGCTGAAGAAGCCGAAAACGTCACCGCCTTCCTCGTCGTCCGCGGCACCCGTTGCCGCCGCTTGCGAACTGCTTCCGATTTCGGTCGTGCATTCGCTGTTTCCGACGGCGAAGATCCCGAGATCTCCGACGCCGCGTTCCGACTGTGAGTACACCGATCAGATGGGCTACAACTATCAGGATGTCGCGTTCAGCTACGCAAGCCATCCGGCAGCGTACGTGTTATCCCCCGGGTCAAGCCACCGGACTACAGAGACCGCGAGCCAAGCCTACCCAGGACTACTCGCTAGCGCCAGAGCAAAGGCGGGAACGACAGTGAGAAAACTGACGGGCATCGGTGATGAGGCGTTTGTGAGTTCGACACCCGACTACAGCAACGGAGATGGGGATGGGTCAGCGGTGCTCTACTTCGTTAGCGGGAATAGCCTTTACAGCCTCATCCTCGGGGGCGTCCCGGGCGGCCCGCCGGCCTCCAGTTCGTGGGCTGTGAGATTTGCTCGCGTTGTAGCGGCACGCTTGCGCTGACTTGTGGATTATGGCTAGAACGCTGCCCAAGGCGAGGATTGGTGCGCCGTCTCGCGGAAGCGCTCGCGAGCATCGCCAATCTGCTTGTAGAACGGGCGGTGCTGGTTGTGACTGCGATTCATTGGCGGCTTCAGCGCCTCAATTACCTGGCATTCGAACTGCCACGGCTCTGGCATTACGACCCACGTGAGTCTCAGATGCTCGCGCTGCCACTGTGATAGCGCGGCGTTGTCTGTCGCATCCAAGCGGTACCGACCCGACAAAAGAACGGCGCCGCGTCCAACCCTCGTGCTCCCACAAGAGCGATGCGAGTCCGAAGCGGAACATGGACGACGCCACGTTGCCTCCGATGTGCTGTCGGCACAATCTCGAGCGGAGCCGCGCCTTCGAAGTGGAATCTTTGGGAGCGATTCCGACGTACAACACCAGGCGTAGAAGCCGGGCTCATGTGGGATGCCAGTAGTCGCGTCCTGGAGCGACCACAGCGGCCCATGCGTCAATCCGGCAAGATGTTCGCGGTTCGATCCACCTGGGTTGCGATGTTGTCATCCCTAAAGAGCGACGGCCCGGCCGTGACGCGGCAGCTAGGGCAGGCCGAATTCCTCAATGATCCGGGCGTCGCCCCTCCGGACGGATCGGGCCGCCTACGCGTTCCCCCGTCGAAATTGCGCTGAGCAGGGAGATCGTCCTCAGGCGGAGCTCGATGCGACCCCTAGACGGCCGGGATTTCGACCGACCACATCCTGGTCTGGGTATGCGCAAAACCGGCTGAAGGGCACGTGCATTGACTTGCGCTGACTTCAGCCCCGGGGTACCCAGGATTTAGAATTGGTGTAGATGCTGGCCATAGCCGTGGTAGCTGTCGTGATTTCGCTCGCGGCATTCGGCGTCAGTGTCTACTCGCTGGTTGCGAGTCGCGAGAGGGATCGGCGGGACCTCTTTCTTGAGATGCATCATCGCCTGACCGACAAAGAACTGCAGGAAGGCAGACGATTGCTCTTCGAGAAGATTGAATCCGTTGACGACGTTCGCTTGATCCGGAAAGCAGATCAGGCCAGCGCGGCGTCGATCAATCGCGCCTTGACAATGTTCGAGCTGTTGGCCTTCTATGTTGAGAGCGGCTATGTCGACAAACAATTGATGCTGGAGGAGTGGGGCCACACTTTTGCAAAGGCCTGGTCTCACGGCTGCCATTTCGTTGAAGAGCGCCTTGAACGCGAGCAAACCGGATGGTCAGGGTGGCCGCACCTTCAAACGCTGGGTCCCGAAGCGCAGCGGTGGGCGGCGGATCATCCACCGAGGCTTCTCCTTGAAAGAGCAAAGCACAAACCAGTTCGCAGCGTGATGGGGGATGGAGATCAGTTCTAGCTAGCGGCGAGGCCAGGGTTCCGCTTTCGTGTGCCGGCTCAGACCAACCGCTCGGGCCGCGGCTCAGCTTCGGAAACGCTGAATTCCTTGATGTCCGAAGGTCGATCCCCGGGACCAATCGGGCCGCCGACGCGCTTCCGTAACGAAACAGCGGTGAAGGCGAATCTCATGGGCGCAGATTCCACTGGAGTCCGATCGGACACCGGCGAACCACGCCAGCCCCGAGAGATTCCGAGAGGCCTCGTACCGGCCCGAGCAGTCCGATACCAGCGGAATGTCGGGAGAGGGCCAGGAAGTCCATGCGATCATCTCACGCCGATGGGCCACGCAGATCGAAGCGGTGGAGCCCCAGAGCGGACGGAGGGCGGGACCCTCCAGTTCACGCGAAAGCGCTCGTCCTGGGTCCCGGCGTGGGGACAGCTGCTTTGTCGCATAGCACTCGTCCGGTCCGCCGTGGCCGGCAAGGAAATAGCGATCGTCCGGTCGACATCGACGACCACGCGTCATAGGCACCCCAATAGCGCCGCGGTTGCGGAGGATTGCTCGCTGCCTTATGCTGCGCCGATCAAAAAGGAGCCGCCGCGGGCTGGCTCCGCTCGCGAGACGGGGCGTGATGAAAGGGCGATTCGCAGTAGCACTACTAGGCGTCTTGGTCGGCGTGGTGCTAGTAGTCACTGCCCGTGGCGCAAGGTGACGGACACCACTGGCGTGCCGTACGGCGGTAGCCGTCCAATCCCAAATACAGCTGTCCGACGGTCAGAGGATGACACCCGGCTTTGACGTAATCCTGATGGCACCCGGCGACGCGGAGCTCCGCGTCATCGAGATCGTCCGTAAGGCAACCGGCTTTGGCCCGCGGTACACGGCGTCCCTTCTCAACGAGCTTCCCCAAGCGATCAAGGAGGGTCTTGACCAAGCCAAGGCCGACAGGCTGAAGGCCGATCTAGAGGAAGCTGGCGCAACCGTCGAGCTGCGATCTCCGGTCGATCCAGAGAACGTCGGTGCTGATGTCAAGATGCTCGGCGGGTTCACAGTCGTCGGCGGCAACGGTTTTGGTCTGGCGGTCTCCTCTGTGTGCTCAGTGCTAACCGTGCCGGAGGTGGTACGGATCACGGTTGAGATCGGCAGGCCCACAGTTGTCACAATCCCATACTCAGAGATGACTGCACTCGACGTGGCTGGAGGTGCCCAGACGGCTGGGCGACAATATCTCGGCGGGGGCTTTGGGTTACTGGGCGCGGTCGAAGGCATGGTCATTGCCTCGGCGCTCAGCAACGCGAGCCAGAAAACGACCATTAACACGGGCATGCACATAGGCTCGATCAAGGGTGAGGTGTTGCTGTATCACGGCGCGCTGACGTCAAGCGTCATTCGGACCGAACTATCGCCGCTGTGGACACGCTACGAGGCCGCCAAACGCTCGAGGTCCGTCCCCTCGCCCCAGGCAGATGACCCGGTCCAGCTCCTAGCGCGACTCGGTGAGCTTCATGCCGCCGGCGTGCTGAGCGACGAGGAGTTCCAAGCGAAGAAGGCAGAGCTACTCAGACGTATCTAGCCGACGTTGAAGCGACGCATCATCACGGCTGTCTATGCGCTGTCTTCGTTGTCGGAGTGCTTGTCAGTGCCGAGACTACGCACTGCTCAAAAGTCCGATTCCGGAGCCCGTGCGCACGCGCAGGCCAAAGTAAGACTGGCGGTACGAAGGGAAGATTGTTGCGCACGACCGCCAGATCGGTAATCAAACATGCGCTCGAAGGCTCGCGTTGGGGCAGTCTGCTCGCCTCGGAGTCACAACCAACGCCGCCAAATGTGATGACGATTGACCCCTCAAGAACGATGCGTGAATCGCCGTCCGCGCCGGTCGGGTCAGGTCAGCAGTAGCCGCAAGCTCCACTTCCCCCTCCCGCCAAAAGGAGTTGCCTGGTCGGGACGGCGCCATACGACTGCTCTCGCGTGAGGCTGTCGCGTAAAGGTCTGGCGGGTGGGAGGGATTGCTCCCCGCTGGGAAGGTCCTTGGTGCTGTGCTCGCTGGGTAGGCGGGTGGAGCTGGTGGGGGCGGCTTTAGGCCGCCAGGATGGCTATCTGGTGGCTGTGGAGCTTGGTCAGGTTGTGGGTCATCATCTGTAGTCGCCATTCGGTCCGTACCGCTTTGCGGCCTCTTCGGTGAAACCGAGTGAACTTCCGGTTGTGCTTGGTGTGCCCGATCACCGGCTCGACTGTCTGTTTGCGTAATCGGTAAAGCTCCCGACCGAGTTCGCCTTCGAGTACGTGACGCATGAATGAGTAACGGCCGCCGGTCCAGCCGGGGCGCTCTCCTTTGCGTTTGCTGGAGTCAGGCGGGATCAGCACCGGGATGCCGTGCTCGCCGGTGACATGGTCCATGTGCTGCTCGTTCCAGTAGCCGGCGTCGGCCACCGCGACCTGCGGCTTATCGGGAACCCCGGCGTGCTCGAGCTCTCTGAGCGTGGCTTCGACCATCGGCTTCAGGTGCGAGAAGTCGCCCGACTCGGTCGTGATCTCGGCCGCGAGCACGATGTGCTGGTCGTTGACGGCGGCCTGCGCGTTGTAGCCCTGGACGTAGCCGCGGAAGGCCTTCATCACCCGGGCGTCGGGGTCGGTCAGGTTGACCTCTCCCTGGGGCGAGGCCGGTGGCTGATACGGCTTCGGTGCGCTGCTGCTGCTCAGCCGCCGGCCGAGCTTGTCCCGGCCCTCAGCCCGATAGGCCTCATGAGCCTCGTTTGCCCGGCTCTCTGCCGCCAGGTCCTCCTCCAGGCGATTGCCCGCCTCGACCAGGCGCTCTGACCGCGACCGCGGGACCGGGCCCGCCTCCCGCCAGCGGTCCTGCTCGAGCTGGCGCTTGCCCTCGCGCAACCAGCCCTCGCGGCCCTGGCCTCGCGCCACGATCCGCTCGGCATCAAACTCATGCTCGGGTTCGGGCTCGACCGTCTGCTCGGCATCCTCACCCTTGGCCACACGCTCCTGCTCGAGGTGACGAGCCAGCCACTCCCGCCTGCCCTCCTCGGTCTGAAGCTCGGGCGGCAGCTCATCACCGCGCGCCTCCCCGTGACGCTCATCCTCGGCCTCGTCGGTGGCGATCGCCTCGGCGATGATCTCCTTGGCGATCCGGTCATAGTCAAAGTTCGAATCCCGGCTGGCGTTCGCGTGCAACTTCGTGCCATCGATCGCCACGATCCCCGGCCTTCACCAGCCCCGCCTTCGCGCACAGCGCCAGCACCGAGGAGAACAATTCACTCAGCGCCTGCTCATGCCGGCAGATGAACCGCGCGATCGTGGCGTGGTCAGGAACCAGATTGGCGCTAATCACCCGGTAGGCAACGTCCTGGCGACAGTGACGCTCGATCCCGCGCGAGGAACGCTCACCCGTCGCATACGCGTACAGGATCAGCCCCACCATCATCCGCGGGTCATACGCCGCCCGCCCATGCCCATCCTCGCGATAGCCCGATAGAAGCCCTCCAGATCCAGCTGCTCGACGACCTGGATCACAAACCGCGCCAGATGGTCCTCAGGGAGCCAGTCCCGCACATCCGGCGGCAACAAATACCCCTGCTCACGATCACAATCAATGAAGTTCTGAGCCATACCGGTATTCCATTAACCGGCCCGGACGGAACCCCCCTTTACGCGACAGCCTCGCGTGGAAACGACAGCCGCAACGAGGTGCAGACCACTGGGCCGACGTGCTCGACCAGCGGTACCAGCCGGTCGGCACAACGCTTGCCGAACCTGAGCCGGTCCCCGAATCGCGACAGAACCACAACGACCCGTGCGCGCCAGGGGCGGACTGGCGCCTTCCTGACCCCGGTGCCGAGCCACGCCGCCGTCAGGGAGGCGTATGCGATCCGGCAGTGCCGAACCCGCCGTGCGGCGTGCCGTTCGAGACCCGACGGAAACCAGCTGGCGGCGTGGCCCAGCTCACGTTTGCGTCTACCAACAGCGATGAGGCCTCCCTCGCGCTCTGGGCAACCCGCGGCAGGGGCCCTCACCGTCGCCAGGAGTGCGTCCCGCGGTGCGATGGAGGCTCGGTCATACGCTCGCCCACAGACAACTCTCGCACCACGTGCACGGTCACTATCACCGTGCTGGCGATTCGCTCCCGTCGAGACACTCCTGCCACAGCCGCAGACCCTTGCGGGACCGCAAGCCAGGGTGCTGAGGGGTCAAAACGATCCAACGCTTCACGAACTGGCCTTGCTGTCGGTTTGATTGCCGTCCCACCCGCGAGTCAAGCCTCGCTCCTGTGCCCGCGGACAGACGGCTTCCGTTCGGAGCGGAAGCACCCCTAAAACGCGGATGTGGGCAACCTCCCTGAAGGCCCGAGAATGGAGTCATGAAAGCAATCGAGACACCGGCGTGACATCCACATCGTCTTGCAGAGAGCCGGCGGGGCCACCTACAGCCGGCTGGCAGCCACATTCGAGCCGTCGGAGCGCCAGGTTAAGCGCAATCGTTAACGACCAGCGGCGCACCGGCCTGGTGGCGGATGTTGAGGCGGCGTACAAACGCTCGCAATGGCGGGAGACCAAGCTCGTCGGGCTGCTGTTGGACACCTATCGAGCTATCCGTGAGGTCCCAGATCCCATTCTGCGGGTGAGGCTCGGCGATGTTGGGCTGCGCTGCCTGACGGAACTACGGGAGATCGAGGAGTCGACCGGCCGCGCGCCCCGCGACATCGAGTTCAGGTTCCGAGGCCGGGAGGACGCTGCAGCTCTGGCGGGCTCAAGCCTGTCCTCAGGCAGCACGAGGTCTCCGAGGAGCTGTACCGCGACCTCTTCACCACGTTCGACCAGTGGGTCGACGCAAAGCTGCGGCGCGATGGACTGAGAGGACGGGCTTCTAAGGGATGACAAGACTTTCCAGGAGAAATGTCCCTTTCCCGATGCATTTCAGCCCAGTTCGGCCCTGCCGCTGTGCCGCTCAAAGGACCGCTTCAGTGGAAGTGAAGGGGTCCATGCCGAAAACCCCGTGTTCATGGGAATCCGGCCGCCTACCCGCCGGCGGCCACCACCGCGACGGTGCCCATTGGCACCACCGTCGGCCCTTCAAGCGCCCCTCGCCTAGTCCCCAAACCGCTGGAAAACCCGTAAGAGCCGACGCCCGGACTCGAACCGGGGACCCCTTCATTACGAGTGAAGTGCTCTACCAGCTGAGCTACGTCGGCAAGTTGCAGTGGTCGCGCTTTTGCGCCGCAAATAGGCGATCTTTGCCTCAAACGCGTCGACCGCGGCGCCTGTGGGCATTTGCGGTCGCTACGTTACCAACGCGCTGCCAGGGTTCGCGACCGGGGGTTCTGCGCGGCGGGCCGGTGGGCCACCTACCCACGCTTCGTCGCAGTGAAGGTGGGTGCCGGGCAACCGGCCTCCGCGGGCTTGGCGGTGTACTTGGCCGTACCTTCGGCCTTGGTCGCGCTTACGAATCTCGCGCTCACATTGAGCGTCGCCTTCCCGCTTGGCACTCCATCCTGCATGCGCCGAGCCTTCCCCTTGTAGGAGAACTTGCCCGAAGACGTCACCGTCATGTTGTGGAGCGCCAGGACCGCTCCCACGTTGTTCCCGCTCTTGAAGCAATAGATTCCGAAGTCCTTGATCTCACGACCGGACCCGTGCTTGACCACGTCGAATTGGACGTTCTTGGGGCTCTTGCTGCTGGTGTAGCTGCCGGTCGCCGGCGAAGAGGCGGCGGCGGCGAGGGCGCCGGTCGCGACCACGGCAAGCGTGAGTAAGGCGATGGTCCCGCGGGAGAGAGCGTGATTGAGCATCGCGTCAGCCTATCCAATTCCCGCTGCGGGACCCCCACGCCAGAGCGCCAGACCAGGCACCGACTCCTAGCCGCCTCGGCGCTCGCGCCAGTCGTCGGCCAGGATCGCCCAGCGCTCGTGGTCACGCCAACGGCCGGCGATTTTGAGGTACCGAGGCGAGAAGCCCTCACGACGGAATCCGGCTCCGCGGGCCAGCGCGATCGAGGCGTGATTTTCGGGCTGGATGTTGGCCTCAATGCGGTGCAGCCGCAGATCTTGGAAGGCGTGGCGGAGCACGAGCTCGATCCCCTCCCGCATATAGCCGTGCCCCGCGAACGGCTGGCCCACCGCGTAGCCGAGATAGGCGCTCTGGAGCGAGCGGCGCACGATCTGCGAGAGATTGAAGAAGCCCAGGATCGCCAGGTCGCCCCGCCGGCACACAAGCATCGCTTCGAAGTCAGGCCGGCGTGAGTCGGTCAGGTAGGTGGCGAACCGATCCCCGTCGACGGGCGCGGTCGCCCACGGGCGGTGAAAGGACCGGCTGGCCACCATCAGCGAGATGAACTCATCTCGGTCCCCGGCGACAGGAGCACGCAGGTAGACCCGGCTTGTCCGTCCGTCTGACGGCGCGAATTCCCCGGCGATCGAGTTCGACACCATCAGGGCCCCACTACCCGCGCCAGCCGGGACGCGAGCGCTTCCAGCGCCAGCTCCTCGGACACGTTGAGGATGAAGCGCCGCCGCGTTTCCTCCACGAGGTCGACGGCCTCGATCAGCCGGCTGGCATCTCTGCCCTCGTCGGCCCGCAGCTCCGCAATGCGATCGCCGTGGCGGACCAGGTCCTCGGCGCCCCAAGCCAGGCAAGCCAGATCGGCGTACCAGAGGGCCACGAGCTGCAAGGCCAGGTCAAGCGACGCGGTCTCCGTCCGGCGGCGAGCGCGCCTGATCCGTTCGCTCCATTCGGTCTGGTGGCGCCGTCTCTCCTTTCGGGGTAGCAACTCGGCTTCGGCGGCAGCGCGCTCCTCGAGCGTTGCCCCCAGCGCCTCCCCCCGCTCGCGGGCGGCGGCCAAGATTTCCTGCCAGGGCCGCTGCTCCCAGAGTTTCCCGGAGAGCGTGCCGCGTGCGAAGCGCTCGGCCGCCGCACGCAGGACCCTTCCTTCCTTGGTGGCCAGCGCTCGAGCCAACTCGGCTTCGCCCAGCGCGATCCGGGCCAGCGCGAGCGCTTCATTCTCCGGCGTGCCCTCCGCCTGCAGCTCGGCCGCCACCTGTTCGACTCCCGGCGGTTCGAACCGCACGAGCTGGCAGCGTGAGCTGATGGTGGGAAGCACCTCGCTCGGCCGATCGGTGAGCAGGATCAGATGGACGAACGGGGCGGGCTCCTCCAACGTCTTCAGCATCCGGTTCGCTGCCTCGTCGCCGAGCTCGTCCACCCGCTCGATGACGAACACCCGCCGTCGGCCTTCGAACGGGGTCTTGCTCGCCGCGGCCACGACCGGCTGGTCGATGTCACTGACCAAAATCTCGTGGGCTCCGCTCGGCACGACCCAGGTCAGGTCAGGATGAGAGCCAGAGATCGCCCTCGCCCTCGCTCCGTCCGGATCCGGAGATCCGCTGGTGAGCAGCTCGGCGGCCATTGCCCGCGCCGCGGCACGCTTGCCCGCGCCGCCGGGTCCGTGGAAAAGATAGGCGTGCGAGGGAGTGCTCTGCCCGCTGAGCACGGGAGCGAGAACGGCGCGAGCGTGGGCATGACGTTCGAGCTCTGAGAGCATGCTCTCGATGCTATTGCCATGAGCACAGGACGGCTGATCACCATCGAGGGGATAGACGGGGTCGGGAAGACCACGCTGGCGGCCGCGCTCGAGTCAAAGCTTCGGCGCGCTGGCGTGCCCGTGCAGCTGTTGCGCGAGCCAGGCGGCGTCAGGGCGTCGGAGCGGATACGAGGAGTGGTCATGGATCCAGAGCTCCAGATCGGCGCGCGGGCGGAGGCTTTGCTGTACGCCGCGGCCCGCGCCCAACTGGTCCAAGAGGCCGTAGCACCACTGCTCGGGCAAGGCACCTGGGTGCTGCTCGACCGTTTCGTCGACTCCTCGCTGGCCTACCAGGGGGGCGGTCGGGCGCTGGGGCTGGAGGGGGTGGCATTCATCAACAAGTTCGCGACCGGGGGACTGAAGCCCGACCGGACGCTGCTGCTGGTGCTTGACCCCGCGCTGGCGCGCGAGCGTTCGCAGGACCGCCAGCAGCCGGCCGACCGACTCGAGCAGGAGCAGCAGGATTTCTTCGCGCGAACCAACGACGCCTATCTGGAGCTAGCCGCACGCGACCCAGATCGGATCAGGATCATCGCCGCCGACGCGGGCCCCGAGGAGGTACTGGATCGCGCCTGGGCTGCGCTGAGCGATCTCGTTTGACGTGCCAGCGCGGCCAGCTCCGGCCGACCCTCCTCAGGCGCGCCGCTGGAACCGGTACCACGTCGGCCGCGCGTCGCCAAGCCACCAGGGCAGTCGTATGTCGGTGTCTGAGACGAGCGAGACGAGCTCCCAGCTGTTGAAGTAGTGCTCGAGCCCGTCGAGGCTGATCCCCGGCGGGCCCATGCCCCGGCTGCGAGGCTGGAACGCGTACATCAGTAGCTGGGCGTCCGGAGCGGCGACGGCGGTGATTCCGTTTGCACAGCGCTCCCGTCCGTCGTCCGAGAGACCGTGAAAGCACCCGCGGTCCAGGACCAATTGATGGCCGACGCCAATCCCCAGCGACGGCAAGGCGGTCACGTCTCCCAGGACCCAGCTGACCTCAGTGCCGGCGTCTTGCGCACGCTGCCGGGCGCGCTCGATCGCTCTCGGCACGCCATCGACCGCGGTAACCGTCCAGCCACGGCGAGCGAGATAGACAGCGTCGCGCCCCGTCCCGCAGCCCACGTCAAGAGCGCGGCCCGGAGAGCCGGAAAGCTCATCAGCCAGTCCGGTCAGCGGCCCCGGCACCTCGTCCTGGTCCCAGGGGGTCAGCCCGATCAGGTAGAGCAAACGGTAGGGCTGCTCCATCGAGCTCAAGCCTAAGGGCTCTCGGCCCCGTAGCCCTGTGGGTGACGGCGGGCGAATTCCCAAGCGTCAGCCACGATCTCCTCGAGTCCAGGCTTTCTCGGCTGCCATCCCAGCTCGGCTCGAATGCGGCCGCTGGCTGCGACCAGCACAGGCGGATCGCCAGGCCGCCGCTCGGATTCGCGGACCGGGATCGGACCGCCCGTGACCGCCTCGGCGACGGCCACGACCTCCCGCACCGAGAAGCCGGTGCCGTTGCCGAGGTTGAACACCTGATGCGCGCCCGCCCGTGCCGCCTCGACCGCCAGGACGTGAGCAGCCGACAGATCCTCGATGTGGATGTAGTCCCGAATCGCCGTCCCGTCGGGGGTCTGGTAGTCGGTGCCAAAGATCTTCACCTCGGGCGCGCTCCCAAGCGCCACCCGCAGAACGTTCGGAATCAAGTGCGTTTCGGGGTAATGGTCTTCGCCGCGCTCCCCGCTCGCGCCGGCCACGTTGAAATAGCGCAGGCTGACCGCGCCCAGGCCGTGGGCCAGGCAGAAGTCTCCGATCATGCGGTCCACTGCCAGCTTCGAGGTGCCGTACGGGTTCACCGGCTGCGGCGGGGCGCTCTCGGCGATGGGCACCTCCTCGGGCTCGCCGTACACCGCACAAGTCGAGGAGAAGACCAGGCGGCTGACCTCCGCCGCGACCATCGCCTCGAGCAGGTTGAGGCTGCCGCCCACATTCGTTCGGTAATAGAGCTCGGGGCGCTCCACCGACTCTCCGACCAGCGCCAGCGCGGCGAAGTGCAGCACCCCGTCGAAGCCTTCGCCCAACACCTCAAACAAGCGATCGCGGTCCAGCAGGTCGACCACGACCAGCCGCGCGGGCGGCGGCACGGCTTCGCGGTGGCCACGCTCGAGGTTGTCCAGAACCACCACCTCGTGCCCCGCCTCCAAAAGGTTGTTGGCCACGACCGAGCCGATGTACCCGGCGCCACCTGTGACCAGGAGCTTCATCGCAGGGGAGTCGGACCTCGGGTGGGCGATAAATGAGCCCGGGCCCTGTGGAGCTGGGGGATCAAGACGGACCACGCGGCGCTGCCCATCGGATCTAGATCGAGAGCCCTTTGTTCGGCCATCGCCCCGTCATGCAGGTCTCCGCGAGTCGCTTCGACAATCGCCAGGGAGCGCCAGGCGAAGCCATCGCTCGGATCACGGCTCACCGCATCACGAAGGAACAACTCAGCCTGTCCGAGCTCGTGACGGTTCACGGCCACGCTGGCCAGCACGATCAGTCCTTGGTCAGAGAGCGGATCGAGCTGGCTTGCGGCACGCGCGGCGGCCTGAGCGCCCTGCAAGCTCGCGCTCGAGGAACTCGACGCCTGCACGAGGGCCGCGCTCGCGTCATCGGCCGCGATCTGAGGAACCAGCACCGAGAGACCGCAAGCACATAACAACAGCGTCGCCCAAGCCAGTCCTGTGGCCCGGAGGCCCGAACCGGTCGCACGTTCGGTCCGGCCCGGGGCAACCCGCGCGGTCAGAACGCCGAGGAACAGGAACGCCGGGAGACCGAGCGCCGGGATGTTCCAGTCCCAGTCATAACAGCAGTGGAGTACGAAGCCCCCAGCGCCGGCCAGCAGGGCGGCGGCCAGGAGCCGGTCCCGACCCGGCAGCCGGCGCCGGACGGCCCTCACCCCCGCCACGACCAGGAGCACCAGCGCCCCCATGCCGAGCACGCCGCCGATGATGCCAGTCTCAGCAAGGAACTGAAGTGGGAGGCTGTGAGGCTGCTGCACGGGCAGGCTGTTCTGCCGGAACAGAAGGTGAACCACCGGGAAGGACCCCGCTCCCCAGCCGAGCCACGGCCGCGCGCTGAACGCTCCCGCGGCCTCCTTCCACCACACCCAGCGATTCTCTGACGCCGCCGAGAAGAACCGGCTCGGATCGACGTTGCTGGCGACGTGGGTGGTGGTGAAGCTGTGCCAGAAGTTGGAGACCTCGCCCGTCAGGCCGCGAGAAGAGAGCGACAGCGCGATCACCACGCAAACGGCGAGCACCACGGCCGTGATCGGCACCAATCGGCGCAGCCGAGGCAGCCTGTCCTGGGCAGCGCGGATGCGGGTCTCGACCCGCGGGAGCTGGCGCGCAACGAGAGCATGGAGGGCGAGCGAGCCCAGAACGACGGCGGCCAGCACGGCACCCGCCCCTTCTCGAGTGCTCAGAGAAAGGTTGTTACCGCTGAGGTCGTGAACCAAGAGTCCGACCAGAACGGCCGGCAGCGCGCTCACCACGGCCAGGGCAAGCCAGGCCAGGGACCGCAGCCAATCGATGCTCAGCCCGACCCCGATGGCCAGTGCGACCACCAGCGCTCCCAGACCTCCGCGCGAGTACGTGAAGGGGATCGTGGTCAGCATGAGCTGAAGAATCAGCGCGCCGGAAAGTCGAACCCGGCGGCTCCGCGTCTCGTCGGCCGCCATGGCGAGCGCTGCGGGCGTCGCCAGGACAATGAACAGCGCGAGTGCGTTCCAGTAGCCGAGCGGTTCCTGAAGGCGAGCCAGCGGACCCGTCTGATCGAGGGTGAATACGCCCGGAACGTGCAACCCGGGAAACAACTTCTGCCCGAGGGCATAGAGCGTGACCGGGATGGCCACGGCTACGAAGCCTGCTGCCACGAGCTCGACACCTCGCTTGATCGAGGCGCCGACCGCCGCCCCTACGCAGACCACCAGGACGTAGGTGAATACGCGATTGAGCTCGATCCAGCTCTGGTCAGGACTGACGCTCCAAATCACACTGAGCCCGCTCCACACGGCGAAGGCGGCCAGAAGGCCGACGCCGGCCAGCGCAAGACGCGCCATCCGGAGCCTCACGGTCCCCAGCCAGAGCCAGCCAAACGCAACCAGCCCGGCTAGCGCGGCCACCGCGACCTCGACCCGCGTCTCGTCGCTCCTGGTGACCGCGCCGTGGGCGAACGCTGCGTAGAGAATCACGACGAGCATTCCCACACCGGCAACGGCCGCGACACTGACCGCGCTCCGCGTCCGTCCCGGCGCCTGTGGCCACGACAGCTCAGGGCGCCCTCGTGTCAGGGGTGCGGTCGCCATCGCGGCCAAGCTAGCAGGCGATCTGGCCCGGCCTGGGAAGCGGCCTGGCCGGAGCGCCGACGGCCCGAAAGCGACCTTCACAGCGATAAAATTGGAGCTAATTCCGCACTCCTGACGTTCGTTGTGACGTCCGCTGGCGATTCACTTTTCCGTCCGGGCCAACCGCGATTCTTTGTCGTTGCGCCTGGGCCAATCCGCAGCACCAGGCGACACCGGTAGCGGAGCGGAGAAAAGGAGCAGGTCGGTATGAAGCACAACCCGCAGACACCCATCAGCCATCAGGCAAAGTCAGGCGTGGGCCTGACCATCGACCGCTACTTCACCACGCCCGGATTACATCCTTTCGACGCGGTGGAGTGGGAGCGGCGCGACGCCCGGATCGGCCATGGGGAGCGGGTTTCGTTCGAGCAACCGGAAGTCGAGTTCCCGAAGACCTGGTCCCAGAACGCCACCAATATCGTGGCTCAGAAGTACTTCCGCGGACAGCTCGGTTCACCCGAGCGCGAATGGTCGGTCAAGCAGATGATCACGCGTGTGGCGGGCACGATCGCCGGCTGGGGACGCGAGCGCGGCTACTTCGCGACCGACGAAGACGGCGACGCCTTCGAGGCCGAGCTGACATACATCCTGCTCCACCAGATGGCCGCCTTCAACTCGCCCGTCTGGTTCAACGTGGGCTGGCACCCGGTGGGCGATCCGAAGATGCAGGCCTCGGCCTGCTTCATCCTGAGCGTCGAGGACAACATGGAGTCGATCCTCGAGTGGAACACGAAGGAAGGGGTCATCTTCCGCGGCGGCTCGGGATCGGGAATCAACCTGTCCAAGATTCGCGGTTCGATGGAGTCGCTCAGCCGCGGTGGCACCGCATCAGGGCCGGTGTCGTTCATGCGCGGGGCCGACGCCTGGGCAGGGTCGATCAAGTCTGGAGGCGGGACTCGTCGCGCGGCCAAGATGGTCGTGCTCGACGTCGATCACCCGGACATCCGTGAGTTCATCTGGTGCAAGGCCAAGGAAGAGGACAAGGCCGCCGCGCTCCGCGAAGCCGGTTTTGACATGTCGATCGACGGCGACGGCTTCCACTCGATCCAGTACCAAAACGCCAACAACTCGGTCCGCCTCACCGA
This sequence comes from uncultured Solirubrobacterales bacterium, assembly GCA_963785205.1. Lineage (GTDB taxonomy): Bacteria > Actinomycetota > Thermoleophilia > Solirubrobacterales > Solirubrobacteraceae > Palsa-465. Next base: position 368,324 of record CAWAUJ010000004.1, read on the forward strand.
CAAGTTCATGCAGGCAGTCGAGAACGACGAGGACTGGCATCTGATCGCCAGGACCACCGCCGAGCCGACCGGCGAGCCGATCCCGGCCCGAGAGCTGATGAAGGAGATCGCCGAGGCCGCGTGGCGCTGTGCCGATCCAGGCGTCCAGTACGACACGACGATCAACCAGTGGCACACCTGCCCGAACTCCGGTCGGATCAATGCCTCCAATCCGTGCTCTGAGTACATGCACGTCGATGACTCGGCGTGCAACCTGGCATCGCTCAACCTGATGAAGTTCCGGCAGGCGGATGGCACGTTGAACGTCGAGGCGTTCGAGCACGCTGTCGACACCGTGCTTCTGGCCCAGGAGATCATCGTCGGGCCCTCGAGCTATCCGACAGAGCAGATCACGACCAACGCGCGGGCTTTCCGTCAGCTCGGCCTTGGCTACGCCAACCTCGGCGCCTACCTGATGTCCAACGGTATGCCGTACGACTCGGATGAGGGGCGGGCGACCGCTGGGGCAATCACGGCGCTGATGACCGGCCGGGGATATCTCCGGTCGGCGCAGGTCGCCGCTGCGATCGGGCCATATGACCGTTATGCCGAGAACCACGAGGCCCACAACGCAGTCATGCGGATGCACCGCGACGCCAGCCGGGCGATCGACGATCAGTCGTGTCCTGACAGCGCTCTGCTCGACGCCGCCCGGACAACCTGGGATAACGCGGTCACCGCGGGCGAGGCCCACGGTTATCGCAACGCGCAGGCCACCGTGCTCGCCCCCACCGGGACGATCAGCTTCTTGATGGACTGCGACACGACCGGCGTCGAGCCCGACTTCTCACTGGTCAAGTACAAGGAGCTCGTCGGCGGCGGCCAGATGACGATCGTCAACCGGACCGTTCCGCTGGCGCTTGAGACCCTGGGCTACAGCGATCCGCAGATCGAGCAGATCGTCGCCTACATCAACCAGCACGGGACGATCGTGGGCTCCCCTGACCTGAAGGACGAGCATCTGCCCGTATTCGATGTGGCGGTGGGCGAGCGAGCCATCTCGCATATGGGCCACATCAAGATGATGGGCGCCACCCAGCCCTTCATCAGCGGGGCGATCTCAAAGACCGTCAACCTTCCGCAGTCGGCGACGATCGGAGACATCGAGGACGCCTACATCCAGGCTTGGAAGCTCGGGATCAAGGCGCTGGCCATCTACCGGGACGGATCCAAGACCGCACAGGCGCTGCGGACAGATGCTCAGAAGGACGCTCCCGCCGCGGTCGACGTCGAGAAGGCGATCGCCGAGGCCCTGGCCAAGGCGCCGCCCAAGCGTCGCCGGATGCCCCGCGAGCGCCAGTCGATCACGCACAAGTTCTCGATTGGCGGCCACGAGGGTTACATCACGGCTGGCATGTACGAGGACGGTTCGGTCGGAGAGATCTTCCTCACCGACATCGGCAAGGAGGGCTCGACCCTGCGCGGGATGATGAACTCGTTCGCCACGGCGATCTCGATCTCGCTCCAGTACGGAGTCCCGCTGGAGACGCTGGTGCGCAAGTTCAGCTACATGCGCTTCGAGCCCGAAGGGATGACGTCCAACCCGGAGATCCCGTTCGCCAAGTCGATGCCTGACTACATCATGCGCTGGCTGGCTTCGCGGTTCCTCGATGTCGACCTTCAGGAGGAGCTCGGCATCCTCACGCCGGAGGTCCGGGCGCGCAAGGCTGCCCAGGACGCCGCGACCTCACATGTGAGTGATACGGCCGGTCCCGCGAAAGCGGGCAACGGGGATGCCGCTGTCACCGAGAAGGCCGACGGGAACGGGAACGGCACTCCCACCACCCAATCCAGTGCGGGCATTCCGGCCAGCTCCGCGCTCACCGACACCCCACCGGTGATTCCCACGGTCCGGGCCGGCCTGGACCTGGGGCCGGCGTGCCAGCAGTGCGGCGGGATGATGCAGCGAACGGGCAGCTGTTACACGTGCTCGAGCTGCGGCTTTAACACTGGCTGCGGGTGATTGTAGAAAGTCATTCCAGTGTCCCGGGTTTGGTCACTGGAATGTCCAGATCGGTCAGCGGATTGTCCGAAGGCCCCGTCAGAGATGGCGGGGCTTCTTCGTGTAGGAGGCAGAGATGGCGCATCTCCCCTCAGCGGAGCAACTGATTTCATGCGATAGCGCAAGCCCGCTGCGGGCCCTCGACGATGAGTGCTTTGTCGCCATTGCGATCGCCCGCCGCGCCGTGTCTCAGACGCAAAAGTGATCGCCAGGGTGATGCTCGCTTTCCGCGCGTCGCGGGGCTGCTCGCCTTGAGCTGACAAGAGGGCTACGGTTGCGCGTAGGCCGACTCAGGCGGTGTGTTGGTGACCGCGAGAAGGCGTGGGTCGTGGAGCAGCGGTCCGTTGGCGCACCGACACCAGGCGCCTCGCCAGACGGTCTCGTCAGTCAGGCGGCGAGTCGCAGCGCGCCGCGCCGGCCCTTTGCTCGGTACATCGCGCCATCCGCGCGACTCACCAGGGTGTCAGGGGCCTCGCCGCCGGTGGCGACCGCGATCCCGATGCTGGCCGAGATCGAGATCGTCTCACCGTGCAGCTCGAACGGCCGACGCAGCGCGGCAAGCAGTCGCTTAGCGACCTCTACCGCGTCGGCCTGGGGGTCGTTCAAGCGCTCGCAGAGGACGATGAACTCGTCGCCGCCGAGCCGCGCCGCGGTGTCCGACGGCCGGACCTCCGCGCGCAGTCGCCGTGCGACATCCACCAGGAGCGCGTCGCCGGCCTCGTGCCCAAACGCGTCGTTGATCATCTTGAAGTCGTCGAGGTCGACGAATAGCAGCGCGATCGAGCCGCCGTAGCGGCTGGTCGACCGCAGCGCCTGGGCCGTGCGCTCGTAGAGGAGCGTCCGGTTGGGCAGGCCGGTGAGAGGATCGTGGAGGGCCTGATGGGCGAGCTTCTCACGCTCGATCGACAGCTCCTGCTGAAGCCGCACGCGTTCCGCCTCGAACTGGCGCGACATCCGCACCATGCTCGCGTCGCAGCTGCGCCGCACGACGAAGCTGGCCTCGGCGACCAGCTCGGGTGGTGAGCCAAGCCGCGCGGCCTCCTCTGCGAGTGCCGTCAGGGTGGTGTCCCGCCAGACGAGGTAGGACTTCACCAACCGCGGCAGCGGGACGGTGTCGATCAACGCGCCGGACGTCGCGAGCCGCGCGTGTTCCTCCTCGCTGGCCGAGTCCCCGGTCACCAGCCAGCGGCCGATCAGCTGCGTGGCCAGCCGGTCTGAGTCGGCGATCGTGGCCAGGGTCTCCGGCGAGGCGAGGACCTTCTCGTCCCATCGACTGCGAACCATCGCCGCCACGTCGTCGGCGCGTGCTATGAGCGCCTGTCCTAGCGCTGCACGAGGGCTGTTCGGTCCCACGTGCCAGTTATCGGTCGTTGAGACGGATGATTTGAAGCGCGCCGTATCAGCTGGACGCCACATCGACCGCCGGACAGCCGCCTGGGAGCCTTCAATGATCGGGACAGTTGCCACGGTCATCACCCCGGCCCGCGGAAAGCGCGCATCTCGCCGGCGACTGCTTACACGATCTAGGCGCTCTCAGACCAGACAACTCCTTCGGCGACAAAGCAGCCGTCCGCCAGAGTGGCTGCCGGACTAGCGCACTCGCGTGGATGGACCACTACAAGCGTCGATGGCTGGCTGCCACCGGTCACACGCGAAAGCGACGACGAGCCCGAGCGGTTGCTGACTGCTGTTCGCTCGGCAGCCCGGCTTAGGGGCGACCGCTGCTTGACGTGGCGGAGCGACGGTCTCGGTCGACCTCACCTTCGTGGTGTCGTCGACCGCTGAATCGCTAGGCGGGTCCAGCGGCGCGTCGCTCGCGTCGGCGTCGATGCTGCTAGCCCGACTGGGGGAGACAGGCGCGGTCGAGCCTGGCTTCTGGGTTCGTCGCGTTGCGGAGGGCAGCGCCTTCGACCGCTGAGGGGCTCCCCTTCGACCAGAACGGGAGCGGGGTCCGGATGTGCCTCGGCCGCCGGTCGTTCAGCGCACGACCGCTGGAGTGCTGCTCGGCGGTCGCGTCACAGTCGTGGCAGCTAACAATAGGTGTAGAGGTAGCGGTCGGCGCTCGTCTTGGCTGATGTCCCGCTCGGGGTCGTGACCGTGACATCGACCTTCACCCCGAGTCCTGGACCCTTCGGAGCGGTGACCTTGATCTCCGTGTTAGAGACGATCTTGTTGATCTTCGCCACGGCGGTCCCGAAGTGCACTGCGGTCGCATCGGAGAGATTCTCACCGGTGATCGTGACCACCGTCCCCCCTCCGGGAACGCCATTGTTCGGCGCAAGGCGCGTGACTGTAGGGCGTCCAAGGTAGGTGTAGCGGTCGGCACTCGTCTTGGCTGATGTCCCGCGGGGAGTCGTGACCGTAACATCGACGGTTCCCGAGCCCGCGGGAGAGGTGACCTTGATCTCCGTGGCCGAGATGCTCTTGTCTATCTTCGCGCCGCTTTTCCCGAAGTGCACAGCGGTGGCGCCGGAGAGATTGGCGCCAGTGATCGTAACGGGCGTCCCCCCCGGCGCTGGCCCCTCCTTGGGCGAAATCCCAGAGATGGTCGGAGGCTTCTTCTTGGCCTTCTTGACGATCGTCATCGTGAACCGGTACGTATCCGGCTTGTCGCCTTTGCAGCCGGGGATCGTCTCCTGAAATGTGGTGGGTGCGCTCGTGTGATTGAAAGTTCCACTGATCGTGTCCCGGTACGCGCCGTTCTTCTTGGTCCCGGAGAACTTGCCATTGCTCTCGATGGAGACCGCCGGGGCAGTCTTCGAGGTCAGGTACTCGTTGCCGGAGGGCGCCGTCGGACAGCCCGGATCGCTGTACACGAACGTGCCCACGAAGGCAGCGCTGCTGCCGCTCTTGGAAACGCGCATCTCAAAGTTGTCGCCCGAGAATGGCGTGGCCTTGTAGAGGGCCCCGTCGATCGGACCGGAGCTGGCCTTCGTACCGGAGTGCCCCGCGGCGGCCAACGAAGCGTTTGCCATCACCAGACCGGCGCCTGTAACCATCGCTCCGACCCCCGCCAACGCGAGCATCCGTCGCTTCAGCTTTGCCATGCCGTCCCCCTTCAGGTGGTTGATAGGCATTCTCACACCCGCGGCGGGTGCTAGCAAGGCCTGAGCGACAGGTGGGCGTTGGTCCGGGGTGCCGGCTGGCTCCGGTGATGCCGTGCGCCTCATCTGGCGAACAGCCTAGAGACGTTCGGTCGCCGTTCGAGCGACCCCGTGCACCGGATGCGCTCCAGCACCCGCTTTGAGGCGACTCCCACAAGACCACGACACCCACGACCTCGACCCCAACCGACCCCAACCCCCCCACCGCCCACCGCAAGCCCGGGGTTGACACCGAGGGTCTACAGCCACAAGCTCAACTCCGCAGCCGCTTCCCCCTTCCGCCGAACCCAGCACTCTGCCCGTCACTGCCGCAACGATCGACCTGCGACAGCGACTCCGGTCAGGGTTGATGGTCGGCCGGGGCGTCGTTGCCCGTCGTAGCCCGACCCGGGAGCGTGTTGGGCGGCTAGTGGTGGTGCTTGTGTTTTGGTTTGCCCCTGACAGTCTCGGTAAGAGCGTTGGAGGTCGAGGCTGTGAACTGGGCGGTGCCGGTGTACTGGGCTTTGATGATCCGTGCCCCGCCCCGGGTGTAGGTCCACTGGCACGTGGCCGCGCCGCTTGAGCTGACAGGCACGTTGACGCAGCCGCTGATCCGATGGCCGTCCTGTAGGAACGTGACCTGGCCGCTGTCAGGCCCGGGGCTCAGCTGCGTGGTGAAGGTGACCTGCTTGTCCAGTCCAGGCTCCGGATCTATTCACTGGCCAGTGACCGCCGCCCGCGGACCGGTGAACCAGTGACCGCCGCCCGCGGATCCGCAAACCCTCGCCAAACGGAGGACGGGTCAGCGACGCCATCCTTTCCGCATGGACCGAGAGCCGCGCCGAGCACACGATCACGGAGTGCCTGGCTTGATCGAATCGCGCTAGTCCGCGGGTGGTCCGTCGTATAGAGGCTGCCCCATGTCCTCGAAGATCTCGATGCACAGGGCAACGCAGTCGCGGCAGATCCTCACCCCTGGCCCGGCGATCGCGTCCTTGGCGCCGCGGACCGGCCTCAAGCAGAACGAGCAGCGGAGAGAGTGATTCGGGTCGCCCTCACCGGCGGACTCGGTGCCCCGCAGCTGCTCGGGAGGCATTGCCTCAAGCTTACTCCCGTGTTGCTGCCCCCTTGATCGAGCTCCACCAGTCGAGCCTCGAGATGCAACGAGAGCGCGGCAACTTTTGAAACGAATTGAATCAAGGCATAACGGGTGACCGCCGATAGCACGGCGGGTGAGGAAAAGCTCGCGTCTGGCTCAGACAGCTCGTAGTGGGAAGTAGTCGACGATGGGCGTCGTGATCGCAATTGGGATCGGTCTGCTGGCGGGCATAGCACTCCTGTTCAGCAGGTCGCCGAAGGCGCTCGGCATCGCGATCGCACTGGCCTTCGGAGCTGGCGGTCTTTGGCTCCTTTGGGCGCAAAACGCGTACCGAGGGCTGGACGCCTGCCCTTGGAACATGCCTAACCGTGGCCATCCAGTTCATCGGCCTTGCCCTCGCCGTCCTTCCTGGAATCCTCATGTTCTGGTTTCGGTGGAGGAGTGACTCCCAAGGCTGGGCGGCCATCCTAGGGCTCTCGACAGCCGTGATTCACGGGGCTCTTGATCCTCATCGTCGCGTTCCTCTTCGGGGCCGGACTCCGGTGCACGGACTAACCCGACCAGACCGGCGCTACCGGTTCGATCGACTACTGACAGCGTCGCAGCTGGCCCAAGGGGGAAGCGACGGCACCCGCTGGAAGCGTGTGTGATTCGCACAGTCAGCGGTAGGCCCCGACGCTAGCTAGTGAATGTGGAAGGTGAACCGTACCCGCGTGGTCTGGTGTCCTCTTGCGAACACGTGACGGTTTTCGTTGACGCCGTTGCAGCGAGCGACGATGGTGTAGCGGGCCGCCGGGACGCGATACGAGAACTTTCCATGCGCAGTTCCGGAAACGCCGGCGCTGCCGTGGTCTTTAGTGCTAGTAGCGGAGATGTGAGCGGTCAGCGGTTCGCAGCGGCCTGGGGGTGGTCCGCCACATCCCCGGATTGTGCCCGCGAGCGTCGCCGACGCATGGAGGGGGTGAGGGTGGACAGCTAGGGCGTTAGCGGTGATCCCGGCGAGCAAAATGCTGGCTACCGCACTCGCGCCGACAATGCGACCAACTGAGCGGATCTTCATGCGGACGAGCATCACTCCCTCTGAGTCTCGAACCTCAAACGCGAGTCTAGCCGCGCGATTACACCCGTCGCTGGAATTGATCGGCGAGGGACAGCGCTCCGTGAGCCCTTTTGCGAGAGCTGACGCTATCCGGTGAATGACCGTGCTGAGGACTTGATCCTCACGTAGCCAATCCGAAAGACGGGGTGCGGGCAGCCATGGGAACGGGGAGGGCACCCCTTACCCGAAGTCACACCCGTTGCTCCGAAAGTGATTTTTTGCTTCGGAGCTCGCGTAGCCCGAAACTTTGCGATTACCTTACTTCTTGACACCCGATCTATGGCGATTTGGCACACAGCTTGCTTATGGTCGGAAGGTTCGACCGACTCGACGTAGTCTCCCTTCATGTGGGCGATTACCTTGATCGTGTCCCCGACACCTACCCTCACGGTCTGGGTATGCACGTCCCCGATCCTCAACGTCCGGACTACGGCTCCGGGCTTGGGCTTGCAGCCCGTCGCGGCAGCCAGGTTTGCACCGCGCGCCGAGCCTATCCCTGCCGCAGAACCGGCAGCCACGAAGGCGCTACACATCACCGCCGCCCGTAGGGTCACTCGCCTCATCACGAGTATCGTCGCACGCACCGGCCGCTGCCGAGTTGATCGAGCTGGGCCAGCTGGCGTTAGCCCCCTGAGGTACTCGCACGAAGCCTAGGCGCGCAGACGGAGGCTAGTAACACCCGCGGGGGCACTTCTTCGGCGCTTTGCGTGGCTTTGTGCCGGTGCCTTTCGGCTGGCGCTGCTTGACCGCCTTGGGTGCGGGGTTGTTGCTCGGGGGCGGCGGAGAGGATTGCTGGGTTGTGGGCGGAGCACTCGCCTGTGTGGTTGTCGGCGGCGTAGACGCCTGCGTGGTGACGGGCGGCTGGCTCTTCGGCTTGTGAAAGGTCCGCTTGTGCGCCTTTGGCTTGGACGCCTTCTTGTGCGTCGTGGTGGTGGTAGTGGCCGTCGTCGAAGTTGAAAACGTGGTCGCCGCTGGCGCGCTGCTTTTGTGAGCCACCGGCGTGTTGCCGCTTCCGCATCCAGCGACGGCCATCGCGACGGCCATCGCAACCAACAATGCTCGTCTCATAGCAACTCCCTCTCTCAGTCGGCTCCCAGTGCCGGTAACAGCAACTTCAACACGCGACCGGGCCCGAAGTCTTGCCGGCCGTGTCGCTGGCGAGTGCGATCATGAGCAGATCGTGCTCGGGGTGTTCACCGATCAGGCGTATAACCTGATCTTGCTGGCGGAGGATGAGGCTCGGATGCTCGGTCGTTCCGAGGTCGAGCCAAAGCATGTCTTGCTGGCGTTGATGCGGCGGGGGAACGTGGAGTCGCTCCTGGCTGAGCAGGCCATCACGGCGGGTGACATCTACGGGGTGCTTGTTGCCCGCGATGGGATCGGCCCGGATCTCGTTCTTGGTCGCCTCTCGCGCTCGGCGGCCACCACCAGCGCTCTGGAGCGTGCGGTTGACGCAGCCGCCAAACGTGGCGTGCTTGGCCCCAGCAGCGAGTACGTCCTCCTCGGCGTCAGCCGTGACGAGGAGGTCGCGGCGATACTGCACGAGGTTGGCATCGAGGACGTGGAGGAGCTGGTGGACGCGCACTATCGCGTCACGCGCCCGCCGTTGAGCGCCGAGCGGGTAAAGACCTATCTACTGCGACTCGGTGAGAACAGATTGCCCCCGAGCCCCGGTCCGATCCCGCCCGTCTTCGAACGCTTCACCATCGAGGCGAAATCAGCGATCGGCGCCGCAAGGCAAGTCGCGGCAGAGCTTGAGAACGGCTACGTCGAGCCGTTTCACTTCCTGCTGGGGATGCTACGAACCGGGGGAAGCCTGGCGGCGGCCGTCCTGCACGCCCACAACATCAAGCTAGACCAGGCGATCGCCCGCGCCCGCGTTCTCGGTCCTGGCTCTTCCCACGACGCCACCGGCATCTTCACCGATGAGGCACGCCAGATCGTCGCCCAGGAGGCCCTGAAGTACGTCTACCGACACGGCCATTCCCTGATTGGAACGGGCCACCTTCTGCTCGCCACATTAGAGACAAACGGCGTGGTCACGCAGATCCTGGGGGCTGGCCCCCTCGCCGAACGCATCGCGGCCGAGATCACCCACAAGATCCCCGGCGACGAGCAGTCCGCCAGCGGCTCATCCTGATCATGGCCATCGAAGCGCCGCCACCTGCTCACAGGCCGGGGGCGGCCCGACCGAACATCTACTTCGCTTCCGGCGACCTCAACAGAATGCGCTCCGCTTCCGGTCTGATCGAGTTTCAGCCGCGAGCGTCGCCCCTCACTTGCCCGTAGCGCGAAACGCACTACACTGGCTCTATGGCTGTCTCCCCTCCGCCGGTGTCTCTGCGTCTGGGGCCGGATGGGTTAAGCGCTCTGGACGAGATCGCGCGTCGCCGCGGGATCACGCGAGCTGAGGCCGCCCGTCAGGCGATCGCCGAGACAGCTGCGCGTGAGCGCCGACGCAGCGGTCTTGCGGCCGAGGCTCGGGGCCTGATGAACGATAAGGCGTATGTGAGCGAGACCCGGGAGGTTGCCGGGCTCATGGAGCAGTTGCGTGGTTCGCGGTGATGTGCACGCGATCAAGCTTCCGCGAGGGCGGGGGCGGGTTCAACACGGCCGCCGTTACGCCGTAATCGTTCAAACCGACGACCTGCTCGCCCTGTCGACCGTCGTCGTGTGTCCCACGTCCACCACAGCACCTGCCGCGAGCTTCCACCCAGAGATCGAACTGGGCGACGAGCGGACCCGGGTCCTATGTGAGATGGTCGGAGCGATCGACGCTCGAAACCTCGGTCGCCAAGTCGGTCATCTCGCCTACGACGAGCTCCGAGATATCGACGACGCGCTCGTTCTCGTGCTCGGTCTCAGCTAGCTCCACCAGCGCTGTCGCAACGATGAGACAGCACAGCCAACGAAACCGTGATTTCTGGCTCTTGGCCCATGACTCAACTTGCGGCGTCTAGGCGCAGCTGCTCCAGGCGCTGCCGAGCCGCACGAGCAAGCCGGGAATCGCACGATCCTATGGGTCGTGCAGCGGCTCGATGACCTAGTGCCCGGGTCAGCTAGGCGCGGGGAGGAGCCCGGTGCTCGGCGGCGGGCGCCAAGGCCTACGTCCTCCGGACGGTGTACTTCACGGTCATGATGGTCGTTCCGCCATCCCGATCGGTCGCGCGGACGGTGAACTCGTGCGTCCCCAGCGCGCTCGTGTTGATGCGCTGTCTGTTCGCCACTGTTCCGGTGCATGAGCGCAAGGTGGTTCCCGTCCCGGCTTTACAGGAGTATGAGGCGTCGACCGCCCTGCCTTTCGCATAGCTGGCCCGGGCGGCTGGTGTCACGATCCTCACGGTTGGCTGGACAACGATCGTGAAGGCGCGTGAGACGGTGACGCGGTGGCCCGGAATGTCGGTCCCCTCCACTGTGAAGGTATGGCGGCCAAGGCCCAACGGCCCAGCCTTGAACGGCGAGCTGCACGGCTGAAGCGTTCCGTTGTCGAGCTTGCAATCAAAGCTCGCCGGCTGGTTGGCTGTGAATGCGAAGCTCACCTTGCGGCTGGAGGTGGCGCCGCCGGGCCCTGATTTGATCTTGACACGGAGCGGCGTCACATCGAGCTCATACGCGCCGGAGTCGCACGCCCGGCCCTGAGGACGTGGAACGCCGCGCTGATCAGTGGCCAGGCAGCCTGAGCCGGTGTCCACCGGCGGCGAACCGGGCGCCAATGCCATCGTCTCGGTGGGGCCGCCGTTGTTGGCGAGGTTCAGGAGCTGCGAACTCGTCAGGTCGTTCGTATTCTGCGTGTCCCCAGCGGCCGTGAACCCGCACAAGTGCTGCGGGTCACCATACTCCTCGTTGCCGCCCAGCGATGTGAACGTGGCCGTGATGCCGCCGGCCGGGTCGCAGTTGCCGCCACCGAACGCCTGCGCGACGAGCGTGTTCTGCCAGGTGACGCCGGCGCCATTCTCCGCATATAAGTTGCCTCCGCCGGTGTCGCTCGCGTTCGCCTCGTTTCGGGCAAGCGTCACGTCGTGGAGCGACGCGGTGGCACCGGCGCCCACATAGACCCCCCCACCAAGTCCGGCAGGGTTTCCATCCCCATTTGCGGCGATCGTGGAGCGGGAGACGCGGCTCTGGCTCGCCGGCCCGGAAGCGGCGAGATACAGGCCGGCTCCGTTGGTCGCAAGGTTCCCGGGGCCGATCGTGCTGCCAGCGATGTCCAGCGTCTCGCTCGCGGCGGCGGCACTGAAGTACACCCCGCCCCCGTCGCCGACCGCGCCGCTCCCTCCGGAGTGATCGTAAGTGTCGGCGTCGTTGCCGCTCACCGTGGAGTCGGTCAATGTCAGCTTGCCCGTGGCGGCTATCCCGGCCCCGTACGCCGGGCCGCCGTCCAGATTGTTGCCGGACACCGTGCTGTCGGTGAGCGTCACGCCGGAGCCGGGCGGCGGCGCGGCGTAGATTCCGCCACCTTCGGTCCTAGCGTCGTTGCCAGTGATCGTGTCGTCGGTCAGTCTTGCCGGGCCATGAAGCGATAGCCCCCCGCCGCTGCTGGTGTCCGAGTAGCCGTTGTCGCTTATCGATGAGTTGGTGATCGTCAGAAGACCGCCGCCAGCCTGGTAGATCCCGCCGCCGTCCGTGGCGTAACCGTTGCCGGTGATCGTGCTGTTGTCGATTGTGACCGGTCCTCCGTCCGTGTACACGCCATCTCCCTGACCAGCCGTGGCGTCATTGGCAGTGACCGCGCTGCCCTCGATCGCGAGCGTCCCGGTGTTGTAGATCCCCGCGCCGGACGAGCCGTCCATGCCGTCGGCATGGTTACCGGAAACTGTTACTGAGGTCAGCGTCAGCGATGCGTTCGCGCCCTGGTTATAGAGCCCCGCACCGTTCATGAGGGTCGTCGGACTCTCGCTACCACCGCCCGTGATCTTCACACCCGAGATCGCAGCGCCCGAACCGGTCGAGGTGATAACACGGTCCACGCCGGTTGTCTGCTGGATCGTGGTGGTGGCCGCCCCTGCACCCATCAGGCTGAGCGGCGCGGTGATGAGTAACGCGCCGCCACTGCCATCGCCGGCATTGTTGGCCGGGAGCGTCAGCTTGTACGTGCCGGTCGGTAGCTGGACCACATCGTTGCTGCCCGAGCCCTGTCGGACGCAGTCCCCGCCCGGACCGGCGGTGCCCGAGTTGAAGGCGATGATCGCCTCTCGCAGAGAGCAGTTGCCATCAGCCATAACCTCGTCGCTGGTCGTAGTCACGGTGATCGTGGCGGCCCGCGTGGCGGCTGGCAGCAACCCGGCTACAACGGCAACCGCGAAACCCGACCACAACCACCGGACCACCCTCGGAAACGCCACCGGACGAGACTACACCCCCTCGGGGAAGCCCTCGAATGCCTTGAACGAACTCACGGGGTCAGGCCCGCGATCCTGGGGCGCGCGGGACTCAGGACGCTCCCTTTGCTCGATGTCTAGGTCGCGGGGGGGCTTGTGGTTTGCGACGACAGGAGCCGTTACAGCCAGCATCTACAGCGTCGTTGCTCCCGCGTGATTGCCGTCGCCGCTGCGTTCGCTCTCTGCCCCGTTCGATGCAGCCCGGCAGCCTATTGGACATGCGATGACCCAAACCGGACATTCGGATGACCCTCTACAGGTGAGTGAGTTAGCCGACGGGAGCGCCGGGGGAGCGGTGTGGCAGCACCGGGTGTGGCTCATAACTGAGCTGCGCCGTCGGTGCCTACGCAATCAAGCTCTGCCACGAGTTCGTTGACGCGGCGGGCGATGTCATCGCGGATCGCCCTCACGTCTCCGATCGGCTGGTCCTTGGGATCGGGCAGGTCCCAGTCGAGGTAACGCTTGCCTGGGATGAACGGGCACTCGTCGCCACATCCCATCGTGACGACGACGTCGGCCTGCTCGGCGAGCTCACGCGTGAGCAGCTGCGGCTTGCGGCCCGCGAGGTCCATCTCGAAGCCCGGCTCGCGCATGACCTCGACCACCTCCGGGTGGACGCGCTCGCCAGGCGTGGTGCCGGCTGACAGCGCGTGGTGCTGGCCGCCGGCGGCGCGATCGAAGAGTGCAGCGCTCATCTGGGAGCGGCCGGCGTTATGCAGACAGACGAACAGGACGGTCGCCACCAGGCTCCTCCCCGTTTGGTGTGAGCGTCGGGCGTTGGGGGTGCTCGCCGCGGACAAACTGGTAGGCGAGGGCGCCGCACGGCGCCCCGATCAGCGGGCCGACGACGTAGACCCAGAAGTCGCTCCACTGACCTGAGACGAGCGCGGGACCGAACGAGCGGGCCGTGTTGAGCGAGGCGCCCGTGAGCGAGCCGAACGCGATGGCTGAAAGGCCCACGGCCGCCCCAATGGCGATGGCTGCCGGCGCCCCCACCGCTCGGGTATCGGTGGCCACGCTCATGATGACCAGCATCAGGAAGGCCGTCAGCACCGCCTCCAGCAGGACCGCCCGACCGACGCCGATGCTGGGCACGGTGGCGCCCAGGTCGGCGGGATGGCCAGGCCAGATGACCAGCAGCACCAGCGCAGCCGCCGTGGCGGCTAGGAACTGGGCTGCCCAGTAGGCGGCGAGGTCCCGGCCGGGAAGATGGCGGGTGAGAAAGAAGCTCAGGCTGACACCCGGGTTGAAGTGCGCTCCCGAGATATGACCGAGGGCGGCGATGGCGGCCAGGAGGACCAGGAAGAACACCAGGCCGACGCCGACGGCGCCGAGGGCGCCGTGGCGCTGCGAGTCGGTGACGATCGCTCCGCAGCCACCCAGCACAAGCGCGAAGGTGCCGATTGCCTCGGCAGCGGCGCGCTGCAGCAATCCCGGACGGTCGCGCACGACCTAGTTAGGGTTTGCGGGCTCGGATGATGGCCGCGCTCGCGTGCTCGTGGACACGGTGCGTGGGCCGCACTTCAATGTCGGCCAGACCCACGTTGGCGAGAACCGAGCGGAACTCCTCCTCAGTCAGCGCGCCAGCGATACAGCCGGTCCACTGCTGCATATCCAGGCGGGTCGCCTCGTCCATGTGGGGGTCGGCGATGACGTCGGAGACGGCGAACCGCCCGCCCGACTTCAGTACGCGTCCGGCCTCGGCTATGACCTTGCGCTTATCGCCAGAGAGGTTGATGACGCAGTTGGAGATGACGACATCGACCGAGCTGTCCTCGAGCGGGATGTCCTCGATGTAGCCCTGGACGAACTCGACATTCTCGACACCCGCCTCGGCGGCGTTCGCGCGCGCCAGCTCGAGCATCTCATCGGTCATGTCCAAGCCAATGGCCCGTCCAGTCGGTCCGACCCGCCTGGCGCTGATGAGCACGTCGGCACCCGCGCCCGACCCGAGGTCAAGCACAGTCTCGCCCTCATGAAGGCCGGCCACCGCCGTCGGCACCCCGCAGCCAAGAGACGCCTCAACAGCCGAGGCTGCTCCGCCATCGACACGCTCCTCGGCATAAAGGGTTGAGCCGAAGACCGGGGCGCCAGCGGCGCTGAGGGTGCCAACGCCGCCGCACCCGCAAGACGTGGGCTCCGAGGCGGCTGCGGCGCGCGCGGCCGCTGCATAGCGCTCACGCACGCTCTCGCGGATGTCCCCTTCAGCCTCCTTCGAAGCCGCCGTGCCCGCGCAGCAGCTCGCGGCGGTCGCCTCGCTTCTCTGGCTTTCGGTCAGTCCAGCCATACGTTCAACTCGTCCAGAGCACTCTCCGGGATCCGGTAGTAGGCCCACTTATGGCGGCGCTCGACCGAGACCAGACCGGCATCAACGAGTTTGCGGACGTGGTGGGCCAAGAGCGACTGCTGGATGTCGAACAGGGCGATGAGCTCGCACTGGCAGACCTCCACAGCGCTGCGGCGCAGCACGTCGATGATGCGTACTCGAAGCGGCTCGCTGAGCGCCTTCGCCACCGCCGCGATGCGCTCGGCGTCGAGCGACTCGTCAAGTCCCACGGACGGAGCGCAACACATGTCGGCGGCGGGCCCGGCAGGAAGTGTCGTCGTGCTCATATCAATAACGGTTGGTGCGAGCGACACCGTAGCAGGCGGGGAGCTCAGGCACAAGCAGCCGGACCACCGCGGCGCTCTTTCACATGGGGCAACTCGGGGCGCACGTATGCTCGCGCGGTGCCACACGAGAAGGTCGACGACATCCAGATGTACTACGAGCGGTCTGGCGTCGGCGAGCCGCTGGTGCTGGTGTGCGGTTTGGGCCTCGACATCTCTGAATGCGCAAGGCTCATTGGATTGCTCGCAGAGCACTACGCGGTGCTGGCGTTCGACAACCGGGGTGCCGGCCGGACCAACATGCCAGACGCGCCGTACACAATCCCACGGATGGCGCAGGACACCGTCGGGCTGATGCGCTCGCTCGACACTCCCCACGCGCACATCGTCGGCATCTCGATGGGTGGGCGCATCGCCTTGGAGGTCGCGCTCAGTCACCCCGAGATGGTGCACAGTCTCGTGCTCGCATCCACTTCTGCACGGGTTATTCGAAGCTGGCCAACGCGCATCCTTGGCGCCATCGGACGGCTCCCGCTACTGCGGAGCCCGTATCCGCAACCGCGCTACGCCTTCGAGCGCCAACGCCTGGCGAGCCGCGACTACTGCGCCCTGGATCGCCTGGCGGAAATTCGTTCCCCGACCCTGGTCGCACACGGCCGTCGCGACCGTCTCGTCCCCGTTCGATTGGCCGAGGAGCTATGCAGCGGCATCGCTGGCGCAAAGCTCGTTTTGGCTGACGGCGGACATATCTTCCCGCTCACGCGGGCCGAGAACTTCGTCACCGAGATCGTCCAGTTCACCAGGACCGTTTAAGGCGAGCACAGGCCGGCGCTATGCGGCGATGGCCGCATCGGCGGCTTTCACCTCACCCCAGTACGGCC
Organism: uncultured Solirubrobacterales bacterium; assembly: GCA_963785205.1. GTDB lineage: Bacteria > Actinomycetota > Thermoleophilia > Solirubrobacterales > Solirubrobacteraceae > Palsa-465. Next base: position 384,515 of record CAWAUJ010000004.1, read on the forward strand.
TGGGTATGAACACCCTCTCGCCGAGCGCATCGGTCCTATAGAGCGACCGCGTCAGCGAGCCCTTCCCGTTGGGCGGACCGATCTGTGTCTCTCGGGGCAGCTCGCGGTCGATGCCCTTGACCTTTGTCACTCCCGTGGCGCTTGCGTTGAAGACGATGATCCTCAGGTCAGTGGCGACGATCCAGTAGAACTTCATCGTGAGGGGCGCTGCGGCACCGAGCGCTGCGTAGGCACCACTGCCCTTGTTCTGGGCGCAGATTGCAGCGTGGACGACCTCGCCTTCCCGCAGATACTCGGCAACGGCCGCTGCGACCTTCGATCGACGCTTTTCCATCATTCCCACGATCAGGACCCCAGAGCTGCACGTGTTAGCACGGCGAAGAATATCGCCGAGCTTAAGCGCCGAGCCGCGGGAAGGACCCTAAAGGTTCTCGATCAACCGCTGACGGGATGCTTGGTAGGTCTGCTCGTCGAGGACGCCGGCCTTGGGAAGGATCTTCAAGTCCATCTTCCATCCGTTGAGAACTCTCCATAGCCATTCCCGCGGCGGGCCCATGGCAGCGCGGACACCACCTCGGCGCGGGCTGGCTTTACGGACTTCACCTGAAGCCCAAAAAAAAATCTCAGCGCGGGCGACAGTTGAGGACCGCCACGCACGTTATTTCTGTGCGTTGAGTTTCTACCGTCAATCCATGGGGTGTCTGCCATGAGCAAGTTCTCCTCGTTCTTCCCCTCCCCCACTGCCCCGACAAGCCAGAACGGGGGCGCTCCTACGCATGCGGGATCCACGCCGTCCGCTCCGGCGAGCGCCGGACGCCCTCAACCGTCGTCGAGCAAGACGGCTGGGAAACCGAGGTCCAAGGGCCAGATCGTCCCCTGGCCATTCCCGCCAAAGCCACCCCACGACGATCGTGACCCCAGCGACACGAGATCCCGGCGCTGGCTGACAGGACTTGCCGCCCTCGTATTGGCTCTGGCTGCGTTCGGGCTTGGCCTCGTCGTGGCGAGCCCTGGCACGTCGAACTCCCATCCGCTCGTGTTCGGAGGCAAAGTCCAGCAGCTCACGCCTTTCACGCCGGCCGCGCAAACGCGGGCCGCGCAGGGGAAGCCGGTCACTCCTAGCGGCCACCGCTTGACGGCACTCGCCGCGCTGCCTGGAGCCGGCAAGGCCAGCGCACGCGCGCTGCTGGTGAGGAACGGCGCTCTGGCCAGGATCGTGTTCAGCGCAAACGTGCCCACATCGGGCTTTGCCATCTACCTCACCGGCGGAATCGGCAAGGGTCGCCACAGCGGCGACATCCTGCTCGCGCTGCACAGGCGAGGGGCCAGCCTTGGGGCTACGCCGTACCCACTGGCCGGCCTGGCCAAGTACCGGTGGCTGACCGTCTTTGAGACCGGAACGCACAAAACGCCGGCTCACCCGATCCTGAGGATCAGCCTGACGACCCTCGGCTTGAAGGATGGGGTGCCGTTGAACGCCCCGACGGCCACCCGAAGCAAGCATCGATAGAGGAGGGCTGCGTCTGCCGCACGCAGACGCAGCGTCTGCCACACCAACGCAGGCCTGGTAGCTTCGCCAGCGTGTCCTCGTTGGGTGACTTCAACCAGCGAATCATCCAGGAGTTCCGGGCCAACTCCGGCGCGCCGCCGAGCTGGCCCGGCCCCTCGCGGTTGCTTCTGCTCCACCACCGAGGCGCCAGGTCTGGGCAGGACCGGGTCAACCCCGTTGCTTATCTAGAGGACGATGGCCGCTACGTCGTATTCGCCTCCAAGGCAGGCGCCCCGACGAATCCGGGCTGGTACCACAACCTCAAGGCGCATCCGGACACGACGATCGAGGTAGGCGAAGACACGGTCGCCGTCGCCGCCCAGCAGGCAACCGGCGAGGAACGTAACCGACTGTTCAATGCGCAGGCGCAGCGGTCGCCGCAGTTCGCCGACTACCAGAAGTCCACCGAGCGGGTTATCCCCGTTGTTGTGCTCACGCCGCGCTGAGCGGCCGCGGCGTTTGGCCGCGCTCTGGGCCCTGGCCGGCCTGCTGGCGCTGGTCCTGCTCGGTCCCGCCTCGCCCGCTCGAGCTGGCTCGACGCTGACAAGCCAAGCCAAGGCGTACCGGTTCATCGACCTCATGATGGATAAGTACGCCGCCGGTTCGCAGCTGCGGCTCGTTCAGAGCTACGAAGGTGGCTATCTCGGCCGGCAGCACTTCACCGACTCGTTCACCTACGACGATGCGCTCATCATCGACGCCCTGCTGGCTCGCGGGCAGACAGACGACATGGCGAGGGCCGAGGTACTCGGTAACTCGCTGCTCTATGTGCAGCGGCACGACCCGGCGGCCGACGGCCGGATTCGCGCGGCGTACGCCCCAACGCCGCTGAGCTCTCCCGCTCAGATTCACGCGACCGAACCGGAGACCGACGTGGGCAACATGGCCTGGGTCGGCCAAGCGCTCGTGCAGCTGTACATCCGCACTCGGCGTGGCGCCTACCTGAAGGGCGCCGAGCGGATTGGCGACTGGGTCCAGGCTCACACCTACGACACCCGAGGCGCCGGCGGCTACACGGGGGGAGAGACGGCGAGTGGCTCCAAGATCATGTGGAAGTCCACCGAGCACAACATCGATCTCGTGAGCCTGTTCTCGCTGCTGGCCACCGCGACCCACGATTCTGTCTGGGCGGCCCGGAGCGCGCACGCGCGCCGGTTCGTAGCCGCCATGTGGAGCCCGACCCGGAAGCTCTTTTTTGTCGGCACCGGTACGAACGGAAAAGCGATCAACAAGTCCTTCCTGGCCGAAGACGTCAACAGCTGGTCATACCTGGCCTTGAAGGATCCTGTCTATTCCGGCTCGATCAACTGGGATATTCAGCATCTCGCGGTCCACGCCGATGGCTTCTCGGGCGTCAGCTTCTGCGCCGGGGATCGAAGCGGGGTCTGGTTTGAGGGGACCTCGCATTTGGCGGACGCCCTGGAGATCCGGAACAACCGGGGCGACCGACGGCAGGCGGCGAGTTATCTGGCGGACGTGGCCCATGCCCAGGCCAGCGGTCCGAACACCGATGGCCTGGGCATCATTGCCGCGTCCAAGAACGGTCTGCGCGACTGCGACGGCGATCGCTACTACGCGTCGCTCCACACGGGCGCCACCTCGTGGTACCTGCTCGCGCTCAGAGCGGCCGACCCATTCGTAGCGCTGAGGTAGCTCGGATTGACCGCCGCGGCCGGGCCGACTCACCGGGCGATCGGCATCTGAATTTCCGTCACGCTCGGACCGTCCGCCGTCATCTCGTGGTAGAGCTCTCGGCTGTATCCGGCGAGACGGAAGCCGCTGTCCTCGATCCACCCGACTAGCGCTTCGTAGACGGGGGTGATGCCCTCCATGCCGCCGCGGTGGATCAGCGATGCCACCTCGATCACCGGAAGGTCGATGATCTCGATCCCATCGCCGGGCGGAACGCTCTGGTCACCGATCTCGAACCCGACGTGGACGCCGACGCTTCCGTCCTCAGCCGGCTCGTCGTAATACCCAATCAGCGTTCCCGGTTGGGCGCCGGCGCGCTGGACGTATTCGGCCAGTTGCGGTGCCAGTTCCATGAAAACGGGCCCGATGTGCTCAGGGTCCAGCCCTCCGGCCACTCTCCTGGCTTCCGCGACCCGCAACGGCTGGGTGTTCTTGACCAGCACATCCTGCGTGCTCACTGTCTCTTTCCTTTCGATCGCCCGGAGGTGCGCTTCGACGCGGCGCAGCCGGCTCTGGTCTTCTGCCACCGACTGCTCGAGCTCCGCTTGGCGCAGCCGCAGCATGCCCTGCAGCTGCTCAAGCGGAGGCCCGGCTCTAAGCAGGTCCCGGATCTGCTCAAGCGTGAAGCCGAGGTCCCGAAGGGCGAGCAACCTGTGTAGGCGCTCGAGCTGCTGCACCGTGTATGACCGGTACCCGTTCTCGGGATCGACCCGCTCGGGCTCGAGCAGCCCGAGGCGGTCGTAATGCCGAAGCATCCGCGGCGAGACCTGGCCGAGTCTGGCGAACTCTCCGATGTTCAACATGACAGAGCAGTGATACGGCCTGACACAGTGTCAAGGTCAAGGGTCGAACGTTTTTATTCGCGCGACTGGAGCGTTTCGGAATATGACTCAGGTCACGTGCCCAGGCTGCGGTGCTCTCGTGCCCGACATAGAGGGACCGACCCACAGGTACATCCCTTCCGTTCCAGGCTGCTGGCGAGTGTTCGGCGAGGTGCAGGCCGATGAGATGCAGCGCTTCGGATACCCGTCAGCGCACGCTCTTGTCGTCGATGCGTACGCGGCGCAGCACCCAGGCGACGGCCATGACCGCAGGGACAGGCAGTCGGTATTCATTCACCTCGTTGCGCTGTGCGCGCGGTTGGAGCGCTCGATGAACCCAGGCGTCGTCCCGCCCCTGCTCGCGAGGTTGGCTAGCAGCGGCCCGGAGTTCCCGACGCTCACGCGCTCTGAAGGACCGGGGTCGGTCACGGTCCTACACATGGTGGGCGCTCGCGACGTTGACGACTACAGTCGCCGGGCGCGCGAGTGGGGAGCCGCGGTCTGGGATACGTGGTCAGAGCACCACCCGCTCATCCGCGAAGCCCTGGCCCGCGCTCAGTCCGCCGCACCCTAGGCGCCCCCGCCAATATTCATCTTGATGCCTGACCCGCGCCGCGCTGGGGCCGATGATGCCGCGACCGTGGCCAAGCTTCTCGACGCGTTCAATCGTGAGTTCAACACTCCTACACCCGGCGTGGCGATCCTCACCGAGCGCCTCCAGTCGCTGCTTGCCACACCGCATGTCTTCGCCCTGCTGATTGGCGAACCCGCGGTTGGCGTCGGCCTGCTCACGTTACGCCCGAACGTGTGGTACGCCGGGCCGGTGGCGCTGCTGGACGAGCTCTACGTCCGACCCGAGCTACGTGGCCGGGGGCTCGGCACCTCGTTGCTGACTGCTGCGGAGGGCATAGCCCGCGACCACGGCGCCGAGGTCCTCGAGATCAACGTGGACGGAGCCGACACGGGGGCCCGCCGGTTTTACGAGCGCCTGGGCTATCGGAACATCGAGCCCGGTGAGACCGAACCGCTCCTGTACTACTACCGGGAGCTGGCCCGCTAGCCAGCCCAGATCCTCGCTCGTTAGAGTCGGCTCCTCGATGCTCGGAGCGGTGACCGGCATAGCGGCGTTTGTCGGGCTGAGCGCAGCGGCCGCGCTGTCGGTGACCGCGGCCATCTCCGCCGAGGCCCCGCCCACGACCGCCTCGGTGAGCGGCGCGGTGTCATCGCTCGTGCGAACGCTTTCGCCCGAACAGCTCGCGGGACAACGGGTGATCTACAGCTACACCGGGCTCACGCCCCCGTCGAGGCTGCTCGCTCGCATCAAGGCCGGGGAGGCGGCCGGCGTCATTTTCTTCTCAGACAACATCTCGAGCCAGCTCCAGATCCGCCGGGTAGCCGGCGAGCTCGAGCGCGCAGCCATGCACAGCCCCGTCAAGGAGCCGCTGCTGCTGATGACCGACCAGGAAGGCGGTGAGGTACGCCGCCTACCCGGCGCACCCAAAGCCTCGGAGAAGGAGATCGGCTCCTCACCTGACCCGCTGGCCGCTGCCAGGCGAGCCGGCGCAGGTGCGGGACGGAACCTCGCCGGCGCCGGGCTGAACGTAAACCTCGCCCCCGTGCTTGACGTCTTCCGCACGCCGGGCAACTTCATCGATCAATACGGCCGGTCCTACAGCAACGATCCTCACAAGGTCGCGCAGCTCGGGTCGGCCTTCATCACGGCTCAGCAGCGGACCGGTATCGCCGCCACCGGCAAGCACTTCCCCGGACTCGGCGCAGCCACCACGAACCAGGACACCGACACCGGACCGGTGACCCTGCACGTGTCTCTACATGCCCTGCGCTCGATCGACGAGCTGCCCTACCGGGCGGCGTTCAGAGCCGGCGTCAGGCTCGTGATGGTTTCTTGGGCGACATATCCAGCCCTCGATCCGGGCCGGCCAGCCGGTCTCTCCCAGACGATCGTGCAGCATGAGCTGCGGGGACGTCTCGGCTTCAACGGGGTGACGATCACGGACGCGCTGGAGGCGGGCGCACTTCGCGCCTTTGGCTCGACCTCGAATCGCGCCGTGCTGGCCGCTCACGCAGGCATGGATCTGCTGCTGTGCTCCGGCCAGCAGGTGAGCGAGGGGAGCGCCGCGGTCAGCGCGTTGGCCTCCGCGCTGAAAAGCGGCCGCCTACGCTCCTCGATTTTTGCCACATCCGTCGAGCGGATCATGAGTCTGAGATCGTCGATACGGGGCTAGGGGGACCGATTAGTTTTTGACTTCGGACTGGTCTTGGTAGTGAACCCACTACTCCAGGAGGTTGGAGATGAGTACCACAGCAACTCGGATCGGTCAGATCTGTCTGGTCTGCGTACCCACGGAGGACCAGGATCGAGCGATCGAGTTCTACGAGTCGATCGGCTTCGAGAAGCGGACCGACATCCCGTTCGGTGGCAAGTACCGCTGGGTGGAGGTCTACCCGCCTGAGGGATCCGCGGGGATCGCGCTCGCGCCGCCGCAGCCGGGATCGGAACTGACTCCGACGCAGACGGGAATCACCCTGACCACCGACGACATCGATGCCACCCACGCGGAGCTGAAATCACGGGGCGTCGACGTCGACGCGGAGGTCTCCCGTATGGGCGACCCCGTCCCGCCGATGTTCTGGTTCAGGGACCCGACCGGCCACACCCTGATGGTTGTGGAGCAGTCCTGAGCGTCACCTCACCACCTGAGGCTGGCGATTTCGCGGCCCTGGTCGAGCCGCACCGAGCCGAGCTCCATGCGCACTGCTACCGGATGCTCGGCTCGGTGCACGACGCCGACGACGCGCTTCAGGAAACGCTGATTCGGGCTTGGCGGGGAGCGGCCGGACTGCGAGAGGCCGCTTCCGCCAGGTCCTGGCTCTACCGGATCGCCACCAACGTCTGCCTGACCGAGTTGGCGCGTCGGCGCAAGCGCGTCCTCCCGCACGACCTCACGGAGGCCGCCGCCCCCCACACGCAGCCCGGGGAGCCCGTGGCCGAAGCGGTCTGGCTGGAGCCATATCCGGACGAGACGATCGGTCTCGCGGCCGATCGGGCCACCCCCGATGCCGCCTATGACCAACGCGAGGGGGTCGAGCTCGCCTTTGTGGCCGCGCTCCAGCACCTGGCCGCCAATCAGCGGGCCGTCCTGATCTTGCGGGAGGTGCTGGGGTTCAGCGCCCAGGAGGCGGCCGACATGCTCCAGACCACGGTGGCATCCGTCAACAGCGCGCTGCAGCGCGCCCGCGCGGCGGTGCTTGACCGCGTGCCCGCGCGCAGCCAGCAGTCGACCCTTCGGGCCATGGGCGACCGCCGCCTCCAGGAGCTCGTCGAGCGCTATGTGAGCGCGTGGGAGCGCTCAGACGTTCCGGCTTTCACCGAGCTATTGGTCCAGGACGCAACCTTCGCGATGCCACCGCTGGCCACGTGGTACACGCCCCGGGACACGATCGCGATCTGGGCGCGCGAGCATTCGATGTCCGGAGCGTGGCGCTGGAAGGCGCTGCTCACGAGCGCAAACGCGCAGCCGGCGCTCGCCTTCTACGCCTGGGACGATCCCGGCGGGACCTTCCTGCCGTTCGCCCTCAACGTCCTAACGCTGCGCGACGGCCTGGTCAGCGACGTCACCGCGTTCATAGTCCGCTCCACCGCCGCCTCTGAGCCCGAGGCCTACGTTCGTTTCCCGGAGCAGCCGATGGACGAGCGCCGGCTGACCGGCACGTTCGAGCGTTTCGGACTACCCGCCCGGCTGAACTGAAAAAAGACGCCGCGCGGGCCGTTTATTGCGCAGCGGCCACGCTGGCCTTTGCAGGCGCGGGCGACAGGCCGGCTGAGTTCCGACCACGCTGACCGAAGAAGGAGCACCACATGTGGAGGCCGATCAAGGGCGTAGCTGCGCTGTCCGCGCTGGCGATGGGGATGACCGGGCTGATGGCCGGGAGCGCGACAGCCAAGTCGTGCCCCAACTCATCCACCACGACGGTCACTCCGAGCTCAGGACCGGCTTACACATATGAGCGCGGCTGCATTGTGTCCTTCGACGGCACGTCGATCGTCTTCAACTTCTTTGAGCCGCTGCACCCGGCCCGTCATTCCGTCATCCCGATCCTCGAAGGGCCCGGTTGGGGGAGCGCCGGAGCGACGAGCCCCGACCCGAATCTGATCGCCCAGGGATACGGAGAGCTGACCTGGGACCCACGAGGCTTCGGACAGTCGGGTGGCGTCGCCGAGATCGATGCTCCATACGCCGAGGGGCGAGACGTGTCGGCACTGATCGACAAGGTCATCACCGGCCGGCCTGAAATCACGGTGGACACGGGCGGCAAGGACGGGCAGCCGCACTACGTCAACGACACCGCGGGCAGCAACACGATTGGCGAGCCCGTGGTTGGGATGACCGGCGGCAGCTACGGCGGCGGGATCCAGTTCGCCACCGCTGCGTTCGACAAGCGGGTCAAAGCGATCGTGCCCGTGATCACCTGGAACAACCTGAACTGGTCACTGTGGCCAAACAACGTCGTCAAACTCGGTTGGGGCGAGCTCTTGTACGGCGCCGGCCTGGCCGACCAGGCGCAGGAGCACGGACAAGCCGATTTCAACGAAGCCGCGCTTACCACCGGCAACCCGTTCAGCGGCGGCGACGGCGGGATGCAGATCGGCGGGTATGACCCGATGATCCATTACGCGGAGGTGACCGGAGCGGCTCAGGGCTATCCGGATCACACGACGCTCGCCTGGTTCGGACAGCGATCGATGGCCGTTTACGGGTCCGGGCCGCAAGGACACGTACCCGATGTCCCGACGCTGCTCGAGCAGGGCACCGTCGACACGCTCTTCAACCTCAATGACGCCTGGAACAACTACCTGCTGATGAAGAGCCACTATCCGAGCCTGCCGGTCAAAATGATCGCCTTCTGCGGCGGACACGTAAGCTGCCCCACGGGCGCTCCTCCCTCAGGCGCGAACTACAGCGACACCGCCTCCAAGTCGAGCCCGGTCGGCGCCGGCGAGTCGGCCGCGACCTTCGATGAGGACCAGACGCTCGACTGGTTCAACCACTATCTCCGCGGAAAGAACGAGTCGGGTCACGGGCTGGGGCCGGACGGGATGCCGACCGCCAAACCCGTCGTCTACCAGGACCAGACCGGCAACTTCTACGCGCTGGCTACGTTCCCGACGGTGGCCGAGCCGGGGCCGGCCACGCTCGTCTCCGCACCGGTGTCCGGCACGTTGGTGACCCACGGCGTCCCGACCGGGGCCGGCCCGGCCGGAGTCGACACCGCGGTCACGGACGGCGCGACCAGCGCGAGCGATCCGGGCCAGGTCACGGCGCCGGTGCTCACGGCCAAGCACGACACGCCCGTGGTCGGTATCGGCCAGGTGAGCGGGCATGTGACCGTTGACGGCGCGGCGACGGAGCTGTTCTTCCGCTTGATCGACAAGAACACCGGCGATGTCGTGGACCTCCAGACGACTCCGTTGCGCGTCGACAACCTCGACCTTCAGGACAACGGTGCAGGTGCCCACGCCCCGCAGTCGGTCCCGTTCTCGGTCGACCTCCCGGGCGTGGCCTACGACCTGCCTAAGGGCGACACGCTCGAACTACAGGTCTCGACATCCACGGTCGCGTACTCGCCCAACCGTGGTAGCTCGGTCGTGCAGCTGAGCGGGAAGGTCCAGATTCCAGCGCTGAAGCCCTAACGGCGTCCAGCGGCACGTCGCACTAGCGGGCGGGGGTTCAGAAATCCTGCCCGCGAGCCGATCCACGGGGTATGGGTACGTGTCCGCAGGAGCTCCGCGAGCGCTCGGCCCCGGCCGAGACCGAACTGAGTGAAGCCGCTTTGCACACTTACGGGCGGCTCCTGGCCATCGCCGGCCCGAGCCTCGTGACATACCCGACCTACGGTGGCGGGATGATCTGCGAGGACCGCCGGCGCCCCTCGCGACCCGTCCTGTGGCGGATTTTGCCCGACGGCGAGCTGCTCGGAGACAGCCGCTATAGCTACACGCTCAGGGCGTTCACCCCGGTGGCGCTGCCGCAGAGCGTCTGGCCAGGCCGCTGAAAAGGCCCCGCGTAGCTACAGATTCCGAACGGTCGGTCCGATCACAGAAGCGTGGCAGGGCGCGACTTGGGCCGCCAAGTCGTGTTGGGATTGTCAGGGTCCCTGCCCGCCGATCGCTGACCCTGCCGGAAGAGGCTTGTGCGCAGATTGCAGATGGAAAATGCTTGGAGAAGGATCTCGTGGCTGCGCCGGCTCTCTTGGAGCCTGGCCGGGTTGGCGAGCCTTGGGGCGTTGCTGATCTCCTCGGCAGCGGCCGCCACGGGCGCCTCGACGAGGCTGGTCCGCTTTCACGGATTCGCGCTGACCGTGCCGGCGGGATGGCCAGTATTCAACCTCGCCAAGCACCCGAGCGAGTGCGTGCGCTTCAACCGCCACGCGGTCTACCTCGGGCGTCCTGGTGCCAATCAGTCCTGTCCCACCCAGGCGGCGGGGCGAACCGAGGCGATCCTCGTCGAGCCGCTGAATGGGAGCTCTGTAGGCAGCGGCGGGGCGCGGGCGGCTCTTCCCAGCGTGTCCGTGGCCGGAGCCGACCCGGCACTCGGGACGATGGCTCAGGTCGTTGACCGAGCCGCAGGAGTGCTCATCACAGCTACCTGGAACCGGAATCCCCCCGAGATCGCTCGAATGCTTCGCCTGCGCTCCCCGGCCCGAGCGGCAGCCGCCTCACGGCGCCAGCCTCAGACCGCCTGGCTGGCCATGACCAGCCGCGCGGACCGCCGATCGGGCACCGGCGGCGGCGCGATCACCGGGCACCACGCGCGGCACCGGACACACCCGTCTCGCAAGACCCGTACGGCCCAGCAGTCCCCGCCCGCGGGTCACGTCTACACCGGGCGAGGATTCGACGTCTGCTCAACGCCGAGCTCGTCTCGGATGTCGGCCTGGAGCTCCTACTACCACGCCGTCGGCGTCTACATCGGCGGGACGAACATGGCCTGCTCACAGCCCAACCTGACCTCGAGCTGGGTGAGCCAGGAGGCCTCGGCCGGATGGCACCTGATTCCCATCTACGTTGGTCTTCAGGCCCCCAAGAACGATTGCGGCTGCGCGTCGATGTCACCGGGCAGCGCTACCACGCAGGGACAGGCGGCGGCCAACGACGCCGTCGCGCAGGCCCGCTCGATCGGCCTGGGAAGCGGTAACCCGATCTACTACGACATGGAGGGGTACAACACGACCTCCACCAACACCTCCGCCGTCCTGGCTTTCCTGTCGGCCTGGACGAAGCAGCTGCATGCCGCGGGCTACAAATCCGGCGTCTACAGCAGTGACAGCTCCGGGATCCACGATCTGGTGTCGAAGTACGGCACGGGCTTTGCCGAGCCCGACGAGCTGTGGATGGCCAACTGGAACGGTCAGGCCAACACGCGCGACGCGAATGTGCCGAGCAACGAGTGGGCCGACCATCAGCGCCTGCACCAGTATCAGAGCGATACCGAAAGTCACGGCGGGGTGAGGATGAACATCGATCGCGACTGGGTCGATGCGGCGACCGCGGAGCCCGGAAGCTCAGGGGGACCGCCGGCGGCTTACTGGCTCTTCACCACCGTGGGCAATGTGTACACAAGCACGGGGGCCACCTTCTACGGGTCGCCCGTTTCCGGCGGGGCACGCGAGCAATCCATCAGCGGGATGGCCGCGACCCAGGATCGCCGAGGCTACTGGCTGACCGACGCCCGCGGTCGGGTCTTTCACTATGGAGATGCGGCCAGCCGCTCCATGACCCCCGCGCTTCCCCCCACGACCGCCGTCGCGGGGATCGTGGGCACCCACAGCGGAAGCTACTGGCTCTACACCCGGTACGGCAGCGTGTATACGAGCACCGGGGCCAGCTGGTACGGGTCGCCCGCCCACCAGCACGCTCACGAGCAGTCGATCACCGGAATGTCGGCCACGATGGACGGGCGGGGCTACTGGCTGGTGGACGCCTCAGGTCGGGTTTTTCACTATGGCGACGCCGGCAGCCGTTCCATGTCTCCAGCCCTGCCACATGTGCGCTCGATCACTGGGATCGTGGCGGCGCCTGGCGGCGGCTACTGGCTCTTCACTCGGTACGGCAAGGTCTACACCAGCTCGGGCACCAGCTGGTACGGGTCCCCCGCCGCGCAACACGCCCACGAGCAGTCGATTACCGGGATGATCGCCACTCCGGACGGGAAGGGGTACTGGCTGGTGGACGCCTCAGGTCGGGTCTATCACTACGGCGACGCGGCCGGGCTGCAAATCGTCCCGGGCATGTCCCACGCGCACCCGGTCAAGGGGATCGCCAGGTAAGACCGTCATCATTTCTCTGGTGACGCCCGATGAGCACGAGGCCTACGCCGGGCAGGCGCTCCGGGCTTACCGAGCCATGCTGGGGCGCTTTCGCAAGCGCGGAGGGATGTACCGGTACGACGAGGGCCCGGCGCTGTTTCGCAGCGCCCAGCTGTGGCCATTCGCGCGGGCATTCGTGGCCACGCTGGATATGGCGGGGATCCCGGAAGCCGGAACCGAAGGTCTGGATCTCCGCGGTTTGATCGCTGAGCACCTGGAGATTCTCGAGCGCTACTGGGATCCGGCCGGGCCCGCCCCGGCGTATTGCTCTGATGTCAGCGGAGCGAGCCGGCGGGGCGACCGGTATTACGACGACAACGCGTGGGTGGGGCTGGCGCTGGTGCAGCTCGAGCGGCTGATGCCCGGTTCGGGATGGCTCGGCCGCGCCGGCGAGCTGTTCCAGTTCGCCGTGGCGGGCTGGGACGGGCAGGACGGAGGCGTGTTCTGGGTCGAGCAGGGCCGGGGAACGGGAATCCGCAACCACGACCGCAACACGGTCTCAAACGCCCCGAATGCAGAGCTGGGGTTGCACGTGGCCGAACTCAGTGCTGGAGGAGGCGCCGGTCAGGACGGGGCCGATGCACCGTCGGCGATCGGTCCACTCGATATGTATCGCTGGGTGCTCGACACCCTCGATGCCAGCCGCGAAGGGGACGCCCCCGGTAGCGGGCTCTTCTGGGACAAGATCCGGGGAGACGGCTCGATCGACCGGGCCACCTGGAGCTACAACCAGGGGAGCATGGTGGGGGCCACCGTGCTGCTGGCCCGCCGGCATCCAGAAGATCGAGACCGCTACCTGGGGCTGGCCGAGGCCATCGCCCGCAAAGCGCTGCGGAAATTCGCCGGCGCGTTCGAGCAGCAGCCGGCCGCGTTCAACGCGGTTTTCTTCCGCAACCTGCTTCTGCTCCACGACGCCTCGCAGGATGAGGAGCTCAAGAGCGAGATGATCGATGGTATGAGGGCCTTCGCCGATGCCGCGTGGAACGAGGCCCGGGACCGCCGTGATCTGTTTCATCTGCGGGGTCTCCCCACGCTGCTTGACCAAAGCGCGATCGTGCAGGTGCTGGCGCTCCTGGCCTGGGACCCGGCCAGCTACGGACGAGTGGCGTAGCCGAAGCCCGCCGCTTCGCTACTGCGCCCGAACCCCGTCAGGCCGGTAAAGCGCGGACTGGTCCACTTCGGCAATCGAGTTGTGGCCGGTCAGGGCCAGCGCGACGTCGATGTCCTGTTTGAGCACCTTCAGGATGTGGCGGACTCCGGATCTCCCCCGGCCCGCGACCGCCCACGCCCAGGGCCGGCCGATCAGGACCGCCCGCGCACCGAGCGCCACCAGCTTGACCACATCGAGTCCGGTGCGCACGCCACCGTCGGCCAGCACCTCGACTTGATCACCGACGGCTTCGACGACGTCAGGGAGTGCCTGGACACTCGACGGCACGGAATCGAGCTGACGGCCGCCGTGGTTCGACACGATGATGCCCTCGACCCCCAGGTCAGCGGCCCGCCGCGCATCCTCGGGATCAAGAATGCCCTTGAGCACGAGCGGGCCACTCCAGTGCTCGCGAACCCAGGCAATGTCGTCCCAGGTGACGCTGGGATCGAATTGTTCATCCACCCAGCGGCGGAAGGCCGCCGGGGTTCGGGCCTCGGGCACCGCTTTTTCGAGATTCCCGAAGGTGAGCGGCCTGCCCCGACCGGGAACGGCGCGGATCCACCGCGGATGGCTGGCCAAATCGAGCGCCCGGATCGCCTGCGCGCGCACCGACGGGGCCACCACCGCCGCGTTGCGTACGTCTCGGTAACGCGCGCCAACGACGGCCAGATCGACCGTCAAAACGAGAACCGGGGCCTTGGCGCTGGTGGCTCGGGCCATCAGCTCCTCGGCATAGCCGCGGTCCCGCATCACGTACAGCTGGAACCACGGCGGGGCCTGGGCCTCCCGAGTCACCTCCTCGAGGCTGCAGATCGAAAGCGTCGATTCGATGAACTGGACACCCTCGGCTTGGGCCGCCTGGGCCGCCTGGACCTCGGCCCGGGTGGCGAACATTCCGCCCAGCCCGACGGGGCCGAGCAGAACGGGCATCGAAAGAGGCTGCCCCAGGACCTGGACGGCCGTGTCTCGCGAGGAGACATCGCGCAGGACGATCTGGCGGAGCTTCAGCTGCGCCAGATCCTCAACGTTGGCCCGCATCGTGGCCTCGTCGTAGGCACCCCCGTCGATGTAGTCAAAGAGCTGGCGGGGCAGGCGCCGGCGGGCGAGCTCGCGATAGTCATGGACGGTGGCCGGAGCCACGCCCAGCGGTCGATCGGGCCAAAGGCGCATGGGGCCAGCGAGCCTAACGCAGTGACGGCCTGGGCAGGCCGGCTCGAGGCCGACTCTCCCCGTGTGTGCCTGGGCCCACAGCAATCGTCAGGCGATCCGTCAGACTGGAGTCATGGCCCGAAATCCCGCTCCCGCGACCCGCCGTGCGCCCAGTCGTCGCGCGCCTGGCCGCAGCGCGCCGGCCCGTCGGAGCCACGGCGAGACCGTGACGCTGGCCGACGGAGCCGAGCTTGTCATCAGCCGCCTGACGGCGTCCGACGCGCCGGTGCTGGCAGCGGGTTTCGCCCAGCTGAGCGCCGAGTCCCGGCGGCTGCGCTTTCTGACCGCCAAGCCAACCCTCAGCCCCGCTGAGTTGCGATACCTGACCGAGGTCGACGGCCATAATCACGAGGCGCTGGGCGCAGTCGACCCGCTGACCCACCGCGGGGTGGCCGTGGCACGGTTCGTGCGGGACGAGCGAGAGCGCACCCGCGCCGAGGCGGCGATCACGGTGGCAGATGACTGGCAGCGCCGGGGAGTCGGAAAGCTGCTGCTGGAGCGACTGGCCGACAGAGCACGCACCGAGGGGATCACGCGGTTCACGGCCCTGGTGTCCGGAGACAACCGCGGAATGCAGGCCCTGGTCAGGCATCTTGGGCCTGTGAAGGTGGCGCCGCTCACGGGCGGTGCCTATGAGTACGAGGTCGAGCTCGGCCACCGTGGACTGGCCGAGCAGCTTGAGGCCGCGTTGCGGGCGGCTGCGGCCGGGAAGCTCCCCCTGCCGCCTCGGCTGTGGGAAGTACTCCGCGGCCTGGTGCCGCTGAGCTTCGGGCGCTGAGGCCGGGGGCGGGGCCGGGCGGAAGGTCACCCAGCGGAGGTCCCCGTATCTCTCGAATATGGCGATGCGCTTCACCATGGGCTAGGCGGATCGCCATATTTCGTGGCGCCGGCGGTCTCCGCCCACCCCGCGTGCGCCGCGGCAACTCGCGACGCCTCTCCCCTGGCCATCTGTACGAGAAACAAGCATCTGACTTTTGTTGGCGGAGGACGTTGTCGATGCGAGCCACCTGAAGCCCCGGCTGGGCCTCACTCCTCCTCGTCCTGAGGACCCAGCCCTTTACCGAACGCCCGGTCAGCCCGCCCCCCTGGGCTGGCCGGGCGTTCCGCGTCATAGGATCCAGCGATGGCCTACGACCAGGACCTCGCCCAGCGCATTCGAAATCTCGTGGCGCACGAGCCAGGGATCGTCGAAAAACAGATGTTCGGGGGACTGGCCTTCCTCGTCGACGGGAACATGTCGGTGGCGGCCAGCGGTGGAGGCGGCCTGCTGCTCCGCTGCGCTCCCGAGCAGACCGACGACCTTCTCGATCAGCCGGGGGCCGAGCACTTCGTGATGCGCGGCCGGGCTATGACCGGCTGGCTGCGGATAACCGGCGACGGCGTCGCCACCGATGAGGCGCTTGAGCGCTGGGTCGCTCGGGGGTTGGCCTACGCGCGATCACTCCCTCCGAAGTAACACCGCCCGCACAGCGGAGCCCGCGTCCAGCGGTCGGCGGCGCGCTACCGTTTGTGCATGGCCACCAATGACACACAGCAGCGCGAGCATGACCTCACCGACGAGCAGTGGCGTGAGCGCCTGACCCCCGAGCAGTACGAGATTCTCCGCGGCCACGGCACCGAGCCGGCCTTCACGGGCAAGTACTGGAACGTCAAGGAGGACGGCACATATCGCTGCGCGGGCTGCGGAGCAGAGCTGTTCGCCTCGGGCACCAAGTTCGACTCCGGAACCGGCTGGCCAAGCTTCTACGAGCCGGCGGTGGCAGAGAACATCGAGCTCCGTCCCGATCGGAGCCTGTGGATGACCCGGACCGAGGTCGTCTGCCGCCGCTGTGGCGGACATCTCGGCCACGTGTTCGACGACGGCCCCGGGCCCACCGGCCAGCGCTACTGCATCAACTCATGCGCCCTGGAGCTCGACTCGGCGCCCAGCGGTAGCGCTGGGGACGAATAGCCGATCACTCCTCGGGTTCCCGGTTGCGCTCACGGCGTGATCGCACAAAGACGTACGCGACGACGCCGATGGCGGACAGCGCCAGGATGATCGCGCCGGCGACCCCCAGATCGGCCAGGAAGCCTGCCCCAGCCTCGCCCGCGTAATAGCCCACCAATCCGTAGGTGGTGCCCCAGGTGACTGCGCCTAGGGCATTCCAGAAGAAGAACAACGGAAAGGGCATCCGGTTGATCCCGGCCAGCCAGGCCGCGGCGAACCGGACGAGGGCGATCCATCGGGCGAGGAAAACCGCCCGGGAGCCGTGGCGCTCGAAGAATCGGTCGCCGTAGGCCACGGCTCTCACACGATGCGAGCGCAGCGGGCCCCGGCCGACGAACACGCCCCGGCCGTAACGCCGACCGAGCAGATAGCCGAGGTTGTCGCCCAAGATGGCCGAGCTCACCCCGATCAAGATCACGAGCCAGATGTGAAGCTTGCCCTGGCTGGCCAGAACGGCGGCCAGTACGAGCGACGTCTCCCCCGGTGAGGGAATCCCCATCGACTCGAGGCCGATAATCGCCGGCAGCAGGTAGCCCAGGCTGCTCGAGATTCCGAAAATGGCCGCCAGGGCGGCAGCGGGCTTCACAACCAGCGCTGCGAGGGCATCGACCGCGGCCCCTCAGACAACCGCCACGGGCTCTTCCTGCGGCGCCTGAGCCACGGGGAGCCGGAGCGTGAAGCGTGCCCCTGGCCCATCCTGGTCCTCGAGCACCAGCTCGCCACCCATCCGCTGGGCCAGCTCTCGCCCGATCGCCAGACCAAGGCCAAATCCCCCTCGGCGCCCGGACTCACGCCCCCGCATGAACCGCTCAAAGATCAGTCCGCGCTCATCCGGGCGGACGCCAGGGCCCTCGTCGGAAACGGTCAAATGCGCCTGATCTCCATTGCGGAGCTCGATGCTGACCAGTCCCCGTTCCGGACTGACCCCAATCGCATTGTCGAGCAGGATGCGCAGGATCCGGGCGACGCTTCCGGGATCCCCCAGCGCCCACACCGACCCAACATGATCATCCAACGAGGTGGCGATCCCACGCTGAGCGATCGCCAGCTCAAACTCGGCCAGCACCGCGCGGCTGAGCTCACCCAGCTCCACCGGCTCGGAGCGAAGCGTGATCTCGGCATCGATTCGGCTCAGGTCAAGCAGGTCGGCGGCCAGGCGGCCCAGCCGGCGAGATTGGACCCTAGAGCGCTCCAAGAGCGTCCGGGCGTCGTCCAGGTCAGGGTGCTCGGCCTGGAGGTCCTCGGCCATGAGCTCGAGCAGCCCGTCCAAGGACGCCACCGGCGTGCGAAGCTCGTGTGAGGCGGTGGCCACAAACGCCCGCCTGGCCTCTTCCTGACGCCGCAGCTGTTGCTGCATGAGAGCGAACGTGCGAGCCAGATCCCCCACCTCGTCCCGGGCTCGGTCGACGGGGATCTCGACCGCGGGGCCCTCGTGGGCAACGCGAAGGGCGGCCTGGCGCAGCCGGCGGAGCCGGCGAACAACGGTGCCGCCAAACGGAATCGCCAACAGGAGCGTTAATGCCGCAGCAACCAATGTGGCGTCGAGCAGCGCGGTGCGCACCGCCGACACCGCCGCGCTGACCTCGCCGATCGGCTTGCGGACAAGCAGAGCCCAGTGCTCGGTGCTACCGCCAAACATGACTTTCACCGGGAGTGCGGCCACGGCGTAATCGGTCCCACCGATGCTGGCAAAGGTGTACGACTTCTGGCCCTGAAACGCGCCGAGCGCCTCGGCCGTGGTGACCCGCTGCGGCAGTGTGAGCTCGGCGGGCTCGCTGACCACGGGCCCCGACCCCGGCCTCAGTAGTACAACCTCGGAGGCTCCGGTGCGCGACTGGATCGCCAACGCCGCGCGGTTCAGCGTGCGCCTGATCGCCTTCGCGAGATTGACCCCCTTCGTAAACGTCTGGGAATTTGGATAGATCAGGACGTAGCCGACGCCCCAGGAGTGCTCGGCCGCGCGCAACTCGGTGAACGGCGTTAGCACTTGCCGGTTGGGCCTAAGAGCGCTCCGAAGCGCCGTGAGTTCAGCTTTCTTCAGTGACGAGTCCAGCCGGCTCAGCAGCGTCACCGCAGCCACTGCCAGCGCGGCCGCAGCCGTCACAAGGACCACGCCGATGATCCGGCCGCGAAGGCCGAGCGACGGTAGGCGCGCCACCCGGCGCACGCCTACGGACCTCGCAGGCGATACCCGGCGCCGCGTACGGTCAGGATGTGCTGCGGCTTCTCCGGCTCAGGCTCAAGCTTCTCCCGCAGGTGCCGGATGTGGACATCAATCGCCCTCGGATCCCGGTATGCGCTGTCGCCCCAAATGGCCCGCAGGAGCTCCTGACGGTTGAGCAGCCGGCCCGGATCGGTCATGAGGGCATCGAGGAGCTCGAACTCTGAGAACGTGAGCCGCACCGGCTTACCGTCCATCGCGACCTCGCGCTGAGCGCGATCGAGACGGATCGGACCCACCTCGACGATCTCGTCGCCCATCGAGCGAGTGCCCGTGCGCCGCAGCACCGCCCGGATGCGACTGCGCAGCTCAGCCAGGCCGAATGGCTTGGTCACATAGTCGTCGGCCCCGGCCTCGAGGCCCAGCACCGCATCGGCCTCGGAATCCAACGCGGTGAGCATGATGATCGGGACCACATTGCGGCGGCTCCGGAGCGTCCGGCAGACCTCGTATCCATCGGGTCCGGCGCCCAGCGCCACATCGAGCAGGACGATGTCGAAATGCTCAGCTCCCGCGCGTTCGATCGCCGCCTGGCCATCGGCCACCGAGAGCACCCGGTGCCCCTCACGGGCGAATGAGCGCGTGAGCATGTCACGCAGATCAGGCTCGTCGTCGACCACGAGGATGTTCAGCGAAGGGTCGGCGACCCGGCCCCCTCGCGGCGCAGTAGCCGGTGCAGCTCGCTCCGTGCTCATGTGCTGAATGATGCCAGGAGCTCGCTGCCCCGTGGTAGCCCATCAGGGGGTCAGCGCAGGCTCCTGCGATACGACCTCAGGCGGCGGTGCCAGCGACTCATCCCGCGCCGGGCTGGGCATCGTCTTTGGGGCGAGCGAGCCGGCGGCGGCTGTGGCCCAGAGCAATGCGATCCAGGTGGCGGTGGCTAGGGCGACGTGAACCCACACCATGTCGGAGGGGAGGCGGAGCTCGTATTGGACGCTGCCCACGAGTCCCTGTGCGGCCATCAGCACTCCGAGCACGGTCAGCGGCTCGATCGTGGCCTGGATGTCACGCCGTCGGTGCAGGAACCACACCGCGATTACGGCGACGCCGAACAGGGCGGCGATCGTGGCGTGGCGATGGACGACCCAGGTCAGCGTCCCCGCCCCCTCGAACGTCAGCCGATGGACGTGCTGTCCGGTGACACCGCCCGAGTGGGGGCCCGAAGCGGTCGCCGCCGTCCCAGCGAAAATCGTCAGCGCCCCGAGCGGCAGAAGCGCTCGGACCGACCAGGTGGCGAAACGGTCAGTTGACGGCGCGCGCCACCCACGCTCGTGGCTGCTCTGCCACGCCAGGGCGACCGCCCCGATCAGGATGATCATCGAGAGGCAGAAGTGAGCCATGACAAAGCCGGGGGCGAGGTGCTCCCGGACCGTGAAGCCGCCCAGCACCCCTTGGGCGAGGACACCGAGCGGCAGCGCCGCCGATAGCCAGACGAGGTCCCGCCGGAACGGCCGGCGCATGAACGCGGCCGCGAACACAGCCAGCGTGACAACGCCGACGAGCCCGGACACCACGCGGTTCGAGTACTCGACGAGGGCATGGCTGCTGAGCGGCGGCAGAGCTTTGCCGTAGCACCGCGGCCAATCGGGGCAGCCCAGTCCGGAGTCGGTGAGGCGCACAGCGGCGCCGGTCAGCACGATTAGCGAGAGCGCCCCGAGGGCGATGTACGCGAGCCGCCGATATTGGACCGGGGTGAGGGTCGTGCGGCGAACGCGAGTGAGAAGCGCGCTGAACACCAGCCAGGAATGCTAGAGCGCGCCGAGCCAGGCCAGAATTCTGCGCAGACCCTCACGCAGCTCGACTCGCGGCTCCCACCCCAGATCGGTGCGTGCCCTGGTCGCGTCGAGGCAGCTCCGGCGTACCTCGCCGAGGCGCTCGCGGGCGAACACCGGCTCCATCAGCGTCGCCCGGTTGCTCAGCTCGCCGAGTGTCCTGATCAGATCGAGCACGCTGACCTCTCGGCCCCAACCGATGTTCACGGGGCCGGTGATGTCTGTATCCGCGGCCAGGAGGTTCGCCCTGACCACGTCTTCGACGTCGACCCAATCGCGGGTCTGAAGGCCATCGCCAAACACGGTGGGCTGGCGGCCCTCGGTCAGGCAGCCGCAGAAGATAGCCACCACCCCGGCTTCCCCATGGACGTCCTGACGCGGCCCGTATACGTTGCCGTATCGAAGCGAGACCGTAGAGAGACCGTGTAGACGGGTGTAGAGCTCGCAGTAGCCCTCTCCGGCCAGCTTGGCCTGTCCGTACGGGGCCAGGGGGTGGATTGGTTCGCCCTCGGGGGTGGGCAGGACCCGGGCATCGCCGTACAGCCCACCGCCCGTGGAGCTGTTGACCACGCGTCGGGCTCCGGCCTTCCGAGCCGCCTCCAGAACCCCAACCGCGCCGCCGACGTTGATCGCCGCATCCTCATCTGGATGCTCGACCGCGTAACGCACGTCGACCTGGGCCGCGAGATGGAACACGAGTTCTGGACGAGCAACCTGCATCAGGTCCTGGAGACCGGCGGAGTCGCGGATGTCGGTCTCGTGAAACACCGCGCCCTGGTCCAAGGCGCCCTCGAGGTTCTGGCGTCGGCCGGTCGTCAGGTTGTCGACGACCGTCACGGTATCTCCGCGCGCGATCAATGCGTCGACCAGATTTGACCCGATGAATCCCGCGCCGCCGGTGACCAGGCACCTCATAGGAGCGCCAGATTAGCCATGCCGGGACGAATCACGCCAGTGAGGCCAGTGAGGTGACAAGGAGGTGCGCCTGGCCGTTCACGCGAGACGCGTGAGGGCCAGGCGCGCCGGACCCGCACCACGCGAACGAGGCACGGGCCCGACAAGGACGACCCTGGTAGGGCTGGGGGCCGTCCGAAGCCCGCGAGAAGGGGGCGATGCTCGCGGGCCGGTTGACCTCCTTGTCAGGGCAAATGATAGCGCTGGGAAACCCTCGCAGCCAACACCGCACCGCTAACCGGCGTACCCGAATCGCGGTATTCGAGTTCCTCCGACGATGACGGCGGATCCGGCGTGCGCAGCACCGCCTGGAGCATCTTCTCGTACTCGTCGGTGACGGCATCCCACGAGTAGAGCTCGGCTCGCTGGAGAGCGCGCGCCCGGTATCGCTCCACCAAATCCGAGTCATCCAGCAGCCGCCCGAGCTGCTCGGCGAGGTCGTCGACACCCCCGTTACGTGAGAAATAGACGCCGGCATCCCCCACCGTCTCGGCGTTCGGCGGGTGGTCGTTGACGAGCACGCAGTTGCCGGCCACCATCGCCTCCAGGATCACGGGGTGGGTTCCTCCCACCTCGGTGGGAGCGCAGAAGAGGTACGCGTGCCGTTGAAGCTCCCAGTAGCCGCGGCCGAACACGTAGCCCGGGAAAACGACACGCGGGTCGGCCGAGCGCCACACGTGGCGGATGTAATCGCTGGCGTACGGGGCACCCCCGACGATGACCAGCTTCATGCCCCTGGCCCGGCTGGCATCGATCCGTGAGAACGCTTCGACCAGGACGTGCGGGTTGTTCTCGGGCTCGAGCCGGCCCACGAACAGGATGTATTTGCGGGGCTCGAGCTCCAGACGCTCGAGCGTTCCCGTTCCGTCGTAGCCGGGGTCCTCGACGCCGTAGGGGACGACGCCGATGCGGGTGCCGTACCGCCGCTCGAAGATGTCTGCGACGGCGTGGCTGTCGGTGATCGCCCGATCGGCCCAGCGGGGGGCCCGGGACTCGGCAAAACGCAGGTACGCCTTCGCCAGAGCCGGCCACTTGCGCCGGTCAGAGTCGAGCCCGTCGACGTTGATGACGGCGGGGATGCCGTGGCGCCGCGGGATCAGGCATAGCGGAGAGTTTCCGGCGATGAAAAACAGCGCCACGTCCGGCCTCGTCACGCGCGCAGCGTGGATGGCCGACCGAAAGGTGTGGACGAACGTGTCCAGGTATTTGTTCTGGATCGTCCGCAGATGGACCAGTTGGGCTCCGCGGTACTGGGAGAGCGTGCGGTCCACCACGTGAGGGCGGCAGTAGACGACGACCTCGTGGCCCCGGTCACTGAGGCGCCAGGCGAGCTGCTCGACCGCCGTCTCGAAGCCGCTGTAGGAGGCGGGTATCCCGCGCGTGCCCAGGATTGCGATCTTCACTTCGTCTTGCAGGGTAGGGGGCCGCTCAGAGAATGGGCCCGCCGCCGCGCTGACCGGCCGCCATGCGGTAGGCCTCGGCGTGCGATCTGGCACTGACATGCCAGGAGAACTCCGCGGCCCGCCTGCGCCCCCGTTGTGAAAGGTCGCCGCGCAGACGCTCTTCGGCGGCCAGCCGTGACATGAGCGCCGCAAACCCCCGCGGCCGCCGGGGCTCGGCGTACAGCGCCACATCGGCGCAGACCTCCTCGACTCCGGGCGAGCGCGCGGCCAGCACCGGCACCCCGGCGCCCATCGCTTCCAGCGGGGTCAGCCCGAAACCCTCATACAGGCTGGGATGGACGAGTGCCAGCGCTCCGGCGTAGAGCTCGCCCAGGCGCTCTTTCGAAGGTCGGTCGACGATCTCGATGCCGGCCCCGTCGGCCGACGCTGACCCAGCCAGTATCAGCGGCGCGGGCGCGTCGACCGAGTCCCGGTAGAGCGCGTATGCCGCCAGAAGGGTCGGGAGGTCCTTGCGAGGCTCGGCGTCGCCGACGTACAGGAAGTGCCGAGGCTCATTCGGTGCGACAGGAGCGAAGCGCTGGCCGGGGCCGTGGCGGGCCACGACGATTCGCTCAGACGGGATCGCCCAGAAGTCGCGGACATCCGCCGCGGTCGTCTCGCTGACGCACACCACTGCGCCGGCGGCCCGAGCCGCGGCCCGGTGGGCGTGATGTGCGAAGCGGCGAAAGCCCCAGTCAAAGTACTCCGGCAAGCGTTCGAACGCCAGGTCGTGTGCCGTGATCACCTGGCGCACTCGGGGCGAACGCGCGGGGAGTGGGTGATGGACCACGTCGGCGCGATGCCGCCGGGTCAGGCGTGGAAGCTCGACTTCGGCCCACCAGAGATCCGCCAGAAGATTGCGCACGCTTCCCACCCCCCCGCCCGCTGGAAGCCCACGCCGGCTGTTGGATACCGGCACGGGCTCAATGCCCTCGATCGCGGAGAGCGCGTCGAGGAGTCGGTCGAGGTAGATCGCCGTGCCGGAGAACGGAGCTCGGCGGGCATACGTGGTGTCGATCAAAACGCGCATCTATCTCGCTGCCTGGGCAAGTAGCAGCCGCTTCAAAAGGGGCGGACCGGCTACCGCGCGGACCCGAATATCCCGGAAGCCGAACTCATCGAGCAGCGCCCGCAGGCTGCCACGGGTGTAGAGGTGAAGGTGATCGCCGAGCGGGGGCGAGAAGCGCTCGAGCCCCCCTAACGCCACTCGCGTCCGCCCGTGCGAGGGAGTGCTCAGCAGCACCCGGCCCGTCGGCGTGAGCACGCGCCTTACCTCCGAGAGCCAGCGGGCGGTGTCGCCAACGTGTTCGATCACCTCACTGGCCCACACCACGTCAAAGGTGCAGTCCTCGAACGGAAGCGGACCGTCGATCGGGGTCACGCGGAAGTCGAGATCGGGGTGGCGCGCCTGCGCCCTTGTGACCGCCGCCTGGGCCACGTCGACCCCCATCGCTTCGGCTCCCGCCTGGGCGATCACGCCAGTGAAGGCACCATCACCGCAACCGAGGTCGAGCACCCGGTCGCCGGGTCGGACGCCCGAGGTCAGGAAGTCACGTCTCACGTGCCAGTCAGGGGGCGTCAGCTCGTCCGGCAGCGCTGCCCAGAGATCCTCGTAGTAGTCCTTCATCGCCTGTCCAAAGTGGATGTTCGTCGCAATCCGCAGTCGTCGGTGGATGTTCGCCGGGATATCGTCCCTCGGCATCGTGGCCAGGCGCATCGTGGCGATCACTCCCGTGTCTCATCCTGGTGGAGCGGAAATGGTGATGCTCCGGTTGCTGCGGTGGCTAGCCGGGCGTGGGTGGAAGGTCACGTTGACGACCCCTGGTCCAGGGATGCTGGCGGATCTGGCGGAGGCCGACGGCCACCGCTGGCTCGCGCTGCCCGTGGGTGGCCTCGACAAAGGCACGGGCGCCGCGGCGGTAAGGTCATGGCCGACGGCCCGCCGACTCGCCCGCGAAAGCGAGGTCATCTACCTGAACGCCGCGGTGTGCGGCCGCCTGCTGCCCGCGCTGCCAGCCGGGAGTGCCCTCCGAGTGCTTCACATCCACGACATGGTTGACCGGGTACCTCGTTTCTGGCGACGCGCCGACCTCGTACTTGCCGCGTCGGGGGCGGTGGCAAAGCGCCTGAAGGGATTGGATGCGCAGGTTGTGTATGGGCCGGTGGATCTGGATCCTCCCGCCGCCGTTCCGCCCTGGCCCGCGGGCGAGGGTCCCGTGGTGGGTTTTGTTGGGCGCATCGAAAGGCGAAAGGGTCCGCTTGACTTCGTCCATGCTGCTCCGATCATCCGCCGCGGCGCTCCGGGGACGCGTGTCGTGGTGGTGGGGGAGGACCCCTATGGCTCGGATCCCGCTTATACCCGAGCCGTCACCGACTCGCCGGAGATCGAGCATTACCCATGGGTGGAGAACGCGCCTGGCGTGATGCGCCACCTTGACGTGCTCGTACTGCCCTCCTACAAGGAGCCCTTCGGGACCGTTCTGGCCGAGGCGATGGCCGTCGGGACCCCGGTCGTGGCCGGGGCGGTCGACGGGCTCCCCGAGGTTGTCGATGACGGTGTCACCGGCAGGCTGGTCGCGCCCGGCGATCCCGATAGCATCGCCGCCGCAGTGCTTGAGGTGCTCTCCCGCCAGGCCGAGATGGGTGCTGCGGCGCGCCGCCACGCCCAACGCTTCGCGACCGAGACCTATTGCGCCCACGTGGAGAGGCTGATCGAAAGCCAGCTGACATGAGGGTGGCATTCGATAGCCGGCCGTCGAGGGATGTCCGCGGAATCGGCCGGTACACGCGCTGCCTGCTCGACGCGCTTCGCCGGAGCTATGAGGGCGAGATCGTGGAGACGCACGATCCGCGACGCTGCCAGGTCTTCCACGCGCCATGGATCGACGGAGCCATGCTGCGCTGCCCCGTACCGATGGTCGTCACGCTGCACGACCTCGTTCCGCTCAAGCGGCGAGGCGAGTACCTACGGAGCGGGTTGCGTTTCAAGCTTCGCTATCTGGCGGTGGAGCGAGCGACCAGGGTGATCGTTCCGACGGCAGCCGTAGCCGCCGATGTCGTCGTCGGCCTGAACGTGACGGAGGAGCAGGTAGTGGTGATTCCTGAAGCGGCCGCGCCGGCATTCAGGCCTCGTCCCGCCGACGAGGTGGAGGCTGTGCGCAAGCAGTTCGACCTGCCTGAGAGCTACCTGCTCTGGGTTGGTGGCCTGCGGACGCCAGACCCACGTAAGCGTGTCGCGGAGCTGGCCCGAGCCAAGCGAGAGATGCCGCTGGTCCTGGTCGGGCCGGCTGGGCGCTGGGCTCGAGAGCTCCCGGGCGTGATGGTCACCGGCCAGGTGTCAGACGAGGAGCTGGCGGCGATCTATTCAGGCGCCCACGCGCTCGTTGTGGCCAGTGACGAGGAGGGGTTTGGGCTCACCCCTGTGGAGGCGTTGGCCTGCGGCACGCCGGTGGCCGCCAGCGACGTGCCCGCGATCCGGGAGGTCTTGGGTGACCGGGTGCTGCTGACGGATGTGGCCGACCTCGACGGGCTGATCGCCGCCGGCGAGTCAGCCTCTCGCCCGGCACCGTCGCCGCCTGACTGGAGCTGGGAACAGGCCGCCGACGCGACGTGGAAGGTGTACGCCGAGGCTCTGGGGGCTCCGCAGCACGGACGGCGACGACGGGACGGTCAACTGCCTCGGCCCACAGCCTGACTCAAGCGTGGCTCTGATCGCGTTTGACGCCCGCAAGGCAAACGTCCGGATGCCGCACGGCTCAGGAATCTACGTCCGGCATCTGCTCGACGCGCTCCGCCGCTCCCCGCTCGAGGGACACAAGCTCTGGGCGCTCGAGGCCGATGGGGCGGGACCGGAGCTGTGGTGGGAGCAGGTCAGACTCCCTCGGCTGCTGCGAGCGCGCCGCGCCGAGCTTCTTCACGCTCCGGATTCGTTTCTGCCCCTGCGCCGCAGCTGCCCGGCCGTATTGACCGTGCACGACCTCGCTTTCCAGGCGATGCCTGAGGACATGCCCGGCATGACGGGCTGGAAGTACCGGACGCTCGTCCCGCGCTGCGCCCGCTCGGCCGAGGCGGTCATCTGTCCCTCGCAGTTCACGGCTGACGATGTGGTCGCCCGGTGCGACGTGCCCCGCGAACGCGTCCGCGTGATTCCGGAGGCCCCCGCGCTCAGGCAGGGGTCGGATCCACCGCCGACCGGGCAGTATCTGCTGTCCGCCGGCGATCTTCGCCCCAAGAAGAACCTGCCTCGCCTGATCGAGGCGTACCGCGGACTGCGCCAAGATGGCCTTGTGCACCGCCTCGTCGTCACCGGAGCAGACCAAGGGATCGGGGCGAAATTGCGGCAACTGGCCGGCGATGCGCCCGTCGAACTGCCGGGATTCGTGTCTGATGAGCGGCTCGATTCACTGATCCGAGGCGCCGACGCAGTCGTCGTGCCGAGCATGTACGAGGGCTTCGGGCTGATCGCGGTCGAGGCCATGGCCCGCGGGCGCCCGGTGATTCTGGCCCGGGCCGGCGCGCTGCCCGAGGTGGGAGGCGAGGCCGCGGTCTACTTCGATCCGGCCGACACTGAGGCGTTGGCGGCGGCGATCCGGCGGGTGGTGGAGGACGAGGACGAGCGGCGGCGTCTCGGGCAGGCGAGCTTGGCGCGAGCGGCCGAGTTCTCCTGGGCTAAGGCGGCCGAGGCGACAGTGGCGGTGTATGAGGAGGTGCTGGGGTGAGGAATCCAGCGCTACACGTCGACCATGGGCCGGGGCGCTCATGCGCGTTTTGCCGCTGTTGCTTCGCGGGCCGTGCGGTCGGGTCACAACCACAACCCGGCAAAGCGACCCTTGCGGCGGCCCACGTGCCGGATTACGTGGTCATTGGCAACCAGCACCCGGCACGTCCACCGCGGTGGGACGGGCTTTGCCGGATTGTGGGGAGGCATCGCCCCGTGACAGCGCGTGGGCGCTGCGCCATGAGGGCGGGTGGGCGCCGCGTCCGAAGGGCGTAGGCCTTCGCCCCGTGAAGTCCGCCTTCCTCATCCTCTCCAGCAGCGAGGCGTCCCTCCTCGAGCACTCGCTGGCGGCCGCCGCCGCGGACGGGTTCGACGACGGTGTTGTGGTCGACAACGCCTCCGACGATGCGACGGCGGAAGTGGCCGAGCGACACGGCGTGCGGCGGATCGAGCTCGCCCAGCGAGTGCCCTACACCGAGGCCATGAACGCAGGTCTGCGCGCGCTCGACGCCGAGGCGATCGCCTTCCTCCAGGCCGACACTTTCATCGAGCCTGGATACCGGCAGGCCTGCCTCGACGCGCTACAGGACCCTGGGGTTGGCTCCGTCGCTCCCAAGCTGTTGCGCACCGAAGGCCCCGGGATCGAGGATCGGCTGTCTGGAATCGACGCCGCCGGCATGTCGCTGGACCGCCGTCGCAAGAACGGGCTCGTCGGCCACGGCCGACCGGCATCCGCGTACACCACCGCCGCGGACGCGTTCGGGGCCGATGGGGCCGCTGCGGTGTACCGCCGCCAGGCCCTCGAGGACTGCGCGATCGACGGGGAGGTATTTGACGAGAACATGCCCGGCTGGGGCTGTGACGCCGACCTGGCCTGGCGGGCGCGGCTGATGGGGTGGCGTACGCGATATGAGCCGAAGGCTCTGGTTCACCACATCCGCACCTACAGCCCGAGCACCCGGGCGCGGATGAGCGCCGTGGACCGCCGGACCCAGTTCCGCAACCGCTACCTGATGATGGCCAAGAACGATTCGCTCGTCGAGCTGGCTCGCGACGCGTTTCCGCTGCTCTTTTACGAGCTGGTGGCGCTGGGGTACTGCGTGCTCCGGGAGCCAGAGCTGCTGCGGGGCTATGCCGAGGCCGCCCGTCGACTGCCCGGCGCACTGAGACGTCGGCGGGTGATCCAGGCCCGGCGCCAGCGCCAGCCGGTCCCGTTCGGGCTAGAGCCCCCGGCGTAACCCGCGGCGCAGGCCGGCCCGCGTGCCCAGAATCCGGGCAGCTCGGCGATGACTGAGCCTGGCCCGCAGCCTCGAGTCGTAGAAGCGGGTGTCGGACCACCATTCCCGCACCAGCGCGGGTGGAGCAGGAAGGACGCCGTCCAGGAACATGGCCAGTCCCTCGGCCTCGCGGCGGGTGCGCCGGTAGATGCTCGGGACAGGGTCATGGGTGTGGTCGTGCTCCACGGCCAACGCGGGATCGATCACGCACCGGTATCCCTGCTCCATCCAGTACCAGGCCCATTCGCGATCCTCGGATCCAGGGAGGTCGGACCGAAAGGGCCGCCGCCGCCACAGGCTGGCCCGGAAACCTCCGGCGGCGTTGGAGTAGCCCGCGAATGGGTGAGCGCGGGCGAGATCGAGATCCTGCACGATCGGCGCCGCGAGCGGAGCCCCGCTGGGGGTGTAACGCTCGCCGGAGGCGCAGGCCACGCCTGGGTCCGACAGAGCGCCGGTGAGACGTTGTAGCCACCCGGAGTCCGGGAGGAACGCGTGGGCGGACAGGGCCACGAGAATCTCTCCGCCGGCGTTTGCGGCCCCCAGGTTGAGGGCCCCCCCGAACGTGAACTGATCGGGTGGGAGTGGGAGGACGCGCGCTCCGTGCGCCGTGGCGATCGATGGCGTCTGATCCCGTGAACCGTTGTCGATCACGACGATCTCGGCCACCGGCCCATCGGGTTCTTGAGCGCGCACGAGCTCGAGGCATCTGGGAAGGCTGGCGCCCTCGTCACGGGCCCTGATGATCACGGTGATGAGCGGTCGGCTCACGCGATCACAGAGTGCCACGGCCCGAGCTCTCGCGATCGCGACACCCGGCCGCAGTCGTGGCATGCTTGGCGGAGATGACCCCATCCGTGACCGAAGCCTCCACCCGGCCGGCGTCCGAGCTCTTCGACATTCCAATCGACCTCGCCCCGCCGGAAGATCTCCTCCAGACGATCACCACCTGGGCCCAGGAGCGCTCCACCCGGAGGGTGATGTACGTCAATGCCCACGTCGTCAACCAGTCGCGGGACACGCCGGGGCTGGCCGAAGCGCTGCGTCGAGCCGACCTCGTGTATTGCGACGGGTACGGCGTGCGACTGGCCGCTCGTGTGCTGGGGCGCCAGGTTCCCCACCGGATGACCGGAGCCGATTGGATCTGGGACCTGGCGAGGCTCTGCGAGGCGATGGGGCACCCGATCTACCTGCTGGGATCCGAGCCGCCGCTGGCCCGTGAGGCGGCTGCCCGGCTGCGGCGTCTCTATCCCCGCCTGAAGGTCCGCGGGACTCATCACGGGTTCTTTGATCTGACCTCTCCGCACAACGATCGGGTGATCGAGGACATCCTGGCTCACCGCCCCAGGATCGTCTTGGTTGGAATGGGCACACCCAAGCAGGAGCTTTGGGTGGACCGCTACGCTGATCGCCTTGACGGCGCCGTCGTGTGGACGGTGGGAGCGCTGTTCGACTACGTCTCAGGACATGTGCCGCGAGCGCCTCGGTGGCTCGCGGACAATGGGCTTGAATGGATCTTCAGACTCGCGATCGAACCCCAGCGGATGTGGAGGCGCTATCTGCTCGGGAATCCGGTGTTCCTGGGCCGGGTCCTGGGCGAAGCCAAGCGACAGAACGACTGATCGCGGCCGTCGGCTCACGGCGCGGCCAGCTGCTGCTGGCAGCGATCGTTCTGATCGGCCTGCTCGGGTGGGTCTGGCACTTCACGGCCCCGCCGCGACACGACGTCCTGTCCGCGTTGCCGGACACGTTGCGGGCGATCGCGGCCACGATCGTCCTGTTCGGGATCGGCGGGTTTGGCCTCACGCGCCTGCTGCTCCCAGCCCCGCTCCGGCGCTACGAGCTGCTGTGGGTCGTCCCCACCGGCGCCTGTGCGGTCGGTCTCGTGATGACAATCCTAGGCTTCGCCGCCGTTCCCTACCCGGCATCGCTGGCGCTGGTATTCGTGGCCGGGTTGGTCCTGGCCGGCTACGC
This sequence comes from uncultured Solirubrobacterales bacterium, assembly GCA_963785205.1. Lineage (GTDB taxonomy): Bacteria > Actinomycetota > Thermoleophilia > Solirubrobacterales > Solirubrobacteraceae > Palsa-465. The sequence goes on from CAWAUJ010000004.1 coordinate 415,671, forward strand.
CATCCGGACACGAGGCTGGCCTGACTGCCAGCTGGGCCGGCTGGGATGGCCTGTGTACCTCTCGTTCATCGCTCTGACGGCGGCCTTGACCCAGATGGTCTTCATCCAGCACTACGCGGCCCCGGTGGGCACGGGCTCGGATGCACACGTGGCCACCGGCGTGGCCCAGTTTCTCCAGCACTCGTATCCGACGAGCGTGAACGTGCGTGAGCCGATCAACCAGATGCAGCCCACGTGGCAATCGAAGTATCCGATCTACTACGCGTTCGCCGGCGTATCGACGGTTGCCGGGCTGGCCACCTGGCAGGTGCTGGCCACGCTGGCGGGGATGCTCCTGGCGATGGCGGCGATCGGGTTCTTCCTGGTGGCCCGCGAGGTCTTCAAGGCGCCGGTGGCCATCGCGCTCGTGGCGATGTGCTTTGCCGCACTCGACCGGATGGCGCTCTACACAATCCTCAATCCCTACTTCAACCAGACCTGGGGCTTCTTCGCGATGCCGTTCACCCTGGTGCTCGGCTGGTGGGTGGTCCAGCCGGAGCTCGAGCGTCGGACGCGGCAGGCCACGCTGGCGTTGCTCGTCATCTTTGCCCTCGTTCTGACGCTGGCCTATCCGCTGGCGGCGCCGATCCCGGCCGTGCCGCTGATCGTGTTCGCGCTCGTGGACCGCCGGCGCCGCGCCGCAGCCGGAGGTCACGTCTTCCGGGTACGCGATCTCTACCGGGGCCGTCGCAGCTTGCTCTGGATGATCCCCGTGGCCGCCCTGCTCGCGATCCCGGTGGCGGGCGCGGTGGACAAGGGGGTGTCCGCCGCGGGAGTGCTGCTGCCCGGACACTCGCTTCAGGGGTGGAGCGGAGACCTACCCGGGTTCGTTCCGTGGAACTACTTCTTCTCGCTGCCCAACTCAATCATCGGCTGGATCGCGTTCGCAGTCGTGGTGGCGCTGGCGGCGTGGGGCCTGGCCAAGCAGCCCCGTGCGCTCAGCTGGGGGTTGGGCGGGCTGCTCGTACTGGCTTTGCTGATCGCGACCTACCTGCGCCATCGACAGTTCGGCTACTACTTCGAGTTCAAGCTGCTGGCGTTCGTTGGCCCGCTGGCCCTGCTGATCGCCGCGATCGGAGCCGGGCGGCTGAGACGGCTCGGCGTGATTGCGCTGGCGGCGATGTCGGTGGCTGTGGTCGGCAGCGCAGCAGCCGAGGTCAAGCACAACGGCACCCAGCTCCCTCCTGACACGATCGCCCTGGCTGGATGGGCCAAGTCACTACCGGCCGGGGCCACGATCAGGCTGGACATGTGGCCCCCGGAGGAATTGTGGGCGGCTTACTTCGTGGCCTCACACCCCACGTGCTCACAGCAGCCCCTCTACTACACCGACTACCCCCACGTGGCCTACTCCCGCAAGGCGGACTACATCATCGCCAGCAACGGGACCTTCGGCCGGATTCCCTGGACCACGTACCCGAACGGTCGACCGAAGGACGCGGAAGGCCCGCCCCTGCGACAGAACATCGGCTACAGCCTCTACAAGGAGAATCCCGCCGTGCCGGGCCCCGACTACTGCACCTACCGCAGATACGACCGGATCTACACCGGGGCGGGACGCAAGCAGGTCTTCGGAGCGCCGTAGCCGCGCTTGTAGTTCGACCTTGGCGTGTGCGAACATCTGTTCGTGTCCGGTCGGGCCACGATCCTGCACGCTGACCTTGACGCGTTCTACGCCTCGGTCGAGCAGCGGGACAATCCGCGCCTGCGCGGGCGGCCAGTGCTGGTAGGAGGTGGGGTGGTGCTGGCAGCGAGCTACGAGGCCAAGGCGCTGGGCGTGCGAACCGCGATGGGTGAGGCCCAGGCAAGACGCCTCTGCCCCGGGGCGATCGTCGTCGCGCCGCGGTTTGAGGCCTATACCGACGCGAGCAAGGCGGTCTTCAGAATCTTTCGGGACACGGCACCGATCGTCGAGGCGCTGTCGATCGACGAAGCGTTCCTGGACGTGCGCGGTCTGGATCACATCAGCGGAAACCCAGTTGAGATCGCGGGCAAGCTCCGGCGCGAGGTCCGTGAGCAGGTTGGGCTTCCGATCACCGTCGGGGTGGCGCGCACGAAGTTCTTGGCCAAGGTCGCCAGCGCGGTGGCCAAACCGGACGGCCTGCTTCTCGTCAGACCCGAGCGCGAGCTGGCGTTTCTGCATCCGCTGGCCGTCGAGCGACTGTGGGGCGTCGGGCGTGTCACCGCCGCCAAGCTCCACGCCCGCGGGATCACGACCGTCCAGCAGGTCTCCGAGCTCGACGAACACCAGCTCATGAGGATGCTGGGCCGGGCGAGCGGCCGCCACCTGCACGCACTGGCCCACAACCGTGACCCCCGGCGCGTCCAGCCCCGCCGCCGGCGGCGCTCGATCGGAGCTCAGCGCGCTCTCGGCCGCCGGTGGCGCAGTCAGGCGGATCTATCGGCGACGCTGATCGCGCTGGTCGACAGGGTCACGAGGCGGCTGCGCACAGCCCGGAGAACATGCCGGACCGTCGTCCTGCGCCTGCGCTTCTCCGACTACACGCGAGCGACTCGTTCGTACACGATGCCCGAGCCGACGCTCGAGACCCAAACGATTCTGGCCGTGGCACATGGACTCCTGGCGCTGTGCGAGTCGATGATCGAACGGCGTGGGCTGACGCTGCTCGGGGTGGCCCTGACCAACCTCCACGACAGCCAGGGCGTACAGCTGACGCTGCCCTTTGGCCGTGCCCCTGAGCTCGACGCCACGATTGACCGGATCCGAGACCAGTTCGGCTCCGCGGCCATCTCACGCGGAGTGCTCGTGGGTCGCGAGCAGACGGCGTGGGTGCCGTTGCTGCCGGACTAGGCGCGAGCGCAGCCGTCCCGGCGCCGCCCCGATCCGAACCCCAGCCTCAGCTCACGTGCAGCTTGACGGTGGAGGTGAACTCCGTCTTCTTGCTGGTGCGGTAGCGCGCGTTGCACTGGATCGTGTGGGTGCCCTTGGGGAGGCTCTTGAAGAGCAGCGACCAGCCCCAGGCAGAGGCGCGAGTGCTGGTCTGGTGGTAGCCCTTGAAGCGGCCGGACCCGACGGCAGTGGTGAACGCCGTGGCCTGCTTCCAGTAGTACTTGCCGAAGTCCGACAGGCGGTGTCCGTCGATATAGACGCTGATCAAAGCGGCCTCGACCTTCGCGCGCGCACACTGCTGAAGCGCGGAGTCGCTCGTGCCGTAGCCGTTGTGCTGGCCGGGGATGGCTGCGCACTCCTTGCCGAGCTCGTTGACGAAGATCGGCTGCCCGGCCTTGGCGCTGCAGGAGCTCTTACCACCTTTGATGTCCTCGACGAGGACGACTGTCGTTCCGCCGACGGTGGCGGTCTGGCATGCGGCGGGGCCAGGAGCTGGGGCGCTGAACCACTTCGCCCACACCTGCTGGAGCCAGTAGGCATACGGCTGACCGGCGACGCTTCCGCCCGGAGGGACGACGGTGGAATGGCCAGACGCGATCGCGCCAGCGCCGGTCGCCAACGTGAGAGCCAGGAGCACTGCAGCTAGGACTGATCCTCCGACCGCTCGGCGGCGTCCACTCGCGCGACCACGTTTCATCTCACACCCTCCGTTCACGCCAATCGTTTCGCTGGACATCGATCTTGCCACACCGGCCCAGGGTCGAAACACCGGACAATCGTCGAAAGAGCGCCTTGACAAACGACTGGTTCACGATATATCGTTATAACTCTCCAAATCTTTCGGCTCTGATCCCGAAGGAGGGCTCAAATGGCCAACCAATACCTGCTCACTCGCGTGCCTCGTCGTGACCTTCATCTCCGCGCCGCCGACGCGGATCGCGAGCGGATCGCCGGTCGTCTCCGTCAGAGCCATGCCGAGGGCAGACTCGATTTAACGGAGTTTCAGGAGCGGCTTGAGCGCTGCTACGCAGCAAAGACGCTCGGTGATCTCAGTGAACTCGTCGGCGACCTGCCGGCATCGGACGACGAGGTCGAGCGGCCGCGGCTCGACTGGCTCCACGCACGGCGCTGGTACCTGGTGCCCCTTGTGCCTCTTGTGCTGGCGTTGCTCGTGATCTCGGCGCTCACCGGACACCACCACGACGGTGGCGGCGGCTGGCTGTGGATACCCGTCGTATTCCTGTTCTTGAGGCTGTCCTGGTGGCGGCGCAGGCGTTGGCCCGCGGGCGCACGGCACGGCTCAGGAGAGTGGAGCTAGAACACGCCCGCCGAGGTCGGCGGGGAGTCAATCCCCTGGATCGAGCGCGGGAAGGGCGAGGGCGTGGGCACTCGCTCCGGCTTGCTCAAGAGGCTCCGCACCACTTAGATTGATCGAGCGGTAGCCCAGGTCCCGGACCACTGCCAGGAACTCCCGATGGGTGTCGTGGAGTTCGCAGATGATCGCGGGCCGGTGCTCGGCGATGGTCGCCCGCATGCCCTCAAGCACAGCCAGCTCGGCGCCCTCGACGTCGATTTTGACCACCGTTGGTGGGCGGAGGCCCTCCGCCTTGACGAACTCGTCAATCGACACGAGCTCGACCTCGATCACCTCTTCGGTAAATGGGTGGGGGCCGTACTCCTCGAGCTTTGACCAGCTCTGGTCGTCGACAACCTGGAGGCGTCCCCGTCCGGACCTGGCCGACACCGCCTTGGCAATCACGGTCACATTGGGCAGGCCGTTCAGCTCAACGTTGCTGGTGATCGCCGCCGCGTTCTCAGGCGCCGCCTCAAACGCGTAGACGTGCCCGTCCTCCAGCCCCGCGAGGTGGGCCCCAAGCAACGAGAAGAAGCCGAGGTTTGCCCCGATGTCGTAGAGGACCCCTCCTCGACCAAGGTGGCGGACCATCGCCTCCTGGACCTCGCTCTCTAGATTGCCGAAGGCGATCGACCCCAGGTGGGCGTGAGAGATCGGGAGGTATCTGAGATCGAGAGCCAATCCGCCGGCGTGGCCCTGCGGCACCCGGAGGACCCCGCTCTCGAGCGCCCGGACCACCGGGGCCATGACTCGCGAGGAGGGCTTCGTGCCGGCCAGGGCGGAAGCGCGCAGCTCGCGCAGTCGGGGATGGCCCAGACGGACGAGGCGACGGATCACCGTCGAGCGATCGATTCCGGCCCGTCGCAGCGGAGCCGTCAGGAATCGACGCGTCGTAGAAGGCTGCCGGGTGCTCATGCGCCCGCCAGCTCCTCGAGCGCGGTCCTCATGGTCGCGGCCGTGCGCGCGGGCTCGTAGAGGCGCAGCCGGCGCTCTCCCCGCGCCGTGAGCTCGCGGCGCAATTCGCCGTCCGCGGTCACGATTCGCAGCAACTCGGCGACGGTGTCAACCCCGTCCTGAGGCGAGAGCAGGATTCCGGCATCCGCCACGACCTCGCCCACGGCCGTGGCGTCACGGGCCACGACAGGGAGACGGAAGTTGAACGCTTCCAGGAGGGGAATGCAGAACCCCTCGTGCTCCGAAAGGCAAAGGAAGGCATCGGCGCCACGGTAGCGGTCGCCCAGCTCGGTCGGCGTCAACCCGGCCTCGAATGTGACCGTGTCCTCCGCCAGGTCACGGGCCAGCTCGCGCAGCTGCTCGCCGTAGCCGGGAGAGAGGGGATTGCCGACCAGCACGAGCCTGGCCGAGGACTCGGATCGGCGGAACCGAGCGAATGCCCGGATCACGAGGTCCTGGCGTTTGTGAGGCGCCAGCCGCCCGACAAACAGGACCGTGGGCCCGCCTGACCGCTGACCCGCGGGCTCGGCTTCTGAGCGGCCTGGCCCGAGTGCCGAGGGGTCGAACAGCACCGGGATGACATCGGCTGGGCGCCCCGAGGCCTGCCGGAGCTCTGTGGCGTTGAATTCCGAGACCCCGGCGAGCCGATCGACTCGTCCGACCAGCTCGTGCAGCTGCTCACGCCCCAGCTTGCAGCGCACTCCCTCGACCGGCTCATACGGCCAGAACCACTCCTCTGGGGTGACGTTATGAGAGAGGAGCAACGTTCGGGCAGAGCCTTCAAACAGTCGCTCGAGTCCGCGGGCGTAGCCGGAGTAGTGCAGGAGGACGATGCCATCGGGAGGCTCGAGGTCATGCAGAGGCCGGACACGGTGGTGTCGACGCATGTCTGGATCCGCCCGCGCCGTGAAGTCCTCTCCGTCCCATCCCCAGCGGGCGAACTGCGCCCGCCAGGCCAGCGCCTGGTTGGTCACCGCGTCCACCGGACCCGCGGCGCACAGGACCTGTGTGACCTTCACTGCAGGCCGGTTTTGCTCTCGTCGGCAGGCGACTGGGACGCAGCGCCCGCCCCGCCACCGCGCCGCTCTCGGGCAGCCTGCTCCAAAGCCATCACACGGTCCTCAAGGGAGATCACGTGGGCCGCCACGTGGGCATTGAAGCGACTCTGCTGGGCCGAGATCTGAACCAGGTACTGCCTTAGCAGCCTGACGAGCATCCGCTTTAGGAGGGTGATCGGCGCTCCGAGCCGGCGCGTGGAATAGACCTCCGCCTCCTCGGGCTCGATCACCGCCCACGCTGCCAGCCGGCTCAGCGACGCTCGTCGGGCCTCCTCTATCGATTCGGTCGTGCCGTCGGCACCGGCACCGGACTCCGACCCAGATGCCTGCTCGGCCGCTCGGCGGCGTGCTTCCTGAAGCGCCTCTTGGGGCGTCTTCACTGCCGCACCTCGACGGAGTCACCCACGAACGCCCAGCTTCCGCGCAGGTCGGCAATCCCCTCGCCACCCTCAGCTTCCGTGATGCTGAAGGAGAGCAGCCGGTCGATCCCGGGTGCGGTGTCACCCGGCTCGTGGATCCCGATCGCCACGTCGTAGTCGCCCCCCAGCAACGAGAGTCGAGGGACCTCAAAGGTGAGCCTGCCACCGCCGCCCGAGGTCGAGGCCGGCTTCCGGGAGCGGAACACGCTCATTCCAGAAGAGGTGCGAAAGTCGATTACGACCTCGACATCGGGAGCGCCGACTCTCGCCCGGAGGTCGAGGTCCATACGAAGCGCCTCTCCGGGGGCGAATATTTGACGGGGCGACCCTGTGGCGTCGAGCAGGGACGCCTCGTGAAGAACCACGGCCGCGGCCCGCGCCAACCGAGCGGCCTCCTGGTCGGAGTGCTCCAGTCCGAGCATCCGGTGGTAGAAGCGAAGCCCCTCGGCGGCGGGGCCGTCGAAGGCCACTTTCCCGCTGTCCAGCACGACCACCCGCCGGCAGGCGCGTTCGATCGTGGCCGGTGCATGCGATACCAGCACCACGGTGGTTCCATGCTCGATCCGAGCCAGGATGTGGCGCAGACACTTGCGCTGGAACGCCTCATCGCCCACAGCCAGCACCTCGTCGATCAACAGCACATCCGCGTCTACGTGGGCGGACACGGAGAACCCCAGCCGCAGCAGCATCCCGGACGAGTACGTCTTGATCGGGATGTCGATGAAGTGCCCAAGCTCAGAGAACGCCACCATCTCGTCGATCCGGGCGTCGATCTCGGCGCGGGACATGCCCTGGAGCGCCGCGTTCAGCCGCATGTTCTCCCGACCGGTGAACTCACGGCCGAAGCCGGCACCGAGCTCGATCAGCGTGGCCACGCGGCCACCGCACCCAGCGAAGCCGCGATGCAGCGGGATGATCCCGGCCAGCACGCGCAGGGTGGACGTCTTCCCGGCGCCGTTGCGACCGACGATGCCCAGCGTCTCACCCGGGGCGGCCTGAAGAGAGACCCCAGCCAGCGCCTCGGTCGGGGGCAGCTCCGGTTCGCGCTTTCCGGTGATCGAGGTCAGAAGCTCTTTGAGCGTGCGGCCCCGATCACTTCGGGCCGGAAAGGACCGCCAAGCTTGCTCCAGAACGACCTCGCCGGGGGAGAGCTCCCGACTCATAGAACCACCGCCAGCTCACGTGAGAAGCGGCGAAAAAGCGCGACGCCGGCGCCGAACGCGATCAGCGCCGCGACCACCACGTAGAGAAGGGTCGCGGCGTCCGGAACCGAGCCCGAATAGACGACCGACCGCATGGCGGTGATGAAGGGCGCGATCGGATCGCCCCAGCGTAGAAGCGAACCGATCCAGGGGTGGCTCTGGACCCCGCCCAGGGTCCCGAACTGAAACAGGACTCCGGAGACGAAGAACAGCGGCAGCAGGGCGGCGGTCAGCACCGGCTGGACGTCACGGAAATACGCATGCGCCACCGCCGCGACCAGGCTCAGGCCGAGCGTGAAGGCAAACAGGAGCGCGATCAGGGGAACCACGAGCAGCAGCTCGGCCCCGAACGGGGCGTGGACCACCACCGCCACCGGGAGCAGGATGACCAGCATCGCGACCAGCGGGACGAGCTGAACGACGACGATCGAGGCCGGAACCGTCTCCCGGGGGAAGCGCACCTTCGAAACCAGTGAGGATTGGTCAACCAGCGAGCTCGCGGCGCTCAGCAGCGACTGGGAGAAGAACAGCCATACGACAAGCCCGGCCAGGATGAAGACCGGGTAATCGGGATAGTGGACGACGTGGAGCACCGAGCGGAGCATGAGCCCGTACACGGCCATCAGCACCAGCGGGTTGACGAAGTACCACAGCACCCCCAGCGCCGAGCCCTTGTATTTCTGGCGCAGCTCGCGGCGGACAAGCTGCGAGAACAGATATCGGTATCGGAGCATGCCGAAGGGGATTATGCGTACTGGCGTGACGGCAACGGCGCGGCTGGCGACTGCCCCTCGCGGAGTATCGCGCGTGAGCCAAGGGTCAGGAAGCGCTTTGCGACACCGGCGTGGCGGCCGGCGGGGTGCTGGGCTGGTCCGGCTGGGCATCCCGGAGCGCATGGCCTGGCCACGCGCTGCGCGGACCCACGAGGGAGATGAGGGCCGGGACGAGAAGCGTCCTAACCACGAAGGCGTCGATGATCAGCCCGACCGCCATCGCGAAGGCGATCTCCCTGAACGGGCGCAAGGGCACGATCGCCAGCAGAGCGAAGGAGAGCGCCAACACGAAGCCGGCGGTCGTGATCGAACGCGCGGCGCGGCTGCCGGCGATCTCGATCGCCTCGCCGAGTTCGCGCCGCCGCGCCTCCTGCCAGATCCGGCCCACCAGGAACACGTTGTAGTCAGAACCGAGTGAGATCAGCATGACCCCGACGGTGAACAGCACGTAGTAGGCGGTCTGGCCGTAGCCCAGGAAGTGTTGGAGGACCCAGGTGGTGAGACCCAAGGACGCTGCCACCCCGAGCAGACTCGTGAGCACCAGGTAGAGCGGCGCCACCAGCGCGCGCAAATACAGCGCGATGACGAGGAATACGGCCGCCAGAGCAATGGGAATGACCCGCTCCAATGAGGTGATGGTTCCCCCGACGATGTCGGCCGAAATCGACGTATCCCCGCCCACGAGCGCGGTCACATGGGTCAGTCCGGCCTTCCTCACCAGTCCCGGCAGCCGGCTGCGGAGGGTCTCGACGGCAGAGATGCCGGTGGCCCCAAGAGGGTCGGTACGCAGGAAGAAGGCGTAACGCGCGGCCTGTCCGGAGCTCGACACGGCAAAGCCGAGCTGACGAGCCACCGGGACCTGGGTCGGCCCGAACACCTGGGCCATATCGGGCTGGCGGGCGATCAGGGTTTGAAGTCGTGTCAGCGCGGGGCGCTGCGCGGCCACACCCGGGCCGTTGACGACCAGTTCGCTGGGAGCCAGGACTCCTTCGGAGAAGCCATGGCTGGCCTGCACATATGCCCGTTGAACCTCCGAGCTGGGGGGCAGGTCGCGAACCAAGGCGTTGCCGATCGCGATCCGACTCAGACCGCTGGCGGCAGCGCCGACCAGCAGTAGGACCAGGAGCGTGGCCAGCACGGGATGTCGAACAGCCAGGCGGACGGTGATCCGCCGCCCGCCGGCTCGCTCAGCTTCAGCGGCCGCGACCGGCGCCTCCGATAGCCGGCGAGGCCAGAACAGCCCGCGACCGCCGGCCGTGAGGACGGCCGGGACGAACGTCGTGGCCACCACCATCGCGATCAGCACCGAGATCGTCAGGCCCGACGCGAAGGAACGCAGGTAGCCCATCGTGGCCGCCTGGAGCGCGGCTACTCCGAGGGCCACGGTCACACCGGCCACGATCACGATCGGACTGATCTCCCGCATCAGGGCGGTGCCCATCGCCGGGCCTCTGATGCCCTGCGTGAGCAACGCTCGGGCGCGAGACATGAAGAAGATCGAGTAGTCGGTGACGATCCCGAAGATCAGCACCACCAGCACCGGCTGAACGGCGGCCGGGATCGTGGTTCCCGTTGCTCGCCCGAACTGCTCGAGCGCCCTGTTGGTGATGATGAACGAGATCCCGACGGTGGCCACAGCCAGAATCGCGGCCCCGGGAGCCCGGAAATGGATGGCGATGGCCATGAAGACGAGGAGAATCGTGGCCAACTCGACCCAGCCCAGCAGGCTTGAGATCTTGTTGGCCTGGGCCGCTTCGGCCGGCGCCGCACCGGTGTACCCCTCGTATTCCCCAGGTCGATGGCCAATCTGAGTCCGGATCAGCTGCGCCGCCGTCGCCCCCTGAGCCTCCGGGCCGATGCTGGGGCGGAACAGGAGGTAGAGCAGCATCGTTGTCCCGTGCTCTGGCGAGAACTTTGGTCCCCCGACAGAGTTGACCAGGGGAATCGCACCGGCAACCTTGGAGTATCCGGGTATCCGCCGCTGGGACAGCCGCCCAGCGAGCGCGGTCAGCTGCGCCTGGCGAGCGGCCGACAGGCCATGCGGATTACGAACGACGATCTCGGTCTCGCTGAGGAGAGGAAACCCGAACTGCTGGGTTGAGAGCGCTTCCGCCCGAAGTGCCTGCGAATGTGCGGGGACGAGCGAGGAAAACGAGCTGATGTTCGAGCCGCCAAGGGCGGGCAGAGACAACGCCATCCAGACCGCGCCGCCGATCCAGGCCAGGATCACTGGATAGCGCAGAAAAACGAATCCGCGAGCCAGAACCCGCCCCAGGAAGTGGAATACGCGGCCGCCAACGCCTCGGGGGGCGGCCGGGGCCGCGTCCGGCGCCGGCGCGTCAGTGGCGGGCGCGTCGGTCGTGGTCGGCTCGATCGGGGACGCCTCCGTCGCGGGCGCATCGTTCGCCGGCGTGTCGCTCGCCGGCGGAGTGTTGGCTTCGGGCGGAAGCTCCGGGGGCTCGTTCAAGTCTGGCTCCGCCGTCCGTGGCTGGCGTTACCGAGCAGTCCCGGCTCGACTCCCAATCTAGCGAGCTCGGCCGCTGCGAGCTCGGTTGTCCCGGCTTCCGAGTCGGCGTGCGCCCACGGCGTGGCGCTGACGCCCTGTAGGCGGTGATATCCGACGGTGTATATGGCGCGGCGGGCGAGGAAGGCTCGGAAGGCTGGATCCTCACCATGTTGGGCGACCGCATCGCGCAGGGCGCGCGCCTCTCGGCGCATGTCCAGACGGACCGGGAGATAGAACCCGAACACCGGCACCGAGGGCAGCAACGCCACCGCGATGGCCAGCAGGACGCTCAGGGCATGGATCGAGGACAGGCTGCTGGCGCCACCGCCGGCAATGTTTGCGCCGGCCGATTGGACCTGACCGGCGACACCACCCAGAGCGCCGCCGACCAGCGGCACCTGCCCGAGCAGCCCGAAGGACTTCCCGAGGGCCTGCACGGCGTGCCCGGTCAGGATCGCGGTGTGGCTGAGCCCGGAGAGGTCACTCAGCTTGATCCCGATGGCGACGCCGAGCCCGATCCACACCAGCACCCACCCCGCCAGGACGCCGTCAACGGCTGTCAATCCGGCGGAATTTGGAACCGTCCGGCGGACGGTCCGAGATCCTGTCGTCATGCTCACTGTCGCCTCCGGCTGGCGGCCACCATGCACCGATGACGCTTCCCCCCTTAAGGGCGGATCAATCGCGGGGTCGGCTGCTTTCCAGCAGCAGCGTCACCGGGCCGTCGCCCACCAGCGTGACCTCCATATGCGCGCCGAACACACCCCGCTTGGCACCACACTGTTCGACGAAGCGCTCATACAGCGGTTGCGCCCGTTCCGGCCGGGCGGCCCGCACATAGCTCGGCCGGTTGCCTTTGCGCGCATCGCCGTAGAGGGTGAACTGGCTGATGCACAGCACCTCGCGCTGGCCGAGCGGCTCGTTCATGCGCCCGTCCTCGTCCGGGAACACGCGGAGGGCACGCACCTTGGCAGCCAACCAGTCGGCGTCGCCATCGGCGTCGCCCTCGGCGACGCCGAGCAACACGAGCAGTCCGGGGCCGATCTCAGCCACGGTCTCTCCCTCCACGGCCACAGAGGCCTGGCTGACGCGCTGGACCAGAGCGCGCATCAGATGTCGCGAAGCTCCGCGGCGACCCGCTCCGGCGGCACGATGTTCAGATGAATCCCCGCTCCCAGCTCGAGACCGGCCAGGTAGGTCAAGCGGGGCAGGATGTCGATGCGCCAACAGAAGTGCTCGGCTCCCCGCGGAGCCGTCCGGATCCACAGGTTGAGCGGCGGAGGCGCCCCTAGACGCCGAGCCAATCGCTTGAGCGCCTCGTAGAGCATGGCCGCCCCCCGGTCGTCCTCCTCGAAGCGAGCCCGTGGGCTACGGGGGGCGATCAGGAGCTGATAGGGAACGCGCGCGCCGAAGGGGGCCATCAGCACGCACTCCGGATCGATGGCCACGATCCGCTCGCGCCTTCGGACCTCCTCCTGAACAAGGTCAGCGAGCAGGTTTCCGCCCATCGTCCGCGTGGCGTACGCGCCGAAGCGCTCACGCTCACGAGCCACTGCGGCGGGCACGAAGTCAAGGGCGTAGAGCTGGGCGTGGGTATGCGGGAGCGAGGCCCCGGCCTCGCGGCGCTCGTTGACGATCATGTGCACGTACGCAGCCTGTGCGTGCTCGAGCATTCGCGCCCGCCACACCTCGACGGCGACCGACACCTGCTCCGGAGTGAGCTCGGCCAGCGACATCACCGGGATGGGGGCATTGATGACGACCTCGTGGGCGCCCGTGGCGGGGCCTGCCCAGAACAGGTCGGGGTTGGCGTCCCGCGCAGGGGATTCGGCGGCCGGATCAAGGGCCGGATATAGGTTGGGAACAACGCGCACCGTCCATCCCGGGCTGTCGGGCGGCCCCCCGCCCGGGCGCACGGCATACACCTCGGGCGGTGTCCGGTCCTCGTGGCCCTCGGCGAACGGATCGCTCTCGGCGTCCAGCTCGGACGGAGGGGGCGCCGACACCTCCCCCCGGGGCGCCCGGCGCGGTCACCGGCGACGATCGTCCGCTGCCCGGTCAGCGGGTCGATCCGGACCTCAGCGATGACGCGGCTCCAGAATCACCAGCGGGATCACACGGCCGGTCCGCTGCTGGTAGCCGCGATAACCGCCGTACGTGTCCACGGCCATCGGCCACAGGCGCTCGCGTTCTGACTCCGTGGCCACGCGGGCATGGACGAGGCGACGACGGGAGCCGATCTGGACCTCGGTATCGGGATTGGCACGGAGGTTGTGGTACCACGCCGGGTGCCGAGGATGCCCTCCTTTGGAGGCCACGATGACCACGTTCGGCGGGTCATCGACGTACACCAGCGGCGTCGTGCGCAGCGTCCCGCTCTTGGCGCCGAGGTGGTCGAGAAGCAACATCGGCGGCGCCCCAGGGAAGCGATGGCCGATCCATCCCCCGCTGAGCCGGTAGATCTGGGCGTGGCCGCGCATCAGGCGGTTCAGCAGCGGCCAGGAGCGGTCTGCCAGCGAGAGGAAGTCGATGCCCGGATCTTATGGCAGGGCCAGACCGCGGCCTCGGCAGGGCCAGACCGCGGCCGACCGCGGCCTGACCCCCAAGCCCTCTCTTAGGGCACCGGCTTACAGCCCGAGAACCGGGACGTGTTGCGCGTCGTGTCGTTCGTGGCCGTCGCTGTGACGCCCTCATGGGCGCGCAGCTTGCCCGAGAGCCCGAGCGTGTTGGTGCCGCCCGAAACCGAGACCGCAACGAGGAACACCTTGCCCTCAGGATCGGCGCAGCTCGGGTCCGTGAACAGCTCGAGCCGGTACTCGCCGGCCGCACCGTCGTCAATCGTGAGCTTCGTGGACGAGCCCGAGTTGCTGACCTTCGTGATCACCGGAGCGGGCTGGCTGCCGTTCCCCTTGGAGGTCAGCGCGATTCCCACTTTCGCGGTGTTGCCATAAATCGAGTTGCGCTCGATCTCGTTGCCCTTTGTGGTGGAGCCGTCCACCTGGACCCCGTAGGGCTTGTTGTAGGCGATGCTGTTCGGGGATCCCGCCGCCGTGCCTCCGACTAGATTGCCTGAGGCGCCGAGGTTGATCAACACGCCGTCGAGCGCGTTGCCCAGCGGGCCTGTTCCGGCAGCGCTTGGTACCGATGAAGTTGCCCTCGATGACGTTGCCGCTGGTGCCCTTGTTGTGAATGCCCACGCCGCTGCCGCCGTTGCCCGAGATCAGGTTGCGGGCTTTCCGGGTGGTGCCTCCGACGACGTTGTGGGTGGATCCGAGGTAGATCTGGACGCCGCCCCGCTTGTTGCCCAGAGCAGCGGTACCGGCCGGGTTGGTGCCAATGTAGTTGCCCTCTATGACGTTTTGGCTGGTGCCGGTATTCACGAGCGTCGCGCCGTAGTTCGCGTTGCCCGAGATCACGTTCCGGTCCCCGGGGCTTGTGCCGCCGACCGTATTGCCGGTCGCCCCTGCGTAGACCGGAGCTCCGATCCCGCCGTTACCCAGGGCCGCTTTACCCGCTGCGTTGATGCCGATGTAGTTGCCCTCGACGTGGTTGCCACTGGTGCCCTTGCCGTCGACGGCCACGCCGTCGTGCGCGTTCGCCGACACCACGTTGCGGGCGGCCGCGGTCGCGCCCCCCACGATGTTCTTGGTCGCTCCGCCGTACACGGCCACGCCCTCGTTTCCGTTACCCAGGGCGGACGCGCCGGTGATATCGGGGCCGACATAGTTGCCTTCCACGACGTTGGAACGCGTGCCTGCACCGGTGATGTCCACTCCGTCGCTGCCATTACCCGAGATCAGGTTCCCCGCACCAGTGGCCGTTCCGCCGATCGTGTTGCCTGTGGCCTTGCCCGCAACAAAAACCCCTGCCACGTGGTTGGCCAGGGCCGTGGACCCTGAGAGGTCCGTCCCGATCGAGCTGCCTTCGACCACGTTGTTCTTCGCCCCCGAGCCAGAGATGATGAGACCGAATGCGCTATTGCCGGAGATCACGTTCCCGGACGTGGCGCCTCCGATCGTGTTCTGCTGCGAGCTCACGGTGATGCCGTTGCCGTTGGGAAGTGCCGAGCTGCCGTCGGTGCCGATGTAGTCATCACTGATTGTGTCCTTGCTGGCACCGCTGAGCACGACCCCGGCTCCGCCCCAGTGAGTGATCTCGAGGGCCTTGACCGTGGTCGAGCCCGCAGTGATCGTGAGGCCGTTGGCCTTCGATCCTGCATTGGTGCCGTCGAGCTGGATCAGCGGTGCGCCCGCGTACCCCGACTGAGTGGTGCCATCAATCAGCACGGGCGTGGTGATCGTCGGCAACGGCGAGGTCGGGATGATCGTCTGAACGCCTGAGCCGGAAATGGCGAAGTCGATCATGTTCGGTCCAGGCGTGTCCGTGTTCGACTGGTTGATCGCCCATCGCAGCGACCCCATCGTGTTCGTGTCGCTCGTGTTGGTGACTGTGAGCACGGGAGTGAGTCTGGCGCTCGCCTGGGCGACCCCCGGCGCCGCACCTACCGCGGCCAACGACAGACCGAGGGCCAGCCACCGCGTAGACGCGCGCGGGCTGACTGTTCGCCAACTACTCATCTGGAACCCCCTGGAGTCAGGCGGACGGTCCCCACCGCGGTTACCTGGATCAGCGGGCGAGACTAGCACCGGCCGGCAGCGCTGCCCGGCGGGAGCCGCGTGTTACCGAGCCGGCTAGAGCTCCTTCTCCATGGCCACGTGCTCGATCCCGGCCTCCCGGAACACGGCTCCCCGCGGGACGTAGCCCACACGGTCATACAGCGATCTGGCGTACGTCTGAGCGTGTAAAACGATCCGCCCGGCGCCGGCGGCCCGGCTTTCTGAGTCGGCCTCCAGGAGCAGCGCGGTGGCGATCCCCCTCCGGCGAGCCGAGCGCCGAACGGCCAGCCGACTAAGTTGGACGGTTCGGCCGACGATCAGAAGCCGGCAGGTGGCGAGGAGGTGGCCGCCGGCCACCGCCACCAGGTGGATACCGTCAGGGTCTCGGCCGTCGACCTCCTCCCAATCCGGGACCCCCTGCTCGACGCAGAAAACATCGTGCCGCAGCTCCAGGGCGGCTCTGCGCTCGTCGTCGTTCTCGGCCCGCCTGACCTCGTAATCGACAGTCGCGGCCACAGCGAAAGCTTGGCATACGGACGTCCTCCTGGAGACGTCCTCCTCAAGACCCGCTAAAATGGGCTGCACCCACCAGGACTGTTTGGCGAGGGGTTATGGGCGACTGAGCTATCCCCGCCAAACGGCGATCTGTTGAGGCTTCCTGAGCCGTCACGCCATTCTGCGTCGGCTCGCACATCGAGACGCGAAAGTCCGTTATCGCCATGGGTGACTCCACCCCGCTCCCCAATCCTGCCGCGATCGCGCGCGCCGAGGTTTTTACGCGCGAGCAATTCGTATACGAGGGCGAGACCCTCGAGGATGCGCTTGCCGCTGGCTCGGCTCGCCGGCGCGCGGTCGATGCTGCTCTGGTGGAGATCGAAGATGGCCACAAGCATCCATCGGTCCAGTGGCGCCGGAGCTTTTCCTTGCTGCTCGGGCTCGAGCGGCTGCTGTCCGAGGAGGAGCCCCATCTGGCCGACGGTGCCGTTCTGTCTGCGCATCAGGTGGACGCCCTGTCCGGAACGCTCACGGCGCTCTTGGCCGAGGCGCAGCGCAACGGCACCGGCGCTTACGCGATCCCCGACGAGGCCGTAAACGGACGCGGCGGAAGACTCGGACGACGCGGGTGTCGATGACCCCCCGGCGCGCACGCCCGTACCGGCGCCGAGCGCTGAGTCCGAAAACGGCGAGCTGGAGCTGGACGAGGACCTCGAGGACACGGGTGAGGAGGAGCTCGAAGAGGCGCAGGACTGGCAGGACGAGGAGCCGGTGGATTGGCAAGAAGAAGAGGAGCTGGACGAGGATGTCCAGCTCGACGAGCAGCCCGAGGATCCCAATGCGGCCCGCCGGTTCTGGTTCGAACATGCCACCGGGGCGGGAAAAACCGTGGCCGCGCTTGGCTTTGTCGAGGCCTCGCGGACCGGCGGGATCTTGATCCTGACCCATCGGCGCAACCTGGTGGATCAGTTCAACGGCGAGCTTCGCGATCGCGGCTACCGCAACCGCATCCATGCTCCCCTGCTCGGTGAGCACGATGCCGCCAACGGCCCGGTGACGGTCGAGACCTACCAGTGGTTCGTGCGCAACGCCGGCAAGATCTCCGACGCGTACACGATCGTGATCTGCGACGAGGCGCACACCGCGCTGGGCGAGAAGACCTCGGCGGCGATCCGCAGCTGGTCAGGTCCGATCTTCATCGGCATGACGGCCACTGGGGCGCTCATCGCCCGACACGTCACCGACCTGTTCCCGACTCAGACCTCGCGCTTCGACCTGGCCCAGGCGGCCCGCCGCGGCGTCATTGCCCCGCTGCGCTGTATCCGCATTCCACCTGGTCCCGGGGTCAGGACAATCGCTAAGGTGCCGCTGCGCCGGGGCGAGGTGGATACGGAATTCGACCAGGAGATGCTGGCCGAGTTGCTGGACCAGACACCGTTCAACATGGCGGTGGCCGACCTTTACAAGACTCGCTTCAACGGCATCCCGGGCATCGTCTATGCCGCCGGAGTGCGACACGCCTACAACGTCGCGCAGGCATTCCGTGACGTCGGCATCAACGCCCAGGCCGTTTCCGGGGAAACCCCGAAGCGCCAACTGGCCACGATCCTGGCCGACTACGAATCAGGCAAGGTCGACGTTCTCGTCAACGCGATGCTGCTGGCCGAGGGCTGGAACAGCCCCCGCGCCACGATCTGCATGCACCTGGCTCCCACGGCCTCCCGACGCGTCTACCAGCAGCGCGTAGGCCGCGTAACCCGGCGCACGCCGGGCAAGGAGGCGGGGATCGTCGTCGACTTCGTCCATCCCGCCACCAAGCACGACGACCCGGTCGTGACGCTGCACTCGTTGCTTGACCGCGACGTCTACCGCGGCGGGGCGATCGTCGTCGGGCCGGTTCGCCGGGGCCGAGGGCGCAGAGTCCGAGTGGAGCGCCGCGTGCTTCCCGTGACCCCGGATCCCGAGCGGCGGGCCGAGGTGTTCGAGCGGGAGCTGTGGCGCATCGCCGTCGAGAATCTGGACTACGGCGAGCAGCATGTCTGGGCGGCTCTGGCCGGGGCCCGTGTGGCACCCAACGGCTGGCGGAGAGCCAAGGCGATGCTCCATTTCGACCGCCAGGGCGAGCTCAAGCGCCGGTTCCTGCTGACCGCTGTTCAGCGCAATCGCCACTCACAGCTCCGGCTGCGCGCGCTCCAGGAGATCGCCTCCTCGCGTGATGCCGAGGCGTTTGACACCGCCATCGACATCATGGCCGGCTGGCCGCGGGACGAGCGCCGCGAGGGCTCAAAGATCATGCTCCAGGCCCTGGCTGACCGGCGGATCGGACGCCGGGACCAGGCAAATGCCTGGATCTGGCGGATGGCGGAATACACGCGCGAGGTTCATGAGGAGTACGCGGTGCAGCGCTGGCCTGAGACCAAGCGTCTGCTGGGGCTGCTCGTCAACTCCTCCGGCCAGGCCCATGCTCGGAATGCCCGGCGTCTGGTGCACGCGGCCCGCAAGGAAGATCGACGGCTCTCAGCCGCCCTGCTGGCCGCCGCACTGGCTCATACCCCGGAGGCCGAGGAGGCGCTTCGCGGAGCCCGTACGCGGATGGCGCGCAAGCCCGCTGCACTGGCCCGTGAGCTCCTGCGCAACTTCCCCAAAGGCCGAGGCGCGAAGAGCCGGAGAAGGCGCAAGGCCGCGGCCGCCGCAACGACTGACGCGAGCGCCGTCAAGGCGGCCAATGGCGCCGTTTCGGCGGAGGAGGCCGAGGGCGCAGGTGAGGTCAAGAAGACCGCGGCTGCCCTCGGGGCTCCGGAGAGCACCCGCAACGGGGACGAGAAGGCCGTGGTCGAGGAGGGTGAGTCGCCTGCGCAGGAACCTGAGGCGGCATCCGACCAGGAGCCTGAGGAACTGCCGGGCGAGGCCGAAGCCGCGGCGTAGGAATCGCCGAAGCGGGGGGTCTGGTTAGCGGGCGCCGTGCATCAGAGCGATGTGCGCCATGGGGGCGGCGTGCTCATGATGCGCGCGATGGATCCGGCGGGAATGGTGCGTCGTGTGGCTGTGCCGGGCGGCATGTCCCTGACGGTGGTGCCGCTGGTGGCCCGCAGAAGCGTGAGCCAGGCCGGTGGCCGGCATCGCCAGCGAGCCGGCGAGAGTCACCGCAGCTGCCAGGCCGGTGATCTTCTGAAGCGTCATGTTCGACTTATCGGCCGCCTCGTCGCACATAAAACCGGTGCGCGGCTTACTGGCCACTTGTTCTAGTCCGGAGTCCAGCCCCGCTGGACACTCTCGTTCCTACAACCGCACCAGCACGAGCCCGGCCGCCAGAACGACCATGGCCATCCACAGCGCGGATAGCGCCCCCTCGAGGGGCGTTGAAAGCCGTGCCTGGTCGAGGTCGAGGACCGTCCCATCGTGGAGCTGCTGCTGCCCTGAGACCTGAAGCGTTCGACGCCGAAGCTCACGCGCCGGCGCGCTGAGCCGGCGCTGGGCGACGCTGATCAGACAGCAGGCGGCGGCCACGAGGACACCGCCCGGCCGGACGATCACGTCCTGGGCGAAATAGCCGGTAAAGGCGGGCAGCCCGCCCCAGGCCACGGCGAACATCCAGTTGGTGTGAAGACGGCCGCCGGCGAGCTCGAGGTTGTAGGCCGGTACCGCGGTGCCGCCGGCCACCACCAGCGGCACGAGCCAGGGTGAGATCGTGATCACACCGACGATCCCGATGGCCAGCGCGCCCGCGAGGCCACTGACGCCCAGAAACACGAGTGCGCCAGAGCTCAGCCTGGTCTGCAGCGGACGCCCGTGCAGCTCGTCGAACGCGTGGGCGCTGACCCCCACTCCGAGCAGGAAAGCTCCCGCGGTGGCGAGCAGGCGGAACGGGTGGAATACGGGCGCCGCCACCGCGCCCAGCGCGACATAGCTCAGATGCCACAGCGTGTACGGCGGGTGCAGGATCGTCACCAGGTCCCGCCAACCACCTGGGGCTAGGGCGTAGAACGCGGGCCGGGAGGCGCCTCTTTCGCCGCTGGAAACTGCGATCGCGCGATCTTACCCGCGTGCTGATCCGGCCCCGGGGCTCGCCCGGTGCGCTACGGCTCGGGTCGCCGCTCGCCCGACATGACGAGCCCGGCGCCGAAGCTCATCGCTCGGACACGCACCTCCTCGATGCCGGCCTCCCGCCAGCGGCTGGCCAGATCCGGCTCGGCGGCGTGAAACTGTTCGATGTTCGGGCCCAGGAAGCGTCCGACCTCGTACCAGGCGGGTGAGAGCACGCGGCCGATGAGAGGGAGCGCAACTCGGGTATGGACCCGCCACAGTGCCCGCAGCAACCGACGCGACGGCACGCCGAACTCGAGCATCGCGATCCGGCCGCCGGGACGGATCACGCGGGCGAGCTCGGTCATCGTCCTCTGCACGTCGTCGACATACCGCAGCAGGTAGGTGAAGGTGAGCGCGTCAAACTCCCCATCGGCGAACGGCAGACGCTCGGCCTCGCCGATCACAAAGCGGACGCGCCCAGCCAGATCAGGGCGCCTCGCCAGCTTGGCGCTAGCCCCCCCGAGCATCTGCTCACTCTGGTCGAGGCCGACCACCTCAGCACCGCGAGCCGCGAGCTCGAAGGCCACCATGCCGGTCCCGGTGGCAACGTCGAGCACCCGCTGGCCTGGCCGCGGCTGGATAGCGTCGACCGTCGCCCGACGCCAGCGTGGGTCCTGGCCGAAGCTCATCACGGCCCCGGCCCAGTCATACCGGCTCGGCAGGCCCGCGAAGAGCTCGAGGGCGTGGGCCTTGCGGTCGGAGCCCTGCCCCGACGATTCAGGGGCGGACAAGGTGAACCTCTCCCGCGTCCAGCGCCACGTCTCCAGCTTCGGTGCTGACCATCAGCCGGCCGGCGTCGTCTATTCCGGCCGCCTGACCCTGGCCACCGGCCCACCTCACGACCTGGCCCTGGAGGGCATCGCGGCCGCGAACGGCCTCCAGGAGCTCGGGTTCCGGGACAGCGAGCCAGCGCTCCAGCCGATCCATCAGCCGCTCCAGCGTCGGCTCTATGTCCGCCGCCTGGAGGCCCAGCCCGGCCGCTACGCTGCGCAGCTCAGCCGGCAGGTCTTCCGGGCGCATGGCCACGTTCAGGCCGATGCCCACCACGGCCCATCGCTCCTGGGGGCGCCCCTCGACGAGAATCCCCGCCACCTTTCGCCCGTCGACGAGCACATCGTTGGGCCACTTCAAGCCGGCGGCCGACGAGGTGGCGCTCGAAACCACTTCAGCCACCGCCACGCCCGCCGCCAGCGGCAGCAACCTGGGCGGCATCCGGAGGACGACGGAGGCCAGAAGCGCTCTTTGGGGAGGAGCAGACCAGGTGCGACCCTGGCGCCCCCGTCCCGCCGACTGCTCGTCCGCAGTTACCACGGTCCCGTGCGGTGCGCCGGCCTGGGCCAGCTGTCGGGCTCGCTCGTTGGTTGAGCCGACCATCCGCACGTGCACCCGCGGATGTCCGAGCGCCGAGCTCACGCCGACCTGAGCCAGAGTTCGTCATCTGCGCGGACCCCCAAGCGGTCGGCAGCATCACCATGGCTGACCGCAACGGCCAAACGCCGGTAGGCATCCTCATAGACCAGCAGCCCTCCGCTCGGCACCTCGGCGAAGGTGCGGGCAAACGGGCAGGTATGGATCTCTCCGGTGCCGTCGCGGAGCTCCACCGAGCGACCGAGCTTGAGGCCGGCGCCTTCGAGGTCTTCGTGGCCGGCATCGAGCGCCACGTTGCCGTAACGGTCGACGTACAAGGCGTGACAGATCAGCCACCCGTTCTCGCTACGCGCGACGGGAAGCTCGAGCGACACGAGCTCGGCCGGGTCGATCGGATCTCCCGCCTCGGCCAGCGGCGCCCCCGCGGCCAGCCGGGCGGCCACCGGGGCAAAGATGTCCCGCCCGTGGAACGTCGCCGACACGGGTTCGAGCCGGAAAGAGGAGTGGGCGATGTCGACCGCCTCCACCACGCCTCCAGACTGTTCGGCCGCGAGCCAGAGCAATCCGTTGTCGGGTCCCACCAGGACGCGGCCGTCCGCCAAGCGGAGGGCGACCGCGCGACGACGGGCACCGACATCAGGATCCACCACCGCCAGGTGGACACCCACCGGGGTGTAGGGCAGCGCGTCCCGGAGCGCCAGCGCGCCGGCCCGGATGTCCTGGCGGGGGATCCCATGGGTTATGTCGATGACCCGAGCCTCTGGGCACAGCATCGCGATCACGCCGTGGCAGACCCCGGCGAAATCGTCCTGAAGGCCGTAGTCGGACAGGAACGTGATCAGCGGCGCCATCAAGGGCGACGCTGCTTGAGCGGCACTCGCACATGGCGATAGCTGTTGGCCGAGCGCTTCATCGTGGGCACGTGCTCGGTCCAAACCCCGAAGTAGTCGTGGCTGATGTGGTTGCCGAGGACCACCGTGCCCTTGAGCGGCGTCGACCAGCTCCAGACGAGGATTCCGACGGTGTGAGTTACCCCCGCGTCGCCATCGCCGGGCTTGCCGTTCGCGCCCCCGATGGCGTTGTGGCCGACCACGTTGTTTCGGATCACGTTGCCGTTGAGGTCCTGTCGGACGTCATGGCTGTGCAACGCAATGCCGGGGAGGCCGTTGCCGCTGACCGTATTGCCGATGATCCGGTTGTCGTAAGCGGCGCCGCCTCCGAACGCGGCGGCCACCAGGATCCCGGTGCCAGGCTTCTTGGTCCCGTTGTCGTTGGCCACGTTGTCGATGATCGTGTTGTCATAGACGCCGCCCGCGTGCCGCAGGACTCGGCCCTTCGCGGTCACCGTGCGAGTCGAATGGCTGGCCAGCGTGATGCCGCAGTCGTACAGATTGCCGATGACCCGGTTGTGCGCGACCAGGTTGTGAGCCGCCGGAGCGGACTCGTCGGTCAGATAGATGCCGCCGGTGTTCTGCGTCGAGTAGTTGTCGATGACACGCGAGTACGACGTCGAGGCCAGGTGGATCGACTCCCCGCACCCCCCGGCGCGTAGGTCGGCCGCGCCTCCACGAGCCTTCGCTCGAGCCGGATGCTTATGGATCGAGGGGGGTTGGCCGTTGTAGGTGCACTCCCCCGTGTAGTGGTGGTGGAAAAACCCCTGGTCGTTGTGCCGAGCGACGTTGTGAGCAATCAGTATGTGGGAGGTCTGGAGCGCGAGGATGGCTTCATAGGTGGCGCCCTTGACGACGAATCCCTCGACCTGTGACCCCGCGGCCTTCGACCCCTTGATGAGGATGCCGCGACCGTGACCGGTTGCGTCGATGACCGGGCCATGAGAGCCCTTGAGAATCAGGCGCTTGGTGATCGTTACCTGGCCCGAGTACATCCCGGACGCCACATCGATCTCGTCGCCGGCGCGCCCAACATCGACCGCGTGCTGAATCGTCCGGCAAGGTGCCGCGCTCGTGCAGCTCGCCTGATCGGACCCCTGGGGAGACACATACAGGTGCCCAGTAGTGGTCGGTGAGGCCAGAGAACCCCAGGCCGAGCCGAGAAGCGCCCCGAGTGCTCCCAGCGCTGCCGCCACCATCCTGAAGCGAAGTTTCATCATCCTGTCGACCTTCCTGCCGCTCGATTTTCCCGGCGAGCGAGATAGCTCGGCCCCATCGCCGACCGATCTCGAACCGTCTTGCACGACCGCTACCCTAGCTTGCGTTAGCCGGGTTCCGGCAGACCTTCACGCCGGGGTGGGGGGCCGCAACCCTGGACACATACCCGTGTTTGTACGCCCGAGCAGGTCAGCGTCGGGTTAGCCAGAGATCGAGCCAAAGGAGCAACGTGACTAGAGCAGATGACAGCCGCGGACGGAGTCCGCGATTTTCAGCCGGGCGCTCCTGACCGTGTGCCTGATCGGCGCGCTGGCCGTCCCCGCCATCGCCGCGGCCACCGCCAACCACCGGACCCATCGAGGCCACCGGAAAAATGGGAGGCGGGCCAGCACTGAGACGGTCCTGACCAGCGACCATTTCAAGTGGGGTGCGATTCTCGTTGTCGAGATGAAGGGCCAGAAGCTCTCGCTGTTCACCGACTCCAACGACCCCGTCGGAAAGGGCAAGAGCACCTGCAACGGCAAGTGCGCCAAGACTTGGTACCCGCTGCTCCTCCACGGCAAGCTCAAGGTCAGCGGCTCGGGCGTCAGCTCAAAGCACTTCAAGACCTTCAAGCGTTCGGACGGCTCGACTCAGATCGAGTATTGGGGCCAGCCGTTGTACAGATGCCGGGTCGACACCAAAACCGGGGAGTTCGTGGGCACGGACGCGTACCAGTTCGGCGCCTCGTGGGGCCTGATGGGAGCCAGCGGCAGCACCCTTCAGCCCGGGAACTACGGCGGAGACAAAAACCCCAAGCCGTGCGGATGACGGTCCTCCGGCGAAATCCGGTTTTTCGCAGCCCTTAGGAGCTGGCGAGGCCGCAGTGGTTGGCAGGACTCGGCCAGGAGCACCTCTCCTCGCCGGTTTCGTGATGGCTATCGGCGTGGTGTCGGCGGCCGGCGCTCCCCTCGCACTGGCGAGTCCGGGGAGGGCGTCGGCTCCGTCGACCCCGGTGATCCTCACAGCGCCGGCCAGCAGTCTGCGGGTGATTCCGTTCCCCGGCACACCTGACGCGTCGCCCACCACGCAGGTCATCTTCTCGGCGCTGACACCCGCGGATCTGGAGTCGGTCACGGTCACGGGTTCCCGCACCGGGCTCCACGCCGGACATCTGACGCAGCTTCCTGACGACACAGGCACCGCGTTCGTACCCGAGCGGCCGTTCGCCCCGGGAGAGCTCGTAAGTGTCAGCGCACGGCCCGCGTCAGCGGCCGCGGCCCGCGCGTCGGGCGCCCCCGGGTCGACGGCGATTCGTTTCTCGTTCCGGATTGAGGTGCCGGCCACGGTGGGCGCGGGAGCGGCGCGAGCGATGAGAATCCAGGACGGCCTCATGGCCCCAGGCGCCTCGAGCGCCCCTGGGCGCTCCGGGAAGGAGACCCAGAGCTTTCACTCCCAGGACAACTTCCATCCGACGGTCGTGAAGGCGGGCCCCGACCCAGACACAAGCTCAGGCGACATCTTCATCACGCCAAACAACGCCCCGCAGGTGGGCTCGATGATCATCAATGGCTCGCGGTCAGCTGGTCTGGTTCCGTCGCGTGACCCACAGCGCGTCGTTCAACTTGGAGGTGCAGCGATACCAGGGTCAGCCGGTCCTGACGTGGTGGCACGGGAACATCTACGACGGCCATGGCATCAACGGCCAGGACGTGATCATGAACAGCCACTACCAGATCGTGAAGGTCCTGCACGGTGGCAATGGGTACTCCTCAGATCTACACGAGTTCCAGATCAGTCCCCAGGGCACGGCGTGGATCGACGACTACGTGCCGGTGAAGGCCAACCTGTCGTCGATCGGCGGCCCGTCCAACGGGACGGTGTTCGACTGCGTGATCCAGGAGCTCAGCATCCAGACCGGCCAGGTTCTGTGGGAGTGGCATGCGCTCGGACACATCCCACTGAGCGCCTCCCACGCCACGCACCGCAACCCCTTCGATGCTTTTCACTGCAACTCGATCCAGCCCCAGCCGAACAACAACGTGCTGATCTCCTTGCGCAACACGTGGTCGGTGTACCTGGTCGGAGAGCAGCGCGGGCACATCATCTGGACGGTCGACGGCAGCCAGAAGCACTCGAGCTTCCACATGGGCTCGGGCACCAACTTCGAGTGGCAGCACGACGCCCAGTTGATCGGCCAGACCCTGAGCGTGTTCGACGACGCCGCGAGCCCGCAGGAAGAGCCTCAATCGTCGGCCAAGACGATGACGCTCAGCCGCAGCGGGATGACCGCCGCCCTCCAGCACACATTCGATCACTCGCCTCCGCTGCTGGCCGGCGCGATGGGCAGCTACGAGGCTCTACCCAACGGAAACTCGTTCATCGGCTGGGGCACCACCCCGGACTTCTCCGAGTACAGCCCCTCCGGATCCCAGCTTTTCAACGGCACGTTCCCGCTCGGGGTCAACTCCTACCGGGCCTACCGATTTGCCTGGAGTGGGCAGCCCTCGACGCCGCCGTCGGTGGCCAACCGGCCCCAGTCAAACGGAGACGTGGACGTGTGGGGGAGCTGGAACGGCGCCACCGGAGTGTCCCGCTGGCGGGTCGTGGGGGGGCGATCGCCGGGCAAGCTCACGCCATTCGCCACCGCCAGCTCGACGGGATTTGAGACGCGGGTCGTGATTCAGTCCGAGCCGCGCTACGTGGCTGTGCAGGCGCTCGACTCAGGGGGGCAC
Source organism: uncultured Solirubrobacterales bacterium (assembly GCA_963785205.1). GTDB lineage: Bacteria > Actinomycetota > Thermoleophilia > Solirubrobacterales > Solirubrobacteraceae > Palsa-465. The sequence goes on from CAWAUJ010000004.1 coordinate 442,214, forward strand.
GTCCTCCACACCTCCCCCGCACACGCGGTGCGCTCGCACCTGTCGATCTTCGGCCCAGATGCGTTCGCCGCCTCAGGCAAATCCGTGGCGCTACCCGTGGGCTGTTTCACTGGCCACGACTGCCATGTGAGCGTCAAGGTCACGTGGGGATCCCGGGTGATCGCCCAGAGCTCGGCGCAGACGGTCCAATCCCGCACCGGGGCGCTCGTTCACTTCCAGCTCTCATCGACGGGTGCGCGCGCCTTGAAAAGCGCCAAAGGCCACCAGACCCGCGTGTTTGTGCGGGTTCACGACGCCTCCGGCGCGGGCGCCAGCAAGCACATGGAGCTGATCCGCTACTCGGTGAGTGGCTCAGGCCCGAAGCGCGATGCGGCCAATTCGCCCGCGATCCAGATCGCCCAAACCACAGCCTTTGTCTCCTCCTCCGGCACCGGGCAGCTCCTGGCCGCGTGCTACGGACCGGCGCCCTGTCACCCCCAGGCCACGATCACGTCTGGCGGGACGGTGATCGCCACGACCAAGAGCGAACACGTCGGAGCCGAGGAGCTGGCCTACGTCTACTTCAAGCTCACCTCGGCCGGGCAGGCGATGCTGCAAAAGGCACACGGCAACCAGCTGGCGGCTGAGGTCAAGCTCACCGATGCCAACAAGAAGACCGCCACGGGCCAGATCGCGTTAGTTCGCTACGGGTAGGAGACGAGGTCCACGCTAGACTTTCGCCCCACGAATGGGCGCTAGGGCAATTGGGGTTTGGCCCATGCGCGCAGTGCTGCTGGCGGCGTGTTTGGTGTTGCTGACCACGCCTGCACAAGCTGCGCCTGCGTTGCATGTGATCCCGTTTCCGGGAACCCCTGACGCTTCCCCGCACTCGCAAATCGCCTTCTCCTCCCTGGCACCGTCCGAGCTGCGTTCAGTCACCGTCATCGCCTCGCGCAGCGGCATCCATACCGGGCATCTCAATGCCCTGCCGGATGGTGGGGGCACCGCTTTCGTCCCGAACGTGCCGTTTGCCGCCGGCGACCATGTCGAGGTGACCGCCGTGCTGCGCTCCCCCCAGGCCGGGACGGCTTCGGGGGCGCCGGGAGCCACCCGGATTAGCTTCTCGTTCACGGTGCAACAGCCGCTCGACGGCGCCCCGCCCGAGGCTGTCCTGGCCAATGTGACTCACCGCCCAACCGACCGCCCGGGCCGAGTCGAATATCGCTCCGCGCCCAAGCTCGACCCGCCGAGGGTGATGATGACCTCCGATCGGGACAGCACCTCGGGCGACATCTTCCTCACGCCCCACAACGGCGGTCCGAGTGGGCCGATGATCCTCGATAGCGACGGACAGCTGGTCTGGTTTCACCCGGTCCAGAGGGGCGCTTTCAACTTGGAGGTGCAGCACTATCGGGGAAGTCCGGTGCTCACCTGGTGGCAGGGAGGGGTCGGGCACGGCCAGGGGCACGGAACGGATGTGATCCTGAACCGCTCCTACAAGCCGGTGGCCGTGTTGCACGCTGGGAACGGGTACATCGCTGACTTGCACGAATTCCAGATCACCCGCCAGGGGACCGCTCTCATCGATGCCTACGCGCTCGTCCCCTACAACCTGACCAGTGTCGGAGGCCCGGCCAACGGCAAGGTGTGGGACTGCGTGATCCAGGAGCTCGACATCAAGACCGGCAAGGTCCTCTGGGAGTGGCATGCGCTCGGACACGTTCCGATCGACGATTCTCATGCCACTCTGCACCCGGGCCGGGCCTATGACTACTTCCACCTGAACGCGATCGAGCAGCTGCCGGACGGAAACCTGCTGGTCTCGGCGCGGAACACGTGGGCCGTCTACAAGATCAACCGTGTCACCGGCCAGGTCATGTGGGAGCTCGGCGGTAGGCACTCGAACTTCCATATGGGTAAGGGCACGACGTTCGAATGGCAGCACGATCCGCATCTGACCGGCGAGAACACCTTGACGCTGTTCGACGACGCCGATTACCCGCGGGAGGAGCGTCAGTCCTCGGCCAAGAAGATGAGGGTGAACATCGCCGCTCGGACAGTCGTGCTCGAGCACCGCTACACCCACCACCCGCCCCTCCTGGCCGGAGCGATGGGGAGCGTCCAGCTGTTGCCCAGAGGAAATGTGATGGTGGGCTGGGGGAACGCCAGCGATTTCTCGGAGTACACGAAGTCAGGCCATCAGATCTTCAATGGGACCCTTCCGCTCGGAACGAACTCCTACCGCGCCTACCGGTTCCCCTGGACCGGCCAACCTGATGACGGGCCGGCGCTCACTGTGACGCCGCTGGCCAACGGGGATGTCAACCTCTACGCCAGCTGGAACGGGGCTACCCAGGTGGCCTCCTGGCGCGTCCTGGACGGATCCAGCAAAGGCTCCCTGACCCCCCTGATGACGAGCCGGCGGACGAACTTCGAGACCGTGATCACGCTGGCCAGCGAGCCGCGATATCTCGCCGTCCAGGCGCTGTCAGCGTCAGGCCATGTGCTCGGAACCTCCCACCCCCACTCCGACCCCGCTCACGTGGCCACCTTCGCCCCGGACACGTTCGTCAGGAAATCCAGCGGCCAGGGGGAGGTCGCAGTTGGCTGCTTTACGGGGCACGAGTGTCATCTGAGCGCCGAGCTCTCGGATGACGGGCGGATGCTGGCCCAGAGTCCGTCTCACGCCGTCAGTTCAGGCACTGGCACGCTGCTTCCATTCCACCTCTCGACCCGCGGCCGGCGCGAGCTGCAGCGCTCCTCGAAGGATGGCCTGAGTGTGCAGATCACGGTTCACGACTCCTCGTCAGGCAAGCGCGCGAGCAGGAACATGACACTGCTTCCCTACTCGATCAGCGGCCCCGAGCCGCTAAAGAGGACGGTCGCTTCCCCGACGATTCAGATTGCTCAGCCGATCGGCTTCGTCTCCTCGGCCGGAATCGGTCGGCTTCTGGCCGCGTGCTACTCGGCCGCGAGCGCGTGCCAGGCCAGCGCACGGATCACGTCAGCCGGTCAGGTGATCGCGCAGTCAAAGCCTCGGCTCCTGGGAGCGGATGAGCTGGGCGAGGTGTACTTCCGGCTCACCCCAGCAGGGATGGCCATGCTCAGGAGGGCCAGTGGCAACCAACTGCCGGCTCAGATCCTGCTCTCGAACGGAAACGACGTGGCCGCGGGGTCAATCGAACTCGTCCGATACCTGTGAGCCCACCTATGCGCTCGCCGATCCATCTCCGCCAATGCCTGTTCCTCGTGGCGTGCTTCCTGCTGCTCACGGCGCGAGCGAGCGCTGCCCCCGCTCTGCACGTGATCCCCTTTCCGGGCACGCCGGATGCTTCGCCGGCCACCGACGTCATCTTCTCCTCTCTGAGGCCGTCCGAGATCAGCTTGGTCACGGTTACGGGCTCGGTCAGCGGGCTCCATCATGGGCGCCTGGTCGCGCTGCCAGAGGGTGCCGGCACCGCGTTCGTTCCTGGGCAGCGATTTGCTGCCGGTGACCAGGTCACGGTGACCGCCACGCTGCGGTCCTCCGCCGCCGGGACGGCGTCCGGGGACCCTGGGGCGAGGAGGCTTCGCTTCTCGTTCGGTGTGTCCGCGCCGGCTCACGTGAACACGGAGCTGACCAACGGCGCCCTGGTCAGATCGAGCGCCGGTCCGACTCGGAACTTTGTCTCGGCGCCAGGCCTGCACCCCCCGCTCGTGAGCTTTTCCTCCGACCACGATCACCATGCAGGCTCGATCTTCCTGACTCCCGACCACACATCTCAGGTCGGCCCGCTGATCGTCAACGCCAAGGGGCAGATGGTCTGGTTCTCGCCACTCAGCGTGCCCGCTTTCAACCTCGAGGTCCAGCACTATCGGGGAAGTCCGGTGCTCACCTGGTGGCAGGGCAACGTCGTGGGCATCGGCTACGGAGCACACGGCGAGGACGTGATCGTGAATCGCCGTTACCAGTTGGTGAGGACCCTCCACGGCGGCAACGGCTACTCGTCGGATCTGCACGAATTTCAGATCGGCCGGGACGGAACAGCGCTGATCGATGCCTACGTTCCAGAGAAGACGAATCTGTCCTCGGTGGGCGGGTCCTCGAGCGGGACGGTCCTGGACTGTGTGATCCAGGAACTCGACATCAAGACCGGCAAGGTCCTTTGGGAGTGGCACGCCCTCGGCCACATCCCGCTGAGCGCCTCATACAGGACGCCGGCCAGCTTCGGCTCAAACCCCTATGACTACTTCCACCTCAACTCGATCGAAGAGCTTCCGGACGGCAACCTGCTGATCTCGGGCCGCAACACCTGGTCGCTCTACAAGATCAACCGCATCACCGGGAAGGTGATGTGGACATTCGGAGGCAAGCACAACAACTTCCATCTGGGTTCCGGGACGAACTTCTCCTGGCAGCACGACGCTCACCTCTACGGGAACGTGCTCACGGTCTTTGACGATGCCTGGGACGGTGTGGCCCACCAGCAGGAGGAGTCCGAATCCTCGGCCAAGGAGATGAGGGTCAACATCCAAGCGCGGACGGCCCGCCTGATCCGTCGCGACACGCACTCGCCGCCGCTCGTGGCCGGCGCCGAGGGCAGCGCCGAGCTGCTTTCAAACGGGAATGTGTTCGTGGGCTGGGGCTCACAGCCCGAGTTCTCGGAGTACGGCACTCGAGGCAAGCAGATCCTCAACGGCAGCCTTCCGATCGGGACCAACACCTACCGGGCGTATCGCTTCCCGTGGCACGCCCGACCCTCGACCACGCCCTCGCTGGGAGTGGTTTCCTCCGGCCAAGGCGGCCTGAAGGTGTACATGAGTTGGAATGGCGCGACCGAGATCGCCTCGTGGCGCGTGCTGGGCGGCTCTTCTCCGGGCAGGCTGAGGGTTTTTGACACGACCAAGTTCACCGGGTTTGAGACCGAGGCGACGCTGCACAGCAAGCCAACGGACATCGAAGTCCAGGCCGTGGGAGCCGCCGGCAAGACGCTCGGTACCTCTTCGATCCACACCACCTAGATGAATGCGCGGCTAGACTCGCGCCGTGGGCGAGCAGATGAGGGGCGCTGACCTCGGTAGGAACGAGGCATCCGCGGCGCGCCGCGGCGTCCGGTCATCCCGCCGTCTTGCGCTGGTCGCGGGCCTATCGCTGGCCGCAGTGTTGTTGGCCGGCTTCGCTCCCACGGCGGCTGCCGGCCCGCAGCAAGGAGTCGGACTCGCCGTCAGCACGGCCGGCCTGCACTCCACCGGCCAATCCACCAGTGGTCTCCGCGTGATCCCGTTTCCGGGAACACCCGATGCCCCGGCCACCACGAGCATCATCTTCTCCTCGCTGAAGCCGTCCGACATCGCGAGGGTGCGTGTCACCGGATCGGCCAGCGGCAGCCACACGGGGCATCTGTCCGCGCTGCCGGATGGAGCCGGGACAGCATTCGTGCCCAGCACCCGATTCGCCGCTGGTGAGACGGTGACCGTGAGGGCAACGCTCACTTCCGCCCGAGCTGGGGCGGCCTCGGGCGCTCCGGGCGCGACCATGCTGCGCTTCTCGTTCGCGGTGGCTGTCCCCGAGGGGGGCCCTCCCGCGTCTGGAGCGCCCGCTGCGCAACCAGCGTCAGACCGCAGCGGGAAAGGTCCGGCGGTCTACATGCATTTCCGCTCCCAGGTCCACTTCGAGCCGGCCGCCATCCAGGCCAGCGCCGATCCCGACAAGACATCCGGCGACATCTTCATCACCGCCAGACATACCCACACCCACAGCCAATTCCAGGGCGGACCGATGATCCTGGATAGCCGGGGGCGCCTGGTCTGGTTCAAGTATGTGAACGGACAAACGACGAATCTGGAGGTCCAGCGCTACCAGAGCAACCCCGTTCTCACCTGGTGGCAGGGCGGCTCCCGAGGAGCCGGCGAGGATGTGATCCTTGATTCGTCCTACCGGCGCGTCGCGTTCGTGCACGCGGGGAACGGCTACTACGCCGACTCCCACGAATTCCAGATCACGCCGCAGGGGACGGCGCTGCTCGACGCAGTCGTCGGGGTCCGGACCAATCTGAAGAGCGTGGGCGGTCCGGCCCACGGCACGGTCCAGGACTGCGTGATCCAGGAGATCGACATCAAGACCGGCAAGGTGCTGTGGCAATGGAACGCGCTGGGCCACATCCCCGTGAGCGCGTCCTACGCCCACTACAGCGGTTCCCCGTACGACTACCTGCATCTGAACTCCATCCAACAACTGCCTGACGGCAACATCCTGATCTCCGCTCGCCACACGTGGGCCATCTACGAGATCGACAAACACACCGGCAAGATCATCTGGACCCTCGGAGGCAAGCACTCCGGCTTCAAGATCGGCGCCGGAGCCAAGTTCTCCTGGCAGCACGACGCCCACCTGACCGGCGACACCCTGAGCCTGTTCGACGACGCTTCAAACGGCGCACAGCAGGAGGAGTCCGAATCCTCGGCCAAGGTACTCCGGCTGAACTTCTCAGCGCGCACTGCCTCGCTCGTGCGCCGCTACGACCACTACCCGCCGCTCGTCGCGTCGAGTCAGGGGAGTGCCGAGATCCTCGCGGGCGGAAACATGTTCGTCGGCTGGGGCGACCAGCCCGACTTCTCCGAGTACCGGCCCGGCGGCCACCAGATCTTCAACGGCACGCTGCCGGTCGGCGCGCAGTCCTATCGCGCCTACCGCTTCCAGTGGAAGGGCGAGCCTCAAACCAAGCCGTCGCTGGCCCTCTCTCCTGCGCCTGACGGAAGCGTCAAGGTCTACGCCAGCTGGAACGGGGCCACGCAGGTGACCTCGTGGAAGGTGCTCGGCGGATCTAGACCAGGTTCACTGGCCCCGCTGGGAGGACACGGCAGGACGGGCTTTGAGACCGAGGTGACGGTTCACTCTCAGCCGGCCTACCTCGCGGTTGAAGCGCTGGGTTCCGGCGGCACCGTTCTGGCTACGTCACCTGCCCATCCTGACCCTGCGCATCTGGACATCTTTACCGCCACCTCGTTCGTCCGCGCCTCGCAGGGGACTGGGGCGATGGCCGTCGGCTGCTTTGCTCGCCAGAGCTGTCACGTGACCCTGCGGATCTCATCCGGGAGCCACGTCCTGGCCAGCGGAGCGCACCCTGTGGCGCGCGGCACCGGTGCGCTGCTCTATTTCAAGCTCTCGGCCACCGGGGTCGGCGATCTGGCCCACGGCTCGAGCCACCGGCTCCCCGTGACCGTCACGGTCCACGACTCGACCTCGAACACAGGCGCCACCCGGAACGTCACCTTGATCTCGTACGCGGTTGCCGGACCCAGTCCCGGCAATAGCTCGTCGCAGTCGCCCACCATCCAGCTGCTCCAGAGACCTGGCTTCGTCTCCTCGAGCAGTGGCATGGGCCAGATCCTGGCTGCGTGCTACGGCAGCGCACCGTGCCAGGTGACAGGCACCGTGAGCGCGAACGGCCTGCAGATCGCCCAGGTCGCCTCCCAACAACTCGGAATCGACGAGCTGGGGAGCGTGTACTTCAAGCTGAGTCCGGCCGGGCGCACGATGCTGAGTCACGCCTCCGGCAACCAGCTGCCGGTTCAGGTCAGCATCACCGATGGCGCCGATACGGCCACTGGCAATCTGGCCCTGGTGGGCTATAGGTAGCGCGATGGGGCGGGGCACGAGAAAGATCTGGGGCGCGGCGCTGCTGCTCGGGCTGACATTGGGTCTGACCGGCAGCTCACAGGGACAGGCCGGCGGTCGGTTGTCATCCGGCGTGGCCTCGACCGCACCGACGGCCAAGGCATCGGGCAGCGGCTGCCCGATGTGCATGAAGTTCCATTCGATGGTCGGCTTTCACCCTCCGATCGTGAGGGTGACTTCGGACCCGGATACCGGGTCTGGGGACATCTTCATCACGCCCCGTCACTCCCAGAACCGTCGCCTCCCGTTCCAGGCCGGGCCAATGATCTTGAATAGCCGAGGACAGCTGGTTTGGTTCCTGCCGGTTCACTTCGTGGCCAGCGATCTGCAGGTGGAGCATTACCAGGGTCGCCCGGTGCTGACCTGGTGGCAGGGCCTGGGTACCGGGCTGACGGGCCACGGCAAGGACATCATCATGAACTCGTCCTACCAGACGGTGGCCACGATCGAGGCCAAGAACGGGCTCTGGGCCGACAACCACGAGTTTCAGATCACACCTCAGGGAACGGCCCTGCTTGAGGCGCTCGATCCGGTCAAAGCCAACCTTTCCTCGGTGGGCGGCCCGGCCAGCGGCACCGTGTATGACTACGTGATTCAGGAGATCGACATCAAGACGGGGAAGCTCCTGTGGCAGTGGAACGCGCTCGATCACATCCCGCTGAGCGCTTCCTATGCCCGGCCTCAGGGTTCTCACTTCGACTACCTGCACATGAACTCGATTCAGCAACTCCCCGGCGGCAACCTTCTGATCTCGGCTCGTAACACCTGGGGCGTCTACGAGATCGACAAGCACACCGGCAAGATCATCTGGACCCTCGGAGGCAAGCACTCGAACTTCAGCATCGGCTCAGGAGCGAACTTCTCGTGGCAGCACGATGCCCACCTCGTGGGTAATCGCCTGACCCTTTTTGATGACGCCTCAAACGGCGCGGTGCAGAACGAGTCGGAGTCGTCGGCCAAAGTGCTGCGGCTGGGCTTCTCGGCCCGAACCTCCTCGCTCGTCCGGCGCTACGTTCATTACCCACCGCTGCTCGCCCCCAGCCAGGGAAGCGCCCAGACCCTGCCGGACGGCAACATGTTCGTCGGCTGGGGCGCGCAGCCCGACTTCTCCGAGTACAGGCCTGATGGGCATCAGATCTTCACCGGCGGGTTTCCCTTCCTGGGCGCGCAGTCCTACCGCGCCTACCGCTTCCATTGGACCGGTCGACCGCTGACCAAGCCGGCGTTCGCGGCGATCCCCCAGGCCGACGGCACGGTCGATGTCTACGCCAGCTGGAACGGGGCCACGCAGGTCGACTCCTGGGAAGTGCTCGGAGGTGCGAGTCCGAGGAGCCTCCATCGGATCGGGGGGCGCCATGTCACCGGTTTTGAAACCGAGCTGAAGCCGCACTCAGAGCCGGCGTACCTCCAGGTCGAGGCCCTCGACAATCACGGTCGCGTGCTGGGGAGCTCGGCCGTTCACCCCGATCGTCCCCACACGTCGATCTTCGGCTCTGACGGATTCGTCAGGACGCCCCAGGGGACGGGGGCGATCGCGGTTGGCTGCTTTGGACGCCAGAGCTGTCACCTCACCCTTAGGATCTCCTCCGGTCATACCGTGCTCGGTCAGGGCGCGCGGCCACTGGCCCGAGGAACCGGGGCACTTATGAACTTCAAGCTCTCCTCCGCCGCCGTCAACAAGCTGAACCACGCAGCGGGTCATCGCCTGCCGGTGACTTTCACGCTCCGTGACTCGGCCTCGAAAGCGAGCGCCACCCGGAGCATCACCCTGATCCCCTACTCGGTCTCAGGCAGTGGCCCGCAGCGCAGCGCGTCGGGATCCGCAGACCTCCAGCTCGTTCAGGAAACCGGGTTTGTCTCGGGCGGCGGGAGCGGCCAGATCCTGGCCGCCTGCTACGGACCTTCCCCCTGCCAGGTGACCACCACCGTGTCGGCCGCGGGCAGGCACATCGCCCACACCAAGCCCGAGTACCTGGGCGTCGATGAGCTCGGCGCGCTCACCTTCAACCTGACCGCCGCTGGGCGCTCGATGCTTCAGCACGCTTCTGGGAACCAGCTGGCGGCCCAGGTCAGACTGACCGACGGCGGCCAAACGGCTACCGGGCAGATCGCGCTGGCGGGTTACAGATGAAAGCCACCCGGCTCCTCCCAGCTCTGGTCGTGATCTCCTCGGCGCTGGCGGCTCCAACCCCGGTCCTCGCGTCGGCCGATGGTGCAGTCGCCATGGCGGCCGGCGAGGCGGTCGCCATGTCGGCCGGCGCCACGGCGGCGGCGCGCGGCTCGGCCGAGACAATGAGCTTTCACACGGTGGGATTTCACCCGCCGCGGGTGAGGGTCACGGCCGATCCGGACAAGCGCTCGGGCGACATCTTCCTGGCCGCCAAACATCTCGGCTCGCGCGTGCACTTCGAACGGGGGCCGATGATCCTGGATAGCCGAGGACGGTTGGTCTGGTTCGAGCCAGTCAACGGCAAGATCACCAACCTGGAGGTCCAGCACTATCGGGGAAGTCCGGTGCTCACGTGGTGGGAGTCGCGCGGGAAGGGGAACCGCGCCTTCGACGTGATCATGAATCGCTCCTACCACGTGATCGCGGCCCTGCACGCCGGCCACGGCTACCGCGCCGACTCCCACGAGTTCCAGATCACTCCGCAGGGAACGGCTTTGATCGATGCGGTGTACGGGACCAAGTACAACCTGACGTCGGTTGGTGGGCCGGCGAACGGGACCGTGACCGATTGCGTGATCCTGGAGTTGAACATCAAGACGGGGCGGCTGCTCTGGAAATGGAACGCCCTCGATCACATCCCGATCACCGCTTCCTACGCGCCGTACCGGTCCGGGCAGCGCTACGACTACCTCCACATGAACTCGATCCAGCAGCTCCCGAACGGGAACCTGCTGATGTCGGGTCGCAATACCTGGTCGGTGTACGAGATCGACAAGCACACCGGGAAGATCATCTGGACCCTCGGAGGTAAGCGCTCGAGCTTCAGGATGGGACCTGGGACTGGTTTCGGGTGGCAGCACGACGCCCATCTCTACTCCGGGGGGCGGCTGTCTTTGTTCAACGACGCCTCAAATGGCTACAACCAGGAGGCCTCGCAGTCCTCAGCCGAGATCCTGCACCTGAACCTCGGCGCCCGGACGGCAACGCTGATCCACCGCTATTACCACAGGCCGCCACTGGTCGCGTCAAGCCAGGGCAGCAGCCAGATCCTGCCGGACGGCAATATCTTCGTGGGCTGGGGCGACCAGCCTGACTTCTCGGAGTACCGTCCGGACGGCCAGCAGATCTTCAACGGCAGCTTCCCGTTCGGTGCGCAGTCTTACCGGGCCTACCGGTTCCAGTGGAGCGGCCAGCCCACGACCAAGCCCTCGGTCGTGCTCTCGCCGCAGGGCGACGGCAGCACGCGGGTCTGGGTCAGCTGGAACGGAGCCACGGCTGTCAGGTCCTGGCGCGTTCTGGGGGGATCAAGCCCCCGGCAGATGGCCAGCCTGAGCAAGCGCGGCCGGACAGGGTTTGAAACCGAGCTGAACCCGCGCTCCGAACCGGCCTACTTCGAGGTCCAGGCACTCGGGACGAACGGTCATGTGCTCGGGACCTCCGCTCCTCATGCCGACCCAGCCCACGTCGCGGTCTTTTCCTCGAGCGCCTTCGTGAACAGATCCTCTGGGATCGGCGGCGTAGCCGTCGGCTGCTTTGGCCGCCAGACCTGCCACCTGTCGGTCCGTGTCTCCTCGCAGGGCTCAATCCTGGCCCGGGGCGCCCATCCCGTGCCGCGGGGCACGGCGCGGCTGATCGACTTCAAGCTCTCCTCCGCCGGGCTGAGCAAATTGGAGCGCGCCGCTCATCACAGGCTGACTGTCACGGTCAACGCCCATGACTCGGCGTCGGGCAAAAGCGCCGTCGAGCGGCTAACGCTGATTCCGTACTCGGTCACGGGGAAGGGTTCGACCGGCGCGGTGTCAGGGTCAGGCGGTTTGCAATTCCTTCAAGGCGCCGGTTTTGTCTCATCGGCGACCGGGACGGGTCAGTTTGTGATCGGCTGCTTCGCAGCTTCGCCCTGCAGGATCACGGCCATCATCTCCGCCAACGGGCACCAGATCGCCCGTTCCACGCGCCAGTACCTCGGCTTTGATGAGGTGGGCGCCCTGCACTTCAAGCTTTCCCCGGCCGGGCGCAGGATGCTGGCCCACGCTCAGAACAACCAGCTGGCCGTTCAGATCAGGGTCGGGGGCTCCGCGGGCAACGCCTCGGGGCGAATCACGCTGGTGGCGTACCGGTGAAAGCGGCCTGGGGGCTGGGCGTGCTCGTGGCCTGCCTGACCCTGGTGCCGCGAGGGGCGGCCGCTCCTGAGCTGAACGTGAACCCGTTTCCGGGCACGCCCGACGCCTCTCCTGACACGACGATCATCTTCTCCGCGCTGCGTCCGACAGACATCGCCTCGGTGCGGGTGACCGGGTCGAGGAGCGGAGCCCATTCGGGAGCCCTGGCGAGCCTGCCGGACGGCGCCGGCACGGCCTTCACCCCAAGCCGGGCGTTCACCCCCGGAGAGCGGGTCGAGGTCACGGCCGGACTTCGTTCGCCCGAAGCCGGCACGGCCTCCGGAGATCCGGAGTCAAAGACGTTGCGCTTCTCCTTTGAGGTAGCGGTGCGCGGGAGACCCGATCCGCCCGCCGCAGACACCGCGCGCGGCCGGCCGTCTCCCTCGGAGACGATGTCCTTTCATAGCCAGAGCTTTCATCCCCCGCGCATAACGATGGGCACTGACCCGGACACAAGCTCAGGCGACATCTTCCTCACGGCCAAGCATGCCGCGGGCTACAGCCTGGTCTTCGACCCCGGCCCGATGATCCTGGACAGCCAGGGTCGGCTCGTGTGGTTTCAGCCGATCCACGGGGTGACCACGAACCTGGAGGTCGAGCACTATCAGGGCCAACCGGTTCTCACCTGGTGGCAGACGCACGCCACCGGGGGGCGCGGCAAGAAGCACAACGCACTCGGCCAGGACGTGATCATGAATAGCTCGTACCGCACGGTGGCCGTCCTGCACGCCGGCAACGGCTACAACGCCGACTCGCACGAGTTTCAGATCACGCCCGAAGGGACAGCGCTGATCGACTGCGTGGTGCCCGTGAAGACCAACCTTTCCTCGGTCGGCGGTCCGAGCCACGGGACGGCGCTCGACTTCGTCATCCAGGAGCTCGACATCAAGACGAACCGCGTCCTGTGGGAGTGGCACGCCCTGGGACACATTCCGGTGCGCGCCGCCTACATCCCCTACCGCACCGGACGTCCGTTTGACTTCTTTCACCTGAACTCGATCCAGCAGCTTCCAAATGGCAACCTGCTCGTGAGCGCCCGCCACACGTGGGGCGTGTACGAGATCGACAAGCACACCGGGAAACTGCTCTGGACCCTGGGGGGCAAGTACTCGAACTTCAAGATCCCATCCTCCGCTCGGTTCGAGTGGCAGCACGATGCCCATCTGTATCCCGGAAACAAGCTCTCGCTCTTCGACGACGCGTCCAACGGACAGGGCCAGAAGGAGTCTCAGTCCTCAGCCAAGGTGCTTAGCCTGAACATCCCCGGCCGGCGGGTCTCACTCCTGCATCGCTACGTCCACTATCCACCATTGGTCGCCCCCAGCCAGGGAAGCGCTCAGATCCTGCCGGGCGGGAACATGTTCGTGGGCTGGGGCGCGCAGCCGGAATTCTCCGAATACCGCCCCAACGGTCATCAGGTCTTCACCGGCAGCTTCCCGCCTGGAGCGCAGTCATACCGGGCCTATCGCTTTCCCTGGCACGCCCGACCGCGAACGCCGCCATCAGTGGCCGTGAGCCCCCGGCCAGGTGGCAGCGTCGACATCTATGCCAGTTGGAACGGCGCCACCGACGTAACCGGCTGGCGGGTCCTCGGAGGCCCGAGCCCTGATGCGATGACCGCGCTGGCCGGACACGCCCGCACTGGGTTTGAGACCGAGATAACGCTCCAGAGTGAGCCTCGGTACTTCGAGGTGCAGGCCCTTGGGTCTCATGGGACCGTCCTCGGAACCTCGTCGGTACATAGTGACCCCTCCCACCTGACCATCTTTGGCTCTCATGCGTTTGTGAGCTCCAAGGGAGGCGCCGGGGCGGTCGCCATCGGGTGCTTCGCCCATCGGTCCTGCCATCTGAGCCTGCGGATCTCCTGGGGCAAGAGGGTGCTCGGCCGCGGCGCGCGGCCGGTCCCCCGGGACAGCGGCGCCCTGGCCAGCTTCAATCTGTCGCCCGGCGGACGACGAGCCCTCAACACCGCGGCCAAACGCCGGCTGGCCGTGCAGATGACGGTACGGGAATTAGCGCCCACCCCACCCAGCTCGCGCCGGATCACGCTGATCCCGTACTCCGTGAGCGGACCCGCGCCGCTCCGGAGCACGTTGCAGTCCCCAACCATTCAACTCGTGCAGAGCACCGGTTTTGTCGAGTCGAGCACCGGCGGCGGTCAGATCCTGGCCGCGTGCTACGCCGCCACCCCCTGTCGGGTAACGACCACGGTGTCGGCCAGCGGGGCCCGGGTCGCGTCGACGGGGCCCGAGCGCCTGGGAGTGGATGAGCTCGGCGAAATGAGGTTCAAGCTGGACGCGGCGGGGCGGCTGATGCTGCGACACGCTCCCGGCAACCAGCTCCCTGCCCAGATCGCCCTCAGGAGCGGCGGCAATACGGCTACCGGACAGATCGCTCTGGTGGGCTACAGGTAGACGGCGTGTCCCACCGCGTCATCCGGGCCTCGCTCGTTGTCATGCTGGCCGCGGCCTTGTCTGTGGCGATGGGAGCAGTCGGCGCGCAGGCGGCCTGGAGCTCTGCCAGGGCGCGCGCCCGCTCGGCCGCCGCGACGAGCGGGCTGCACGTGATCCCATTTCCGGGCACTCCGGACGCCGAGGCTGACTCCAGCATCATCTTCCCCTCGCTGCATAGCTCAGACATCAGCACGATGGTCGTGATCGGCTCCAGCAGCGGGCCGCATGCCGGACAGAAAGTAGAACTGCCCGATGGGGCCGGCGCAGCCTGGGAGCCTGCAACGCCCTTCTCCCCCGGCGAACAGGTGACGGTCACGGCCACGCTGACCTCGACCCAGGCGGGCACAGCCTCGGGTGCTCCTGACTCCAACACGCTGCACTTCTCATTCACGGTGGCGGACCGCACGGGAACGGGCGGACCGCCTGGACCCAAGTCCGGGCAGGCGCCAACCCAGCACTTCGTCTCTGAGCCGCACCTCAGACCGCCGGTGGTGACGGCCAGCGCCGACAGGAGACAACGGCGCAGGCGACATCATGCTCAGCCCGTACCACGGTGTCCAGGACGGTCCCATGATCCTGAACCCGTCCGGTCAGCTCGTGTGGTTTGACCCGCTGCCCGGCTGGACCGCCAACCTCGAGGTTCAGCGCTACCGGGGCCAGCCCGTGCTCACGTTCTGGCACGAGGTGCCACATGGGGCCATCGATGACGTGGTGATGAACCGCAATTACAAGACGGTGGCGACCCTGCAGGGCGGATACGGCTACCGGGCCGACGACCATGAGTTCCAGCTGAATTCGAACGGGACGGCCCTGATCGACACAGTCGAGCCGGCACGGGCAAACCTCTCATCCGTGGGCGGATCGAGTACCGGGACCGTGGCGGACTGTGTGGTCCAAGAACTCGATATCCGAACCGGGCAGGTTCTGTGGGACTGGCACATGCTCGGACACGTGCCATTGAGCGCCTCGTACGAGCACCTCCCCAGCAACGCGAGTCAGGGCTGGGGGTATTGCCATCTCAACTCAATCCAGCAGCTGCCAGACGGCAATCTGCTCATCTCGGCCCGACACACCTGGGGCGTCTACCTGGTCGACCGGCTGACCGGGAAGATCATCTGGACGCTGGGGGGTAAGAACTCGAGCTTCAAGCTCGGACCGGGGGTGCTGTTCGAGTGGCAGCACGATGCGCGGCTGCACGGAAGCGTCCTAACCCTGTTCGACGACGGCTGGAATGGGAACCGGGGAACGGCTCAGCAGCCCCAGTCGTCGGCCAAGGCACTGTCGCTCGATACGAACACGATGACCGCCACCCTGCTGCACAACTACTTCCACACCCCGCCCCTGATCTCGGCCAGCCAAGGCAACGCGGAGCTTTTGCCCAACGGCGACATGTTCGTGGGCTGGGGCTCGCAGCCCAACTTCTCGGAGTACACCTCGAGCGGGAAGCAGATCTTCACCGGTAGCCTCCCGTTCGGCGTCAGCTCATACCGGGCATACCGGTTTCACTGGCAGGGCCAACCGCTCACACCACCTTCGATGGCTCTGCGCCCCGGGCCTGACGGGACGATGAAGGTCTACTCGAGCTGGAACGGCGCCACCCAGGTCTCCTCTTGGCGGATCCTGGGCGGAGCCGACCCCAAGGCGCTGCGCCAGCTCGGTAAGAGCAAGCCCTCAGGCTTTGAGACCTTGCGGACGCTGCACTCCGAGCCTCCGTATTTCGCCCTCCAGGCGCTCACCTCAGCCAAGCACGTGCTCGGGTCTTCAACGGTGCTACCCGACCCGGCGCACGTGGCTGTATTTGGCTCGATGGCTTTCATCAAAGCCTCCCAGGGCACGGGCAGCGTGCCGGTGGGCTGCTTCACCGGGCGGACGTGCCAGCTGACGCTCCAGGTCAGCGCAGGCGGCACCGTGTTGGCCTCGCACACGGGCCATCCGCTGCCTTCTGGGAGAGGCACTCTGATCGCGTTCAAGCTCTCGACCGCGGGCAAGCGCCGGCTGGCCACCGCACCTGGCCACCGACTGCCGGTGCAGGTCAGCCTCCGTGACAGCTCAGGAGCCAGCGCAACGGTGAACATGGACCTGATCCCGTACACGACCGGGGGCGGTCAGGTCCATCGGAGCGTCAAGCAGAGCAGCACGGTCCAGATCGTCCAGGACACCGGCTTCGTCGATTCGGGCGGGACCGGACACATTCTCGCGGCCTGCTATTCCCCCGTCCCGTGCTTCGTGCACGCCGACGTGAATGCCCGCGGCAAACACATCGCCCACACAGCACAGCAGTATCTGGGCGCAGACGAAGTGGGCTTCGTGTCCTTCAAGCTCGACTCCTCCGGAGAGTCGCTGCTCACCGGCTCGTCCGCCAATGACCTGCCGGCCAAGATCACGCTGTCGAACGGCCACGTCAAGGCCACGGGACAGATCGCGCTGGTGGGCTACCAGTAGGGCGTCAGCGGACCTTTCCTAACAAGCGCCCTCGCGCCGCGCCGCCACCTCACCGCCGCCCCGCCACGTCCTCCAGCAGCACTTCGATCAGGCCACCGATGTCGTGCCGGCTGGCCTCGGCGTCGGGCTCGAGGCCGTGATCACGGAGGGCCTGGCTTGTGACAGGGCCGATGCTGATCAGGCGTCCGACCAGGCTGCCCGCGGCCTCGGCGCCCAGCGCCCCCACCAGATAACGGACAGTCGACGATGAGGTGAACGTGACGTAGTCGGCTCGCCGAACCCGCTCGACCTGCTCAGCTGACAACGGCTCGGCGACTGTTTCGTACAGCGCCAGGACGTCAACCTCGGCCCCCCGCTCCCGCAGGGCCTCGGGCAGAACGTCGCGCGCTTCGGACGCCCTGGCCACCAGCGCGCTGCGCACTGGCAGTTCCGCCAGCGCATCGACAAGGCCCTCGGCCACGAACCGCTCCGGCACCCTGTCGGCCACGATTCCTCTGGCCGCCAGGGCCGCCGCGGTGCCGGGGCCGATCGCCGCGACGGTTGCTCCCGCGAGGACGCGCGCGTCGAGTCCCTCCGCGGCCAGGCGCTCGAACAGCAGACGGACCCCATTCGCGCTGGTCAGGCATATGAGGTCGTAGGAGCGCAGGTCCGGGAGCGAGAATTGCAGCGGGACGATCCTGATGGCCGGCGCTTCGACCACGCCTGCCCCCCTGGCGCGAAGCTCGGCCGTAAGCTCGCTCGCCTGCGCCCGGGCTCGGGTCACGGCCACGGTGATCCCGACCAGCGGCCGGCGCTCGAACCAGGCGCCGACGCTCCGCAGCCCGGCCACGGGCCCGATAACCACGATCGCCGGGGCCTGGGCCCCGAGCCGCGGTAGCTCGGCCAGCGTGCCCTCGAGCACTCGCTGCTCGGTCAGCGTCCCCCGCTCCACCACCGCCACCGGCTCGTCGGGATTGCGTCCCTCGGCGATCAACCGTTCCGTGATCGCGTCCAGCTGCCGGACGCCCATGTAGAGGACGAGCGTCCCTGGGAACCGGGCCAGGGCGGACCAGTCCAGCGCTGATTCGGCCTTGGCCGGATCCTCGTGCCCTGTGACGAAGGCCACCGCGCTGGCCAGTTCACGGTGGGTGACGGGAACACCTGCGTAGGCGGGCGCTGCCAAACCGGCGGTCACGCCGGGAACGACCTCGAACGCGATCCTCGCCTCGGCCAGCGCTTCGACCTCCTCGCCGCCCCGACCGAACAGAAAGGGATCGCCTCCCTTGAGCCTCACGACCCTCTGCTCGCGCCCGTGCTCCACGAGCAGCCGGTTGATCTCGTCCTGGTCGGCAGATCGGCCGCCACCCTGCTTGCCGACGTCGATCAGCTCCGCGCCCGGATTCGCGGCGGCCAGAGCCTCGCGTGGTATCAGCCGGTCGTGGATGATCACCTGAGCCTGCCCGATCAGCTCCATTGCGCGCACGGTCAGAAGGCCGGGATCCCCGGGCCCGGCGCCGACGAGATATACGGTCACGCCGCCGCCTCCGCCGACCGCAAGAGCTCGCCTGCTCCCACCGACTGAAGCCGCCGCACCAGCTCGAGCGCCACCGTGTCAGCCTGGCCCCGGACCTCGTCGTAGATCCAGTGCGAGCCGTCGGGCAGCCCCAGCCACGCCGAGAGCTCGAGCTCCGCGCCCCGCGATCGGGCATGGACGCCCAGCGGGGTGTGGCAGGAGGCCCCCAGCCGGCGCACCACCTCGCGCTCGGCTGTCACGCAGGCGCTGGCCTCAGGATCGGACAGACGCCGCAGAGCGTCCCCACCCTGCCATCCGCCACGGGCCTCCACGGCCAGCGCGCCCTGCCCGGCCGCGGGCACAAGCTGGTCGAGGACTCCCCCCGCCTCGTCCTGGCGTCCGAGGCGCTCCAGCCCGGCCAGAGCCAGCACCAGCGCGTCGCATTCTCCCTCGGCAAGCTTGCCCAGCCGGGTATCCACGTTGCCCCGCACAGGGACGACCTCCAGCTCGGGGCGCCGGGCCCGGATCTGGGCCATCCTGCGCAGGCTGCTCGTGCCAACGCGGCCGCCGGCCGGGAGGGCCTCCAGCGAGCCCGCGCCGCAGATCGCGTCTCGCGGGTCGGCTCGCTCAGGGATGGCCACGAGCTCGAGGCCTTCAGGAATCTCGGCCGGGACATCCTTGGCCGAGTGAACGGCCAGGTCGATCTCGTCGCCCAATATGGCCTGCTCGAGGGCCGAGACCCAGCGCGATTTGTCCCCGACGTCGTGCGCTCGATCGCCGGCGGTGACGATCTCCACCAGCTGGACTTCCCCGGGCAAGCGGTCAGCCACCCACGACGCCTGGGCGACGGCCAGCGCGCTGCCGCGCGTGCCTACTCGGATCAAGGTCGGTGGAGCTGCCGAACCTCGGCCAGCTCCTCGGCAGGAACCTCCGCCTGGCCCTCCCCCGCCGCGGGAGCCGGCGTGACGTCCTCCAGGGCGAAGAGCTCCCGCACCAGAGCCATCCGGGCGTGAACGCGATCGTCGCGAAGGGCCTTCATCCGCAGCGTGGGCTCGTGCAGCAGGCGGTTCAGAACGGCTCGGGCGATTGCGTCCACCCGCTCGAGGTCCCGCGGGGAGGCCGACTCCCACTTACCCTGGTTCTCCCGGACCACCTGCTCTGCGATCTCGACGGCCCGGGCACGCAACGCCGACACAGTGGGCAGGATCTCCAGCGAGCCCAGCCAGCCGGCGAAGCTCTTGATCTCCTCCTCCACGATCCCCTCGGCCCGGCGGGCTTCGGCCTGGCGGACGGTCCGGTTACGCGTGATCACCGCCTGGAGATCGTCGATGTCGAACAGGGCGGCGCCGTCGATCTCGCCGCAGGTTGCATCGATGTCTCGAGGCACGGCCAGATCGATCAGCAGCAGCTCCCTGTCACGGCGCCGGTCCATGACCTCGGTCAGCTCTGGCGCCTCCAGCAGCAGGTGCGGCGAGGCGGTGGCGGTCACGAGCATGTCCGCCCTCTGAAGCGCCAGCGGAAGCTCGTCAAAGCTGGCGCTCTCTCCCCCGTAGCGCCTGGCCAGCGAGATCGCCCGGTCCCGCCGGCGACTGGCCACGAACACGGTTCGCACGCCGCTGTCGGTAAGCGCACGGGCCGTGAGCTCGCTCGTCTCACCAGTGCCGACGATCACCACCGATCGGCCCCGCAGGTCGCCGAGCTGCTCCCGGGCCAGCGCGACGGCGACGGCGGGCAGGCTGAGCTGGCGCTCGCCGATCGCCGTCTCTGACCGGACACGCTTGCCGGTCTGCAGCGCAGCCGTGAACAGCCGGTTGGTCAAAGGGCCGACCGACGCCTGGGTCCGCGCGGCTTCGTACGCGCGCTTGACCTGGCCCTGAACCTCGGCCTCGCCGACGATCATCGACTCGAGGCCAGACGTCACGCGGTAGAGGTGGCGCGCGGCGTCGCAGTTGCGCCGGGCGTAGATCGAAGGGGCCAGCTCGGTGGGCCGGATTCCGGCCTGACGGGCGAACATCGAGAGCGCGGTGCTCTCGGCCTCGACCGGGTCGCCCACGACGAGATACAGCTCGGTGCGGTTGCAGGTAGAGACCGCCACGGCCTCCTGGACCTCCGCGGTGCCCCGCAGGTCACGGATGAACTCCACGGCCCGTGCTTCGGGTAGGGCTAAGCGCTCTCGAACCTCGACCGGTGCGGTCTTATGTGAGACGCCGATGAGCAGCAGCTCGCTCACAGAACAGGCTCCCGCTCCCGGTCGGTCTCTTCAAGCTCCTCGTGGGCCCGACGTTCGGCCAGCTGCTGTTGCAACTCGGCCAGCTCTCGGTTGGTCCGGCTCGTGCGGAGCGTCATGATCGCCAGGTAGACGACCAACAGAACGACCAGCACGATGTACGCACCGGCGACGTACTTGCCCGCGGCGTGCAGAGGGAGGGCTGGGACCACAGCCAGTGTCATGACGGAGCCGCGCTCCTCCTCAGAGGACGGACGGCGTCCTCACCCAGCAGCTGACGACGCAGGGCGCGAAGCCGGATCCGGGCTCGCTTGGCTGAAAGCTCGAACTGGCATAGCGTCACGAACAGCAGCGTGGCCGCGACGAGCGCGATCAGGAAGGTGAGCCTCATCGGCCCGGGGAGGTTGCCGCCGGACAACGTCAGGACGCGAGGATGGACCAAGCCCTGGGAGAGGCGGACCGCGATGAAATTCAGTGGCACGAACGCGCCCGCGACGATGGCAAATACGCTGGCATACCGGGCCTGGCGCTCGCGATCCTCGATCGAGAAGCGCAGCGGCTGATAGGTGGCGAACAGCAGCAGCACGATCAGGAACGAGACGAGGGTGGGGTCGTCCCACACCCACCAGTGTCCCCACGAGGCCTTGGCCCAGATGGAGCCCATGATCAGCGCGGCTATGCCGAAGATGAGCGACATGTGGATCGCCACGTACGAGCGCAGATCCCACTTCGAGTCTCCAGTCCGGAGGTGTGCGACGGCGAGCAGCCCGCCCGCTATAAAGCCGCACAGCGACACGATCGCCATCGGGACGTGGATGTAGAAGATCTTCTGCACAAACCCCTGGTTGGCGTCCAGCGGCGCGTAGAAGAAGACCAGCACAAGCGTGGTGGCCATGGTGACCACCGTCAGAATTGTCAGATATGTCAGGCCGCGCTCTGAGCGTGATCTGCCGAGCAAAGTCAGTCCTCCAGCAGGAAGTCGAACACCGCGAAGGCCAGGAGGGCGAACACCAGATCATAGAGAGCGACTATCGCCAGCCATTTGCCCGGCGGGAGCGCGGGCCCGTGACGAGCCAGCAGCGGGCCGGCGCCGCGGGCAGTTCCGATCAGCGCCGGGAGCAGGAGAGGCAGGCCAATGATGGGTCCGATCAAATCCCGCGCGCGTGTGTGCACCGCAATCGCGGCCACCAGCGTCCCGATCACGGCCAGGGCCACGTCGGCCAGCGCAAGGACGAGCAGCAGCCCGGGCAGATGCGGCCCAAGCGACGGAGTCAGGAGCAGGAGCGCGAAGGCCGGTACGGCGAACAGCTCGAGCACCGCCAAGTAGACGAACAGCGCAGCCCCCTTTCCCAGCAGCAGCGCCGTGCGATCGACAGGGGCGAGCAGGAAGCCATCGAACCCCCCCTGTTCACGATCGGCCACGAACAGGCGGTTGATGGCCAGCAGCGAGGCGAACAGCAGCGTCCCCGTGAGGATCCCCGCCGCGAGCTGGCCGGCAATCGACGAGCGGTTCAGCGCGAAGTGGAAGATCACGAATGTGGTGATCGAGAACAGAACCATCGCCGGCACGGTCTCGAGCGTCCGCAGCTCGAGCATGAGGTCCTTGCGGAGGATGATGCCGGCGGTCCTAAACGTCCCGGGCGGCCAGCCCGGGGCAGGGTCTGGAGGTTCTGGGAGCGGCGCGGGGCCCGGAGAGCGGCGCTCGTGTTGGACGGTGCTCACCGGTAGAGCTCCGCAAGCCGCTCGGAGTCGAGATCCTCGGGAGGACCGGCGAAGTCCACACGGCCGTCGCGGAGGGCGAGCACCAGGTCGGCTTCCTGGAGTGCGGCGCCGGGATCGTGGCTGGTGAGTACTCGGGTGATCCCCGGCCGGCGTCCAATCAACGGTTCTGCCAGCCCGCTGGCGCCGGGGTCCAGGCTGGCCAACGGCTCGTCGAGCAGGAGCAACGGGGGATCGTGCAGGACGGTCCGGCACACGGCCAGCCGCTGCACCATGCCCCGGGAGAGCGAGTGCACCGGATCAAACGCCCGGTCTCGCATCTGCACCGCCTCCAGAAGACCCTCCACCCGGTTGAGGGCGATGCCGTGAAGCCTGGCGTGATACCGGAGGTTCTCCCAGCCGGTGAGGTCGCGATAGAGCAGCGGTTCGTGGCCCAGATAGCCGATCCGGCGCCGCACTGCGAAGGCTTGCCTCGGCAGCGGCTCTCCGAAGATCGCCGTCTCCCCTCCGTGTGGCCGGAGCAACGTCGCGAGGATTCGAAGGAGGGTGGATTTGCCCGCCCCATTACGGCCCAGCACTGCCAGCGTGGCATCGGCCGGGACCGTGACAGTCAGTTCGCGCAGCGCGGTTCGCTCGCCGAAGCGGCGGACCAGCCCGCGCAGCTCGATGGCTGCCGGGGCCATGGGGAGAGGATAGGCGCCCGACTGGGAGCGCAAGCTCAGCGGGCCAGAGAAGAGATCGACAGGCCCAGGCCGCCGTCCACCCGCAGGACCGCTCCAGTGAGGTAGGCGGCAGTCGGTGAGAGCAAGAAGCTGACGACCCCGGCGAGCTCTTCGACGGTCCCGAAGCGGCCGAGAGGAATCCCGGTCGTGATCGCCTCCCTGACGGCCTCGGGCATGGCCCGGACCTTGGGGGTGGCGATGAAACCAGGCATCAGGACGTTGCAGCGGATACCTCGCGGTGCCCACTCGGCCGCCAGCGTTCGCGCCAATCCCACCAGGCCGGCCTTCGACGCGCCATAGGCCGCTTGACCGGGAATGCCGATCTCAGCCGCGACCGACGAGACGAACACGATCCTCGCGTCGGGGGATGCGACCAGAGCGTCGAAGGCCGCCTGAGCGACATGAAACGCCCCGGACAGGTTCGTGTCCATGTCCTTGCGCCAGTCTTCCTCGGAGAAGCGCTCGGCGCGGTGGATCGTGTCGACGATGCCGGCCGCCGTCACGACAGCGTCGCAACCCCCGAGCGCCGCGATCGCATCCGCTACGCCGGCCTGTACCGCGCTTCGATCGCTGACGTCGAACGAGCTTGTCGCCGCTGCTCCGGTCACGTCGGCCAGCTGCGACCCGGGAGCGTCGCACGCAGCGACGGAGCAGCCCGCGCCGGCCAGCGCTTCAACGATCGCGCGACCGATCCCGCCCGCGGCCCCGGTCAGAATCACACGCCGCCCCCCGAGCGCGCTCTCAGCCGGCATCGGCGGCGTCGGAGCGGGCGAGCCCATAGCGGCGCCAGTGGCGCTCTGGAATGTCGGCCGGATCCTTGTACCAGTACCAGGTGCACGGATCGCTGCCGTAGTCCTCAGGTGGATCGCTGGGGTACAGCGGATATCCGATCCAGCGAATCGGCAGCGACTCGTTCATGAACGAGCAATGTGTGCAGTACAGGGGAAAGCCCTTGCGGTCATAGCTCCAATCGTGGGCCTCAAGGGTTCGGCCGTAGCCGTTCGGTCCGTCGTACCGGCCCATCCGCACAAGACGCTGACCAGATCCACATGGGTTCATCGCGAAGGTGAACTTCTCGTCGTCCTCGGTGATCGTGAACGCCCCGGGGTGGGGACCCGTGCCGCTACACGAGTGTGCTCGCCACGTGGCCGCGAGCGCGTACACGATCTGCTTGCGGTCACGCTCGGCGATCGTTTCGACGTCCCGCTTCCAACCCCGGCCCTGACCGGAGGTCCAGGCCTCCGCCACCCCTTCGTCTCCCAGGCGGTCCTGCACGAACGAGATCAACCCGGCGATTCCCTCGACCATCAGGTCGTGCAGGAAGCGCCACTCGTGCTTCATCGCCTCGCACAGCTCGCGCGCCTGCGCCACATCGCCGCGATCGAGTGCCTCGATCGCCCGATCCATCGTCGGCCTCGACAGCTCGCACAGCTCCTGATCGCTGAACCACCGCGCTCCCATCACCCCTCCTCTGTTCGTGTCGGTTATCCCTCAGCCGTAGGTCTGCTTGAGGGCGCGTTGATACGCGGGCCGCTCGCGCATGTGATCGAGATAGTCGTTCAGCGCCGGCGTCAACTGATCGTCGAGGCCCACCAGCGGCGTGAACATCAGCGCCGTCGCGACCATCACGTCGGCGACGCTGAAGCGGCCGTCGACAAGGAACTCGGCGTTGCCGAGCGCCGCTTCGACCGCACTGGCTGCGGCGAAAAAGCGCTTCTTCTCCTTGGCGGCGTGCTCGGGATCTCGATCCCGCGCTTGCCAGATCTCAAGCAACGGAGGCTCGATCTCGCCGGGCGCGAAGCACACCCATTGGTAGACGAGCGCCCGGCTGTGGCTGCCCAGGGGCGGGATCAGCTCCGCCTCAGGATGCATGTCCGCCACGTGCAGACATAGCGCCGCTGACTCGAACACGAAGCCCTCCTCGTCCTCGAGCACGGGGACGCGGCCGAGGGGATGGCGGACAAGGTGCTTCTCCCCTCTTCCCTCCTCGCGATCCATCACCTTTAGCTCGTAGGGCGCGCCGATCTCCTCGAGCACCCAGACGATGCGGATCGGCCGCCCGGCCCGCTCCCGGTGATAGATCCGCAGCACTCCGCGAACCCTACGGGATGACGAAGAGCGCCGATCCTCCTCGAGATGACTGCCTGAATCTCATCCCTGCCGGGGTTGTGCCCACGGATGCGCAGTCATAGGATCAGGTCGTTCTACCTAGCAGGGAGGTTGGACGATGTCCCGACGGCTTTGGTCGCATATCACTTGTGCTCTCCTTGGCCTGTGCATCAGCACGGTCCTCGTGCTGGGGCTGGGGGGATCGAGGCTGGCCCGAGCCGACACCAAAGCCACAGGGGTGGGCTTTGACGCCCCGGTGTTCGTGGACCAGAACGTTGGCGGTGGCGAGCCATCGGTGATGTACGACCCGAAGGCCCACGACTACATCTTCACGGCCCACGAGGGCACGACGCTGACCGATCACGACGGAATCGCGGGCTCGCCTGACACGAGTGCCAACTGGCTGGCCAACTATCGCAACCAGGTGAACGTGTGGACGTCGTCCGACGGCTTCGACTGGACGAAGGTGAGTTTCGCCGGGACCGGGTTCACGAGCAATCCGCTCACCAACACGGGCTTTTCCGACCCCGACTTGACGATGGACCAGAGCGGCCGGGTGTATGACACGGGCATCGATCTGGCCAACGACGCGCTGTTCTCATCCACCAACGGCGGCAAGAGCTGGCCCAGGGGCACGATCAACTGCCACGACGGCGACCGGCCCTGGCTGGCGGGCGGCCGAGGCAACGAAGTGTTCCTGGCCACCGACACAACCGAGAACAGCCTCAGCCACGAGATCTTCCGCTCCACCAACGGCGGGGCGTCATGCGGCTTTACCGGGATCCCGGATGCCGGCACGATCCCGAAGACCAGCCGGCTGGATGCAGGCGACAGCTACACCGGCTACGGAAAGCTGCGCTACGGGCAGGCGGGCCCGCTGTCAGGTGCGCTGATCGAGCCCATCATGGTTTCGAACAAAAGCGGGCGCGGAGTGGGCATCGGTGTTTCGGTGCTGAAGAACGCAGAACAGGCTTTCAACACGGGCAAGGGCCGATTCGTTACCCACGTGGCGGCCTTGACCAGCGGATTCCTGAGCCTGATGCCGTCGATCTCACTGGACTCGGCGGGCGACATCTTCGTCACCTGGGCCGACGATCCCGATACCAAGGCCGGCAAACCGACCGGCCTGAACAAGATCTACCTCGACTTCTCACGCGACGGCGGGGTGCACTGGCTGGCCCATCCGATCGTCGTGGCCGCGGCCAGCAAGCTGCGCGGGCCACACCGAGGCACCGTGCTCTGGCCTTGGGTGGCCGCGGGCAGTCGAGGCAACGCGTCGGTCGTCTGGTACCAGTACGACAGCGTCGTCCCCAACCCCGACACGGCCACGTGCCACTGCAACGTGTCAGTTATGGACGCGAACCTGTTCGGCGTGGGCAGCGCCCGGATGCGCAGGTACACGGTTGACGCGGCGGGGCGGCCGATCCACACGGGCGGGATCTGCCAGAGCGGCACGACCTGCTTCGCCACCGGCCAGGACCGCCGCCTGGGCGACTACTTCACCAACAACCTGGACGGGCACGGGTGCGTGATCATCGCCACCGGCGACACGACCAAGCCCGATCCCATCACCGGCCAGCCGCGACCCTGGTCACTGCCGCTGTTCATACACCAGAACCTCGGCCCCAGCCTGACCGGTGGCTCGTGTGGGGGAACGGTGCCCCGGCCCAGCCATCACCACCATCACCACAGCCAGCACCACCACCGGGCTCAGCACCACCGCCACAGCCACAGCCGGCGCCCGAAGCATTCGCGGGGATTCACTGGCTAGGTCGGCCGGCACCGCCGGCCCTGTCCTCGAGGCGGCTCCGCCGTGCCCGGCCGGGAACCGGTCGCTAGTCGTCTTTGAGCGACTGCTCGGCATCGCGGTGGGCCGCGATGGCCTCCTCGGCCTGCTGGCGGGCTTGGACGAGTTGCTTCTCAGCCCGACGGAGCTCTTCGGCGGCTCGGTCGCTGGCGCTCCTGCGCAGCCTGAAGCTCCCGCGCCGCGCGCTCCATCTCGCGCTCTGGCCTGGGTCTCGGCTTGGCGAGCTTGCCGGGGGCCGACTCTGCCTTCCTTGGGCGGGCGGGCCGGCTGGCCGGGCTGCCTTCCGGGCTTTTTGCAGTTCGGCAGGCGCCGCCAGTGGGCGTGAGTGCTCCCAGACCGACGTGGCGGAGCTCCCGCTCCAGACAGCCGTCCTTGATGCGAGCCCGAGCTTCCTTGTCGAGCGCGGCGGCCTGAAGGGTCTCTGCGACCTGCTCGAGCCTGGCCCGGGTCAGCTCGTGGCCCTCGACACTGAGCAGGCCACGCGCTTTGTCGAGCAGGCGCTCGCTGGCCGTACGCTCTGACTCGACCGCCTGGCGAAGCTGCGCTCGGTTCTCCGCGTCCTTTGAGCAGATCTGCCTGGGCCTTCTGGAGCGTGTCGCCGGCTTTGAAGAGCTGCATCGATCTCGCGGCGCTGGGTGCGGACGAGCTGGTTGACCGCCCAGGCGGCCAGCGACGGCTTGCGCAGCTTCGCCACGCGGGCGGCCTCGTCGCGCTTTCCCTCCTGGCGCAGCTCGCTTGGCCAGCGCGGCACGCTCCTCGGTGAAGCGCTCCAGGGGCAGGCCGTAGAGGTCGGAGGGCTCCATCAGCGGAACTTGTCGCGCCGAGCCACTTCTCCACGGCATCCTCGACCGGCGCTCGGTGCTCCTCAGCGAGTGCGTGCCCGGGACAAGCGCGACCTCCCGGTTTGGCCCGGGCGGGGGGCGGCCGAAGGGATCGCCTCGCCCTGAACGATCAGCGTCGGCACTCGGACGGCGTCGAGCTCGGGCAATCGGCTCTTGCTCGGATCATCGGCCTTCCCGGGCGGGTGGAGTGGAAAGGCCAGGCACAGGACTGCCGTCCGCCTCGAGCTCAGACGCCGTCCGGCAGGCGACGCGGGCTCCGGCCGAGCGGCCGCCGGCGATCAGTCGCTCCGGCGACGAGCCTCGTCGCTCCGGAGCCGCCTGATCGCGGCGATCCACGCCGCTGTCGAGCTGGCTGGCGGCGGGCTGCGAGCGGCGGCCCGCCACCCGGTAGGGCTGCTCGATCAGCACGGCCGTGTACCCGGTGGCATTGGCCGCTCGCGCCGCCGCGATGCAGGTCGGGAGCGTCCACACCGCCACCCGCCCCGTGGCCCAGCACCACAGCGCCGACCGCGTTCTGCAGCCGGGTAGAGGTGAGCGCGGGCGGGGCCGTGGCGGTCGTCTCGGATCTCGGCCGGTACGCGAGCGAGCGCGACTCGCTCGACGGCGCGTCGCCATCTCAGGCGGCCCGCTCCAGCGCCGGACGGAAGCGGTCCCGGTAAGCAGCTGGCCCGACCCCCAGGCGCCGCCGGAAGGCCCGCCGCATCCGGTCCTCGCTGCCGAAGCCGCACTCCAGGGCGACCCGCTCGAGCGTGGCGGACTGCGACTGGAGCAGTTGCTGGGCGCGCTCGACACGCACCCGCTCGACATACGCCGCCGGCGTGATCCCACCTCGCGCTTGAACACGCGGGCGAAGTTGCGCGGGCTCATGTGGGCCCGCTCGGCCAGGTCCTCCACGGTGAGCGGACGCAGCGGGGTTCTGGGCGATCCACGACTGGACCTCGCGCAACGGGATCTCGGTCGGCGATCCCGGCCGCCAGCTGGGTGCTGAACTGAGCCTGACCACCGGGGCGCCGGACGAACATGACCAACTGCCGGGCCACGGCGAGCGCGGCGTCGTTGCCGGCATCGTCCTCCAGCAGCGCGAGCGCCAGATCCATGCCCGCGGTCACGCCGGCCGACGTCCACACGTTGCCCTCCCGGATGAAGATCGGGTCCTCCTCCACCCGGACGGCGGGGTAGCGTCGGGCGAGCGCGGCACACGAGTTCCAGTGCGTGGTGGCTCGCCGGCCGTCGAGCAGTCCGGCCTCGGCGAGCAGGAAAGCGCCGGTGCAGACGGACGCCACCCGCCGGGCTCGCCGGGCGGCGCGGCGGATGAAGCCGATCAGCTCGGGCTGCCCGGATGGCCTGGCGGGTCCCCTGGCCGCCAGGAACGATCAGCGTGTCGAGCACCTTGGGCGCAGCGGCCAGGGAGCGGTGGGGGACGAGCTCCAGTCCACTCGAGGTTGTTATGGACGACCTGCCGGACGCGGCGACCTCGACCTGATAGTCGCCGACGCCCAGCCGGGTGGCGATCGAGAAGACCTCGGACGGCCCAGTGACGTCGAGCGCCTGAACCAGGGGAAATACCGGGATGACGACCCGCGTCACGCCGCCGCCTGGGCCTTGATGGCCTGCTCGGCCCGCCCGAAGGCTTCGGTCACAGACTCCACCACCGGCGCGGGCGCCTTCTCCGGGGAGCCGGCGTCAAACGGCGGAGCCGGGTCGTACTCGATCGCGAGCTGCACGGCCTGCGCCGCGTCGTCACCCGCGATCAGCTGGACGAGGCGGAGCGCCATGTCGATTCCCGCCGAGACGCCGGCGGCGGTGATGATCTTGCCGTGCTGCACCACCCGCTCGGGAGACGACCTCGGCGCCCAGCGAAGCCAGCGTGTCTCGGGCCAGCCAGTGGGTGGTTGCCGGCACGCCCGTCTAGAAGCCCGGCGGCCGCCAGCAGCAGCGATCCGGTGCACACCGACGTCGTCCAGGTCGTGGACTCGTGGGCGGTGCGCAGCCAACCGAGGAGCGGCTCGTGATCGAGCAGGATGCGCGTACCGAACCCGCCCGGCACGACCACGATGTCCGGCCTCGGGACCTCCTCGAGCGAGCGGTCGGCGACGAGGCCGAGCGTCTTTGACTCGTTGCGCACCGGCGCCAGGCCGCTCGGCCACAAAGACCGGATCGCACCCCGGCAGGTTGCTCAGCACGTCGTACGGTCCGATGATGTCGAGGGCGGTGAAGCCGTCGTATAGGAGGAAGGCGATCTGCATGTTGACTCCTTGGGCGAGGATCGCTGGAGCGCACGAAAGCGTGCCCTCATCGCGGTCTGTCCGCAATGACAAGTTACCGGCGATTTCTGCCAGGAACGCGCTAGGAGGATGGCGTGAGGTCGAGGCTCGGGGTGCCCGGGCTCTCGCCGCCAAGGAGCGCGACTGCGTGCTTCGAGCACGGGCTCGATCACCGCCGAAGAGCTGCTGATCGACTTGGGGCTGCCCGGGAAAGTTGACGATCAGCGTCCGCCCGGCAACGCCGCAGCACGCCGCGGCTCAGCATTCCCATCGGGGTGTACTTCAGAGACTCGGTCCGCATCGCCTCGGCCAGGCCAGGTACGTCTCGGTCGATCACCGCCTTGGTCGCCTCCGGCGTGACGTCGTCCGGCCGTCAGCCCGGTCCCGCCCGTGGTGAGGATGAGGTCGACGCCAGCGTCCGGGTCGGCATGCCGCCGGAGCGTCGCCTCGATCTGGCCGTGGTCATCGGGGATGAGCTCGCGGGCCACCACCTCAATGCCCGCCGCCGACCGCCATGCTCGGCCAGCGCCTGGCCGGAGAGGTCCTCGCGCTCGCCGCGGGCGCCCGCGGTCGAGATCGTGACGATGACCGCCCTCACTGCGCCCGCCTCCATTCCCCTGACCGCCCCCCGGACTTCTCGAGCAGCACGATCTCGGCGATCCGGGCACCGCGGTCGATCCCCTTGATCATGTCGTAGACCGTCAGCGCGGCCACCGCGGCTGCGGTCAGCGCCTCCATCTCGACACCTGTCGGACCGGTCGTGCGAGCTTCGGCGGTCAGGGTGATCAGCGCCGCCTCGGCGTCGACGTCGGCCTCGACCCCCACGTAGCTCAGAGGGAGCGGATGGCAGAGCGGGATCAGCTCGGCCGTCCGCTTGGCCGCCTGGATGCCTGCGATCCGGGCGGTGCCCAGGACCTCGCCTTTGGGGGCATCGCCGCGGGCCACGGTGCGTGCGGTCTCAGGGTCGAGCTCGCACCGTGGCCCGAGCGAGCGCGCGGCGATTCGTCGGCTCCTTGGCCGAGACGTCGACCATCCGAGCCTGCCCGGTCTCGTCGAGATGGCTGAGGCTGGCGTCGTCGTCCATCCATCCGGGATGATGACTGCTCGCCGGCCGAACCGGAGGTCCGATCAGGACCAGGAAAGGAAAGCAGATGAGCTTTCTGGACAGAGCCAAGGCAGCCGCCGAGCAGGTCAAGGCCAAGGCCCAGGAGGGCGTGGAGGAGGTCCAGGCCAAGAAGGAGCTGGCTCAGGCGTACTGGGACCTGGGCCACAAGGCATACGAACTCGCCTCAAGCGGCGCCATCTGCTCATCCCGAGATGGATCCGCTCGTCCAGCGGATCCGAGACCTGGAGCTCGCGACGCGGCGCGGCGAGGGCGGCGGCCCCGCCGAGCGGAGCGCCGGGCCAGCCGCTGCCACCGACCCTACCAGACCGGTCGGCGTATGCCGCACGCTCAGACGAGCGACACGTGCTCGCGCTGGGCGGCTTCGATCAGGTCGCGCACGGCCCGGACAGTCGCCAGCCCTGAGTAGCTCGATCGGGTCCGGCCGGCCGCCCACGATCGACTCGAAGAACTCCTTGCGGTCCTGGTAGGTGGGCAGCGTGGCCTTGGCCCAGCCGCGCGCGTCGTTGAGCAGGATCGCCAGCTGGGCGTAAGGCTCGCCGAACAGCTCGCCGATCTCACGCTTCATCCGCTTGGCCAGCGCCGGCGAGGCTCCCGCGGTCGAGATCGCGATCGCCAAGGGGCCGTTTCGGACGATCGCCGGCAGGATGAAATTGCACAGCGGGGGGACGTCGACCACGTTGACGAGCATCGATCGCGCCTCGGCATCCTCGAACACCCGGATGTTCAGGTCGGTGTCGCTCGTGGCGGCGATCGCGATCAGCGCTCCATCCAGGTCACCCGAGGCGTATTCACGCTGCTCCCATCGATCGAGCCCTCCAGCGCCAGCTGGACGAGCTCGGGCTGGGCATCTGGCGCGATGAGCGTCACCGAGGCGTCACAGGCCAGCAGGCCCTCGACCTTCTCGAGCCCCACCTCGCCTCCCCCGACGACCACGCACCGGCGGCCGCTCAGCCGCAGGCACGCGATGTAGAACGGCGTCTGGAGCATCCCCTCGACGCACGACTGGTCACAGACTCCTTTGCGCAGCTGGCACACGCATTCCTTGCCGCTGTAGGCCTGGGCGGGCATTGCCTCAAGGGTACTTAGGCCCGGTAGCCCGCAAGTTCTCCCGGCCCTGACCCGTTGTTTGCCGCGAATGGCCCGGGATCTCGAACAGACGGCCGCTGCGCGCTCTCTTGATTGGCAGTGGCCTGCGCTCTGGCCGGTGGACCACGACGGCGGCCCTGGCAGCAACCGGTGCCCACCGCGCTGAGAATTTCGCTCGGGCCGAGGTGGCGCTACTACGCCAAGGCGGCTGCCGCCTCGCTCCGGGCGCGGCGCAATTCCGGGCTCTTCGGTCGACAAGCAATGCTTCTCGGCCGCCGACTCCCACATCAACCCCAAGCTTCGCGGGCGGCCGGCCGACGAACCCGGCCTGGTACGTCCGGGACGCCCTCAACCAGTACTGCGCCACGCTTCGCGTGCGCGACCAGGCAGCCAATCGCGCCTACGGATTCGAAAACCTCTCCCAGGGCGGCGGGCTGTGGCTCGAACAACTGGGCCAGCAGATCACCGACGGCCCGGGGCACATCGACGGCGGGTTCACGACGCTGGTCCCGGGATCCCAGGGGGCAGACTCGTTCCGCACGATCAGCGACTGGCGCCAGCGGACGGGCGCCCGCGTCTTTCCGATCTCCTTCACCTCACGCGACGGCGCGGTGCTGCGCGGGCACGTGTGGATGCCTCCCCCCGGCGTCCCGAGGTTGAAGAACGGCCGCTACCCCGGCGTGGTGATCACCGACGGCTCGGTCCAGGCCTACGAGAACCTCTACTACTGGGCCGCCGAGGGACTCTCCCAGTACGGCTACGAGGTGCTGACCTTCGATCCCCAGGGGCAGGGCGACTCGGATCTGCTCCCGTCGAGCAAGCACTGCGGGCCCGGGCAGCTCGAGGTCCGGCAACGCCCTCTGCAAGGGGGTTCCCTACCAGCAGAACTACAACTTCTACCAGGGGACCGAGGACGCGCTGAACTTCTTCCTGTCCACGCCCGGGCACCGCTACCGGCGGGTCGTTCAACCCCGGTTATCGAAGGCCTCGACCGCCGGGACGTGGGCATCGCCGGCCACTCCCTCGGCGCCTCCGCGGTGAGCTGGGCCGGGCAGTGCGACAAGCGCGTCAAGACGATCGTGGCCTGGGACGACCTGGTTCCGGTGCACATGTCGCAGTGCCGGAGCAACGTGACCATTCCCAAGGCCGACCGGGCGAGCAGGCTGCACGCTCCGGCGCTGGCCATGACCAACGACTACGAGTTCAACCCCCAGCCCCAGACGACGGTGCCGAACCCGAACGGGTCGACCAACGGCGGCGGCCTGGACGGCACGGCCGGCTACCGGAGCCTGGTCAAGGCCGGACTGGACTCCGAGATCGTCTCGATCCGTAACGGCACCCACCTGACCTACAGCTACATCCCATACGTGCTCCCGGCCAACGAGATCGGCGAGCGGGTCGCCTTCTACTACACGCTGGCGTGGCTGGATCAGTATCTGCGCGGCGGCCGCGACCCGATGCTCCCGGCCGGCGACACCGCCTTCCACCGCCTGACCACCCTCGGTCGCTACGACCAGAGCGCCGACTACAACGACAACCACGTCGACCGGCCCGCCGCCGACGTCTCATTCGGAGCCGGCACCTACAGCGCGAGCCAGGCCGCGTCCCACCCCACCGACCCGGCTGCGGGAAACGTCCCCTACGAGATCAAGGGCATCCCGATCCGGAACACCCTCTCCTTCTACTACTACTCGGAGTACAGCCTCCACGACCCGGGGCACGGGTGCTGCGGACGTGCAACGACATGCTGGCCGGCTGCCCGGCCAAGCAGCCGCCACGTACGACCCTCGAGCCTCAGCGCTTGAGCGCGTCGCGGGCCAGACGCGCGCCGAGGCGGAGCAGGGGCTCGAAGCCTTCTTTGAGCGCGGCTGCCCTGATCGACGGACGGCCGTAAAGGATCGTGGCGCTCTGGCGCAGGGCCCGGCCCAGCGTCTCGTCATACGGATGCCACCACGGGTTCTTGAACTTGGATGGCTCCCACACCCTGAGCTTGATGTTCACGCACTCGTACAGCCCGAACTTGGAGTGGGTCCGCCCCAGGCCGGATTGCTTGATCCCGCCCCAGGAGCATTGGCAGGCCCCGTGGCTGAACATGTGATCGTTGACCCAGACCATCCCCGCCTCGAGCTCGCGGGCCATGCGCTCGCCCCTGGCGCCGATCCGCGGTCCAGACGGAGGCGCCGAGCCCGAAGTCCGAGTCGTTGGCCAGTCTGACGGCCTCATCCTCGGAGTCGACCACAACGACCGGGAGCACCGGGCCGAAGATCTCCTCACGCATGATTCGCATCTCGTGGGTGACTTCGGTCAGTACCGTCGGCGCATAGAACGAGCCCTGCTCGAGCCCCGAGGGTGATTCGAGCGGTCCTCCGCACCGCAGCGACGCCCCGGCGGCCACCGCGTCGTCCACCAGCTCGCGGACGATCTCAAACTGCTCGTGAGAGATCAGCGGGCCGATCTCGGTGTCCCATCCCATCGGATCGCCCACCTTCAGCCGCCGCGCCCCGGCGACGACGCCCTCGATGAAGCGATCGGCCACCTCGCGGACGACGTAGACCCGCTCGATCCCGGAGCACGTCTGGCCGGCATTGGCGAAGCCGCCCCAGAGCGCCCCGGCCACGCATGGTCGATGTCGGCGTCGGCCAGCACGAGCATCGCATCCTTGCCCCCCAGCTCGAGGACCGACCCCTTGAGGCGCCGGGCGCACTGCTCGCCCACCTCACGCCCCGCCTCGACCGAACCCGTGAAGAAGACCTTGGCCACACCGGAGGCCACCAGGGCGGGCCCTGTTCCCGGCCCGTGCACGACGCGGACAAGTCCCTCCGGAACCCCGGCTCGGGCGAACACGCGGGCAATGCGGTCTCCCGAGCAGCGGCGTCAGCGAGGCCGGTTTGAGCACGACGCCGTTGCCGGCCATCAGGGCCAGCGCCACCTCGCCGAAGGGGATGCTCCACGGGTAGTTCCAGGGCGAGATGATCCCGATCACTCCGAGCGGCTCATACGTGAATGCCGAGCGCTTCGTCTTCAGAAAGAGCTGGCCCATCGGGATCTTCTCGTCGGCCAGGATCTGAGGGCCCTCGCCGGCGATCCAGCTGAGAGCGTCGATCGTGGGCAGCACCTCCATGGAGAAGGCCTCGTTGCGGGGCTTTCCCTGCTCGCGGACGATCAGGTCCCGGATCTCATCGCCCTCATCGATCACCACCTGAGCCGCCCGCTCGAGGTAGCGCGCGCGGTCGCCCAGCGTCAGTTGAGCCCAGAAGGGCTGGACCTTCGCCACCTCCCCGACGACGCGCTGAACGTCGTCGGGCGGGGTCACCGGGGCGCTCCCGAGCAGCTCACCCGTGGCTGGGTTGAGCGACTGTAGCTCCGCGGTGGCTGTGCCCGGCACGACGGATGGACAGGCTACTGCGCCGGTGGCCCGACTCGCGCGACCTATGTCGAGGTGTAGCTCGCCGTGGCGTGGGCGTCGGTCTTCGTCACGGATCGAGACACGAACCCACAGAACCGAACCGTCGTGTGCTTAGTCGGCGTTGCCGTGCGATGGTCCACGAGGGAAAACGGTCCGGCGGCCAGCAACGCGTATCCGATGCTCGTGGCCTTGCCAGCCTTGGCGCGGGCATTCTCGGCCGACCACGTCGTGGCACACGAGCCGCTGGACTGCTCGTAGACATCGAGCTCACTCTTGTTATGAGCGCTCCCGAGCGTGCCGCCGGATAGCGCCCGGCCGGTGAACTTGAGCATGTCTGGCGCTTTCGGCGCGGGATTCTTCGGAGTCACGCTGATCGACAGGCTGGCCGGGAGACCTTTCCCCGTGACCGTGACCACGTTCGTGATCCTCACCTCGTTGCCGTGGTTGTCGGTCAGGACGGCCGTGGCGGTGTAGGTCCCGGCGGTCTGATAGGTGTGGTAGACGGACCCGGGATTAGTCACCGTGGTCGATGACCCGTCGCCAAAGTTCCAGCTGACGTAGGCCACTCCCGGTGGAGCGGTGACGCTGCCCAATGAGAAGGCGGCCGGCGACGCCGTGTTCACCGAGCCCGGCCCCACGATCGTGGCCGTGGGCTGCGGTTGGGTGTCCCACTGGTTGCAGCCGTTGGCCGAGTCGTCGAACTCCATCTGGAGCAGGTAGTCGCGGCCGTTCAGCGTGGTGTTGTAATAACCGGAGCCGTTGTTCGGTAGGCCGGTGAAGTCGAGCGGTTGAACCGTCGTAGCACCTGTGACGTACTGATAGGAGCATTTATCGCCGACCTCGTCCGAGCCGCCACCCTTCCCCCGCCACGCGTTCAGCAACGGATCGGTCATGGTCTCGGCCAGCTCGTGGCTGAACGTGCCGACGACGGAATCGGTGTGATCGTTGTTGACGTAATTGCCGATGTCGCAGGGCGTCTTGTCCAGGTAGGGCACGTTGGCGAACATGGTGCGGGTACTGCCGCCGCTGCCGGTGCTGAAGTAGGTGTGGAAGGCGCAGTAGGCAGTCATGGCGCAGCCGTTCGTCTTGGACGGGCTTCCAACAGAGTCGCAGCTACCCACGCGCGGAGGCGTGAGTACGAAGTACTCCACGTCGATACCGGTTGGAAGGTGGTGGGCCGTGACGTAGTTTGCGAGCTCGATCCCGTAATCGGCTGCGATCAGGCACGTGGTGGGTTTGTAGCTGGGCGGCCCAGGGTCGGTATCGCGGCATTGATGGCCGTTGGCGCTGGCCGCGGGATACGGATCCCTGTCGACGATCGTCCCAGCCTTCTGGATCGCCAACGGGATGAAGCGCTTCGCGCCCCCTGGACCCGAGAGGTCGTAATACTGCTGAACCACCGAGAGTGGATTGCCCACATTGCTGGCCGTGATATCCGGGCTGTAGTCCCCGGACGCCAGCCCGCTCAGGAACTTCTGCATCCCGGCGACATAGCCGGCCGGGTACGCCGAAGCACCCGTCGGTGACCAGAAGAACAGATAGTCCTTTTCCGCGTGCTGCACCGGGTTCCCGCCGGGGTTGGTCAGGGGACTGTGGCAGTCAGGCTCGAAGCTGGCGTCGCAGGTCGGCGTCCCAGAGGCGCCGGCCCGGCCGCCACTGCTAGGGCCCTGGCTCGCCTGCTCCACCGCGGCGGGGGAGGGGAGGATGCCGAGCTCCGGCGGCATGCCGCTGAACGCTTTATGGATCGCCGGGACATTGATGACCTTGGCTCCCGCCGACGAGGCAAAAAACGCGCAAACTCCGACCGCCGCAAGCAGCAGATCAAAGGCAGCCCGGCCGGCTCGAGTCGAACGACCCCAACGACTAATCGACCTCACAGCGCTCACCTTTCATCCTTGGCCCTCAACACGCTCCCCGCGCCCAGCCCGGGCGAGACTACACGGCGCCTCCCCGGAAGCAAGCCCAGCTAGGCCGCTCGGGCGCGCCGCGCATTACCGGCGGTGCCGACCAGAACCCGCCACAGCAACTCGGCCAGCGGTCCCCCGAGGTCGGGGGCGACGATCAGCAGGTCTGGCTCGGTGTCCTCGTCCGGACGGATGTCGATCGCGCCCAACCCGACGAGCTGTTCAGCGCCCCCGAGCAGGGCCGTGGCGCATACGACGTACCTATTCCGAGGGTCGTATTGGACGAGAGCGTGGGCGGCGCCCGAACCGAACGAGGTCGGCTGGCGGTCCAAGAGCGCGCCGATCGCCCCGACGTCACTCGAGCGAGCTAGCCGCAGCCGGACGCGTCCTCCCTTCCCATCGAGATCAAGGGAGCGGCCCAACAGCGCGCCGGAAATCCAGTTCTCTGCCATTCCTTCAGGGTAGTAGCTTCACTCTGCGACACAGGTAATTTCCCTGTAAATAGCCAGATTTTGCGGCAATACAGGTCGAGAGCCATCGATGCCCGGTGGCGGGGCGCCTAAACCCCGATCGCAGCAAACGAGGCGAGGTCGTCGATCGCGGCGGCGAGGCGCCTGACGAGCGCGAGGCCTGTCTCGGCGGGCTGGAAGTTCGGCTGCAGACGTGATCGGCCGAGGGTGTAGAGCCAGGCGAAGTACGGATAGAACAATGCCTGCCGATAGGAGTTCCACGCCTCCCCCGTGGCCAGGGAAGGCCCGCCGGCAGCGGCCAGCTGCTCCAAATAAAACGCGAGCAGGTCACGCTCCCACTCGCGCCGATCCTCTACCTCGAGTGACGTGGCCACGAGGTAGGCGTAATCGTGCACCCAGGAGCCCCGAAGGGAGGTTTGCCAGTCGCATACGCCCATCGTCCTTTCGTCCATGGTGTAGGTGTTCGCGATGTGCAGGTCGCCGTGGAGATAGGTGAGCGGCCCCTGGCTGGCCAGCCACATCGAAGCGCGCAGTGCGTCTTGGAGGTGGTGCTGGCGCTTGGAGAGCCTGGCCGGGATCACGCCGTGAGCCCGCTGAACACCCGCACGTGTACGGTCGGCCAAGCTGAGCAGCGCGTCGATCATGGCCATCTGCTCGGCCGGCGTCTTAAGCCACTTCCACTCGCCAAGCCGGGGGCTGTCCCAGAGGGCACCGTGCCACCGAGCCGCGCTGGCCAGCAGGTCCTCGATCTGCGGGCGGGAGAGACTCGATGATGGCCGCCAGAATCGCGCGCCCCGGGTCCTGACCACATCCTCCATCACGACGATCGAGCGCCACGACCTGGCGGCCACGGCGCCGTGGTACCCGAGCGGGGCCTCGATCTCAACGAGCGGTCTGACATGCGCGTAGAACCCGGGCTCGCCATGGATGAGTCCTCCCAGGCCCAGCATGATCCGCTGAGCCAGCCCTGTCGTGCACTTGACGAAAACTCGGGTGGGCAGGCCGCCGGCGGCGCCGGCCTCGTTGTATGTCAGCTCTAGGGACGCCCGCGTCGTGGTCCCGATACCCGGGGCGGTGACTGCGACGGCGATGACCCTGGCCCCGGGCGTGCCCGCGCACAGAACGGCCGACAGCCACTCCGGACTCACGTCCCTCGGAGACCGGGGCACATCGCCCGGAGCTACCGCCGGCCTGTTGTGCAGGCGCTCGTCCGTACCGGCGGCCAGCACGCCGACCACGCGCTTCAGCGCCCATGCTTTCGTGGGGACGGTGTAGGTCAGCAAAACGTCAGAACCGGGCGCAGCGCGCGCACGATGGCGACGACCGACAATATGCCGTGAAGCGATGACCGCCAAGCCCGACAGGAGCACTCCACCTCGCCTCGGCGACTACGAAGCAGAGCGAGCCGCTTATCGGGTGGACATAGGAGACGAATTCAACGCGGTCGTGGACATCGTGGAGCGCTGGGCCGCCGAGGCTCCTGAGGATCTCGCTCTCCTGTCGCTCGACGGCTCCGGCGGAATGGTGTCCGAGCAGACCGTGGCCGACCTGGCCGGCGAAGCCCGGCGAGCGGCCACCGCACTGGCCAAGCTCGGAGTGAGGAAGGGCGACCGGGTCTTCATCATGCTCCCGCGCGTCCCGGCCTGGTACGCCGCGGTTCTGGGAGCGATCAGGATCGGGGCCGTGCCGATGCCGGGCACAAATCAGCTGACGAGCCACGACATCGCCTACCGGCTGCGCAGCGCCGAGGCGGTGGCGGCGATCACCGACGCCGCGGGCGCGGAGAAGGTGACGGCGATCGACCAGGCGCCAACGAGCCTCGCCCATCGCATCTGCTGGCGGGACGACGGCGCCGGTCCGGGCGAGGGCTGGCTCGATCTCGACGCGCTGATGTCGGACGCCGACGGTGGCGAACTGGCTGAGTCACCCACCTCCCGGTATGACCCGATGCTCCTGTACTTCACGAGCGGCACCGTGAGCTATCCGAAGATGGTGCTCCACCCATCCTCATACGGGCTCGGGCACGTCTCTACGGCCCGCTTCTGGCACGACCTGCGCCCGGGCGACCGGCACTGGACCGTCACCGACACCGGCTGGGCGAAGGCCGCCTGGGGAGGACTGTTCGGACAATGGCACGAGCGAGCGACCGTCGTTCAGGTCGCCCTCGGCAAGCCCGACGCCGCGACGATCCTGTCGATCATCGAGCAGTCAGAGATCACCTCATTCTGTGCGCCGCCGACCCTTTATCGCCTGCTCGTCCAGGCCAGCTTTGCCGAGCACGACCTGAGCGGGCTTCGTCACTGCACGAGCGCAGGTGAGCCGCTCAACCCGGAGGTCATCAGGGTCTGGGAGGAGCACACCGGTCTGACGATCTACGACGGCTACGGCCAGACCGAAACGACGTGTGTCGTGGCCAACTACCGGGCCGTGCCGGTCCGACCGGGCTCGATGGGCAAGCCGATGCCCGGATACGAGGTCGACGTCCTCGGCGACGACGGCGAGCCGGCACCGGACGACACCGTCGGCAATATCGCGGTGTCCTACGAGCCTGACCGGCCCGTGGGCCTGTTCGACGAGTACTTCCGTGACCCCGAGGCAACCGCCGGGGCCTTCCGGAAGGGCTGGTACTACACAGGCGATAAGGCCTGGCGCGACGGCGCGGGCTACCTGTGGTTCGAGGGCCGCGACGACGACGTGATCACCTCATCGGCCTACCGGATCGGGCCATTTGAGGTCGAGTCGGCTCTGATCGAGCATGCAGCGGTGGCCGAGGCAGCTGTGGTGGGCAAGGACGATCCGCAGCGGACTCAGATCGTGACTGCATTCTGCGTGCTCGGGTCAGGCCATGAGCCGAGTCCCGAGCTGGCGTCAGAGCTCCAGGAGCACACCAGGCGCCTAACCGCGCCGTACAAATACCCGCGAGAGATTCACTTCGTCACCGAGCTGCCCAAGACGGTCAGCGGCAAGATCCGCCGATCCGAGCTCCGCGAGCGCCTGCGCTCAGGCGAGGCCTAGCGGCGGGGACTACTCCCCGCGTCCTCGGGCGCGTCGCACGTCGGCCAGGCGTGCCCTGAGACGTTCCTCGGCCGAGTCAGGCTCGTAGAACCGCTGTCCGATCGCCTGGTCGGGCATCAGCTCCTGCGGCGAGAGATGGTCCTCTCGGCGGTGGGGGTTGTCGTAATTGCCGTCTCCGCGAGTGGAGGAGCGCAGATGTGGCGGCGGCGGGTGGGCGCCCTCCCGGCGCACATACTCACGAGCGGCTCCGATCGATCGCTTGGCGGCATCTGACTTCGGAGCCAGAGACAGATAGATCGCGGCCTGGGCGAGGGCGAATTGACATTCGGGCATGCCGACGTGCTCGACGGCATGAGCCGCCGCGGTGGCCACGACGAGGGCCTGAGGATCGGCGTTCCCCACGTCCTCGGAGGCCAGCACGACCATCCGCCGGACGATGAAGCGCGGATCCTCGCCCCCCTCGAGCATCACCGCCAGGTAGTACAGCGAGGCGTCGGGGTCCGAGCCCCGCGTCGCCTTGATCCAGGCGGAGATCGTGTCGTAATGGCGGTCAGCCTGGCGGTCGTACAGGAGCGCTCGCTGCTGGAGGGCATCCTCGGCGTGGGCGAGCGTCACAGCCGTCCCGGGTCCGGCCGTGCGACAGGCCAGCTCCAGCGCGTTCAAAGCGATGCGGGCGTCCCCGCCTGATCGCTGTGAGAGAAACTCGAGCGCCGCCGGCTCGACATCGGGGGCCGCCGAGGGCGCCTCCCCCTCCGTCCCGGCCGAACATTCGCCGCGCTCGATCGCGCGCTCCAGCAGCACCCGGACATCGGAGGCCGACAGTTGCTCGAGCTCGTACACGCGCGTTCGAGACAGGAGCGCTGAGTTGACCTCGAAATACGGGTTCTCGGTGGTGGCGCCGATCAGGGTGATCAGCCCCTCCTCCACCGCTGGGAGAAGGGCGTCCTGCTGGGCCTTGTTGAAACGGTGGATCTCGTCCAGAAATAGGATCGTGCGCCGTCCGGGGCCAGCGAGCCGCTCCCGAGCCCGCTCGATCACCGCCCGGACCTCGGCGCGACCGGCCTGCACGGCGCTCTCCTCCTCGAACGCGGCGTCTGAGACCGAGGCCAACAGCCGGGCGAGCGTGGTCTTGCCACTCCCCGGCGGACCGTGAAGGATCATCGAGTGCGGCCGTCCCTCCTCGACGGCCGTCCTCAGCGCGGAGCCGGCGGCCAGCAACCGGTCCTGGCCGACGAACTCGTCGATCGTCAGGGGGCGCAGTCTGGTGGCCAGCGGGGCGTCCGGCGGAATCCGTGCAGTGGCGGCAGCTGGGGCCTCATCCTGGCCGAACAGGCGGTCCATGTGGGCAAGTATGGCTCGCGCGCTCGCCGTCAGCCCAGCAGCCGCACGATGGCGAAGATACCCACGGCCATGATCACCAGTCGGAGCGCGGGCGCGGGAAGCCGGCGGCCCCCGTGGGCGCCCACAATGCCGCCCACGATCGAGCCCGCCGCTATCAGACCGGCCGCCCCCCAGGCGACATGGGCCGCGATCACAAACACAACTCCCGCCACGAGGTTGACCAGCCCCGCCAGCACGACCTTGAGCGCGTTGATGCGCTGAAGGCCGTCGTCGATCGACAGCCCCAGAATGGCCAGCAGCAGAATCCCCTGGGCGGCACCGAAGTAGCCGCCGTAAACGCCGCTGGCCAGGACCGCGCCGGTGGCCACCGGGCCCGCCTGCTCGCGGTGGCGGCCCGCCGGGTGAAAGCGACCCAGCCAGCGACCCAACCGCGGCTGCGCCAGGATCAGCGCCAGCGCGATCACGATGAACGCGACGACGATCTTCTTGAAGGCCGAGGCGGGCAGCTCCAGGAGCAGAATGCTCCCGCCGATCCCGCCGGCCAGCGACGTCGCCCCCAGGCGGAGCGCCCGGGCTCGCTGCCCCGAGAGCTCGCGCCGATAGCCCACCGCGCCCGCGGCGGACCCGGGTACCAGCCCCACGGTATTGGACACGTTGGCCACCACCGGGGCGTAACCAAAGGCCAGCAGGACGGGAAACGTGATCAGCGTGCCGCTACCCACGACAGCGTTGATCGCACCTGCGGCTACGCCCGCGGCCAGGATCCCGACCGCGTGCAGCGCGCTCACTGGCCCACGATCGCCAGGGTCGCCTCGTGCAGCCGACCATTGGTGGCCAGACCGCTGCCCGCACCTGGATCCCGCGCGCCGGACAGGTCAGTCTGGCGACCACCGGCCTCCTCGATGATCACCTGCTGGGCGGCCATGTCCCATAGCGACACGATCGGATCCAGCGCGATCTCGGCCGCTCCCTCAGCCACGAGCATGTAGGACCAGAAGTCGCCGAGTCCGCGGGCTCGCCAGCACCGGCGAGCGAGTTCCAAGAAGGCATCGAGCCGACCGATCGACTCCCAGTCCTCGAGGTCACCGAACGTCAACATCGCGTCTGACAGGTCTTCAACTCCTGATACGTGCAGCGGGCGAGGCGCGCCGGAAAGCCGGTCGAGCACATAGGCGCCCTCTCCACGCGCCGCCCACCACCGCCTGTGGAGGGCGGGAGCCGAGATCACGCCGACGACAAGCTCCGCGTCCTGCTCGAGCGCCAGCAGCGTGGCCCACACCGGCAGGCCACGGACATACCCCTTGGTGCCGTCGATCGGGTCGATGATCCAGCGCCGGGATCCGCCATCCTCCTCCACGCCGCCGTATTCCTCCCCCACGACGGAGTCGTCCGGGTGGGTGTGACCGAGGTGTTCGCGCACCGCTCGCTCCACGGCGATGTCGGCATCACTGACCGGCGTCATGTCCGGCTTGGTCTGGACCTGGAGGTCACCCTGCCGGAAGCGCCCGAGCGTGATCTCGTCGGAGAGGTCGCACAGCTGGAGAGCCAGCCGCAGATCGTCCTGAGTGGATGGCACGTCCCGATGCTACGCGGAGAGTTAGGCTGGGGCTTATGGCAGCCGACCTTCAAGCCCAGACGACCGAGGTTCTCCAGCAACTCATTCGCTTCAACACGGTCAATCCGCCCGGCAACGAGCGGCCTGCGATCGAGTACCTGAGGGACTATCTGCAACGAGCCGGCTTCGAGGTCGAGGTCCTGGGCGCCCAGCCGGACCGGCCCAACCTCGTGGCTGACCTGCACGGCACCGGCGACGGACCGACGCTTTGCTATCTGGGCCACGTGGACACGGTCCTGGCCGAGCCCTCGGAGTGGGATCACGACCCGTGGTCAGGCGACGTCGAGGAAGGCTTTCTGTGGGGCCGCGGGGCACTGGACATGAAATCCCAGGTCGCGGCCGAGGCGGTGGCTGGCGCCGAGCT
Organism: uncultured Solirubrobacterales bacterium; assembly: GCA_963785205.1. Taxonomy (GTDB): domain Bacteria; phylum Actinomycetota; class Thermoleophilia; order Solirubrobacterales; family Solirubrobacteraceae; genus Palsa-465. The sequence continues at coordinate 486,583 of CAWAUJ010000004.1, forward strand.
GGCACAGAGCGGCTGGCGGCCCGGGCACGGACACCTCAAGCTTGTGTTCGTGTCCGATGAGGAGGCCGGTGGAGAACTCGGCGCCCAATGGCTGACCTCGAAGCACCCTGACCGGGTTCGGTGCGAGATGCTCCTCAACGAGGGGGCCGGCCACTCATTCGAGTTAGACGGCCGGCGGGTGTACGGCGTGTGCTGTGGCGAGAAGGGCGTCTTCCGCTTCAAGCTCGTGGCCCACGGCGTGGCCGGGCACGCCTCTCTGCCCAGGATGGGCGACAACGCACTCCTGAAGCTGGGGCCGGCGCTGGTCAAGTTTGCGGACTCCGAGCCGGCCTATGAGGTGGTCCAGACGACGGCGGAAATGCTCCGCCGCTTGGATCAGGATCCGAACGATCCGGCGGCCGCGCTGGACCAACTCGAGACAAAACAGGCGGTGCTGGCGCGACTTGTGCTCGAGCCGATGCTTGGCGTGACCCTTACCCCCACCATGGCCCATGCCTCGGATAAGGACAACGTGATCCCCTCCCGGGCGGACATCAAGGTCGATTGCCGCGTTCCGCCCGGCCTGGGGGAGGAGACCGCCCGGCGACGCGTCGAGGAGGTGCTTGGCGAGGCCATGGATGGGCTCGAGCTGGAGTTCGCCGAGCAGGTGGTGGGCAACGAATCCTCCGTCGAGTCGCCGCTGATGGAGGCGATCTCCAGCTGGGTGGGCCGAAGCGACCCCGGTGCCAAGACGCTACCCGTCCTCCTTCCCGGCTTCTCGGACTCACGCTGGTGGCGGGACGCATTCCCCGAATGCGTGGCCTACGGGTTCTTTCCCCACCGGCACATGTCGCTCTTCGAGGCCGCTCCACTCGTCCACAGCGCCAATGAGCGCATCGACGTGCGCGATCTCGGAGTGGCCGCGGACTTCTACACCGCGATGGCCCGCGAGCTGCTCGACTGAGCTGACGGCGCGGCGGCGCGCAGGGCGGTGGGGGGATGCCAATACACTCCCCGCCCATGACGGCGCAGGCCTCCGTCCGCCGGCGTCTCGACCCCGCTGTCTTTCGCCTTCCCGTCGACCGGATCCGGCGCGGGTACTACTCGGACGCCTACTTCGTCTACACCAAGCAGCTTCTGGAGGCCGAGAACTACCACCCCCAGGTGACGATGCAGGTCTTCCAGAAGCAGCCCTCGCTGCTCGGAGGAATTGACGAGGCGATCGCAGTGCTCAAGCTGTGCAGCGGCCACGAGGATGCGAATGGGGACTGGGTCGACGGCTGGGACCAGCTCGAGGTGTACGCCCTGGCTGAGGGCGAGGCGATAGCGCCCCGGGAGACCGTCCTGATAATCGAGGGTGACTACAGCCTGTTCGCGCATCTCGAGACCGTCTATCTGGGCTGTCTGGCCCGGCGCTCGCTGATCATGCGCAACGTGGCCGAGGTTGTGGAGGCGGCCCGGGGCAAGCAGATCTTCTACTTCCCGGCTCGGCACGACCACTGGCTGGTGCAGACGGGCGACGGCTGGAGCGCTCATGTCGCCGGGGCGATCGGAGTCTCGACCGACGCTCAGGCATCGTGGTGGGGAGGCACGGGCATCGGGACGGTCCCCCACGGCCTGATCGCCGCCTACGGCGGAGACACGGTGAAGGCCGCCACCGTTTTCGCCGATCGCTTCGAGCGCGAGATGAACGTGACCGTGCTGGTCGACTTCGAGAACGATTCGCTGAAGACGGCGTTGGAGGTAGCCGCGGCCCTCGGTCCCCGGCTCTGGGGCGTGCGGCTCGACACCAGCGAGGACCTGGTCGACCGCTCGCTGTTCGGCGAGCTCGGCGGCTTCAAACCGAACGGGGTCAACCCACGTTTGGTGGAGAAAGTCCGGCGCGGACTGGACGACGCAGGCCATACGGGCGTGCGGATCGTGGCGAGTGGTGGCTTCACGGTGGAGCGGATCCGCCAATTCGAAGCCGAGGGCGTTCCTGTGGATGCCTACGGCGTCGGAAGCTCGCTGATTCGGGGGGACAACGACTTCACCGCGGATGTTGTCCGGCTGGAGGGAAACCCGTGCGCCAAAGTGGGTCGCGGTTACTCACCGAACCCCCGGCTGGAGAAGGTTCAGTAACCGGGCACTCCGGCGGGTGATCCACCCAGGGGCCCGCTGGTTTCAGTGATGGGGCCTACGTGCCGATAGCGGCTTAGGCAATGGATTTCGCCTTTCTCGGTTACCCGGACGTCTACTCCTGGTTGCACGACTGGCTGCCCATCATCTTCATGGGGCTGCTGGTCGTGGCCGTGTTCGCGCTCATGCGATTCATGCCGCGGACCCGGCCGCAGCGGATCAAGCCGGACTCCGCCCCGCCGATCGCCTGGAGCGATATCGCGGGCGCGGATGAGGCCAAGGAAGAGCTTCGGGAGGTCGTCGAATACCTGCGTGACCCCAAGCGTTTCAAGGCGATCGGCGCCAAGGTGCCCAAGGGCATCCTCCTGCACGGCCCGCCCGGGACCGGGAAAACACTGCTGGCCAAGGCTGTGGCCCATGAATCGGGTGCCACGTTCTTCTCGCAATCCGCAGCGTCGTTTGTCGAAATGTTCGTGGGCGTGGGCGCCGCCCGGATCCGGCGCCTATTCAAGGCCGCACGGAAGGCCGCCCCGGCGATTGTGTTCATCGACGAGCTCGACGCCGTCGGCGGCAAGCGCGGCTTCGACGTCTCAGGCGAGCGTGACCAGACGCTGAACCAGCTCCTGGTTGAACTGGACGGCTTCACGACGACCAAGGACGTGGTTGTGATCGCGGCGTCGAACTTGCTTGAGAAACTCGACTCCGCCCTCCTTCGCCCGGGGCGTTTTGACCGGCAGATCTTCGTCTCGCCACCCGACGTCGGTGGCCGCGAGCGCATCTTCCACGTTCACACCGCAAACAAGAAACTGGCCCCGGGAATCGACTTCAACCTTCTGGCTCGCCAGACCTCCGGACTGACCGGCGCGGACCTGGCCAACATCTGTAACGAGGCGGCGATCTTCGCGGCCCGGCGCGCTTCACTGGTCGTCGAGCTGGTCGACTTCGACCGCGCCCTCGAGCGCGTCGTGGCCGGGATGCAATCTCGAAAGACGCTGACCGACCACGAGCGGCGCGTGGTGGCCTACCACGAAGCGGGCCACGCCCTGTGCGGCGAGCTGTTGCCGTCGGTCGACCCGGTCCACCGCATCTCGATCGTCCCCCGAGGCCGGGCGCTGGGCTACACGCTGAACCTGCCCGAAGAGGACCGCTACCTGAAGACGCGCGAAGAGCTGATCGACTTCATGACGATGCTCTTGGGCGGCCGGGCCGCCGAGCAGCTCGTGTTCGGATCGATCACGACCGGAGCCTCGGACGACCTCAAGCGCGTGGGCGAGATCGCCCGCTCGATGGTCCGGGACTTCGCCATGGGGACGGGTTCGGCTTCCCTTCCCTTCCTCACCGACGGCGCCGCGGAGGCCACCCGGCGACTCCACGACACGGAGGTTCGCGAACTGGCTGAGGAGGCCCTGAGGGCCGCGACGAGAATGGTCGACGCCCACCGAACGCAGCTGGACGCGCTGGCTTCGACACTGCTGGCCAACGAGGTGCTGGAGCGTGAGGACATCGCGCGCATCCTGGCCGACGTTCCCCCCGCCGCTCCGAGCCGGATCGGCGAGCTCTCGGTGGCTGCGGCGACAGCCGCGAACCCGGCGCCCCGCGCCCAGCTACACCCGTAGTCCCTGCCCAGACTCGGTCGGTGAGGTGGGCAAACGCCCCCGATTCCGCCGATGTAGGCCCTCCCCAAACCACCCCAACGGTGTTACTGTGGACGGGCAATGTTGCTCCGACCGTGACTCTCCAGCCGTTCTGGCCGAGCGCCGCCTCGGTCGCTGGTCCCTGGTCACGTCGTCACATGAGGAGCAACGTTGAACGCCGTCGAAGTATCGAATCTCCAGAAGCATTTCCAGCGCGGCCGCGGTAAGCGGGCCCGCTCCGTGGCTGCCCTCTCGGACGTGTCGTTTGCGCTCGGGCGCTCTGAGTGCATCGCGGTTCTGGGGCAGAACGGGTCGGGCAAGTCGACTCTGGTCCGCGTCCTGTCGACCCTGCTCGTACCCGACGGCGGTCGAGCGGCGGTGTTCGGCCACGACGTCGTGCGCGAAGCCGCCGCCGTGCGCCGGCTGGTCAACCGCGTGTCGGTGGAGGCTTCGTTCTTCAAGCGCATGTCGGCGGTGGAGAACCTCTCGTACGCAGCGCGCTTCTACGGGTTGACGCCGAGCGTGACCCGGACGGCCATTCCCCAGATCCTCGAGCGGGTCGGGTTTCCGCTCAGCCGGGCGAAGGGTCCGATGGAGGACCTGTCCCGCGGAATGCAGCAGAAGGTCGCGCTCGCCCGCGCGCTCCTGACCTCTCCCGTGCTGCTCCTGCTCGATGAGCCGACGACGGGCCTCGACCCGCGCTCCAAGCGCGAGGTTCAGTCGTTCCTGGCCGAGGTGCGCAGCGAGCACGACGCAACCGTGCTGCTGTGCACCCACGACCTCGCTGAGGCCGAGGCCCTGGCCGAGCGGATCGGAATTCTGCACGCCGGCCGCCTGCTCGTGCTGGACTCGCCGTCGCAGCTGCGCGCTCGCTACGGGGCCAGCACGCTCGAGGAGGCGTTCTTCGCCGCCACCGGAGCAGCGCTCGAGGACCAAGAGGAGGTGGCGGCGTGAGCGCGATTCGTGCCCAGATGATCGGGCTGGCCGGCGTCGTCGAGCGCAACACCTATTTGATCAAGCGTTATGGCTGGTGGGAGCTGGCGTTCTTCGTCTGGACCGTGGCCAACACGCTCACGGTCGTGTTCATCGCCAAGGGCGTGCGCGCCGGAGGCGGGCACCTCAACGTGGACCGTGAGACGACGACGCTGCTGATCGGCGCCGTGATCTGGTCCTACCTGGGGATCATCTTCGAGATCCTCACCGAGACCGTGGCCTGGGAGCGCTGGGAGGGGACGATCGAATACACGTTCATGGCGCCGCTTAGCCGGGCGGTCCATCTCGGCGGCATGGCTTTGTTCGCCGTGCTCTACGGGGTGCTGCGCACCGCGCTGCTGTTCGCGGTGGTGGCTGCATTTTTCGGGCTGCACCTCCAGCAGGCCGACTTCGGCTCAGCGCTCGTCCTGCTGGCCGTCGGCTCGATCTCATTCGCCGGGCTCGGCATGGTGACGGCCGTGCTCCCGCTGATATCTCCTGAGAAGGGAGCTTCGCTCGGGTTCATCGCCCAGGGGCTGCTCCTGGTCGTCTCCGGGGTCTATTACCCGGTGTCCGTGATGCCCCACTGGATGCAGTGGATCGCCACGATCTCGCCCGCGACATACGCACTGCACGGGATCCGAGCCGCGATTCTGAACGGGAGAGCAGTCGCCGGCTCGTGGGCGGACTTGTGGCCGCTGCTGGTGCTTGGCGCCGTGTCAATCCCCCTCGGCTTGGCGATCTTCCGCGCCGGGGAGCGCTATGCCAAGCGTCACGGCAAGCTGAAGCGCTCCGGGTGAGTTCGCCCCGGCGTGCATCGCTAGCCTAGGGCCGGATGCTCTCCGCCATCGATCACGTGGGCGTGGCCGTCGAGGACCTCGAGGCCGCGGTCTCGCTCTATCAAGACCAGCTCAAAATGGCGGTTGTTCACCGTGAGACGGTGTCAGAGCAAGGCGTCGAGGCCGTGCTGCTGGATGTCGGCGATAGCCACATCGAGTTGCTCAGGCCTCTGAGCGAGGAGACGGCCGTGGGGCGCTTCGTGGCCAAGCGAGGACCCGGACTTCACCACGTGGCCTACCGCGTGCAGGACATCGAGCAAACGTTGAAAGACCTGGCCGCGGCCGGCCTTCGGCTGATCGACGAGCGCCCGCGGCAGGGCATTCGCAACTCCAGGGTGGCGTTCGTCCATCCGGGCGGGACCGGCGCAGTACTCACCGAAATCGTGCAACCGGCGGAGGATCACTGATGGCAGCCGACAGGTCAGGCACAAACGAGAAGCCCCAGAAGGTGAGCATCGGCTTCATCGGCAGCCAGGTGCTCGGCGGCAGGATCCCCCCGGCCGAGCTGGCCAAGCTACGGGACGCTCTGGGGAATGAGGGGTGGCGAGACGTGCGGTTCGAGGACGGGACCGTGGCACTCGATCTCGGACGTGTCGTCTACGTGCTGGTCGAGGACGAGGAGCATCGCGTCGGCTTTGGGGCTTAGCCAGCTGGACCGGGCGCTGCTGGTGTTCGCCCGGACGCGAGGACACAGCGCCCAGGTCGAGCGGGCGATCGGACTCTTCTCCCGGACGGGTGAGCACGCCGCCTGCTGGCTGGGTCTCGGGCTGGCAGGGGCCGCGCTCGCGGGCGACGCTTCAGAGCGCCGCCGGTGGCTGCGTGGCGTGCGAGTCGTCGCCGGCTCCTACGCACTCAACTACGCGGTCAAGGTGACCGTCCGCCGGCGCCGGCCCGAACTGCCCGGCTTGCCTGCACTGACTCCGACCGTATCGCGCCTTTCGTTTCCGAGCGCCCACGCCACGACCTCGTTTGCCGCCTGCCGGGCGTACGCCGGCCTGCTCCCCGCCGGGCCGCTCTATGGCGCCGCGGGACTGTTTGCCGTCAGCCGGCCCTATCTCGGCGTTCACTATCCCAGCGACGTCCTGGCCGGGGCGGTCCTGGGCACGGCCGTGGGCGAAGCGTGGTCCGGAGATGCCTTTCCGCGCGTCGCATCGCTCCGGGGCGGCAATCCGCGATGAAGATCGGCATCGTCGGACTTCCGAACGCCGGCAAGTCGTCGCTGTTCAGCGCACTCACGGGGGTGGCCGCCGAGGCGGCGAATTATCCGTTCACGACGATTGAGCCCAACGTCGCGGTCGTACCCGTGGCCGATCGGCGGCTGGACGAGGTCGCTCGTGTGGTCGGGGCGTCGAAGGTGGTCCCGGACACGATCACCTTCCACGACATCGCCGGTCTGGTGGCCGGCGCACACCGAGGGGAGGGGCTGGGAAATCGCTTCCTGGCCAACATTCGGGAGACGGACGCGATCCTCCACGTCGTACGCGCCCATCACGACCGCACCGTGGTCCACCCTGACGGCCAAGTCGATCCGCTGCGTGACATCGAAACGATCGAGACGGAGCTGATCTATGCCGACCTCGAGCAGGCCGAGCGGCGCCAGGACCGGGTGATCCGGACAGCCAGGTCCGGCGACCGCGCAGCGGTGGCCGAGGCGCTGTGGCTCGAGCAGCTGATCGACGCCCTCCGGGCCGGGTTGCCGGCCAGCTCAGTGCCCGCGCCTTCCGACGCATCTGATGCTGTCCGGGCGCTCGGCCCACTCACCGCCAAGCCCGTGCTCTACGTGGCCAACGTGGACGAGGGTTCCGCGAAAGTTCCTTCGGAGATCGCGAGCTATGCCCAGGAACGCGAAGCGGCCGCGGTGGCGATCACGGCCCGGCTGGAAAGCGAGCTTGTCGAGCTCGACCCGGAGGAGGCGATGAGCATGCGCGCCGACCTCGGCCTCGATCGGACAGGACTCGAGGCGGTGATCCGACAGGCCTTCGACCTGCTTGACCTGATCGCCTTCTTCACGGCCGGCGAAGACAAGCCGGCCCAGTCATGGCACCTGCGGCAAGGACTCTCGGCCTGGCACGCGGCGGGGCTCGTGCACTCCGACATCCAGCGCGGCTTCGTCCGCGCGGAGGTGATCGGATGGGCTGAGCTTGTGGACGCCGGCGGGTATGCCGGCGCACGGGAGCGCGGCACGCTCCGGACCGAGGGCCGGGACTACGTAGTGGCCGACGGCGACGTGATCACGGTTCGCTTCACGCCATAGCCGCATGAAAGAACCGATTGCCACCGGCGTTGTATCGGGTAGGAACGCTTTAGAAATCGATTGAGGTCACCAGCCACTGACGGGCGGCGAGAGCCGCCCGTCAGGCGTTTAAGCCGCGTGTTCTCGGAGGCGCTAGCTCCGGCGGCGAGCGGTCACCGGCAGGCCGTCGCGAGGACCGATCGTGGGCATCTGCCGGACGCGCAGCTGATAGCCGGGTTCAATCTCAAAGTCGTAGCGAGTAACCAGCTCGCTGGCGATGGCCTTCAGCTCGAGCTGCCCGAAGCGCATCCCGATGCAGATCCGCGATCCACCGCCGAACGGCACATACGCACCTTTGGGTAAGGAAGCTTTGCGTGACGGAGCAAAGCGCTCGGGACGGAACTGCTTGGGCTCAGCGAAAACCTCCGGCAGGTGATGCGACGCCCACGAGCTGTAGTTGACGTAAGCCCCACGCGGCACCGTCGCCCCGGCGAACTCAAACGTCGTGGCTGCCTTCCGCGCCCCGATCCACGCGGGCGGGTACATCCGGAGCGTCTCGTCCTGGACCATCTCGAGCAGCTCGAGCTGGCCGCTCATGAGCAGCCGTGCATCCGGACGCTCCTGGCCGAGTACTCGTTCCCGCTCTTCCCGCAGCCCGTCGACGATGTCCGGCCGACGGGCGAGCTCGTAGAACATGAAGGCAATCGTCGAGGTCGTCGTGTCATGCCCGGCGAAGAGCAGTGTCATCACCTGATCACGCACCTGCTGGTCGTCCAAGCGCTCGCCTTCTTCGTCGGTGGCATCGAGGAGCAGACTCAGCACGTCCTGGCCCCGCTCTCCAGTGCGCCGGCGCCGAGAGATCTCGCCGAAGATCACGCGATCCAGGTCCCTGCGGGCAGACTGCATCTGGGCGAAGGGCGAGCCGGGGCCGCGCATCACCTGGAGGAAATAGTCGCGAGCCCAGAAGCCAAGCCCCTGCTCGAATTGGCGAGCCACGTCGGTCATCTCGCCCGCCGCGTCGGGATCGAATCCGAACAGCGCGCGCATTGCGATCCGCAGAGCCAGCCGACGGGTCCAGCGATAGAGGTCGAACGTCTGCGTGGAGCCGAGTGGCTCGAGCGCCCGATCGATCTCAAAGCTCATGATGCTGAGCGCACCGGCAATCGCCTCATGGTGGAAGGCCGGGAGCATGATCCGGCGCGCGCGACGGTGATAGTCGCCGTCGATCGTGAGCAGGCCATCCCCCAGGAACGCGCCCAGGTCGCCCATGTGGCCGTCCCGCCAGGTGAAGTTCTGGGCGTTGGAGACGGTCACGTAGTGGTTGGCCTCGGGCCCGATCATGAAAACGCTGTTGCCGTGAAAGATCCTCAGCGTGAAAATCGGGCCATAGCGCTCGTAGGCCTCGAGTAGGAGGTCGAGCGGATCGAGCGCCATCCGGCGGGTCCGGCGGAGGCTGAACGACGTCTCGCCCGCAGGAAATGGAACCTCGGTCCGGCGTTCTGCCAGCAGGTCGCTCGTGAGGCGGCGGAGCGGATTGAACGAGATCGGTTCCGGGGCGGTCAGCGCCACCGGCCAAGCGTAGCTCCGCCGAAAGCCGAAAAGCGCCTCCCCCCGCGGACGGAGGCGGACCGCTACAGCTTGCTTACGTCCTCCGCCTCCTCGAGGCGTTGAGCGAGCCGGTTCAGCCCCAGTGCGCGGGCCGCCCGGGCCCCACCCTCGAGGTCCGTTGGACTGTCTGGCGGTCGGTCGAGGGCAACCTCCTGCAGTTGGGCGATCCGGCGGAAGGCCAGCAGCTCACCCGCCTGCTCGGTGAGCGCCTGGGCAATCCGGGGCCGTTCGCTCTTGGCGGCCGCGATCGCCGCCTCGAGCGAGCCGTGGCGGGTGAGGAGCTCGGCGGCCGTCTTCGGGCCAACCCCAGCCGCGCCAGGAAGTCCGTCGGAAGGATCGCCCCTCAGCGCGATGAAGTCCGGGACCAGGTCGGGCGTGATCCCGTATCGCTTCTTGACCTCCGCGGCGTCGACCTCCTCGACGCCGCTGGTTCCCGACTTCAGATACAGGACGCTCACCCGCTCGCCCACGCATTGATACATGTCGCGATCACCCGTGAGGAGCAGCGCCTCTCCGCCCGCGCCGGTCTCGGCCTGAGCCAGCGAACCCAACAGATCGTCGGCCTCGAGGTCCGGCGAGGTTTCGGTGACCCAGCCGAACTGCTCGAACAATCCCGGAGCCTGCTCGAACTGCCAGGCCAGCGCATCGGGCACAGGTGGACGGCTGGCGTGATACGGCGGATAGAGCTCGACCCGGTAGTGGGCCGCCTCGGCGCCAAAGCACACGACGACGGCCCGCGGGCCGCGGTCGGCCACGATCCGCAGCAGCGCATTGACGGCCCCCAAAAGCGCGTTGACAGACTTGCCATCAGCGCCGTGGATGCTGTCCGGCAGCGCGAAGAACGAGCGGTAAAGCAGGAACGGCGCGTCGACGGCCAGGAGGGGCGGCATCCAGTGGAGCTTATGCGGGGGATGCTCCCGGCGGTGGCGAGGCGCGGCGGCCCGGCGGCGAGGCGAGCCGGGGTGATGTGGGCGATTTATAGCCGTATACGCGCGTTTCGCCCCACATCGCCGTGACAACTTTGTGACGTCCGGGCCGCGACCGCCGCGCCGCTACCGCACGTATACCGCCGGCCCGTCCAGCCCCCGGAAGACCACCCGATACCGGCCGCCGATGGCCAGCCGCACCGAGTACCTACCGCCCGCGCCCAGGCGAGCAGTGCGGACTGTCCTCCAATGACCGCCAGCGAGCAGCTGAATCTCGATCGCCGTCCCTGGCGCGGCGGGTGACACAAAACCATGGAGCGATCGCCGCGCCAGCCGCAAGCCGGCGCTCCCTGCGCCGACGGAACCGTCGGACCCTCGCGTCGAAGATGCAGACCGGGTCGCTCCTATGGGAACCACCGCGGACCCCGCCGAACTCGAGATCGTCGAGAACGACATGTACGTCGACATCAGTCCAAAGATGCCCTGAAGCTGAGGCCCGGTCACGCTCGTGGTGCCGCCGCTTCCGTTCACCGTCGCCTCGATGACGCGAGGCGAGACGCCGCGCTTGGTCACCGTGATCCCCTGGAGCGAGCCCTTGACGAGCGAGCCAAGCTGGGCGGCGGCGCTGCCCATACTCATCGAAACCGACCAGCGGTAGTAGGGATTGCCGCCCGCGTCGTCGTAGGGATCTGACACGCCCACCAGCCAGGGCTCAGGGCTGCTGCCCAGCCATACGTTCTGGACGCTCTCGGTGTGCCCGCCTGAGCTGGCGAAGTAATACGTGGGCACCGGGGAACCGTTGTAGGTGACGACCTTCCCTCGAGTACCTGAGACCGCCGCATCGGTCGACGATGTCTCGGCGCCAACGCCCCCGTACATCTGCGAGCGAGTGTCGGAGTACAGCGTGTAGCCGTTGCCGTTCACCGAGGTGGTGATGGCGTAGGTGCGCGCGGCGACCGCCTGGGCCTGGAGAGCCTGACTTGACCAGCTGGCCGACATCTCGTCGGACACCACACCGCGAACGTAGTCCTCGAGGTCAAGCGCATTCACCGTCTGGACCTTCAGACCCCACTCCCACCGAAACTCGAAAGCACCGCGATAGTCGCCATGGCCGACGAAGTTCAACGGGCCGGGCCCGCTGACGGCCAGCGGTGGACGGACGCTGATCAGCTGCTGCCCGGACTGGTTATAGAGGGCGACGTTACCTCCGCTCAGTGCCTTCATCCAGTACTTCTGACTCGTCGACAGGTGGATGGTTTGGTTATTCGCGCGCGGGGCCGTGGCCAGGTCGGCCCCGCTGAAGGTCGGCGGCCCGAAGCTGCCTGTCCCAAGCAAAACGCGCACGAGCTGTGTCGGGGAGGTCGAGCCGATGCTTGTGCCCTGGTAGTAATGGCCGAGGATCTGACCGTAGGTCCAGCCGTGCTGGGCGTAGCCGTAGGCGCCGTACTGGCTCATGCCGATGCCGTGGCCGCTTCCCGCCCCGCTGATGTAGAAGTTCGATGCCGCCCGCGCGACGGGGGCCAAAACGCACAGGAAAGCGCCGATGGAGGCCCAGACGGCCGTGACGCGGCGGGGTTTGCGGGCGGTTGCTGTTAGATACCGGGCGACCATGAGCCGTAAAGCGTCGGATGTGTTCGTTGAGTGCCTCGAGGCCGAGGGAGTTCGATATGTGTTCGGCATTCCGGGCGAAGAAACGCTGGATCTGAACGAGTCGCTGGCCGATTCTTCGATCCAGTTCGTGCCGGTCCGCCACGAGCAGGGCGGCGCCTACATGGCCGACACGTACGGGCGGCTAACCGGACGAGCCGGTGTATGCCTGGGCACGCTCGGGCCAGGGGCGACAAACCTGGTCACAGCGGTGGCGGACGCGTTTCTGGACCGCGCTCCGCTGGTGGCTCTCACTGGGCAATCCGACCTGGAGCGGATGCACAAGGAGTCACACCAGTACATCGATCTGATCGGCATCCTGCGCCCGGTCGTTAAGTGGAACGCCCGAGTGTCCAGCCCGGAGATCGTTCCCGAGGTGGTGCGCAAGGCGTTCAAGGTGGCCGAGTCCGAAAAACCTGGCGCCACTCACCTCGAGCTCCCCGAGGACGTGATGGTCCGTCCCCTGGATGCCTCGCCGCTGCCTCGGCACGCACCGACCCAGCCCGAGCCCGGAGGCAAGGAGCTTGAGCGGGCGGCCGAGCTGATCGACGCCGCGGAACACCCGATCGCGCTGGTCGGCAACGGCGTGGTCAGGGCTCGGGCAAGCAGGGCGCTTCGGGCCTGGGTGCACACCACGGGGATTCCGGTGGCCGAGACGTTCATGGCCAAGGGAGCCATCGACCACTCGGATCCACACGCCCTGGGAACGGTCGGCCTCCAGGCACGCGATTACGAGATGGCGGGGTTTGAGGACGCCGACCTGGTGGTCACGGTCGGCTACGACCTGGTCGAGCACTCGCCCAAGTACTGGAACCCACACCGCGATAAACGGATCATCGTGATCGACAGCGTGCCCGCCGAGATCGACGAATCGTTCATGCCAGAGGTGGAGCTCATCGGCGATATCGCGCACGTGCTGGCGAGACTGGCCGGCAGCTCGCACCGGCCGTCCGGCGAGCGCCCGGTCGATCGGGAGCTGCATCGAATGGTGATGCAGGCCTTCGTGGACGGGCGGGAGGATGATGCCTTTCCGCTCCGGCCGGCGAGGGTTCTGTGGGAGCTGCGCCAAGTGCTCGGCCGAGAGGACATCCTCGTCTCGGATGTCGGACTCCACAAGCTATGGATCGGGCGAATGTTCCCGGCCGAGGAGCCGAACACGGTCCTGATCGCCAATGGGCTCGCCGGTATGGGCTTCGCGCTTCCCGCCGCGATCGCCGCGAAGCTCGTCCACCCAGAACGCAACGTGATCGCCGTCTCAGGCGACGGAGGCTTCTTGATGAACAGTCAGGAGCTGGAGACCGCCGTCCGGCTTCGGACCGCGGTGGTCAACGTGATCTGGGAGAACGGCGAGTTCGGCTCAATCGCCTGGAAGCAGGACAAGAAGTTCGGCCGCCACTTCGGCGTCGGCTTCGGCAACCCGGACTTCGTCAAGCTGGCCGACGCGTTCGGGATGCCGGCGTGGCGCTGTCAGAACGCCGAGGATGTCGGCCATCGCCTCCGCCAGGCGCTGGACCTGGACATGCCCTCGCTGATCGTGGTTCCGATCGACTACTCGATCGACGTGGCCCGCGGGGTTGCCGAGCTGGGAGCGGAGACGGTCGCGACCTAGCCATGTGCCGCGTCCGCCCGGCGGTGATGCGGGGTGCCCATGTCCTCCGCCGAGGACCAGCTGTTCGAGTTCGGGTCGTATAGCTCGGCGCTGGACAGGAAGGCTCCGTGGCGGCAGCGATCAACGACGTCACGGTGGCGATCAACGCAGCGGTGATCCTGATGCGACAAACGCAGAACAAAGGAGCGCCAAAGCGGCGGCAGGCCGCCCGCGCCCTTCGAACTATTCCGGCGCCCCCATCCCGGGCAGGACACCGGCGGCCGAAACCGAGCTTCGGCAGGGGACGATCGGCAGACCGGTGGCTTTCCAGGCCGCGAACCCGCCGACTACGTCAGCCGCTCTCCCGAAGCCGAGCTCGACCAGCGTGCGCGCGGCCAGGATCGATGAGTAGCCATGGTCGCAAATGAGGATCAGCTGCTCGTCCAGACCGCCCAGATACGAGTTACGCCACGGGCTGTCCAGCGCGACCCGCCATTCGAGGACGGTCCGCGGGATGTGCAGGCTCCCTGGAATCACCCCGTGAAGCTCGCAGGCGTCCTGAGAGCGGATGTCGATGATCACCCCGTCGGCCGCGGCGGCGGTGAACGCCTCGACGGGGTCAAGCCTGGTGATTCCGGCCACGGCCTCAGCCACCAAGTCGTCAAGCGATCGCGCTTGTTGACCTACTGGGCTCAGCATCTTCCGTACACAAAGACCTGGCTTGTGTAGCGAAGGGGCTCGAGCTTCTCGCGGGCCAGTTCGCGGAGCCGATCCTCGACCATGCGGCGCTCCTCGGGATCGAGCGCAGCCACGTAACTAATCGACATCACCCGGTCCACGAAACCCTCGGCATCGAGGCTCTGCTCGAACGGGATCTCTGTTCGCTCGGCGAGGGTGAACAGCGAGCTGTCCTCGAAAGCGGCCGACCAGCGATTGCTGTAGTAGGCGGGCGTGTCCCCGCGGTAGCGCTCGATGATCTCGTCAATGTCCTGGTGAAGCGGCTGGTCCTGGTCGCGGCGGTTCCAGATCAACCCCAGCTTTCCGTCCGCGCGCAGCAGGCGATGAAACTTCTCGAGGGCTCGCAGCCCGTCGAACCAATGGAAGGCCTGACCGGCCACGACCGCATCGACCGATCCTTCGGCCAGCGGGATCTCCTCGGCCCTGGCTGAGAGCGCTTCGGCCTGTGGAACCCGCTGCTTCAGCACCCTGAGCATCTCAGCGACGGGCTCGACGGCGATCAGCCGTGCACCGGTGGGCTCGAGCGCCCGCGTCAACTTCCCGGTCCCGGCACCGACGTCGACCACGACTCGGCCGGCTTCCAGGCCAAGCTGTCCGACCAGCCAATCGATCGCCTCCGACGGATACTCGGGCCGGCCGCGATCGTACGCCTCGGCCGCCTGAGCGAATCCCTGCTCCGCCTGCGGGTGGATGCTCAGCTTGGGCCACCGAGGGGCCAGGGACTCGGGACGACCTCCCTCGGCTGCTGACGCCAGTCCGCGTAGGCCTCCGCAGGTTCGTCGGTGTCCTGTTTGACGGACGCGTCGTACTTGGCGGCCACTTCGTTGACCGGGTAGTGGGCGGCGTCCACGCGCCGCGACCCGATCATGAGCACGGCGCAGGGCCCATCCCCAGCGCCGACGAAGACGTGCTCGGTACCCGCCGGGCAGTGCACGAAGTCCCATTGCGCGAGGCGCTTCTCCTCGCCCTCCAGGATCACGATGCACTCGCCGTAAAGCACGAGGAAGTCTTCCTGGACCGGCTCAGAGTGGTAGCGACAGTTGGGCTGGCCGGGCTCCATGATCTGGACGTTCACGCCGGTGTCCGGCCATGAACCTCTCTCGCGCTCCAGTTCGATCACGGTGGCCCGCTTGGGATGCGACGACGCCTTTGCGTCGGCCAGGTTGACGATCAGCGGCTCGTCCATGTCTTGTTCCTCTTCCCCGCTATCCCGGCGCGAAATCCCGCTCCCCTACCGTCCCCCTGCCGCCATCTTGCGGAGGTCCATCGCCTCCTCATAGGTCGCCTCGTCCACGCCCATCTCCAACGCCACCTCGCGCAACGGACGTCCAGAGCTCGCGGCTTCCTTGACGATCTCTGCCCCCTTGTCGTAGCCGATGTACGGGTTCAGCGCCGTGGCCGCGGCCAGCGTCATCTCGGCGGAGCGCCGGCAGCCCTCCTCGTTTGCCCGGATGCCATCGATGCATTTGTCCTTGAGAACGCGAGCCGTCGCGCTCAGGAGCTTCAGCGAGTCGAGCAGGTTACGAGCGATCAGCGGAATCCGGACGTTGAGCTCGAAGTTACCCTCGAGGCCCCCGACCGTGATCGCGGTGTCGTTGCCGATCACCTGGGCGCAGACCTGGAGGGTGACCTCGCACATCACCGGGTTGACTTTGCCCGGCATGATCGAGGAGCCCTTCTGGAGCTCAGGCAGAAACAGCTCGCCGATCCCGGCCCGGGGCCCGGAGCCCATGAGGGCCAGATCGTTGGCGATCTTCGTCAGTGACACTGCCAGAACCTTGAGGGCGCCTGAGAGCTCGACGAGCGAATCGCGCGCCGCCTGAGCCTCGAACGGATCCTCGGCCTCGCGGATGCCGAGGCCGGAGTCGTGGGTCAGCTTGGCCCTCACGCGGGCGGCGAACTCCGGGTGCGTGTTGAGTCCGGTTCCCGTGGCGGTGCCACCGAGCGGGATCTGGGCAACGTGGGGCAAGGCGGCCGACACGCGCTCGGAACCGAGCCGGATCTGGGCGGCATAGCCGGCGAACTCCTGGCCCAGCGTCACCGGGACGGCGTCCATGAGGTGGGTCCGTCCAGCCTTGACAATGTCCTTGAACTCCTGCGCCTTGGCGGCGAACGAGGCCTCGAGTAGTTTGAGCGCGGGCATGAGCTCGTTGGTGGCCTGGTCGAGCGCAGCCAGGTGAACGGCAGACGGGAACACGTCATTGGACGACTGCCCCATGTTCACGTGGTCGTTGGGATGCACGGGGTGGGTGGGAGCCCCATCATTGGCCAGGTTGGCGATCACCTCGTTGACGTTGGTGTGCGTCGAGGTGCCTGAGCCGGTCTGAAAGACGTCGATCGGGAACTGGTCATCGAGCTCTCCGGAGGCCACCCGGTCGGCCGCGCCACAGATCCGCGTTGCGATATCGGATTCCAGGAGACCTAGGTCGCTGTTGACGTGCGCCGCCGCCGACTTGATGCGACCCAGCCAGTGGATCACGGTGGCTGGAACACGCTCACCTGAGATCGGGAAGTTGGCCACCGCCTTGTCTGTCTCGCCGCCCCACAGCTGCTCCTGTTCCTGAACGCTCATCGCCGTCCTTTCAAGATTCGCTCTGGCTTTTACCGTAGCGCTCAGCCACAGAACGCGATCAACTCCCGGGCCACCGAGACGGGGTCGTCGTAGGCGATCAGGAAGCCCGTCCCGGGCAGCGGGCGGAGCTGGGCGTCAGGCAGGAGGGCAAACGCCTCCCGGGCCGGGGCGATCGGATGGGTCCGATCCTCATCGGCCCACAGCAGGAGCACGGGCACCGCCAGCTGGGGATAGGCGTCAAGCAGTTCGCGCTGAGCGCCCGCCGGCCAGCGCCGGGCAAACCGGGCCCACGATCGGGCCAGGTTGCCGTTTCCGGGCACGCCGGCAAAGGCGTGACGGATCAGATCCTTGGCGGCCGGGTTGCCCTGGGCCGTCAGGCCCTGCCCCATCGACGGACGGAAGACGAGAGGCGCAAGATGAGACTCCAGACGATCGAGCCCGGGGAAGGCGGCCAGACGACACGCCGCCCGCCAGGCGGCTCGCCGGCCGCGGAATTGCTCTGGCCCATGAAGCCGGTTGGGCATGAGGACGAGGCGGCTGACACGCACCCGCTCATCGCGCGCGACCCTCAGCGCCAGTTCGGCGCCAAGGTCATGGCCGGCCAGCATCGGTCGGGGCCCGACGGTCTCCAGGCAGAAGCCCGTCATCACGTCGACCAGCCAGTCCATCGAGTAGGGATGGCGGGGCCTGTCCTCGGAGTCGCCGTGGAGGGGAAGGTCGGGCAATACGACCCGAAATCTGCGCGCCAGCGAGTCGACAACCGGCTCCCACTCACGATGCGAAAGCCCCAGTGAATGCAGCAAAACCAGGCCCGGACCGGTACCAGTCTCCCGATAGGCCACGCGGGCCCCGTCGGAATGGTGGTAGAGGCGCAGGCGCATGACGCGGGGATCGTCGCATTTGATGCCTGCACCCGCTGTTGCGCCGCTGGCGCCGTGCCGATACAGGCTCGATAACAATCAATGTGATCACAACCACCGCCGCTGCCAGCATCCTTGGGGTCAGCACGAACACCCTGCGGAGTTGGGAGAGGCGCTATGGGTTTCCCCGTCCGCGCCGCTCCACCGGAGGCCATCGGCGCTACGCCCTGGACGAGATCCAGGCGCTGCGCCAGGCGATGGCCGAGACCCACAGCGCCTCCTCCGCGATCGAACTGGCTCGGAAGCGGGGCGCCGGCCCGGCCTCCGCCGCTCGTCTTGTGACCGCCCTGACGGACTTCGATCAGCCGCAGGCTGATCGGCTGCTGGAGGAGAGCCTGGCGCTGCGCTCGCTTGAGCGAACGGTCGAGGAGGTCCTCCTGCCTGCCGTCGCCGAGCACGAGAGCGACCCAGGGCCGACGGCGGAATACGAACTCGCCTGGCGGTACGGAATGGATTGGCTCTCAGCGCTGACCCGCCAGGTCCCGCCCAGCGGCGGTCAGGTCGACGTGCTCCTATTCGACGCCTCGACGCCGTGTGATCTGGACGCACTCTGCGTCCAGGCTCTGGAGTTGTTCTTGCGCCGCGCCGGCGTCAGCACCGGACGGCTCACGCCCAGGGTTGAGCGCAGCCGGCTCGGCCGAGCGCTCCGCGACCTTCAGCCTCGCGCCGTGATCGTCACCGGCCGGCGCTTCTCGCTCGACACGATCACGAGAATCGTCTACACGGTCAGAAGCATGCGTATCCCACCGCTGGTTCTCGACTACCGCGGAGTCTTCCCTGACACGGCCGTCGTCGACCAGTTGGACGAGTCGCCGCTGACGGCTCGAGATGCTGTGCTCGAAGCGCTTCGGGCCGCCTCCCCCAGAACGCTGGCCGCATAGATTTTCTGGACGAGCGGCCCGTCCCACCCCCCGCCCAGGCGGGCAGGTCGGCTCCTAGAATCGTCCAGCCATGGCCCAAACCGCCGACACGCCGGAGCGTTCCGGGTCCCCTCATCGACCGGTCGATCCGAGGGCCTCTTTCCCGGAGCTCGAGCAGCAGGTGCTCGCGCGCTGGGACAAGCGAGAGGTGTTCGCCAAGTCGATTGCCCAGCGCCAAGGTTCCCCTCCGTGGGGCTTTTATGAGGGGCCTCCGACGGCCAACGGGCCGCCGGCCTTTCACCACGTCCTGTCCCGTGTCTTCAAGGACATCTTCCCCCGGTACAAGACGATGTGCGGCTACTACGTGGAGCGCAAAGGGGGATGGGACTGCCACGGCCTACCGGTGGAGCTGGCGCTGGAAGCGGAGCTTGGGTTCACCTCCAAGGACGACATCGAGCGCTTCGGAATCGCCGAGTTCAACGCCCGCTGCCGGGAGAAGGTCCTCAGCCACGTCGAGGACTGGAACCGCCTCACCGAGCGGATCGGCTTCTGGATCGACCTCGACGATGCGTACCGGACGCTCGACCCCGAGTACGTGGAATCGGTGTGGTGGGCGCTCAAGACGATCCACGAAAAGGGGCTCCTGTACGAGAAGCTGAAGGTTGTTCCGTACTGCAAGCGGGATCAGGTCACGCTGTCCAGCCACGAGCTGGGGCAGCCTGGGGCCTACCGGGACATCGTCGACCCATCGGTATACGTCCGCCTCCCGGTGCTAAACGCCCGCTCACCGCTCCAGGATGGAGACGAGCTACTGGTCTGGACGACCACCCCGTGGACCCTGGTCTCGAACGCTGCGGTAGCGGTTGACCCCGAGCTGACCTACGTCCGGGCCAGAACCGATCACGGCACGTTCGTTCTGGCCCAGGCGCTCGTCGAGCGCGTCCTTCACGGCGAGGCAGATGTGCTCGATCGCTTCCCCGGCGAAGCCATCGTGGGCACTTCGTACGAGGCGCCGTTTTCGTTCATCGCGGCCGAGGCCTACGGCGAGCGCGGCCACACGGTGCTCCCGGCCGACTTCGTCACCGCCGAGGACGGCACCGGGCTCGTTCACACCGCGGTCGCGTTTGGCGAGGACGACTTCCGCCTCGGCGAGCAGCAGGGGCTGAACGTGATCAACCCCGTCCGCCTGGACGGGACCTACGACGAGCGGATCGGCCCGTACGCGGGCCGCTGGGTCAAGGATGCCGATCCCGACCTGGTCGAGGACCTCCGCGCCCGCGGGCGACTGCTCCGGGCCGAGACCTACGAGCACTCCTACCCCCACTGTTGGCGCTGCGGAACCCCGCTGCTCTACTACGCCAAGCCCTCGTGGTACATCGGCACCAGCCAGATCAAGGATCGCCTGCTGGCGTCCAACGAGACCGTGAGCTGGTACCCGCACCACGTCAAGCACGGCCGATTCGGAAACTGGCTGGAGGGAAACGTCGATTGGGCGCTCTCGCGCGAGCGCTATTGGGGAACGCCGCTGCCCGTCTGGCGCTGCCCGCGTGAGCACGCGGTCGTGATCGGGTCGCTGGATGAGCTCCGCGAGCGCTCAGGCGTCGCCCTCGACGACCCGCACCGGCCGTTCGTGGACGACGTGAGCTTCCCCTGCCCCGAGTGCCAGGAGGAGATGCGGCGCGTGCCGGAGGTGATCGACGTCTGGTTTGACTCGGGGGCGATGCCGTTCGCCCAGTACCACGCACCCCACGAGAACGAGGACCATTTCCGGGAGCGCTTTCCGGCCGACTTCATCTGCGAGGCGCTCGATCAGACGCGGGGCTGGTTCTACTCACTGCTCGCGATCTCGACGCTGCTCTTCGATCGCTCGTCATATCGGAATGTCGTCTGCCTGGGGCTGATCCTGGACGACGAGGGCCGCAAGATGTCCAAGTCTCTGGGCAACATCGTCGAGCCCTGGGAGGTCATCGATCGGTTCGGGGCCGATGCGCTGCGCTGGTATCTGTTCACCTCCAAGCAGCCCTGGGACGGCTACCGCTTCTCCCTCCAGACGATCGAGGAGGCGGTGCGGCAGTTCCTGCTTCAGCTCTGGAACACCTACGGCTTCTACGTTCTGTACGCCAATGCGAACGGCATCGATGCCGCCGCCCTCAAGGCCACGGGCCCGGCCACGGAGCTCGACCGCTGGGCTCAGTCCAGGCTCCAGGACACGGTCGAGCGCGTCCGCGAACGCCTGGACGATTTCGATGCTACGGGCGCCGGCCGAGCCCTCCAGGACTACGTCGACGAGCTGTCCAACTGGTACGTCCGCCGATCACGGCGTCGCTTCTGGGACGGCGATCCCGCAGCGTTCGCCACGCTCCACGATTGCCTGCTCACCGTGGCCCGCCTGCTGGCGCCGTTCTGCCCGTTCATGGCCGACGAGATCTTCGACAACCTCGACGGCAGTGAGGAGAGCGTTCACCTCTGTCGGTTCCCCGAGCCGGCTTCGCGGGACGCCGAACTCGAGGCGCAGATGGGCGTCGTGCGGGAGACCGTCCGGCTCGGCCTCGCTGCCAGAGCGCAGGCCAAGGTCAAGGTGCGCCAGCCGCTTCGAGCGGCGGTTGTGGTGGCCGCGGGCGCCGAGCAGGTTGCGATCGAACGTTTCCAGTCGCTCGTTCGCGAGGAGCTGAACGTCCACGAGCTCCGCTTTGTTTCAGCGGCCGATCGAGCTGAGCGAGGTGGAGATCCGGCCCAACTATCGGGCGCTCGGACCTCGGTTCGGGAGCCAGATGCCGCTGGTGGCGGGCGCGGTTGGCGCGCTAGACCCGACGAGCACCTCGGCCACGCTTGGCCAGGGCGGAACGGTCGGGATCTCGATCGGCGGCCAGGACCACCAGCTCGGAGCGGACGATCTGCTGGTGACGATGAAACCTCTGGCCGGTTATCAGGTCGAGCGCGAAGGCTCCCACGCCGTCGCGCTGGACCTGGCCATCGATGACGAGCTTCGTGCAGAAGGCTGGACGAGGGACGCGGTCCGGGCGATACAGCGCGCCCGCCAGGAGGCTGGCCTCGACGTGAGCGACCGGATCGTCCTCACGCTCGACGGGGACGCCGAACTGCTGGAGGCGATTCGCCGGCACGAGCAATACGTCTCCGGAGAGACGCTGGCCGTCGAGGTGCGCTACGAGAGGCTGACCGACTCCGAGCCGGTCCTGATCGACGACCGCCCGCTGCGCGTGTCGGTGCAGCGGGCCCGAATCTGAGCGCTGCGGCTTAGGCCAGCGCGGGCTCGAGCTCTGCCTCGAGCTTGCGCTTCGGATACGCGCCGACGACCGTCTTGGCCACCTCGCCGTTGCGGAACACCATCAGCGTCGGGATCGACATCACATTGAACTGCGTCGCGACGTTCTGGTTCTCGTCAATGTTGAGCTTGACGACCTTCAGCTGCTCGCCGCGCTCCTGCGCGATCTCCTCCACAACCGGCGCCACCATGCGGCACGGACCGCACCAGGGTGCCCAGAAGTCGACGAGCACCGGCACGTCGGACTCGATGACTTCAGCCTGGAAGTTGGTGTCGGTTACTTCAGAGACGTTGCCGGCCATCGGAGCTCCTTGGTGTCGTAGCGGGTGCTTCAAAAAGTATAGCGTGTGTCGGGGCGGGGCGCGCGAGCTCCGCACGCGGCCCGGCACCGGTTGTGCGCTATCAGGTCGAAGGTAGATTGCCTCGGCCGCCTCAGACGAATGCCGACAGACCCCACGAACGCCGAGATCGCCGCCGCTCTGGACGAGCTCGGTGATCTGTACGAGCTCGACGGAGCGATCATCCACCGGATCGTGGCCTACCGCAACGCCGCTCAGGCGGTCCGCGACGCCTCGGTGTCGGTGGCCGCCTTAGCCCGGGAGGGACGGGCCACGGAGCTGCCAGGTATCGGCCAGACGATTCAGGAGAAGGTGGTGGCGCTGTCCAGCGACGGAGTGATTCCCGCCGCGGCCAAGCTGCGGGCCAAGTTCCCGCCCGGCCTGATCGAGATGACGCATCTGCCCGGGCTTGGGCCCAAACGGGCAAGGCGCCTGTTCGAAGAACTTCAGATCGACTCTCTGCCGGCCCTGCGGACGGCCGCCGAGGCTCAGGAGATCCGCTCGCTCAAGGGATTCGGTCCCAAGGCCGAGGAGGCGATCCTGGCCAGCTTGGCCTCCGCTGAGTCCGGAGCGCACGGGCGGCGGGTCGTACTCGACCGAGCGCTCGCCGTGGGCGATGCCCTGCTGGAGGCGCTGCGGGCACAGCCCGGCAGCCGAGCGTGTCGAGCTGGCCGGCTCGGCCCGGCGAATGACCGACAGCGTCAAGGATCTCGACATCATCGCCACGGCGTCCGAGCCGGCCGCACTCGCCCAGGCGGCGACCGAGCTCGAGCTCGTCGAGTCCGCGGGGTCGCCCACGGAGTCTGGCGTGCGCCTGCGCAGCCACAGCGGCTTGAGCGTCGACCTGCGGATCGTGGCGCCGGAGCAGTTCGGCAACCTCCTCCAGCACCTGACCGGCTCCAAAGCGCACAACATGGCGCTGCGGGACGCCGCCGTTCGCAAGGGGCTGCATGTCTCCGAGTACGGGGTTCTGGACGACAACTCAGGAGAGACCCACACCTGCGCCACCGAGGAGGAGGTGTATGCCCTGCTCGGGATGAGCTACATCGAGCCCGAGCTCCGAGAGAACCGCGGGGAGCTCGAGGCGGCGGCGTCAGGGACGCTGCCCGAGCTGATCACGCTGGCCGACCTCCGCGGCGATCTCCACTGCCACACCACCGCCTCGGACGGGACCGCCTCGATCGAGCAGATGGCCCAGGCGGCCCGCGACGCGGGCTACGAGTACCTGGCCATCACGGACCACTCAGCCACGATGGGGTTCGGAAACGACGTCTCGCCGGAGCGCCTCCGGGAGCAGATCGGGCTCATCCGGCAGACCGAGATCGAGGGGATCCATCTGCTCGCGGGGTCGGAGGTGAACATCCTGCCGGACGGCACGCTGGACTATGAGGACGAGCTGCTGGCCGAGCTCGACTGGGTGATCGCCAGCGTTCACTCCTCGTTCCGGATCTCCGCCGAGGCGATGACCGAGCGAATCGTGCGGGCGATCCGTCACCCGCTGGTGGACGCCATCGGCCATCTGTCCGGACGCAAGATCGAGCGACGGTCCCCTTACGACTTCGATCTTCAGAAAGTGCTCGAGGCCGCGACCGAGACCGGCACGATGCTCGAGATCAACTCCAGTCCCGATCGGCGGGACCTCAACGAGATCCATGCCCGCGCCGCGGCTTCCGCCGGAATCCCGATCGTGATCAACTGCGACGCCCATCGAGTGAGGGGCTTCCAGGTCGCGCGCTACGGGATCGCCACCGCGCGCCGGGCGTGGCTGACCGCCGACCAGGTGGCCAACACACGGCCCTGGGAGGAGGTGGAGCGCCTACGGCCTCGTCACCGCTGAGGCTGGCGGCGCTGCTCTCCGGAGCCCTGCGTGCTCGTTGGCTGTGGAGGGAACTCCGCGCCCGTGCATCACTCGGGGCTGCCGCAGATCAGGCTGAGCAGTCCAGCATTCGTCGCGGGCGCGCGGATCCCCGCGCGATACACGTGCGAGGGCGCCGACGTATCGATGCCCCTGCACTGGTCAGGCGTCCCGGCAAAGGCGAGCAGCCTCACGCTCACGGTGATCGACCACGACGCCCCGGGCGGCAACTTCATCCACTGGCAGGTTCAGGGCATCCCGGCATCGACCACCACCATCGATGCCGGACAGGTGCCACCGGGCGTAACCCAAGGGGTCAACGGATTCGGGTCCAAGGGCTATCGCGGGCCGTGCCCGCCGCGAGGCGACCCCCGCACCACTACGTGATCACGCTAACGGCGCTGCATGGCCATAGGCCTATCGCCCGGGGGACTCTTACGGGTGTCTACAGCCGTCGCTGACGCAGGGTCGAACAGCGCGACATCGGGCCGCTTACGCCCTCGTCGCAGCGTCCAGCCTCGCTGGATGGCCACGAACCAGGCCAGCCCACTCAGGCACAGGATCGTGGCAATCCAGAAGTTCAGCCGCATCCCGAGGATGTAATTGGAGTAATCGATCCGGAGCGTCTCCTCGAAGATCCGAAAGCCCGAGTAGCCGGCCACGTAGAGGGCGAAGATGCCGGGCGCCCGGATCCGGCGGCGATGGCCCAGCCAGATCAGAAAACCCAGCCAGGCTCAGGTCCCAGATCAGCTCGTACAGGAAGGTGGGCTGGAAGGTCGCGAACCGCGTGTAGCCGGGCGGCCTGTGTGCGGGGGAGATCTCGAGCCCCCACGGCACGGAGGTCGGCTTGCCGAACAGCTCCTGGTTGAAGTAATTGCCGATCCGCCCGATCGCCTGCGCGACCAGCAGGCTGGGCGCGGTGGCATCGGCAAAGCGCCTGACCTCTGCCCAGGACCCAGGCGCCGGTGCACGTACCAGATGCCCACGGCGGTGCCTCCGGCGATTCCGCCCCAGATCCCCAGCCCTCCCTTCCAGATCGCGAACGGCCCCCACCAGTGAGGCGGTATCTGGCTCGGGGTCGTGATCAGGAAGTAGATCCGCCCACCGATCAGGCCGGCAGGAAAAGCCCATATGGCCGTCTCCTGGGGCAGCGCCCGATCGCCACCAGCCTTCGCCCACCGCCAGCGGGTGACGAGGATGGCCGCCGCCACGGCGAACACGTACGCCAGCCCGTAGGCGTGGACAAAGAGCGGCCCGATGTGGAAGCCATTTTCAGAGGGGCTTGGGATGTAGGCGGGGAGATTCACGCTGCCAGGCAATCGTGGCAGACCGGGAGTTCAGGCCCGCGGGCGAGCACGGCGCCGGCCCGAGGCCCCGTTCAGCGCGGACAGGTTCGAGCGCAGCCCCGGCGTCCGGATCAGCTGGATCGGGCGCAGCGGGGAGGTCCGCAGAACATAGAAACGCGCGCCGTCTCGTTCCTCGATGGCCGCCACGGCCGAAGACTGTCGGCGCCAGCCCAAGGCCCAGATGACGGCAAATCCAGCGGCCACGGCCGGGACCTGGGGGAATAGAAACGACAGCACCCCAGCCCCCACAGTGGAGAACAGAAGCGGCCAGAGCCGGTTCAGAATGGTGCGGGTTGGGTTGAGCTCGGGGAGCGATGGCTGCATCCGCGCGCTGGCCAGGAGCGTCGCGATCGGCGGCGACGTCTCTGCGCGGCGCCCCAGCCAGATTCCAATCACGCCGGCGAGAGCCCACCAGCCGGCTCCGACGGGGACGACCAGGGCATCGCCCGTCCCCTCGGCGCCCGGCCACCGTCACCGCGGCCAGCGCGGTGGCCGCGGCGGCACTGATCAGAACCGTGGTGCGCAGGAAATCCGTGAAGCGCATCAGTCGACGAGCAGAAGGCCTAACAACTCACGCACTCCCTCGGTCCCGTCGACGAACAGATCCGCCTGACCGAGGATCTCCTCGGGGGCTTCCGGGGACCTCACCCCAACCCGGATGGCCCGCGCCAGCCGACCCTCCTCGGCCAGCCGCGACGATCGCCCGGAAGGCATCGGCGTCGGTTCGATCGTCTCCCACGTACAGGGCGGTGTCGACGTCGAGACCTTCGAGCAGACTCGTCACTCCTGAGCCCTTGTCGAAATCAACCGGCGGCCTGACCTCCAACACCTTCCTTCCCCAATGCGTGCGGAAGCCCTCGGCCCGTGCGCGAGCGGCCACGGCGTCGACCGAGGACCGGGCCGCATCCTCGTCGGCGGCGCCCCGCCAGTGGTAGGCCAGGATCGCGCCTTTGTCCTCCAGACGTACGCGACGGCGCTGCAGCTCTGGGGTGTCATTTTGGAGCGCGAACTCGCGCATCCGCTGGACCCACTCCTCCAATTGCGGATCGAGGACGGGTTCGGTCGACCCCGCCCGGAGCAGCTCGGCGCCGTGGGAGCCAAGGTACGTGATGCTGCCGATCGACACGAGCGCCCTTGCCTCCGAAGCGCGGCGACCGCTGACGCAGGCCACCACTCCGTAGGAGGCGCTCAGCTTGACCAGCAGCTCGCGGGTCGGCTGTGGCACCCGGGCGTCGTCGGGCCTCTCGACGATCGGCGCCAGGGTGCCGTCCACGTCGAGCAGGATGGCCGCCCGGGCCGGGTCGTCACGAAGCGGCGCGAGCAGCGCTGCGGAGCCGAGCGCTGACGTCACGGCTCTAGTATGCCCCGCGTGCTCGGGGCGCGCCATCCGGTTCTGTTGCTGCACGGACAGCCCGGAAATCCTCGAGATTGGGACCGGGTAGTGGGTGAGCTGGGCGGCCGGGCCAGGACCCTGGCCGTCGCGCGGCCGGGCTGGGATGGACACAGCCGCCCTGGTGGCCTCGAGGTAAACGCGGCGGCTGCGCTGAGCACTTTGGACACGGAAAGGGGAGGGTCAGGCAGTGCTTGTCGGCCACAGCCTGGGCGCAGCCGTGGCGGCCTGGACAGCGGTTGTCCACCCGGCGCGGGTGGCTGCCCTCGTGCTAGTTGCCCCAGCGGCCAACACCGCGTCCCTCGTACCGGTCGACCGCCTCCTGGCGGCACCGGTTGTCGGCGATGTCGTGGGCGCCGCCGCGCTGTCAGCCGCGGGCGGTGCGTTGTCCACCGGCTCCGGCCGCCGGCTGCTCAGCAGTGCGCTGGGCGTCGATGTTCGGGGACTTCGCGGGTGGTCGCGGGTACTGCTCAGCCCGCGGTCCTGGCGCGCCTTCTCCTTCGAACAACGGATGCTGCTCCGAGAGCTGCCTGCGCTCGAGCGACGGCTGGGTGAGATCACGGCCGCTGCGACGATCGTGGCCGGGACGGCCGACCGAGTCGTTCCGTTGCAGTCAGCACGCCGCCTGGCCGACCAGATTCCGCACGCGCGGCTAGTGGAGCTGAAGGGCGCGCACCATCTCGTCCACCACCAGCGTCCGGCCGAGGTGTCGGACGCGATTCTGAGAGCGGCGGAGGAGCCGTCGGCACGCTGAACTTGGGTTGACGACGCCCGCGCCGCCGGGCGAGCGGGACCTATTCCTCGTCTGGCTGCGGCTCGGGCTGCTCACCCGGGCCGGGCTCGGGCACCGCCGGAGTCGGCGGCTCTTCGGGGGCGGGGACGGTGGCCGGCTCTTCCGGGTCGGCTGGCGTGCCGGGATCCGGGACGGCCGGTGATATGGGCGCGTCGGGGACGACGGGCGTCGCCGGCTCGCCGGGCTGCGGGACGGTGGCTTGCATGGCGAGGGCCTACCCGCGTCCGCACGGCTCAAGCATCGCGCGGCCGATCGCACCAGTCACGTGACGCGCGTGTACCCTTCGGCCGGTAGGGCTTGGAAGGGATCAGGTCGTTCAGACCACACGTGGAGGAGTCACGAATGCGTTCACCGTCGGGCTGGCGTAGGAGCGCGGTAACCGCTGCCCTGTTTTCGCTCGTGCTGGGAGGGATCGCGGCCATCGGCCTTGTGGTCGCGTCCGGCTACACGAAGTCCGTCGGCCCGACGAACGTGGACTGCCACACAGGGACGCCGCCGCCCGGCATAGCTCGGCGAGTCGAACGGCAACGACGGCGGCCAGGTCGACAGTCGTCATCCCTGCGCACCTCGATCAGAGGCCGAGAGCTTCCAGGACCTCTATACCGCCAACACCGAGCTGGCTGCCCGTGACACGGCGCCGTTTTCGAGCACGGCGCCGGGGGCTTACCTCCATGCGCTGGCCCAGCGAGGGGCGATCCCTGCCGCCGGCAGCGCCGCCGGAACGGGCGCGACGTGGAAGCTGGCCGGGCATCCGCCCGAATGCGCCGGGCACACCACGGGGAGCAAGGCCTGCCCGGCCCCGAGTGCTGCCAACGGCCAGTACGCCTACACGGGCAAGCTTGGCTTCCGGACCCTTTCGGGGCGGGTCTCGAGCTTCGCCTACGACCCCACCCGACCGGGGCGCTACTTCGCCTCGCCGGTCGTGGGCGGGATCTGGGAGTCACGCAACGGAGGCGCCACATGGCACTCGATCGGCAACAACCTGCCGAGCCAGACCGTGGGAGCGATTGCGTACGACGCTCCGCGGCACCGGATCATCGTCGGCACGGGCGATAACTCGTTCGGCGGGGACGGAATCGCCGGGCCGGGGATCTATTACTCGGATAACGACGGCCGGTCGTGGAAGCGGGCCGCGCGGGGTGCCAGACCTGATCCTCAGCTTCAAGATCGCCGTCGCTCGGCCGGGGGCGGGCAAGATGGTGTACGCCGCCACCAGCAAGGGGCTGTTCCGATCCGTCAACGGCGGCACCTCGTTCCAGAACGAGCGGCTGCCGACCAGCCCGAAGGGCTACTCCCCCAACTGCGCCGGCAACACGACCTCTCACCTATGTTTCTTTGCCAACGACGTCACCGACGTGGTCGTCAAGCCGACCAAGACGGCCAACGCCCCAGCGGGCGCAGTGATCGCCGCCGTGGGCTGGCGAGCCGGTCAGAAAGTGGATGTGGGGGCCAACGGCAAGCCAATCCCCGGGTGCAAGATGAAGGGCAAGCCGACCCATTGTCTCCAGGCGCCGCGCAACGGCCTGTACATCTCGCGGAGCGGAAAGCC
Organism: uncultured Solirubrobacterales bacterium; assembly: GCA_963785205.1. Taxonomy (GTDB): domain Bacteria; phylum Actinomycetota; class Thermoleophilia; order Solirubrobacterales; family Solirubrobacteraceae; genus Palsa-465. The sequence continues at coordinate 515,771 of CAWAUJ010000004.1, forward strand.
GGGATCCTTCAAGCACATGAAGACGGGGTCGGGGGAGACAGCGCTCGGCCTGCCCCCCACGGCGATCTTCGGGCGAACTGCGCTTGGGATCGCCACCGGCCCGCACCAGAGCTCCGATGCTGTCTACGCCCTGGTCCAGGACGCGCAGAAGTTCAACGACTGCCCGGATGTCCTGGACAGGCCGAGCAAGGCTTGCAACGCCGATGTCCAGGGAGAGGCCGTCGGGACCGTGCTCGATGGGATGTACGCCTCGTACAACTTCGGCAAGACATGGACGAAGATCATGGACTTCTCCCAGCTCCAGCAGCCTGGGACAAACAGCGCCATCGGCAGCCAGGTGGGCTACAAACCCGGCGTCCAGTCCTGGTACAACCTCTGGGTCCAGCCTGACCCCACCAGGACCGATGCCTCCGGGGACCCGACGCGGCTGCTGTTCGGCCTCGAGGAAGTGTGGGAGAACAGTCAGGCCCCCGGCGTGGGATCGCTCGCGCTGAAAACTCCGTATACGGCTCAGGCCCCGGATTCGTGGGACGTGATCGGTCGCTACTGGAACGCCTGCGCAGTCGGCCCTGAATCGCTCAGCGTCGGCCCGTGTAACCCGAATCCGTTCACCAGCGGCCCGATCGCGGGCACGACCACCCACCCCGATCAACACGCCTACGCGATGATCCCGGACGCCAAGGGTGGTGGAGTGACACTGCTGATTGGCTCAGACGGCGGAGTGTTCAAGCAGCACGCTGCCAAGGGGCAGAACTTCAGCAACGACAGGTGGGGTAACGGACTCAACACGACGATGTCCGCGCTCCAGCCCTACGACGCCGAGATGTCCAAGGACGGCACGATCGTGTCGGGGCTCCAGGACAACGGCGAGATGAAGATCTCCCCGAACGGCGCCGAATCCGAGATCTTCGGCGGTGACGCGTTCTACACCACGATCAATCCGACCAACAGCAAGGACCTGATCGAGGAGTACACGTACGCCGAGCAGGTCAACCTGAGCCTGGATGGTGGTTACAGCTGGTATCCGATCCAGCCGAGCGCGTGCGGCACATCGACCACCAACCTGTTCTCGACTCCGATCGAGCAGGACCCGACGATGGCTGGTCACGTCCTGCTGGGCTGCACACAGATCCAGGAGGCAACCAAGGTCTACGCCGATCCGTGCACGACCTCCGACGGTGGGGACGCGAACAACTGCACGTCGAACACGATCCCGTTCAAGACGGTCTACGACCTGTCAAAACTCCACTCGCCGGGCAAGGCGACCAACATCCCGTCGGCCCTGGCCGTGCGTGGCGCCCACGAATACGTGGGTTACTGCGGCTACTGCGATCCGGCCACCCAGGGCTTGCCCTTCGCCAACGGCATCGCGACGAATGTCGGTGGGAAAAAACCGCCCAAGATCGGCACTTCGCAGGGCTGGCACCAGGCCAAGGCGCTGTGCGCGCATTGTGGAACGGCCAACGGCAAGCTTCCCGAGCGCTACATCACCTCGATCCAGGAGGACCCGCGCAACCCCAACACGGTGTACGTGACGCTCGGCGGCTACGGCCGGCGGTGGATCCCGCCCGGCTCGTTCGGCGAGAGCACGGCCAACGTGGGTGTGGGTCACGTGTTCGTCTCCCACGATCACGGCGACCACTTCACCAATATCACCGGCAACCTGCCCGATACCTCGGCCAACTGGACGGCGGTCCACGACGGCAAGCTGCTCGTGGCCACCGACCTGGGCGTGTTCATCGAAACCTCGCCCGGCCGGCCCGCCCGCAAAGGTCATCCGGCCAGCGGTCCCAGATATGCGGTGCTGGGCCGCGGGCTCCCGGCCGCGCCGGTGTTCACGCTGCGGATCACCCCGGGCAACTACAACAAGCTCTTGATCTCGACCTACGGCCGCAGCGACTGGACCTACACGTTCCCGGCGGCGCCGAAGCACCACAACAAGAGCTAGCCCGAGGACCCCTCGCCCGGGTCGGGCTCGGAGGACCCGACAGGGTGTTGCTCGGGATCCTCGCCATCGACGCCGGGGGGCTCGAACTCGGCTGTCACGGTCTCGAAACCTTTGAACCGCTGGGTCTTGGCGTACAGCTCATAGGCCCGGCGGTCGGCCGAAGTCAGGACCACATTGTCGGTAAATGGCGTCAACAGCGACCGGGGCCACAGCCGACGGTGCAGGACGACATTGATCTCGGCCGACAGCATCAGGATCAGCGACTGGACATACAGCCAGGCCAGCGTCGTCAGTACGACGGCGAACACTCCATAGAGGTGATTGGAGTGGTTGAGGGAGTGTCCGATGTAGCTTGAGCCGAACGTCTGCACGAGCGTCCAGGCCCCAGCCGCGACCATGCCGCCGGCCAGGACCTGGCGAGTGCGCAGGTTGAGCACCGTCAGAAGTTGGAAGGCCGCGCTGAACAGAGCCACGTTGAGCGCGTAGTTCAGAACGTAGCCCGCGACGTGGACCGCCACTCCCAGTTGGGACGAGATCCCGTTGGCTGTGGCCAGGATCGCCGCCAAGGCCGTTGAGAGGATCACGCCGGAGCCCAGCAGTCCCACGAGCCCCAGGCTTCGCACCCGCGACTTGATCGGGTTGGGCTGCCTGTTGCGCGGAACCCCGTAGATCGTGTTGAAGCCGGCCTGGGCGGCCTGCATGGCCCCCAGGCCGCCGTAGAGCGTCCCCAAGATGCCAATGGTCAGCCCCAGGCCACTACCGTGAAACCCCGTGATGTTCTGGCTCAAGGACTTCCCGATGACCGGGAAGTCCTTGAGCGCCGAGGTGGCCAGGGTGTGGCGCAGGTGCTCGTCGCCCTGGAGAAGGAACCCCAACACGCTGTAGAAGAGCAACAGGAGCGGGAATAACGAGACGAACGCGTAATACGCGACGAGCGCCGAGAGATACGTGCCGCGGTCGTCAAAGAACTTGTAAATGACGGCGAGCGGAAACCCCAGCCAGCTGTGTCGGCGCTGGGAGCGGTCGATGCGGGCCGCCAGACTCACGGGCATGTTCTACCCGGGTCGACGGCGGGTCGACCTATGGCTCATGACCCGGCTCGATCGGCTTGGCCTCTCGAAACCCCAGCGTCGCGTCTATCTCACCTGCCTCGGCGTCAATCGGCTCGAGCACGAAGCCCGTGTGGTCACCGAAATCAACTCGGCTGAGGACCCGTCCGGCGAACCACCCGTCGACACCGTCGAGCACCGGGACCCCCATGGGACCCGCTCGCCAGGGCCATCGGGCGAACTTGTCGGTGTCGTCGCCGGTCTCACCACCGAACAGCTCGGCCAGGTCGTCCGCACCGTTCGGAACGGGGTGGACGACCAGAGCCTCGGCTCTGAGGGCGACCTGAAAGGTGAAGTTCTTGTTTGACAGACAGACGAGGAACCGAGAAGGATGGATCGAGACCTGTGAGGCAAACCCGACGAGGCAGCCCGCCCGGTCCTCTCCCGCGGCGGCGGTCACAACGAACAGCGGATAGTCCAGCTGGGCCATCACCCGTTCGAACTCCGGAATCTCAGCTGACACGCGCGCCTCTTGGAGCTCTCCGTTGGCGGGGTTTGGAATCCACCTTCATTTGCCCGCCGGTGCCTTTGGTACGGTACCGCAATGGTCGTTGCGGGGCCAGAGGACTAGATCGTCCGGTTAGAGGTCGCCTCCCCTCGGTCATGGCAGAGAAATTCCCATCCGACGCGGAAACTGAACGCCGCGCGTTCCTGGAGGCTCTGCGATCGCTCGACAGGGCACTGGATGAGAACGTCGATCGGGCCCATCAGATGAAGGCCCGGATCGACGAGCTGCAGCAGGCCTGCGCGAGCGGGCGGCCAATCAGCGAGATCATCCCCGAAGAAGCGTCTCCGTTGATCGTCGAACTGCTGACGCAGAGCACCGAGACCCTGCACGAGTACGGATCCCAAGTGAGGCGCGCCGAGGCGCGAGTGCTGCACAGCGAAGGCATGCCGATGGAGCGAATCGCTCGTCTCTTCGGCGTCACCCGGCAGCGCGTCTCGACGCTGCTGCGTGGCGACTAGCCCCGGAACCGCGGCTATCGTGAAGACCCGCATGCGCGCCCACGGTCGAGTCACGGCAGCCGTAGTGCTGATCCTCGGGTTCCTGGCCGCCGCCGGCTACGCCGTGGCCCGAAGCGGGCCGAACATCTCGCTGGGGGTGCATCCGGCCACGATCTACTTCCGTCAGCCCAAGCCCAACGGCGCCAACGTCAGCGGCCGGGTTTCCAGCGGGCGAGCGGGCTTACGCGTGCTCCTCGAGTTCCGGCGGTGGCCGTTCCACGGCCCGTTCAAATCTGCGAGTACTCAGCGGACCTCCCGGGGTGGCAAGTTCAACTTCCTACAGCGCCCCTCACGGGCGACTGAGTACCGGGTGTCGTTCTCCGGGACCGTGAGCGCAGTCAAGACCCTCTATGTCTATCCAGGCTTCGAGAACACCACCTGCACCTGGTCGAATTCGAAGAGCCACGGGTCGTGCGCCCACGCTCCCAGCACGCCTGGGAGCTACACGATGCATTTCGGCTTCGACTACCGCTACCCGGCGGCGGTCCTCGCTAAGGAGCGGAGCCTCCCGGTACTCGTGTATTTCGCCGAATGCTTCGGCTGCACGACCGCTCCGGGCACCTTGACGCGTCAGGGCAACGTGTCGCAGACCAAAGCCGGTTCAGACACCGCGCACGTGTCGATCAATCAGAGCTTCAGCGTGAAGGCCGGGCAGCAATACCGCTGGTACCTCGCGCCCTGCACGCAGACGACCGAGCGCGGGAACGGGTTCGGCCTTCCAGGCCGGCCCGGTTCACACCACTGCGGGCGCTCAACGGTGCCGGCCAAATATTTCGAGCACGGCCGCGAACTCGGCTAAGGCTCGCGGCCACGGGGAAGCGTGGCCGGCGGCCCGGTTTAGCGAGCCGCCAGCCTTCGCTCGTGTCAGCAGGTATTGGTCGCCGGGATCGACTGACAGGCCTTTGCCGCGTGATGGCCGGTTCCACCCAGAACCGAAGTCCACTTAACCGCATCATCGCCTCGCCCCTGCAACTCGAGCCACGCCCGATAAGTCGTGGTGTAGGCTGGCCCCAGCGGTAGCTCAACTCAAAACGGGGGTTTCCTTCATGGGTGTCAGAAGTTTTGGTCGCGTTCTTGTCGGTGTCAGTGTCGTTTCACTGCTCCTCGCAGGAATCGCGCTCGCCGCTAAGCCGGTAAACGGCAAGACGTACAGCGGGACGGTCACGGGTGACACGACTCAGACCGTCAGCTTCACGGTCGCCAAGAACGGCAAGAGTCTGGGCAGTCTCAATGTCCCGATCGCGATTCGCTGCGCCGGTGGGTTCGGCGGCATCGGCCTGAAGGCGCCGAAGAAGATTGCGATCAGCTCGAAAGGCACGTTCAAGGCCACCCTGAAGGCCTATGGTGCCGGCAACGGCAAGAGCTTCGGCAAGGAGACGGTGACCGGAAAGTTCCTCGCTGGGAGCAAGGAGGCCGGGAAGATCAAGGGCGCGCTGACGGGCCTCAGCAGCTGTCATAACGTGACGCTGAAGTACACAACGACCGCCACATAACGAGGGGGCCGGGCGGGCTCATTTCAAGCGCTCGGGGCCGCGCTCGCTATCACGAGTCGCCGCCGGTGACCGGGAGCCCGGCAACGCACGCCAGCCTACGTTCGCATCAGCTCACAGAAGCGCGCGGCTGAAACGTTCGCGCCGGAGAGGATTACCCCGATCGAATCGCCGCGGACGCGCCCGGCTAGTACCGCGGCGAAGGCGCTCGCCCCGCTCGGTTCGACCACGAGCTTCGCGCGCTCGAAGAGCAGCCGCATCGCATCGACGATCTCCGGGTCGCTCACGGTCACGATCTCGTCGACAAGCGAAGCGATTACGCCGAACGTGATCTCGCCGGGGGTCTCGAGCAGTTGACCGTCGGCAATCGAGGAACGGATCGGCACGGTCACCCTCTTGCCGGCTTGGAACGAGCGCTGCATGTCGGGCGAGGCCTCGGGCTCCACGCCGACGATCCGCGTCGAGGGCGAGACGGCGCGGAGAGAGATCGCTGAACCGGAAAGGAGCCCGCCGCCGCCCACCGGCACCACCACCGTGGTCAGCGACTCCACGTCTGAAACCAACTCGAGCGCGCACGTCGCGGCACCGGCGATGACCCGCGGATCGTCGAACGGATGAACGATCGACGCCCCAAGCTCGCCGGCGAGTTCAGCGAGCATCCGGTCGCGATCGTCCCGATAGCGGTCGTACTCGATCACCGTTGCGCCGTATCCCTCCGTGGCGGCCCGCTTGGACACCGGCGCGTCGCTGGGCATCAGAATCGTCGCCCTTGCCCCGAGCAGCAAAGAGGCCAGCGCAACCGCCTGCGCGTGGTTGCCCGAGGATGCCGTGACGACCCCACGCTTCCGCCGTTCGTCAGACAGTTGACAGATCGCGTTATAGGCGCCTCGGAACTTGAAGGCCCCCATCCTCTGAAAGCCCTCAGCCTTGAAAACCACGTGGACGCCGAGAAGCTCATCCAGCATTCGGGAAGTGAGGCAGGGGGTGCGATGGGCGACACCCGCAAGCCGACGCGCAGCGGCCTCTACGTCCCCAAACGACGGTGGCGTCCGCTCCTCAATGCCCACGGCACGATCCGGCAGCTTGCACCAACGGGAGCGGCTGAGCTTCTCTACGAGATTGCCTGGCCGAACTGACTATTCGAGACGATGCCCGCGAGGGTGTCGGAGGAATGGGAGCGATCCTTCTCGCTGGGGACGAGGACTTCACTTCTAACGCTTATCAGACCGATCCCCATCACGCCGGGCGCGGAGGAGCAGCGAAACCGCCGTTCTTCGCGCCGAGCAGCTGCTCGCCGGCGCGATCGACGCCGGCCAAATACCGGCGCAGCGGACCCCGGCCCCTCGCCACCGTGATGCTCGGCGCCCTCGACGAAGGCGGCGATGAGCATCGCCAACGCCGAAGATCCCGAGCAGGAGCGGACCGACATCCGGGCGGTGGTCCACAACCTGATCGACGGGCTCCTGACCGGGCGACCCTGAGCGACCGAGTCCCAGGAGGTATTCTCACCAGCTATTGAGCTTTGGTAGTCAAATTCTCACAGCACACTTAGTAGACGAGCGGGTCTCGCAGCGTGAGCAGTCATCCCCCCAGCCCGGTGGCCGTGCCGCGGCTCCTGGCGAGCTCGCCTTACTCCAAGCGTTCCTTAACACTCATTTCGATCTCGTAGAAAACTGGGGCGCGGATCTCCTGAGCGATCCGACGGGGCTCGCGTCTTGGCTTTCGAGCCGCGAGCTGATTCGCGACGACGAGCCTCTGACGGAAGTCGACATCGCTCGGGCGCTCACTGTGCGCGAGGTTCTGCGAGCACTGATCGCATCGGCCGCTGGCGAGGACGCCGTACCGGGGGCCCGCGCCCGAGCCAGCCTGAACGAGGCCAGCGCCGGAGCTTTGATCGGGTTTCGGCTCACCCCCAAGGGGATGTCCCTCGTGGCGGTCGGAGCGGGACCCCTCGACCGCGCGCTGGGAGTTCTTCTCGCTCTCGCCGTCTCCGCGATGCTGGATGGGACCTGGTCACGGCTGAAGAGTTGTCCCGGCCGCCACTGCGGCTGGGTCTTCTATGACCGCTCGCGTAACAACTCGGGTCGCTGGTGCTCAATGACCGTTTGCGGCGGCCGTGAGAAGGCGCGAGCCCATTACCACCGAAGCCACGGGGTGCGAGGCTGATGCGGGCTTTGGCCGGCCCCCTCCTCGTTGTCGCCGCTCGCGCTCGGCGGGGCCGGACCTGGCGTCTTCCCATTCTCGCGCTGGCGGTGGTCATCGGCTTCGCCGGCGCCCTGGTGTCAGAGGGCGTGATCGTTGGCGACCAGGCGGCCCGCTCGGTGCTGGGGCGCCTGGATCCCGTCGACAGCGCGATCCGGCTGGTTTGGGAAGGCCCCATCACTCCCTACGCGGTCCACGTCGAGAAGAGTGTGTTCTCCCGTCTCGGTGCGAAGGGACAAACAGAGGTGCTCCTGCTCAATCCCGTCAGGTTGAGCGGCGCGATCGTCCATCCCGTGGCGATCGTGCCCCTGGGGCGATGGGTCGCGCCGCGCGTGGCGCGACGGCTCGGGCCATGCCATTCGAGCGACTGTCCGATGCTCCTCGACGGCGCAGCCCACCTGCCGGCGACGCTGAGCGCGGCCGGCGTTCGATTCCGCGTCGCCGGACGGATTGCGCTGTCACCCGTGCCGCTTGGATATTCGCCTAGCGCAGGGACCGATCCGCCGGTCCTCGTCACCGGGGACGCCGCGGGCCTCGGAGCCATCGGTGGTCTGAGCGGTGTTTATCGGACCTACAGCTGGGTGTCACCGCTCCCGCTTGCCCATCTCCATGCTTGGAGCTTGCCCGGGTTCGAGTCTCGCCTGAGCGCCGCCCAAGCGGCGGTATCCCCGCTATCAGCCCGGTTCACCTTCGAAGGGCCATTCGCCGGCCTGGATGCGGCCCGGACTAGAGCTTCGGTGGCAGTCCACCGCCTGATCCTCGCGGACGGGGGCGCGATCGTTGCGCTCGTACTGTTCATACTCCTGGCGGCGAGTTCACTGCGGCGTGGCCAGGCGGCCGAGCTGGAACGCCTCCGTGAAGCCGGCGCGCACAGAACTCAACTGGCCGCGTTCCTGGCGACCGAAGCAGGCTGGATCGCGGCCGGCGCGATCGCGGCGGGTTTTGGATTGGCGGTCGCGCTAAGCGCCATCTTGGCCGCAACAGCGGATGAGCCGGCGGGGGCCGTGCTGGCCCACGGTCTTCTGAGCCTCCCAGCGGCCGCCGCCTGGGCCGGTGGATGGGCCATTACGACCGCGCTGATGGCTTGCGCGCCCCTGATTCGAGGCCGCCGAGTTCTCGATGCGGCGGGGCTGATCGGCGCGGCCGTGCTCGTGGCTGGGGTCTCGTTGGGCACGAGCTCGACATCGGCGTGGGCCAGTCTCCTCGTCCCGCTCGTCTGCTTGGCGGGTGGATTGGTCGTCTTCCGGGTGACACTGTCTCTGCTGCGGGCGGAGATCGTCCTCACCGCGGCTCGCCGCGTCGGGCTGCAGCGAGCTCTGAGCTTCCGGCTGGCCTTAGTCGGCCTGGGCAGAGCTGGAACCGTCGCTGGAGTAGCGGTCACCTTCTTGTCCGTCAGCGCGGCGCTGGGCGGATTCGGTCTGGCATTCAGGGCCACGCTGCTTCGGAGCGTGGCCGACCGGGCGGCCGCCCAAGTACCCCTCGACGGCCTCGTGAGCGCCGGAACGAGTCTGCTAACCCCGCTCCAGGCAGCGCCGCTCAGTCGGTGGCGAGCCCTCAGTCACGGCTCGGTTTTCCCGGTCCGCCGGACCGCGGCCAGTTACGCAGCCGGCGGGGGTACGGTGACGATCCCTGCGCTAGGCGTTCCCGCCGCCGCGCTTGCTCGCATGCACGGCTGGCGGTCCAGCGACGGACCTGAGCCGCTGCGGACACTGGCCAGGCGGCTACGGCCGCCCGGCCCAGCCCGGACACCCGGCCCTTTGCTCCCGGCAGCGACCCGAGTGCTCGAGCTGGCCACCGACTCTCCCGACCTGGACGTGGTCGTTGAGGTCGACCTGCGGGCTGCCACGGGCGCGGTGACTCGGTTAACCCTCGGCACGACCGGTCTCCATCCCCGCCTGCTTCGAGCCCGCCTGCCGCCGGGACGCTGGGAAGCCGAGGCGGTCGAGGTCAGCGAGCTGTCCGGCACCGCCATCACCAACGGACATCAGAACGGAGAGAATCCGGCCCCGGCCACGCAGTTCTCGGCGCGGCTCACGCTGGGCCCCATGATCGGCCTGAGTCGCCGGGACCGCGTACTGATGCGGGCAAAACTCGGAGGCTGGCGCGCCGTCGGCGCGGCCTCCAACCCGCCTGCCACTGGGGCCCGGGCCAGCGGCGCCACGGTCGCATTGAGCTTCCAAAGCACGGGCTGGCCAGGCGTGGTGCGCCCGCCCCAGCCGAGCGATACCCAGGCGCTTCCGGTCCTGGTCGACCCCAGCACCGCTGCGGCAGCGGGTCCGGGCGGTCGGATCGGCCTGACTGTTGACGGACAGCCCGTTCAGGCACGGGTGGTCGGGATCCTGCGCCGCTTCCCGACGATTCCCCTGGGGGCGGGCGGCTTCGTCGTGGCCGATGAGAACCTCCTCGCCGGCGCGCTCGACGCCGGGCTACCTGGACAGGGGCGCCCCGACGAGCTTTGGATCTCCAGCCCGTCCCTGCACGCTCTCCGGGCCGCATTGCCGACGAGTCCGCTGAACCAGCTCTCAGCCCGCTTCCGCGTCGACCTCGAGCGCGCCCTGCGCTCCGATCCGGTCACCTCAGGCCTGACGCGGACGCTTCTGGCGATCGGTGTGGTGACCACGGTTCTGGCCCTTCTCGGGATGCTGCTTGTGCTGGTCGGGCCATTCCGGGATTCCCGCGTCGAACGGGATCTCGAAGAACAGGGCCTTGGTCCTGACGAGCTTCGCCGGGAGCTTCGGGTTCGGTGGAACATCGCCTGCATCCTTGGAATCTGGTCCGGGCTGGGGATCGCACTCGTGCTTGACCGCCTGGCCGCTGCCACCGTCGGGGGCTACGAGAGTGGGGCGATTGACCCGCCCCTCATAACCGTGGTTCCCTGGGGCGAACTGGTCGGCTTGGCCGCCGCTCTCACGATGGTGTGTCTGGCCTGTGGGTGGCTGACGAGCGAGGCGTTGTGGCCCCGGCACGGGCGCGGACGTCTGACGAGGACCCTCTTCCGGCGACGCGCTGTCGACCAACTCGCCAGGGAAATCGCGCCGTGACCGAGCTCGCAGTAGCGCTCCGTGACGTATTTCGCGTTCATCGCACCGGGCAGGGAGACGCCGCCGCCCTTCAGGGGCTCGAATTGGACGTCCTGGAGGGCGAGGTGCTGTGCGTGCTCGGTCCAAGCGGGGCGGGCAAAAGCTCGCTGCTGCGCACGATCGCCGGCATCGAGACTCCGTCGGCGGGGACGGTCCGGATCTTTGGAACCGATATCGGCCGCGAGCCGGAACGAGCGCGCGCCCGCTTTCGTCATCGACACCTCGGGTTCATCTCCCAGTCAGCCGAGAGAGCGGCTCCATCGGCTCTACTTGTATCGGAGGCGGTCGAGCTACCGCTGGCGCTGCGAGGCCGCGGTCGCGCTGCGCGCCGGCGGCGGGCGAGCGAGCTGATCGAGGCGGTCGGCCTAAGCGGCCGAGAGCGCGCTCGACTCCCGGACCTCTCAGGCGGCGAACGGCAGCGAGTCACGCTGTGCGCGGCCATCGCTCACGATCCCAGTCTCCTTCTGGCCGACGAGCCGACGGGCGAGCTCGATGGCGAGAGCGCGCGAGTGATCGGCCAGCTCATCACTGAGCTTGCCCGAGCCAGGGGTATGACCGTGGTGATCGCCTCCCACGATGAGACCATGGCGCGCTCGGCTGATCGCACCGTGACCATCGCCGGGGGCCGGATCGCCGAGGAACGCCGAGACGGCGGCAGCGTGCTGATGCTCAACCGCGGAGGCTGGCTGCGTATTCCACCGCGTCAACGGCAGCAAGCTGGAATCGGACGAACGACACACATCCGAGACACCGGTGGGGAGCTGGTGCTCGCCACAGCCGACGCGCCAGCGCCGGTGCCTGTGGATCCCGGCGGGCCTCCCGTCTGCGTGGCTCACGAATCTGAGTCCGCCTCGAAGCCTGCGCGGGTGGAAGTTCGCTCTGTCACTCGCGCGTTTGGTCGCGGCTCGCAAAGACGGACCGTGCTTGCCGAGCTGAGCTACAGCTTCCCCCCAAGCAGCCTGACGGTGATCGCCGGTCGCTCGGGCAGTGGCAAGACGACGTTGCTGCGCCTGCTCGCCGGGCTTGATCAGCCCGATGCGGGACAGGTTTTGATCGACGCAGACACGCTCGCCGGACAAGCTCGCGAGCAGCTGGCAGCGCTCCGCCGCCACCGCATCGGCTACATGTCTCAGGAGCCCGTCACGGTGGCTTTCCTGAGTGCGCGTGAGAACGTCTCATTGGCGCTGGAGCTTCGCGCCACGGATCCCGCCGTGGCCGCGCCCAAAGCGACGGCCTGGCTCAGGGCAGTTGGGCTCGACGAGCTCGAGGAGCAGCGCGTGCACCGGCTGTCGGCCGGAGAGGTCCAGCGCGTAGCGCTGGCCCGGGCGATGGCGGCCGCCCGGGGGCTGCTGATCATCGACGAGCCAACCTCCCGATTGGACGAGGCCAGCACGGAGCTGGTTGCAGGATTGCTCCGGGAGGCGTCGCGAGGTGGTCAGACCGTCATCTGCGCAACCCACGACCCGCGGCTGATCGAGCTGGCGGACGAGACGTTGAACCTGTCGTCGTAGGCGGTCGCGGGCTGCGGGCCTGCGTGACCATCTTCGGCTCGAGTAGCCTTGCCGCCAGCAGTCCGCGTTGATCGCACCAAGCCGAAAACTTTGGCGGAGCGCCACGCGGCAACGGAACAGAGCACACACGAAGAGGGACGGAACGAAGTGGCCCAATACGCAGTGGTCGATCCAAGCACCGGCGAGACGATCAAGGAGTACCCGACGATTTCGGACTCCGAATTGCAGGATGCGATTGCCAAGGCCGACGCAACGCATGCGGACTGGATCGCGTCCTCAGCGCTGACTCAGCGGGCGCAGCTCTTGCGCCGCGTCGGCGAGCTGCACAAGGAGCATCGTCAGCGGCTCGCCGAGATCATCGTTCGTGAGATGGGCAAGCCGATCGGCGAGGCACTCGGCGAGGTCAGCTTCTGCAGGCACATCTATGGCTTCTATGCCGACAACGCGGAGCAACTGATGGCCGATGAGCCGATCGAGCTCCTCCACGGCAGCGGATCCGCGGTCGTGCGGCGCAGCTCGCTGGGAGTGCTGCTCGGGATCATGCCGTGGAACTACCCGTACTACCAGGTCGCTCGATTCGCCGGACCGAACCTGGTGATCGGCAACACGATCCTGCTCAAGCATGCCCCGCAGTGCCCCGAGTCAGCGGCAGCGATGGAAGAGCTGTTCCAGGAGGCCGGCTTCCCGGAGGGCGCGTACATCAACATCTACGCGACCAACGATCAGGTGAAGGACGTGATCGCCGATCCGCGGGTACGAGGCGTGTCGCTGACGGGCTCAGAGCGTGCCGGGGCAGCCGTGGCGGAGACCGCCGGCCGCCACCTCAAGAAGGTGGTGCTTGAGCTCGGTGGGTCGGATCCGTTCATCGTGCTGAAAAGCGACGATCTCGACGCCACCGTCGAAGCGGCCGTCGAGGCCAGGCTTGGCAACACCGGCCAAGCCTGCAACGCGGGCAAACGGTTCATCGTGGCCGACGATCTCTACGAGCCGTTCCTGGAGAAGTTCGCCGCAGCGATGACCGCCGCAAAGCCGGGCGATCCCGGCTCGGCTGACACCACGATTGGGCCACTGTCCTCGAAAACCGCGACCAGCCGGCTCGCCGATCAGCTGCGCCGCGCGCTCGAGCAGGGCGCCAAGCTCGTGGTCGGAGGCGGGCACGACGGTAACTTCTTCGAGCCGACGGTGATCACCGACATCCCACCGGGCGCGGACGCTCGGCGCGAGGAGTTCTTCGGACCAGTCGCGCAGGTCTACCGGGTGGCCAGCGAGGAGGAGGCGGTGAGCCTCGCCAACGACACGCCGTACGGCCTCGGGTCCTACGTCATGACCACCGACGAGGAGCAGGCGCTGCGGGTTGCGGAGCAGCTCGACACCGGCATGGTGTACATCAATGCGGTGGGCGCGGAGGGTGCTGAGCTGCCCTTCGGCGGCGTCAAGCGCTCAGGCTTCGGTCGTGAGCTGGGCCGGTTCGGAGCCGACGAATTCGTCAACAAAAAGCTCATCCGCATCGGCGGGTGAGCTTTTGCGTCGCGGGGCGCCCGAGGCAGCAACTTTGTCGTCGGTCATCCCGAGATGCTCCGAGTCGTGGCGAGCTGAATTCTCATTTGCCCCCGCACTGGCACAGGTCAGCGCCGCCGCCAGCGTAATGGTCGTGCCGATCGTCCACCGGATTCGCCGCAAGGGTGGTCATAGGCTGACTATCGGCTTCCGAAGAATCCTGGCACGTAGTAGATCAGGATTGCGATGAGCGCGATGAAGAACAGGGCCACGATCACCATGTCGAGGCGCGTCGTTTGCTTGCGCATCTTGCTTTCCATGAGGCTTCGGCGCCACGTCGGAGCAAGGTGCTTGACCTCTCGGTCACGGCGGCGCTCGCCAGGTGGACGCCGAGCTCGTGCCATGGTCAGCGGGCTCCCTCGGGCTGGGGAGCTGGACGTCGGAACGCCGGGCTGGTGGCATCACGACTCGACGTGCGTCCCCTGGCGGCTTCGAGCAGCGACAGCAGGGCGAGCCAGCTTGAGAAGGGATGCTCATCGCCAGTCTCGTCGAGCAGAACCCCCGCGATCTGACCTTGGCCGGGGGCGGGGCTGAGAGTCAGTCGCAGCTGGCCGTCTTCGTGCATCCGGCCATCCTGGCGCTTGGGGGCGGCTGCGCCAACGGGGATCGACCCTTGAGTTCACCCTGGACTTTGAGCGGCCACCCATGCGGGGGTGGTGTCTACTAGGCAAGCGCCCCCGGCAGCTCGGCTCGGGATTGCACGTCGAGCTTGCGATAGGCGTGCGTCAAATGGCCTTCAACGGTTTTTACGGTCAAGAACAGGCTCTGGGCGATCTGCCGATTGCTGAGACCCTCAGCCGCCAGCTCGGCGACCCGCCGCTCGCTGGGCGTGAGCACCCGCGCTCCCGTCGCCTCCGGTGGCGCCAATCTCTCGCCGGCCGCCTCAAGCTCGGCGTGGGCGCGTCTGCCGATCGCGATCGCTCCGCCTCGGCGAGCCATCTCCAGCGCGCCGCGTAACGGCTCGCGGGCCTGCGAGATTTGATTTGCGCGCCGAAGCGCGGCGCCGTAGTCGACCAGAGCCCGCATGTACTCGAGCCGGTGCGCAGACTGCTGAAGCACCGTCACGGCTTCGCTCAACGTGCCAAGTCCGGCCTCGGCTGGCGAGAGCAGACCGATCACGCGAAGCGCGCCGCCGACGGCACTCCGGGTGCCCCACCTGCGCGCCCGCTCGAGTTCCAACTGAGCGGCCTTGCCTGCTTCCTCGACGCGCCCCTGGCCGGCCAGCGCCAGGGCGAGGCGCGAGCCAAGCAGGGAAGAGGGGCTGCTGATGCCGTTCCGCTCGTTAAACGACTGCGCTGTCGTCAGGTCCGCTTCGGCCTGGGCGAATCGCCGGCGGGCCAGATGTAACGACGCGCGCGCATACAGAACCGGCGACCACCAGTAGCTCTCCGGCAGCGCGCCGTTCCAGCCGAGTTCCGCCAGCTCCTCGTCTGCGCGATCGAGTTCATCGCGCTCGACCAGGGCATCCACGTAGGCGGCCACGTACATCGGCAGGACGGCGACCACGCCCGCCCCGCGGGCGGCCTCGAAAGCGCTGCGAGCGTCGGCCTCGGCCGACACCACGTCACCACGCAGCCACTGGACGTACGCGCGAAGCCAGGCGGCGGCCATGAGCTTGCTCACCGAGCCCGACGCTCGTCCGTGCGCAGCCATCGCCTCCACTCCGTCGGCGGCAAGGTCCAGCTGCTCGCATCGTGCCAGCACAAGAATGGCCTGCTCGGGAAGCGGCGTATCAGGTTGCTCGAGCAGAAGGCGGCCGTCAGCGAGCGCACGCCGAGCCAGCTCGGCGGCATTCGCGGCGGACGCACCGAGGAATGACGCCCACCAGGCCTGGAGCGCAAGCCACAAACGCTCGCTCGCGCTGCCCGTCTGAATCGCCTCGGCATACCGCTCCAAACGGTCGTGGGCCAGAGCCGGTGGGACCATGCCAAAGGTCACAAGCAGGGCGTCAAGCGCTAGCGCCTGCTCGAGATCTCCCCGATGACGGGCGGCCTCGACCGCGCGACCAAGAAGCCCGGGCACCTCGTCCGCGCGGCCGGTGCCGAGCAAGAACATCGCCAGGTGCCAAGCCGAAGCAGACAGCAGCTCCTCGTCGCGAGCAAGCTCGGCGAGCGGATCGACGTCGACGGCCTCCACGGCGGCGCGATCAGCGGCTCGCCAGCCAGCGACAACCAGCAGCCGCACAAGCTCACCACGCAACCCATCCGGCGGCGGCTCCTGAAGCGCCCGCCCCACGAAGCGCAGTGCTACATCGGGCGCGGCCCGGTCAAGAGCTTCCTGAGCGGCCACCGTCAGAGTGCGCACCGTCACCTCGCGACCAGCCGGTTCTGTCTGCATCAGGTGAGCGGCCACACGCTCCGGCGAGCCCCCCGACCGGGCCAGGAGCTCCGCGGCGAGGGCGTGAGCACCGGCGCGTTCCATCGGCGGAATATCTGCATAGACCGCCGTCCGCAGCAGCGGATGGCGAAAGCGAAGCGGACGCTCGATCTCGAGGATGCCCTCCTCGGCCATCGCGTCAGCCGAGCGAGCCGCGACATCCGGCTCCAGCTCCGCGAGTGCCGCGACAGCTCGCAGCTCAGTGCGATCACCGAGAACCGAGAGCGCGCGCGCGAGCCGCTGGGCCGCTTCTCCGAGCCGCGCGAGCCGAACCAGCACGACCCGGCGCAGAGCGGGCGGTGCGATCTCACGGACCTGCATGATCTCCTCGCGCGCACCCCGAACCCCAACCTCATGGAGCGAAGAAAGCAGCTCCCGCAGCAGAAACGGGTTGCCGCCACTGACCTCAAGGCAGGCACGACAGAACCCATCGTCAGCACGCTCACCCAGCTTTGCGGAAACCAGCTCGCCCACAGCGTGAACACTGAGCGGACGCGGACGCAACACCTGCACCGCCGGATCGGCGGATAGCTCCGCGGCCCATCGCGCCGCCGGCCCACGCTCAACAATTCGCACGGCGATCACCACCAGCAGCCGAAGTCCGTCAAGTCGCGGCGCCAAGAACTGCAAAAAGCGAAGCGACGCTGCGTCAGCCCACTCAAAATCGTCGACCACCAGCACCGTCGGCCGTGCCTCGCTCAGATTCGAGGCCAGCCAAAGCAGCCCATACAGCGCCGCGAAGGACGCACCCAACAGCGGCTCGCCGAACCTGCCCGGCTGCTCGCTCAAAGCTCCTACATCAACGATCGCGCGGGCCGGCGCAGCAGCGCCAGCCAACAGCTCCGACCGCTCCGCCTCGCTCGCGCCACGGAGCGCCGGCTCAAACAGTTGACGCACCAGCCCGAACGGCAACTCCTGCTCAAGCTCGCTGCCACGGCATGCGAGCACCCGCATCCCCTCACGCGCCGCCTCCCCTCGGACTGCCCCCAGCAGCTCGGTCTTCCCCATGCCCGATTCCCCTTCGACCACCACCAAGCGTCCCGAGCCCCCCAATGCGTCGGCCACACACGACCGCAGCGTCTCAAGCTCCGACCCCCGCTCCAACAGCTCCGAACCCACAACCGCCACCGAACAAGCGTCGCACAGACTCCCGCTGGGGAGCCCTACTCCTCACCAACCCGGATTGGGTGTCTCACTGTCAGTTGACGTACCCCGTGGGAGGCGGGAGAGCCTCTTACCGTGGCGCTGGAAGCGTGCAGCAAGCGCCAAGGCGCCGATTCCGGCAGTCGCCGCTTGCAGGATTGAGAGCTTCTCGCTGCGCCAGTATGGATTGTCGAGGTCGACCAGGATTGCGGCTTCATCCGCGGTGAGGCCCACCCCAACGCCGAACGGAATGCTCAATAAGAGCTCGCGTCCGTCCCGGTGGGTGATGATCGCTAACGCGCCCGAGACAAATGTCAACGCGATCCCCGGGACGAAGTGATGGATTCGGGCTTCGTCTTCTCCTGGGTAGTTGGTCAGACGACGCGCCCAGCTCCGTATGCGCGGCGCCTTGCGTCGACGCTCTCGGCCGTAGTTGATCGCCCGAGCTAAACCGACCGTCACGGAAAACGAGCCGAGCATGCCGAAGATCGCCCGCTCGACGGGGGCTGCATCTCGGAGGCCCAGAGCTGCGTTTCGAGGTGTCAGCTGTGCGCGGTGGGGGTAGCGACGGCGTCGGGCTCACGGCTCGCCTGCCCGGGGCCGGTGTGGTTGTTGGCGGTTCCCGAGGACGAAGATTCGGATGGCTTCCGACGTGCTGCTTCGAGCCTTTGCAGCTTCGCCGTGAGCGCGATGGCACCGGCGGTGGCCAACCCGATCAGCACCAGTCTGCGCAGGCGGTGTGGTGGCTCGGGCTCGGGACGACGAACCGCTCGGGTGAGGTTGCCGGCTGCGCTTGCCACCTGTCGCAGGCTCCCGTAGAACCTCTTGTCCTCAACGGCGCCCTCCCGCTGCTTGCGCGCGCGTGCGTAGGCACCCAGCAGTCCATTCGCGGCGCTGCGCAGCTGCTCTTGCACGTAGTCGTCCTGCAGGATGCGCTGGATGTGGACGGTGGTTCGGTTGGCGCTGGACTTGGCCATTATCTTCTCGCTTTCACTCAGCTCTTTGCGGCTTCGGGTTTTTCCTCGCCCGGCCAGCTTCCGGTGAGCTTCTGGAAGGCATGGCGCGAGCCATGATCAAACAGGCCGCGAATCGCGCGGAAGATGGCGCCCTCCAGTACCAGGGCGGGAACCAGCTTCTTCAACGCCACCTGACGATGCTGCGGATCGGGTGCCTCTTGATCATCAAACACGCCCCAGAGTGACTCGAAGGTCTTCTTCGCGATGACCCCAGCGAGGATCCCGCCGACGACGCTGAAGGGAACGAACAGCAACTTGCTCATCTCGCCTGGCCTCCTCTAGTCGTCCTTGCTCTTCGGGGCCCGGCGCGGTTCCACGAACGGTTCACGCTCAGCGGGCTGGCCGGCCTCGATCCGCCTGGCGCGCTCGATCTCGGCGTTCCATTCCGCCCCGAGGAGGACCGCGATGTTGGAGATCCACAGCCAGACCAGGAAGATGATGACTCCGCCTAGGGCGCCGTAGGTCTTGTTGTAGGAGGAGAAGTTCGCCACGTACAACGCGAACAGACCCGAGGCGATCAGCCAGACCACGACCGCGAAAATGCCGCCGGGGCTGACCCACCTGAAACCGGGATGCTTCACATTCGGCGCTGCCCAGTAGAGGATCGAGAACATGAAGCTGACTACGAGCAGCAGCACCGGCCATTTCGCGATGTCCCAGATCATCACCGCCGTGCCGCCGACCCCGAGGATTTTTCCGATCTGCCCGGCCAGCGCACCCGTCAGGACAACCGCGAATGCGCTGATGGCCAGTAGGAGCAGCAGCACGACCGTCACGCCGAACCGGACCGGAATCGTCATCCAGATCGGCCGGCCCTCTTCGATGTCGTAGATCGCGTTCGAAGCACGCATGAAGGCGGCGATATAGCCCGAGGCTGACCAGATCGAGGCGGCGATACCCACGAACAGCAGGACGCCGGCCGCCCCCCTGCTCTGCTGAAGGCCGCTGACCGCGCTGACCAAAATCTGATGGACCGATCCTGGGGCGAGCTTCCCGATGTTCGTAATCAACGGCTGCGTGGCCGATTTCCCGATCAGGCCGAGGATGGACACTAGGGCGGTAATCGCCGGGAACACAGCCAGCACGCCGTAATAGGTCAAGGCCGCCGCCCAGTCGGTGACGTTGTCCGCTCGGAACTCTCGGATCGTGCGTTTGAGCACACCAACCCAGGAGCGGGCCTTCACGTCCGACGGCTTCTCGGGGGCGCCTTCGCCGGATGTGCCCGACCCGCGTTCACGTGGCGCAGTTCCCGTGCTCATGGCCTCTCCTCGCCGGCTATCGCTTGCTGATTCGCCCGGCCAGGAAGCCGAAAACGAACGTACCGGCTGCTGCCACCGGCAGGGGGTACTGCTTGGCCTGCTTCGAGACCCCGGTTACGGCTGTGGCGGCGCTTTGGGGTGAGGCCGCCTTGGCTTTTCCGAGTAGCTCATCTTTCTTCTCGGCCACCGTCGCTTTTGTCTCGTCGACCTTCCTTTTGGCCTGTGCCTTGACGTCGGTCTTGGCCGACAGTGCGGCCACCGTGTCACCCAGCTCTTCGCGGGTGGACTCGATTTCCTCGCGGATCTGCTCGGGATCGGTGTTGTCCGTCACTGCCGTGCTGCTTGCGCCCGGGTCTTTGCCCATTGCACGTCCTCCTTCACGCTTTCGCTCGCCGCCTCTGGCACAGGCGGGGTGGCTTGTTGCACCTTGGTCTTGCCCTGAAGGGCCAATAGCCCTGCGATCGCTCCGAACGCGGCCGCGACGATCAGCGCTGCCAGCCACGCCACCACCGCCGTAGCTAGGCCGAGGATCGCTGCGGCCGTCAACGCGCCCAGCATGTAAAAGCCGAACACCCCGGCGCCGCCGAACATCCCGGCACCAATCCCTGCCCGCTTAGCCTTCACGGAAAGCTCGGCTTTGGCCAGCTTGACCTCCTGCTGGGCAAGGCGGCTGGTTTGCTCGGAGAGCTGCTTGACCAGCTCCGCGACCGACGCTTCCCGGCTGGAGTTACTGCCCGTCTCAGTTACGTTGTCCATCGCTCTCCTCCAGATAGGACGTTGCCTTGGAGTTGCCCGCGCTTTGGGACGGCTAAACCGGACAAATTGAGACGGGTGGGACTTCCGAGTAGTGGGCGGCTAGTAAAGCCCGTTAGGGATCTGGCAGGGCGGCCAAATCAGTGTCCCATAGCTGAGACAAATGTCCCGAATGGCATCGGGGAACCCCGGCACCGGCGTCGATCGAGCCTGAAGCCGCTCGTCTCCCCGTACCCAGTAGCGCAGAAGACCATCAAACGCAGGTTGGAGGTGCTAGAAGGTGGGCCAATGGCGGACGCGGCATCAGCATCGGAAGCATCATCGGGCGAGCGGAGTCGCCCTGCGACCGTCCGCTCCGACGCCCTGGCCAGCCGCCAGCGAATTCTCCGTGCCGCAGCGATGCTGGAGGGAGATCGGCGAGTCACGATGGCCGAGCTTGCCGCGGCGGCGAACGTCGGACGCTCGACCCTGTATCGCCACTTCCCGACTCGCCAAGCCCTGGAGCGAGCACTAGTGGAGCTTCGCGGAGACGAGTCTGGCGTCTCGTCTCGTGTGACCGGGCAGGTCTCGACGATGCCATTCCGCTCCCCAGGACAGCTCGGGCGGCAGTCGCCGCTGATCCTAGAAGTCACCCGCGTCCTGGACGAGGTGCCCCCGCACCTTGTCGCCGATCAGCTAGTGGCCGAGGCACGGCGCGTCGCTGGTGTCGCCGTCGCGCTGTACGTAGTCGACATCGACGGCTCGCGCCTGATCCGGCTGGCCGGGTCAGAGGAATTCCCCGAAGAGCTCGATGCGCCTCCTGCCCTGGGCCCTGAGATCGTGCCCGAGGGATTGCCGGACTTCCACGATCGCCTGCAATGCCAATTGCCCGGATGCCTGGCCGAGCCACTCTGGCTTCGCGGCCGTGTTCTCGGGCTCCTGCTCTGCGTCGGTACACCCCTCGGGGATCTGGCCGACATCGCCAAGCAAGGCGCCGCGGCTCTGGAGCTGGCCAATGACTACACCGATTACGTCGAGGCGGCGAGGCGCCGCAAGCCCACGACTCCGGCTGCCGAGGTCCAACAGCACCTCTTTCCGCCCAGGATCGCGCGGATCGCCGGAGCCCAGCTAGCAGGCGCGCTACTGCCGAGCTACGAGGTCGGTGGCGACTGGTTCGACTTCGTCGAGAATCGCGACGGAGCGTGGCTGGCTATCGCCGACGCCGCCGGAACCGGTCCCACGGCGGCAGGACTGGGCGCGGCCGCACTTGGTGCGCTGCGCTCCGCCCGGCGCAGCGGACAGGATCTAGCGGAAGCCTTGACCCTTGTTGATGAGACGGTTCGCCGCCTGGAGAACGACGATTTCTTCGTGACCGCGGTGATCGCTCGCTGGCGGGCCGCAACGGCCACACTCAGCTGGGTCAATTGCGGACACCCCTCGCCATTTGTCGTCGGCGCCGGTGGAGAGCTCTCCGAGCTTGGGGGTCCGGAACACCCCGCGCTCGGTGCCAAGGGCAGTTCTCCGACGTTCAAGGTGAGCAAGCGGCAATTCAGCTCGGGTGAGCGACTGATCCTGCTAACCGACGGAATCATCCACCGCAAGGTCGAGGGCGGAGGAACCTTTGGAGTAGAGGGACTCAAGGACGCACTCGAGCGGGCAAACAACCCAACTGCGGCCTCGACCGCGATGGCGATCCAACAAGCGATAACCAGCTGCTGGCGGGAGCCACTGGAAGACGACGCCACCGTCGTCGTAATGGCAATTGAGTGAGCCCAGCTCGAAGCGCTGGTGGAGTCGAGCGACGCGGCGTGACTCGGGGTCGCGAAGGCCCAGCGAACCTGCTTAGCTGTGTCGGCAAGGGTCCGGGGGGATTCTGACCGCGCGTACCTAGGTAGGGGGGTTTGACACCGATGCAGTTGCTGGCAGGGGTTCACACCGTGGGCTTACGCAATGACGCACGCCTGCTGAAGGCCTGCATTGCGTTGGCTGGGCTCATTTCGGTCATGGGGGCGGTGGCGATGGCTTTGGAGCATCCGGTGCCCAGCGCTGCTGCCGTGTCCGCCCGGTCGGATCACGCCGGGTGGGGCGCGGTGCCGGCAGCGGCCCAGGGCCCGGTTTCCTCTGGGTTGGGGGCCACCGAGCGGGCGTATCGCGTTCGTCGCGTGGCCTCGAGCCTCATCGCGGTGAGCCAGGCGCAGGGACTGCGAGCCCGATTTGACTCCGATGGGATGGCGGTGGCCAGCGGCGGGTCGTGGTTCGGCCTGCGACTCACTGGGGTTGGGTTCGGTGGTCGGTCCGTGTCGGTGGGCCCGGTCGCGCCTGTCGCCCGGGAGAACCGGGTGAGCTTTGCGCGGGCAGGGATGAGCGAGTGGTACGCCAACGGACCGCTCGGGATCGAGCAGGGCTTCACGGTGGCCCGCCCACCGGCCAGGCAGGGAGCCGGCGGATTGACCCTCTCGATGTCCCTGTCTGGCGACTTGCACCCATCGCTTGTCGATGGGGGGCGGTCGCTCACGCTTGATCGGGGTGATCAGATGGTACTGGCCTACCGTCGACTGGTGGTCTCCGATGCGCGCGGGCACGTCCTCCGGTCGTGGCTTGAGCTGCATCAGCGCCGGCTCGAGATCCGGGTGGACACGCGCGGGGCCAGGTTTCCGCTGCGGATCGACCCGTTGATCCAGCAGGCGAAGCTGACCGCCTCAGACGGCGCGGCAGGTGACCAGCTTGGGTACTCCGTCGCGGCGTCGTCGGACGGCTCGACCGTGGTGGCCGGGGCGCACAGCGCGACGGTCGGCGCCTACGCCTACCAGGGCGCGGCATATGTGTTCGTCAAGGGCCCTGGGGGGTGGTCGTCGGGGACCGAAACGGCGAAGCTGACCGCCCCAGACGCAGCGTCAGCTGCCGGGCTCGGCTGGTCGGTGGCGGTGTCCTCGGACGGCTCGACGGTGGTCGTCGGCGCGCCAGCGGCGCTTGGCAGCGCTCCCGGGGCGGCGTACGTGTTCGTCAGGCCTGGTACGAGCTGGTCCTCGGAGCACGAGACGGCGACGCTGACCGCGTCGGACGTACAGCCACATGACGAGCTTGGCTCCTCGGTGGGGATCTCTCCGGACGGCTCGACGGTGGTCGCCGGCGCACCCTACGCGACGATCGCCGCCAACTCCGACCAGGGGGCGGCGTACGTGTTCGTCAAGCCTGGGGGTGGATGGTCCTCGGGGACCCCGGAGAACGAAACGGCGAAGCTGACCGCCTCAGACGGCGCGACGAACGATCGACTTGGCTCCTCGGTGGGGGTGTCCTCGGGCGGCTCGACGGTGGTCGCCGGCGCACCCGGCGCCAACTCCCATCAGGGGGCCGCGTACGTGTTCGTCAAGCCTGGGACGGCATGGTCCTCAGGGACCCAAACGGCGAAGCTGACCGCCTCAGATGGAGCGAGCGGCGACGCGCTTGGTAACTCGGTGGCGATTTCCTCGGACGGCTCGACGGTGGTCGCCGGCGCATGGCAGGCGACGGTCGGAGCCAACTACTACCAGGGGGCGGCGTACGTGTTCGTCAAGCCTGGGGGGGGATGGTCCTCAGAGACCTCGGAGACCTCGACCGCGAAGCTGACCCCCTCGGACGGAGCGACAAACGACGGTTTCGGTGACTCGGTGGGGGTGTCCTCGGACGGCTCGACGGCGGTCGTCGGCGCAGACCCGAACTCCGAGCGCGGGGGTGTCTATGTGTTCGTCAAGCCTGCGGCGGGATGGTCGTCGGAGCCCGAGACGGGGAAGCTGATCAACTCAGACGGCGCGGCTGACTCTCTCGGCTTGTCGGTGGCGGTGTCCTCGGACGGCTCGACGGTGGTCGCCGGCGCACCCGGTGCGACGGTCGGCGTCAACTCCCATCAGGGGGCGGCGTACGTGTTCCTCAAGGGAAAAGCGGGATGGGCCTTGCCGGCGGTGTCCGTGAGTGCGCCGGCATCGGCCACGGCGTGGTCGGCGATCCCGGCGTCCGCTATCTCGGCGACCCTCTCGGGCGGCGCTTCCCCGACCGGGACGGTCACCTTCAAGGTGTTCGGCCCACAGTCAACCGCGCCGGCCGATTGCTCGGGCGGCACGACGGTGGGAACAGCGCACATGACGACCGACGGGTCATACAGCCCATCCTCCGGCTTCACTCCCACCCAGGCGGGTGACTACTGGTGGTACGCCAGCTACGGCGGCGATGTCAACAACAACCCGGATGGCTCGAGCTGCGGTTCTGGTATGCCTGAGACCAGCGTCACATTGCCGTCACCGGTCGTGAGCCAGTTCCAGCAAACACACACCGTATGGCGAGAGGGCAGCGCACCGGCGAGGATCTCCGGCCAGCGCTCCGGCGCCAGCACGCAAGGACAGCGCGCATCGCGGCCACCGGTAGGAACCACATTCACGTTCGGGCTGAATGTGCCCGCGACGGTCACGCTCCGGTTCATGGCGCGACAGCCGGGACGCGAGGTGAATGGTCGATGCGTCGCTCCGACCACGCACAACACACACGACCGCGCGTGTACGCGGGCAGTCCCCGCCGGCACGCTCTCTATGAGGGCGCACGCGGGGCACGTCAGGCTGGCGTTTGACGGGCGAATCTCCCCCTCGCGCACGCTCCCGCTCGGGAGCTACACGGTCACGATCACGGCCACGAACGTGAAGGGCACATCAGAAGGGCAGAAGCTGAACTTCAGAATCGTCGGCTGACGCCACCGAGATAGAGCCGGCCGAGGTGCGCCCCACTGGGTTCCCATGGTGCAGAGTTCGCTCTGATGGGCGCTACTCGCATCCACCGACCCACGAGTTTGGCGACAGGCCGCACCGTCACGGCGCTTTCGGTCGTGGTCGCCGTGGTGCTGGGCGACTCGGGCGTGGTGACGCTGGCGTTGCCGGAGATCCTGCGGGACTTCGGAGCCCAGGTTGGAGGAGTCGCGTGGGTGCTGATCGCGTTCAACCTGGTGCTCGCTGTGATGGCGGTTCCGGCGGCCCGGGTATGCGCGCGTCGGGATCCCGCGCGGGCGACCATCGCGGGCATGCTGGGGTTCGCCATCGCAACGACCGTGTGCGCGGTCGCGCCCACGCTGGGCGTCCTGATCGCGGGGCGCGCGGTCCAGGCGGCAGGGGGAGCGATCGTGATCGTCGGCGGCCTCGAGCTCTTGGTCAAAGCCACCGGCGGCGAGCGCATGGGAGTCGGACGGTGGGCGGCGGCCGGCGTGGCTGGGGCAGCGCTGGGTCCGGTCGCTGGAGGCCTCCTGACCTGGGCGTTCTCGTGGCGGTCGATCTTCGTGGTCCAGATCCCGATGGTGCTGCTGGCGCTCCCCGCGGCAGTCGTACTGCGGGAACGAGCGGGGTGGCGCCGAGAGCGGCTGGACACCTCGCCGCATCGCCCGCACGTGCTCGCCAACGTGGCGCTGGCGTTGTTGTCGGCGGCGCTCACAGCGGCACTGTTTCTGTTGGTGCTGCTGCTGGTCGACGGCTGGAGCAACTCGCCCGCGCTGGCCGCGATCACGGTTACGGCTGTGCCGGTGGCGGCTCTGGCAGCCGGTCCTCTGTTCCGACGAATGCGCGCCGGGACCCGGTCGGAGGCGGTCGCCGGCTCCGTGCTGATCGCCGGGGGGCTGACCGGCCTGGCGCTCGTCCCTGGTGCGGAGGTGGCGTGGACGGTCGCGCCCCAGATGCTCGTCGGACTCGGCCTTGGGCTATCGGTGGATTCGCTCACGTCTGCCGCGCTCCGTAACCGTGTCCCCCGCGCTCTTCACGGCGGCTGGACGATCGCCGCGCGTCACGCGGGGGTGGTGGCTGGGCTGGCCATCCTCACACCCATCTTCACCGCCGACCTGCTCCGCGCCCAGACGCCCGCGAAGGAGGCCATCGCCGGCCTCGTGCTCGACGCGCCGCTCCCGGCCACGGCAAAGCTCCAGATCGCCGAGCGGCTCGGGGGCCGCCTGGCTGCCGAACGGGGCCGAGTCCCCGACCTGGAGCCGGCGTTCAGGAAGCTCCGACTGCCGCCGGCGGAGCAGGCCCCCGCACGGAATCTTGAGTTCGCCTTGGAGGATCAGCTCAAGCGCGCGGCGACGAGCGCCTTCCGCACGTCCTTCCTCGTGGCCGCCGGGCTCGCGCTACTGGCGCTCGTCCCCGCGCTGGCACTGAGCGACCGGAGTCGCTCATGAAGAGCATGGGGTTGCCGCTGATCGCCGTGCTGCTCGTCGCGCCTGTCCTCGGGGTCCAGATCGCAGCGGGCGGCGGTGACTATGTGCCGCGGGCCCCGGCCAATCCATGCACCCCGCGCCCCATCGCGCCCATCCAGGCGCGGCTTGGACCCCTGGCCGCAGAGATCGTCCTGCTCGGCCTTGACAACGCCGCCTGCCGACTCGGCATCTCCCGCGAGCGCCTCGTCCTTGCGCTCGCCGAAGGCCGCTCGCTCAACCCTCGCGCGCCCGCCGCGCTCAAGACAGGACTGCAAGAGGCCGTCGGCCGCCTCGACCGCGAGAGCCGCCTGCCCAAGGTGTCGCAACTGCTTCCAGACGCGCTTGACCAGGCCGGCCTGCCCGCGATCGCCAAGACGATCATCGAAGCGATCCCAGCCGGAATCGTCGACAGCACTCTCCCGACCGCGCCGTTGCTGCGGCGCACGATCGCCCGGCTCGACATTACGCGGGTCCTGGGTGAGCTGAAGGACCCTGGCCAGATCAACTCCGTCGTCGAGTCAGCGATCCTCCACGCCGCGCTCGGACTGATCCTCGACCGTCTGCGCCCCTAAGCCAGACTCTCAATCCCAGCCAGTGAGAAAGTTTTCGGGCGTTGGATCGGCGCTCGTCGTCGTCGCGCCGGGCGAGTAGCCTCATGCTCATAACCTTCACGCGGATCACTGTGGGGGCGGATCAGATGGATGGCGTCCCATGCATCCGGGCCCTTCGGATTCCGGTGGCCACTGTGGTGGCAATGGTCGCTGACGGCATGAGCAGCGAAGAGATCCTCGGTGCATATCCGGACCTTGAGGCAGAGGACATCCGCGAGGCACTTCAGTACGCAGCCGAGGCCGTGAGAGAGCGGGAGCTGCCGCTCTCAGCCGCCGGTTGAGGTTCCTGATCGACAACGTGCTCTCGCCGGTCGTGGCGGAGCAGTTACGGACGGCCGGACACGATGCGGTTCCCGTACCGGACTACGGCCTACAGAGTGCGAGCGATGAGCGGATCTTTGCTCGTGCCGCCGCCGAGCAGCGGGTCGTCGTGTCCGCAGACACAGACTTCGGGAAGCTGCTTGCGACCCGCCATGGGCGTGGCCCTTAGGTCGTTCTGTTCCGGCACGGGGTGGATCGGCGCCCGGAGCGTCAGGCGGAGCTCGTCGTATCGAACCTGCCGCTCTCCACCGTCGCTGGACTTGCCCACGGACTGACGGCCGGGGCGCCATGAGACGCTATCTGCGTTGGGCTGACCGGGCTGGTCCCGCCACAGCCTACAACCGCAAGAGCCGCACCCAGGAGCAGCGTCGATCGTCGCATCCAGCAATGATCGCAGCGTCGCCTCAGGCTGTCCGGTTGATCGAGCTCGGCAGCTGATGCCGCGGCTACGCTGCGACGGTTCCAGCATCGTGGTGGGGAGCGGGGAGCGTCTCGCCTCGCTGGTGCAGATCCTGCGTGTATGCCGTCAATGCCTCTTTGATCCTCTCGGCTACCTCGTCCCGCGTAAGGCCCAGCGCAACGACGCCCGGAAGGTCGGGTAGGTAGGCGCCCCAGCCACCGTCCTCAGCCTGTTCGTAGATCACGACGTATTCGTTCATCGAAGGTGCTCCAACCCGGTTGCACGTCGGATGCTACCTAGCGTTCCCGTTGGGACAGTGTCGCTGTCTTTCCCGGCGACCACGACACGCTGCTGGCTATCCGGATGAGCCCAAACCTCGTGGGAGCCGCGCTGCAAACGACGCTCCAGCCAGCGTCCGACAGCGCCAGTCGCACCTCCCGATACTTCTTAGCCACCCGCCTACCGTACGGCTCTCACCGGACGCGCTGGTTGCTGCTTGATCGACGGACGGAAGGTGGCGTCTGCTGCGATCCTGTCTAGCGGCGAAAGCGGTCAATCGTAAATGCACAGGAAACACTGCGCGGCCTCTACGAGAGCTTCAACGCTCGGGAGACCGCTGCTAGACCTCGCGCGCGGAGAGACGGCCGCGTCCGCCTGGCGCGGCGAAACGACCGAGTTACCTCGCGCGCGGACGTCGACGCCCCCATCGCACATCCTGTGCGATCAACTGTTGACCGCGCGCGGAGACGGATGACGCCGGCCGGGCCTGGGACGACTCCGGACGTTTCTGCACCCGAAAGTGGTCACAACGGTGTCGACCGAGGTGTTCAGTTGTAGTCGGAAATCCCCCGGACACGCCCGGTCAGTCCAGGCGGGCCCGATCTTCTTTTGGACCTGACGCCCCGACGGCAGCCGATAGCGCGCGTACCAGACAGGTCCGCGCTTGCCCTCGCGGCGGAAGACGGTTCCGTGGGCACGGCCATCCCCGGCAGATCTTAAGGAAATTTCTCGTGACAAATTTGCTCCAATGCGCTCCGGCCGCAAAAGGCTCAGACGCCCAAAAACCCAGTATTTCCAGCCACAGCGACGCGGCGAAGGAATCGAACCTTCCAAGCCGGGGGTTGCCCGGCCCTGCCAGTTTTGAAGACCGGATGGGCCACCAGGCCCGTGCCGCGCCGGGTGTGATGCTACGGAGCCCGCGACCCCAAACGGAGCCCGCGACCCCGGACCCGCGCGCGCCCGCCGCGGCAGACGCCCATCCCCTACCGCGCCGGCGAATGACTCTGCAGATACCGGACGATGTCCTTCGCCAGGTTGAAGACGTCGGGCGAGCCGAGTCCGGTGGCGAAGTCCCAGCCCGCGGTCGCGGGGTAGAAGCGATTGGTTCCCACGGTGACGTCGTGGAAGGGCGGGGCGGGCTGGGGCGTCGAGGCGATCGCGTAGAGCATCGGATCGGCGAACCCGAGATGCTGCACGCCGTGCTGGTGGGCGTACTGCTCGATCAGCGCCATCGCCCCCGCCCAGAAGGGCGAGGCGGCGCTCGTTCCGGCCACCGGGCTGAGCTGGCCGCCGGTGACGACGGCCCAGCCGGAGCCCGGGTCGGCGTTGGCCGAGACATCGGGAATCTGGCGCTTTCCGTCGGAGAACCGGTTGATCACTCCCTGAGCGTGCTGCCAGCTCGGGCGGGGAAAGATCGTGCTCACCCCTCCGCCTCCGCCGGCATTCTGAAGCGTGTCCTGCCACGCGGTCTCACCCGCATACGCGCCGTTGGGGCCGACCGACAACGAGGTCCCTCCTACCGCCACAACTCCGGGGCTGGAAGCCGGCCACTCGACCGACAGCCGGTGGTCGCTGGTGGAGAACTTCTGGCACTCGTAGGCGCCGTTGTCGCCGGTCGACTTGAAGATCGAGATCCCGTGGGCCACCGCCGCCTCGATCGCCTGTTCGTCGCGCTGGATGTCCGCTCGGGGCCAGCTCGGCTCGCAGAACCCGTAGCTGTCCGAGACGATGTCAACCTGCCCGTCGGCCACGATCTTGTCGATGATGTCGCCCAGGGTATCGGCGCCCGAGGGAGAGGACTCGGGTGAGTTGTAGTCGAGGATCTTGGCGTCGGGGGCGACGGCATGGATCATCTCGAGATCGAGCTCGGCTTCCTGCTCGCCTCCGCTGCTCGTGTCGGTGGCCCCACCGTCCTGGGGGGTCGCGACCTGATCGGGGGTGAACGGCGGGAGGTGGAACTGCTGGCTGAACGCATCGAGGTCCCGCTGGCTGAACTGCCACAGCTCGATCACCGCCACCTTCTCTCCCTGGCCCTTGATCCCCTGGGCGTAGAGGGGCGCGTAGTCGTAGGCCAGGCTCGCGATCGCGGGAGTCACCCCGCTTGACGGGGTGTCATCGGGGCGAGCCACGATCCCCTGATGGAGGCCGGCCACCGCCGACACCATCGTCCGCAGCTGCTTCGGAACGATCGCGGCCGAGCTGGGCGAGTGATAGAGCCTGCCGCCGCGGGCACGGTAATCCATCAGCCGCACGCCAAAGACGCGGTCGACCACGCCCGCCGGAGCAGACACGTCGATCGCCGTCCGCTGGGGATAGCGGCCCGTGACCCGAATCCCGCTCCGCCCCAGAGTCGCCTCGAGCCGCGAAAGCTGAGCGCCCGTCACTCCGAAGCGGCGACCGAACGCCTCGGCGTCGAGGAAGTGGTGATAGAGCGGCGAACGCGGGTCATACAGCTCGGCTAGGAACCGGTGCAACCGTCCTTGGTGCAGGCGCAGCACGAGCGAGAAGGAGACCATCGCCCCCGGCCGGGTGGGACCGAGCGAGCGCGGAGCGGAGGCGCCCGCGCTGGCCGGTCCGCCTGACAGGCTCAGACCGAGCGCGGCCGCCAGACCTGCCCCCACGAGCAGCACAGCCAGCGTGGCTCGTCTGCCAAGACCCATCTAGGGCCGGCCCCCCGGCCAGCGGATGCTGTTGATGACCTGATCGCCCAGCTGGTAGAGAAACGAATTCGGGCCGGCGTCGCTCGACGCGCCCGCCACTGTCACGCTGATCGTGACCCCGCCCGAGGTCGCGGCCTGGGTGGCCAGCGAGACCTGGTTGCCCACTCCCTGTGGCGCGGAGAGAAATCCGGTGAACACCTGGCCTGCCCCGGGGCGATATCCGACCCCGCCGCCGAGCAGCTGATCGGCCGGGAGCGTGTCGGTCGCCAGCTGCGTGACCCCGGTCAGGGTCGAGAGCTGGTTGTGGATCGCCTGGGCGGGGGACGCTGCCGGGGATCCCTGGACCAGGATCGTTCCTGCGTTGCCATCGGGCAGGTGGCTCTGGAGCACGAGTCCCGCGGACCCCTGCTGGGCGATGCTCGCCTCGCTGGCCGGATACTCGAGCGTGTAGCCGAACCTCGAGCTCCGCCACACGGTCTCGTTGACGAGCGGGCGCGCCACGCGCGTCGGACCACAGGGCTGGTATGGCTTACACAGATGCTCGGAAGGCCCACCCACGATCGCGCCCACGGCGCCGAGCCCGATCACCAGCGCCAGGCCGATGGCGAAGTAGATCAGCAGCCGGTGTCCCAGCCGCCCGGGACTGCCGCGGAGGTGGTGATGGGTGTGGGCCCCGCGAAGCGAGGCAGGCGGCGCGGCGGTGCTCATGCGCTCGGCTCCGGCGACGCCTGGCCACCCGGTGACGCCGGGGCGGCCGAACCATGGCGTGATTTGGGGAGCGCCTGGAGCGAGATTCCGCAGTGCGAGCAGAACGTGTGGCGAGCCGTCAGCTCGCCACAGTTCGAACACGTGAACTCAGGTCCAATCGGAATCTCGAGCGCTTCCTCCAACAGCCCGACGTGAATCGCCCGACGCAGCAGGATGATGACCACGATGTCGAACACGACCAGCCAGCCCACCCAGGCTGCGGCGGGCAGGAACGTCTCGCCCACCGCGCCCCCCATCACCAGCAGCGCGGCCATCGGGAGCGCGACCGCGGGGTGCCCCAGAGGCCCCAGTGCCCCGGCGTCGCGAGCGGGCGCCCGGTAGCGCAGCCACAGGGCCGCGCAGGCCGCCGCCGCGGCGCCCATTGTGAGCACCGGCATCCCGATCCCCAGCGACAGAAGTCGCCAGATCCACGGCAGCACGGCCCCATTGGGGCGGATGCCCGCGCTCAGCACGTGAAAGGCGTAGGTGATCGCCTGGGCGCCGCCGAAGGCCGCAGCCGCGCAGCCGCCGAACGTCACACCATCGAGGACGCTGTTGAAGCGGTGGTAGCGAAGCAGCACGAGCGGGCCGCCCAGCAGGACCAGCAGCCCGAAGAAGGGCAGCAGCAGGCCCTGATCGACTGTGTACTGAGCGTCCCCGTGGACAAGCAGCGAGGACGCCGATGGGGTGACGGCCAGGGCCAGGAGGCCAAAGGCCACACCGGCCAGGGCCCCCCAGGCGACCGTAAGCGACATCGCCCAGGCCGGCTCGTCCTCGTACACGTTGACGTCCACGAGATAGAGCACGACCACCAGGGGAAGCAGCATGGCCGCGCCGATCAGGGCCAGCGGGAACAGCCGAGCCACCGCCAGCACCGCCACGACCACGGCGCCGAGCAAGAGGGCAATCCGGAAGGACAGGTGCGAGGAGCGCGGCAGGTGGGGGAAGAGGCTCGAGACGATCGTCGGCAGCGCGACGTGCTCGTGCGGCGATGCCGCGAAGCGGGTGCGGCCCCGCGAGTGCCCGGTGAATTCGTCCTCGAGTGGGGCGCCACAACGAACGCAGAAGTTGCCCTCCGGTGTGCTCGCCCGACAACTGCCACAGGTCGTCATTACCGTCGCGTATCCAATCAGCTTGAGCGGAGGTAGCGAGCGCGCTCGCTCGGAGTGAAGCCGCGTGTCACGTCGCGCGCGGCGCTACTCAGCAATTGCCTGAGGCCGCCGCACAGATCACAGTTGAAGCTGCCGAGCAGCCCCGAGCTGTCCACCACGAGGCGCTGGGCGTCTGGCGTGATGGCCCCGCCGACCGCGAACGGAACCGTCAACAACAGGTCACCTGACTGCG
Organism: uncultured Solirubrobacterales bacterium; assembly: GCA_963785205.1. Taxonomy (GTDB): domain Bacteria; phylum Actinomycetota; class Thermoleophilia; order Solirubrobacterales; family Solirubrobacteraceae; genus Palsa-465. The sequence goes on from CAWAUJ010000004.1 coordinate 548,757, forward strand.
CGTTCCAGACCCGCGCCGTCAGATCGCCCGACGTGAGCAGAGTGCTCCCGTCGGCGCTGAAGGCGACACGGACACCACCGATCCCGCTCAGCTCGGCCGGCGCCCCAAAGGTGGAGGGGTCGGCCTGGACCAGCGTTTGCAGCAGGGGCCCGGACGGAAGGCGCCAAAGGTAGGCCGTCGCGCCATTGCCGGCGGCCAGCAGGTTCCCATGGGGGCTGATGGCCAGCGAAATGAACGGCTCGCTGCCCGCTTTGAACGTCCGGACGAGGCGCCCGGTGTCGACGCTGAAGAGCTCGACGCCACCATCGCCGCCTCCGGTCGCAGCCAGCCACGATCCATCCGGGCTGAAAGCGGTCCGGACCAGCGGGACGGACGTCGGGATGCCTTCGATCAGCGGTATCGGTCGGGGCCCCACAAGCTTGTGCAGGCGCGTGCCGCCTGCGGTCAAAAGATCGATCGACCCGTCGGGATGGCTTACGGCCAGCTTGCTCCCATCCGAGCTGAAGGAGACGGTGTCGGCCGGAGAGCCCGCGGGCAGCAGAACGCGCTCCCGCCGGCCCGTGGCCGCGGAGAACAGGTCGACCTCGCCGTCGGCGTACAGCGCGGCCAGATCGCCGTTGCGGTCAAAGACGGCATCCCGAACCTCGGTTCCAGCCGGGGCGATCGTGGCCGAGCGCCTCGCCGTCCGGGCGTCGTAAACCTCGAGCCCGACGGAATGGAAAGCGGCGTTCTTACCCGAGCCCTTGATCCTGCCTGAGAGGGTGGTGATCCACCTGCCGTCCGGGCTGAACGCGCCGGCGCCAAACACCTGTCCGGCCGGGGGGGCAAGCGTCGCGCGCATGGCGAGCGTGTCCGGATCGAGCACCAGAGCGGTCGGGCTGGCCGGGCCCGCCACCAGCGCGAGGTTGCCGCTCGGCGAGACGGATGCGTACTGCTGGAAGGAGGCCAGGCGGCGTTGGGCCGCCGCGTGGGGCACGGGAGTCGTCCACACACGGGCGGTCCCGTCCTTGCTGGCCGTGGCCAGCAGACTGTCGTCCGGACTGAAGGTGGCGTCGGTGATCTCGTCGCTGTCGCCCGCCAGCAGCTCGAGCTGGGTCCCGAAGTAAGAGTTGAATATCTGCGCCGTGCCGTCGCCGCCGCCGGTGGCCACGTACGTGCCGGTGTGGCTGAAGGCGAGCGACTGGATCGTGCCCGTGTTGCCCACCAGCGGCACGGGAGGCTTGTGCGAACCAAACGTGTAGACGTACGCAATGTCGCCCTGGATCTCGGCATAGGCGAGCTCGTTGCCCTGCGGATTGAACGCCACGGCGCTGGCGGAACCCCGCACAGCAAAGACCCTGGCGCGGGTCCCGATGTCATACACCTCCGTGCCCACCCCGTTCAGGCCCGCCCCCACCGCCAGCGCGATCCGCCGCGAGTCCGGGCTGAAGGCCAGATCGAGGATCAGCTGGGGCTCGTGGAGCACCAACAACCGCTTACCGGTGGAACTGAACACCGTCAGCGTTTCGGGCAGGTTGCCCGTTCCATTCAGCCGGCTGGCCGGCACGCCCACGTTGCACACGGCCAGCATCGAGCCGTCAGGGCTCCAGTGAACACATCCCGGGGCACCGATGGTGGCCGGCACGGCGCTGAGCAGCTGGGCTCCCGTGGCCACGCTCCAGACGTGGAGGACCCCGCTGTGGTCCGTCGTCGCCACGCGCCGTCCGTCTGGAGAAAGTGCGGCTTGGACTGAGCGCGTGGGCAGCCGCCGAACCAGCTTCCCGGTCAGCCCGTTCCAGACCTGGGTCTCGGCGCCTCCGGTCATGGCCAGCCCGCCGTTGGCGTCCCAGCCGATCTGCTCCCGCAGACCGACGGCGGGAAGAATGATCGGCTTGGCGCGCGTCCCCGGCTGGACGATTTCGGCTCGGTTGGCGTCTTCGTCGGCGATCAGCAGCCGGTCGCCATTCGGGCTCCAGAGCGCGTCGCCCACCGGGCCCTTGGAGTTGGTGTACCGCTCACGGACATGTGATTGCGCGAGTGCGCGCAGGAGCGCATCCTCAGTCGACGCTCCCGGAGCGACCTGCGCGGCCACCCTGCTCAGCAGCAGACTCAGCTCTGGGTCTGTCTTGAAGTTGCTCAGCGCGTCGGCGTCGAGCTGGCGGGAGTACGCGATCTGGCTCTGGTGAATCGCGTCCGAGCGCTGGATCAGCGCCACGATGGCCAAAACGACCGCGACGACCAGCGCCACCGCGACGCCGCCGAACAGCATCCGGCCCCGGCGACGGGCCGCGTCCCGGCTGGCCTGGACGAACTGAGCCTGGACCTCGGTCGGGCCGGGCTCCTTGGCCGCCGCCTCGGTCAGCCAGCGCTCGGCGTCCTGGAGCTCTGAGCCGCGGATCAGCCGAGCCCGGTCGCGTCCGGCTCGGTCCCAGTTGATGGCCTGGCTGGCCAGGCGGGTGTGGACCCGGACATGATCGAGGTCGGTGTCGAGGGCCTCGACGAGTGTCTCCAGCCCGTGCTCGAAGGAATCCTGCTCACGCAGGTAGACCCAGTTGATCGCCGCCGCTTCCGGGGGGACCGCCGCCGGATCGACGTCACGGTGGACGATCGGGACGATGCGCTTGCGCCGCTCGAGGGCGTGGGCGAGCTCCCGTGCGCACTCGTGCGAGGAAGCCGACTCCGGCGTGAGCACGTACAGGAAGGCGTCGCAGGCATCGATTCCGTCCTGGATCTCACGCATCCACTCCGCGCTGGCCGGGATGTCCTCCCAGTCGACCCAGGCGTCCTTGCCCCGGCCGGCCAGCCCCTGGTTCAGGCGCTCGACGAACGCCTTGTCCCGCCGCGAATAGGAGATGAAGACATCAGGCACGGGTTCGCCCCCCGGTTTCAGACTCCGCTGGCCAGTAACCCTAGTGTCTTGGCGGCGCTTGACAAGTAATTTGAGGGGGGCGCGCATGCGCGCCCCCCAGGGTCGGCACATGTGCCGACCCCTACGGGCGGTGCATGCACCGCCCGGGTCCCGGCGCATGCGCCGGGACCACAATCAAAGTCAACCCCACGCAATCCCGGAGGTAGGAAAGACATGCTCCTTGAAGGCCGCCACGCGATCATCACAGGCTCCTCGAGCGGGATCGGCCGCTCCTGCGCGATCCGGCTCGCCCAGGAGGGCGCCGACGTGTGCGTCAACTACTTCTCTGAGAAGGAGGCGGGCGACGCCAACGAGGTGCTCGAGCAGGTGACGGCCGCCGGGCGCAAGGCGATCTCCGTGCAGGCGGATGTGGGGAGCGAGGACGACGTCAAGCGGATGGTCTCCGCGGCCACAGAGGCGTTCGGCGGCGTCGACATCCTGATCAACAACGCCGGAATTGAGAACCAGGTCCCGACGATGGAGATGCCGCTGACGGATTGGGAGCGGGTGCTGCGCACCAACCTCACCGGCGTGTTTCTGTGCATGCGCGAGTGCGCCCCGCTGATGAAGGACACCGGACGGGGAGTGATCGTCAACATGTCAAGCGTCCATCAGTTCATCCCCTGGCCGGGATTCGCCCACTACTGCGCCAGCAAGGGCGGGATGAAGCTGCTGAGCGAGACGGCCGCGCGCGAATGGGCTCCCCACAAGATCCGCGTGCTGAACGTCGCTCCGGGGGCGATCGCCACGCCGATCAACAACTTCGTCCTCGATGACCCGGAGTCAAAGCACGCGATCGAGGAGGAGATCCCGCTGGGCCGCTTCGGCCAGCCCGAGGAGATCGCCGCCGCGGTGGCCTGGGCGTGCAGTGATGAGGCCTCCTACATGACGGGCAATACGCTGGTGGTGGACGGCGGGATGGCCCTGTACCCGAAGTTCATCTAGCCGCGGGGCGACGCGATGACCAAACAGAACCACTACGACGTCATCATCATCGGCACCGGCGCGGGCGGGGGCACGCTGGCTCACCGGCTGGCTCCGTCGGGCAAGCGGATCCTGCTGCTCGAGCGGGGCGACTGGCTGCCCCGAGAGCTTGAGAACTGGAACTCGCACGCGGTCTTCGTCGAGCTCCGCTACCAGGCTCGGGAGACCTGGTACGGCGAGGATGGCCAGGCATTCCACCCGGGCATCAACTACTACGTCGGCGGTAACACCAAGTTCTTCGGGGCCGCTCTGTTCCGCCTGCGCGAGCGCGACTTCGGGGAGATCCAGCATCACGACGGGATCTCACCCGCATGGCCGCTGTCATACCACGACTTCGCGCCCTATTACGCCCAGGCGGAGGAGCTCTACCACGTCCACGGCCAGCGGGGCGAGGACCCGACCGACCCCCCGGGGGATCCCTACCGCTATCCGCCTCTGCGCCACGAGCCGCGCATCCAGCAGCTCCACGACGACCTCGAGCGCGAGGGGATGCATCCGTACCACCTGCCGGTTGGCGTCCGGCTCGACGAGCAGGACGGCCAGGTCCTTCACTCCAGCCACTGCATCCGGTGCTCGACGTTCGACGGCTTCCCATGCCTGGTCCGGGGCAAGGCCGACGCCCAGGTGATCGCGGTCGAGCCGGCGCTTCAGCACTCGAACGTCGAGCTGATGACCGGGGCGTACGTGAGTCGGCTTGAGACCTCGGGCTCGGGCCGAGAGGTTGCTTCGGTGGTTGTTCAGCGAGACGGCGCCGAGGAGCGCTACAGCGCCGACATCGTCGTCTCCTCGTGCGGGGCGATCAACTCCTCGCTGCTGCTCCTGCGGTCCGGGGGCGAGCAGCACCCGGATGGGCTGGCCAACTCCTCAGGCCTCGTGGGACGCAACTACATGCGCCACAACAACGAAGCCTTCATGGCCGTGTCCAGGTCGCCCAATCCGACCCGGTTCCAGAAGACCCTCGGCTTCAACGACTTCTACGCCGACTCAGGCGATGACTATGGCTTCCCGCTCGGCTCGGTCCAGATGCTGGGCAAGTCAGACGAGGCGATGATCCGGGGCGAGGCGCCCGATTGGGCGATCTGGAAGCCGCGGATGGCGCTCGAGGAGATCGCTCGCCACGCGGTCGACTTCTGGCTGACCACCGAGGACCTGCCGAGTCACGACAACCGCGTCTGCTACGGCTCGGGAGGCCGCGTCGAGCTGCGCCTGCGGGAGTCAAACGCCGAGTCGGCGGCCCGTCTGCGGGCCAAGCTCCACGGGCTGCTCGAGCACCTTGACTTTCACCATCACCTGCTACCGCGGTCCTTGTACCTGGGCAAGAAGATCCCGCTCGGCGGCACGGCCCACCAGTGCGGCACGACCGTCTTCGGCCAGGACCCCGCGCGGTCGGTGCTCGACCTGGATTGCCGCACCCACGACGTCGAGAACCTGTACGTCGTGGACGGCGGCTTCTTCCCGTCCAGCGGCGCGGTCAACCCGGCGCTGACGATCATGGCCAACGCGCTTCGAGTGGGCGAGCGGATCCTCGAGCGGCTGGGGTAGGGCCCTACCCGATCTCGTCGGCGATCACGTGCTGGACGGCGTTGATCAGCGCCAGGTGCGTGAACGCCTGGGGGAAGTTGCCAAGGTGACGGCCCGTGTCGGCCTCGATCTCCTCGCCGTATAACCCCAGCGGCGACGCCAGGGCCAGCATCCGCTCGCACAGTCCACGGGCTCGCTCCTTGTGCCCTGTCTCGCTCAGCGCGGAGACCAGCCAGAACGTGCAGATGGCGAACGTGCCCTCCTTGCCCGTCAGGCCGTCGTCGGTCTCGTCCACCCTGTAGCGCAGGACCAGCCCGTGCTCGGTCAGCTCGTCGGCAATCGCCAGCACCGTCGCGCGCAGCCGCTCGTCGTCCGGGGGTAGGAAGCGGACGATCGGCATCAGCAGCAGCGAGGCGTCGAGCGCGTCGGTGTCGTAGTGCTGGCGAAAGACGCCGCGCTCGGAGACTCCGCGAGTAAGGATCTCCTTCTGGATCTCGTTGGCCACCTTCTGCCAGCGCGCGGCCAGCTCCGGGTCGCCGTAGATCTCGGCCAGCCGGGCTCCTCGGTCCATCGCCGTCCAGCACATCAGCTTTGAGCTCACGTAGTGCTTGGGCTCGCCCCGCGCCTCCCAGATCCCCTGATCTGGCTCCTGCCAGATCTTGGACGCACACTCGACCTGGTCCTGGACCAGCGGCCACAGGTCGTGCGGCATGTGGTTGCGCCGCTTGGTATGGAGATAGACCGAGTCGACGACCGCGCCAAAGACGTCGTTCTGGCGTTGGGAGTAGGCGCCGTTGCCGATCCGCACGGGACGCGAGTGGTCGTATCCGCGCAGATTGTCGAGCGTCTTCTCTTCCAGATTGCGCTCGCCTCCGATGCCGTACATGATCTGAAGCGAGCCGTCTTCGTTTCGCTCGAGGTCGACGACGAACTGCATGAAGTCGTCGGCCTCCCAGTCCATCCCCAGCGCGTGCAGCGCGTAGAGCGTGAACGTGGCATCACGCATCCACGTGTAGCGGTAATCCCAGTTGCGCTCGCCGCCCGGCGTCTCGGGCAGCGAGGTGGTGAGCGCGGCTACCAGTGCGCCGGTGGGCGTGAACGTCAGACCCTTCAGGGCCAGGGCGGAGCGCTGGAGATGCGAGGCCCAGGGATGGTCCGGGAACTCCCCGTCGTTTAACCACCCGCGCCAGTAGTGAAACGTCCGGTGCATCCATTCTTCGGCCTCGTCGTAGGAACGGGGGACGATCAGGTCGGAAGCCCAACCCAGGGCGAGGAAGCACTTCTCACCCTCGACCAGCGTGTGCCTGGCCCGCACGCGTGAGGACTCGACGCCGAGCCGCAGGTCGCTGGCCAGGCGGATCTCCTGCTCCTCGCCGTCGGGACCGTGGCGCCCGCGACCGTGGGCCACTCCCCCGTGCTCGTCGGCGCTCAGCTCCCAGATTGCCGGCTCACGGGCGTAGTCGAACATCGGCTCGCACACCGCCTCCACCTCAACCTGACCCTGCACGCACTCGATCAGACGGATCATCGTCTGCTGGGCACATTGGTCGGTCGGTGGCCGAGTGTGGGGGCCGGTGCCGATCTCATCTCGCCACGGGCCGATGGCCAGCGCGTCCCGGACCACCAGCCACCCACCGCGCGTCATCCACGTTGTCTCCAGGACATTCGTCCCGGGCAGGTACCGGCGGGCCAGCGGCACGTACACGCCGTACGGACCGACTCGGAACTGCCCGGCGCTCCGGTCCAGAAGCGCGGTGAACACGCTCGGCGAGTCAAAGCGCGGCAGCGACATCCAGTCAACGGCGCCATCGGGACCGACCAGCGCGCCGGTATGGCAGTCCGACAAAAACGCGTATTCCGCGATCGGCGTGAACCCCTGAGCGCGGGCCGAGGAGCCCATCGGATTGAACCTCGGCATGTCGGATTCGATCGGGCCGGCGTGGGCCGAGCTCAGACCGCCGCCCGGGGCGGCCCGGCCTTTGTCCGGTGGTGGCGAGGCGTTGCCTGCCGCCCCATCGTCATCGGCAAGCGGCTCGGCCGGCTGGCTCAATTTTGGTCTGAATCCCGGGCCCGCCGCTTGGCCGGCGGGCCGAAGTTGGTCCAAGCCACGTAACAGCACCAGGCAATCATCGATCCGCAGAAAAGAATGACCAGCAGGACGCCACCGAGGGTCTCGCCGTGGTTATAGAAGGGCCTGATTGCAAATTCGAGCATGTCTTTGCCTCTGTGTAATCGTTGCTCGTCAGACGGCCGGTGCGGGCTTGATCGTCCCTGGCGGGGTGCCCTCGGGAGCGGCCTGAGCCGGGTGAATGTGCGACGCGACCTCCAGATGGTGGAAGGTCGCCTCGTCCATGGCCAGCACCGTCAGCTCGGTCCTGGCCACAACCGTCTTGTCGTGGACGGCTCCGGGGGTGGCCAGGCCATGCTCACCGAACACCTTGCCGTGCCCCAGGGTTCCCAGGACCACCTCACGGCCGCCCTGCATGTCGATCACGTCGGCCTCCCCTTCGGTGACGATGAACAGGCGAGCCGCCGGGTCACCGGGAGTCACCACGGTCTCGCCCGGGACGTACTTGAACGTCTCGAGCTTCTTGGAGGCCGCGATCAGCTCAGATTTGGGCGCCTCGGGGAAGGCCTCGTCCAGCGCCTCGTCGTAGGTGCGCTTGAGCTGGTAGACCAGCGCGATCACGAATGGGAACGTGTACAGCGTGTTGTAGATCCAGTGCAGGTCCGGCCGGTCAAGGCCAATTCCGCCGCCGATGAAGCCGCCGCCGTATGAGGCGGCCGCATACGTGTTTGTGGCCAGGAGCCCCGGTCCGCCCTGGGGATAGCCCCAGAAAACGTGCTCGAAGAACAGAAATGTGTGCTCGGCTTGATGGAGGATCTGGAAGGGAGCGGCCACCCACAGCCACGGGTTGCGGGGGAACTTCCAGAGCAGGATCATCGTTCCAATCGAGAGGAAGGAGTCGCCGAAGAAGTGCACCCCCTCGACGTTCAGCTTGGAGAAGATCGCAAGAGCCTGCGGGACGGGCGTGTGGAAGAGGTGGACCTGGATGACCTCGATGCAGTGCTCGGAGTAATGAAGGGTCTGAACGATGGCCATCACGAAGAAGATCACGAAGTAGCCGTAGTGCTTGTACGTCCACTCGATCTCGACGAAGGCGATCGGTAGCCAGGGGATCAGGGCCAGGGCAAAGGCCAGCCAGATCGCCGCTCCGCCCAGCCAGGCCAGGGCCACGATCAGATAGGAAGCGAAGGCCGTTAGAACGATCTTGCCGGGCGGCACCCGGTGAACGTTGAACTTCCTCCAAAGTGAGTCGGGCTTCAGAGACAGCGAGTCCGGTTTGAGACCGTCCGGCGTCTGCGCCCCATCAGAGCCCAGGTTTACAGAACTCACGTACAGCTTCCCCTCGGAATTGCTTGTCCCTCCGCGGCCACGCTCGCCAGCGGCCTCCTAATTTGCCCCAGGGCATGGCCCCAGTCGTTGACCCCGATCCATGGCCGGAGGGTCGGGTTACACCCTAACGGCCCCCAAAGCGAAATACTAGGGTCCGGCCCGGGTGCGAAGCGGGCCCACCTTGAGGCACGATCACGGGCGGATGGGCACGATGCTCACTAACGCAGTTCACCTGGGGACGATGCTGGCGCTGGCCGCGAGGAAGGCTCCGTGGTGGGCGAACAACGAGGAGGCACCTCCCCACACCTTTGCCCTGTGGCTGGGGCTCGGCTTGGCGGTGGGGATCGTGGGCCTGGTGGCGATCGCGATCCATCTGCACCGCCGCCACGGCGTGCGCGCCGCATCGGTCATGCCCGATGACCCGTTCGCCGCGGACGCGATGGAGGCGGCCGTGAGCATCTTCTGCGCGCTTGATCCGGCCTGGACTCGCCGGGACGAGTCGGCGCTGGAGCGCCTGGCCTCACGTGCGCTCCTCACCGGCTGGAGACCCGGGCTGGCCACGAGCGCGGCCGGCGATTTGCTCGTCGAGGGCCCGCTCCAGTTCGAGTACATGGGAGCGGCGGCGCCGTCGCCCGGAGCCGACCGGCGAGCGATCGTCAGGGTGGAGGGGCGCCTCAATACGCGTTCCAAGCAGGTGTCGATCTCCTCCACCCAGAGGAAGTGGCTGCTCGGGCTGGCCGCGGTGATCCTGGTCGCCGCATTCGTGGGGATCGCGCTCGCGCCGGCGACGAAGATCCGCAGCTCGCCCCCCACCACGATCGTGGTGGCGCAGGGCGTGCCACTCGGAGGCATCCACCTGCTGACCTACCGTCAGGGGTCGCTGATCAATCTGACCGTCCGCAGCGATGTGGCCGACGAAGTGCACTTCCACGGCTACGACATCCACCGGGATGTATCGCCCGGCCATCCGGTCCACTTCCTGATCCGGGCCACGATTCAGGGCTCCTACCCGGTCGAGCTCGAGCGCCACGGCGAGACCCTGGCCCAGGTCACGGTGTACCCATGAGAGCGACTGGCCGACTTCACCGCGTCGCCGCCGGGGCGGGGCTCGTCCTGCTCGGCCAGGCGCTCGTTCCGGACCTCGCGGCGGCCCATGGGATCGGAGGCGTGACCGACCTCCCGATCCCGACCTGGCTGTTTGCCTGGGCGGCGTCGATCGTGCTCGTGGCTTCATTCGTGGCCCTGGCCACGCTCTGGCCCGAGCCGCGTCTGGAACGGGCTCGCGAACGGATCGTCGGATCGGTCCCGCGCCTGCTCGAGCCGCTGGCCGGCGCGCTCGGAATCGCGGCCCTCGTCCTCGTCGTATACGCCGGCCTGGCCGGAGAGCAGGACGAGGCGACCCAGAACCTCGCTCCGGTGGCCGTGTTCGTCTTCTTCTGGGTCGGCCTCCCGGTCGCGAGTTTCCTGTTCGGCGACGTCTTCCGAGCGCTCAACCCCTGGCGCGCCATCGCCCGCGCCGCGGTCCGGCTGGCCCGCTGGGCGGGGCTGAGGCCCCGAGCGCTGCTGCCCTATCCCGAGCGTCTGGGGAACTGGCCCGCGGCCGCTGGGATCTTCGCCTTCGCCTGGGTCGAGCTCGTGTACCCGAGCCGCGACGTCCCGTCCGCCTTGACGGTCGTGGTCCTGGCTACGGTCGGCACTCAGCTCGCGGCGATGGCGGCGTTCGGAATCGAGACCTGGGAGCGCTACGGAGATCCGTTCTCGGTCTACTTCGGCCTGTTCGCCAAGCTGTCCCCGCTGCGCTGGCACGATGGCCGCCTGTCAGTGCGCCGCCCGCTCGAGGGCGTGACGAATCTCGAGGTCCTGCCCGGCACGATGGCGCTTCTGGCCGTGATGATCGGCTCGACGTCGTTCGACGGGCTATCCCAGAGCGCGGCCTGGACCGAGCTGCTCCCGGGCTGGCAGACGGACTTGAGCGGGCTCGGGGGGCAGGGAGCGCTCGAGCTGATCTCAACGCTCGGACTGCTGGGGATGATCCTGCTGGTGGCGGGCATCTACCGGCTGGGCATCAAGGGGATGCGCAGCATCGATCACCGTCGCAGCGCGCAGGAGCTGGCCACTCGCTTTGCCCACACGCTGGTGCCGATCGCGCTGGCCTACGTGCTCGCCCACTACTTCACGTTCCTGATCTACCAGGGGCAGGCGATCGCCTATCTGATTTCCGATCCGCTCGGTAACGGAGCCAACATCTTCGGAACGGCCCACGCCTCGATCGACTACGGCTTCATCAGCGCCAGCCAGGCATGGTACGTCCAGGTCGCCGCGCTCCTGGCCGGGCACGTGGCCGGTCTGCTGCTGGCCCACGACCGCGCGATCTCGCTCTACCGCCGCCAGTGGGATGCCGGCGGCGCCCGGATCGGGCCCGGCGGCGTGCTGATCCTCGAAGGCCGGGCCAATGACGCGGTTCGGTCGCAGTACTGGATGCTCGGCGTGATGGTGGCCTTCACCTGCCTGGGGCTCTGGTTGCTCTCGGTGGCGGCATGATCGTTTTCGCCCACCTCGGCCACTGGTACAGCGCGTTTGGCTTCCTGGTACCGGCCGCGCTCGTGGTGCTCTGGATCCGCTACCAGGCGCGGCGCGAGCAGCGCCGCCAGGAGTTCTCCCAGTACTGGACGCTTGAGTTGCGCGACGGGGACTGGAAGGTGGTCGCGATCGCGCCCGCACCCGGGTCGCGGCGCCAGCGTCGCGCCCGCCTCACGCTGGTTCCGCCGCCCTGGTCGGCACCGGCCGAGCAGGCGGATGAACCGGCCTCGGAAGCGCAGGCGGCAGCGTCGGAGCAACCGGCGGGATCGGACGGTGGCTCGCAATGACGCTTCAACCATCTCGGTGGCGCGCGTTCAAGGTCTTCTGGTACGGGCGTGTTCGGCCTGTTTGGGTGGACCTCCGCCCGCTCGTGCTCGCGCTGGGAACCGTGGCCGTGTTCGTGCTGGGCACGATCGGGTTTCAGCAGTACGCCTCTCTGCCCCAGCACCACACCGAGCCGTCGGTCCTCAACTCGCTCTACCGGACCCTCGTGCTGTTCGAGCTCGGGGGGTATGAGGTCGAGCCCCCGATTCCGTGGGCCCTGGAGATCGCGCGTTTCCTGGCTCCCCTGCTGGTGGGATACGCGCTCTTTCGCGGCGTCCTGGCCGTCTTCCGCAACCAGCTCCAGCTGGCCGGCATCCGCCTGCTGACCCGCCGTCATGTGGTCGTGGCCGGGCTCGGAGAGATCGGCTTCCGGCTGGCCGCTGATTTCCGAGGCCGTGGATTCAGGGTGATCGTGGTCGAGGCAGACGAGACAAACGCCCGGATCCAGAGTGCCCGGGAGCGCGGCATCGCCGTCCTGAGCGGAGATGCCAGAGACCGGCGGATGCTGGCCCGGGCCCGCGCTGAGCACGCGCGCTACCTGATCGCCACCTGCGGTGACGATGGACGAAACGTGGAGGTCGCTGTTTCGGCGGCCAGGCTGAGCGAGGACCGGGGCGCAGGGAAGCTCCACGTGCTCGTGCACCTCCAGGATCCGGGGCTGTGGCGGATGCTCAAGGCCGAGGCGATCAGCCGCTTCGGTCACGAAGCCGTGCGCCTGGAGTTCTTCAACGCGTTCGCCACCGCGGCCCGGATCCTGCTCGACGAGCGGCCCCCCTTTGCCCCTGTGGCCACTCCCGCCTCGCCCCGCCGCCCCCACGTCGTGATCGTCGGGCTCGAGGGCCTCGGGGACGCGCTGGTGCTGAACGTCGCCCGGCTTTGGCAGGGCGGTCAGCCCGCTCCCGGCGAGGAACTTCGCCTGACGATCCTGGTCCCGGATGCCGGCCCGGCGCACCGCTCGCTGCTCGCACGTTACCCCGAGCTCGAGCGCATCTGCGACCTCCGTGTCGTTGGCGCATCGCTCGGTGTCGAGCTCCAGCGCGGGAGGCTCGGGATCGATACCGAGGGCGGGCCGGGTGGGCGGCCGGTCACCTGCCTGTACGTCTGCCTGGCCGCGGAAGCCCAGTCGCTCGAGGTCGCGCTCGCCCTCCGGGCCCGGCCCGAGTTCCAGAGCGTTCCGTTCGCCGTCGCGGTGAACGAGGCCGGCGTCGGATTGGCCACGATTCTCCACGACGATCCGAGGACCACCCACGGCGTCTACGGCTTCGGGGTGCTGGGAGCGGCGCTCGGAGTGGAGCCCCTGCTCCGGGGGACGAACGAGTTCCTGGCCCGGGCCAAGCACGAGGAATACATCCGCCACCAGCTGGCTCGGGGAGTGGCCATGGGCCAGGGTTTGATGGTCCCATGGGAAGCGCTTGGCGAACACTGGCAGGACGCCAACCGGGCCTTCGCCGATGGGATCGGAGCCCAGCTTGCGGCCGCCGGCTGCGAGTTGGTACCGGCGCCGTTGATCGACCCGCACGGGCCGCTGTTCTCGTTCACGGCGGGCGAGGTCGAGGCGCTGGCCCGCTCAGAGCACGATCGCTGGGTGGCCGACAAGGTCCGCAACGGCTGGCGCTATGGGCCTGAGCGCGATGATGAGCGCAAGGTGCATCCGGGGATCGTGGATTGGGAGCAGCTCCCCGACGGCGAGCGCGACAAGGACCGCGAGCCTGTCCGGGAGATTCCCGAAATGCTGGCCTACGCCGGGTTTGAGATTGTGCGAGTTGGTGGCTCCGAGGTCCCGGAGCCGGGTCAGCCGCCGAGCCCGACCTCGAACGCTCCTTTGACGCCCGCCTCGAGCGCGTTGAGCCGGTAGAGAGCCAGCGCCTCGGGAGAGTGAAAGCGGCCCCCGGGTGCCCCGGAGGCGCCGTGGTGGCAGAGCAGGCAATGGAGCAGCGCCAGCCTGCGATCAACGTCGAGCGCGTTCGCCCGCTCGGTCACGATCCGCTCTCCGATCACCAGGTGGCCGAGCAGGCGCCCTTCCTCGGTGAGGCCAAAATCCGCCCCGTAGGTGAACTCGCGCGTCCGGCCCAGATCGTGGGCGATGGCCGCCGTCAACAGCAGGTCGGAGTTCAAGCGCGGGTGGAGCTGGCAGAGCTCATGGGCCAGCGTCGCCACCCCGACGGTGTGCTCGAGCAGACCGCCCAGGTAGGCGTGGTGTGAGCGGCCGGCCGGGGCGCGGCGCCAGGCGGCTCTCAGCTCGTGATCTGAGAGGAGCGCTTCGAGGAACGCCCGGTACTGGCGGTCGTAAACCTGACCGGCCAGATGCTCGAGGAAGCCATCGAGCTCGTCGAGGTCTCGGTACGCGCTCGGGAGAAACGAGCCGGGATCGACCTCCTGGCCGGGCGCCACCCGTTCGATGTCGGTGACCCCGAGCACGAGCTGATCACGGAAGCGCTCCACCTGGCCGGCCACTCGCACCAGATCGCCCCGTTCGAAGCGGCCGGCCAGCGCGTCGGCATCCCGAAATGCTCTGGCCGTGATCGTTCCCGTCCGGTCACGAAGTTCGAGGGCGAGATACGCAGAGCCGTTGCGGGTGGTGAGGCGGTCCTTGCGCGTGCAGGCAAAGACTCCGCTCACCTCCGAGCCGGGCCTGAGCATCGCAACGGTGCCGTCGGTTGGCGGGGCTTCGCGTCCGGTGCCAGCGGAAGGGGACGGGGCGTCGCCCGATGACGGCGTGGCGGCGGACCTCGTGGCGCTCATGCTCCCATCATGTACGGTGAGCCGGATGCATCCCGTGCAGTGGGATTACCGTCCTGACGGGCTCCGGGCCCCGGCACTGGTGGCCGCCTTCAAGGGGTGGAACGACGCCGCTGACGCCGCTTCGGCCGCGCTGTCATTCGTGGTCGGGACGCTCGGAGCGCGGCGTTTTGCCACGATCGACCCCGAGGAGTTCTACGACTTCCAGGCCACGCGCCCCCAGGTGAAGATGGTGGCCGGGGAGACGCGTGAGATCGAGTGGCCCTCGGTCGAGCTGTTCGAAGCCCGCGTCCCTCGGGCGCCCCGGGACCTGATCCTGGTGGTCGGCACCGAGCCCTCGATGCGCTGGCGCACCTTCACCGAGGTGATCGTCGAGATGGCCGAGGCGATGAGCACTCAGCTCGTGGTGACGCTGGGCGCGCTGCTGGCCGACATTCCCCACACCCGCCCCGTGACCGTGACGGGCCTGGCGTCCGACCCGGTGCTGATCGCCCGCCTGGGGCTCAACCGCTCCTCGTATGAAGGACCAACGGGAATCGTGGGCGTGCTGCACGCGGCCTGCCAGAAGGCAGGCCTGCCGTCGGCCAGCCTGTGGGCGGCCGTCCCCCACTACGTCGCCGCCAGCCCGAACCCGAAGGCGTCGCTGGCGCTGGTTCGCAAGCTCGAGGGCCTCGTCGGCGTGGCGGTCGACGCCTCCGAGCTCGAGGAAGCGGCGGGCGAGTACGAGCGCCGCGTCAACGTCGCCGTCCAGAGCGATCCCGACGTCCAGGCGTTCGTCGAGCGTCTGGAGCAGGTCGCGGGAGAGGATGACGTGGGTGACGAAGGGCCGCTTCCCTCCGGCGACACGATCGCCCGAGATCTTCAGCGGTTTCTGCGCCAGCGGGGCGAAGACCCGACGTAGGTCGCGGCGCGGGGGGTCGCCCGGGCGGATGTGAATGGCGATTCAGTCCCGCTCTCCGGGGGTGAATCGCCATTCACCGCCGAGGCAGCCGCGTGGGAGGCTCAGTCGCGGCCGCGTCACCGCAACCCCGCGCCCCACCGGCTCACGTGCACCTGACCCGGCTCGAGCCGGATCAGACCCTCCCCGCTGGCCAGAGCGTTCGGCGGGCAGGTCATCGGCTCGGTGGCCAGCCCACGGCGCCGGCGGGCCGGCGCCAGCGTGTCGCCCGTGTAGAGCTGGAGCACCGAGTAGGACGCATCGGCCCACAGTTCCACGGTCGCGCCATCCGGGCACCCCAGCCGGACCCAGGCCCGGCCCTCGTCGTCCCGGGACAGCCCGGTGAACGGGTCGTCGATCTGGAGCGAGCCGATCTGGCGGGGCGAGCTGAAGTCGAATTTCGACCCCTCGACGGGCTCCAGGCCGGTTGGGAGCTGACTGTCCGGATCGGTCAGGATCCGCGTCTCGGTCTTGATCGAGAGGGTGCACTCGTCAAGCTGGGCATCGCTCCCGGGCGAGAGGTAGGGGTGCTGGCCTGCGCCGAAGGGGCATGGGCCTGAGCCGACGTTCTGGACGCTCGTCTTGACCAGCAGGCCGTCATCGGCGAGCGAGTAATCGACCGAGACCTCCAGGGGAAACGGCCAGCCCGGTTCTGGGTGCAGGCGGATCGCCATCACGACCCGATTTGGCCAGTGCTCAGAAGCCCGCCAGTTGCGCCAGCGCAGCAGCCCGTGGATGGCGTTTCCACGCTCGGGTTCCGTCAACGGCAGCCGGTGGTCCTGACCCTCGAACGTGTAGCGGCCCGCCCCCAGTCGGTTGGGCCACGGGATCAGCGGCGCCCCGTGGGCGCCGTCGCACATCTCCCGGGCGGGGAAGGGATCGAGCACAGGCCGTCCGCCGATCTCGTACTCCCGGATCCCCCCGCCGACTTCGACGAGGGTCGCTCGCTGATCGCCATGCCGGATCTCGAATTGCTGTCCAGAGGGGAGTGCGGGCACGGACCTATGCCTAACGGGGCCCTAGCCCTCAGCCGCCGGACACATCAAGCGGTAGTCGCACATCGAGCAGGCCGCGTAGGAGGGAGTCGGCTCAAACCCCTGGGAGAGGATCCCGGCGGCCACCTCCATCGCGATTTCTCGGATCCACTCGGCGCGGTCCCCCCCATCGGCTGGCACGCGAATTTTCTGGTCATCGAGGACGTAGTAATACGCCTGGGTCGAGGAGTCAAGGCTCCAAGCCTCGCGCGCCCCGACCGCGTACAGCGAGAGCTGCACGTCATCGAGCAGCTGGTCAGAGCTCTTGGGGCGTCCGGTCTTGTAATCGATCAGCTCGTACTCGCCATCAGGCAGCCTGTCCACCCGGTCTACCCGCCCCCGAAGCAGATGCGGGCCGAGCTTGAACGTGAACGATCGCTCGAACCAGACCGGCTGGCTTTCCTCGGAACGAAAGCGCTCCCAATAACGCTCCAGCGCCGCCGTCGCCTTTCCCCGGAGCTGGCGCTCCTCCTCGCTGTCACCGAACCCGGCGCGGCGCCAGCCCGCATCGAGCAAGCCCAGAAGGTTTGGAAGTCCACCCTCGCGCGCGGCGGTTCGCGTCGCGGTCGTCCCGGCCGCGGCGGTTCGCGGCCCGGTCCCCTCACGGGCGTGGAAGCGCTCCAGGACCTGGTGGACGAGGATCCCAAATCGCTGATGGATCGTCGGTTCCTGGGGAATCCGGAACACTCGCGCGAACTTGTACTTCAGCGGGCACGTCCGGTAGGTGTCGATGTCCGAGGCGGAGAGGAGCACTCCATCCCCGCGCTTGGGCAGAAACTGCTCGAGCGAGGGCTCGTCGCGGGCGATAAGCGCCTGGGTCCGTCGACGGACGTCGCGTTCGGCATCGAGCACGTAATCGTCGAGCGTCGAGGAGGTGAGAATCTCGCGCTGCTCCGAGGTGACCGGCTGGACGATCCGGGCGTTTACGTCGCGAAGCGCTTCAGCCACGCTCTGGTCCTCCGGGCGCTGGATCAACGCGGCCAGCTTGAGCAGCTCCAGATAGCGCACGATCGCGTGGGATACATCGAGGTCGGTGTCCAGGCGCAGCTCCCCGAGCCGGCCGCCCACGCGCATGGTCGACTCGAGCACCTCGTCGCGGAGCCGGCGGTAGGTCGAGTGGAGCATCTCGGCTGGTCCGAACAGCTCCTCGGCTTTGTCCTCCCACTCGGCCTCGAGAACCTGCCGCATCTGCTCGACGGCGGGCAGGGGGCGAAGCGTCGCGCCGCGCTCGCTACCGCTCGGGTAGGCCAGGACCACGCGCTCCGATGCCCTTGTGACCGCTCGGTAGAGGGCGCGACTGAGCGCATCCTGGGGCGGCTGATCCCGGCCGCTGCGGCCCGGCGGAAGCAGTGCCGCCGGGATTGGTTCGGGGGCCAGCAGCGCCAGGGCGCCATGGAGCCCGATCGCATAAACGTGCCGCGCTTCCGAGGGGACCGAGGCATCCAGCGCATGCACCTGGACCGACTGGGCGGAGCGGAGGTCCGGGTCGTCGGCCTCTCTCGCCCCGGACTCCGCCACCGCGGTGATGAAACGCGCGAACTGCCGCGGCGTGGCCTGCGGGGCCCGGCGCGCATGAGCCGCGGCCAGCTCCCCGAAGCGGGCCAGCGCCCGCAGCCGCTCGACCACGTCGGCCTGGGCGGCAAACAGTTCGTGGCGACGCAGCCCCAAACGGTCGATCAACCGGTGTACGTAGAGGTCGGGCCGGGTCGTGTCGAAGGCGGCCATCCCGGCGCGGTACAGCTTGAGGAGGATTCTGATCCGCTCGCGCGCCTCGGGGGGAACCTGAGGCGCTTCCGTGGCCGCGGCCAGCGCCGCGATCATGTCGAGCTTTCGCCGCCGGGCGATCTGGATACAGCGCGCGATGTCGACCGAGCGCAACTCGATCGGAGGCCGGGCCAGCACGCGGACGGCCGCCGGCGCGTCCGAGGCGTCGGCCAGCAGACGTAACCACGCCAGCAGGTCCCGGACCTCGGCTCGCTGAAAGAACGCGGCCGCGCCGACGACGTGGTGCGGGATGGCCCGCTCCTGGAGCGCCACCGCCACCGCCTGTCCCTCGCGAGCCACCGATGGCACCACGACGGCGACCTCCCCGGGCGTCACACCCTCCCGCGACAGCAGACGCTCGATGTCAGCCGCCACCGCCTGGGCCTGGGCGCGCTCGTCGGCGCAGCGCCAGAAGGCCATTTCACCCGGCCGGTCGGCCGGATCACACTGAAACTCGACCGCCGTGGCCGCCGCCCTGAGAACCCGGGCTGGGCAGCGGAAGCTCCGTCCCAGCCTGATCTCCTCGGCCCCCTCGAGCGGGAACGTGCCCAGCACGGGGTCGACCGCCACCGTGATGCGACCGGCCGACAGCTCGAGCGCCAATTCAGCGGGCGCCGGTGCGAGTTCATGGCCGTCATCAACCAGAACGTGGTCAAACCGCCGGCCGGTGGCCGGGCGTTCACGGACCAGCCGCAGGGCGTCTGCCAGCAGATCTCCGGCATCGCGCACACCCGCCTCGCTCAGGATCCGCTCGTGAGCGCGGTAGACCTCCGAGAACTCACGCTCGAGCGCCGCCTGCCCGAAGTCGGTGCGGTCGTCGAGCGACGCCGCCCAGCGGGCGTAACCCTCGGCGCTGATCAGGTGCGCCTTGAGGTGATCGATCCGCCGCACGAAGCCGGTGAGGAGCGCCCGCGCGCTCCCGGCGAAGTCGTGGCGCTCCAGCGGGAGCTCATCGATGCGATCCATCAGAAGGGCGAAGCGCTCGCCCGTGGCAAGCGTCGAGTCGAGCGTGTCCAGACCACCGAGCGCCTCGTCCAGGATCATCGTGGCCAGCTGTACAGGCGTCGTTATGACGAGCTCGTCGTAACCCTGCGCGAGACCCCTTTCCAGGTCGGCACGAAGGCCATCGGCCCGGGCGTCCGAGGGCGCGAGTACGGCCAGGCGGTCCGGTCGCGTTCCCACCTGCACCAGGCAGCGAAAGCGCTCCGCCACCACCCGCGTCTTGCCCGTGCCGGCCGCCCCGAGCACGAGCAGCGCCTTTCCGCCAAACGTGACGGCCTCCCGCTGAACGGGAAGCAAGTCATCTGATGCGATCGTCACGTCTGACAGCATAGGTCTGGTGAGAGCCCCCACCCACCCGCGTCGCCCGAGCAGCTTCGGCGGCTCTCATCCGAGGCCATGACCTCGACTCGGTCAGCTCTTGATGCCGACTGGCTTGGCCTGTGCCGGACCGCCGTGAAGGGTCTGAAGGAGGTGCTGGCCAAGTCGGACAGCATCGAACAACGGGCGCGTGAGACAGGCACCCGAGGGACGGGCGGAGATCGCACGCTGATGATCGACGAGGACGCTGAATCGGTGATCCTGGGTCAGCTGGAGCACCTCGCCGCTGAGGGCTACGAGTTCACCGCGGTCTCCGAAGAGCGCGGCCAGGTCGACTTCGGCGACGCGGCGATCCGGGTCGTGATCGATCCGATCGACGGGTCGCTCAACGCCAAGCGGGGCATCCCCCATCACGCTCTGTCGCTGGCCGTGGCCAGCGGAGCCACGATGGCCGATGTCGAGTTCGGATTCGTGTACGACTTCGGCACGCGTGAGGAGTGGTGGGCCCGGCGCGGTGCCGGCGCCTGGTGTAACGAGAAACCGCTCGACCCCGCGCTCGGCGAGCGCCGCGGGCGGGACGGTCGTCTGGAGGTGCTGGGCATCGAGTCCGCGGACCCGCGCTGGGTGGCGGCGGCGATCGACTCCCTCCAGAGCTCCGCCTATCGGCTGCGCGCGCTGGGCAGCATCGCCTCGACGCTGTGCCAGGTCGCCGCCGCCAGGTTTGACGGGATGGTCTCGCTTCGGCGAGCCCGCGGAGTGGACAGCGCGGCCGGCCAACTGATCGTGCGGGAGGCGGGAGGCTTCGTCTCGTTCCCCAACTGCGAGGAGGCGCTGGGGGCGCCCCTGGACACCGCGCCGAGCTCGCCGGTGGTGGCAGCGCGAGCTCCGGGCACGCTGGGCGAGTTGGAGGCGGTCGTGGCTCCGCTGTTGGAAAAAGAGGCTTCGGAGTCATGATCGACTGGTTCGTGGCGCAGCGGATCGCCGCCTTCGTGGCGGGATCCGGGGACGCCCCCGTCCCGACGGTCGACCTGGCTCCGCTGGCCAAGGAGGCCGAGGAGCGCGTGGTCGCCTACACCGGGCTAGAGCCGGCCAGACCACTGC
The DNA here is from genome assembly GCA_963785205.1 of uncultured Solirubrobacterales bacterium. Taxonomy (GTDB): domain Bacteria; phylum Actinomycetota; class Thermoleophilia; order Solirubrobacterales; family Solirubrobacteraceae; genus Palsa-465. The sequence goes on from CAWAUJ010000004.1 coordinate 569,345, forward strand.
CCGCACCCGAGGGCGTCGGCCGCCGGGAATGGATCGCCAGCAACATCCAGTCGATGCGCTCGCTGCTCGATCCGGTCCTGGCAAGCGCCGGCAAGAACCTCGGGCCGCTCCGACCCGCACTTCAGATCGGCATGGGAGTCATGCTCTCCACCGAGGTCGGCGTCGTCCTGGGTTACCTCGGCCAGCGGGTGCTCGGGCAGTACGAACTGGTCCTGCTCGACGAGACCGATGACGAGCGACTCCCGAGGCTGCTGTTCGTGCTCCCGAATCTGGGGCAGGCGGTGAGGGCGTTCGGCGCGGACGAGGAGCAGTTCATGACCTGGGTGACCCTCCACGAGGTCACCCACGCAGTCCAGTTCGCCGGAGTTCCGTGGCTGCGGGGCCACGTGGCCGGCCTGGTGCGAGAGCTTCTGGGCAGCGCCGAGGTCCGCCTCGAAACCCGCCGCCGCTTCCGCCGGCCCAGCCTGGCTGAGGTCCGACGCGTCGGCGCCGCGTTGCGCCGCGGCGATCTCATCGGGATCCTCACCTCCAAATCAGAGCGGGAGCTCCTCGACCGGGTCCAGGCCGTGATGGCGGTCATCGAAGGACACGCCGAACACGTGATGGACGCTGTCGCGCCCGATCTGGTCCCCTCACTCCCGAAGCTGCGCGCCGCGCTCGACCGCCGGCGGCGCACGCAATCGGCCCTCTCTCGCGTGCTCGCGAAGCTGCTCGGCCTGGACCTGAAGATGCGCCAGTACGAGCAGGGAAAGCGCTTCTGTGACGCGGTCGTCGAAGCCGGCGGCGTGGCCGCCCTGCATCACGTGTTCTCGGGACCCGACGCCCTGCCCACGCTGGCCGAACTCGAGGATCCGGCCAGCTGGCTCAAGCGCACCACGGCACCGGTCGCGGGCACCTGAGGGCAAACATCGGGCGCGCGGCGCGCGGGCAGACGGGGCGCGGGCGGGCGGGGCGGGCGGGGCGCCGACCTTTCGTAACAAACAATCACGCCCCCGACGAATCGCGTGACGTGAGGGGTCATATACGGACCTTTCGTCATAGGGAATCACGCATCGCCGTCGCTTGTTACGGACGACACAACTGCCCTCAGACGAGAACTTTCTGTAACCCTCCTCCGGGCCCTGGGTACAAACATGTGTTCGGTATCATTCAGCGTCTCAAAACGAACTGGAGAGTTAGACACAATGGCCACAACCAGCACTCCGGGCGGACAGGGGTCATCGACCCGTAAGACCGCCGCCCGAAAGACCCGAGCGGCGAGCACTCGACGCTCGACCCGTACCACCCGCGGTTCCCGCAGCACGCGCACGCGCGCTTCGAGCACCCGGTCCGCCAGCCGGACCACGACGCCGTCCACGCCCCTTCAGCAGGCCAGCGTGTGGGCTGAGCGTGCCGTCCTCGTTCCGATGGGCGCGAGCCTGCTGGCCGGTGACAACCTCGTCTCAAGCGTCCGCGGCTTTGCCACCAGGTACAGCACGCGCACGAGCCTGCAGCATGAGCTCGGTCGCTACGAGCGCCGCGGCTCAACGGCCCGCAACCGCTTCGAGCGCCAGGTCCGCCGGACTCGGACGAAGTTCGAGCGCCAGCTGCGCCAGCGCCGAAGCCTGATCGAGCGGACCATCAAGCAGAATCGCCGTCGCGCCCTGCGCGAGGTGCGCTCGGTCCGTAAGGACCTGCAGAAGCAGTCCGGGGTCGTCAGCTCCCGGGTGGAGAAACTCGTCTCCGACGCTCAGGGGCGTATCGGCTCAAGCTTCTAAGCCAAGCTCCCCCCGCCGGCGCCGAGGAGAGCGTCGGACGGGACAGGTTCGCCGGCCTTATATCTCGCCGGCGAACGTAGTACCTCTCCTCCCTCAACCGCCGGGGCGTCACGGATGTGGCGCCCCGTCGGTCTTTAGTGCGAGGTCGCCGTGGAGCCAAGCGGCACCGGCATAACGCAACAAAGCGCCACCCACACCGCGTTACGTGTAGCGCTGGTCCGCCTATAGCCGGAAGATCGCTACACGTTCGGCCCGGTGCGGCGTGCTGTGTTGCGTTATGCCGGTCAAGAGGAGGCGCTCCCCGGCGCGTCCCCCGAGGCCGCCACCCCGGCCCGCCTACAATCAAGAACGCCATGCCGACCAAAGACCAGGTTCTCAACTCGCTGCGCTCGGTGATCGATCCGGAGCTGCGGCGGGACATCGTCGAGCTAGAGATGGTGCGCTCGATCGACGTTCACGCAAACGGCGTCGTGGATGTGATGGTCTCGCTGACCACGCCCGGCTGCCCGATCCGCTCGCACTTCGAGACCGGCGTCGATCAGGCGATCCGCCAGCTCGACGGCGTGACCGGGGTGAACATCTCCTTCGACGTCCTCTCCGACCAGGAGAAATCCGCGCTCGGGCGCAAGCTGGGCCGTGGCACGCTCCCTGATGGCGCGCTCGCTCGGGTCCGCAACGTGATCTGCGTGGGATCGGGCAAGGGCGGCGTCGGAAAGTCCAGCGTGACCGCCAACCTGGCCGCCGCTCTGGCCTCCGAAGGACGCTCCGTGGGCGTCTTGGACGCCGACGTCTGGGGCTATTCGCAGCCCCGGATGCTGGGGCTGGGCGCCCAGCGCCCGCGAGTCAACGGCAACCGGAAGATGATCCCGCTGACCGCGCACGATGGCATCTCGGTGATGTCGATCGGCTTCTTCATCGAGGAGGACGCCGCCGTGGTCTGGCGCGGGCCGATGCTCCACAAGGCCCTGCAGCAGTTCCTCGAGGACGTGGATTGGGGTGAGCTCGACTACCTCCTGATCGACCTGCCGCCTGGGACCGGTGACGTCTCGATGACGCTGGCCCAGCTCCTGCCCCAGGCCAAGTTTGTGATCGTGACCACTCCGCAGCCGGTGGCGCAGAAGGTGGCCCGCCGGTCGGCCGAAATGGCCTCCAAGTTCAAGATCGAGATCGCGGGGGTGATCGAGAACATGTCCGGTTTCGTGACGCCAACCGGAGAGCGATTCCAGCTCTTCGGCGAGGGCGGCGGAGAGCAGCTGGCCGAGGAACTCGACGTCCCCCTGCTGGCTCAGATCCCGCTCACGATGTCGCTGCGCGAGCGCTCAGACTCAGGCCTCCCGGTCGTCCTGGCCGATCCGGACGATCCGGCCGCCCAGGCGCTCCAGCACGCTGCCCGAGGCGTGATCGCGCTCACACCGGTTGAGTTGCCGGTGATGCAGACCGCCGCACAGGCCCCCGCGCCGAAGGCGGTCGGCATGTCGCTGCCGATGGCCTAGCGCGGCGTGCTGCGCAAGGCGGCGATCGGGGTAATCGTCGTCGCCGCTGCGGCCGCGGTCGCCGGGGTGGCGCAGGCCACCGTCACCGCGACCCCGAGACACTGGAGCATCGTGACCCTGTCGCCACCCGGTACCCCGTTCTCTTACGCCGAGCCGGGGATCTCGGTCGCCCCGAACGAAACGAACCTGATGGTCGTCGCCGCCACCGCCGACACCGGAGCCCCGCCGACGTTCTGGATCTCAGAGAACGCGGGCGGGCTGTGGAGCGGCGGCCAGGATTTCGACATGACCGGGTCGTCCACAGGCGACGCCGACGCCCTGATCGGACCAGAGGGCTACAGGTACGCGCTCAACCTGGGCTACAACCCGAACCCGCATCAGCCTGCGAACACCCGCGTGCTCGTGTTTCGGTCTTACCAACGTGGCCCCTGGTCAGGCCCGGCATCGTTCCCCACCCACGGACTCGATCAGCCGGACCGTCCGTGGCTGGTGGCCAAGCCACACTCCGCCGAGCTCGACGTCGTCTACACCCAGGGCGGGAGCAGCGTCTACATGTGGCGCTCGATGGATCATGGGGAGAGGTTCACCGGCCCGATCCCGGTCACCCGTGGTGCCGGCGGCCATCCGGCGGTGGCGCTGTCAAGCCGGCCTCTGTTCGACCCCACCCAGCCGAATCGCCTGTTCATGCTCTACGAGACGACGGGGTCGGCGAAGATCCCGGCACCCCACGGTCCGGTGTACGAGATCCCGCTGACCCAGCTCTGGCTCGCTACCTCGACCGACGACGGGCGCACCTGGAGTAATCGACGGGTGCTCGGCGGCGGGACAGGGCCGCTGAATGGCGCCGTCATTGGTCATTCGCTCGTCGCGTCAGCGATCGACCGGCGAGGCGACCTGTATGCCGTCTTCTCAGCCAGGCTCAAAGGCGCCACGAAGACGACCGTTTACCTCATGCATTCCGAGAATCACGGCCAGAATTGGTCGAGCCCTTCAGCGCTCGAGTCGCCAACGGCATCCAACGTGATGCCGGCGCTCGCCGTCAACCCTCACGGGACCGCCTACGTGTCCTGGTACGGGTCAGCCAGCAGCGACTTCCGCAGCCCGAAGTCCACCTGGAGAGAGATGTTCGCCAGCACGCGCGATCCCCTGGTCCCCCACTCGCATTTCGACATCACCCAGGTCAGCGGGTCTAAGCCGGTGCACGTCGGGGGCATCGACGCGGCCGGAGCGCTCGGAGATGAGACCGGGGCCAACTGGGGGTTGCGGGACTTCCAGAGCATTGCCGTCGCGCTCTGCGGCGCGCCGATGCTGGTGTGGGCCGACGACAACGGCGTCAAGGCGACGGAGTTCGCCAGGCCGAGGTCAATCTGTAACTAGCATTGCGCTCCAGATTCGCGCGAGTCCTCAACATCGGCGGATGGCATTGGCGGTCGTGATCGTGGCCTCCGCCGTCGTGCTGTCTGCGTTCGCCCAGGCCACGCCGAGCAAGCGCTGGCATGTGATCACGCTCCCGGTGCACGGCAAGTCGTACTCCTACGCCGAGCCCGATATCGTCGTCGGCCCCCACGGGCGGACGATGGTTATCGATGCGGCCAGCGCCAATACCGGGGCCCCGCCGACGTTCTGGATCTCAGGTGACGGCGGTCGGCGCTGGAGCGTGGGCCGAGACTACGACCCGACCGGCTCAAGCACCGGCGATACCGACGCGCTCATTGGCCCGGACGGATATCTGTACGCGCTGAACCTGGCCTACAACCCCAATCCACCCGCCGAGCCGGCGAATCCCACGATCCTCGTGTTTCACTCCCGCAACGGGCGCCACTGGGCCGGGCCAGCGTCGTTCCCGCCGCCCCACGGTCTCGACCAGCCCGATCGCCCCTGGCTGGTCGTCAACCAACGCCACCCGGCCAATGTCGACGTGGCCAACAGCGAGGGCAGCGGAAACATCGTGATCTGGCGCTCGACGGACCACGGCGCGAGCTTCGCCGGCCCGATTCCGGTCACCGGCGGCGTCAGCAGCCAGGCTGCGCTGGCCCTCTCCAGCCGGCCCCTGTTTGATCCGACGCGCGCCCGGCGGCTATTCATGCTGTACGAGACGGGCGGGGCCGCCAGCGTCACGCCACCTCCAGGTCCGGTGTACGAGTTCTCGCTGACCCAGATCTGGCTGGCCACATCGGCCGACAACGGTCGCAGCTGGAGCCAGCACCGCGTGCTTGACACCAGCTCGATCACCGGGGCGCTCCACGACGCCACCATCGGCCACCTCCTGATCGCCTCGGCCATCGATCGCCGGGGCGACCTGTACGCGGCCTTCTCGGCTCGCCCCCACGGCGCCACCCGGACGACGATCTACCTGACCCATTCGACCAATCATGGCCGGACGTGGTCGGAGCCCGCGGCCGTCGCCGCGCCCACGATGTCGAACGTGATGCCCGCGCTGGCGGTCACCGGCCGCCAGACCGCCTACCTCTCTTGGTACGGGTCGAGCAACCGCGACTACCGCAGCAGCCACGCCGCCTGGCGCGAGATGTTCGCCCTCACGCCTGACGCGCTCAAAGCCCACCCGCGCTTCGACGTGACCCAGGTCAGCGGCCCCCGCCCGGTGCACATCGGGGGGATCGACACGGCTGGCAACGTCGGGAACGAGACAGGCGCCAACTGGAGCCTGCGTGACTTTCAGGCCATCGCCGTGGGGCCCTGCGGGGCGCCGCATCCGGTGTGGGCGGACGACAACGGCGTCAAGGAGACCCAGACGGCCTCGCCAGTATCAGCCTGTTCCTAGGAAGGGTGCGCGCATGCGCAGCCGGATGACTCCAGCACGGCCCGGTCGTGGCGAGGCTGGATGCCGAGCGGGCCAGTGCTGGAGCCTGGGGTCGGCACATGTGCCGACCCCTCGGTGGGGCACATGTGCCCCACCGCCAGCGGGTGCATGCACCCGCTGGAACACCCCTACTTACTGAAGTAGTCGGCGTTGATCTTCGTGTACTGCTGCCACTCGTCGGGCAGCTGGTCCTCGGCGAAGCACGCGTCCACCGGGCAGGCCTCGACGCAGGCATCGCAGTCGATGCATTCCTCCGGATCGATGTAGAGCATCTCGACGCTCTCGTACTCGGGCTCGTCCGGGGTCGGATGGATGCAGTCGACCGGGCAGACCTCGACACATGAGTTGTCCTTGGTGCCGATGCACGGCTCGGCGATTACGTAAGCCATAGAACGTTTCTTCCTGGATTTCGGGCTCGGGGAGGGGAACATTCTAGGGGCCACCGATAGCCTCCGCCGTCGTGCTGCTGCTCACCGGCGCCACTGGGACGATCGGAATGCCCTTGCTGCGACGGCTGACCGACGCCGGAATCCCCGTCCGGTGCCTGGTCCGCGACCCCCGACGGCTGGGTGGACAGCGCGTCCGCGTCCAGATCGCGCTGGGGGACCTGGCCGACCCGTTCTCCTTCCGCCACGCCCTGCGCGGGGTCCAGACGGTGGTTCACCTCGGGGCCACGATCCGCGACCAGCCGGCGGGATCGATCGAGGAGATCGACGGCGTCGCTTCGTGGCGGCTCGTCCGGGCGGCCGAGCTGGCCGGGGTCGAGCGGTTTCTGTTTTTCTCGACGCTCGGCGCGTCGCCTCGGAGTCGAGCCCGTCTGATGCGGGCCAAGGCGCTGGCCGAGCGGGCGCTGCTCGAGTCCACGCTCCAGGCGACCGTCTTTGCCCCCTCGATGGTCTACTCGCCCGGGGACCCGTTCATCACGCTGCTCGAACGCATGTCGCTCCTGCCCGCGATGCCGATCCTGGGAGATGGTCGGGCCGCGTTTCAGCCGATCTGGGCCGAGGACGTGGCCGAATGCGTGCTGGCCGCACTGCCCGGTGGCCCGATGGCCGAGCAGGCGGCCGGAGCTCGCTATGAGCTGGCCGGCCCCGAAACTCTGACCTACGCCGAGATCGTGAACTGCGTGCTGCGCTCGCTGCGCCGCCGCCGGCCGACCCTGCGACTCCCTGAGCCGGTCGTCCGGCGGCTGCTGAAGACGACCGAGCTGGTGCTCGGCCCGGCGGCCTTCGCCACCTGGGACGAAGCCGAACTGCTCGAGGTCCCGCTGATCAGCCCGCGGGGAACGGCCGACGCCGAGCTTCTGGGGAATCGCCCCAAGCCGATCGCCGCCGTCCTGGGCACCGGATGACGGACGTCCATCTTCGTCGCGCCCTCGAGGAGGATCTTGGCTTCGCCTCAGAGCTAGGACGCGATCCGGCCGTCGCCTCCTTCTTGATGCCTGGGGCGGGGGACCCGGATCGCCTGAAGGATTTCTGGCTCGAGCAGGCAGCCGAGGAGGGCCCGGGCGGGCTGTACGTGGTTGAGCTCGCGGGACATGGGCTCGCCGGCGCGATGGGCCTGGGGGTGGTCAGCTCCCGCAGCCAGATATGCCTCCTGACCCGGCTGATGGTCGATCCGGCGCTAAGACGCCGTGGCGTGGGTCTGGCGAGCGTCCGGTCGGCCTGCCGACTTGTCCTGATCGAGCACGGATATCACCGCCTCCAAGCCGAGACGTACGGAGAGAACACCGCGGCACGGCACCTGTTTGAGGCGGCCGGCTTCACCCGGGAGGGGATCCGCCGACGGGCCTACCGCTGGAAGGATGGATGGACCGACGGAGTTCTCTACGGCATCCTGGGCGACGAGCTCTAGCGGCGGCGGGGACGCCGGGGGCGGACAAGGTGTGGCGGATTTCGGCAGCTGGGCCGTCTACCGGGTGAAGAGGTGTTCAACCGGCTGCGACGGGGGAAGTGCGGGGCGCGGCTCGTGCGCCGACGCCGGCGGCGCCTGGGCCTCGGCGACGTCGGGCGCGATCACCGCGGCCGCCTCGAGTTCGTGCTCCAGCTCGTCGAGTGCCTCGAGCAGGACAGCCACGACGCCGGGGTCGAATTGATGCCCGGCCTGCCGGATCAGCTCGGCTCGTGCTCCCGCCGGTGAGCGCCCACCCCGGTAGCAGCGGTCGCTGACCATCGCGTCGTAGGCGTCGCAGGCGGCGACGATGCGTGCGCCCAGGGGAATGTCCTCGCCCGCCAGGCCGTCGGGGTAGCCGCGGCCATCCCAGCGCTCGTGGCTGGATCGGACGATCCGAGCCACCGGGCGCAGCGCGGGGGCGGCGCTTAGTATCCGCTCCCCGATCAGGGTGTGCTGGCGCACGAGCTGCCATTCGCCCGCGTCAAGCGTGCTGGGCTTGTCCAGGACCGCGTCGGGGATCCCAACCTTGCCGATGTCGTGCAGATCGGCGGCCCGGGCCACCTCGTCAATCTGCTCGGCGTCGAGTCCGAGGCGGCGACCCACGGAAAGCGCCAGCAGAGATACGTGGCTTGTATGGTCATCCAAGCCGGGCTGCTTGGCCTGCATGATGCGGACCAGCACGTCGCGAGTCTGCTCGCGAGCCGCCGACGGGCTGCGCTTCTGCTTGCGCTGGTACATCCGCTCGTCGGCGAGCTGAAGTGCGTACTCCGGCGTGCTCGCCTCCTGAGGCAGCAGCACCGCGCCCCCAGATGCCGCGATCGAGAAAGTCTCTCCCTCCTCACGAAGCGCCTCGCTGGCCGCGGCCACAAGGCCGACGACCTCGCCCGGCGCCGTGCGGATGAGCACGCAGAATTCGTCCCCGCCGAGGCGGTAGGCGGTCCCGTCGGAGGCGAACAGCGCCGAGAGCTTCTGACCGAGACGAGCGAGAAGCATGTCTCCGGACATGTGGCCAAAGGTGTCGTTATAAGACTTGAACCCGTCCAGGTCGAAGACCATCAGGACGAGCGGGTTGGCCTCTGAGGCTGCTTCCAGCTGGGCGACGAGATCGGACGCGAGCTTGCGCCGGTTGCCCAGCTTGGTGAGCGAATCGGTCGTGGCGAGCTCCAAGCGCTCCTGCGACTGGACGATCCGCTGGTCACGGTCACGCTGGAGCACGAGCAGCAGCGCTCCGAGCGGGAGCACCATCAGCAGGGCGGCATAGTCATGGCGGGCCGCGACGGCCAAAAGCAGGCCGAGGGGGGCGATGCACGCGTCGATCACCCATACCTGCGCGGTCACGCGCAGCTGGATGTTGGGAGCGATCATCAGCGCGCCCGCTTCGCGAAGGGTCGAGGCGAGCAGGTCGACCAGGCACCCGGCCAGGAAAGCTGAGAGGTAGATCCCGGCCATCGCCGGCGGGCTGTCGTGAACGCCGGCCACCATCAGCACGAGCGCAGGCCCGAGGGCGTAGGAAGCGTTGGGGATGGCGTACAGGATGTGCTCAGGACGGCCCCGCCTCGTGAAGAGGCGCGCGAGTCCAGCCAATACGCCGCCGGCCGCGGCTAGGAGCGGGACCGTGGCCGGCGGAAAGAGAAGCAGCATGGGCACGAGAATCGCGTACGTCGGGACGAGATAGCCCGCGCCGATGGGGAACCGGATTGCACCTCCCACGAGCGCGTACAGCCCGACGAGCAGCACGACCAGGTTGAGATTGAGGTGATCCGATCTGAGCGCGGGCAGCGCCAGCGGGACCGCGATCGCCAGGAACGCGAGGGCCGCTACGACCTCGACCAACATCTCGCGGTGACCGGCCCGCCGCTGGCGCTTGTTCCAGGATTCCTCGAGCAAGCGCTCAGCGGGGCCTTCTCCGGCCGTCCGCGACACCCCGGCGTTGTTCTCCTCGGTCTTCATGGGTGTCGCTCCTGATGCCTCGGGCTCAGCCCTTGGCGTACGGATCTACGTACAGGTTGTAGAGCTGCATCTCGCTCGACGGCGCGTACACCGCGAAGCGAGCGATCTGCCACCCGGAACCGGATGCCGGCTGCAGGTTGATGAGCCCGGAGATGGTCCAAGCCGTTCCGTTTCCGGTCGCGTTCCCGCCATTGACGATCTGGTAGGACGAGCCGTTCTGGTAGACGACAAACACCTGCGCGCTGCTGTTAGTAGCCAGGCTCTTGACCATCGCCCGGGCGTAGGGATAGTTCGACGCCACGCACATCGGCGGGCTGAGGGCCACTCCGCCCTTCGGAAGATCGAGCACGTTGCCGGTCTTTCCGTTGGCCAGGGTGGTCGACTTGACACTGCTCCCGTTCCACATGAACCAGTTGGTTCCGGTGAAATTGTCGACGGTCTCGCCGGGAACGAGCGAGTACTCGGCCGTGTCCTTCGCCAGGGCAAGGAACGCCTGCGAGAGCGATGGCTCGGCGCAGGACGACGTCGTGATGTTGGTCGACGCCAGATAACTGGTCAGTGCCTGGAGGGGCGCGGGACTGGGGCTCGTCGAGTGCATTGAGCTCGTCGAGTGCACCGAACTCTTTGAGCGCGACGCCGAACTGTGGGCGGCCGCATTGGCGACCGAGGGGATGGAGAGCGCAGTGAAGCACGCGGCCAAGAGGGCCACGCCTCTGCGCCCAGCGGGTAGATATGGCATCAAAACCTCCGTCCGGTGTTGTTAGATCGGACGTCGGCGGCTGGGCTGTCTCGAGGAGACCCCTGGCTTTGCGCCCCCGCCTCGCGACGGGTTTGCCTTTTACGACTCGGGCCCTCATCGTCAGGGCGCGAGGAGACCTAAAGAGTGTTGCTCTGGTTTTTGGACAAACGTTTTAGGGCGGGTTGGCGGCGGGTTTTGGGGTGCGAGGCCCAGACCGACTCAGGCCAGCGCCATCTCCGGGCGCCGATCGGCCCAGGGCAGCGTCTGTTCGAGCTGGGCCGAAACGGCCAGCAGTGGGCCCTCGCCCTGGGGCTGACCGATGAGCTGCACCCCTAGCGGGAGCCCGTCCTCGCCCTGGTAGAGCGGCAGCGAGACCGCGGGCAGTCCGGTGATGTTGCACACCGCGGTGAAGGGCGTGAACTGAGCCGAGCGCCGGTAATTCTCCCAGGGCTCCGGACCCCGTCCGTGGATCTCTCCGATGCGGACCGGCCGGCGAGCCAAGGCCGGCGTGACCACGACATCGAACGGAGCCAGGAAAGTCACGATCGCCCGGGCGATGGTCTTCATCTTGGACTCTGCGGCCACGAAGTCCAGCGCGTCCTTCGAATGGGCGTTCTCCCACATCAGCCAGGTCAGCGGCTCGACGTCGTCCTCCGTTGGAGCACGCCCCTGGATCATCGATCCGATCATCGTCTGCATCGAGATCAGTGGCGCCCAGACGCGGGTGAACTCGGTCAGCAGATCGCCCTCGGTCCACGGCGGCGTGATCTCCTCCACGGTGTGGCCGATCGATCCGAGCTGCCGGGCGGCCTGCCGGGCAGCGTCCGCGCATACCGGGTCAACCACGGCGTCCGCCAGCGGCGGATTGAGCGCCAGTCCCACGCGCAGCTGGCCCGGTTCGCGCTGTGCGAGCTCGGCGAACGGAGCCTCCGGGGGCGGGGCCCAGGTGGCGTCGCCTGGCTCATATCCAGCGAGGACATCGAGAACCGCTGCCGTCTCCGCCACCGTCCGCGTGAGGACGCCATCCGCCACCAGGAAGCTGTCGCCGCTGTCCGGACCGACGGAAACCCGCCCCCGGGCCGCCTTCAGCCCTACCAGACCGCAGCAGGCAGCGGGGATCCGGATCGAGCCGCCCCCGTCGTTGCCGTGGGCCAGCGGCACCATCCCGGAGGCCACGGCCGCACCGGCGCCGCCGCTCGAGCCGCCTGGTGTGTGGTCACTGGACCAGGGGTTTTGTGTCGGGCCGAACCGGCGCGATTCGGTGGTGGGGAGGATCCCCATCTCCGGGAGCGTCGTCTTGCCCACGATCACGAATCCGGCGTCACGGAGCCGGCGGACCAGGAAAGCGTCATGCGGGGCGACGAGCTCGCCAAAGAGATCGCTCGCGATCGTGATCGGCATCCCGGCCACCGGCCGGTTGTCCTTGACGGCGATCGGAACTCCGGCGAATGGCCGGGGATCGCCGGCGCCAATCTGGGCCGCCGCCTCGCTCGCGCTCTCGTGCGCGACGTGCGTGAAGGCGTTGATCTCAGGCTCGAGTTCGTCGATTCTCCGCAGGGAGGTATCGACCAGCTCCGAGGCAGTGATCTCGCCCGAGCGGATCAGCGCCGCCAATTCCATCGCCGGGCGCAGCAACAGGTCGTTCACAGGTGCAACAGCCTACCCCGATAGCCTGTCCCGCTGGGTGGGGAGCAGGGCCACCAGTCACAGGAGAAAACGACATGACAGCGACCACCGAAGTCCAATCAGGCCTTGAAGGCGTAGTCGCCTTCGCCACCGAAATCGCTGAGCCCGACCGGGCCGGTGGCTCGCTGCGCTATCGCGGCGTCGATATCGAAGAGCTGGTGGGTCAGGTTCCGTTTGAGCAGGTCTGGGGTCTGCTCGTCGACGGCACGCTGCTGCCCGGGATGCCGCCAGCAGAGCCATACGCGCTCACGGTCCACTCGGGCGATCCCCGGGTGGACGTGCAGTCGGCGCTGGCCATGCTGGGGCCCCAGTGGGGCTTCAGGCCCCTGATCGACATCTCGGACGAGGAAGCACGGAACGACCTCGCTCGAGCGTCGGTGATGGCGCTCTCGTTCGTGGCCCAATCGGCTCGCGGAATCGGTCGTCCTCCAGTCGCCCAGCGGGAAGTCGACAAAGCGCATTCCATCCCCGAGCGCTTCCTGATCCGGTGGCGCGGCGAAGCCGATCCGCGCCACGTCGAGGCGATCGACGCCTATTGGAATTCGGCCGCCGAGCACGGAATGAACGCTTCGACGTTCACGGCCCGGGTTGTCGCCTCGACCGGCGCCGACGTGGCGGCCGCGCTGTCGGCCGCCGTGGGCGCGCTGTCCGGGCCGCTGCACGGTGGCGCCCCGAGTCGCGTCCTGAAGATGCTCGATGAGGTTGAGGCAGCCGGCGATGCCGATCGGTACGTCAAGGACCTGCTCGACCGGGGCGAGCGCCTGATGGGGTTCGGCCACCGCATCTATCGGGCCGAGGATCCGCGGGCCCACGTTCTGCGCGAGACCTCTCGGCGCCTGGGCTCACCTCGAGTCGAGGTGGCCGAGGCCTTGGAGCAGGCCGCGCTGGCCGAGCTCCACGCTCGCAAGCCCGATCGCGTACTGGCCACCAACGTCGAGTTCTGGTCGGCCGTGGTACTCGACTTCGCCCAGGTTCCACCGGAGTTGTTCACGCCGATGTTCACGTGCGCCCGCACCGCCGGGTGGTCGGCCCACATCATGGAGCAGAAGCGCGAGGGGCGCCTGATTCGCCCGACGGCCAAGTACGTTGGCCCCCCGCCGCGGCCGCTGGCCGATCTGCAGTAGGACCGGGGCGCCGTCACCCCCGGTACGGCCCCTCCACGTACTCCGCCAGCATCCGCGAGGCGCAAAACCGCGGGCCCAGCGTCCGCAGCGACGCCCGCATCCGAGCCAGCCAGGCGCGGGGCAGGCCGCGCTCGTCGCAGTCGTAGAACTCCGGTAGTACCTGCTCGTCCAGCAGGCTGTGGAGGACCAGGGCATCGCGCTCGTCCTGGGCCTGATGGTCGTCGATGATCTCGCCCGGGAGCGCCCAGCCGTTCTGGCCGTCGTAGGCCTCGGCCCACCAGCCGTCCAGGACGCTCAGCTGAAGACCTCCGTTGAAGGCGGACTTCATCCCGCTGGTCCCGCTGGCCTCCAGCGGCGGCCGGGGAAGGTTGAGCCACACGTCGCAGCCGCGGACGAGCAGCGCCGCCGTGGCCAGGTCATAGTCGTCCAGGTAGACCACGCGCTGGCCGACCACCAGCGAGGACTTGAGCCCGAACAGGCGTTGGAGCGTGTGCTTGGCCTCCTCATCACGAGGGTGGGCCTTGCCGGCCAGGACGACCTGGACGGGTCGTGGACCGCCGAGCAGCGAGAGCGTCCACTCCGGGTCTCGGGTCAGGAGGTCAAGACGCTTGTAGGTGGCGACCCGGCGGGCGAATCCGATCGTCAGGGCGTGGCCGTCGAAGGTGCCCTGGGCAGCCTCCACGTACTCGCGCGCGTCGCCCCGAAGCAGGCGGTCCTGGGTGCTCCGCCGGCGCACGAACTCGACCAGCTCGCCGCGCTGCTCGACCCGGGCGTGCCAGAGCTCCTCGTCGGAGATCTGATCGACCGCCGCCCACGTGTCTGGGTCGGCGGCGTGGCGCATCCAGTCCGGGCCCAGATGCCGATCCAGCACGGCCCGCATCGGCCCTCCGATCCACGTGGGGACGTGGACTCCGTTGGTCACGTGGGCGATCGGGACATCCTCGCGTCCAGGCCACAGTGGTGCCCACATCCCGCGGGCGACGTCACCGTGCCGGGCGCTGACGGCGTTGGCAGCCCGGCTGAGACGCAGAGCCGCCTGGGTGAGGCCGAAGCGGTAGTTCGGGTCTTCGGGGTGGGTGCGCCCCAGAGATAGGACCGCCGCTCCGTCCAGTCCCTCGCCGGCGGCCAGGGCGGCGATCGCGGCGTGAACCTGGTCGGCGGGATACGAGTCGTTGCCAGCCGCGACGGGCGTGTGGGTCGTGAAGACCGTGCGGGCGCGCGCGCCAGCCAAGGCCTCGGAGAACACCTCACCGGCGCCGACGCGTTCTGCTGCCAGGGCGAGCGGTGCCAGGGCCGCATGGCCCTCGTTGAGGTGGATGACCGACGGATCTACTCCGAGTGCGCGTAGCGCTCGCACCCCGCCGACTCCGAGCAGGATGTACTGCGAGAGCCGGATGTCCGGATCTGCCTCGTAGAGCCGGGCGGTGATCCAGCGCTGGACGGGGCCGTTGCGAGAGATGTCGGTGTCAAGCAGGAAGAGCGGGACCCGGCCGACATCCACACGCCACACATGCGCCGCAACCTCGACGTCGTTGATCGGGACCTCGATCGTCAGCGGGAGCCCGTCTGGCCGGAGAACGCGCGCGGCCGGAAGCCGTTGGGGATCGGTGTCCACCCAGTACTCGTGCTGCCAGCCCCCGCCGTCGATCCGCTGCCGGAAGTAGCCCTTGCGGTACATCAGACCGACGGCCACCATCGGAATGGCCTGGTCGGAGGCCTCCTTCAGCAGGTCGCCGGCCAGCGCGCCCAGGCCGCCGGAATAGATCGGCATCGAAACGTGGACCGCGTACTCGGCGCACAGGAACGCCACGGGCCGGCCTGGGTCGACCCCCTCCGCCGCTGGACGGCGCAGATCGGCCTCGACCTGGGCCTCGAGCTCCCGCGCCCGCGCCACCAGGCACTCGTCGGCCGCGGCCCGGCCCAACGCCCGGGAGGATGCCTCCTGGAGCAGCCGGACCGGGTTGTAGCCGCACAGCTCGAACCTCTCCCGGTCGAGGGAGGCGAAGAGGTCAGGCCCGCCGGGCAACCAGGACCAGCGGTAGTTGTAGGCCAGCCGGGCCAGGGGAGCCAGCGGCCCGGGCAGGCGCTCGGCCAGCTCCTCCGCGGCATGGCGAACTTCCTCGGCGCCGCTGCTCCGGTGGCTGGTCCCGTCGTCGGCTCTGACAGCGAGCTCCCGCACTCAGAGTCGATTATTGACCAGACGCTACGCTCGCGCACCTTGACCGCGCCAACCGCTCGCTGCCGTCGCTACCGAGCAGGCCGTGCATGACCGCGCCAACCGCTCCTGCGTCGCCGACCCGGCTCGGCGTGCTGGCCTTCGGCGACTCGATCACCCATGGGGGCGGCGAGCTCCAGTGGGGCGTGGCCCTCCAATCGTGGGCCCAATGGACGGCCCGCGGGCTGGGGCTGCCGTTCACGAACTACGCCGCCGACGGCCACCGCGTAGAGGACGTAACCGGGGTCCAGATTCCGGACTTCCTGGCCAGGAGCGCCCACCCGGATGGCCGCTACGAGCTGGGCTGCCTGTACATCGGCGTCAACGACGTCAGGGCCCTCGACTGGAATCCCGCGTCATTCGGTTCGGATTTCCGACAAGCGCTGGTCTTCCTAGCGGAGCGCTGTGACCGGGTACTGACGCTGACCGTTCCGCTCGACCTCGGCCGTCCACGGGCCGGGCCGAAGGTCGCGGAGCTCAACCGTGTGATCGAGGAGATCGCCATCGACAGCAACACCTTGCTCGTCCGGCTGGATGATTTCCGCGCTCGCAATCACGTGATGGTGGACCACGTTCATCCCACCGCCTTCGGGCAGATCGCGATCGCCGAGCGTGCACTGGCCGTCCTCCAGGACGACGGGATGCCGGTGCGGGTGGCCCCACGCACGCTGATCGACTACGAGGTCACGGGCTATGAGCGGCTGCGCGGCGACGCCACATACGCCTACCGGCACGCGAAGGTGAGCCTTCGGGCGGCCGCGATCCTCAGCTGGCTGGCACTGGCGCGGCTCGCTGGCCGGAGCCCGTGACGGGCTCGGGGGCTGCCAGCTCGCGCCAAACGCTCTCGAATACGGCCACCACTCGTGGATCGAACTGCTCTCCAGCGCCCCCGTGCAGCTCGTTCATGGCGTCGTCCAGCGATCGCGCCTGGGCGTGCGGGCGGTCGCTGATCATGGCGTCGAAGGCGTCGCATACGTAGATGACTCGCGCACCGAGAGGAATCTCCTCGCCGGCCAGTCCATCGGGATAACCGGAGCCATCCCAGCGCTCCTGACTCGAGCGCACCAGCGCCGCGACCCCAATCAGTGATGGGGCGACGGCCAGAATGCGCTCCCCGATCACCGTGTGCCCCCGCATCAGCTCCCATTCCTCCTCGCTCAGAAGTCCAGGCTTGTTGAGGATCGAGTCGGCGATTCCCGTCTTGCCCAGGTCGTGGAGCTCGCCCGCCTGGCGAAGCCCGTCCAGCTGCTCGGCGTCCATGCCCAGCTGGCGCCCGACCATCGCGGCAAGACGCCCGACTTGGCGCAGGTGGTGATACAGCCGTGGCTGGCGCTCGCGCAGCAACGCCAGTAAAACGTCGTGGGTTTCCTGCTGAAGTTGGGGCACGGACGTACTTATCTTGTCCTAATCGGGTCGAGCAGGCGCGAACTTGACTTCGGCAAAGAGTCCTCAAACTCGCCCCACACCGCCTCGAACACCCTCACGACCTCAGGATCGAACTGCGTCCCGGCGCCCTCGCGCAGCTCAGCGATCGCCTCGTCGGCGGACCGGCCGCGGGCGTAGGGCCGATCGCTGGTCATCGCGTCGAAAGCGTCGCAAACGAACACGATCCGCGCACCGAGCGGAATGCTCGTCCCGGCCAATCCATCCGGATAGCCGCCTCCATCCCAGCGTTCGTGGCTTGAGCGGACAATTGACGCCACGGGGGCCAGGGCGGGAGCGGCGGCCAGGATCCGCTCGCCGACGATCGTGTGCCGGCGCATGAACGTCCACTCCTCCTCGTCCAGACGCCCAGGCTTGTTGAGGATCGCGTCCGGAACCGCCGCCTTGCCGATGTCGTGGAGCTCGGCCGCGCGGCGGAGCTCGTCCAGCTGCTCCGGCGTCATCCCGAGGCGACCGCCGATCATCGTGGCCAGCCGTCCGACCTCGCACAGATGGTGATGAAGCTCGGGCTGACGCTCGCGCAGGAGGCCAAGCAGCACATCGTGGGTCTGCTGTCCGGCCGAGCCGCGCCGCGTGCCTTTCTGCTCATACATGCGGTCGTCGGCGATGCGCAGCGCCTGAGTGGGGGTGACCGCCTCCCCCGGGATGGCCACGCTGCCGTGCGAGGCTGTCACGGAGAAGCCGTCGCCCTCAGCCGACAGGGCGACGACGGCGGCGGCGATCCGCATGTCGTGCTGGGCCAGGTCCCTCTCCAGCAGCACGCAGAACTCATCGCCTCCGGGCCGGAACACACTGCCGGCGGTCCCGATCGCATCCCGGAGGCGTGCCCCCAGATGGGCCAAAAGCGTGTCGCCGGCCAGGTGGCCAAAGCGATCGTTATAGGCCTTGAAGCCGTCGAGGTCGAACATCGCGAACACCGCCGCCGGCGAATCGGCGCCGTCGGCCAGCGCGTCGTCCAGCGCGCTCTGCATCTGGCGGCGGTTGCCCAGCCCCGTGAGCGCATCGGTCACCGCCTCGCGGTGCGAGGCGGTGAGCAGCTGCGAGTTCTCCCGGAACGTCCAGCCCGCCCTGACGATCACGAGCAGCAGTGCCAATCCGGCGAGTCCGAGCCCGAGCGGGCCGACGTGGTGAAAACCTCCGTAGAGCAGGACTCCCAATGCGGCCAACGCGAAGGCCGCTGGCAGGGCCAGCAACCGGTCGCCGACCGGCTCGGGCTGTCTATTCGCGGGGCGTGGGGGCTGCCAGGCGGCGGTAGCGATCGCACCGGCCGCCAGGACCCACAGCGAGTCGATGATCCCTCCGGTCACGTAGGTGCCGTTGGCGTTGGTGTAGCTGTAACCGGTGTCCGCGATTGCCCACATCGTCAGGCCGGCAGCCAGCACAAGCCAGCCGCGTCCGGATCGCCACCCGGCGAGGGCGAATGCGCAGGCCACGATCCCGAGCAGGATCATGTCGCCGACGGGATAGGCGAGGGTCGTGGCCAGAGCAGCTGTGCTCGAGTGACTCGATCCCTTGAGGATCGGCTCGAACGCGACGGCCGATATCACGGCGGCCGACGTGGTGGCGGCGATGGCGCCGTCCAGCCACGTGCCCGCCCCGACCCGCGGAACGCGTCCCCGGACGAGCAACACCAGCCCGGCGTAGGCGCCGGGGTAATAGAGCAGGTACAGAAGGTCGGCCAGCGAGGGAATCGGCGGATTGCCGCTAACGCCGAACGCGAGCGAGTAGTAGATCTCCCCGGCCGCGTTGAATGTCAGACCGACACCGAGCAGGAACCAGGCCAGCCGCTCCCGTTCCACGACGGCCGCCCGGAGCAGACAGGAGACCGCCGCGGCGGTGACGATCGCGTCGTAGATGTCGTTCTCGACGAAGTTGTCGAGTGCCGGATGGCCAAGCCCGAGCTGGCCGTGGGCGATGTGGAAGGCGATCGCCAGGGCCCCGACGGCCCCGCAGGCACGGAGCATCCAGCGCAGGCGGCGGCCCACCGGTAGCGGCGGTGAGGTACTACGAAACCGGGGCGGGGCGGGATGCGAGACGGATATGGAGCCTTATCGGGCCGGTGGCGGCCAGGCTTAAAGCCCGAGCGCTGCGGTCTAGACCGGTAGGCGCCCGTGCTTCTCGGTCGCCTCCCGTAGGCGCCGGGCCATGGCCAGGGTCAGCGCTCCGGACCGCATTTGCCAGCGCCAGTTGCCGCCGGCCCGGGCGGGATGGTTCATGCGGGCCCGGCTGTCCAGCCCGAGGACGTCCTGGGCCTGCATCATGGCCACCCTGGCCGGCGAGGCGAGGGCAACCCCAATCAGCCCCCACCACGGCTCCGAGCCAAGCTGGATTCCCTGCTTCTCGGCGCAGGCCTCGACCAGCTTCCGGCTGTCTGACCCCAGCGACTCCCACCACCCCCGAATCGTGTCGTGGTCATGCGTCCCGGTGTACACAAAGCGGTATTCGAGATGGTTCTCCGGCCGGTGGGGGCTGGTGCTGTCTCCGGGGTCAAACCCGAACTGGAGCACGAGCATGCCGGGGAGACCGAGCTCGTCACGGAGCCGTCCAACGGCCGGGGTGATGACACCGAGGTCTTCGGCTAGGAACGGCAGAGGCTGGACCCGTTTCAGATCGACGGCCACTGCATCGAACAGCGCCCGGCCCGGTCCACGCCTCCAGCGTCCTGACCGCGCGGTCCGCGCGCCCGCGGGCACCGCCCAATAGGCGACAAAGCCGCGGAAGTGGTCGATTCGGACGAGGTCGAACAGCTCCAGCGTGCGAGCCACACGCTGGCTCCACCACCGGTAGCGCCGCCGGTTCAGGGCCGGCCAGTCATAGAGCGGATTGCCCCAGAGTTGCCCGCGGGAAGAAAAGGCATCCGGTGGAGCGCCGGCAACGGCGCCCGCTTGGAAGATCTCGGGGTGGGTCAGATGGTCCGCGCTTCCCGGGGCCACATAGATGGGCAGGTCCCCCAGCAGGCGGATCCGCCGCTCGCGGGCGTACTCGCGCAGGGCGTCCCACTCGCGCTGGAAGCGGACCTGGTCGGCCACGGCACCACGGCCCGCCACCCGCTCCCAGTCCCCCACCCACCCATTCCGCTCCCGGAAGTCGGCCAGCTCCAGGTTCGTCACCGGGGCCCGGCGATCGGCGAGCAGCCCTGGCCAGGCCGCGAAGGCCGAGCGAGCCTTGTAGGGGGAGTGATGTCGGTCCGGAGGGCCCAGAGGAAGCATCTGCCACCACGACTGACCCGCCTCCCCCAGCCAGTCCAGGAAGCGGTATGCCTCGGCCCCCAGGGTGCCGCCCGGGAGCGACGTTATGTGCATCTGAACGCCACTGGAACGGGGAAGTTGGAGCTCGGAGGCCATCCAGACTGTTTACCCCGAGCCGGGGACGAGAAGATACGAAACATGGCCAGCCCCGCGACGGGCCGCGCTGGTGCTACGGCCCGCCCCTCCGCCGAGTCTCAGACTCGAGCCCCGTCACCCGAGGCGCTCCCGCCCCGGATCGTGATCCAGTACCCGTCTCCCGCGGTGGACGGTGGTCGCTACGCGGCCAAGCGATGCGTGGGTGATCGGGTCGAGATCGAGGCCGATGTGTTCCGGGACGGCCACGACCTGCTTCGGGCAGTGGTCCGCTACCGGGAGCCGGGTGGGCGCCGGTGGAACGAGACCGAGATGGAGCGGATCGATGCCCACCTGGATGGCGTCAGATGGGCCGGAAGCTTCGAGATAACCCGCAGCGGCACCTACCAGTACACGGTCCAGGCATGGACGGATGTGTTCGGCACCTGGCGCGACGAGCTAGACCGAAAGCTCCGCGGCGGGCAGCACGATCTCCAGGGCGAGGTGAGCGAGGGGATCCTGCTCCTGGAAGGCTCGCTGGAGCGAGCCCGCACCCAGACCGAACGCGAGCTCATCCAGCACGTCATCACCACCCTCCGGGACCCTTCGGTCCCCGAGCCGGCCAAGCACGACCTGATCCTGGGGGCAGAGCTGTTCGAGGCCGTGGAGCAAAGCCAGGAGCGCCACGGCTGCGTCTCGCTCCCAGCGCCGCTGGAGATCAAGGTCGACCGCCTGCGAGCTCGCTTCGGCGCTTGGTATGAGGTCTTCCCGCGCTCGTGGGGCGGCCTGGCGGGCGTGGAGCGCCGACTCCCGGAGCTGGCCGAGCTCGGCTTCGACGTGATCTATCTGCCCCCGATCCACCCGATCGGCCACACCAACCGCAAGGGGCGTAACAACGCCCTCTCGGCGCTGCCCGACGACCCGGGCTCCCCGTGGGCGATCGGGGATGAGAGCGGCGGCCACGAGGCGGTGCACCCCGACCTCGGGACGGTCGATGAGGTGCGCGCTCTGACTCGGGCCGCGAAGGTGAACAACATAGACATCGCGCTCGACTTCGCCATTCAATGCTCGGCCGACCACCCGTGGCTGACCGAGCATCCGGAGTGGTTTCACCGCCGGCCCGATGGAACGCTCAAATACGCCGAGAACCCACCCAAGCGCTACCAGGACATCTACAACGTCAACTGGGAGACGCCCCAGTGGCGTGAGCTCTGGGATGCCCTGCTGGAGGTCGTCCTTCATTGGGTGGATTGCGGGGTGAAGGTCTTCCGGGTGGATAACCCCCACACCAAGCCGTTCGAGTTCTGGGCCTGGCTGATCGAGCAGGTACACGCCCACGATCGGGATGTGGTCTTCTTGGCCGAGGCCTTTACCCGCCGAGCCGTGATGCGTCAGCTGGCCAAGGTGGGCTTCAGCCAGTCCTACACGTACTTCACGTGGAAGAACTCCCGGCCCGAGCTGATGGAGTACGTCAGCGAGCTGGCCTACTCCGGAGAGCAGGAGTACTTCCGACCCAACTTCTTCGCCAACACGCCGGACATCCTGCACGCATATCTCCAGCACGGTGGACGGCCCGCGTTCGAGGCTCGTCTGCTCCTGGCCGCCACGCTGAGCCCGAGTTACGGGATCTACTCGGGGTACGAGAACCTCGAAAACGTCGCCCTGCGCGAAGGCTCCGAGGAGTACCTGAACTCCGAGAAGTACGAGATCAAGGCGCGTGCGCTGAACGGAGAACTCCTGCCCCTCATCGCCCAGCTCAACTTCATCCGGCGCGAGCAGCCGGCGCTCCAGCACTTCTCCAACATCACCTTCCTGGACACCGCCAACGACGCGCTGCTCGCCTACGCCAAGCAGTCAGCCGGTAACACGGTCGTGACGGTGGTCAACCTCGACCCCCACCAACCCCAGGAGGGTGTGGCCACCGTACCGGCCAGCCTGGGGCTGGCCCCGAGCTTTACGGCCCGCGATCTGCTCACGGATGAGAGCTACCAGTGGCGGATTGGGCGCAACTACGTGCGCCTGGAACCGGGAGTTAGGCAGGGGCACGTGCTCTGCGTGGAATCGTGAGCGTCGGGCCACCAACGCTCACCCACCTCCTGGCCGCGGAACAGCGGCCATCCCGGCATACAAACGGCGCTGCTGACGCCGAGGCCGCTCCCCACGCCCAGACCCGGCAGTGGTTCGAGGCGGAGCCGCTCTGGTTCAAGCGGGCCGTGTTCTACGAGATCCACGTCCGCGGCTTCTTCGACGGCAATGGAGACGGGACGGGCGACTTTCGCGGGCTGACCGAGAAGCTCGACTACCTCCAGTGGTTGGGGATCGACTGCATCTGGCTGTTGCCCTTCTACAGCTCGCCGCTCCGCGACGGCGGCTATGACATCGCGGATTTCACCGATATCCACCCGGACTACGGGACGGTGGCCGACGTCCAGGAGCTGATCGACGCCGCCCACGCCCGGCGGATCAGGGTAATAGCCGACCTCGTCATGAACCACACCTCGATCGATCACCCGTGGTTCCAGCAGTCGCGCTCTGGCGGCGCCGATTCAGCCATTAACCCAAGGCGCGACTGGTACGTGTGGTCAGACACCGCGCATCGATACCAGGACGCTCGGATCATCTTCGTCGATACCGAGACATCCAACTGGACCTGGGACGAGGCGGCGGGCGCCTACTACTGGCATCGATTCTTCTCGCACCAGCCCGACCTCAATTACGACAACCCCGAGGTCCGGGAGGCGATGCTGGGCGTCCTGCGCTTCTGGCTCGACATGGGGCTTGACGGATTCCGCCTGGACGCCGTCCCCTACCTGTTCGAGCGTGAGGGCACGAGTTGCGAGAACCTGGCCGAGACCCACGCCTACCTGAAGCGGATCCGCCAGGAGGTCGACGAGCACTATCCCGATCGGGTTCTCCTGGCCGAGGCCAACCAGTGGCCGGCCGACGTGGTGCAGTACTTCGGGCGCGAGGACGAATGCCACATGGCCTTTCACTTCCCGGTCATGCCGCGCATGTTCATGGCCATGCGACGCGAGGAGGCCGTCCCGATCTACGAGATCCTGGCCCAGACGCCCCATATCCCAGACACCTGCCAGTGGGGGTTGTTCCTGCGCAACCACGACGAGCTGACGCTCGAGATGGTCAGCGACGAGGAGCGCGACTACATGTACAACGAGTACGCCAAGGATCCCCGCATGAAGCTCAACCTCGGGATCCGCCGGCGGCTGGCGCCGCTGCTGGATAACGGCCGCGACGAGATCGAGCTCATGCACGCGATCCTGTTCTCGCTGCCCGGCTCCCCGGTCCTGTACTACGGCGACGAGATCGCGATGGGAGACAACGTCTTCCTCGGGGACCGAGACGGGGTGCGAACGCCGATGCAGTGGACCGGCGATCGCAACGGCGGGTTCTCCCGAGCCGACTTCGCCCAGCTGTACGCGCCGCCGTTGATGGACCCCGTGTTCGGGTTCCAGGCCGTCAACGTCGAGGCCCAGCTGCGCACTCCGACCTCCCTGCTGCGCTGGCTGCACCGCTTCATCGCGCTGCGCAAGGAACACCCGGTTTTCGGCCTCGGAACGTACGAGCCGATCACTCCCTCCAATCCCAAAATCTTCGCTCATCTCCGGCGATTCGAGGATGATCTGGTCCTGTGCGTGCACAACCTGGCCCGGTCCGCCCAGGCCGTGGAGCTCGACCTGCGCGAGTACGAGGGTCGTTATCCCGTCGAGCTGTTCGGCCGCTCTCGCTTCCCCCGGATCGGGGAGCTGCCCTACCTGCTGACGATGGCCTCGCGGGGGTTTTACTGGTTCCAGCTGGTCGAAGAAGAGGAGGTGGCTCAGGGTGACTGAGCCGATCTACGTGGAGTCAGACGGGCTCTCCGCCCTGCTCGACACCGAGAGCCTGCGGGACTGGATCGCCCACCAGCGCTGGTACGGCGCCAAGGCACGCTCGATCGCGGGCCTTGAGATCGTCGAGGCACTGACCCTCCGGGACGACCCACCGCTGCTGCTGGCCCTCGTCCAGACGCGGTTTGCCACCGGCACCCACGAGCTCTACCAGCTCCCGATTCTTCTGCTCGGACCGGATCATCAGCCGGGCCGGGACAACGGTGCCTCCGGGGCGATCGCCAGTGCCGGCGAGTGGTGCGCCTACGACGGACTCGCCGATCCCTCGCAGGCCTCAGAGCTGCTGCGCCGCCTGGCATCAGGAGACGAGGTCTCGACCGCAAATGGGCGATTCACCTTCAGCGGGAGTGAGGCCGTGGGCCACCTCGGCGCCGAAAGCGAGGCCCGATTGATGGGGGTCGAGCAGTCGAACTCGTCGGTCGTGTTTGGCGAGCGCCTGGTGCTGAAGGTGTTCCGGAAGCTCGAGCCCGGGATCAACCCCGAGCTTGAGATGCTGCGCTTCCTGGGCAAGCGGGGATTTAGGCACATCGCCGCCCTACAGGGCTATTACGAGTACGACGGCGTCGCGCTGGCGGCCACGCTGGGAGTTGTCCAGAACTTCCTGCCGGAGGCCGTCGGCGGCTGGGAGCTCGCCCTCGACGAGATCGCCCACACGCCGGACAGGTTCCTGGACCGGCTGGCCAGTCTGGGCGAGATCACGGCTGAAATGCACACGGTCCTCTCCAGCGACGCCGGAGATCCCGCCTTCTCTCCGGAGGAGCCAAGCCAGGAGATGCTCTCGCTGCTAACGGCCACCGTCGACGAGGACATCGAGCGGATCTTCGTCCGCCTGCCTGACAGCGAGACCGTGGCTCCGATCCGCGGGTGCGGGCAGGACGTCCGTGAGCGGCTGGCCGCCCGCGCGCAGATTGGCACCTCCGGCAAGGTGATCCGGACGCACGGCGACTACCACCTGGGCCAGACCCTGTCGACGCCCGGCGGGTGGGTCATCCTCGATTTCGAGGGCGAGCCCGCGCGCCCGCTGCCCGAGCGCCGGCAAAAGCGCTCGCCGCTGCGAGACGTGGCGGGGATGCTGCGCTCGTTTGCCTACGTCGCCTCGGCGGTCGAGATGATGGCCGGCGGCCCCGCGCCGTCCGAGTTCGAGCAGCAGGCCCGGGAACGCTTCCTGTCCACGTATCTGCAGAACGTCGATCCCTCCCTGCTACCGGGCGGCGAGGCCGCGATCGTGAACCTGCTGTCGATCTACGAGCTTGAGAAAGCGATCTACGAGCTGCAGTACGAGCTCAACAACCGCCCCGATTGGGTGCCGATCCCCGTGGCGGGTATCAGAAGGCTGTTGGAGGCCTCATGACAACCGTCGCTCTCACAGAGCTTGAGACGCTCGTTCGCCGCGAGCACTCAAACCCTCATGCAATTCTCGGAGCCCATCCGGACTCCGGGGGCGTCGTCATCCGCACATTCCGGCCCGCGGCCCGTGCGGTCACGGTCCACGTCGAGGACGACACGATTGAGCTCGAGCAGATCCATCCCGCGGGTTTGTTCGAAGGGGCGCTCGAGGGCGCCGAGCTTCCGCTTCGGTACCGCCTGGAAGTCGATTACGGCGACGGCGCGACCTTCACGATCGAAGATCCATACGCCTTCACGCCGACCCTGGGCGAACTGGACCTACACCTGATCGGCGAGGGCCGCCATGAGCGCATCTACGACAAGCTCGGATCGCACGAGGTCGAGCATCAGGACGTGCGCGGCACCGCTTTTGCCGTCTGGGCGCCGTCCGCCCGCGCCGTCAGCGTCGTGGGCGACTTCAACTCCTGGGACGGGCGGCTCCACGCCATGCGCTCACTGGGCTCGAGTGGAGTGTGGGAGCTGTTCCTGCCCGAGGTCCAGGCGGGCGCGCGCTACAAGTACGAGATCCTGGGGGCCGACGGCGAGCTCGTCCTCAAGGCCGACCCCTACGCCCAGGAGACCGAGCTCCCTCCGAAGACGGCCTCTGTCGTATTTCGCTCGCACCACGCCTGGGGCGCCCAGGATCAGGAGTGGCTGGACGACCGGGCAGCATCGCAGCCCCTTGGCCGGCCGGTCTCGATCTACGAGGTCCACCTGGGCTCGTGGCGGCTGAACTCGCTTGAGGGCAACCGGTCACTGCACTACGGCGAACTGGCCGACGAGCTATCGGCCTATGTCAAGGACATGGGCTTCACGCACATCGAGCTGCTGCCCGTGATGGCCCATCCGTTCTCAGGCTCGTGGGGCTACCAGGTGACGGGCTACTACGCACCGACGCCTCGCTACGGCCGCCCCGACGAGTTGCGCCAGTTCGTGGAGTGCATGCACGAGTCGGGAGTCGGAGTGATTCTCGATTGGGTCCCGGCTCACTTCCCCCGCGACCAGTTCGCACTGGCTCGCTTCGACGGCACCGCCCTGTACGAACACTCCGATCCGCGGCGCGGCGAGCACCCTGACTGGGGGACGCTCGTTTTCAATCTTGGGCGGCACGAGGTGCGCAACTTCCTGGTTTCCAACGCGCTCTTCTGGCTCCGGAACTACCACATCGATGGAATCCGGGTGGACGCCGTGGCCTCGATGCTCTACCTGGACTACTCCCGACGAGAGGGTGAATGGGTGCCCAACCGCTTCGGTGGCCGCGAGGATCTCGACGCCGTCGCTTTCCTCAAGCAACTCAACGAGGTGATCTACGGGCACGAGCCCGGCATCATCTCGGCCGCCGAGGAGTCAACGGCCTGGCCCGGAGTGTCGCGTCCCACCTACCTGGGCGGACTGGGCTTCGGCTTCAAGTGGAACATGGGCTGGATGCACGACACTCTGGCCTATTTCCAGCAAGAGCCGATCTACCGCCGCTACCACCATCACGAGCTGACGTTCTCGCTGATGTACGCCTTCAGCGAGAACTTCATCCTCCCGCTGTCACACGACGAGGTCGTGCACGGCAAGCGCTCGCTGCTCGAGAAGATGCCCGGAGACCGCTGGCAGAAGCTGGCCAACCTCCGCGCCCTGTACGCCTACATGTGGGCCCATCCGGGCAAGAAGCTGCTGTTCATGGGCGGGGAGTTCGCCCAGGAGACCGAGTGGAGCCATGAGCGCTCACTGGACTGGCATCTCCTGGAGCGCCCCGATCATGCTGGCATCCAATCGCTCGTCCGTGACCTCAACCGGTCCTACCGAGACGAGCCAGCGCTGTGGGAACTCGATGCCGATCCGGGCGGGTTTTGGTGGATCGAGCCCAACGATGCCGATTCGAACGTGATCGCATTCGCGCGGCGGTCGCGAGACGGCGAGCGGGTACTTGTGTTCGCGGCCAACCTCTCTCCGGTTCCCCGCGAGGGCTACCGGCTCGGGCTGCCCCGCTCCTGCCGGTGGAAGGAAGCACTCAACACCGACTCGACGTTTTATGGTGGCAGCGACGTGGGCAATCTGGGCGGGGTGGAGCCCGAGCCGATCCCGTGGCACGGACAACCCGTGTCCGCGCTCATCACTCTGCCGCCGCTGGCCGCCGTCTGGCTGGTTCCGGACTGCTAGTGAGCGATTCGGTCTGGCAAAAGCCGCTCGGGGCGCGGCCGGTAGACGACGACCACGTCGAGTTTCGCGTCTGGGCACCCCGGCCACGGTCGGTGGCGCTATCGCTCGCCGGCCAGGAGCTGGCGATGAAGCAGGGCGAGGAGGGTGTTTATGAGGTAGTCGCCCCGGCTCGGGCCGGGGACGACTACCGGTTTGTGGTCGATGGCCAAGCCTTGCCCGATCCATGCTCGCGCTGGCAGCCCGACGGACTCCGCGGGGCGTCTCGAGTTCTCGCTCCCCCGCCCCCGGCGCCATCCACCCGCGGGCCGCGGTTGGGCGAGCTCGTGATCTACGAACTCCACGTGGGGACGTTCAGCTCCGAGGGGACCTTCGAGGCGGCGATCCCGCACCTGGCCGAGTTGGCCGAGCTCGGAATCGGCGCGATCGAGATCATGCCGGTGGCCGAGTTCCCGGGACGATGGGGTTGGGGCTACGACGGGGTCTACATCTCGGCCGCGCAGTCCTCCTACGGCGGCCCGCCGGGGTTGCGGGCGCTTGTGGAGGCGGCTCACCGCGTGGGGCTGGCCGTGATTCTCGACGTCGTCTATAACCATGTCGGCGCCTCGGGAGTCCAGGCGCTGGAAGCTTTTGGGCCTTATTTCACCGACGCGCACCAGACCCCGTGGGGGCGGGCACTCGACTACACGTGCCGCGCGGTGCGCGAGTGGGCGGCTCAGAGTGCCTCCCAGTGGATCTCCGATTTCGGTTTCGACGGCCTGCGCCTGGATGCGATCCACGCGATCGTCGATCCGAGTCCTGAGCACATCGTCGCCGAGGTGGCCCGGAGGGTGCACGCCGTCCGGACCGACTCACTCGTGATCGCCGAGGTCGGGTTGAGCGACCCCGAGGAGAACGGCGCACCCGCGTGCGACGCGGTCTGGGACGACCACTTCCACCACGCGCTGCATGTGCTGCTGACCGGGGAGCGCGAGGGTTACTACGAGCCGTTCGGCCGGATCGAAGATCTGGCTGAGGCATTCGCGCGCCGGCCGGGGCACCGTCACATCGTTTACGCCCAGAACCACGATCAGGTGGGTAACCGGGCCGTCGGCGATCGGCTGCCTGCGAAGGTCAGAGCGCTGGCCGCATTCACCACCCTGCTCTCGCCCTTCGTCCCGCTGCTGTTCATGGGCGAGGAGTACGGTGAGACGGCGCCGTTTCAGTTCTTTTCCGACCACATCGACCCGGAAATCGCGCAGGCCACTCGGGAGGGGCGGCGCAGCGAGTTTGCTGCGTTCTCGTCCTTTTCTGCCGAGGAGATCCCCGATCCGCAGGATCCCGCGACGTTCAAGGCCTCAAAGCTCACCCGCCGGGAGGATCCCGTGGTGAGTGAGCTCTACCGCGAACTGCTCGGGCTCCGCCGTGAGCTCCCCGCCGGCGACGCGGACTCGATAGCCGTCACCGGCCAGATGCTGACCGTGAGCCGCGGGCAATTCGAGCTCGTGGGCAATTTCGGCTCAGAAGCCGTGGCGCTGCCCCTTCGCGGCCGTACCGTGCGCCTGGCCACCAGCGGCCAGGCGATGACTCCGGGCGACGAACCGCTTCAGATCCCGCCCTTCTCGGGCGTGCTGCTCCAGAGCGCGCGAGTCGGTGCGGTCTCACCGGCATGAGGGAGGTATGGCCAGGGCGCCCTTTTCCGATGGGCGCCAGCTGGGACGGAGGCGGGACGAATTTCTCGATCTTCTCCGAGCACGCAGAGTCCGTCGAGCTGTGCCTGTTCGGTGAGGACGGCCTCGACGAGGAGCGCATCGAGCTCACGCAACGCCGGGCGCTCAACTGGCACTGCTACCTGCCCGACGTCGGTCCGGGCCAGCGCTACGGCTTTCGCGCCCACGGGCCATACGCCCCTGAGGAAGGGCAGCGTTTCAACCCAAGCAAGCTGCTGATCGATCCCTATGCCAAGTCGATCGAGGGTGTGGTCGACTGGGCCCACGACTCGGGCGTCCTGCCGTACGTCCCCAACGGAACCGAGGATGCCGACCTCGAGCCCGACGACGAAGACGACGCGGCCGCGGTGCCCAAGTCGATCGTGATCGATGACGCCTTCGCGTGGGAGGGAGACCGGCCCCTGCGAATCCCGTTCGCCGACACGATCATCTACGAAACCCACGTCAAGGGCTTCACGATGCGCCATCCGGAGATCCGGGAGGACCTCCGGGGGACGTATGCCGGCCTCGCCTCTGACCCGGCCGTCGAATACCTACGGAACCTGGGGGTGACCGCGGTCGAGCTGCTGCCCGTCCATCACATCAGCGACGAGTCGTTTCTGTATGAGCGCGGCCTGCGCAACTACTGGGGCTACAGCACGATCGGGTATTTCGCTCCGCACTCTGAATACGCCGCCACCGGACGCCGGGGCGAGCAGGTCCGGGAATTCAAGGGCATGGTCAAGGCGCTTCACCGCGCGGGCATCGAGGTGATTCTGGACGTGGTCTACAACCACACCGCCGAGGGCAATCACCTGGGGCCGATGCTGTCTTTCAAGGGAGCGGACAACACCTCGTACTACCGGCTCGTACCGGAGGACCCGCGCCACTACATGGACTTCACGGGCACCGGCAACTCGATGAACCCTGTGCACCCCAGCGTGCTCCGCCTGATCATGGACTCGCTGCGCTACTGGGCGATCGAGTGCCACGTGGACGGCTTTCGCTTCGACCTGGCTGCGACGCTGGCTCGTGAGTTTTTCGATGTCGACCGGCTGTCGGCGTTCTTTGACGTCATCCACCAGGATCCCGTGCTCTCGCAGGTCAAACTGATCGCCGAACCCTGGGACATCGGACCAGGCGGATACCAGGTGGGCAACTTCCCCGTGCTGTGGTCAGAGTGGAACGGCGTCTACCGGGACACAGTGCGCGACTTCTGGCGCGGCGAGGCGAGCAGCGGATCGGTGGCGTCCCGCCTCACCGGCTCCTCAGACCTCTATGAGGCTGACGGGCGAGACCCATTCGCCTCGATCAACTTCGTCACCGCCCACGACGGGTTCACGCTGGCGGATCTGGTCTCCTACGACCACAAGCACAACGAGGCAAACCACGAGAACAACCAGGACGGAACCGACGACAACCGCTCCTGGAACTGCGGCGCGGAGGGCGACACCGATGATCCGGAGATCCTCGAGCTGCGCCGCCGCCAGCAGCGAAACTTCCTGACCACGCTCCTGGTCTCGCAGGGGACCCCAATGATCCTGGGGGGTGACGAACGCACCCGCACTCAACGCGGCAACAACAACGGTTGGTGCCAGGACAACGAGCTCTCCTGGTACGACTGGTCGGACACCGACGACTCGGCTGAGCTGCAGGCGTTCACCCAGCGGCTGATTCGCCTGCGCCAGCAGCACCCGGTTTTTCACCGCGACAGTTTTCTGCGCGGCGAGGAGTTGATGGGTTCGGGCCTCCCGGATGTGTGGTGGTTCCGGGCCGATGGGCTGAAGATGACTCGCCGGGACTGGCAGAGCGATGAGCACGTCCTCGGCATGTTTCTGAACGGCCGGGAGATCCCGACGCCGGGACGGCACGGTCAGCCGATCGAGGATGACTCGTTCCTGATCCTCTTCAACGCCCACCACGAGGACCAGGCTTTCATGCTCCCGCGGCGTCGCTTCGGCGCGCAATGGACACTCGAGCTCTCGACCGCCGATCCCAAGGCCGACCCCGGATCCGTCAGCTTCGGCGCGCGCACTGAGATTCCGGTGATCTCCCGCTCGATCGTGATCCTGAAGCGGGCGGCGTGAGGGGTCAGACTGCTGGTGGCGAGCCGGCTGAAGACGGGTTTCGGACCACACCGGAGCTGCGCGCCGCGTACCGGCTCCAACTCACGCAGAAATTCGGCTTTGCCGCTGCCCGAGAGCTGATCCCCTACCTCCGCGATCTCGGGCTTTCTCACCTTTACCTGTCTCCGTCTCTGCAGGCCCGGCCCGGGTCCGGGCACGGATACGACGTGATCGACCCAGCCAGACTGTCCGAGGAACTGGGTGGTCAGGTGGAGTTCGAGCAGCTCGCGACGGCGGCCACGGAGGCCGGGCTTGCCTTGATCCTCGACGTCGTCCCCAATCACATGGCGGCTGATTCGGCAAACCCGTACTGGGCTGATGAGGACTTGCGGGCGAAGTTCTTTGACATCGATCCCGTCACCGGCCGCCATCGGCGGTTCTTTGACATCGGCGAGCTGGCCGGGGTGCGTCAGGAGGATCCGGAGGTCTTCTCAGCGACGCACGATCTTGTGCTGTCGCTCGTCCGCCTCGGGCTGGTCGACGGCCTGCGGGTCGACCATCCCGACGGCCTGGCCGATCCAGCGGGATACCTGGACCGGCTGGCGGCCGCGGGCGTCGACCGTGTGTGGGTGGAGAAGATCCTTGATCCCGGTGAGCACCTGCGGGACTGGCCCGTCTGTGGAACGGTCGGCTACGAGTTTTTGAACGATGTCTGCGGGCTGTTCGTCGATCCGGCCGGCGAGAAGACGTTGAGCGACCTATGGGAGTCGGTGTCTGGAGATTCGCGCGGCTTCGGCGAGATGGCGTTGGCGGCGAAGCTCGAGCAGGCGCGGACCACATTTGCGCCTGAGGTCGAGCGGCTGGCCCGGGAGCTCGACGGCGAGGTCGGCCGGGAGTGTGACCGCCAGCCCGAGCGCCCGCCTTCGGATGTGAATGGCGATTCAGTACCGCATAGCGTGACTGAATCGCCATTCACCGAGGCGCTCGCCACGGCGGTGTCGTCACTGCCGGTGTATCGGACCTATGTCGACGTCGAGTCCGGGCGGGTCGCGGATGCCGATCGTCAGGCGGTCGCGGGGCTTGAGGAGCCGTTCCGTTCCTGGCTGACGCTGGAGGAACCGTGTCCTGGAGGCTTCGTCACCCGGTTTCAGCAGACCACGCCGGCGATCATGGCCAAGGGCGTCGAGGACACCGCCTTCTACCGCTACGGCAGGCTGCTGGCGCTCAATGACGTTGGAGGCGATCCGAGCCGGTTCGGGGTCAGCGTGGAGAGCTTCCACGCCGGCTGCCTCGAGCGGGCGCGGCGCTTCCCCCAGAACCTCCTGACCACGATGACCCATGACGCCAAGCGGTCAGGCGACGTCCGGGCCCGGATTGCTGCCCTTTCGACGATCGCCGAGGACTGGCGAGACGAGGTCGAGCGCTGGTTCGCGCTGGCGGCCCCCCTGCGCGAGGGGGACGCGCCCGATGCCGTCGAGCAGTACTTCCTCTTTCAGACGCTCGCCGGGGCCTGGCCGATCGAGCTCGAGCGAATCGAGTCCTATCTCGAGAAGGCCCTGCGGGAAGCCAAGCGCAACACCGCCTGGGTCGACGGGGATGAGGGATGGGAGGCCGCGGTCAAGCGGTTCTGCCGGGCACTGCTCACGCACCAGCCGTTCCTGGACCGGCTCAATGGGTTCGTGTCAGGTCTGGCGCCCGTCGGCGAGCGCGTCGCCCTGCGCCAGCTGACACTGAAACTGACCACGCCCGGCGTCCCCGACGTCTATCAGGGAGACGAGCTGATCTACCGGGCACTGGTCGACCCGGATAACCGCCGTGACGTCGACTGGCAGTGGCGCCAGGCCATGCTGCGGCGGCTGATGGGGGGCTCGCCTCCGGATCGTGAGACCTGGAAGCTGTTCCTGATCCTGCGTCTGCTCGGCCTGCGAGCGCGGCGACCGGAGGTCTTCGCCCACGGCGACTACGAGCCGCTCGCCGCGGGTTCGGACGTCTGTGCGTTCCTGCGGGGAGGGCTCGTGCTCGTGGCGGTGGCCATCCCCGACCAGGCACCCGAGGATGAGATCCCAGTTCCGGCCGGGCTGTGGCGGGATGTGTTGGGCGGCGAGGAGCGGCAGCTCGGCGACACCATCGCGGCCAGATCGTTGCTCGACCGGCGCGGCATCGCCGTGCTCGAGCGAATCTCTCTGCTCTGAGCGGGCCGCTTCGCACAAGCAGCGCCGCAGAGCAGCTGCCGCGGGAGCGGTGTGTGGTCCATGTCACCCACGCCTGCGACGCCACGTCCTACCTTGAACTACATGTACGGCTTTGAAGCAGTGACCATCGTGACCACAGTCGGCGCCGGGATAGCCGGCGTCGTGTCATACCTGCGCTCCGGTGGCCCGCTGGCCCAGCTGGGTCGACAGGGTCTGCTGTGGTTTGACCACTCAGCCGACCGACCGCTGGACCAGCTTCCCTCCGAGGACGCAATCGACTCCCCGATTCCTCGCCGCCCGCTGCGAGGCCGACCCGATTAATCACCGCCGGAAGGCGTACGCCGTCGCCGGAAGGCGTACGGAGCGATAATCGGGGCAGTGGCGGAGCCTGCGCAACTCGTCCTACCTCGCCTCCGTCAGGCGGTGGTGGCAGCACGCGACCTCGACGCCGTCGCGGCCGAGTTGCGCGAGCGACTCGGTTTGGGAGAGCCCTACGCCGACCCGGGCGTGGAGCACTTCGGGCTGCGCAACGCCGTGTTCGCGCTCGGTGACACGTTTCTGGAGGTCGTCTCGCCCGTGCGGCCGGACGCCTCTGCTGCTCGCCTGATCGAGCGTCGCGGCGGAGATTGCGGATACATGCTCATGTTCCAGATCGCTGACCTGACGAGCGCGCGTTCGCGGGTGTCGGAGCAGGGCGTACGGGAGGTCTTTGAGGTCTCGCTCGACGACGTGTCCGAGGTCCACCTGCACCCGGGCGATATGCGGGGAGCGATCGTCGCGCTCACCCAGCCGAATCCCCCTGGCAGCTGGCGCTGGGGCGGCCCGGACTGGCGGGAGCGCTCGGTGCCGCTTGGGGTGGTAGGAGCCACGATCGCCGTGGGCCAGCCGGTGACCGTGACCGCGCGCTGGATGGAGATCCTGGGCGCAGAGCTGGAGGACGTCGGCCTCCTGGTCAGCGCCGATGAGAGCGAGCGGGGCCTGACAGAGATCGTCATCGAGGGCCTCGCGGCCGAGTTCGAGTGTGCTGGCGTACGGTTCAGGCCGTCCGACTACGAGGAGGAGTAATGAACGACGAGATCGTGTTGTGCGAGGTACGGGAAGACGTGGCCACGCTGACGTTCAATCGCCCTGACCGCCTGAACGCCTGGACGCCCGAACTGCAAACGCGGTACTTCGATCTACTCGACGACTGCGCCGCCCGAGATGACGTTAGAGCGATCGTTCTTACCGGCGCCGGCCGAGGCTTCTGCGCAGGCGCGGACATGCAGAACCTCCAGGCCATAGCCGGCGACGGTGACGCCCCTGACGTCGACGCCCACCAGCTCGATCCCAGGCCCGTGACCTACGCCCTCACGATCCCCAAGCCGGTGATCGCCGCCATCAACGGGGCTTGTGCCGGTCTGGGCCTCGTCCATGCGGTCATGTGCGACGTGCGGATCGCCGCCGAGGGCGCAAAGTTCACGACCGCATTCGCGCAGCGTGGGCTGGTGGCCGAACACGGTCTGTCGTGGATGCTCCCTCGCCTGATCGGCCCGGCCCGGACTCTCGACATTCTCCTCTCCGGCCGCGTGTTCCTGGGGACCGAAGCGGCCGAACTCGGCCTCGTCAACCGCGCGGTCAAGGACGGTGCAGCTCTGGACGCGGCGGTGGACTACGCCCGGATGTTGGCGGCTAATTGCTCACCCGCGAGCATGGCGCTGATGAAGCAACAGGTGTACGCCGACTACGACAAAACGCTCGCCGAGAGCGTCGAGGAGGCCAACCGCCTGATGCTTGAGTCCTTCAGCCGTCCGGACTTCGGCGAGGGAGTAGCGAGCTTCCTCGAGCGTCGCCAGCCGAGGTTCGAGCCCGTCAGCCAGAAGCCCGCGGCTGCCGCGGCCCACGGCGCCTAGCAGCCGGTCTTAGGTAGCTTCCCCGCCGATGCGCGTACTCCTGGTCTCCTGGGAGTACCCGCCCGTGATCGAGGGCGGGCTGGGTCGCCATGTCCGAAAGCTCTCTGAGCACCTGGCGGCTGACGGCGTCGAAGTGCACGTGCTCACGCGCGGGAGCGGCCGGACTGAACTGGAGGAGGAGCGACATGGCGTGGCCGTCCACAGGGTGCGCGAGCCCGAGTTCCCGCGCGACGTCGCCGCCTTCGTCAAGTGGGTGCGCGAGATGAATCGGGACATGGCGGCACGGGGCGATGAGCTCTGCCGGAGCTTTGAGTTTGACGCCGCGCACTCGCACGATTGGCTCGTGGCCGAGACCGGGCGCCGGCTGGCCAGACGGTTCGCCCGCCCCTGGGTCACGACCGTCCACGCCACCGAGTTCGGCCGCCACCAGGGTTGGGTGCAGAACCATCCTCAGTCATACATCCACCGCGTCGAGCGGACGATGGTGCGCCGGGCAGATCGCGTCATCACGTGCTCTCGGTTCATGCAGGAGCACGTGGCCGACGTGTTCGGGATTCCCGAAGACCGGATCGACGTGATCCCCAATGGGATCGATCCTCGCGATCTGGAGCCTACGGTTGATGATCTCCCGGCGCTGCGCCGGCGCTTCGCGCGACCGGATCAGCACCTCGTCCTGCTGGTGGGCCGGCTCGTCTACGAGAAGGGCTTTCACCTGGCGCTAGATGCGCTGGCGCCGGTGGCCAAACGGCTGGGCAACGTCCGCTTCGTGGTGGCCGGGACCGGAACGGCGGAGGCGGAGCTCAAGCGTCAGGCCCGTCAACTCGGCCTGACCAAGCACGGAACCTTCCTGGGCTGGGTCGGCGACGACATGCTCCATGCCCTCTACCGGGTGGCCGAGCTGGTGATCGTGCCCTCGATCTACGAGCCGTTTGGGTTGGTGGCTCTTGAGGCGATGGCCTCTGGGTGCCTGTGTGTCGTGGCCGACACCGGCGGGCTGCGTGAGGTGGTACCAGGCGACGGGAGCGTGGGGCTGCGGTTTCCGTCCCGGGACGCCCAGGCGCTCGAGGAGGTTCTCGAGCAGGCCCTGGTGGACGGCGAGACCCGGGGGCAGGTCGTGGCCGACGCCCGGGAGCACGTCCTGCAGTTCGACTGGACCGAGGTGGCCCGGCGCACGCGTCAGGTGTATCGCGACGTAGGGCGCGGGGCCCAGCTCAGGCACCCGCAGGCTGCGGCTCCTGGGCGGCGGGATCGCCGAGCATCGGACCCTCTCCCGAAGGATCGATAATTCCGTCCTCCAGCCACTCGTAGTGGCCGTCCAGAACCCGACCGGCCACCGAGTGGTTGGCGTCATCCTCGTTGGCCCACAGCTCGGTGAACAGAGCGTCGATTCGGCGTCGAGCCTGTCGACAGAAGAGATCCGCCAATTCAATCGCCTGATCGGCCCGCTCCGGGTGCTCGCCGCCCAGCGTGCGGGCGTACACGCAGGCGGCGCTGAGCGCAAACAACTCCGCCCCGATGTCCACGATCCGGCCCAGGAACGCCTGGCGCTTCTCCAGCCCCGCCTGCCATCGCGCCATGCCGTAGAAGATCGACCTGGCCAGCCTGCGCGAGGACCGCTCGGCGAACCGGGCGTGACCGGCCAGCGGTCCCAGTTCCTGGTATGAGTTCGGCCGCTGCCCCTCGCCCACCACGAGCCCGGGAAGCCAGCGGGCATAGAAGACCCCCGCCTGCACGGCGGCTCGGGCGCGGTCGGCCGGCTTGGTCTCAGGCTCAAGCACGTCACCCGCCACCTCGAGATGGGTATCAACCGCCTCCCGGGCGATCAGCAGGTGCATGATCTCGGTGGAACCTTCGAAGATCCGGTTGATTCGCATGTCGCGCATCGCCTGCTCGACCGCAACTGGCCGCTCACCGCGAGCCTTGAGCGATTCGGCCGTCTCAAAGCCGCGGCCGCCGCGGATCTGCATCAGCTCGTCGACCACCCGCCAGCCCATCTCCGAGGCATAGAGCTTGGCGATGGCCGCCTCGATCCGGATGTCGTTCTGCTTGTCGTCAGCCAGTCGGCTGGCCACGTCCAACATCGCCTCCAGCCCGAACGTGGTGCCCGCGATGAACGCGAGCTTCTGGGCCACGGCATCATGCCGGCCGATCGGGCGGCCCCACTGAACGCGCTCATTTGACCATTCGCGCGCGACCTTGGTGGCCCACTTCGCTCCCGCCACGCAGATCGCCGGGAGTGCCAGCCGTCCGGTGTTGAGCGTCGTCAGGGCGATCTTCAGCCCGTCTCCTTCCCGACCGATCACGTTCTCGGTGGGGACGAACACGTCGTCGAGAAGCGTGACGGAGTTCTCGATCCCCCGGATCCCCATGAAGCTGTTGCGACGCTCGACGGTGACGCCGTCGCTGTCGTAGGGGAGGATGAAGGCGGTGATGCCGCCCCGGTGACCGGAATCCTTGGGTACCTTGGCCATGACCACGACGACGTCGGCAATGGCACCGTTGGTGGCCCACAGCTTGCGGCCGTTCAGGACGTAGCCCGAGCCATCCTCCGTGGGGGTGGCGCTACAGGACAGGCGGGCGGGATCAGAGCCCACGTCGGGCTCGGTGAGCAGGAAGGCCGAGATATGCGTCCGGGCCACCAGGGGCAGCCATTGCTGCTTCTGCTCCTCGGACCCGAAGAGGCGAAGCGGCTCAGAGACTCCGATCGATTGATGGGCCGAGAGGAGCGCGCCCAACGATGAGTGCACGGAGGAGACGAGGCCCAGCGCCTTGTTGTAGTAGGTCTGGGATAGGCCCAGTCCGCCGTAACGCTCGTCGATTTTCATACCGAGCGCGCCCAACTCCTTCAGTCCGTCGATGACGTGCTCAGGGATCCGCGCCTCACGCTCGATCTCGAGCGGATCGACCTCACGCTCCAGGAACTCCCGCAAGGCGGTAAGGAACCGTTCCCCCTTCTTTATTACGTCGGCCTGAGACGGGGGTTGGGGGTGGATCAGGTCAAGCCGGAAGCGACCGAGGAACAGCTCCTTGCCAAAGCTGGGCAGGCGCCATTCGCGCTCCCGCGCTTCCTCGGCAACCTGGCGCGATTCACGTTCTGAGATTTCGGTGGCCACTGGCCGCTAGATACCCCTACAGGACGATTTGTAGCCGGATTCCAGCCGAATCTCAGATCTCGGCGACCAACCGTTGCCTGCAGGGCCCAGACTGGGCGAGACGTGTGTTGAGCCTTCTTTCGATGCGGGTAGCTCTGACACGTAAACGTCACGGAGGAGAGAGGACCATGGCGATAGGACGTCTGATTCGCGCAGCGGCGAGCGCGGTGGCAGCGCTGATCGTGATCGCGATCGTGCTGCGGCTCGTGTCGGCAAACCCGCACAACGTGGTCGTGAGTGACATCCACGATGCGGCCGCCTGGCTCGTCGGGCCGTTCAAGAATCTGTTCTCAGTCGGTGGCGCGAAGCTGGAGCTGGCCATCAACTGGGGAGTGGCCGCACTGGTCTACCTGGTCGTGGGTCACCTGATCGGCCGGCTGCTGTCCGGCCTGAGCGCGCGGCCTGGATTCGGCCGGACTCGGCCGGTCGCGTAGCCCTCTGGGCGCGGGCGCCCGCCGCCCCCGCGATACAACCCCGCTGCGCATAAAAAGGGCCCGGCTCAGAGCCGGGCCCTCTAAACACTCGCCTGTTGAGGGCGAGCATACATCCGCCCTGATGTGGCTTACATCATCCCGCTCATGTCGGGCATGCCGCCGCCACCGCCCCCGCCACCGTCCTTCTCCGGCACCTCGGCCACGATCGCCTCGGTGGTCAGGATGTTCTTGGCGATCGAGGCGGCGTTCTGGAGCGCCGAGCGCGTGACCATGGCGGGATCGATGATCCCCTCCTTGACCAGCTCGACGATCTCACCGCTATCGGCGTTGAGGCCCTTGCCCTTACCGGCGTTGCGGACGTCGTTGACGACCACCGAGCCTTCGAGCCCGGCGTTGTCCGCGATCTGACGGAGCGGCTCCTCGAGCGCGCGGCGGACGATCGCGGCGCCCGTCCGCTCGTCGGGATCCGACATCGCGTCCGCGTTGATCGCCTCCTGCGAGCTCAGCAACGCGACGCCACCGCCGGGGACGATGCCCTCCTCCAGCGCGGCCCGGGTGGCCTGGAGAGCGTCCTCGACGCGGTGCTTCTTCTCCTTCATCTCGGTCTCGGTAGCAGCGCCGACCTTGACCACGGCGACACCGCCTGAGAGCTTGGCCAGGCGCTCCTGGAGCTTCTCACGATCGAAGTCCGAGTCGGTGTTGTCGATCTCGGTCTTGATCTGGTTGATGCGACCCTTGATCGCGTCACTCTCACCGTTGCCGTCGACAATCGTCGTGGTGTCCTTGGCCACGACCACGCGACGGGCACGGCCAAGCTGCGAGACCTGAGTGTTCTCGAGCTTGAGCCCCATCTCCTCGGTGATCACCTCACCGCCGGTGAGGGTCGCGATGTCCTCCAGCATCCGCTTGCGGCGATCGCCGAAACCGGGCGCCTTGACGGCCACGCCGGTGAAGGTGCCGCGGAGCTTGTTGACCACCAGTGTGGCCAGCGACTCGCCCTCGACATCCTCGGCGATGATCAGCAACGGCTTGCCTGACTGGATTACCTGCTCCAGCACCGGCAGCAGGTCACGGACCGAACCGATCTTCTGGTTGGCGATCAGGATGTAGGGATCCTCCAGGGTCGCCTCCATCCGATCCTGGTCGGTGACCATGTAGGGCGAGATGTAGCCCTTGTCGAACTGCATGCCCTCGGTGAACTCGAGGTCCATGCCGAACGTCTGGCCCTCCTCGACGTTGACCACGCCGTCCTTGCCGACCTTGTCGATGGCGTCGGCGATCACGTCGCCGATCTCCTCATCGCCGGCCGAGATGGTGGCCACACGGGCGATCTGGTCCTTGCCCGAGATCTCCGTCGACTGCTCCTCGATGTTCTTGACGACATCGTCGACAGCCTTCTCGATGCCCCGCTTCAGCGCCAGCGGGTTGGCGCCCGCGGCCACGTTCTTCAGCCCCTGGCGTACGATCGCCTGGGCCAGAACTGTGGCCGTGGTGGTGCCGTCACCAGCGACGTCGTTGGTGGCTGTGGCCACCTCACGCACCAGCTGGGCACCCTGGTTCTGGAATACGTCCTCGACCTCGATCTCACGCGCGATCGTGACCCCATCGTTGGTAATCGTGGGCGCGCCAAACTTCTTGTCGAGGACCACGTAGCGGCCCTTGGGGCCGAGTGTGACCTTGACGGCGTTGGCTACCGCGTCGACGCCCTGCTCGAGCGCCTTGCGAGCCTCCGCTTCGTACTTGAGTTCTTTGTGTGCCATTGAGTTCAGGTTCTCCTAGCTCTGGACCTTGGCCAGCACATCGGATTCGCGGAGGACGAGAAGCTCCTCGCCATCCACCTTGATCTCGGTGCCGCCGTACTTGCTGTAGAGGACTTCGTCACCCTCGACGACGTCAAGCGGGGTGCGCTTGCCGGTGTCCTCGTTTACGCGGCCATCGCCAACGGCGAGGACCTTGCCCTTCTGGGGCTTTTCCTTCGCGGTATCGGGAAGGACGATGCCACTGGCAGTGGTCTCCTCCTCCTCGATCGCCCGCACGATCAAACGATCGCCTAGGGGCTTTAGCTTCATCGATACAACCTCCGGTTGGTAACAGACTGGTGCTTGGCACTCCGCGACCCAGAGTGCCAACGACTGAGACTATAGCTTGTTTCTCAGGGATTCAAGCGGGTTTTTGGCACTCGATGGGCGAGAGTGCCAAGTTTCCCGCACGGGGTAGGCCGAAATTCCCCTGGACGCGGCCGGACCCGCCCTGCCGACGGCTAGTTCTGCGCCCCGCCCAGACCGTGAAGCCGGTCCCGAAGCTCCGGCGGGTTCTCGATGATCTGGGAAAAGCGAACCACGGTGACCGTGTCATCAAGCTCGACCTTGCGACCGTAGATCTGCTCCAGGAAGTGGATCATCTCGTCGATCCGGCGGAACTCCGGGTTGTCGTGCTCGATGTCCCGCGGAGACAGGTCCTTGACGCGCTTGACCTCAACCTGGTCAACGACGGCGTTGAAGATCTTCTCGCGAGGCGAGTGCTGGTAGCCGATCGTCACCAGCACGCAGTCGTTCTTGCGGTACTTGTGCGACTTGTCGCCCAGCCGGATCGTGGCCGTCTTACGGCCCCGCCTGAGCTGGTCGGCAAAAACCGAGGAGTAGAAGTTCAGGACTCGCACGGGTCGCCAGCCTACCGTTCCGGTGCTACGCGCGAAAGCGCGCGCCGCACCATCTCACGCTCCCCCGCATGGGTGAGCGCGGTCACGGCCTCGGCCAGGGGCATCCAGTGCACCGCCGCGATCTCGTGATCGTGGCCCAGCTCTCCACTGCGATATTCGAGTAGATAGAAGGCGACCCGCTTGTCGACCAGCCGGCCGGCCCGGTCGTAGGTGTACTCGATCTCCCCCAGCTTCTCGATCGGCTCGGCCTCGACCCCGGTCTCCTCGCGAACCTCGCGCACGGCGGCTTCCAGCTCGGTCTCATCGCCATCGAGGTGGCCTTTGGGCAGCGCCAGGCGTTCCCGATGCCCTCCCTTGCGGGCCGGGACGATCGCGATCATCTCATCGCCCCGGACCACGACACCGCCCGCCGAGAAGTCCGTCTCCCGCTCGGCGGAAAAATCTGTTCCCCTGTCGCTAATCGGCCTGCCGCTCCACCCGCAGAAGATTGTGTACGTCCAGCCTGGATCGACGCGGATTATTCCAGCGGGCTCTGAGCGAGGTATTCCGCGACGCGCTGCGCTCCCTGCCGCAAGCGGCGGAAGTAGGCCGCGCGACTGAGGTTGAGCTCGTAGGCCGCCTGCTCATGGCTTGACTCGGAGTCGATATAGCCTCGGATGAGGACTTTCTGCAGGAGCTTCTCGTTCTCGCTCTCGCCGAAGGCTCGCTCGGCGGCGTCCCGCAGGAGCGCCCGCACCGACTCGGCGCGCTCACCTGACGTGGCGCCCCGAGCCAGCGGGCTCGAGCCCAGCTCGTGGGGCAGGCGGTAGTTGCGCAGGGCCGCTCGGACATCCTCCAGCTCCGGGGCAGGTCCGTCCGGGCTCCGCGGGTCCGGCAGGCCGAGCTCCTGATAGATCGTGGCCCGCTGCCCCGCGACCAGGCCCCCCGGTCCGTAGTCGATCCGGTGGCACTCAATTCGCTGCTCCGCCGACTCATGGTCGAGGTCCTCGAGGTGGACCGCGCCCAGCTCACGGACAAACAGGAGGGCGGACGGCATCGTCGGATTGACCGGTATATAGGCGAAGCGGGAGGTGGCGTCGCCGGAGCGGAGATTGCCGGCCAGGCCGAGCATCGCCTGCACCCGCCCCCGCGGATCGCCCGTGAAGTCGATCGAGTCCCGCCACAGGACCGAACCGCCCAGGTGCGAGCAGCTTCTGGCGTGGCGCAACCAGGGCCCCACCAGTGGGTCCTCCCAGGCGAAGGACGGGGCCCTCTGCGGGCTCATCGAGATGGCGTAACCGGCAAGCCGGTCATGGCGGTCCCGGGCGATCGAGATCCGCTCGGGAGCATCTCGGAAGAACCGTTCGGAGACCTTCCACCACTCGGGGAGGCCGCGGTCGCTGAGAATCTGTCCAGCCTGCTCCGCATCCTGGGGTCGCATAACGTCGATTCGGTAGTCGGTGGAGCCCTCCCAGCCGAAGCCCCACTTGATGATCGGGTTGTCGATCAGGTGGGCCAACTCGATCGCAATCAGCGGCTCGCCGCGACCGGAGCGGGCGTAAAGATGGTCGGCGATCCGCCGCCGCAGCTCGCGCTCACGATCAGGATCGCGCTGGCGGAAGTCCGCTTGGAGGATCTTCCGAACCAGCTCGTGCAACGCGAGTCCGTCGCCCACTGGCTCCGTGAATGTGAGGGCCTCAAGGCGCTCGTAGGCGCCCTGGGCATCGCCCTCGGGAAGAACCTCCTGCAACATCTCGCGCGTGGTCAGGCGCGAGATCGACGCGACCGCCAGCGGGGATACGCGCTGACCCCCCAGCTCGGTGTCGACAACGCGGCGGATCAGCGACCTGAGAACCTCAGATCCGCCGCGCGCGTCGTCCGGATGCCACGCTGCGTCGGCCACGGCAGCATCGGCCGCGATCGCCAGGGCCAGCGGTGATCCCCCCGCCCACTCCATGATGTCCTGCACCCGCTCGTCGGAGAGGCCGTGGGCCTGAAGCAGACCGATCGACTCGGTCGAATCCAATGCCCTGATCTCCAGCTCCGCCACGACCTCCTGCCAGCCGTCCTGAAACCAGCCCGC
Source organism: uncultured Solirubrobacterales bacterium (assembly GCA_963785205.1). Lineage (GTDB taxonomy): Bacteria > Actinomycetota > Thermoleophilia > Solirubrobacterales > Solirubrobacteraceae > Palsa-465. Next base: position 613,370 of record CAWAUJ010000004.1, read on the forward strand.
GTCCGGCGAGCCCCGGTCGGCGAGGACGACCAGGCTGCCGGACGGAAATGCCGGCAGGAGCTCTCGCCGTAAGGTAGCTGTCGAGCGCGGCCATCCGCTCGTAGGTGTCGATCAGGATCAGCGGGGAGTCATGGTCTTTGGCCGGGGCCAGGGCCGCTTCGAGGGCGTATGGGGTGGGCGGTAGCTCCCGTCCTTCGATGAAAATGCTCTCCCTGCGCTTCGCGGCGGCTCGGCGGCCGAACTCCCGCAACAGCGTGCTCTTGCCAATGCCGGCCGGGCCATACACCAGCAGCACCCTCGCCGGGGGCTTGTCCTGGAGACATCGATCGAAGAACTCGAGCTCTGCGCCGCGTCCGACGAACCGGCGGCTGCCACGGTTCGCGATCAGCTCACCCAACGTTTCGCCGCTGCCGGATCCCCTCGACTCGCTCACTGACCCCATGCAGACCTCCGGTTCCAACAATACTGAGACCACATCGAGACCCGGCCGACACTGACAAATCGCCCCCCGGGCCCGAGACTGCGGGACATGAACTCCCCACAGATCTCAGAAGCACTTCCCGCCTACAACGCGGTCCATACAGCGAGCCTCTGATGGTCTCCAAGAGCATGCGAGAGCTCCACGAGGAGGCGCTCGAGCTCGAGAAGACCATGTCTCACGCGGCGCGCGCCCGGCAAGCCGCTAGCCAGCCAACCGGCACTTCCGGAACCGTTCCGGCCACGGATGAGGCGGGCCGCGAGCCCGCGCCTACCGGACCTGACCGCGCCATCCGACCCGGCGATCAGTAGACGTATCGCTCCAGCGCCGCTGGGTCGTGGACGGTGAGCTTGCCCCGCCCCTGGGTGATTATTCCTGCGCGTTCGAGTACGGCCAGGAACCGGCTGGCCGACTCCCGAGATGATCCAGCGAGCTGAGCCAGCTCAGCCTGGGTGGAGGTGATCAGCACATCCAACTCGCCCGCACCTTCAGCTCGGGCCGCCTCGACAAGCTGCGCGAGGGCGCTGGCCACCCGGCTCTGCACGGTCTGGAAGGACTGGCGAGCCAGCCGCTCGTTCGTTTCACGCAGGCGACGTCCCAACGATGCGATCAGCTTGACCGCGATGTCGGGATGCTCCCGGAGCAGCCGACGCATGTCGGCGCCGAGGATCGCTATCGCCTCAGTTTCCTCCAAGGCTTCGATCGTGGCCGAGCGGCGCTCCTCGTCGAGCATCGCCAGCTCCCCAAAGTGGTCGCCAGGGCCAAATTGGGCCAGGGTTATCGATCGGCCGTCGGCGTGGCCGCGGACGGCTCGCACGTGACCGCTGCGGATCACGTAGCACGTGTCGCTCCTATCCCCCTCGCGGAACACCACCTGATAGGCCTCGAACGTCCGCGGCACCGCCACTGAGACCACATGACTGAGCTCTTCCTCAGCCAGCGCCGAGAACAGCGGTACCCGAGCCAGCAGCTCGGTCGTGTCCTGGCCAGACGCCGCCATGTCGCCAGAGATAGCACAGCGTGCGCGAGAGCCTGTCTCAGAACTCCGCATGTGCCGCCGCCAGACGTGCGCGGGGGGTTCTGAGACCGACTCTCAGGCCAAGTCGAGGGCCTGCTGGCGTGAGCGGCGCCGCACGGTCCGCCCCACCCACCACAGCAGCGCGAGCACCAGCCCGACCGGGAGCAGCGCGGCCAGCACGATCAGCGCAACGCCGGCTGCCACGGTAAGCACGCGGCCGGCGTCGTGGGCAGCGCGCCCGAGGGTGAAGCCACCACCATGGGCTGGTACCGGAACCCCAGCCGAGTTGATGTCCAGGTTGATCTGGCTGTAGCCGACCTGGCGCTGGAGTGAGTGCAGCGCCGATTCATCGGCCGAGATCTGATTCTCGGCGTCGTGGATTCGCGCCTGAAGACTGTCGATCTGCGCCTGGGTGGTCGCGCTCGCCAGCTGCTTGAGGAGAGAGGTATGGAGCGCCTGGGCGTCAGCGAGGTGGCTCTTGTCGACGTTGTATTGGTTGGTTACGTCCTGAGTGGTGTCGGTCCGGGATTGGACGTGGGCGAATTGCAGCGTCGAGAGGGCGGACATTGTCCGCGAAAGGTTGGAGCTCGGGATGCTCAGCAGGAACTGGGCGTACCCGCCGGGCCCGCCGTTGGCGGTGACCGATGAGCTCTTGACGATGCCGTTCTGCTGCCCGACCACGTTGTAGACCTCCTGGGAGACCTGGTCGATGCGCCGCGGCGACGTGGAGAGGATCAGCTGAGCGCCCTGGATTACCTTGCGGCCGGTGGTCGGGGGCTGGAGGGTGGGGTTCTGAGAAAGGGTTTGTTGGGTGGGGGCCGGGGTCGAGGCGGCTGTTGTGTTGGCGCTAAATCCTGCGCGCGGTGCCGGGATTCCCGCACCCGCCTGGGCGTGACCGGAGGCGGGCGTGAGCGCAGCCAAATGCGCGCGTGACGCCGCCGCGCTCTCGGTGAAGCCTCTCCTTCGCTCCGGCCGGCGCCTTGATCCGGCTCGCGGTCGTCCCCCCCGCGATTGCCGACGACGCCCCGCCACCACCCTGGCCGGCCACGATCACCACAGCCGCGATCAGCGACGCGGCCACGGCCCCAGCAGGCGCCCACACCCAGACACGCGCGCGGCGCCGGCGTGGCGCTCCCCGCGCCACGCGCTTACCCCGCGCGACGGCGCCGGTCCGGACGCGCTCGTCGAGGCGCCGGATCACGTCCTCTTCGATCACCGGCCGGTCGGCCGTCAGCAGCAGGGCCAGCTCGGCCAGCTCGGCGTGGCGGGGGTCGACGGCTTCGCCGGCCAGGGTCGCGTCGATCGCCTCGAGCGTGCTCACGATCTCAGGATCGGTGGGGAAGTCCTCACGCTGTCGCATCACAGGCTCTCCTTAGCTTCTCCATCGTCCGGTATAGAAGGGTTCCGGCATTCGACTCGCTGACACCAAGTACTCGCGCGATCTCAGCGTTGGAGAGACCGGCATGGAATTTCAGACCGATGATCTCGCGCTCCCGGCCGGGGAGCTGGGCCACGGCGGCTCGCACCGCGGTACGGCGGAGCGCCACGTCCGGCTCGTCCTGGCTGGCGGCCGTGCTTGTGGCCGGGTCCTCGGGATCGACCACGAGCTGCGCGCGCCGGCTCCGGTGGCGAAGCTCGTCCAGGGCGGCGTTGCGGGCGATGCCGAAAAGCCAAGCTCGCTCCTCGCCTCGCCGGCGATCGAATGTCCGCCTGCGCCGGTAGGCGCGTTCGAACGCCAGGGCCGTGACGTCTTCTGCGGCGGCTTGGTCTCTGAGCAGGGTCATCACGTATGCGTACACGTCACTTCGGCTTGAGCGATACAGCGCCTCGAAGCGCTGCCATGCGCTCTCGGTGGTGGACTCCCGAGCGGGCGGCGTCTCGATCACATCTGCACTACGGCGTTGATCGTGTTCCATCACATCAGCACCAATTCACGCGCACCGATTCCTCACACGGCCGCATCACCCAGAGCTGAAAACAGCCGTGGATCGTTCGTGATCACGCCGGTCACACCGAGCCGCTCGACCCTCCGCAGCTCGCTTGGATCATCCACCGTCCACACGTAGAGCTCGCCGCCGTTCCTGCGGACCGCACGCGCGAGGCGCGGAGTGACGAGCCGCCAGTGGGCCATCAGGGCATCGCAGCGGCCCGAGGCCAATGCGGCGGCCGCCTGAAACGGAAGCGCCTGGCGAAGCGCCACCAGTCCGATCAGCGCCGGAGCCACAGTGGCCTTCGAGCGGAACGGATCACGGCGCAGCTTCGGCACCGACCAGCCGAGCCGCGCCCCGGGCTCCGCCTCGCGAATCGTCCGCAGGCTCGCGCGGAACTGGCTCGAGATCAGCGATCGCTCGAGCACACCGTGGGAGCGCAGCGCCCGCACGACGCGGAGCTCGTAACCCGGCAGCTTGAGGTCCACGTCGAGGTCGATGCCGGCGAACGCGTCGGAGGCGAGATGGGCCAGGCCCTGCTCGAGGGTGTGGGGTGAGCGGCGCCCCGCGTCCTCGTAGTCGTGAGCCAGAATCAGGCGGTCGGTCCCGGGTTCCGGCAGGACATCGAACTCGATCATGTCGACCCCGGCCGCGAGCGCGGCGTCGAAGCTGGCAAACGTGTTCCCCGGCGCGATCAGATCGGCGCCCTTGTGCCCAACGCGGCGCAGGCGGTTCACCGCTGACATCCCGGACACCAGTATGTCGTCCGGTTGGCATCGCCAGCCGGAGGACGGGGCGCCGCCCCAGTTAAGCGAGCCCGGACGGCGAGCGAGGCGTAGCCCCCCGCGCGCGCCTGCACACGAGCACCACAACGCGGGCACGGGCGACCCGCTCGGCCATACACCCGGGGAGCGATCACCCGTGGGCCGTGCTCGGCCGAGTCGCGCATGCGCGGACGCAGCGCCTCGACGATCGCCACCAGCTCCTCATCGGTCACGGTCGATAGCGCCCGCCACGGATCGATCTCCGTCTCCCAACACCCCTCGGCCTTCCAGACGTTGCCCACTCCGGCCAGGTTCGCCTGATCAAGCAGAGCATCTCCGAGTGGGCGCCCCGGATCGTCCGAGCGGACCCGCCTCAGAAACCGTTCAAAGTCAAAGTGCTCGGACAGGATGTCCGGTCCGAGCGCGGCCAGCCGCTGGTCGAAACGTCGCCTGCCGTCGGTCAGGAGCTCGAGCGTGGGACCTCGAAGCTCGAGCACCCAGCTCTCGCCGACCCGGAGCACGATCCAGGCACTGCCCCAGGCCTGGGCCTCCCGGGCGACCAACCACCGGCCGACCATCCCGAGGTGCGAGTGGAGGTACAGGATCCCAGACTCGCCGGCGCGTGCACCGAACCGGATGAAGAGGTGCTTGCCGTGCGTCTCGATGCGTTCCACCTCCCGCTCCGCGAGCCGTTCGGGCCAGCGGTCACGGCGATGTCTGAGCTGGGGGGTGCGGATCTCATCCGGGACGTGGCCCACCAGCACGGGGCGGAGCTGCTTGGCCGCCCAGGCGATCGTGTCCCCTTCGGGCATATCTGCTCCGGACGGCTAGGCGCTGAGCGTCAGCCGGCGGGGACCGCCCTGGAAGCCGAGCTCCACCAGCTGAGAAGCAAGGGGCGATCCGAGGGCGGGCTGGCCGTCGATCCGCTCGAGCGCCAGCCGCTTGATCCGCCCGGCCCGAACCTGCTGCACCAGCGTCACCACGCCCCCTGGCAATCGCGGGTCATCGGCTTTGATCAACGTGTGCAGTGCCCGCCCGCCGCGCTCGAGATACAGGATCGGGTCACCTCCGCTCAGCACCACGTAGGCGCCCCCGGTGCGCGGGGTCCGGACCTCACGCGGCGGCCAGGTGAGCGCGGCGCCATACGGCTGGGCGGGATCAACGGCCCCCAGGACGAGCGACTCGTCCTCCCCTGAGCCTGCGGCTCTCAGTCGCTCGACGGCCCCGGGGAGTGCGAACTGCGCTCCCCCAAGGCCCTCGACGAAGTACCCCCGCCGGCAGGTGCCCAGTACCTCGAGCTGCGTGAGCTCGGGATAGATGGCCGAGAATCCCCCCGGGATGCCCTCGGCCAGGACCTGCTCCCGGGTCAGCACCCCATAGCGCTCGAGCAGCAGCTCGGCGACCGCCCGACGGCGAGCCGACGGCTCGGCGCCTCCAGACAGGAGCGGGGCGGTCAGCGACCACCGGCCCTGCACCTGAGCCGCCGCGCCGAGGCGCCGGCGTGAGGAGAACCTTCCAGCACGCTGGCTGCGGCGCTCTCGTTGCGCCCGGGCGAGCGTCAGGCGGGGCGCCCGCAGCGGCGCGAAGGCGTCGTTCGTGACCTGGCCGGCCCAGGCCAAGTCCCAAAGCGCCTCCTGAAGCTCTTCGGGAGCAAGGTCCACGTCAGAGAGCAGGTCGGTGAAGAAACAGGCCCCCGCTGCCAGGCGAGTCCGCACGAGCTCGTGGGCCTCGGACTCCGGTGACGAGGCCACCCGAGAAGGCGGAGGACCGAGCACGGGGAGGTCCTCGCGGAAGTAAAGCGCCACCCGCCCAGAGTGGCGGCCGAGTGCTCCTGCCCCGATCCACACGATCTCTCCTGAAGCGCACAGCTGGTCCATCCAGCTCGGTGAATAAGCGCCCGTGCGCCGCGGCAGCACGTCGCGCTCCCAGACGTCGGCCGGTAGCGCCAGCGCCTGCAGCGCCACGAGCGCCTCGCGCAATCGGTCGACTCCGGCTCCGCCCGGCGGATGACGGTCGACGTTCTGCCAGCCGGGGAGGAAGCGGGCCAGGGTACGCTGATCGACGGGCTCGACTTCCCGGCGCAGGACGGCCAACGACGCCCGGCGGATGCGACGCAGCACGTCGAGGTCGCACCACTCGCGCTGAGAAGGTGCGTCGGGGGCGATCGTGGACAGCGGGCGAAGCTCCCCGCGCACCAGCTCTCCCGCCCGTTCAAGCTCGGCCAGCACGGCAGAGCAATCGACGCCGTAGCGCTCACGCAGCTCGCCCTCGGTGAATGGACCGTGGGTGGCGGCATAACGCCGCACGAGGCGCGTCAACGCGTCCGGCACGTCCTCCAGGAAGGCTGCGGGCAGACCTGACGGCGGGGCGGCACCGAGAGCATCGCGGTAGAGCCCAGCATCGTTGGCGTCAATCCACCGGAGCTCACCGCGGAGGCGTACGGGCACCGCCCGGCGTTCGGCCGTCAGCTCCTCGAGCATCTGGCTGGAGTCCAGCCCGTCCAACACGCGCGACGAGACCTCCTCGGCGCTCAGGTCGCCAACCGTGCGGAGAATGTCGTGCAGGCCGTCTCGGCCGGTGGCCTGCCGGACCGGGTCGAGGCACTGGAGCTGCGCCTCCACCTGAGCCAGGGCGTCGGCGTCGAGCAGATCTCGGAGCTCCTCCTGGCCGAGGAGCTCTCGGAGCAGGTCGCGATCCAGCGACAGCGCGGCCGCTCGGCGCTCCGCACTAGGGGCATCGCCCTCGTACATGTACGTGGCGACGTAGTCGAACAGGAGTGAGGAGGCCATCGGCGAGGCGGTCGGGGTTTCGACCTCCACGAGCGAGATCTCGCGGCGATGAAGCTTGTGCAGGAGATCGGTCAGGCCAGGAAGATCGAACACGTCACGGAGGCACTCCCTGTAGGTCTCAAGCACGATCGGGAAGTCCGAGTGCTGGCGAGCGACCTCGAGCAGCGACTGGGCCTTGAGCCGCTGTTGCCAGAGCGGCGTTCGCTTCCCCGGTCGAGCCCGAGGTATCAGGAGCGCCCGCGCCGCGTTCTCCCTGAACCGCGCACCGAAGAGCGCCGAGGCGCCCAATTCGTCGACCACGCGGTCCTCGAGCTCGTCCGGATCGATCAGGACAAGGTCGGGGTCGGGCGGCTCCTCGGCGTCGGGCAGGTGCAGGATGATTCCGTCGTCTGACCAGATCGCGTCGGACTCGAGCCCGAGCTCATCACGGATTCGGGCGCTCAGGGCAAGGCTCCAGGCGGCATGGACGCGTCCCCCGAAGGGCGTCAGGACGCAGACGCGCCAATCGCCGATCTCATCCCGGAAGCGCTCGACCACGACGGTCGTGTCCGAGGGAATGACGCGGGTGGCATCCTGCTGCTCTCGCAGGAACATCAGGAGGTTGTTGGCGGCGCGCTCGTCCAGGTCGTAGTCGCGCTCCAGCACCTCGGCCTCCTGGTCGACGGCCCAGCGGGCAAACGCGCCGATCGCCTCACCGAGCTCCTTCGGGCGTCCGATGCCGTCGCCCTTCCAGAAGGGCACCGCTCCGGGGAGCCCGGGCGCCGGCGTGACGATCACCCGGTCACGGGTGATCTCCTCGATTCTCCACGTGCTCGCGCCGAGCAGGAACGTCTGCCCGGGCCGCGCCTCGTAGACCATCTCCTCGTCGAGCTCGCCCACGCGCCGGCCATCGGGGAGCGTCACCGCGTACAGCCCCCGGTCGGGAATCGTCCCCGCGTTGGTGATGGCGAGCTGCCGGGCGCCGGGGCGGGGGCGGATGGTTCCCTTGACTCGGTCCCAGATGATCCGCGGTCGCAGCTCTGCGAAGGACGAACTCGGATACCGCCCGTCGAGCATGTCGAGGACACCCTCGAGTTGGGAGCGCGACAGCTCCGAGTACGAATACGTGCGAGTCACAAGGTCCGCCAACCAGTTCACGGTCACCGACTGCTCCTCACCATCGGCGCCAGCGGGACCGGCGGCGGCGATGGCCACGATCTGCTGGGCCAGCACGTCAAGTGCATTGCGGGGGACGACGGTCGCTTCAATCGCACCCTCACGCATCCGCTTGGCCACCACGGCGCACTCGAGCAGGTCGGCCCTGAACTTGGGGAAGATCCGACCGCGGGGGACTCCTCCCACGGAATGACCTGAGCGCCCGATCCGCTGGAGGCCGCGCGCCACCGATTTGGGCGACTCGACCTGGATCACGAGGTCGACCGCGCCCATGTCGATCCCGAGCTCAAGGGACGATGTCGCCACCAGGCAGGGCAGCTCGCCTGCCTTGAGCATTTCCTCGACCACCAGGCGCTCCTCACGGGCGAGCGAGCCATGGTGCGCCCGGGCGATGTCGTGCTTCGAGGCGGCGCCGTCCGTCGCCTCGGCGATGTCCTCGTCCTCGGCCGCGGCCAGCTCGTTGAGCCTCAGCGCCAGCCGCTCGGCTCCACGGCGGTTGTTGACGAACAGGATCGTCGAGCGGTGCTCCCGGATCAACTTGAGCAGCTCCGGGTAGATGGCCGGCCAGATCGATCGACGGGTGGCCTCGGTGCCTGCGACCAGAGCCTCGAGGTCGGGAGCTTCGGTGTCGTCGGGCTCGACCATCGAGTCGACCGGGACCTGGATCTGGAGGTCGAGTTCCTTCAGTGCGCCCGCCGAGGCGTCGACCACGCGACAGGTGCGATGCGGGCCCACCATGAATCGGGCCACCTCCTCCAGCGGTCGCTGCGTGGCCGACAGTCCGATCCGTTGCAGCTCCGACCCGGCCGCCTCGGTCAGGCGCTCGAGCGTCAATGCGAGGTGAGCCCCCCGCTTCGTCGCGGCGACGGCGTGAATTTCGTCGACGATGCACCAGCGCGCTCCCGCGAATAACTCGCGAGCTTGCGAGGTGAGCATCAAAAAGAGCGACTCGGGTGTTGTGATCAGGATGTCCGGCGGTTCCTTGAGCATCGCCCGGCGCTCGCGCTGGGGTGTGTCGCCGGTCCGCACCGCGACGCTCAGATCCGCCCCCAATCCTCGTAACGGCACGCGCAGGTTGCGGTCGATGTCGTACGTCAGCGCCTTCAGCGGCGAGACGTAGACGAGCGAGATGCCCCGCTTGTCTGGCTCGGCCGAGTCCGCGCGAGCAATCCTTTGGCCGGACTCGGCGGTCGCTTCGGCCTCGACGGCCAGACGGTCGATCGCCCACAGGAAGGCGGCGAGCGTCTTGCCGGACCCCGTGGGCGCGCTGATCAGGACGTGCTCACCTGAGGCGATGGCTGGCCAGCCCTGCTCCTGGGCAGCGGTGGGCGCCTCGAAGGCCTGCGCAAACCAGGCCCGGGTGCGGGGACTGAAGCGCTCTAAGGACATCCCGAAGCGAGCGTAGCGGTCAGCCCGCTGCTCGCTTCTGTGCCGCCCGACGGGCGAAGCGCTACGGCACCGGTGTCATCCGAGCGCCCTTCGACGCGGTAGGAGTCGAGTGCGCCCGCGATCCGATCCAGCAGCTCGTCTGGCCCGGCCCCCGCGGCTTCACTTAGCACGGCGTGGAGCCTGGCCAGGCCGAAACGGTCGTGCTCGCCCCGGGCATCGGTGATCCCGTCGGTGTACATCAGCAGCGTCTCCTGTGGGCCTAGCTCGACCTCACGATCGTTCCAAGAGCTCTCCTCCCAACCGCCCAGGAGCGGTCCGGGCGAGCAAACCTCACGCACATCGCCGCCGTCGGAGACGATCAGGGGCGCCGGATGACCGGCGGAGCTCATCGTGATTCGTCCGCGGGCTAAGCGGACGCACAGCGCGCTGCATAGGGAGAGAACCGGCTCCGCGCAGAGCTCGCCATTCAGGCGGGTGAGGATCCGGCTCGGGCTGTGCTCCTGCTTTGACAGGAAGCGAGCGCCGTGTCGAACGAGCGAGGTCATCGATGCCGCCTGGACGCCGCGGCCAGTCACATCCCCTAGGAGCACGATCCAGCCTTCCGGCGTCTCGAAGAAATCGTAGAAGTCGCCGCCGACCTCGACCTCATCCAACGCGGTCGCCGCGCGGTACATAGTGGCCACCTTCCACCCGTCGATCTCCGGGACGGCGTGAGGGAGGAGGCTTCGCTGAAGCGTCTCCGCAACCTCCCGCCGCGCGGTGGCCAGACGCGCGTTGTCCACAGCCACAGCGGCTCGGCCAGCCAGCTGCTCGGCGAACTCCAGGTCGGATCGGTCGAAGCGACGGAAGGACTCCGCCGTGACCAGGGTCATCGCCCCCAGGCTGCGGCCGCGGGCCAGGAGCGGAACGATCACGGCGGAACGGAACCCGATCGCTCTCATCAGCTTGAGATGCTCATCATTGACAGCACCGGCTCTCAGCATCTCGTCCGAGATCTCCGAGTAGAGCTCGCTCACGCCGCTCTTTATCACCCGATCGAACCCGCGGTCCTCCCGAGTCCGTGGCGCGGCATACGCCCGAAGCTTCTCGGCCAACGCCAGCTTGGCTGGGTTCGAGTGAGCCACGACGACCTGCTCGCGCTCATCCTCCTCGTCCATCAGATCTACCGCACACCAGTCGGCAATCTCCGGCACGGCCAGCCAGGCCACGTTGCCCAACGTCTCCTGGTAGTCGATCGAGGACATCAGGGTTTCGCTCGCCCGGCCCAAAAATCGCTGGCGGAGCTCGGCTGTCTTCTCAACGGTCACGTCCTGGATCACGGTCACAGCGGCTACCCGATCTCCGTTCTGATCGTGAAGCAATGCCGCCTTCAGGACGATCCACTTGCTCTCGCCAGAAGCGCGATGGACAGTGCGCAGGACCAGGCGTTCACCGGCCTGGCCCCCCAACAGGCGCACCGAGGGGATATCTCGCATACTCGTCTGGTGGCCGGACTCATCGGTCACGATGTAGTCGTCGAAGATGGCCTGTGGGGGTCGGCGCTGGAGTTCTTGGAGCGAGCTGAACCCCATATGACGGAGAGCACCCTGGTTGGCGTAGATGATGTGGTCATGGGGATCGCGGATCGTGACCGCCTCGGCCAGGGAGTCCAGAATCTGTGCCATGCCGGGAGCGCCGCCGCGGAGCTGGATCTCGAGCTCCCGGAGCAGTTGCACGCGCTCTGAGAAGTCTGTGATCCAGGCTTGGATGACCGGGTGTCCGTTCTGCACCACCCGGCCGGCCGCCATCTCCACGGGGAGCTGGCGGCCGTCACGGGCCAGCGCCCTGAGGTCGAGGCGCCAGCTCACCGGTCGCTCCGCGTCGCCGGTGGTCAGCGACCGCAGCGCCTCGTCAATCAGCTCCCGGTCGGACTCCACGGTCAGGTGTTGGGAAAAAGTGACACCAACGAGCTCCTCCGGGCCGTAACCGAACAGCTGCTCGGCCTGCCGGTTGGCGTACAGGACCTGCCCGTCCGCGCCTATCGTCACAAACGCGTTGGGGGCGATTTCGAACGCCCGGCGCTCCTCACCCCGTTGGTCGCACCCCATCGGCACAGCCTATCCCTCGGCGAGCGCCACCGCCTGGCCTAAAACATCATCCATCATGGTCTCGGTCAGGCGACCGGTGAACGTGTTCTGCTGGCTCGGGTGATAGCAGCCGATCAGCTCCCAATCGCCGACCGACGTGCGTGCGCCGTGGCCGAATCGAGGCCGCGGACGCGGCGTCTTCAGGCCTCGTGCCGCGAGGGCTCGCAACACGCCATCCCAGGCAAATCCCCCCAGGCACACGATCACCCGAGCACGATCGAAGAGCTCCAACTCGGCCTCGAGATAGGGCAGGCAGTTGTCCCGCTCCGCCGGCAGCGGGCGATTGGCCGGCGGAGCACACCGGACGACGGCGGCTATCCAGCACCCGCGAAGGCTCAGGCCGTCGTCCCGAGAGATCGATTGTGGCTGGTTGGCCAGCCCGACCCGCCACAGAGCGGCAAAGAGCCAGTCCCCGGAGCGATCACCGGTGAAGATCCGCCCGGTGCGGTTGCCTCCGTGAGCCGCGGGCGCGAGTCCGACGATCAGGATCCGGGCGTCCGGATCGCCAAATCCGGGCAGCGGGCGGCCCCAGTACTCCTGATCGGCAAACGCTGCGCGCTTGGTCCGCGCGACTTCCTCCCGCCAGGCAACCAGCCGCGGGCAGCGCCGACAGTTCGTAACGCGCCGCTCCAGGCGCTCCAACCTCGAATGACCGGCCGTGGTCCTAGCCCTTGAGTGCCCGGCCGTAGTGGCGCTCGTAGTAGTCGCGATATTCCCCTGACCGGATCGGCTCCCACCACCAGCCGTTTTCCCGGTACCACTCGACGGTCTTCGCGAGGCCTTGCTTCAGGCGGACCCTGGGCTCCCAGCCCAGGCCCTTGAGCTTGTCCGAGCTGAGCGAGTACCGGCGGTCGTGTCCGGGGCGGTCGGCCACGAGCTCGATCAGTGATTCGGGAGCGCCGCACCCATCGACGACCTGTCTGACCACCTCCAGGTTCTCGCACTCATCCGGGCCGCCGCAGTTATAGACCTCGCCTGGCGATCCGCGGTCGAGAACGTGACTGATCCCGCGGGCGAAGTCCTCCACGAACAGCCAGTTGCGGATGTTGCGCCCGTCTCCGTAGACGGGCAATGGGTCTCCGGCCAGCGCGTTCAGGATCATGAGCGGAATCATCTTCTCGGGATACTGGAAGGGGCCGTAGTTGTTGGACCCCCGGCAGATCATGGTGGGCAGCCCGAACGTGTGGAAGTAGCTCGACACGAGCAGGTCCCCGCCGGCTTTGCTCGCGCTGTAGGGACTCGACGGGTGAAGGAGCGAGGACTCCGTGAACGATCCACTCGCGATCGAGCCGTACACCTCGTCAGTTGACACCTGCAGATAGCGAAGCCCGCGTTCGCGCGACGCCTCGAGCAGACCGTGCGTGCCGGCAACGTTGGTCTGAATGAACGCCTGCGGACCCGAGATCGAACGATCCACGTGCGTCTCGGCCGCGAAGTTGACGATCGCCTCCGCGCCGTCAGCCGCATCGGCGACCGCGGCGGGATCTTCGATCGCCCCGGCCAGAAAGCGCACGTCCTCGATCACGTCATGCAGGTTCTCGCGCCGTCCCGCGTAGGTGAGCTTGTCCAGAACCGTGACCTGATCCCCGTACTCGCGCAGACGCAGACGTACGAACGTCGATCCGATGAACCCGGCTCCCCCGCAGACCAGCAGCTTCACACCCGGACCGCCATGTAGTCGGCCAGGCCCTCGCGCCAGGGCGGGAGCCGCGGCGCATCAGGGCGCTCGCTTTCCAGAACGCTGTAAGCGGGGCGCGGGGCGGGGCGCGCCATGTCTGCCGTCCGAGCCGGCTTGATCTGGCACTGGAGGCCGGCCTCGGTGACGATCTGCTCGGCCAGCTCAAACCAGGAGCACGACCCCGACCCGGCCACGTGCACGACGCCGAGAGGCGGGCCTGAGGTCGCCATTTCGAGGAGCGCCCGGGCCAGATGGCCTGTGAAGGTAGGACACCCCACCTGATCGTCTACCACTGGTAGCTCATCTCGCTCGGCGGCGAGCTTGATGATCGTGGCCGGAAAGCAGCGTCCATGAGCCCCGAACAGCCAGGAGGACCGAACGATCGTGTGCCGATCCGGAGCGTTGCGGGCGACGTCGAGTTCTCCGGCGAGCTTGGAGCGACCGTAGGCCGAGAGAGGATTGGTCGCGTCGGACTCCAGATACGGTCGGCCTTGGGTCCCATCGAACACGTAGTCGCTTGACACGTGGATCGTCCACGCGCCCGCCGCGGTGGCCGACCGAGCAACGTTTCCCGCCCCGGCGCCGTTGACCGTGGTGGCGCCGGCGGGATCGCTCTCGGCCCCGTCGACGTCAGTCCAGGCCGCGCAGTTGAGGACGACGTCGGGACTGGAACGCGAGAGGGCAGCCTCGACCGCATCGGCGTCGGTGATGTCCAGTTCGTCGTGCGCGAGCGCCACCACGTCGGTCTCGCCCGCGGCCGCGTGAGCCAGATCCCGTCCCAGCATGCCGCCGGCGCCCGTGATGAGGATCCGCCTCGCCATCAGGCAAAGGCTAATCCGTCCAGAAGTCCTCGACCATCTCTCCGTCGCCGCCCTCCGGGCGGTCACTGCCGATGGCGATCAGCTCAAGCCCCTCGGGGCCGGACTCGAAGGCACGGATCACGTGAGGGGCCACCCGGACCACGTCCCCGCGCCGGAGATCGATGACCTGGTCGTCAAGCTTGACCCGTCCTGCGCCGCCGGTTACGACGTAGACCTCCTCCTGCTCACGGTGGCGATGCCCGTAGGGCGCTCGAACCTCCGACCCATAGCTGAACTGGCTGACCCCGATGTGCTTGGACTGAAGTTGCTTTCTGGCCAAGCGGCCTTCGACGTTGAACCCGCGGCCGGCGGCGCTGTCTTCCACATCGGCAAAGTTGATCTTCGTGTAGTCGGGCATGAGGGGAAGATAGCCGGGAGCGACCAAACCCCTCGACTAGCCGCGCTTCGAGTCCCGGACGCCCGACCAGAAGCGCACGTACTGCCGCTCGTGTCCAATCCCGGCCTCGAGCGCGAGGCGCATCCCCGCGGCCATGTCCTGTGTGGCGAGTTGCTCGTAGCTGGCGAGCCGCTGCTCGTGACGGTCGAGCTGCGTCTCGGCCACAGCCGCCGGGTCCGCTCCGCAGAACAGCTTGAGAAGCCCTGGGTCACGTAGCTCATAGAGGTCAGCTTCAGGGGTCGCCCGCCACTTTTCGAGCGCTTCCTGACCGGCCGAGGAGAGGGTGTAGACACGGCGACGGCGACCTCCCTCCTCACGCTCCTCCGTCAGTAGCCCGGCTTCGGCCAGGCGCGCGCACTCGGTGTAGAGCTGGGTGTGGGTGATCGTCCAGAAATGGAAGATGCTGATTTGGGCGGCCTGTTTGAGCTGGTATGGCGTCGCCGGTTGACACGCCTCGAGGAGTCCCAGGACGGCGTAGGAGGTGGTGCTTAGGCGAGGGTTTGACACCGACTGAATCCTATAGTACCGTTTGAACCGTACGGAATGAACGATTCAGGGAGAACTATATGACCGCCGTCGACACACAGGCTCCGACGAAGGACTCGACCACCCCATATCGCGGCTTCGAGTCGCTTCGCGATGAGACCCAGATCGACTCGCTCCCGGTGCACGGCGCCCTCCCGAACTGGCTCATCGGCTCGCTCATCCGCACCGGGCCTGCCCTCTGGGATCTCGAGAGCCAGACCATGAAGCACTGGTTCGACGGTCTGGCCATGCTCCACGGCTTCTCCTTTGCCGAAGGGCGCGTGTCCTACGCCAGCCGGTTCCTGCAGACGCGTGCCTACAGAGCAGCCCAGGAGCGGGGCCGCATCTCGTATCCCGAATTTGCGACCGACCCATGCCGGTCGCTCTTCCAGCGCGTTACCTCGATGTTCTCTCCGAGTCTCACCGACAACGCCAACGTCAACGTGGTCAAGCTGGGCGAGCGCTTCGTGGCCATGACTGAGACGCCGCTTCCGGTCCAGTTCGACGGACAAACACTCCAGACAGCCGGCCTGGCGTACACGGCACCCGGACAGCTCACGACCGCCCACCCTCATATGGATCGTGAGACCGGCGGCATGATCAACTACGCCGCCCAGCTCGGCCCCAAGAACAGCTACCGCTTTTTCCGCCTGCCCCCGGACAGCGAGCAGCCCGAGGTCATCGCCGAGAAGCCCGTGCGCCAGCCCGCGTACATGCATTCATTCGGGCAGACGCCGAACTGGCTGGCGCTGGCCGAATTCCCGTTCGTGGTCAACCCTCTCCGCCTGGCCTTCAGTGGACGCCCTTACATCGAGAACTACCGCTGGAAGCCCGAGCTGGGCACCAAGATCCACCTGCTCGGACGCAACGGGTCCAGCGACACGAAGTCGTTTGAGACCGAGGCGCGATTCGCCTTCCACCACGTCAACTCCTACGAGGATGGAGATGAAGTCGTGGTCGACGTCTGCACGTATCCCGACGCCGGGGTCGTTCAGGACCTCTACCTCGAGCGTCTACGCGCCGGCAAGCCCGTGCCCCCGTCCTACCTCGAACGCTTCCGGCTTTCTCTCGCGACCGGCAAGGCGACAGTCGAGCGGCTGCTCGACGAACCGATCGAGCTGCCGCGGATCAACTACGGCCGCTGCCATGAGCGTTCATATCGGTATGTGTGGGGCGTGGGCGCGGGCGGCGGTTGGCTTGACCGGATCGTCAAGGGAGATGTGGTCGACCGGACGAGCACCGTGTGGCACGAGGAGGGGACCTATCCAGGCGAACCGGTTTTCGTCCGCGCGCCGGAAGCTCAGGGCGAGGACGAGGGAGTCCTGCTCTCGGTCGTGCTCGACGGACGCAAGGGCAACTCGTTCCTGCTCGTTCTTGACGCACAAACGCTCGAGGAGCGCGCTCGAGCGGAGGTTCCTCACCACATCCCCTTCGGCTTTCACGGCCAGTTCATGCGCTAGCGGTCCGGCCGGCTGCGTCCGGTCAGGCGATGGCGGCGATCTGGTCGCCGAACTCGAGCAGGATCTCGGCGAACCGCTCCGGCGCCTCGACCTGGGGGCAGTGGCCGATTCCGGGCAGGAGCTCGAGCCGCGCTCCGGGCACCTGGTCGAGGATCCGCTGCGCCCCGCGGTGGAAGACCAGCCTGTCCCGGTCGCCCCATACGACAAGGACCGGGATCGTGATCCTTTCGAGCTCGTATGGCTCGTGTAGCTCAGGAAGAAGCCGATGGGCGGCCGCCAGCTGCGCGGCCACCGTGGCCCGATCGCGATGGTGCGAGGTGAAGGCCGTGACGACGGCGGGATCCACCGCCGCAGGCGCAGCGAAAGCCAGCTGGCGGTACAGCCGGGCCACGGTCCCCCGGATCAGTGCCCCGGGGACGGGAGCGGGGAGCGAGAGCAGGGTGCGCAGCACGAGGTCACGCTCGACCAATCCGACCAGGCGGCTCATCTCAAGCCCGGCCGGCGCCACGGCCACGACGCCGGCGAGTATCTCCGCGTGGCGCTCGGCCAGGCGGAGGGTCACGCACCCGCCCAGCGAATTACCAACCGCGATCACCTGGTCACCTCCGCCTGAGACGTAATCGGCGGCCTCGGCGGCGAACGCGTCGAGCTGGGGCAGAACCGGCTGCGAGCGCAGGCGGTCGGCCCTCCCGAACCCTGGCAGGTCGACCGCGACGGCGCGCCTGCCCTCCCGGGCCAGCGCGGCCAACGCCTGCCGCCAGGTGTCAGCGCTGTCTGCGTACCCATGGAAGAAGACGATCGGTGGTCCATCGCCCTCAAGCTCCAGCACCCGCGTCCTGTACCCGGCGAGCGTCGTCCGGTGCTCGAACAGAGGTTGAATCATGAGACGCGAAGCTGTTGCTTAGATGTGCCGCTAGGCGGCTGGGGCCGCAGCAGGCTCCTGCGCGGCGTAAACGACGAAGTCTTGGCGGCGGACCAGTATCAGGGCTAGACCCGCCCCCACGAGGGCGACGATCCCGCCCACCAGGAGAATGTCATTCAGGGCGGCGGTAAAGGCGAGTTGGATGGCGTGTAAGGCTCGCTTGTGCAGCGCGGGTGGCACCTTGCTCAGCACCCGCTGAGTGCCACCGGCGGCCACCGCTTTCGATATCTGGGCGGCATGATGGGCGACAGGAGTGCGTGCCAGGAACGACGACAGATGAGTCGTCAGAGCGTTTTGGAAGACCGCTCCCAGGGCCGCAATGCCGGCGGCCACTCCCACCTGGCGAAAGGTGTTGTTGATGCCGGCGGCCATTCCGCTGCGCGCGGGAGGCACGACACCAATGGCCGCGGAGGCCAGAACCGGATTGATCATCCCCACGCCCACTCCAGCCACGAAGAAGCCCGCGAGGAGCGCGGTCCAGGTCGATGCCGGGGTGAGGCCGCGCCAGAGCAACAGCCCGATGCCAGTGAGCGCGAGACCGGCGAACAGGAGCGCCCGGGCCGGCAGCCGATGCGAGAAACGGCCGGTTAGCGCCGCCGCGAAGAACGACACGACGGTGAAGGGAAGAAAGCGCAGTCCGGCCTGAAGCGGCGAGTAACCCAGCAGGGTCTGGAGGTAGAGCGTCAGGTATAGGAACATGGCGAATATCGTGCTGGCTACGGCAAAGGCAGCGACGGAGGCGCCACTGAACGTGGGCTTGCGGAAGAGCGACAGGTCGAACATCGGCTTCTCCTGGACGATCTCCGCGATCACAAACAAGACCAGGAGAGCGGCCGATCCGGCGAACAGACCGAGGATCAGTGCGCTCGTCCACCCCTCGTCGTTTCCCCGGATCAGCCCCAGCAGGAGCATGAACAGCGAGCCCGTGAAGGTGAGGGTGCCGATCCAGTCGACCTTTCTGCCCTCAGGATCGCTGGACTCCGCCAGCCGGGCGAACGCCAGCGCCACGACGACAACCCCGACCGGGACGTTGATGAAGAAGATCGACGACCATCCGAACGCGTCGGTCAAACCCCCGCCCAGGAGCGGTCCCACCGCCGCCGAGGCCGCGATGGCCGCTCCCCAGATTCCGAGTGCCGTCCCGCGCTCGCGGCCGTGGAACTCCTGGGCGAGAAGGGGCAGGGCGGTGCCGTACATCATCGCCCCACCGATGCCCTGGACGCCCCGAGCCAGGATCAGAAAGAGCGCATCGGGAGCGAGACCGCACAGCAGCGAAGCTCCTGCAAACAGCGACGTCCCGAGCACGAACAGGAGCCTGCGCCCGAGTAGATCGGCCAGCGCCCCCGCTGTCAGCAGGACCGCGGCCAGCGTCAGCGTGTAGGCGTCGATCACCCACTGGATGTCCGAAAAACTGCCCTTGAGGTCGTGCGCGATCGTGGGCAGCGCCACATTCACGATCGTGATGTCGAGCAGCAGCATGAAGGTGGCCACGCAGACAACGAGCAGGGTCCACCACTTGCGCTCCATCGACCGATCGTAGTCGGAGGGGTGGTGCCTAAGCGGCAGCCGCGGCGAACCGCTCCATTCCGACGCGCCAGCCCTCGGGCGAGCCGACTGCCGCCCGCATCTGCTCCCAACCATCGCCGTGGCGCTCGATGTTGCGATGCTCGAGCTCGACCCGCGTGCGCTCAGGTCCGTCGGCGGTGAAGCGCACCTCGATCTCGCTGGTCTTCTCGACATCGGTCTCCAGCTCCCAGGCCAGCGATATGTCCCAGCTGAAAACGATCCGCTGGGGCGGCTCGTAGGCGAGGACACGAGCCCAACGGCACTCGCTGCCGTCGGTCCCGCGGTCGACGATATGGCCGCCGGCCCGCGGCTCGAACACCATCTCGGCCAGCGGGGCTCTGAGGATGTGGTGGTTCTCGGGCCACCAGGTCCCGATGCCGTCTGTGAACACGGCGAACGCGCGGTCGATCGGGGCGTTCACCACTACCGACTCACGAACCGCCGCTTGCTCGGCTTCTTGCGTGGACATGTCACCTCCTGGTTGGTTGCTCGACGGCGTCCTTGTATCCCGCCAAGGCGGTCTTCCAGAATCCGTCGAGATAGGAACGAAGCTTTTCGATGCCGTCCGGCTGCACCCGATAAATCCGCCGGGTCCCCTCCTCCCGGTCGATCACCAAGCCCGCGTCCTTGAGCACCTTGAGGTGCTGAGAGACGGCGGGACGGCTAACCGGGAGCTCGCTGGCCAGCTCGCCCACTGGACGGGGGCGCACCGCGAGTCGTTCGAGGATGGCCCTTCGGGTCGGATCGCCCAACGCCGCGAAGGGGTCGGCGTCTGGGAGGCCGCCTTCGTCGATTGGAGCTACGTAAGTCGCCACTTACCGTAAGTATAGACTTACGGTAAGGCCAGGTCAAGCGCGCCCGTAGACCGGAATCGACCCCCCGCTCGTCGCCCGCGAATCGGTGTGGAGCAGATGGGCGACCACGCCCGCGATCTCCTGTGGCTTGACCCAGCGGGAGAAATCGGCCTTGGGCATCGAGGCCCGGTTACCGGGCGTGTCGATCACGCTGGGGAGGATTGCGTTGCAGCGAATCCCGTCGTCGCGGTACTCCACGGCCACGGCTTCGGTGAATGAGAGCACCGCTGCCTTGGACGCGATGTACCCCGCGGCGCCGCTGAAGGGCCGCACGACCGCCCGCGTCCCCACGCAGACGATCGAGGCCCGATCGCCAGCGTCTGAGTCCGAACCGTGCTCGCGGCCCAGCACATTGGCGATCACGGCCTGGGTCATCAGATAGGTCGCGCGCAGATTGAGGCGAAACTGCTGTTCGAAGTCCTCGATGGGCGTCTCGTGAATACGTCCGCCCGCCGAGAAGCCGCCCACGAGGTTGACGAGCCCTCTCAAGGGAGCGTCGCCGGCGCCGGCGGCCGCTCTGACCACCTGCTCAACCGATCCGGGCTCGAACAGGTCGGCCTGAATGAGCTCCAGACCGTCTCGCTGCTCGACGCGCTCGAGCTCCTCTTCCACGATCCACGGGACCGTTACCCGCCAGCCCTCGTCGAGCAGACGAGACACCACCGCGGTTCCCAGTCCGCCGGTTCCTCCAGTGACTATCGCGGTACTCGTCATTGGTGCCGTCCGCGGAGCACTCTATCTTCGCGAAACGATGAATGTGCGGGAATTTTTCGATGGATGTGACGTCGCGCAGGCGCTGCTCGTCCGCGAGGCCGAGCCCCGCTCGAGGCGAGATGGCGGCGAGTTTCTCCGGCTGACGCTTGGTGACCGGACCGGCAGTGTGCCGGCGGTCATTTGGGAGGGCGTTCCGGAGGCTCGCCAGCTGTGCGCGACCGGAGAGGTCGTGTTCGTCAGCGGTCGATACAACGTCCATCCGCGCTACGGGCCGCAGCTCACGGTTCAGGCCCTACGGACCGCGCAGGAGGGCGAATACGCGCGCGACGATCTGCTGGACGGGCCGCCACGCACGTCACAGCAGATGGAGACCGATCTGCGCGAACTCGTCGCGACCGTCCAGAACCCTCATCTCCGCCGGCTGCTCTCGGCGATCTTTGGCCCTGGCTCGGCCACGTGGGCGAGCTACAGAGAGGCCCCAGCGGCCAAGCGCTACCACCAGGCCTACCGGCATGGACTGCTTGAGCACAGCCTGACCGTGGCCCAGGCAGTCAGTGCCATATCGGCGACCTTCCCTGGCATCGACCGCGACGTGGCCGTCACCGGTGCGCTGCTCCACGACATCGGCAAGCTCGACGCCTACGACTACCAGGGCGACGCGATCTCGATGTCGGACGAAGGCCGGCTGTTTGGCGAGATCCCGATCGGCTACTACCTGGTGCGCCGTACGATCGAGGAGCTGGATGCCTTCCCGGCGGATCTGGCCCACGCGGTGCTCCACATCATCCTCAGTCACCACGGCTCGCTGGAGCACGGCAGTCCGGTGGTTCCCTGCACGCGCGAAGCCACGCTCGTCCACATGATCGACAACCTGGGCGGACGCCTGGGGAGCTTCGACCGCCTCGAGAAGGAGCTGCCGGCGGGCGAGGAGTGGTCAGGGTTTGACAAGGCCCTTGGATCCGGCGCGTACTTCGCCGGCCGGGCCGAGACGCCGCAGGCCGCGTAGACCTCAGCCTTCGCAAATAGCGGCAAACCTGCTCCAGGTCTGTGACAGCCGGCGGCCCTTGCGCCGCGGCCTGTTTACAGTTGGATCCGGATGGCCAAGGACACCGAAAAGCTCATCCGGCAGCTCTCGCTGATCTCGTACCTGATGGCCGAGCGCCGACCGGTCACGGCCAACGAGATCCGCCGTGATGTCGAGGGCTACAGCGTCATGAACGAGGACGCATTCGCCCGGCGCTTCTACGCCGACCGCTCTGAGCTCGAGTCGCTGGGGATCGTGCTGATGGTGGAGAAGCCGGCCGACGGGCAGGTTGAGCAGGAGACCTACTCGCTGCCCCCCGAAAACTTCCATCTGCCGCCGATCGAGTTCACAGACGAAGAGCTCGCGGCCCTCCACACCGCGCTCCAGCTCCTGGATGGAGAGTTCGCTTACGCCGAACCGTTGCGACTGGCCCTCCAGCAGATCTCCTGGGGCAGGCCCAGTCCCCTCACCGCCCCCGAGCAGCACACCGTGGCACTCGGCATCACCGGGTCGGCCGGCGGTCACGAGGTCTCGCAGCGGCTGGCCAAGATCGAGACCGCGATCTTTCGCCGGAAGACGATCGTGTTCGACTACTACACGATGGAGCGGGACGCGGAGGGCTCGCGCCGGATCGATCCCTACCACCTCCTGTATCGCGGCGGCCAGTTCTATCTCGTTGGTCGCTCGCACGAACGAGACGCGATCCGGGTGTTCCGGCTATCACGCATTCGGGGCAAGGTGGCGTACGCCACCAAGGCCGAACACGACTTTCAGCGCCCTGAGGGGTTCGACCCGCGGGCGTATTCAAACCGGATCGACTGGCAGTTCGGCGACTCCGTCGGCGAAGCCGAGGTGTGGATCAGCCGGCGCATCAGCTGGCAGATCGAGCGCCACTTCGGTCGCTTTGGACAGATGCGGCGTGAGGGCGAGGACGGCGATCTGGTCTTCACAACGCCATTTGCCAACGCGCGCCAGGTGATCGCCTGGGTGCTCGGGCTGGGCGAGAATGCCCGCATTCTCCGACCCTCGGAACTCGTGGTCGAGTTCGCGGAGCGACTCGACCTCCTGATCGACCGCCACGAGGCTGATCCTGATCTCGCCGGCGAGATCAGCGATGCCCATGAGACGGCGGGCGCCGCTGCCCCCACCCCGACCGTGGACTCCGAGGACAGCGAGGAGCCTCGCCTGACCGAGGCAACGGACCCGGACTCCGGCAACGGGCACCATCCTGAGTCAGCGATCCGGCCCGAGCGCTTCGCGCGTCTGGTCACGCTGGCCAGCATCTTGATCGATGCCGGTCGGGCTGGCCGGCACCTGAGCGCACAGGACCTAGGTGAGTCGCTCAAGCTCTCAGAGCAGGAGCTGCAGGAGGACATCTCGTTGCTCAACGTCGTCAACTTCGGCGCTGGGACGTACGTGCTGTACGCCGAAGTCGGTACCGACGGAATGATCGAGGTCGACCCCGAGCCCTATGGCGACTCATTCGCTCGGCCCGCCCGTCTGTTGCCAGTCGAGGCAAAGGCGCTGATCGCCGCCATCGACCTGATCGGCGAGCACATCCCTGAGGGCTCGCTCAACTCGGTTCGGGCCAAGGTCGTGGCCGCCCTGGGCGAGGACCCGGTCCAAGAGGGCCTCCAGTTCGCTCACGCCGACGCGGACGATGACGAGATCGCCGCCGTGGTTTCACGGGCGATCGCCGAGCGCAGGTTGCTCTCGTTCGAGTACTACAAGGAGAACGAGGACGAGTTTTCAAGCCGGACGGTCGAGCCCTATGCGCTGATCAACGGCCGAGAGGGCTGGTACCTGGCCAGCTTCGACCCCGCTCGGGACGACGTCCGGCACTTCCGGCTGGACCGCATCAAATCGGCCACGGTAAATCCAGAAGCGTTCGAGCCGCGCCCTGATGTCGATCCAGCGGCCGACGTGGACGGCTGGCCGCGCACCGGAGAGGTGCCCTCATCCAGCCGCGCCCGCATCTGGATCTCGCCAGACCGAGCGCGGTGGGCCCGAGAGGAGCGAACGGTGGTGGGCGAGCTCCAGGACGGCGCGCTCATCGTCGAACTTGGCTTTGCCGGTGTGGATTGGCTGGTGCGCCAAGTGCTCAAGGAGGCGGGAGACGCCGTCGTCCTGGAGCCGGAGGACGCTCGGGCGGCCGTGCTGGAGGCCGCCGAGACCATCCGGGCGGCTCGCGCTCCGGTGGCGCGCTGAGCGCTGAGGCTGAACCGCCGCTCAGCCGCCGGTAGGCTGGCGCCCATGCAAGATCTGAAGGGCCTGATCCTCTCCGGCGGGAAGGGGACTCGGCTGCGGCCCATCACACATACCAGCGCCAAGCAGCTGATACCGGTGGCCAACAAGCCGGTTCTGTTCTACGGGATAGAGGCGATGGCCCAGGCCGGGATCCAGGACGTCGGGATCATCATCGCGCCGGAGACCGGCGAAGAGATCAGGACCGCGGCGGGGGACGGCTCGCGTTTCGGCGTCAGGCTCACCTATATCGTCCAGGACGCCCCTCTGGGCCTGGCCCACGCTGTCCTGACGGCCGAGGAGTTCTTGGCCGACTCGCCCTTCGTCATGTACCTGGGCGACAACCTGCTCCAGGGTGGTATTGAGGATCTGGTGCAAGCGTTCCGCCGCCAGGCGCCGGATGCGCTGATCCTGCTGACTCCCGTGCCGGACCCCCAGCACTACGGGGTGGCTGAGCTGAGCGACGGTGCGGTCCGCCGGCTGGTCGAGAAGCCGGCCTCTCCCAGCACCGACCTCGCCCTGGTAGGGGTTTACATGTTCACGCCGGCCGTGCACGCCGCGGCGCGCGCGATCAAGCCCTCAGGTCGAGGCGAGCTCGAGATCACCGATGCGATCCAGCACCTCGTCGACTCCGGGATGAGGGTTGATCCGCACATCGTCCACGGGTGGTGGAAGGACACCGGCCGCCTGGACGACATCCTGGCTGCCAACCGCCTGGTGCTCGACACGATCGAGGAGCGAATCCAGGGCGATTTGAGCCACTCTCAGGTGGACGGACGGGTGGTGATCGAGCCGGGAGCACGACTCGAGCGCTCCGCGGTGCGCGGCCCCGCCATTATCGGAACCGGCGCGAGGCTGATCGACTGCTACATCGGACCCTACACGGCGGTCGGCGAAGGCTGCACGATCGAAAACGCCGAAGTCGAGCATTCGATCCTCCTGGCCGGTTCGTCGGTCCGCAACCTGGCCGGCCGGATGGAGTCCTCACTCTTGGGGCGCAATGTCACGATCGGTCGTGACGAGCGCCAGCCGCGCGCCTACCGCTTCTTGGTTGGCGACAACTCCGAGGTCGGAATCCTGTAGATGCCGCCGTCCGACGAAGCGCTGCCGTTGCCGGGATTCGGTTGGGCCGGGGTCTGGTTCGGCGCGCCTCCGTTGGCTGGATAGCGCTCGGGAGGCGAGGTCCGCAGGACCGACGTCCGGTCGATCCACGCGCCGAAGGCTTCAGGCGGAAGCGGCTTCGATAGGTGATAGCCCTGGGCCAGGTTTGCGCCCAGGAGCGCCAGCCGCATCAGCGTGCGCTCGTCCTCCACGCCTTCGGCGACGATCCTCAGCCCGAGGTCGCGGCCCAGGTTGATCGTCGAGCGGACGATGATCAGGTCGCTCTCGTCCTGGAGCATCGGGGTGACGAAAGAGCGGTCGATCTTCAACTCGTCGATCGGCAGCTGGCGCAGGTTGGCCAGCGATGAATAGCCGGTTCCGAAATCGTCGACCGAGAGGTGGACGCCGAGGTCGCTGAGCCGCATGACCGTCGCCCGAGCCCGCTCGGGGTCGGACATGATCATGCTCTCAGTGATTTCCAGCTGGAGTGCCTCCGGCGGCAGCGAGTGCTGGGACAGCAGCTGCTCGACCTCCCCGGGCAGATCATGGTCAAGCAGGTTGCGGACCGAGAGGTTCACGGCCACGGCCACGTCGGTCCCGGATCGGCGCCACTCTGCGCACTGGGCCAGGGCGAGGTCGAGGACATGGCGGGTCAGGGGCTGAATCAGCCCCGTTTGCTCCACGGCCGGCATGAACGCCGCCGGGGACAGCAGACCGTGCTGGGGGTGCTCCCAGCGCACGAGGCCCTCCGCGGCGCGGACGACGAGGTCGTCGAGATCGACGATCGGCTGGTAGTGCAGGAGCACCTCGTCATTGAGCAGCGCGCGGCGGAAGTCACTCAGAACGGCCAGCCGGCGGGCCGAGTTCCTGTCCAACTCAGGGCGATAAACCTTGGTCCCGCTCTTGGCTTCCTTGGCCGCGTACATGGCCAGGTCGGCCCGCCGCAGGAGGGTGTGGGCGTCCTTTCCGTCCGACGGGAAGCGCGCGATGCCGGCGCTGGCATCCAACTCGAGTGAGAGCTCGTCCACCATGATGGGCTGCCGGACAGCGTCAAGCAGCGCCGAGGCGAAGGCTTCCAGTTCGACGACATCGTTCGTGTAGAGGCCGGGGAAAACTCCAAACTCGTCCCCTCCAAGCCGGGCCACCATCCCCTCTGGTCCGACGCCCTCGGCGAGCCTGGGGCCAAGCTCTCGCAGCAGGATGTCGCCGTAGTCGTGACCGAGGGTGTCGTTGACCTCCTTGAACCCATCCAGGTCGATCAGCATCACCGAGAAGCAATCGCCCGCTTCGGAGCACTTGACCACCGCCTCCTCGATCCGGGCCCGGAACCGCTCGCGGTTGGCCAGCCCCGTGAGGTCGTCCATGGTGGCCATGCGGTGAAGCTCCTTGCTGCGCCGCTGGGAAAGCAGCAGCTCGCCCACGAGGTGCTGGAAGATGACCAGGACGAGGGCGAACAGGGCCAGGCCCCAGGGGCCGAGCTGCCTGTACATGTACACGGCCACCATCGTGAGGAGGGCCGAGAAGAGCTCTGCGGGGAGCATGGGAACGAGGGCCTCGCGCGTCATGCGCAAGACGGTGGTGTTCCCTAGGTACGTCTGATACGCCGCTATTACTAGGAAGTTGACGGCGAGGGCAACTACGAAAGCAGCGAAAACCAGGAGGTAGTAGCTCACTGCATGCGGCCCGGAGTGGGACGCGTGGACAAGCGCGTAGAAGAAGAGGCCGCTCAGCAGCGGAAACCAGGCGAAAGCCACCATATTGTTCAGCAGTGCGAGGAACTTCGTTCGCCAGCGCAACCAGGTGACGACAATCGTCAGCACGCCGATCACGGCGGCGGGGCCACCTCCAAGAAGAACGGCCGCCAGGACGATCCCCAGGAAGCTTCCCGACAGATCGACCTTGCCAACCCCGACTCGGGTGAGGTCGCTGACGACGGTCATGACGGCGATCACCGCCAGCGTTCCCAAGCTCCAGCGGGCCGTTCCTGCGGTGAGTTCAATCAGGACTGCGGCGCCCACGAGGGCGCCGCAGTGCAGAAGCTTGAACGCGGCCGACGAACGCTCACGTCCGTTGACGCCCTCGGTCAGTGTGCGCTCCGCCTCCATTCCGAAGCTTTATCGGCAGTTCCAGGGTGAAACTTGTGTCCAGGTGAGAAATCTCACCCTCAAGCACCCCTCCGGACTGCCGATCATTCATACAAAGGAAACGGGGGGCCCGCTGCAACGGACCCCCCGCAAGTCGATCACCTGTTCGTATATCCCACGGTCCTCCTTTCCTGGGGAGCGGTGGGCAGGTTTCCGCTTGGTGTATCGGCCGCGAGAACCCAGGGCTTTAGCCCTGGGCTTTCGTGCTGGGCGAAATATTTCACTCGGGAGGGGATCTGGCAAGCGTGCAATAGGCGCTGCAACCCGAAGTGTTCTAAATCAACGACGGACGGATGACGTCTCGGCCTGTGGCGCCTGCTTTTGCCCAGCAAACGTCAACGGTCCGACCGGCGGGGGATCGGGTCCGGGTTTCGTCCAGATGCCGGCGCCGCGCCGGAGCAGGATCAGGGCCGCCACGGCGATCACGAGCGAACCAGCGCCGGCAACGATGAAGGCAAAGCGAGGGCTGCCCGCCTCTGCCAGAGCGCCTCCGAGCAGGATTCCCACGCCAGGAAAGACCTGCGACAGCGATTCGTTGAGCGCTATCACCAGCGCCATCCAGTCCGCCTTGACCTGCTCCTGGATCGCGGTGCGGGCGGCGACGGCATAAACCCCGTTTCCTGCCCCTCCCACCCCGGCGCCGATGGCGGCTACGACGATCGACGGTGAGATCGCCATGACGACAAAGCCCAGCCCAAGCAGTCCGGAACCCAGCGCGATCAACGTCGTCGTGCTGCGCTGACGCAGGCGGACGAAAGCAGCACTCCCCAGGATCGCCCCGGCGCCCCACGTTGTGAGCAGGGCGCCATAGCCGCCTGCCCCGGCTTTGAGGGTGTGCTGGGCCAGCACCAACTCGACCGGGATCGAGATCGTGAAGAACACCAATGCGATGGCCTGAAGGGCCAGCAGTGCCCGGATGGCCAGCTCACCACGGACGTACCGCAGCGCGGCGCGAAGGCGCCCCTTGGCCGGCGTGTCCTCGAGCACGGCCTCAGGCAGCCCCGAGGCCGTGAGGATGGTGAGGGCGACCAAGAGCACCATGCCGGCCCCGACGAGCAGTCCGCTACGGATGCTCACCGCAGCCACGACCGCTCCGCCGAGCGCCGGTCCAACCATCTGTGCAGCCGACGAAACGGTATTCATCAGCGCGTTACCCTCGCGCAGCTGCCCTGCCGGCGCGGTCACTCCGACGGCGGCCGCGCGACTCAGCGAGAGCACGATCAGGGCGAGGATCCCGTCCAGAAGCGCCAGGGCCAGCACGTAGCCAACGTCCACGTGCCCGACCAGCAATGCCAAGGCCAGGAACAGGGCTCCCTCGGTGACATAGAGCAGCGGAAGCACCTGCCGGGGAGAGCGGCGATCCAGCCTGGCCACCAACGACGGAGCGAAAAACGCCGGGACGAACTGGGCGCACAGGAAGAAGACGGCCGCGCCGAGTGCGCTTCCGGTGCGCTGGTAGACAAGGATGGCCAGGGCCACTTCGACCACCCTCCAGGCCACGAGCGTCAGCCCGTAGGCCAGCAACAGCCGTCGGTATGCGGGCAGCTTCAGGACCTGTTTCATCGCGTGTAACTCGTGATTTTCCCCACCTCGGTCACCGGAGGCCGACTGTTCAAGGCCGTGCTGCTCGGGAATACCCTATGGCAATGACCTCCGCCCCGGATTTGGCATCCGCGACCACCGACGAGGCTCGTGCGCGCCTGCTCAAAGCCTGGCGCGGCGAGATTCTGGCTGGCGCAGTCTATGACCTGATCGCTCGCCGGATGCCAGATCGGCAGGCCGAGATACTTCGCCGGATGGCCGAGGCCGAGGGCGGGCACCGGCGCCGGCTCGAACAGAGGATGCAGACGCTGGGAATCCAGGTCCCGGATCCCTCGACGGTTCGAGTCCCTCTCTGGTTACGCCTTCAGACGCGGGTAGCGCCCGTGGACCGGCTCCTTGCGGCTCGAGAGGCGGCGGAAGACGAGGAGGTCGACGACCTCTACAAGCGCCCCACGGGAGACCCCGAGACCGATCAGCTGCTCCGTGATATCCGCAAGGAGGAGCGGTCGCACTCGATGGCCGTCCAGGACATCCGATCGGGCTCGTCCGATCCCCGCGAGAGCGATGAGCCGGAGGCCATGCTCGATGCGCCGCTGGCGCCAGCCGGCGTCAACACCCGGCTCCAGCGCATCCTGGGAAGAGAGCGCTGGCATCGCACTGGAGGCGGGTGGATCTCCGGGGCGATCTACGGCGCCAACGACGGGCTGGCCGCGGTGTTCGGGATCGTGGCCGGGGTCTCCGGAGCCACCGGAGGCGGGACCGCGGTCCTGACGGCCGGCGCCGCCGGCGCGATCGCCTCGGCCCTATCAATGGCCACCGGGGCCTACCTGGCCGAGCGCTCACAGCACGAGGTCACAGCGGCCAACGTCGAACGCGAGCGCCAGGAGATCGCCGAGCACCCCGAGGAGGAGAGGGAGGAGCTCTCGCTCTTCTACCAGCTGAAGGGCATCGACGAGCGCACGGCGGATGAACTCGCCGAGCGCATGTCGAAGCATCCCGATGCCATGCTTCGCGTGCTCTCGGCCGAGGAATTCGGCGTTACGGGCGAGAGCGGAGGCGACGCCCGCCAGGCAGCTGTGGCGGCGGGCGTCTCGACCGGGCTGGGAGCCATTGTCCCGGTGATCCCGTTCATGATCACGACGGGGACGGTGGCGATCGTGACGGCGGCGGTCGTCTCGCTGGTCGCGCACTTTCTGGTTGGGGCGGCCAAGTCGCTGGTCACGCTCCGGACCTGGTGGTCAGCCGGACTCGAGATGACTCTGGCCGGCCTGATCGTGGGCGGGGCAACCTACCTCGTCGGCCTGGCGCTCCCGAGCTAGCGCGCGTTCGAGCTAGGGCACCCCGAGCTAGCGCGCGTTCGAGCCAGCGTCACGCTCCGAGGAGCGCCGAGAGCTGGTGGCGAAGCTCGGCCACCTCTGACTCCAGGGCGGCAACTCGCTCGGCCAGGCTTCCGTCGCCCACGCGTTGGCCGTCGACGGCCGGCGCCTCCTCCGAGTCAGCTGCCGCATCCAGATGCGCTGCTGCGCTCTCGGACGCGGAGCCATTTTCGGTGCCGCCCCCCATCAGCTGCTCGAAGCGATCCTCCTTTTGGCCCGGTCGCCGGGCCAGCCGACGGGCGTAGCCACGGTCGGCCAGGATCTCGAGGACACGTTCGACATCAGCCAGCGAGCGGAGTGTGGCCATACGCTCGGCTCTGACTTTGATCTCGCCGATCGTCTGGGGGCCGCGGAGCAAAAGCACGGCCAGCACGGCCAGCTCCTCGCGCCCCAGCGAGAGTGTCTCCTCGGCCAGGTGCCGGTACTTGATGCTCCGACTACCGTGACCGCTGGCCAGTCGTGTGAGGCCGTAGCGAGACAGGCGCTGGGCCGCGTCACGGACCGTCGCCTCGTCGTACTGGGTCACCGGGTCACGGTTTGTCACCTGGTTGCAGGCCAACCGGAGCGAGTTCAGCGACAGGGGGTACTGGTCCGGAGTGGTCCAGCGTTTTTCGATCAGGCTCCCGAGTACTCTCTGCTCTGGGGGCGTGAGCTGACCGAAATGCACGAGCGCGAGGATAGAGGCAGGAAGTTTTCGCCCTCTCAGGCGTCCTCAGGGTTTGAGATGCTGATTACGAGATACAGAGCGCCGGTGGTGGGGCTCTTCGCGGCCGCCCTTCTCGTGGCCGGGTGTGGGTCATCCGGTGGTTCGAATCCGCCCGGCGGCCAGACGGGAACGGCCTTCACAACCGGCACGACACAAACGACTCAGTCGAGCCACACCTCGTCACGTCCAGCCCACCACGCCCCGGCCCACAAATCGGCCAGCAGCTCGAAGCCGAAGACGACCAGCTCCGCGACCACTCACACCTCGACGACTTCCACCCATACCACGCATACTTCGCCTCCCCCCACAACCACGCACCACACGGCGCCTCCCCCCACGCCTCATCACCACAGGCACCACGGTGGTGGCGGAGGAGGAGGGGGCGGCGGTGGTGGCACTGCGTGCATTCCTCAGGGCAAGCACGCCGGGGACGGCGATAGCGACAATCGCGGTGGTCCGAGCGACGGAGACGGCTGTCTCTAACAGCGGCCCGCCCGTGGCCTTCGGACCCGGTTCTACTTCAGCGCCAGGCTCGTGAGATCAGTCTCGTACGCGACTGAAACCACTCCGGCACCGAAGTTCAATCGGTTCGAGTAGAACTTCGGGAACTCCTCGTGGCCGAACGCTGCGTAATAAGCCTTGCCGACCGCGTAATCGTCGAGCGCTGACCATTGACGAGCCAGGCTATCCAGCCTGGCCAGAGGCTGGCTGTCGAGCTTGTTGACAGTTGAGTCGTAGTGGGGGTCGTTTACGTAGCCGTAGTTCAGCGCGGGTACTGCGCTCCCGCTGAACAGCTGCATGAAGTCCCACGGGTTTGGGAAGTCCTGCACCCAATAGCTGAAGCCTGTCTGGGGGTGGGCGTGGGAGTTTCCGACCGTTCCGAAGTACACACCCGCGTTGATCAGCTGTTCCTTGGCCTTGAACCCGAGTGAGTCGAGAACCCGGGTGTAGTAGCCAACATAGTTGCTGTGGCTCGCGGTCCCATGCGCCGGACCCCAGACCTCCACGCGCGCTCCAGAGCAATGGCACTTCGCCATGTCCGTCTTGGCGAGCGTCATGTTGGGCACCCCGGTCGGAGAATGACCGGTCAGGGAGATGCAAGTGGATGGACCTGAGCGTCCGGGCATCCCGGAGGGGATCAGATGGCAATCCTCGGTCAGGAAGCCGCTGTCCAGCTTGGACAGTGCTCGGAGGTTGAGAGCAGCTAGGACCGCCTTCCGCGCCCAAACATTGTTGAAAGGCGCCCTGTTGACCGCGAAGAAGAAGTAGTACGTCGAGTTCGTAGGCACCTGCTTGTATCGACTGGCCGCCTGCGACTTGACCCGCTGCAAGATCGACGAAGGCAGCTGGTCAGTGGGGTCGAACACATCAGCCCGGTTGTTCAACACGGCCTCGGCGTCTTGCAACACATCACCATTGACGCTGAAGACGATCTTGTTCGCGTGGCCTTCTGGAACCGTGGGGACTCCGTTGAAGCTCGGGTTCTTGATCAGCGTGTAGATATGACCCGGCGAAATCGGACCCCACTTGTACGGCCCATCGCCGAGCGTGCCATGTGCCTGGTTAGCCATCGGTGTGCCCCCAGGCACCGGCGCTGACCCCGGGAGAGCGAAGAGGTCGACCATGGGGCCGAACGGCATCACGAGATGAACCGTGATCGTCCCAGTGGCGTCATTGGTCTGAACGCCGGAAAGCGACTTGGCGTTGCCCCGCGCGTACGCCTCGCCCCCCACCACGAACGCCCTGATGAAAGATGCGAGCCCCCACCGGAGCTTGATGTCTCGCTCCAGGGCGCGCTGTTCGTCGCTGGCCCTGACGGGCCGACCATCGGAGTACCTCAAGCCGGAACGCAGGTGGAACGTCAGCGTCTTCCCACCGTCTGAGACCGTCGGCAGATCCCTGGCCAGGCCCGGAAGAATCTTGGCCCCGCCGACGCCCTG
This sequence comes from uncultured Solirubrobacterales bacterium, assembly GCA_963785205.1. GTDB lineage: Bacteria > Actinomycetota > Thermoleophilia > Solirubrobacterales > Solirubrobacteraceae > Palsa-465. The sequence goes on from CAWAUJ010000004.1 coordinate 646,070, forward strand.
GACCCCCCGTTTGAACACCAGCAGGGGGGTGTTCACCACTGAGTAGAGCTCATTCCCCTGAGGCGTGAAGTCCTTCCCTTGGTCTGCCGAGGTGGGTGCCACAGCGGCGTCGATCGTGATCGGCCCGCCGGTGACGTGGCTTGCCGAGGTTGCGCTCCCACTCGTACCTCGGTTGGACGAGCCGCAGGCGGCGAGAACGACCACCGAGCCGGTGGTCACCACGCCCCTGAGGGCGATTCTCAGATACTTGCGTGTCACGCTCCTCCGATGGTCGACGATCTGGTCTTAGCGTGCCACGATCCGGGCGCCGGGCACGAATGGCCGCGTGCTGATGATCGCCAGTTCCGCCATACGGCTACGCACGGGTTGATTGTCGGACCTGACCCCCTCGGTTGACCCAGCGGCCACAAGGCCAGCCGCCACGTCCCGCGCCCGGTCGTCGAGCAGCTGGAGCTGATCGGACTCCTCGTCGGTAGCCGCATTCAGAGGGGCGCCGGTCAGATACCACAGCTCGGCTTCGTGCTGGGCCGACAACGCTCGCGCCAGATGGAACTGGCGCGGATGAAACAGCACGACCAGCTTTGGCTTACCAGGGAAGCGAAGCCGTCGAGCTTGTCTGATCGCGATGATTTCCGAGGTCAGCATCCGTCGAGCGCGCCAGCGGGGGGGCTCCAGCGCGAGGACCCGATCGATGTCCAGCAGATCCCTGGCATGGGCCGCGAACTCGAACTCCTCAAGCTTGCCCGGAAGGACCAGGAGGCCCAACGGCTCAGAGGGACCCTCGCGGCGCCAGCTGAATCCGCTACGCCGAGTTGCCAGCTGCCCCGTCCTCCGACGGCCTCAGCGACCCGCCCGGCGGCTCGCCCGGCGAGTCGGCCGGCGACTCGGCCTCGGGCGCGTCGTCCCCTGCGCTGAGGGGACTCAGCGAGGAGCGTGTGGCCTTGGCGATCTCCTCCGTGGTGACGTTCTGAGGATGGTGGCAGGCCGCCAGATGGCCACCCCCGTACTCGGTCAGCCGGGGCTCGACCCGTTGGCAAATTTCGGTAGCCCGGGGACAGCGGGGATGGAAGCGGCAGCCCGACGGCGGATTTACCGGGCTCGGGGGCTCCCCGGTCACCACCGGGCGGTCCCGGGCGCGGTTCTCCTCGGGGTCGGGGATCGGGATCGCCCCCAGAAGCGCAGATGTGTAGGGGTGAATCGGCTTGTCGTACAGCTCCTCGCCCGAGGACACCTCCATCAGTTTCCCCAGGTACATGACCATGATCCGGTCAGAGACATGACGGACCACGGACAGGTCGTGGGCCACGAATATGTAAGACAGGCGAAACTCGTCCTGGAGTTCGTCGAGCAGGTTGATGACCTGAGCCTGGATTGACACATCCAATGCCGAGACGGGCTCATCAAGAAGGATCAGCCGTGGATCCACCGCCAGTGCCCGGGCGATTCCGATCCGCTGCCGCTGGCCACCTGAGAACTCGTGCGGGAAGCGGTTCATGTGCTCCGGAGAGAGCCCTACGTGCCTGAGCAGTCGCTGGCCTTCAGCCTCCCGTTTCTCCTTGGCCACCCCGCGCAGCTTGAGCGGAGTACCCAGGATCTGGGTCACGCGCTTGCGCGGGTTCAGGGAGGCCTGGGGATCCTGGAAAACCATCTGCATTTCCCGCCGTACAGGCGCCAACCCCCTACGTCCGGCGTTGGTTATGTCCTCGCCGCGGAACCGGATCACGCCCTCGGTGGCGTTGACCAGGCGCACCAGGCCACGGATCAGCGTGCTCTTGCCGCAGCCAGACTCGCCCACGATCCCCAAGGTTTCTCCCTCGCGCAGGGCGAACGAGACGTCGTCCACCGCGTGGACCTGTCCGATCTTGCGGTCGATAATCAGCCCGGACTTGATCGGAAAGTAGATCTTCAGGTGGTCGGCTTCAAGCAGCGGTGTGCTGCTGGCCGGGGGGGCGGGCTGGAGCGTCGGATCCTCGACGGTCATGAAATGACGGTCTCCTCACTGGCCAGCCCGATCTGACCGTCCACCTGCCGGACCTCGCGCTTCCTCTCAACCTCAAGCCAACACCGATCGAGGTGCGTCGGATACTGCGGGCTGCGCGAGGTCAGCTCGGGCACCTCGATGCATTTCTCGAAGGCATGCGGGCAACGCGGGCGGAAGTGGCAGCCCTCCGGCGGCCCCAGCAGTGACGGTGGCGAGCCCGGGATCGTCGGCAGGCGCTGGTTGCGGTCCCTATCGACCCGAGTGATGGAGCCGAGGAGGCCCCACGTGTAGGGATGCTGCGGGTCGTAGAACAGCTCGTTCAAGGTGCCCTGTTCGACTACCCGGCCGGCGTACATGACGACGATCCGATCGGCGATGTCCGCCACCACCCCCAGGTCGTGGGTGACCAGGATGATCCCGGTGTCCGATTCGGAGCGCAGCGTGCGCAGCTCATCGAGGATCTGGGCCTGGATCGTCACGTCCAGCGCAGTCGTGGGCTCGTCGGCGATCAGGAGCTTGGGCGAGCAGGACATCGCCATCGCGATCATTACCCGCTGGCGCATCCCGCCGGAGAACTCGTGCGGATAGGAGCGGACGCGCTCGAGAGCCCGGGGAATGCCGACCCGCTGCAGCAACTCGACGGTCCGGTCCAGCGCCTCGGCGCGAGAGATCTGCTCGTCGTGGACTCGTATCTGCTCCACGATCTGATGGCCAATTCGATACACGGGGTCGAGCGAGCTCATCGGGTCCTGAAACACCATTGCGATGCCCGCTCCCCGCACCCGCCGTAGCTCGTTCTCACTGGCCGCGATCAGGTCCATGCCATCGAATCTCGCGCTGCCCGTGAAGCGGGCGTTCGGACCGCGGGTTAGCCCCAGCAACGTCATCGCGGTCACGGACTTACCCGACCCAGACTCGCCGACGATGGCCACGACTTCTCCCGGCTTGACGACGAAAGACACCCCGTCCACCGCCTTGACAATGCCGTCCTCAGTCGCGAATGAGACGTGGAGGTCATCCACCTCCAAGAGCGGAGCGTCCGCTGTGCTCATCTCAGGTCAGCCGGATTCGCGGGTCCAGAACCGCATACAGGACGTCGACGAGGGCGGCGATGAACACGACGGCAAACGCACCCAGGATCACCACCACCATGACCGTGATGATGTCCAGGTGGCCGATGGCCTGAGCGGCCAACTGACCCACCCCGTGCAGGTTGTACACCGTCTCCGTGAGGATGGCCCCCCCGCCGATCACCGAGGCGAAGTCCAGCCCCCACAGAGAGATGATCGGGATCAGGCTGTTGCGCAATGTATGGCGCATTAGCACCTGGCGCGATGACAGTCCCTTGGCCCGAGCCGTCCTGATGTAGTCCTCGTTGATCGTGTCCAAAAGCGTCGAGCGCAGGACCCGCGAGTAGAAGCCAATGAATAGGACCGAAAGCGTGACCCACGGCAGGATCAGGTGTTTGAACCACTGGAACGGATCCTGGGTGAGGGAAACGTATCCCCCGATCGGCAAGAAGTTGGCCTTGTAGCCCAGGTAGTAGATAAAGACGGCTCCCAAGAAGAACGGCGGGAACGACACGCCGATCATGGCGAGCACCGTGAGCACGCGGTCGCCGATCTTCCCCGAAAATACCGCGGCCAACGTGCCGACGAGGATCGACGCCAACAGCCAGAAAATACCTGCTCCGATGGCCAGCGAGGCGGTGGCCGGAAAGGCCGCCTTGACCTCGTCCAGCACGTTGAATCCCTCCTGATAGGAGTACGCCTGACCGGTGAAGATGTTCTTCATCGTCTTCACGTACTGGACGTAGATCGGCTTGTTGAACCCGTATCTGACGTCAATCAGATGGATCTCCTCCGGGTTGGCCAGCCGGCCGGCAAGCTGATTGGCGGGATTCCCGCTGGGGATGGCGGTGAAGAGCAGAAACGTGATGATCGAGATGACGACCATCACTACCACCATCGAGAGCAAGCGGCGGACGACGAAACGAAGCATGGCTCAGTGCTGGATCCGCACCTTGGCGCGTGGATCAAGCGCATCCCGCAACCCGTCGCCGAACACGTTGATCGACAGAACGCAGAGGACGAGCATTACCCCCGGGACCAGCACCTCGTGGAAGCTCAACGGAATCCCGGTGATCCCGTCCGAGATCATCGTTCCCCATGACGGGTTGGGCGGCTTCACCCCGGCTCCCAGGTAGGTCAGACCAGCCTCGAGCAGGATCGCGTTGGCCAGGATCAGCGGGATGAACACGACAATGGTCGAGGCCAGATTGGGCATGATCTCCGAGAACATGATCCGCAAGTGGCCGAGGCCCTGCTGGCGAGCAGCGTCGATGAACTCCCGTTCACGCAGGCTGAGCACCTGGCCTCGCACTGGCTTGCCCACGTATGGGATGTACACGATCCCGATAATCACGATTGGCACGAATAGCGAGTTTGTGGGAATCAGCGGGATGCCCTCCACCGCCAGGATCGTTCCCAGGGCAATTCCCAGTAACAGCACCGGATAGGCCCAAACGACGTTCATGAAGAGCGAGATGATGCCGTCGGCGATCCCCCGGAAGTAGCCCGCAAGCAGCCCAAGGATCACTGCGAAGACCATCGTGATCAGCGTGGCGATCGCACCGATCTCAAGCGAGTTGCGCCCGCCGTATAGAAGCCGGACGGCCACGTCCCGGCCCAGGCTGTCCGCACCGAAGAAATAGCTGCTCGTCCAGGTGGGGGCGATGCCGACGGGCCCAGGCTGCGTGCAGGTGGGCGGGCACTTGTTGAGGTTCGAGCCGACGATGTTCTGTGCGTCCGGTGAGATGTGGGCGATGTCGGAGGAGTACACCGGCGCCAGCAGGCACAGGACGACGATCAGCAGGAACAGGCCACCAAAAAACAGCGCCACTCTATTCCGGCGCAGACGCTTCCAGGCCAGTTTCCACGGCCCAAGGCCGGGCGGGACGTGCTCGCCCTCTGCGGCGGCGGCGAATTCGTCCGCCGAGAATTCCGTGCCGGTGGAGGTTGCTGTGGCCATTCAGGTGCCCCAGGCCGATGGTGGGACTGGGGAAGACTAGCTTCCCCAGTCCACCAATGCGAGGCTTACTCGCGCCGACTTACTTCAGCTGGAAGGACGTCCAGTCCCAGCCGTAGATCGGGGAGCGCACGAGCGCTCCGTAGTTGATCCGATTCGAGGCGAAGAACGGGAACGTCTGATAACCGAACACGGCCAGGTAGGCCTTCTTGGCCACGTACTCATCCAGGGCCTGCCACTGCGAGGCCACCTTGCTCAGCTGCGTCGTCGGCGTTACCCCGAGCTTGGCCACCTCAGCGTTGATGTGCGGGTCATTCGTCTCGCCGAAGTTCTCGTTGTTCGTCGGCAGGATCGAGTGACCGTCCACCAGCAGGTAGAAGTCATACGGGTTCGGGAAGTCCATGTTCCAGTCGGCAAAGCCGGTCTCGGGATGGATCTTCTTTGACTCGCCGATCGTCGTGAAGTACGTCGCGTCGGCGATGACCTTCTGGGTCACGTTCTTGAACCCGATCGACTTCAGGAACTGGGTGTAGTAGGTCATCCAGGCCTGCCGGGGCTGCCTGGTCTCACTCCACACAGTGATTGGCACGTTGGCCTGGCCGGACTGCTTGACCAGGGCCTTGGCCTTGGCGATGTTCCCACCCGCCGACGGGTTGCCGTACGGGCAGGTGCCGGACGGGTGGCCCGGGATCAGCGGCGGGAGGAAGAAGCAGGCCGGGACGAGGGTGCCTGAACCGAGACGGTTCATGGCGTTCTCGTTCAAGCCCGTGACCACGGCCTCACGCGCCAGCTGGTTGTTGAACGGTGGTTCCTGCGAGTTCATGAAGATGTAGTACGTGGAACCGCCGAGGTTGACGAGCTTGAATCGGCTCGATGCCTGGGACTTGATCTGGCCCAGGAGCGAGCCGGGGATCGTGTCCGCCCAGTCGAAGAAGTCGGCACTGTTGTTGAGCACCGACAACGCGTTCGAGGACACGTTGGAGTCGATCTTGACCTGAACCATGTGAACGTGCCCGGCGGGGATGCCCGGGATGTTCATCTTCTTCCATTCAGGGTTCTGGACCGAATCGAACGACTGGTTGGGGACGACGTTGGTCGTCATGTACGGACCAATGCCTGGGGGCGGGTTGTTCGCCAGGTTCTTGAAGGGCGTTCCCGCAGGCACAAGACCCATCGAGGGGAAGGCCATGATGTTGATCCACGGCCCGTAGGGATTGGTCAGGTGGACGACGATCTGTCCGGTGGAGTTATTGGTCTTAATGCCGGAGATCGTCTTGGCCTTGCCGCTGGCAAAGGCCGCCGCTCCGACGACGTTGGGGGTGATGAACAGGCCCGAGCCGCCCCACGGGATCTTGATCGCCCGCTCCACCGCGTAGGTGAAGTCGCTGGCCACGGCGGGCTTCCCGTTGGAGAACACCAGGCCCTTGCGCAGGGTCATCGTGTAGGTCTTGCCGCCGTTTGTGATTTTCGGCAGAGCGGTCGCCAACGCCGGAATCACCTTGGAGCCGGCGAGCCCGTTCTGATGGGCGTAGGTGTACAGACCGAGGTAGGAGATCCAGGTGCTCTCGGCTCCCTGGGTCGTGTAGTCCATGCCTGGATCCAGTGACTGCGGCGGGGTGCCCATCAGCAGCGTCACGGTGCCGCCGTTCTTGCCGGCCGTCTGGGCTCCGCTCGTGCCGGACCCGTTGGAACTGGATGATCCGCACGCGGCAAGTGCCACCACGGAGCCAAGCGCGACGACCGCCGTGAGGGCCGATCTGAAATGCTTGCGCATCTCTCTCCTCTCAGAAGTTGACTTGCTCCCGCTCATAGCGGGAGTCAGAGTTGCGCCGAAGAATCTAATTGACTGGCCGGGACGAAGCGATCGCTGGCGGCGGTTCCTAATGAACCCGCAACACTGGTCCCAGGCGAGCTCGGGCCCGCCTCTCCTACGGGTAGAGCTTGGCCAACGACGGCTTCGACTTGCCCAGGTACAGACGGGAGACTCGCACCGCCAGTCGGCGTTCCTTGCCTTGACTGGCGCCGCTCCAGAGGATCGTGGTCGTGACGAGGCGAACGCCGTCGGTGCTCATCAGCTGAGAAGGGGGAAACCAGCTGGCCAGCAGCCCGAGCCCCAGCACTGCCACCGGAGCCGGAACCAGCCGCGTGGGACTGAACACCTGCTGGCGCTCCTCGATCGTCCGCGACAGAACGTTGTAGGGCTGCGGGGACGAATCGACGTTGATCGTCGCGTCGAACCGGCCGCCGCGCGGGAGGCGCGCTTTGAATGAGCACTGCGGCATGGCGTCGTTGCCAATCCCAGGGTCGGTGGCGACGTCATCGGTTCTGATCGTCAGCGTTTGTGCGACCAGCGTGCGGACGCGCGAGGAGCACAGCCTGGCCTGTGGGGAGAGCCGGTGGCTCCCGCAGCCGAATAGGGCGAGAGCAAGCAGACAGACCCAGAGGCGGCGAGTGATCATGATGTGCAAACTACTTCGGGATGCAATCCGACGCGGCCCTGCTTCTGTTCGGCGACACCGAGCGCTCGCCGGCGCTGCGTCATGAGCTCCCGCTCACGATCCTCGATCCGGTGCTGTTCGTAGAACAGGGCGGGCGGGCGTTCGTCGTCACCACGGACCTCGAGAAGGCGCGGATCGCCACGATCCGGCCGGACGTGGAGATTCTGGATGCGACTCGCTTCGGGATGAAGGAGCTGCGCGAGCAGGGGCTGGGCTGGGCCGAAACCGAGCGAGAGATCGCGGCCCGAGCCCTTCAGCAGCTGGGGGTCAAGCACGCGATCGTGCCTTCGTCGTTCCCGCTGGGGATGGGGGATCGGCTTCGAGCCGACGGGGTGCAGCTCGACCTCGACGACCGCACCGTGGATGACCGGCGCCGCTCGAAGGTTGGAGCGGAGCTCGAGGGAATCCGACGGGCCCGGCGGGCAGCGCAGGACGGCATGCGCGCGGCCGCTGCACTCTTGGCTCGGGCCGAACCCGGTTCGGAAGGGAAGCTCCACCTGGACGGAGCGGTGCTCGAGGCCGAGCGTGTGCGGGCCGACCTGCGCGCCTCGTGCGCGGCCGCCGGGGCCCCGTGTCCGGCCGACGTGATCGTGGGCTCGGTCTGGTCGGGATACGGCCACGATCCCGGCACCGGGCCGCTCCCGGCCGGGCTTCCGATCGTGGTCGATCTCTGGCCCCGGGATGAGCAAAGCGCCTGCTGGGCCGACATGACGCGGACATTCGTCGTCGGATCGCCCGCGCCCGAGCATGTCGAGCTCATCGCTCAACAGGAGGAGCTCGTGGGCGCTGCGCTCCAACAGGTTCTCGGGATGGTCCGCCCGGGAGTCACCGGCCGCGCGCTATTTGACGCCGCCTGCGACCGCTTCGAGGCGGCCGGCTTCCGGACCCAGCGGACGGGTCCGGGCGAGGATCCAACTGAAGGCTTTCAGTTCTCACTCGGCCACGGCGTCGGCCTCGAGCTCCACGAGGAGCCCACATTGGGCTTGGGCGGTTACGACCAACTTGTCGCGGGCGATGTCGTCGCGATTGAGCCGGGGCTGTGGGACCGGCGAATCGGCGGGGTGCGCTTCGAGGATCTCGTGCTCGTGACTGACGACGGGTGCGAGGTCCTGACGCAATACCCGTACGCGCTGGCGCCTTAGCTCGCGACGGCCACCCCGCGACCTCCGTGGGCCCCGCCCCGGCCCGGCCGTCCCGTCCTGCCCCGCGACCCCCGTCCCTGCTCCGCGACCCTCGTCCCTGCTCCTAACGTAACGATCGTTTCGGGAGGTCGAAGCCCGTGACGGTAGGCACATATATGCCCCCTTTCGTCACTGGATCACGGGGCAGGCAATCGGCTGTGACGGTAGGAACGTCCCGACAAGCGCGACCGCGACGGCCGCTCCTAGCTCACGCCCTCCAGGACCACGGCCAGCCCCTGGCCGACGCCGATGCAGAGGGTGGCCACGCCGTAGCCGCCGCCCTGGCGGTGCAGCTCGCGGGCCAGGCCGCCCAGAACCCGCACTCCGGAGGCCCCGAGCGGGTGGCCGAGGGCGATCGCTCCGCCGTGTGGGTTGACGCGGTCGGGATCGAGGCCGTTCCACTGGCCGATGTCGGCCAGGCACTGCGAGGCGAAGGCTTCGTTGAGCTCGACCACGGCCACGTCCTCCCACCCTATCCCGGCCCGAGCCAGGGCTTTGTTGGCCGCCTCGACGGGAGCGATCCCGAACACATCTGGGTCGACGGCCGCCGCGCCGCGGGAGACGACGCGGGCCAGCGGCGCCGCACCGATCTCGGAGGCCGTTTGCTCATCGGCCAGCAGCAGCGCGCCCGCGCCGTCGTTGAGCGGCGAGGAATTCCCCGCCGTCACGGTCCCATCCTGGGCGAATGCCGGCTTGAGGCGGGCCAGCCGCTCGAGGCTCGTGTCGGGCCGGATGTTCTCGTCGCGCTCAAGCTCGGTCCCGGGGACGGGCACGACCCACTCGGAGTAGAAGCCGTCCTCCCAGCCCGCCTGGGCGCGCTGGTGGCTTCGCAGCGCGAATGCGTCCTGGTCCTCCCGCGAGACGCCGTACATCCCGGCCAGTTTCTCGGCGCTCGCTCCCAGCGAGATCGTCCACTGCTCAGGCATGCGTGGGTTGATCATCCGCCAGCCCAGCGTGCTGGAGTGAAGCTGCTGGTGCTCGCGCGGGTAGGCGCGCTCGGTCTTGAGCATGATCCACGGGGCGCGGCTCATCGACTCCACACCCCCGATCAGCACCACCGCGGCATCGCCCGTCTCAATCGCTCGGCTGCCCTGGATCGCCGCGTCAAGGCTCGACGCGCACAGCCGATTGATCGTCGCCCCAGGAACGCTCGTCGGCAGACCATTCAAAAGCCAGGCCATCCGCGCCACGTTGCGGTTGTCCTCACCCGCCTGGTTGGCGTCCCCGAACAGGACGTCGTCGACCCGCGCAGGATCGAGCCCCGGCAGGCGATCGAGCAACGCCTTCACGACATGGGCCGCCAGGTCGTCGGGGCGGACCGCGGCCAGGCCGCCGCCGTAGCGGCCAAACGGAGTGCGAATCGCCTCAAGGACGTAGGCCGCGGACACGGCCACCACAGTACGCAAGCCCCGCCGGTGGCGTACCTTTCCACGGGTGTCCGCTGCGGTTCAGACCGCGCCTTCATCCAGGGAGGCCCAGGATCTGGGGCTGATCGGTCAGGTCGAGCCATCGGAGGCTGGGCCGATCACTCCCGACGAGCTGGCCGCTCTGCCCCTGCCACCCGTGATCCGCTGGCCGCGGGCCGTCCAGGTGCTGTGGTTCGGGCCGCGCCAATGGCACTTCGTCTTCCACCACCGGCGCAAATTCGGCGACGTGTGGATCGCCCGTGCCTACGTTCGCGGCCAAACCGCGATCACCTCGCATCCGGACCACGTCCGCTCCCTGTTCACAGCTCCGCCGGAGCTCGTCCCGACGCTGGCGTCGGAGTCCCCGCTGCGGCCGGTCCTCGGCCCGAGCTCGGTTCTGACCGCCAACGGCCCCCGCCACCTGCGCCAGCGCAAGCTTCTGCTGCCGCCCTTCCACGGCGAGGCGATCGCCCGGTACGAGCGGATGATCGCCGAGGCAGCCGAGCGCGAGATCGAGCGATGGCCGATTGGACGCCCGTTCGCGCTGGCTCCGCGGATGCAGGCGATAACGCTCGACGTGATCATGGGCGGGATATTCGGGGTCGAGGGACGGCCCAAGCCCGGGTCGGCAGAGCATTCGCTTCGGCTGGCGATCCGCGAGGTGCTGCGGGCGTCGACCCTGCCGGGCGCGAAGCTGGCCGAGCTGATGAACATCGGCCGCGACGAGCCGGTAGGCCTGACCAAGCTGGCCCTGATCGTGCCCGATCGCTGTCTGTTCGCCGTGATCGCCAAGCGCCGGAGAGCTGCCGACCTCGGCGAGCGCACGGACATCATGTCGCTGATCATGCGGGCCCGGACCGAGGACGGTGCGGGGCTGACCGACGACGAGCTCCGAGACGAGCTGATGACACTGGTCCTGGCGGGCCACGAGACGACGGCCAACCAGCTGGCCTGGGCCTGGGAGCGGCTGACCCGCAACCCGGCGGCCCACGATCGTCTACGCGCGGCGGTCAGAGAGGACAGCCCCGACGCGGCCGACGTGGTCGAAGCGACGCTAAACGAAGCGATGCGAGTACGCCCGGTGATCCCGATCATCGGCCGGAGACTTGCCGCTCCGTGGCGCCTGGGGCAATTCGGCGTTCCCGCGGGGACGGCGGTGGCCATGAGCATCCTTCTGCTTCACCATCGAGAGGACCTCTATCCGGATCCGTTCTCGTTCCGGCCACAACGGTGGCTCGGCCACAAAGCCGGGACGTATGAGCTGATCCCGTTCGGGGGCGGGACCCGGCGCTGCCTCGGAGCGGCGCTGGCGATGGCCGAGCAGCGCGTCGTGCTGAGCGCGATGGCCCGTCGGTTGGATCTCGAGGCGGCCAGCAAGCGCCCGGAGCGACCCCGGCATCGCAACGTCACCATGATCCCGGCCCGAGGCGGGCGGGTGATCGTGCGCGGGCGGGTGTAGTTGCGGACTACAGAGGGCTGAGCGACAGGAACAGGCTGTTGGCGGTCTGGTTGCTGTGCGCCCAGGCCAGCCCGAGGTAGATCTGGCCGTTGGCCGCCTGCCCTACTCCCGAGTAGATATAGCCCCCGTTATAGGTCCAGAAGCGCCTCTGGCCGTTGGTCGAGCTCATGAAGAAGTTCGTCGACTCGGGATTGCCCTGGGCCTGCATTCCTGGGAAGAGGCTGTTCTTCCCGCTGGCAAAGCCCTTCACGTAGGCGTTCATCACGCTCGCCTGAGTCGACTGGCTGCCCACAAGATTTGACGCCGCGGACTTCGGAATGCTGACGATGAAGGCCCCCGCGCTGTTGTCCGTGGCCGCGTAACCGCCGGCCCCAGGGCCCAAATTGGGGAACGGCACCCACCCCTGTGGAACGCACATCGCACCGTCGATCTCACTGAAGCGCACCGCGTGCAGCGCGGGCCAGTTGCTCGAGGCGGTGGCCGTGCCGGCCAGGTGGCCGTTGACGAAGAGCTGAACCCGGTACTTGCCCCGGGGCAGGCAGGTGGCCGGGGTTGAGCCCGAGACGTAGGAGGGGTTGTTCGAGGCATAGAAGCCGCCGCCGAGCGAGACCAGCTGCCCTTTGGTCAGCGGCCCCGAGATCTCAGGCAGCACCGCCCACTCGTGGTGGACGGGATCCTGATACGCCCACTGGGCCGAAAGCAGGTCGTAAGTCGGGCTGAAGCCGTTGGCGTGACTGAAGTAGAACAGGGCGTGGCCGGGGTCAGGCAAAGCCTTCACACCGCCCAGATGGACGACGTGGCTGGTGAAGTCCTTGCGCGGGAGGTACCCGTTCGGGGTCGTCTCGAACGGCTTGCCGGTGGCCGGGTAGGTGATCTCGCCCTGGGCCACGATCTGCTGCGCGATCGCGTTTGCTTTCATGGCCAGGGACGGGTGGAGGGTCTCGATCAACGAGAGATCGGTCAGGGCGGCCGCGACCGTGTACTCGCCGTTGATCGCCGGGTTTCGGAGCTCGACCTCAGCAGCCCGATATTCGGTTGCGGCGCTCCGGCTCGCCCATGACCAGGTCATCCTCGGCCAGCACGAAGTACGTGACGGCTAACAGAGCAGCCACGTTCTGCTGCGCGGCCAGCTTGTCGATGGCCTGCTCGGCGTATGACCGGCTCGTGCTCAGATCTGACTTGCTGTTCGTCGAGCAGTCCGCGGTAGGTCAGATCGGCCGCCAGATCAGCCAGCAGCGTGCCTGAGGTCGAGCCGTCGGAATGCGCCTGTTGCAGGTCAGCGGTGGCTTTGTCGAGCGCGGCGGTCGACGGGATTGTGACCGCGCCCGACGTGGTGGGAAGCGCATTGGCTCCCGTTCCCGTGTGCGGGATCCCGGCGTCGTACTCGACCGCGGCTCGGTCGATGTAGGCGTCGACGAATCTTGGCCGCAGCGTGAGCGCCCGGTTGAAATCGGCGATCGCCGCTGCGTCGTTGAGGTCACCTGAGGCCACCTCGCCGTTGGCGAACGCGGTGGCCGCGGCGTCCGGCGGCCTGGACACGGGAGTGAGGACCTGGACGAGCGCCCAGATCCCGGCCACCAGCACAAAGACGCCGGCGACCCGCGAGTAGAGATGCCTCCGGGCCTGACCCTGGGGAGTCAACGAGTAGCCGAACAGGAACACGGCGACAGCCAGCATCGTCAGGGCGGCCGCATAGTTGACGAACTTCGACTCGGCGTCGTCGGCCTGCTCATTGGCCGCGTCGCGCAGCGCGGTCAGCCGGTATGCCGACCACTGCGACTGCTGCATGTAGCGGTTGGGGAACTCCGGGTCCTGCTCGGGGCTGAACGACGCGTCGGTGGACGAGCACTTCTTCTGGATCGTCGGCGAGCAGATGTAGGCGATGCCCTGGCTTTTGGCGATCGCCACCGTGTCCGATTCGGTCTGCTTGGCGATGTTCTGCCAGCGCCGCGCAGCGAGGTGGGTCGCCGTCGAGGCGGTGGCCCACTGCCCGAACAGCGACGCCGCGTCGGCCTGATGAACCTGCTCGGTCAGCAGGTTGAAGCGGTTGATCTGCGTCTCCGCCTTGCCGCGGCTGACGTCCGCGGTATCGAGGGCCAGCGCGCCGTCGGTCTCGGCGCGCGCGTCCGCCTGGTCATGGATGCGCAGCGCCGACGCTTGGCCGAAAGCGACGAGAGCCGCCACCAGCGTGGCCAGAACCACTGCCACGGCGATGATCCGCCCGTAGCGACCCCGCTCCTCGACCTCGTCGCCCACGATCTCGTCGACCTTCGGGATTTCAGGTCCGGATTCAGGCATGGTCAGGAGAACTGGGTGACGAGGAAGAGGACCACGGCGGTCGCGCCCAGGGCGGCCCCAGACCCGGCGAACCACAGCTTTTGCCTGCCGTGGACCACGGCCGCTAGCGTCAGGAGCACGAGAACCGCGATGAACAACGCGGCGATACCGGTGAAGTCAACGCCGCGGTTGTGCTCTGAGCCGGACGGCGCGAAGCAGCGGCCCGGGCTCGAGCCCGTGCAGATTGACATCGTTGTTCTCAGCCGAGGCGAGCCCGGCGTGGGCGTCGTAGGGAAAGCCCGGCTTATACGTGCCGTCCGGGTACAGCGCCGGGTTGGCTGTGGGATTGCTCGGGTCGAAGGCGTAAGAGACGTTTTGGAGCTGCTTGCCCAGTGAGAGAGCGATCGTGAGGTAGGCATCCCCCTGCACGCGGAGCTGGTCGCCGACCGCACCGCCCACCGTGCCCGCGTCGTGAAGCAGGGAATGGGCGAGCAGCGAATCCTGCGTGAACTGGCCGAAGGTGTCCACGTCGGAATCGACGGAGCTGTTGTCCTGCACGAGTAGTTGCTGCTGCTGGATCAGGTCCTGGCGCGAGAGCTCCTCGTAGTGCGTGGCACTCTCGTCGGCCAGCGACGCCCGCCAGCCCACGATCGCCGCGCACACGGACACGAGGACGATGGCCAGCGGTATCCACAGATGCACGATCTCGTGGAGCGCGCGCTTCTCGATCGATTCCTCGGCGCCGGGCGCGTCCGTGCCCGACTCGACAGCGTCCGGAGCCGGGGCTGTCGGTTCTGATTCCGGAGACATGAAGAGAGACGAACTCGACTGGGCTGGGTCAGGGCCTCGCCCTCGAAGCACCCCCGCGGGCAGCAGTCTGCCGCACCGCCCGGACGTCTCGCCGAAGAGCTACTAAGTGGCGGGGGTCGGCGAGTCCGGTGTGCCCGCCAGAACGTCAGCGGGGTCCTCGACGAGGTCGAGCTGAGCGTCTGCGCCGGTCAACCCGAGCAGGCGGCGGATCTGCTCGCCCCCTTGCACGACGACGAGGCGTCCGCCGAGCTCACGCATGCGCAGATCGGCCCCGATCATCGTGTGGAGTCCGCTGGAGTCCATGAACGGCACCCCGCGCAGGTCGAGCACGACAAGCTCGTGCGAGTCCCCGGCCTGGCGCAGAGCCTGGTCCAGCTCCCCTACGGTGGCCAGATCGACATCTCCGCGGGGCGACAGAAGGACGGCACTACCGGACACGCGACGATCGATCGCGAACCCGCCATCCGACTCAAGACTCCAGCTTTCCGACACCCGCTGTTTCCCTTTCCGTCGAGTAAGGCCCGCGCAGCAAATCTGTGAACCTCCGACAGCTGCTGCAGGCTGGCGGAGTGAGTCCCCGGGTCTCTCATGGACAGCGTAGTCGTTTCAAGAGGGCCGGGCGCCGATGACCGTGGCAAAGCAGCATGTTGGCCGGACGAGGCCCGCCGCTATCCTCACGCCGGGCCGGAGGCGCGCTTATCACGGCTTCAGCTGCTGCTGGTGGCCTCTATTCAGAAGATGTCTGCCGTCTCGAGGTTTCGATGCCGCCCGTCCCGAGCCGCCGCGCCGGCTCTTACCAGCCCGTAAAGGTTTATAGGTCCCGCTCACGGCGGGGGCCGCTGATTCGCCTGTTGCTGGCGCTGGCCCTCGTAGCGGGCGTGGTCGCGGCGGTCACCAGTTGTGGGAGCTCGCCCTCGTTTAAGTCGAGCAGCTCGTTCTTCAGCAGCCCCGTGCTCTACCGCCTTCCACATGGAGCCGGACCGGCCTCATCGAACAAGCCGAACATCGTGTTCGTGCTCACCGATGACCTGTCGCTCGACCTGCTGCGGTTCATGCCCCACGTGCTGGCCATGGAGCGCAACGGCTTGACATTCAAGAACTACTTCGTGTCCGACTCGCTCTGTTGTCCCTCCAGGGCGTCGATCTTCACGGGTAACTACCCCCACGACACGCACGTGTTCAGCAACAGCGGTCCTCACGGTGGGTTCAGGGTCTTCTACAACCGCGGGGAGGAGAACCACACCTTCAACCTGACCCTCCAGCGAGCCGGCTACCTGACGGGCATGATGGGGAAGTATCTGAACGGCTATCTCCAGTACGGGGTGCACAAGAAGGACGGAGGCGCCGCCGACGTGCCGCTCTCCTACGTGCCGCCGGGCTGGAACGCCTGGGACGTCGCCGGCTTCGGCTATCCCGAGTTCAACTACCAGCTCAACGGGAACGGCTCGCTCTACCAGTTCGGTCACCAGCCTGACGACTACCTGACGGACGTGCTGGCCAGGCGCGGCGGCCAGTTCATCCAGGCGGCCGCCGCGCGCCACCAGCCGTTCTTCTTGGAGCTCGCGACGTTTGCCCCCCACAGCCCGTACGTCCCCGCGCCTCGCGACGCAAACGACTTCCCGGGGCTGAAGGCGCCTGAGCCCCCGAGCTTCAACGTCCTGCCCAAGAACGCTCCGCGCTGGTTGGCCATCCACCCATCCCTGACCGCCAAGCAGGTGGCCACGATCAATCACGTCTTTCGCCTCCGCGCTCAGTCGGTGCAGGCCGTCGACCGGTTGATCGGGACCATCCAACAGGCACTCCAGAGGACCGGAACAGCCCGGAACACCTACTTCATCTTCAGCTCGGACAACGGCCTGCACACGGGCGAGTACCGCCTCATGCCGGGGAAGCTGACGGCCTTCAACACAGACATCCACGTCCCGCTGGTGATCACCGGGCCGGGGATCACGCCGGGGAGCACCACCAGCGACACGTCCGAGAACGTAGACCTGGCCAAGACGTTCGCCTCGATCGCTGGAACCACATTCCCCAGCGATGGCCACACCCTGATGACGCTGCTGCGGGGAAAGAGCCCCCCCAACTGGCGCACCGCCGCGCTGATCGAGCACCGCAACTCTCACGCCTCGCTGGAGGGCGCGGACTTTCAGCAGCCGGCGAGCGGAAAGCCCACTCCCTACGAAGCGATCCGCACGCCAGGGTTCCTGTATGTCGAGTACCGCGACGGCGAGCGTGAGTTCTACGACCTCCGAACCGATCCATTCGAGCTCAACAACATCGCGGGATCGCTAACGCCTTCGCAGCTAGCCGTGCTGCACTCGTCGCTCCTCGCGCTCAAGAACTGCCATAACGGGCCCGCGTGCTGGGCTGCCAGCCACGTACCGCTCGGGACGCTGGCCTCGATGGGGGTCCCGGGCGCCTAGCCTGGCTGGCTCGTCTCGACCTCCGCGGCTCGCGCGTGCTCGTAGGAGGGCTCGTTTTCGAGCATCAGCTCGACCGAGCGGGCAAACGTGTCCTGCAATCCCTCGGCGGCCTCGCGCTCCTGCTGGGCGATCTTCTCGGCCATCTCAGCCGTCTCTGAGTCCCCGCATTCCTTGGCCATTCGGGCCACCAGCTCATACGCGGCCACCTGCAGGTAGGCCACGCAGAAAACGTTCATGGCGAGCTTCGGCATCGCATCCGGAGGGCGCTTGGTCAGCTCACGCAGGGCAAATTCGGCCGTGCTGAAGTGGAGGTCCTTGACCGCCGATGGATGCGCATCGCAGTCCTCCAACCGGTCACTGACCAGCTGCGCGTGCTCTTTTGCCTCCTCGAGCCGTTCCTTGTACAGCTGCCCCAGCTGCTCGTCCTGGCACACCTCTTCGCAGGCGGTCTGGAGGATCGTGATCGACTGCTGCTCCAGGGCATGGAGGTCTGCCAGGTAGGCAAGCATGAGGTCGTCGCGGTCGTCTTTATCGAGCCCGAGCTGGGCGACTTGGTCGAAGCTCTCGGCGATTTTCTCCGCCGCTTGGCGCTCCTGCTGAAGGATCTCCTCAGCCACCTGGGCGAGGTCCTCGTCGTCAGTCGACTTGGCGATCTCGGCCAG
Organism: uncultured Solirubrobacterales bacterium; assembly: GCA_963785205.1. Taxonomy (GTDB): domain Bacteria; phylum Actinomycetota; class Thermoleophilia; order Solirubrobacterales; family Solirubrobacteraceae; genus Palsa-465. The sequence continues at coordinate 663,794 of CAWAUJ010000004.1, forward strand.
CAGTGAGTACGCCGCGATCTCCAGGTGCTCGAGGGCGAACAGGTTCATCGTCAGCTTGACCGGCGTATCGAGCGGGATGTCGGCCAGTTGGCGGATCCCCACCGCCCCTCCCCGCAGCGTCTTGTCCTCCTCGGCAGACGGCGAATGGCCGTGGCCTTCGACCAGCTCTCCGATCCGCTGCTCGTGCTCGCGGGTCTGCTCAAGGTGCTCCTCGTAGAGCGAACTGATCTCCTCCTCGGGCCGCTGCACCGCGCGGCCCAGCTGCCGGAGCGCTTGCAGCTCGATGGCATGCACATCCCGGAGATGATTGAGAAGGTGCTCCTGCGCTGCGTCCGCCATGTCTCCTCCTTAGTTGCGCTGCTTCGGAGGGGCTACCCGGGCGGGTGCGGCTGGAACCGGAAGGTCAGTGTTTGCCAGTGCTCGTTTTGTCCATCGCTCACGGTTGCCATCGCTCGCCGTTAAGTGACAGGCTCGTCGTGCATGCCGGCCACCTCTAACTCGAAAGGAAACCCGCATGAAGATCACGCGCTCAGGTCTCGACACCGCCAAGGGGCCGACCGACTGGTTCACCGGCGACGTCTACATCGACGCCGTCGCGGCCCCCGAGGCGTCCGCGCGCGCCGCCTCAGCGCTCGTGCACTTCACCCCCGGCGCCCGCACCGCCTGGCACACCCATCCCCATGGCCAGACCATCTTCGTCACCGAAGGAGCCGGCCTCTGCCAGCGCGAGAAAGGTCCGATCGAGGCCATCCGCCCCGGCGACCGGGTCTACTTCGAGCCCGGCGAGAACCATTGGCACGGCGCCGCCCCCAATCGGCTCATGGTCCACATCGCCATCCAGGAAGCCGATGAGAGTGGCAGCCCCGTCACGTGGGGCCGGCACGTCACCGACGAGGAGTACGGCGCTGAACCCAGCGCCTGAAGAATGGCGATGCCTGGGAGAACAGGCCGAATGAATGGCGAGACCCGGACTCGAACCGGGGACACCACGATTTTCAGTCGTGTGCTCTACCACCTGAGCTATCTCGCCCGACGGCGCGATGCTAGCGAGTCGCTCCGGTCTCGAACAATGGCGATTTGCGTCGACCAGTGCGATGCGAATCGCCATAGTTCGCCGTGCCGGACGCTCGCGAGCGAGGACTCGGGGGCCGTTGCGAGCCCGGACCGGGAGAGGTTGTTAGGTCAATCGCGAGAGCAGCTCCAGCGCCCCGCGCTTTGAAAGGGGTTCGTTCAGGTTCCCGCACTTCGGCGACTGGACGCATGAGGGGCAGCCCGCGCTGCACGGGCACTCGGAAATCAAACGCCTGGCATCGTCGACCAATCGCTCGAATGCGTCGAACCCCCTGCGGGTGATCCCCACCCCGCCGGGATGGCCGTCGTAGATGAAGATCGTCGGTCCTCCCGTCTGGGGGTGGGCGTTCGTCGATAGGCCACCGATGTCCCACCGGTCGCACATCGCGATCAGCGGCAACACCGCGATCTGGCCGTGCTCGAGCGCGTGCAACGCTCCCAGCAGCATCTCGGCAGGGAACGGCTCTGCCGCGAGGACCTCGTCGAGTTCGTACCACAGCGCCCGGGTGTGGAACTCGACCGTCGGGAGATCGAGGGTCTGAAAGTCGATCACCTGATGGTCCTGAAGACCCTTGCGCTGATAGCCGAGCACCGTCTCCGAGTACACGACCTCGCCGAAGTAGAGCGGCACGCCGAACGCCTCGCGCTGGGCCTCGAGGCGGGCGATGAACACCATGCTCTCGCGCTTGGTTTGGGTGAAGTAGTCGCCCGAGAATGGCTCGAGCACCGCGTGTCGCGATCCGAGGTCAAGTGAGACGACCTCGTAGGAGCGCCCGAGGTGCAGATAGATCGCTCCTTCGTGGACCGTCGTGTACGCCCGCGACGCCTCGACCGATCCCAGTACCTCGCCGGAATCGGAGTCGATCAGGATGAAGCTGTCCGCCGACGCGGACCGCAGCGCCACGCGCGCAGCCGGATAGTCGTCAGCTCGCGCCGGGACGAACGCACCGGCGCGCCGGCGGAGGAGCCCCGCTTCGGCGAGCTGCTCGGCGCGCTCGCTCCAAACCGACCCCAGGTACGGCGTATCGGAATCCGACAGCGGCGCCTCGTGCGCCGCGCACAGGAGATGCTCGGCGTGGATCTGCGGGCTGAAGGGATCGAGGATGGCCGATTCCACGGCGCGGTCGAGGAACTCATCGGGATGGCGACAGAAGAACTGATCGAGCGCGTCCTCACCCGCCAGGTAGACCGCAAGCCCGCGGCCGCGGCGCCCTGCCCGCCCCCACATCTGCCTGAGGCTGGCGACGGTTCCGGGGAACGTCACGCAGATGGCGGCATCGAGCTGACCGATGTCGATCCCCAGCTCGAGCGCGTCGGTGGCCACCACTCCGAGAAGGTCCCCCGCGGTCAACCGCCGCTGGATCTCCTGCCGCTGCCCAGGGGTGTATCCCGCTCGATACGGGGAGATCCGGTCAGCCAGCTCAGGCTCGAGCCGATCCGCGGCGTGACGCAGGATCAGCTCCACCCCCTTGCGCGATTTCATGAAGCAGATCGTGCGTGCTCCGGCTGAGACCAGGTCGGAAAAAAGCTCCGCCGCCTCGTACAGGGCGGAGGCCCGGATCCCGAGCTCCTCGTCAAGCAACGGCGGGTTCCAAATCGCCAGTCGCCGGGAGGCTGCCGGGGCGGCGTCTTGGTCGATCAGCTGGAAACCGTCGAGGCCGGTCAGAGCTTGAGCCAGCTCGATCGGGTTGGCGATCGTGGCGCTGGCCAGTAAGAACTGCGGCTTGGTTCCGTGGATGGCGGCCACCCGGCGCAGGCGCCGGAGGACATTCCCCACGTGGGAGCCGAACACACCGCGATAGGTGTGGGCCTCGTCGACGACGACGAACGCGAGGTTGGCGAACAGGTCAGCCCAGGAGTGGTGGTGGGGAAGGATCCCGACGTGGAGCATGTCGGGATTTGTCAGCACCACGTTGCTGCGCTTACGGATCGCCGAGCGCTCAGACCGGGGCGTGTCGCCGTCGTAAATGGCCGGCCGGACCTGCCGGGTGAGGCCGAATGCCTGGAGCGAACGCGCCTGGTCCTGAGCCAGCGCTTTGGTGGGATACAGGTAGAGCGCGCGGGCGCGAGCGTCGCCGCTCAGTACCTCCAGCGTGGGCAGCTGGAAGCAAAGTGACTTGCCCGACGCCGTCCCCGTGGTGATGACCGTCGGGCCTTCAAAGGCGGCCTGGAGGGCCTGCTCCTGATGGGCGTAAAGGGCGCTGATTCCGCCCTCCTCGAGCGCCTGCCGAACTCCCGGATGGAGCTCTGAGGGCACCGGAACGAGCCCGGCCGCGCGGGGTGAGTAGGCGACTTCGGCGACCACACGGCCCTCGGACCGGGCGCTCTGGAGCAGCGCTGCCCAGGGTTCGGTATCGGAGACGATGGCCACCGAAGCCAGTATGGCTCTCGGTGGAGAGATGGGGGTGGGGCCGCCCGGCCTTTCGACCGTTAGAGCTAAGCGACCCCGCCAGCGGCTGCGCCCACCGGGTCCCCCGGCCCTTCTAGTTTCGCCTACGCGTTAACTGGTTCGGGTTGGCGACGGTCCGTTTTGACGGGCCGCTCCACTTCACTTGCGTCGATGACGGCCCATCCGAGACGCTCGATGAGATTCGCAGCGAATCGGTCACTGTCGAAGTCCTCGACGTTCACCCGCTCTCGCAGCATCACGCCATCTGGATTCTGATCATGAGCATCGTCAGCAGTCACGATTATCTGAGGCACTAACCCCTCCTTTCGGTTGCCCACGCAGAGGGTTCCAGGCCCGCCTTCATCCCGAGTAAAAATCTCGTGTCCCGAGTCGAAGATTCGTCCAGTTGCCCTGGAGTCAGCCGACTCCGCGAGCGCGGGACACGGACCGCTCGTCACCTGGCGACTCATCCTCCCGGGAGACGGCGTCGGCCAACGCGTTCGCCGAGTCCGACATTTCCCCGAAAGCGTCGGCCACCGCAGACGCGCTCGAGCCCGCGATGGCTTGATTTAGCTGCGCCACCGCGGCATCAAACCGCGTCCAGAGCGCTGCTGGGCCACGCCGTCCCGTGCCCGCCCGGAGCTCGTACGGCGGCTCGGCGCGTTCGGCGCCGGGAATCGGCCGCCACATCAGACCGGCCGAATGGGCGTGTTCCCAAGCGACCTGCTCACGCTCAGCGGCCTGCGCCAACTTCCTCAGCCTGACGGCGAAACCGGCGTCTGGCGGCGCCAGCTTGTGATCTCGCATCGCCTCAGCCCAATCGGTACTGGCCTGACGGACAGCCCGCATGATCTGTGCTTGCTGAGGGTCTAGATCCCCGCCTGAGCTCACGACTCGGGTTCCACCGTCTCAGCCACGCCTACGGGCTCGCCTCCCCAGAAGTCAGCTGCACTCGGGCTTGCGCGCGACGCGGATGAGCTCTCAGGGCTGGTGGCACCAGCCTGGAGGACTCGCTCGAGGTCCGTCCGCCTGATCCGGACCCGGCGACCGACTCTGAGCGCGGGCAGCGAACCCTGATCAATCCAGTTGCGGACGGTTTGCTGGTTTAGCTTGAGTAACGCAGCAACTTCCGCCACAGTCAGAAACGAATCCGTGAAATCTGCGTCCGAAGCGCCCATTTCTGTCTAATTGAGACCAACTGGAGCCATACCAAGAGTAGAATACCGCAGCCGGAGGACGGCTCAGCAAAAAGCTCTGCAAACCAGGTGGATTAGATGGATTCGGAGATTCCCCCCAACCAAGCAGGCGGAGTAGGCGCGCAGAAGCCCGATGTGGCCGCCGGGGTCGGCGCGAAAGTTCTGCACTTTCCCGGCGGCCGGGGCGCGCTCCGTGAGGATTCCGCGGAGGAGTGGTACGGACCGCGGGACGAACTGGTCCGGCTCGGTGGTCGCTCGGAGACTGCGCCGGAGGCGGAAGAGACCGGCGATGAGGACGGCTCCGCTGCCCCATCGGGTGTCGCGGCCGAGGACTTCTGGGAGGGGCTGGCCGATGCCGGCGATCTCGTCCAGTTTCCAGCCGAGCCGCGCAATGCCGAACCAGAGCCGGCCCACCACCGCAGGCGCGTGCGCGTCACCTGGGTGGCAGCGATCCTCGTTATGACGGTGATCGGGGTGCGGGTGTGGGCGCTGCCGGGCGGCCATTCGACGGGCTCGGCGGGAACGAAGCAGGCCGCACTCTCGCGGCATTCCGGGTCGTCGGCCAGCGGCTCCGCGGTTGACCAGCAGCAGACGAGGCGGGTGTATCTCCACGCCCCGACGTCGGGCTCGACGCGCCGACCGGCGAAGCACGCGAGCCACGGGTCGCGAGCATCCCACCGTGTGCTCGCACATCAATCTCCGAGTTCTCAGGGGCAGTCTCAGCCGGTCGTCTACTCCAGGCCAGCGACGCCCCCGCCAGCAAGCACTCCTTCGAGCGGATCGACGGGAGGCGACGGCTCGGGCTCCGATGGAGGCGGGTCGAGCGGAGGCGGGGGATCTGCAAACGGCCATTCCGGCGGCGGCTCGAAACCGGCCGGGCCTAGCGGACCTGGAGCGACCTTTGGCCCGGGAAAGGTGGGCGGATGAGACCAAGGTACGTGTTCATCGCATGCCTGCTGACGCTATGCGGCGTGATGCCGGCGGCAGCGTCGGCGGATGAGACGGTGATGGTGTGCGATATCCACGGCGATCACGTGGCACCGCGACCTTCCGGGATCACGGGAATCTCGACAAGCAGCAAATGCCCCGGCAACGCCGCGCCCGCGGGCTATAGCCGGGCTCATCCGCCAGGCGGCATGGCGATCTGGACGGTCAACAACAAGGTCGTCGATAACCGACGCCAAGTGGCGTGGGTCATCGACGCTCCGGCCGGGCTTCGGTTGTCGTCCGTCTACATACCGCATATGTACTCGCGCGGGATCAACGACGGCACTGGTTGGACTGGCGGCTTCACGTGGGCCGGAGGCAGCCGCGGAGTCACCACCTTTGACGGGGAGCTCGGTTGGAGTTCTCATCACCGTCAGCACGGCGATGCATGGCCAAAGAGTGGAACCCCCGTTTTCGGCTGGAGGGTTCGCTGCAGCTCGAGACGATGTAGGAACGGCGGCCGGCAATGGCTGAGCGTCGAGTTCCTCGAACTCCACGTGCGGGAGACCACCGAACCAACTCTCGTGTCACGAGATGGGTTGTGGAAGTCGAACGGATGGATCCGAGGAGAGTGGAAACTCGACGTGAACGGCGCCTCACCGTCCGGGTTGTGCAGCATTTCGGCGACCCTGGACGGAAAACTGGGTGCCGCTCATACCTCGCCCCGTAACACCGCGGTCTGGCACCAATGCGCAGCTCCGCCAGTCGATGAATTCCTCGACACCGCCCAATTCGGGCAGGGGTCTCTCTCGCTCACTCTCAGAGGCACCGACGCCGCCGGACTCACCGTCACCGCCGATCGCACCATCCACGTCGATAACCAGCGACCGACGATCGCCCTCGCTGGACCAACCGAGGCGGCCAGCACAGCTGGCACGCAATACATCCACGCGCACGCGAGCGCTGGACCGAGTGGCGTGGCCGGGATCGCCTGCTCGCTCGACTTCGCCCCGCCGCATTGGTACCCCTCCGCTCAGACCGCTATCGCCGTGCGAGGCGTCGGCCTCCACCGCCTGGTCTGCGACAGCGAGAACAACGCCCGTAACGCCGCTGGTGAGCGCGGCACGTCTGAAGTCGCGAGCTGGACGCTCCGCATTCGAGCGCCATCCGTCAGCACGATTACGTTCGATCGGATCGGGTCGGCGCTTCGCTGCGCCCACCGCCGCGAGCGCCAGCCAGTTCCCGGGCACTGGTCCGTCCAGTACCGGAACGGCGAGAAGCAGCGGGTCTGGAGCCCGCCGCGAACTCGTTGGGTGACCGTTATGCAGTGCCACCTCCGTGTCGTACACCGAACCGTGCGACGTAACGGGCGCTGGGTCAGGATCACGACGCTGGCTTTGCCCCGGCAGGTCTCGCGGAGCAGCACGCGGGTCCAGCTTCGGCCAGGCCACGACCGTCTCAGGCTGGGTCGGCACTCCGACCGGCACGGCCCTCGGAGGTCAGCCCGTGCGGATCTTCACCGCGGTCGACGAGGGATCGCTGCACTTCACGCAGGCCGCGACGGTCCGCACTGCCAAGACCGGGATCTGGACGGCTCACCTTCCTGCCGGACCATCGAGGCTCGTGGTCGCGGTCTATCCCGGAGCCGACACGCTCGAACCGTCGTCTTCGGCTCCGGCAAACGTCGTCGTTCCCGCGGGCATCACGCTCCACATCAGCCCTCGAAACACCCACTGGGGCGACACGATCAAGATCAGCGGCGTTGTCCGGGGCGGATATATCCCGCCGAAGGGCGAAATCGTGTTTCTGCGCGTTGGGTGGCACGGGGGCTCGGCCGAGATCGGCTACGTCAATACAAGCCATACCGGCCACTTCAGCTACCACCTACACGTTCCTACGTGGGCAAGGCAACGGAGAGCTTACCGATTTTGGGCCGTGACCGGGAAGGAAAGCCGACTACCCCTACGCCCCTGGCCGCTCCAACCGCGTGCGCGTGACCGTTCGCCAATGAACGCGGACCCGTTCCCGAGCTATGCGACGAGCTAAGCTGTGAGTGGTGATCGGAGACATCCTCCAGCCAACGCACCTGCTGTTCATCCTGGTGATCGCGTTGCTCGTTTTGGGACCGAAGCGTCTTCCCGAGGTCGGTCGATCCCTCGGTCGCGGTCTGCGGGACTTCAGGAACGCGGTCAGCGGCGACGATTCGCAAGACGACGTGGTAACGCCTACGCCTCCGCCGGCGGTCGACCCCGCCCCCGAGCCGGCCAGAGAGCCGGCCGAGCGGCTGGGCTGAGCAACTTCCAAGCCGCCTAGCGCGGCGTGGCCACAGTCCGGCAACTGACCGCGCTGGACGAGACGCTGATGGTGACGCCCCGTCCCGGCGGAGGGGTCTGTGCCACGTGCTTCAACCTGGTGGACCAGGCGCATGCCCGGTGCTACGCCTGTCAGCACGGTGGACACGCGTTGGCGGCGATGCTCCCGATCTCCTACAGCATCGGCCGCCAGCAACTCCACTTCGCCCTGGCTGGATACAAGCGGAGCGGCGGTCGTGTTTCTCGCCACCTGGGAGTCGAACTGGCCGCGATGCTGTGGCGGTTCCTTGATCGCCATGAGGCCTGTCTGGCCAAGGCGGCAGGGGTGGACCGGTTCGAGCTCGTCACGACCGTCCCATCGACCGACCCGCTGCGCGATCACGAGCATCCGTTACCAATCGTGGTCGGGGAGCTACTCGGCCTGACTCGAACCCGTTACGAGAGGCTCTTGCATCGGATGGAGTGGGGTACGACGGGACGTGTCTTCGACGCCCGAAAGTTCTCGATCTCACGGCTGCTCTGCGGCGAGTCGGTATTGCTGATCGACGACACATGGGCAACCGGTGCCAATGCCCAGAGTGCGGCGGCTGCGCTGAGAAACGCCGGATCGGGCCCCGTCGCCGCGCTTGTCATCGGCCGCCACGTCAACCGCGATTGGGGCCAGAACGACCGTCGGCTGCGCGCGCTTCCGCCCTTTGATTGGAACGTCTGCGCGCTGTGCGCTTCGCCTGCGGCCAGACAGGGCTCCGGCCTCGAAGCTACGCCTCCGTAGCTATCGTTGTTTGAGCCATCCCGGCCATCCAAATTGAAACCGTGCCAGCGCGATCCGCTCGAAAAGAAACTCCCGGTGCCGCCAGATCACCCGCGCGGCTGCGCCGCCGTTACGCCCCTCGGCTTCCGCCTGAAGAGCGTCGGGAGCAGCTCATTGACGCGGCTCTGAGCGTGATCCTCAGCCAGGGGTATGAGGGTGTCTCCGTAGAGGCGGTCGCCCGGGAGGCGGGCGTAACCAGACCGGTCGTGTATGACCACTTCACGAACCTGGCTGATCTGCTGCAGACACTGATCACGCGGGAGGAGCGGTGCTCGCTCGAGCAGCTCAGCGAGGTCGTACCCGAACGCGCCGTTGATCGAGAGCCGGCCGAAATTCTCGCTGGCGGCGTCCATCGGTTCCTCGAGGCGGTGCGCGAGCGACCAGCCACCTGGCGGCTGATCCTCTTTCCTCCAGCGGGGACGCCGGCGACGGTGCGTGACCACGTGGAGCAGAATCGGGCCCGCATCCTCAAGCGGATCGAGCGACTGGTGGGGCGCTCGATCGAGTGCGGAGGGCTGCCGCCGGATCTGGATGTCGAGCTGATGGCCAGAGCGGTGCGCGACCTGGCCGAAGAAGCGGGCCGCATGGTCCTCACCGATCCGGATCGATACACGCCGGACCGGTACGCCGGCTTCGTCGCGTCGGTGATGGCGCTTCTGCAGGCCCCATCCCGCAACTGATCGGCGCCGAACACTGCCGGGAGCAACGCCGGCCGCGGACGCTTTTGGCCTGCCATACTGGACAGTCCCCATCATGGGGGGCGTAGCTCAGTTGGTTAGAGCGCCGGCCTGTCACGCCGGAGGTCGCGGGTTCGAGTCCCGTCGCTCCCGCTGTAGAAATGCCCGGAAAGTGGTGTTCTCACAGTCAGTGGATATGCGAGAGCCGCGCGGGCAACCGTCGCAGGCAACCTTCTCGGATGTTTCGCGGACGTCCTGGATCTTCGCCGCGTAATCCCAATCCTCTTCCCGATCCAGCGCATCCCCCCGTCTGCAGGGCAACACCCGCTTTTAGCGGCGGCCGGATGCCGTCGTCGGCAGCGTGAGACCGACCCCGACCCCGACAGTGGCCCGACCCAGATCTGATCGTCTGACGCGCCTTTCCAGGCCATCAAGACGTCAATATTGGGCCCAGACGGCACGCTCGCGAGGGCTGGGCTGGCGCTGGTTGCGACGTTAAGCACCTGCTGCTGGTTGGAAGCGGAGTCTCCGCTGAAGTAGTTGGTGAAGATCCGGGTGTCCGTGTCCGATTCGCCCTTCCACGCGGCGAAACCCTCGACCCCTTGCTCGGCGGCGGTGGCTGGGCCGGTGCCCGTCCCCCCGCCCCCTCGAGGGCGGCCGGTGTCGTCCACGTTGCGTCGGAGTTGCAGAGATTGAGTGAGCTCTGGTCGATCGTGGTCGTGCCCGCGACCTTCAGGTGAGATACAGATCTGCCGAGTTCAGAATCGTCAGCGACGGCGCACTGTCAGTGGCCGCGTCTGGCACCTGACCGACGATCGTCCATTTTTCCCCGTTCCTGGTGTAGCCGTAGAAGAGGCGCGTGTCGCTGCCCTCGCCCTTCCAGGCCAGAAACATGATCTGACCAGTCGGTCCACCCGAGCGGCTGGGACGGAGATGCTTTCCCGAAGAGCAGCGTGCGGCTCGCGCTGGCGCCCGGCGATGCCCAAGACGGTCGCCGGCTGATCGGCTGATTGCACCTACCGGGACTTTTTGGCTGCACGACCCATCGGGCTCCGCGCTCTGAACGAGCACCTGACGATGCTCTTTTGCCTCTGGGCCCTGGCCGGACGAGCCGACCGACCGGCGCCACACGGTCGGATAGCTGACGCAGTGATGCCTTTTGCGCGATCATTCGCGGGAGCACGGGGCTTAACACCAAACATAGGAGGGCGGAGATGACTGGATTGCCCCACGTACGGCGCCGGTCCGTGCTGGTGCTTGCGGCAACGGTGCTGGTTGTTGCGGCAGCGGGCGCGGCGTACGCTGCCGCGGGCTCGGACGGAACGATCACCGTATGCATCCACCATGTGGGCGGCGGGCTTTACAAAGCTACTCAGTGCGCCAAGGGCGACCACACGCTCAGCTGGAACAGTAGAGGTCCCCAGGGCCCAGCCGGGCCGAGCCACGTTTACTACAACGATGTGACCACTGTGTCGATCCCGGCCGACAGCAACTTCCCGTTCGGCACTCCTACGCCCGTGCTGTCCGTTCGCGTGCCCGAGGGAAGCTTCTGGCTGACCGGCAAGATGTTCGCCTTCGCCACCCCAACATCGCCGTTTGGACTCAACTGCAATCTGGTGAAAGGCACCACCACGATCGACAGCACTCACGGCGAGATCCCTGCCGGAGCGGGCAACATGCCGTTTGCGTTCGCCGGCGCGCTGAAGCTCTCAGCCCCGGCCACGATAACGCTGGAATGCGACGCCCAGCAGGCGGTCACGGCCTACTCGGTCCAGCTGGCTGCGATCAAAACCGGGAGCCTGACGCTCTCGCCACCATCCGGATAAGTGGGCGACTGATCGCGCCCGCGAGACGCCGCAACGCCACAAGGAGCCGCCTGCTGCCGGAGCCGCCGCGCCCGCTACTTCCGCCCGAGAGGAGCCGTCAGCTCTTCGGGCTCTGAAGCGGGCTGCTTCCGAAGTACCGCGACGACTGGTGCCGGAGTGGCGGAGCGTGACCTTCACGTCGATAGGTTCCTGTACGCGGCGGGTCGAGCGGAGGGGCCCGCTCAGGGGCGTCCATTCGGGACAGCCGCGCTCAGAAGGCGATCGGCGCGAACAGCAGACCCCTCCGATCCGCCGCCAGTCTTCGGGCTCCGGGCGTGAAGGTTGATCGATGACTTGGTCAGATTGTTGACGGACTCGCGGGCGCATGGTCCGCGCCGCGCCGAGCTGTCGGCCGTGGCCCAACAGTGGCCCAAACGTCCCGATGGGAAGGTCAACCGGGCGTTGGCAGCTTGGTCACGAAGGCTCCAGAATGTGCCGCGGTCGTTGGCAATTCGGGTCCTTCGTCGCGGCTCGTGGTCATCGCCGCAGAGGCCTGTCACGCCGGAGGTCGCGGGTTCGAGTCCCGTCGCTCCCGCTTTAGAAGCGCCTGGAAAGCGGGCGGTTTTTGTCATTAACGGGCTTGGATTATCCCAGCGGGCAACGGCTGCGGGCAACCTTCCGGCTCAATTTCCTCCCTATTCATGCGATCCCCTCGTCGGTTCTGGCGAGATCCGGGTGCCGGGTCAATCTGAGCGCGGCTCCTGCTTCCATGTCGTCGCGGTACTCAGCCACGCCAAGGTCGCTGCCGGAGCCGTTCCGGACCGAAAGCACCACTGCGCTGGAGGATCTCTGCCGCATGCGCCCCGCAGGCAGAAGACCGAGCAACGTGTGGCTTCACTCGGACCTGCGTCGCGGGTGGTTAGCGTTCGGGCGTTCGGCGGATGCGAGCGCTTCGAGCTCGGCGATGCCCTTGTGCGCCGCGGAATCTTCGAGCATGCGCGCCCCGATCCGTCGTGCGGCGTCGCGGAAACGAGGCTCGCGGATCAGGCGCTCGACGGCCGCGCCGATCGCACCGGGCTTCGCGCTCAGTCGCAGGCGCACGCCCGCGCCCGCATGGACGACGCGTGCTGCGACGTCGAGTTGATCGCGACCCATCGGGATGCAGAGAAGGGGGACGCCGCAGGTCAGCGCGCGGGTCACGGTGCCCAGCCCGGCATGCGTGACCACGACCGTCGCCTGCCCGAACAGCTGCGCGTGCGGCGCGCTGCGAACGACCACGGTGTTCGCTTGCGCAGGCAACGAAGCTGGGTCGATCGCGGGGCCGGTTGTGACTAGCACCCGCGCGTGCACGCGGCCGAGACCTTCGATCGCTCGGGCCAGCAGGCGCTCTTGGGCCATGTAGGTGGAGCTGAGGCTGAGCACGACCAGCGGGCGCTCGTCGTCCCCGCACCACGGTGAGCGCCAGTCCTCGACCCACTGAGGGTCGGCCAGCACCGGGCCGACGTAACGCAGATACGCGGGGTGATCGTCACCTCGAAAGTCGAACTCTTCGCTTGTCAGCACGAGCACGCGCTCGACATGGTCGAGCTGATCGAGGATGTGGCGCAACGGGCGCAGGCCCTGCTCGGCCCGAGCTTGGTTGACGGCTGCTAGCCCACGGTTGAACAGCGCGAGGAACGCCTTGCCGGCGACCAGGTCGCGGAGTCGCCCGAGCGGCCCGCGCGCCGGCAGGAAGCCCGGACCCGGGGCGGGCTTCCCGCGCTCGGGAACGATGTAGGTGTTGTGGACGATCAGCGCCGTGGGTACGCCGGCCGCCTCGCCCGCGATCGGCGGCCCGAACAGCATGTAGTCGCTCGCCAGCGCGTCGACGGGCTCGCGCTCGAGTGCCGCGCGGGTGTCGCGGGCGTAAGCCGGCGCAGGCCCCATCAACACGCGGTCGCGGGCGCGAGCGAAGGCGCCGAGCGGTGTACGCGCCTCCCAGTCACGGATCAGGTCCTCCGTGCGATCGGAGCGGTTCGGGGCTCGCACGAACGGCTCGAAGCGAGCGCCCGCGGCTGCGACGTCCGTCGCGAGGCAGTCCTCCGTGAGCACGCGCACGCCATGTCCCCGCGCGACCAGCCCTCTGGCGAGCTCGAGCTGTGGTGCGACGTTGCCGCCCCCCTCCCAGAGGACGAACAAGAAGCGCCGACGCGGGGATCCTGGTGGCGAGCTCAAGCTTGGCCGCGAGCGTACCCTCGGGAGCGATCATGCGCATCAACGCGGCCTCACATTCGCGACCGGTCGCGCTCGGCCTCGCTGCGCTCGTGCTCGTGCTGGCGGTCGCGTACGTGCCCGAGGTTGTCTCGCTCTCGGGCAACAGCAACTTCACGGTCGCGGACTCACTGGGGAACGTTGTGCTGTCGCTGTCCTTCGGTGCCGTCGGGCTCGTGGTCGCCCGCCGACGGCCAGGCAACGCGGTTGCGTGGCTGCTGCTCGCCGCCGCTGTGGCGTTGATGCTGAGCGAGGTTGCAACGGCTTACGCGGCGCTCGTATACCCCTCCGGGCACCGCGGGCTGCCGTTGGGCCGCCTGGCCATCCTGTGCGGACTGCTGTGGGCGCCGGCGATCGCGTTCGCTCCGTTGGCGATCTTGCTGTTCCCCGACGGGCGGCTGCCGTCGTCGCGGTGGCGGTGGGTGATGCGCTCGTACCTGGTGGCCGGTGGGTTGTGGATCGCGTGCTTCTACGTGGTCGCTGTGCATGTGCTCAGCGGCGCCCGGATTGCCGTCAACGCAGCGGGCGACCTGACGGCCCAGGACAATCCGGTTGGCGGCCTGGCGCGGCTGATGTCGAACCTCGAGATCGTGCTTCAGATCGTGCTCGTGGTCTTCTGGCTGTCGATGATCGGGCGGCTGGCGCTGAGCTTCCGGCGCGCGGCCGGCGAGCGCCGCCAGCAGCTGAAGTGGCTCCTCTCGGGTGCCGCGGTCACGATGGTCGCGACCGCGTTCGTGATCTTCTTCGGGTCGTCGTCCTCTCCGGCGGCGCAGACGGTGGCGAGCCTGGGCGGTGCCGCGGCCACGGCATTGCCGATCTGCATCGGTGTCGCGATCCTGCGCTACCGGCTGTTCGAGATCGATCGGCTAATCAGCCGCACGCTGGCCTACGCAACCCTCAGCGGGCTGCTGGCCGGCGCGTTCCTGGGGGTCGTCGCACTCAGCACGCAGGTACTGCCGCTGTCCTCACGGGTCGGGGTCGCAGCGGCGACACTCGCGGCCGCGGCGCTGTTCAACCCGCTGCGCCTGCGGGTGCAACGGCTGGTCGACCGGCGCTTCAACCGCGCTCGCTACGACGCCGAGGCGATCGTCGCGGAGTTCGCCGCGAGCGTGCGCGACGCCGTCGAGCTGGAGGTGATCCGTGGCGAGCTGCATCGTGCTGTCAGGCGCGCGGTGGAGCCGGCGCACGTCTCGCTGTGGATCTCTCCAAGCGGTTCCCGGAACGACGGCGCCGACTGACGGCTACCACTCGAGCAGGTCCCAGACGCCTGGGTAGAGGGCGTCCTCCTCGGACCCGATCGCCGCCAGGATCGAGACAGCGCGCTCTAGCTCGTCGTGCGCGGCTTCTTGGCGCCCGGCCTTGTGGAGGACGTCTGCGAGGTTGTTGCGCAGCGCCGCCTCGCGGTGGCGGTCGCCCTGTGCGATGCACAGCGACAGTGCCTCGCCGAGACGGTCCTGTGCCGGTCCGAGTTCACCGCCAAGGGAGTGCTCGCGGGCGAGGTTGTTGAGCGCCGCGATCCGGATCGTCGGATCGGCGAGCCTCGTGGACAGCTCGAGGCTGCGCTCGAGGTGCTCGCGGCCGCAGCCGAGCAGACCGAGGATGTTGTGCGCCTGTGCGGCTGGGCCGCCCGCCTCGGCCTGTTCCGCGAGCGCGAGTGCCTGCAACGCGAGCGTGCGCGCTTGGGGGAGCCGGCCGTGGCGCCACGCGACGCGGCTGAGGTCCGAGTGCACGGCGGCGGGCTCGGCGCCGAGTGCCAGCGCCTGCTGATAGCGGCGCTCGGCGAGCGGCCAGTCGCCACGGCGCTCGTGGATCCCGCCGAGCTTGTGCTCGAGCCGGCCGGCCTCCGCTTCGGGGCAGTGCGCGGCGGCGGCGTCGTAGGCGGCGAGTGCCTGGCTGTACTCGCCGCGCAGCACCCGCACGTCCCCGATCGCCTCGTGCATCCTCGAGAGATCGGGGTGGCCGAGCGCAAGCGCGGCCTCGTAGTGCGCGATCGCCTCGGCGCTTGCCGCGAGCGTTCGCGCACGGTCACCGGCGGCCGCATGAGCGGCCGCGGCAGGTTGATCCTGCCCCGCCAGCTCGTAGTGGCGGGCGAAGACCGCCGGTTCGGCGCGCCGGGCGCGGAGCGCGTCCGCGATCCGCCGGTGCAGCGCGCGCCGCCGCGCCGGACCGAGGCGCTCCTCCGCCAGCGCCCGCAGCCGCTCGTGCCCGAACTCGTATGAGTCCTGGAGCACGATCACAAGGCCGCGCGCGACTAGCTCCTCGAGCGCGACCGTAACCTCGTCCTCCGACCGTCCGCTAGCCGCTTGGACGGTGCCCGGGTCGAACTTGCGGCCGATCAGCGCGGCGGCACCGAGCACCTGCGCCGCCGCTTCGCTCGCCGCGTCGAGCCGCCCCTCGAACGCCTCGCGGACGCCGCCCGCGGGCTCCTCCGCGCGCCGGGGCCGGAGCAGCTCGGCCACGAACACGGCTAGCCCCTCGCTCTCGCGGAACGCCTCGTGCGCCGCGGCCTCGTCGAGGCCCATCTCGAGGGCGAGATCGGTCACGTGCTCGCGGCGCAGCCTGTCGAGTGTGACCCGCTGCGTCGTCTCGGAGAGGGAGGCGCGGCGGCGCTCCGGGTCGGGCCCATTGGTCCGGCAGGCGCACAGCAGCAGCAGCCTCCGGCCGCGCAGGCGCCGGGCGAGGTAAGCGAGCGCATCGAGGGACGCGGGGTCGCACTCCTGCAGATCGTCGACGAACACGACCGTGCGCTCCCGGCGCGAGTTTCCGGCGATCACGCCGCAGGCCGATTCCAGAAACCGCAGGCGCGCTCCCGGCTGCTCGAGGTCGCCTGCAGGCGCGGCCCCGAGCGCTGGCAGCAGTCGCGCGAGCTCGTCCCGGAGCGGCGGGACGAGCGGTTCGTCGCGGCTGGCGATTGCGGCTTGCAGCAGCTGCGCGAGCGCGCCGTACGCGAGGCCACGCTCGCCGGCGTACGCTCGAGCGACGATCACCCGCGCGCCGACGCCGCGCGAACCCGGCGATCGCCTCGGCGGCGAGCCGGGTCTTGCCTACTCCCGACTCCCCCTCGATCACGATCGCCGCGCCGTCGTCGACGATCGCGTCGAACGTCTCAGTCAAACGGCGCAGCTCGACGGCACGCCCGACCAGCGGCAGCTCGCCCACTGGCGCGGGCGGCGGCCGCTCGGCGCCAGCGGAAACGGAGATCCCGGTGCTGATCGCGTCGTACGCCGCGGTCGTCGCGCCCAGCGGCGCGACGGCGAGCTCGCGGTCCAGCACACGCACGCACTCGCGGTACTGCGCGATCGCGTCACCGCGCCGGCCCGCGGCCCCGTACAGCTCGATCAGTCGCCGGTGCGTCGGCTCGTGGAGCGGGTCGAGACCCAGCCGCTGACCCGCCCGCGCGACCGCATCATCGAAGCGCCCCGCGTCGGTGAGCAGGTCGACCACGCGGTCGAGCAGCGCCGCCCGCTCGCGTCGGATTGCGTCGGCGAAGTCGCGCTGCCAGTCGTCGAACGCCGGGCTGTCGCGCAGAGCGAACCCCGCGAGCAGGTCGTCGCGATGGAGCTCGCACGCCTCGATCAGAGCCGCGAGGTCTGCGGCTGGGTCGCCTGCGACGCGCCGAAACGCCGCAAGGTCGAACCGCGCGCCCTCGAGATCGAGCGCGACGGAGTCGCGGTCTGCGACGACGCGCCCGTCACCGAGCGCGGCACGCAGCGTTGAGAGTGTGCGGCGCAGAGTGTTGCGCGAGTGGTCGGTGGGGGCGTCAGGCCACAGCAAGTTCGCTACGACCGCCCGGGAGTGGGCATGGCCGGTGACCGCCAGGAATGCAAGCAGCGCGGTCGCCTTGCGCGTGTCGACCGACCACGGTGCGCCGTCCACCACGACGTGCGGCGTTCCCAGCAACCAGATCGACAGCGACTGCATCGACCAAGCATCCCACACCTAAACGCTACGAAAGCGACCAGCTTGCCGACAGCCGTAACGATTTCGGAACGGCGGTCGAGTACAACCGTGCGATCAGCAGGTTCCTCAAACCTTGGAGGTTCGAATGATCAGTCGTCGCTTTGTCCAGTTCGGCGGTGCCGTCGGAATCGCCGCCGTCGTCGTCCTGCTCGGAGCGGTCTTCGCCGCGAGCGACACGCTGAGCAGCAGCTCGAGCGTGGCCCATATCTCCGGCTACCTGACCAGCCATCGCAGCGGCGTTCTCACCCAGACGGCGCTGACGGTGCTCGGCAGCGCGCTGATGCTCTGTTTTGCGGCGACGCTCGGCCGGCTGCTTCACGCGCGCGATCAGCACAGCCCGCTCGGGATGATCGTCCTCGCCGCCGGGGCCGGCATGGCCGCGATCGCGTCGCTCGACGGGATCACGCTGAGCGCGCTCGTGTTCGCCTCCAAGCAGGGCGGGCTGACGGCCCCGGCGCTGACGCGGACGTTCTTCGACCTGCAGAACGGACTGATCATGCCCGGCGCATTCGGCTGCATGGCCGCGGTGCTGCTCGCGGCGATCGGGACGGCCGCGGTGCGCAGGGTGTTCGCAGCGAGCTGGCTCGGCTGGCTGAGCTTCGTGCTCGCGGGGCTCGCGCTCGCCGGCAGCATGATCGGCCTGACGAGCGCGGGCGGTGGCACTGCGGCGCTCGGGTATTCGCCGGCGCTCGGGGCCTCGATCGTCATGCTGATTTCGAGCGTGTTCATGCTGCGCGACAGCGCGGGCGCCACTGAACCTGCGCCGGCGCGGATGACTGTCCCGGCGGCGAGCTAGTGTCGGGACGTGTCTGAGCGGAGGATCCGCAGTGTTCTGCTGCGAACGCCAGGGGCCGATGCGGGGCGCTCATCGGCCCCGCCGAAGGCTCTCGCGCCCGCCGCCGAGTTGGCTCCGATCGAGATTGCTCCGGACGACCCGATCCTGGTCCACCTGCGGCGAGGCGCACGGGGCGGTTGAGCTGGCGAAGCTCGAGCTCGAATCTCCAGCGCTCGACGCTCTGATCGCGAGTGGCGTGGCGCTGGTAGTCCCGCTGGTCTCCAATGATCAGCTGATCGGGGTGCTGAGCGTCGGCCCTCGCCTCTCGGGCCAGGAGTACTCCGCCCAGGACCGCCGCCTGCTGGAGACGCTGACCGCGCACGCGACGCCGGCCGTCCGTGTCGGCCAGCTGGTGCGCGAGCAGCAGACGGAGATCAGGGCGCGGGGGAGGCTGGAGCAGGAGCTGGAAGTGGCGCGGCTGATCCAGCAGAGCTTCCTGCCTGAGCAGGCTCCCGAGCTCGCAGGTTGGCAGCTCGCGGCGTGCTACCGCCCCGCACGCGCGGTCGGCGGCGACTTCTACGACTTCATCGAGCTCCCGCGTGGGCTTATCGGGCTGGTGATCGGTGACGTGACCGACAAGGGCATCCCCGCCGCGATGGTCATGGCCTCCACCAGAAGCCTGGTGCGCGCAAGCGCCCAGCGGCTCATCGACCCCTCCGCGGTCCTTGCGCAGGCGAACGACAACCTGTGCCCAGACATCCCGGAGAACATGTTCGCTACCTGCTTCTACGCAGTGCTCGACCCCGCGGGCGGGCGGCTGCGCTACGCGAACGCGGGACACAACCTGCCGCTCGTGCATAGCGGCGAGGAGACCCTCGAGCTGCGCGCGACCGGCATGCCACTCGGCTTGATGCCCGCAATGCGATACGACGAGCACGAGACGACCCTCGGACTCGGGGCGCAAATGCTGCTCTACAGCGACGGGCTCATCGAGGCGCACGGCCCCGGGCGTGAGATGTTCGGGACCCGCCGCGTCAGGGGCCTGCTCGCGACGGGCCGGGGGCCACAGCCGCTGATCGACGAGCTGCTGCTCGCGCTCGGTGGGTTCACCGGCGCAGAGCACGAGCAGGAGGACGACATAACGCTCGTCTGCCTGCAGCACAGCCCCGCAGTGCGCACCGATGTGCTCGCAGACTTCACCCTCGCGAGCGCGCCAGGCAACGAGCGTTCGGCGATCAGGCGAGTCGTGGATGCCGTCGCGCCACTGGGGCTGCCGGCGAGGCAGCTCCAGCGGCTCAAGACAGCCACTGGTGAGGCGACAATGAACGCGATCGAGCACGGCAACCGTAACGATCCCAGCCTCGAGCTGCGGATCGTGGTCGCAGCCTCCGATGCGCAGCTCGTGGTGCGGATCACCGACCATGGCGTCAACCACACGGTCCCCGCGCCGCAGCGGCCGAACGTCAAAGCCAAGCTCGAGGGGCGCGAGTCCGCCCGCGGCTGGGGGCTGTTTCTGATCGAGCAGATGGTCGACGGAATCCGGCACGAACACGACTCTGAGCGGCACACGCTCGAGCTTCAACTGCGCCTGGAAGGAGGCGGCTGTGTCTGATGCGAGCTTCGCGGCGACCGCGAGCAAGCTCCAGGACGTGACGGTGATCGAGCTGCGCGGTGAGATCGACGGCGGGGCGAGGGAGGCGCTCACCGCCGCCTACGACGACTCGGGCCCCACTGGAGCGCTGCGGCTCGACTTCGAGCACGTCACGTATATCAACTCCACCGGCATCGCGCTGATCGTCGAGCTGCTCTCACGCACTCGCGCAGATGGCCGACCGGTCGCGGCCAGCGGACTGTCCGAGCACTACCGCGAGATCTTCCAGATCACCCGCCTGACCGACTTCATCACGATCCTCGCGCCCGAGCAGCCGCCGGGTCCGGCGGATCGGCAAGACCCGCGATGACCGACCCGGCGCCGACGCCGCTGACCGTCCGCTCCGCCGCCGCGGGCGTCAATGTGATCGAGATCGCGGGCGAGCTGACGCGGCAATCCGAGCCCGCGCTCCGGGACGCGTACACCCGCGCCGCCGACGGCGCGAGCGCGATCGTGCTCGCGTTCCACAACCTCGAGTACATGAACTCGAGCGGGATCGGGCTGGTCGTGACGCTGCTCGTGCGCGCCAGAACGGGCGGCCAGCGACTGCTGGCCTGCGGCCTGAACGCGCATTACCGCCACATCTTCGAGCTCACCCGCCTGGACGAGGCGATTCCTATCCACGAAACTGAGCACGCCGCGGTCACAGCGGCGAGCGCTCGCTGAAGGCCACTCACCAGCGACATCGTTCTCTCCACTCCCGATCGGTGAGCCGAAGGTCGAATCGCTCGCGCGCGGGACGACAAGGAGCACCCGCGGCGCCAGTACAGCTGCGCCACAGAGCAGGAGCGTCCGGGCATCGGTCGCGTGCTGCTGCTCGTGAGGAACTCGGCAGCGCGTTGTTTTGGTCGAGCGCTCCTGCATTCATGACGGTACAGGGTCGGGGTCGCGGCACTAGGCCAGGTAGTCGCCCGCGCTGATGCCTTCGAGCTCGAGGGTCACGATTTGAAGTGTGATGACGTTCCTTGTCTGGGTTGGCCGTCCAGGTATTGGACCGATCTCGGCGCCGGCACGATGCCGCCTTGGTCGCGTGAGGTGGGACGTCGTCGGTGACTTACGCCTGACCCGACAAACGAGGGTGCTGTGGTCAGGCAGCTTTCGGTGGGGCGGGGGTGAGGCCGTGACGGCCCATCACCTCGCCGAGCGCGGCCAGATCTGGGGGACCGCCGGCGCTGGTGGTGAGGACCTCGGCGATCTCGCGGAAATACGCCGGCCCGAACACGGCCGGGGTCGCGATCGCCAGGAATGTCGCGTCAAGGTCACCTTGGTTCTGGAACCCGTGGATCTGCCCGCGGCGCACGCACACCGCCTCGCCCGGCCCGACGTCGACCGTCTCGCCGTCGATCGTCCAGCTCGTAGTGCCCTCGAGCCCGTAGATCGTCTCCTCGAACCCATCGTGGCTATGGGGGATCGGCATCCGCGAGTTGGCTGGGACGTAGCACTCGAACATAGACGCGCTTCCGTTCGAGTCCGCGGCCTCGACCAGGAAGCGCACACTAAGCGCCCCGACCGTGATCGTGTCTTTGTCCATCGTGTTGTACATCGTGGCTCCTTCGTGGGCTTGTACACGTAATTTCTCTCGGGCAAGCCCGATGAGTAAAGCGACTTGACCAGTGTATACTCAGCGCATGGGTCTGTCAAGTGACTTTACGACACCCGACGTTGGGCCCGTACCGCCGCCGCTGATCGGGGCGCTCCTGCGAGTCCCGTACGAGACCGTGCGCGACCGGATGCTCGCCGGCCTGCACGACCGCGGCTTCACCGACCTCGTCTCAGCGCACGTGGACGTGTGGCGCTACCCCGGCCCCGAGAACCAGCGCCCCTCGGAACTGGCGACCCAGACGCGCATGACCAAGCAGGCGCTCAACTACCTGCTCGGCCAGCTCGAGCAGCTCGGATATCTGACCCGCGAAACCGACAGCAATGACCAACGCTCCAAGCGCATCCGCCTCACCCCCAAAGGCCACGCTGCAACCAAAGCAATCTACGAAATCATCCAAGACGTCGAAACCGAATGGAAAGAACAGCTCGGACCCCGACAGTTCAGCCAGCTGCGCCGCCTACTCGCCCAGCTCAACACGATCACCACGCCGACCAACGACCAGGCATAAGCCCCGAGCTCTAGTCGTCTGGCACCGTCGTCCGCGAAGCTGTGGAGCCATTAGGCCCGGATCCGGCTGGCACCGGGTCTGGGTTCGGGCGACAGGGCTCGCTCACTAGCGTGTTGCAAGCGGGGAACGGGCTTCTGATTTTGCCGATCTGCAGCAGTCCGAGGACGAGGTTGGAGGGATGCTGGGGATCGTGGTAGATCTTGATTGTTGATTTTTGTGTGGGGTCTTTGAACCCCCACTCTCCGGTGATGCTTGGCGTGTCGATCCAGACGCGGATGCTGGATCCGCGGCGGAACACGTGCGAGAACTGCTCGAGCGGCAGGCGAGCGTAGACCGGCTTAGCGTTCTTGACTGGCTCCAGCTCTGACGGCGAGAAAGCAAGAAACGGACTCAGAGGGGTCGAGAGGGCCGGAACGGTCTTGCGGTCTTGCAGTCGCAGCCAGCCCCGTCCGACGTACTCCTCCCGACCGTCGGGGCGAACCTCGGTGATCGTGGCTTGGAGATCAACGTCCGGAGCGGTCGAGGAGACCCAGAGATCAAGGCTTGCTGGCCCGAAGAACGTGAGCGACTTGGGCAACCGTGCGGTGGTGTACTCCACGCTTCCTCTTTTAGACGGCGGGTTGTTGTCCCATTCGCTCTCGTTGTCGGTGAGATCTGCGTTAACCGACGGGCCCGGTATCGGGTATTGGTAGGAATTAGGCTGCTCGCCGCGCCGGGCCAACCCGGTCGTCAGACGCCCCCGGGACCGGAGCGCCAGGCTCAGCGGATGCACCCGGACCGGGAGGCGCGAGAGCTTGATCACCTCCCCCGGCTTTTCGTGCTCTAGCTGCGCGTCCGCTGACAGTGGCGCCCCCCGGGCGGTCGTGTCCTCCCAGAGCTGCACGTGCGGGCCCGACTCGATCCCGTTGTGGATGCCTTTCAGATAACGGTCAAAGAACCTGACTAAGAAGACACGGAACCGCAGGCCGGTGTACGAGTCGTGTCGGCCGTTGGTCCCGATCAAATAGGTCTTGCTCGGGTTCAGCGTGCCTTGGTAGTAGCCCGCCCGAGGTCCGGTCGCCTCGTCCTCCCACGCGACCATCGAGAGCACAGGAATGTCGATCCGCTGGGTGTGCTGCCACGGGAACGAACGTGCCCACGGGGTCGTCGTGGGATACGGATACTTCTCCAAGTCCGCTGGCGGAGAGGTCGCTTGGCTCTCAGCTTCGTGCGCGGCGATGTTCGCCAAACAGCGCTCGTCACCCTCGGCCCTGGCCGTCTGCGCCGCATAGGACCACATCTCCTGGATGTACGCCCACCAGCCGGCGGGAAAAAGCCAGTTCGTCACCCCGCCCGGGAATCCGACATCCCGCCATGGGTCGGTGACAGCCATTCCGGGCGCGATCGCTTTCAGGTGCGGCGGGCGCGTGATCGCGGTCAGCACCTGGCTGAGACCGGCATACGACCAGTTGTCCATCCCGATACGCCCATCTGACCAGCGCTGACTTGCGGCCCACTCGACCGCGTCATACCCATCGGTGCCCCAATCGTCTGCGAACAGCCGCCACGCGCCGCCGCCCGAGCAGCCCGAGCCGGACATGTTGACGCCCAAAACGGCGTAGCCGTGCTTCAACAGCGTGGTATCCAGCGCAGGCCACATCGCCGTGTTGCCCTGCTGATACGCCGCGCCGCCGATACTCCCGGCGTCATAGCCGCTGTAGTTCAACACCACCGGAAAGCGCCCCTTGGTCCTAGGCAGCAGCACGCTGTAGTGCAAGAGCGTTCCGTGGCGGTCAGGGAAGTAACCCGTGATCCGCTTCGCCCACGGCAAAGCATCTGCCGACGCGCTCACAACCAGCAACAAGACCAGCGTCGCCGTAAGCACAACAAGCAAACGAGCACCAATCAAACAGCGCTCCCGCCGAACGGCGCGGCATGTGCCACCACCGTCGACGTTCCCGGCCCGAGCTGCAACGCTCACGAAACCCTCCCGCTAAGAACAATCTTGTCCATCACCTTAGCCGCGCAGCCTCACTGCTTTCAAGCCGCCCGGAGCGGAGTGTCGTTATCCGGCGATGCGGCACTCCGAGCCGGGATGCGGGCGCGACGCTCGCTGCCAGATGTCGCGGTCAGAGCGCGGGCAGGGAGCGGAGGCCGCGTGCGGCGCTGAGGGCAGCAACGGCGCTCAGTGCGAGCATCGCGGCGAGCTGAATCGCGATGCTGGTCGTGACATCGATCAGCTGCCCTGGACCGTTCCCGGCCGCGCCGATCTGGGGTGAGTCGGCGATGATTCCGACCAGGAAGACGCCGGTGGCCAGCGCGATTACCGCCATGCAGAGCGCGACGAGCGCCATGGCGGATACCGAGAGCGCAAATGCGTTGCGCGGGATCTCGATGCGGCGCATGATGGCGCGGGGAGCGGCCCAGCAGGCGAGGCCGCCGACAACAGCGCAAAGCGCGCAGAATCCGAGCAGTAACCATCCGCCGACGCCGGCCCGATGGTCATGGGCATTCAGCCAGAGGACGAGAAGCCCGACCGAACCGACAAACATTCCGATCCCCGCCGGCGGCACGGCGATCAGCTTCATCAGGCTCCGGTCGCGTGTCCGATGCACCTCGGCGAGCACGGCTCGCACGAGCGGCGCAGCGGCCAGTACCAGCGCGCCTGCGGCGACGATCGCGCCAATCAGGATCAGGGAGTGGGAAACGCCGAGCAGCGGATGGACGTGCTCGATGTAGTCATAGTTCTCGGTCGTCTTGGCAAAGCCCGACCCGAAGAAGCAGAAGACGATGAAGCACCCCAGGACACCGGCAATGGTGCCTCTCGCGCGGATCGCAGGCGCTGAGCCGGGGAGCGGTCGCAGGTGCGCCGCAAGCGCGCCCCGCACCAGATCCAGAATGGCGGCGACGCTGGGCGGAGTTTCATCGAGTAGCGCGGACATCTCCGTCCCATAGCGATCACGCCAAGCCTCCGGATAGAGCGACAGCAAGTGCTTTCTCATACACGCGCCTCGGCAGCGGACAGGCGACCGAGCCCGAGTCTCGCCACGCGCTCCAGGGCGGTCAACTGCTCGCGAAGCACAGCGGCACCCGACCCTGTCAGCCGATAGGGCCGGCGGCGATCCTCCGCTCCGAGCGGCTCGATCAGGCCGCGCTCCTCGAGGCGGGCAATCGCGCCATAGAGCGTCCCGGGACCGAGCTTGACCCCGGCCATTTCTTCCACGTCGCGGGTCATTGCATAGCCATGCTTGGGGCCCTCGGCGAGACTGGCCATGATGAGTAAAGAGGGATCGCTGCTACGCATCGCGGTATATCGTAACACGTAGGAGCGCGATGAAGCACGATACACATCGCGACGCACGCATGATCGAGCGGGTCGCCGTGTGAGGTGGCGACCCGCTCGTAATCAATCGGCTGTCCGGGGATTGGCTCGGGTCAGCTCGTGCCCGCCTTGCCTGCGCTCCCGGATGGCGCTGACGGCGTTTCGTTCACGACGGTCGCTCCCGGATGCGCGGTCGTGACCGCGAGCAGCGCGTCGTTGGCTGGCGTCGCGGGCAGGTAGTCGTAGGCTGAGAAGACGATCTTCTCGACGCCGTTTGTCGTGGAGTCGATCTCGAGCGGCCGGTAGTCGCTCCGCGCGACGTACGCGGTGGCGCCGTCCAGGGATTCGTCTGCTGAGGCCTGAACGCGCACCTTCCACGCCGAGCCGTGCCCTGGCCCTGTCCTCGATCCGCTGTCTGCGTAGCGAGTCGACCAGGATGTTCTGCGCGATCCCCAGGAGCCACGGCCGCACTGAGCCCCCGGCGCGGTCCTTGAATGAGGCACGCGAGAGCCACGCGCGAGCGAACGTCTCGGCGGTCAAGTCAGCGGCGTGGTCGCCGACCCTCGACCGGGCCCATCCATATATCGCCGCCGCATGTCTGTCGTAGATGACCGCGAACGCGTCAGCGCGGCCTGCGCTGATTAGTTCGGCGTCGGGAGCGTTGGCGTAATTGGGTCCCACTACTGCTGAATCGCACATCGCTTCGGACATGTGTCAAGTCGCCAACTGCAGGCTGTAGGCCGCGATGCAAATGCCGAGCACGGCTCCGAAGACGACGATGTTCTTGCGTTGCGTCTTTCGGGTGGATTGACTACCTGGGTGGGGCGGGGGTGAGGCCGTGGCGGCGCATCACCTCGCCGATCGCGGCCAGAGTCGGGCGACCTCGCACAATCCCGGGGGACACGGCGTAGACTCAGACATGCCGGTCCACCTCAGAGTGTCGAGCTCTCGCATTCTCCCGTGGCTCATTTCGAGGGAGCGGAAAAAGAGGTGGATCTTTGATGGCTGAATCAACCAACCCAGGGCCTGGGCGTTCGACATCGGAGGCTGCGTTCAACGAGGTCAAGCGGGAGGTGGCACGTCGCAACGAAGAGGCACACAAGGCGGCCCAGAAGTTGCGCGCCAAACGGGAGAAACGGCGTATTGCCGAGCGCCGGAAGTGGGACCAGGACTGACTAGCCGCTAGGTACGGGGCGCCGGGGGCTAGATCGTTCAAGTGGGGTGTTTAGGTCCTCGTCGCCGAGGTGCGGCATGAGGACCGGCCGACGGCCGTGGTGGTGGGGGCCGTCGAGGCGGCGGCGCGCCGGAGAGGCTCGCCTCAAGGTGCGGCAGGGCGCGTCTCAGCGCGTCCGCCTCCGGACGCGGGAGTTCCGCTAGCAGCGGCGCCAGGTGCTCTCTCAGCAACGCCTGCGCGGAGGCGAGCGCCTTCTGCCCACGTGGTGAGAGCGTGAGCGTCTGCCGGCGACGGTCCTTGGCCAACTCTCGGCGGTTAATCAGTCCGGCGTCGGCGAGGCCCGCGAGGAGCTGAGAGACCGCGGGTCCGGACACGCCGGCGCGGCGGGCGAGCTCGGAACCCGACGCACCCTCGATCGCTATCGCCCGCAGCGCCAGGAACTGCGTGACCGTCAGCGGCGGCTGGTGGCGGACAAGGAGCCGCTCGATCCATCGGTTCGCCAGCGGCGCGACCGCGATCAGCCCGTCAGCTGCTTCGGACAGGCGGCGTCGCGGACCAGGCATTAGATAAGTAGCCTTAACATCTAAGTATGGTTAGCGATCGTGCGATTCTGACACGCTCCGCGGCCGCAGCCCGGTTGGGGTGCGGATGACGGGCGTGATCGAACAGTTTGGGGCGCTTGGCGTGTTCCTGCTGATGATTCCTGAGAGCGCCTGCATACCGGTTCCGAGCGAGGTCACATTGCTCTTTGCCGGGTTCGCCGTGCATCAGGGGTGGATGAGTCTGCCGCTAGCCCTGCTCGCGGCGACCACGGGCAACTTGGTCGGCTCGCTGCTTGCCTACACCGTCGGCGCGACCGGATTGCTGACTCGGCTTCCGCTCGCCCGCACGGTGGTCGGCCGATGGGGGGACCTGCTCGAGTGCCATGGCACTCGAGCCGTGTTCATCGCCCGCCTGCTGCCGCTGGCGCGCACGTTCGTGTCGCTGCCCGCGGGCGCGCGCCGGGTGCCCCTGATCCCGTTCATCGCTCTCACGACACTCGGATGCCTCCTGTGGGCCACGGCATTCGTGCTCGCCGGCGCGCTCGCCGGCAGCGCCTGGTCGACAATCGGCTCCCTCCTCGGACGCGTGCTGCTCGCGGCCGGTTTGCTAATCCTCGTAGCCAGCCTGCTGCACAGACGCCCAGGGCGCTAGAAGCCAGCTCGTCGTTCCTTGTGGTCGCCAAGCGCTCCGTAGTCTCTGAGCGATGGCTCTGCCCTCCACTGAGCGAGCGCCGGCAAGCGCAGCGGCGCCGACACCGGAGAACGCCGCCCTCCCGACACGGCCTCGCCTCCGGCCGTGGTCGAGGCTCTCTCTTTTGTGGCGTGTGTTCGGCGCCAACATGCTGGTCTTCGTCCTGGCCGTGGCGCTCCTCGCCTGGACGCCCGTCACGGTGCACCGGGTCGCCACGCCCAGTGAGCTTCTGGTCCTGGCCGGTGGGCTAGTGCTGATGCTCGCGCTTGATCTGCTGCTGCTCCGTCGGGCCTTCGCACCACTACGGCGCCTGACGGCGTTATTGCGGAAGGTCGACCCCGGCCAACCGGGTCGAAGAGCAGAGTTCTCAGAAAAGTCGGGAAGCGAGGTAGACGAACTCGCCGCGGCCCTGAACGCCATGCTCGACCGTCTCGAGGGTGAGCGACGCAACAGCGGCCGCCGTGCGCTGGCCGCTCAGGAGGGCGAGCGCCGACGAGTGGCCCGGGAGCTGCACGATGAGGTGGGGCAGGTTCTCACCGCGATTGCCCTCCAGGCCGAGCGGGCCGCTCACCACGACAGCGGCCAGCGCGAAGCACTGGCCGAAGTCGCCCACAGTTTGATGCGGAGCTTGGAAGACGTCCAGCGCATCGGAAGGGAGCTCCGGCCCGAGGCGCTGGATGACCTCGGGCTGGTCAATGCTTTGATCGCTCTCTGTTCGCGGATCGACTCTGAAACCGGCCTACGGATCCGGCGAGACCTCGATTGGAACCTTCCTTCGCTGTCGGACGAAGCCGAGCTCGTGATCTACAGGATCGCCCAGGAGGCTCTGACCAACGCGCTTCGCCACTCCGGCGCGACCGAGGTCACGGTTGCTCTGAAGCGCATCGACCGCCACGTCGCTCTCACCGTGCAAGACGACGGGAGCGGTCTGCCTGAGAACCGGACTGAGAGCGGGCTGGCAGGGATGCGCGAGCGGGCAATGCTGATCGGTGCCCAGCTGGAGGTCAGCTCGGGAGAGGCGACCGGGACCCTGGTCTTGCTGACAGTGCCAGCCACCGTGTCCCCCTGATGCCGACCCCGCTCAAGACACGCGTATTGCTGGCCGACGACCACGCGGTGGTTCGAAGCGGGTTGCGCGCCGTCCTCGACGGGGAGGCGGACATCAAGGTCGTCGCGGAAGCTTCGGACGGATTGGAGGCCGTCGAGCAGGCCCTGGCCAACGACGTCGACCTGGCCATTCTCGATGTCTCGATGCCGCGCCTCACCGGGCTCCAGGCGGCGGCCGAGCTGCGACGCCGACAGGTTCCGGCCCGGATCCTGATCCTGTCCGTTCACGACAACGAGCGGTATTTCTTCGAAGCACTTAGAGCCGGGGCATCCGGCTACGTGCTTAAGTCGGCTGCCAACCGGGACCTGGTCGATGCGTGCCGGGCTGCGATGCGGGGGGAGCCATTTCTCTATCCGGGCGCCGTTACCGCTCTGGTCCGCGATTACCTTGAACAGGCCCGACGGGGTGGCGCGGCACCTGAGGACCCCCTCACCCCGCGTGAGCTCCAGGTCGTCAAGCTGATCGCCGAGGGCTCAACGAGCGACGAGATCGCCCAGGAGCTGGTCATCAGCCGCAAGACGGTCGACCGTCATCGAGCGAATCTCCTGCACAAACTGGGCATGCGCAATGTTGCTGAGGTGACGCGCTACGCCATTCGGCGGGGCCTGCTCGAGCCCTAACCTACCCGCCCGCGCGAGCACTCGGAGAGGCGCCCCGGGCGGAAGGATGGGTAAAAGTACCAATACCCCTTTTCCGCCGTGTGGGCTTTGCTGAGTCGGCTTTGGTGAAACCGCCAGAGGCAGATGGGTTTGCGCGCACGGTGATCGAGACGGTCGATCCCGCGCTTGAGCCGGTGGCAAAGCTCCGCCGGTTCGTGATCAAGCGCGTGCGGGTGGTTGGGGCACCGCTGTTTGAAGGGCGAGGCTCGTCAATCGAGGACGGCACCGGGGGCCGACGGCCGCGGCGCCGGGGCAGGCCCGCGGACCGCAATTGACCCCTCCGCCTCCCTCGCGGAAGGCCGACATGACCTCGCTGGAAAGTCACCAAGGACCCCGGCTGGCTCCGCCGCGGCGCACGCTCAACGAAGCGGCCCACAAACTCGGGCACTGGGGTGTATCGCCCGCGCCGGAGGCCCCCGCTACGAACGGGCGCGCCCCTGGTCCCCCGTCCGATGCAGAGCGAGATGTGGTGGCCCACGGGAGTCGTGTGGCGCTGGCGCTCGGGGCACTCGGAGTGGTCTACGGCGACCTCGGAACCAGCCCGCTGTACACCGAGAAGGTCATCTTCACCAACCATGCCGATGCCGTCCACGCCACTGTGACCGGGATATACGGTGTCGTGTCGCTGATTTTCTGGGCAATGACGATCATCGTGTCGATCAAGTACGCCGGTTTCGTCATGCGCGCTCATAACCGGGGGGACGGCGGCGTGATGGCGCTCACCTCGCTGATCCAGCGCCGGCGGCTGGGCCGAACCGCGGTTCTTGTCAGCCTGGGGATCTTCGGAGCCGGCTTGTTCCTGGGCGATGGAATGATCACTCCCGCGATCTCAGTGACCTCGGCAGTCGAAGGGCTGAAGGTGGCCGCACCCGGTCTGTCTCACCTCATCGTTCCAATCGCGCTCGGTGTCCTGGTCGGCCTGTTTGCCATCCAGCGCTACGGCACCGGCGCCGTCGGCTGGCTGTTCGGCCCGGTGATCCTGGTCTGGTTCATAGCTATCGGCTTTCTGGGAGCCAGAGAGGTGGTCGCACATCCAGGGGTCCTAGAAGCCCTGTCACCAACCTGGGGGGCCCGCTTCATAGCTGGGCACGGTCTGGCTGCGTTTCTTACGCTGGGTGGCGTCGTGCTCGCGCTCACTGGCGCGGAGGCTCTTTACGCCGACCGAGGTCATTTCGGCGCAGGACCGATTCGCCGGACCTGGTTCGGAATCGTGTTTCCGGCCGTGCTGCTCTCGTATTTGGGTCAGGCGGCGCTCGTGTTGGCAAACCACCAAGCGGTGACCAACCCGTTCTACCTGCTCGTACCCAGCCGGGGAAGGGTGGCCATGGTGTTCCTGGCCACCGCAGCCACGATCATCGCTTCCCAAGCGGCGATCACGGGCTCGTTTTCGATGGTCCGCCAGGCCGTGCAGCTGGGTCTCCTACCCCGGCTCAAAGTCCGGCACACGTCCGAGTTGGAGGGTCAGATCTACGTGCCGGTGGTGAGCTGGTGCCTGGCTGCAGGCGTGATCGCGCTCGTCCTGATCTTCCAGCGCTCGACGTCGCTGGCTGAGATCTATGGCGTCGCCGTGACCGGAACCTTCATTTTGGACACGATCCTGTTCCTCGCGGTGGCGCGATTCATGTGGCACACGGCGACCTGGAAGCTCGTTTTGCTGGGCGCGGTGTTCCTAACCGTGGAGATCGCGTTCTTCAGCTCCAACCTGACCAAGGTCAGCCATGGCGCCTGGATCCCGCTGTGCGCGGGGGCACTCGCGTCGCTGGTCATGCTCACCTGGCGCCGCGGCCGGGAGATCGTCACCGGCAACCGCGAGAAGACGGAGGGCTCGCTACAGGACTTCCTCTATCGCGTGCGGATGACCGACCCGCCCGTTCATCGCGTCGGGACGGTGGCGGTGTATCTCAGCCCTGACAAGCGAACGACGCCACTCGCTCTCAAAGCCGAGGTCGAGCACCACGGCGTCTTCCACGACAAGGTCCTGATCGTCTCGATCGAAATGGTTGGTGTCTCGCACGTCGACCCGGGCGACAAGTTCGAGGTCGAGACCCTAGGAGCAGGGTTGTTCAAAATCCTGCACATCACGCTCCGGGCGGGCTACCGAGACAGCCTTGACGTGCCAGCGGCCCTGGCCCTGGCGCGAAAGCGGGGCCTCCTCCAGCGCAACCTCGACCTCGAGCACGCCTCCTATTTCCTCTCCCGCATCACAATCACGCCGACACGAGAGAAGGGAATGCACCGGTGGCGAAAGGCCCTCTTCACCGCCATGGCACGCAACGCCGCCAGCCCGATCGAGCAGTTCAGTCTGCCAGTGAATCGGACCGTGACGGTGGGCTCGCAGATTGCGGTGTGAGCACACGCGCCCCCCGGCACGCCGTGAGCAAGAGCAAGTTTCTGCTTGCGCCTGCTCAGAACTGCGCAGAGGACCGCGCCGGGAGCGCGGACGTGAGGGCGTCGATCCCGCTCTCCTGGCCGCCCAGGGTGATGCGAACGGCCCCGCTGACAAGGTGCGGCGGACGGGCCCAGTAGAAACCGAAGAGGCAGTTGGCCGCGGTATGACATTGGTCACGACCGCCGGCAACCAGCGCGTTAGTCAGGACGGCGTTGGCCTGCCGATGCAGGAATGATCGGTACCGGTTGGTCCCGGTCACAGCGTCGTAGTCAGCCATCGCGTTGACCAGCAGCCCTTTGTAAGCGGGCAGGTCCAGCCGGCTGGACAGCTTGCTGCAGTTGTACTGGCCGTCCTCGCAATGCTCACGAAGAACGCCGTTGCGGAGCAGGCCAGCCTCCGGCCCGATCGCATAGTCGAGGAACCTGCGGGCGTCCCTGTAATAGATCGGCTGGTGCAGCGCGAGCCCCAGCTGGATGAGAGCGTCCGCGACCTCGCCCTGGGTGTATGTGAGCGGCCGCCCATAGGGCGTGCAGGCGCCGTCCCGGTGCTGGATCAGACTGTCATTGACCCGCCCGATGCTGGGGTTGATGAGGTTCGTGGTCTCCATGTAGGCCAGCGATCCCTCCGCCGCCTGGAGCCACTTGAACGCCAGGGAGGTGCTGTGGAGCGGCCCGGGCTGGGCCCTCAACGACGACAGGCCAGCGGTAAGCGCCATGTACTCGGCCGTCGTGGTCGTGTCCGGTGGCTTTCCCATGCCCCATTCGAGGCCACCGCAGCGCCGCTGCTGCGAGTTGATGAATTTCGCGTCCCACTCGGCCACTCCCAGGTACGTCGAGGCGAGAGACCGGTCGTGCCGCACGTACATCTCATACTTGGCCGCCTCGAGCCAGGCCACTCCCCACCAACCGGTGTCGTCGTTGAACTCATTGGCGAAGTCCAGCGGCGCGTGTGTGTTGGGGCGGACGTGGTTGTGGCGATAGAGGAGCGTGATCGCTCGCTGGTAGACGGGCGAGACGGTGTCGGTGCGCTCGAGGTAGCGGGTCAGCGAGAGCAGGGCGAGTGCGGACTGCCACCAATTGGACAGGATGTGGCCGCCCCAAAGACCATCGCTCTGGTTCTGCGAGGCGGGGCTCTGACCGCCCAGGCCGATCAGCTGGTCTACGCCGTTGCGTGCGGCCTCGGAAAGGCTGACGTGCCGGACAT
Organism: uncultured Solirubrobacterales bacterium; assembly: GCA_963785205.1. GTDB lineage: Bacteria > Actinomycetota > Thermoleophilia > Solirubrobacterales > Solirubrobacteraceae > Palsa-465. The sequence continues at coordinate 696,796 of CAWAUJ010000004.1, forward strand.
GAGCGCCGGGGGCAGGCGGGTCCGGGTTCACCGTCGGGGCGGTGTGGTGGCGGTGGGTATTGGTACTGGATGCCCCGGATACGGAGGCGACCAAGGCGACGCCCACACAGAGAACGAGACCCAGCGCCAGCCACCGGGCGCGCGCACTCCTAATCAGTCGTGATCGTGTTTTCATACTTCCGGTCTCGTGCCACCTCGGGCCGCGAGCGACGGCGGCTTTGTCCGCTACAGGTCAGGCGCGGCCAGCCACCGCGGAACGAGCCGCCAACCGCACTCAAAGGGGATGCCCGACAACATCTCGAGCGGGCAGCCAGAAATGCTAGCCGCCCCGTAGGTTAGCGCTGCGTTTTCCCGCTCAGCGGCCTAACGTTTCCGCGGTGCCCGCCGGTTTCTCCACCATTCGCCACGATCACGGCGAGGACGAGGTGGCCGTCGAGGAGCCGCTCGAGATCCGGGTGGACGGGAAGTCCGTTGGCCGTAACGATGCGCACGCCCGGTCACGACGAGGAGCTGGCGCTCGGCTTTCTGTACGGCGAGGGGCTCATCACCGGACCTGCGAAGGCTGGACCCACAGAGGACTTCGCCGTCAACACCGTCGAGGTCGAAGGCCCCCTGGCTCGAGAGCTCACCTCGCGGCGGTTCTACACAACCTCGTCGTGCGGGGTGTGCGGGAAGGGCGCGCTGGAGGAGGTGGCCGTCCACAGCGCGCCGCTGCCCGACGGCCCGGTGCTCCCGCGTTCGCTCGTTGCTGGCCTGCCCGATCGGCTCGAGCAGCCGACGTTCGAGCGCACTGGTGGGCTGCACGCCACGGGGCTGTTCGACCACGAGGGGGTGCTCCTGATCGAACGTGAGGATGTCGGGCGTCACAACGCGATGGACAAGGTCGTGGGGCGGGCCCTTCTGGACGGCCTGGTGCCTCTCAGCGGACGGATCCTGTGTGTCAGTGGACGGCTGTCGTTTGAGCTCGTGCAAAAGGCCGCCGTGGCTGGCGCTCCGATTCTCGTCGGGGTCGGTGCGCCAAGCTCATTGGCGGTATCCCTCGCCGAGGAGCGAGGGATGACGCTGTGCGGTTTCGCCCGGCGCGGCGACATGAACGTCTACGCGCACCCGGAGCGGATTACGAGTTAAGCCGACGCGGCCGCCTTGAACCAGGCGCTCCAGCTCCTCCTCCGAGGACCACGCCCCGACCGAGGCCCGCACAAGCTCGCGGCCCGGAATGCTCCGAACGACAAATCCGGCCTCGCCCAGCCGCTGTACATCCGCCTGGGCGTCCGCCACCCGCCACGACACGAGTGTCGAGCGACCGCGGGGCATGACCTGAAGCCCCGCCTCCGCCAACTGCCTGGCCAGGCTTTCCGGCCAGTTCGGCGGCTCGGGCGTGGACCCAGTCCCACCCCGCCTCGGCCAGAACCTCGAGCGACGCCACGGTCCAGGCGCTTCGCATCGCGATCGGAAAGCCGTGGTCAAGGCGCCTCGCGCCCTCGACCGGCTCGGCATCCAAGGGCCGCTGGGGGTCGGCCAGCGAGCCATAGCCAGGCCAGGGCACGACGCAGCTCATCCAGCTGATCTCGGGCCACGAACAGACACCCACTTCCCTCGGGACCGCAGAGCCACTTCTGGCCTGAGGCGGCGTAGAACTGGCAGCCCAGCGCCTCCACGTTGACCGGAACGGCCCCCAGCCCCTGGGCACCGTCGAGCAGAAAGGGCACCCCGGTGGCGGAGAGTCCCTCGTGAGTCGACGACCTCGCCGCCGACCCAGGAGACATGCGAGCAGGCGACCAGACGGGTCTTCCCCGGCACGACCTCGCCGGCGAGCTCATGGAACGGGACCATCCGAATCGTCACGCTCGTGGCGCCGGCGGGCCAGACCGAGCGGGGCCAGGAGCCCGGGGTGTTCCTGATCGCTGGTCAGAATCTCATCTCCTGCTCGCAGATCCAGGCCGGAGATCACGGTGTTCACGCCATCGGTCGTCGAGCCAGTCAGCGCGATGTCGGCGTCCGAGCATCCGAGCACCTGCGCGTAACCCGCGCGCGCGCGCGAGGCCAGCCCCATCAGCTCGTCAAAGTAGGCCCGTCCAGCCCGACCCTTTTCCGCATCGTCCCTGACTCGGTGCTCGACGGCCTCCACAGCCCGCTCGGGGAACCGGCCCCTCGGTCCCGGCATTCAGGTAGGAGACCCGCTCCAGGACCGGGAACTCGGAGCGAAGGTTCACTCGCGTGCGCCGGCGCCCTGTTCGGCCAGGTCGCGCTTGAGCACCTTGCCGGTGGCGTTGCGGGGAAGCTCCTCCACGAAGGCCACCTCACGCGGAACCTTGTAGCTGGCAAGGTTTTCCTTCACGTAGCCCTTGACGTCGTCTTCGGATAAAGACGCTCCGCCGCGCAGCACGACAAACGCTTTCAGGCGCTGGCCGAATTGCTCGTCGTCCACCCCGATCACCGCCGCCTCCGAGATCGAGTCGTGGGCTCCCAGAAGCTCCTCCACCTCGGCCGGGAAGACGTTCTCACCCCCTGAGACGATCATCTCGTCATCACGGCCGTCGATGAACAGGCGACCCTCGCTATCGAAGTGACCCACGTCACCGGAGGACATCAAGCCGTCGATCACCTCCTTGTGGCCGCCGCCCGTGTAGCCCTCGAACTGGCCGGCGTTGCCGACAAAGATCCGCCCGGTATCTCCCGAGCTGACCTCGCGCCCGTCGTCATCGAACAGCTTCACGATCGAGCCGCGTACCACCTTGCCGGCGGTGCCGGGCTCCTCCTCGAGGTCCTCAGGAGTGGCAATCGTCGCGTAGGAGATTTCGGTCGACCCATAGAGGTTGTAGACCACCGGGCCGAAGACCTTCATCGCCCGTTTGGCCAGATCGGCTCCCAGCGCCGAGCCCGAGAGGAAGATGATGCGCAGCGAGGAGGTGTCGGGTTTGGAATCGAGCTCCTCGACCTTGTCGACGGTCCGTTGGAGCATCACGGGGACCATCACCATGGCGCTCGCCTTGTGGCGCTCAAGGCTTTCAAGCGTCTCAACTGGATCGAAGCGCCTTCTGATGACGAGCGTCGATCCGAGCCCCACGCCGACCAGAGCCTGGGCAAAGCCCAGCGCGTGGAACATCGGAACGCATAGCTCGGTGACCTCCCGGGTTTGGAAGGGCACCTTGCTCATGAGTCCGCCCAACAGCGATAGCGACCTGGGCTCGCTCCGCGGGGCGCCCTTGGGGGTGCCGGTCGTCCCGCTCGTCAGGATGATGATCCGTGGACCAGTCGCTGGCTTGGGAGGCGAGCTCGGATCTCCCTCCTCGATGAGGGCGTCCAAGGTGTCCTCTGCCGGCTCATCGACCCAGGCCCGCCAGCTGCCGTGCGGCGGATCAATGTCGGCGAGCAGCTTCGAGTATTCATCGTCATGGACCAGCAGGTCGGTGCCCTCGCGTGTGGCCACCTCGCGGATCTGCGGTCCGGCGAACGACGTGTTCAGCAGGATGATGCGAGCCCCGCACTTGGCTGCTGCGAATACCGACTCCAGAAAGCCCCGGTGGTTACGCACCAGGATGGCCACACCGTCGCCGGCCTCCAGGCCGCGATCCCGCCAGGCATTGGCCAGCGAGTTGGAGTGCGCATCGAGATCGGCGTAGCTGAGCTCACCACGCTCGTCCAGGATGGCCGCTTGATCACCGTGGCGCAGTGCCGACGCCGTGATCGATCCGCCGAGCAGCCCGTGTCGCTCAAAGGCCAGCAGCATTTTGGCCACCCTGTGTGGCGGCTCGAGACCCACTACTCCGCGGCGCATCATGAGGCCGGCGAAGTACGCCTCATCGACTGCGCGCTCCGCCAGCCGCAGGCTCCCGCTCATGATGGTCCTGGGGTCAAGTTGCATTGCTCGCGTTTCCTCTGCCTGCCCTGTCCCGGATTACATGGGCACGATATCGCTGGTACCCAAACAGAGACTGTTCACAATCACGAAGGTCGGTAACGGTTAGCAACTCGTGAGGAACGCGAGCGGCGTTGAGTTTTCTGCTCACGGGGTATAGGAAGAGAATGGTCGGCGAGCTGATCACTCTTCCCCTGCGTGCAACCAGACGGATCGCGCGCCTATCGTGGCGCGCCGCGGAGCAGACCGCGACCCTCTCCTGGGAGGTCGCAGGTTTTCTGGCCGGCCGGGTCAAACCAGACCAATCAGAGGAGTTGAGACCGGCGCGGACAGCGACACCCAATGGCGGCGGGCCGCAATCCGAGCGCGCGTTCTCCGCTGCGGCTCCCAACCTTCTACGGGAGCAGTCGCCACCGGCTCCAGCGTCGTCGTCGCAACCGGCCGCCCCCGCGCGACCGTCGTTCACCGAAGCCCCTGATGCGGCGTTGACTGACGAACCCGCCAACACGCCGGTCCACGAGCCGGCCCGCACGCCTCTATTCGAAGAGCCGCCGCACGTGTCGGAGGAGCCCGAGCTGGTGGACGAGTTCGCCGAGCCGGGCGCCGAGGATGGCGCGGGCGCGGAAATTCACATCCGTGAACCGTGGGAGGGATACCGCCACATGAACGCGCGGGATGTAACTGCGCGTTTAAGCGGCGCCTCCCCGTCCGAGCTGGCCGCAGTCCAGCTCTACGAGAGCAGTACCCGAGGGCGCCAGACGATTCTGTCGGCCGTGACGCGCCAGTTGCGCAGCGCCACAGGCAACGGCTCTCGGGCCTAAACCAGAAACGCGAGACCCCAAGGAGGACTCACCCCCAATGGCTGACCAACCAATGCTGAACGCACGCGACGCCAAGCTCGTTCAATGGCTCGGCGAAGCCCATGCCAAGGAAGCCGAGTTGGAGGCAGATCTGACGGCGCACATCGCGCTCACGCAGAAGGCCTCCTACAAAAAGCGCCTTCGGCAGCACCTGACCGAGACCCGCGACCACAAACGGCGCGTGGCCTCACGCATCAAGCAGCTCGGTGGCGGCTCGCCGAGCACTGGCCCAAATCTGCCTGGAGTCCCCGAGGCGGTCGGCGAGATGGCGGGCAAGGCTGTCTCGGCCGTGAAGGGACAGGTAGGCGTGGCTCGAGCGGCCGTGACGAGCCAGCCCGAGACGCATCTGCGCAATGCCCAGGAGGAGCTCCGCGAGGAGCACGTTGAGATCGCGCTCTACTCGCGCATCCTCACCCTGGCCGAGACGGTTGCCGACCGTGAGACGGCGCAGCTGGCCAAGGCCATCCGGCGCGACGAGGAGCGCATGGCCAAGTTCCTGGACGCCGAGCTGGGCCGTCTGGTCAAGGAGCTGGCGCGGGCCGAGATCCCGGCCAGCCTGCGGTCGACCGGTCGGCGTAAGCGGACGACGAGACGCAAGACCGCGACTGGCAGCACGGGTTCGACACGACGCACGACCAAGCGCGCGAGCAGCGCCACTCGGTCCAGTGGCGGCTCAAGAACCAGTGGATCGAGGTCGAGCAACGGCTCCAAGGCGAGCGGCTCGAGGTCGGGCAGCAGCTCCAGAGCGAGCAGCGCACGCAGGTCGAGTGCCGGCACGCGGACGAGCCGGTCTCGATCGAGCAGCAATGGCCGGTCCACAAGCCGGCCGCCCGCCCGGGCCACCGCGGGCTCCCGTTAACTGATCACCCCGGGGCGCCCGGCCAGTGGATCCCAGACCGCCATCTCGGATCCCGGCACCTTGGGCGCCTCGGATGTGATCCGCTGCATGAGCCAATAGAACCGCGGCAGCTCGGGATACAGGGCCGGTTTGCCGTTGGTCATCACGGCCACGCTCAGCGCGCGTTCCGGGTCCGCCCAGCCGAGCATGTTGGTGAACCCAAGGTGCCCGAACGCGTGCTGGGTGTCCCGGCCGTAGAGGCTGAGGAGGCCTGCCCCGAGCATCAGGCCATAGCCGAACCGCGTGGGGAAGCCAAGCGACAGGTCGACCTCAAGTCGCGATTGCTCGGTGAGCGCATAACGGACCGTTCCGGCGTCCATGATCCGCACGTCGTCCAACTGCCCTCCGCAGCGAAACAGCTCGTAGAAGCGCGAGAGCTCTCTCGCCGTGGTGACGATGTTGGCTGAGGGCACGATCGCCGTGAGGAAGCGCTCGTCATTGCTGGCCGTGACCAACTCGTCGAGTCCGGTCCCGAGAGCCCGGGCGAGCAGCTGCGAGAACGGAGGCGCAGTGGGAGGTCCCGTGAGGTAGTTAAGGGCCACCTGCGGCAGATCCTCCGGGGCCACGCCGTAGTTGTTCCAGCGAAACTGGAGTGGCTCCAGGATTTCCCGGGCCAGCACCGTCCGGATGTCCTGGCCCGTGGTCCGGTAGACGACTTCGCCGAGAATGAAGCCGCCAGACACGGCGTGGTAGGCCAGGTAGCGGCCGGGACGCGCGAACGGGCGGGCCTCGCACAGTGTTTCCACGAGGAAATCTCGATCAGAGGCGCGGTCGAGGTCGAACGCGTCTCGGGGGAGGTTGGGCACACCGGCGCGATGAGCGAGGACGTGAGCGAGGGTGATGTCCTGCTTGCCGTGCTCCTCGTATCCCGGGATGTACTGGCATACCGGCCGATGGATGTCGAGGACCCCCCGCTCGTGGAGAAGATGGACCACGAAGGCCGTGATGGCCTTGGAACCTGAATAGATGAGGAACGGGGTCTCAGGGGTGGCGGGCACCCTCTCGCTCTCCCGCCCGTCATCCGGACCATTTCCCCTCGCGTGCCCAATGGCTCGGTCGAGCACGACCGCGCCCTGTCGGCGAACGCACACCTGGACAGCCGGGTGCACCCCACTCTTATAGAGATCTACCGCGCCCTGCCAGATGGCGTCAATCGCCGAGTCGCTGAGACCTCCCTCCGCAGGATCACGCTCGGGGCCAACGGTCGTGACCGCGGCCAGGTCCTCGGGAAGCCTGATCCGGCGGAGCGGATCAGGCAAACCGGGTATGCGAGGCAGGGAGGGGATCCTGGGCATCAGGCGGTCCGTTGGAGCGCGTCAGCCTGACAGATCCCCCCGCTCGGCCCTCCTATCCCTCGTTCTTGTAGGTGCCGACCAGGCGCGCCTGCTCGATCACGTGATCCTCGATTCGCCCGAGCAATTCGCGCCGGTCAAGCCCAGGCTCCAGATCGAGGTCCTCGTCAAGCGCGTAGATCCAGAAGTAGTAGTGGTGCGTTCCATGACCCGGCGGAGGCGCCGGTCCGTTGTAGCCCTGGTTGCCGAAGGAGTTCGTTCCGGAGACTGCATCTCCGCCTCCTTCCGGCAGCTCCGTGACTTCTGCGCTGATGCCGTAGGCCACCCAGTGGGTAAACCCGTCGACCAGCGGGGCGTCCGGATCGTGAACGACCACGGCGAAGGCCTTGGTCCCATCAGGGACTCCTGACCACTCCAGCGGCGGTGCGACATCCTCGCCGTCTCCAGCATGGCGCGCTGGAATCGGTCGATGGCCGTCAAACGCGGGGGTCCTGAGCTTCAGATCTGCGACGTTGAGTTGCTGTGACATAAGGGCTTCTTACCCTCCTGGCAGCGGTCGTATCCAACTCGAGAACTGGCTGCGGCAGGAACGCCAGTACCGGATTACCATCAGGGGTCGGGGCGGTTAGCTCAGCTGGTAGAGCGCCTGCCTTACAAGCAGGAGGTCACTGGTTCGAGCCCAGTACCGCCCACTCGGCGAAGGCGCTGCAGTACCGGGCTTTCGCCATCAAGCGGCAAGTTTCTCAACCCCTTCAGCGGTCACGATTTCCTTCGTAGTGCCCGTTGATGCCCAGTTTTCGCCGCTGACGAGCGACTTGAGGCGCTCCGGTTCGCCGTCTCGCCGATCCATCTCACGCGCGTATATCGCCAGCGCCAAGTGCGGCGACGTATGACCCATCTGCGCCATCACGCGTGGTGGCGTCTGGTCGAGTGCGTAGAGCAGCGAGGCCAATGTGCGGCGGAGCGAGTGCAGCGTCAGACGCTCAGGTAGCGGATCGACCGCTCTCCGCCAGGCGGTGATTTGCCCGCTCAACGGCTGGCTGGAGCACGCGCCGCCGTAGTTGCTTGCCGTGCCGTGCCGCCCGCTGCTCGTGGCAAAGACGAACCGATCGAGATTCTCACTACGCCGCGTGACCGCTAGAGCCGCAAGTTCGTCACGCAGCAGACGCAGCAGATCGACTGTTCGCTGCGGCCGTCTTGCTTCGGCACACGACCCGGTCACCGGCGGTAGCGGTCCCCGCTGGGGCTTCACCGGACCAAATCCTCGGGTGGTTCCCTGGGGCGAGCACTCCCGGTTGGTGGTATAGATCGCGTCGATGACCAGGATGCGCGTCGTCATCGGGTTGACCGTCGCGTGTGCGATCGTCGCGCTGGCCGCACCCAGTGCCAGCTTCGGCTTCAGGACCGGCGTCCGCTGCCACGGGGCCTTCCAGATGCCGGGAGAATCGATCCACAGCTCCGGATTCGACGCGGTGCAGGTACTCAGACGGAAGAACATGACCTGCTCCCGTGCGCTCCACATCGCCGCAAGGGCCAGATGGCTCAGAGGCCTCAAAGTGATCCGGGGGTCCCAGTACGGCGGCGGCGGTTGGGGAGGACCGTTTCACGTCGACCGTTGGAACTGCTTTGTTGAGAGCCGCGGCAGCGACTTCATTCTCGGCATGTGCTGGCACGGCATCAGTTGGGTTCGCTTCTACGACCACGCCTCAAACTGGCGCTATCCCGATCCGGGTTTTTCGCGGCCCACACGCAGACCGTGATGACCAGGACCAGGGGCATCGTCGGGGTGGTCCTCGGGGGAGTGCTGGCACTTGCCTTGCTCACCGCGCCGCTGGCCGCGCACGCCGAAGGCAGCGACAGGGGAAAGCTTTTGCTCACTGCACGAGCAATGGGGACCGCGAGTTGGTCGGTCCAGCACGCACCCGGGATGAACCCCAGTCTGCCGACAAGCGTGTCGTGCCCGTCAGCGAGGCTGTGCCTCGCCGTCGGGAGTCTCGGACCGAACGCGCGGAACCAGGCGATGATCTGGAACTTCTCATCCTGGAACCGGCTGGGCACCCCCAGGGTGAGCTACAGCACGCTGCAAGCCGTGTCGTGCTCGTCCGCGAGCGCGTGCACCGCCGTCGGGTCCTTCGCCAAGAGGGCCAGCAGCAATGAGCTGACGTTGGCGGAGCGCTGGAATGGCACCAGTTGGAAGCAGCAGCACGTCCCCAGTCCCCCTGGGGGTCCCACCGGGCTGATCAGCGTGTCCTGCCCGTCGGCGACCGCGTGCACCGCTGTCGGGAGCAACAAACGCGGTGGGTTCGCGGAGCATTGGAACGGCACCCGCTGGACGCTGCAGCGCGTCGCCCCCCCGGCCCGTGGGCCGCTCGGTGGAATGGGCAGCGTGTCGTGTTGGTCCGCTACGGGCTGCATCGCCACTGGAGGCTTCGGCTGCTGCGGACACGGGAAGACGGTATTGGAGCGCTGGAACGGCACCAGCTGGAAGGTGCAACGCGGCCCCAGCCGGCACAACGGGCTGGGACTCGTGTCGTGCTCGTCGGCGACGGCGTGTACCGCCCTCGGGAGCTCCGGTGGCCACCTCTTCGCGGAGCGCTGGAACGGCACGAGCTGGAAGCTGCAGCGCCTTCCCGGACGGAGGAGCGACGCGTTGCTCAGCGTGTCGTGCCCGTCCGCGAGGTCGTGCACCGCCGTCGGGCTTTACTTCACGGGCCACCGAGGGGGGCCGTTCGCGGAGCGCTGGAACGGCAGCCAGTGGAAGATCGAGCGGGTCCGCAACCCACCCGGCGGCCGGCTAGGGAGCTGGACAGCGTGTCCTGCTCGTCGGCGAGCGTGTGTACCGCCGTCGGTTATTTCGAGAGCAGGGCTGGTCAGCAGACGACCTTGGTGGAGCGACACTCGTAGCCGAGCGCGGTGTATGCCGTCGGGCACGAGCGTCCAGAACCCGACTTCGACCCAACCGTCGCTTTGGCTCGAGGCGGGTCCGTCAGCGCCTGGGCCATCTGTAGGCTCGCGGCGCGGACGAGCTCGGATACGGTCAAAGAGGTAGCGGAGCGACCCGCAGACAGTCGGGAGCTAGATCGACGCCGGGCTGCTCGATGATGCAGTAGTCAGCGCCGCTCTCTCGACCCGGGGCAACCTGTCAAAGCACCCGTAGCGGCCCTCAGCTATTCAGCGTACGGATCACCGAGAGTGATCCAACCTTCCTTCCCGAGAGCCGCGAACCTCTCGCTCGCCTAACGGCTTGATCAGATTGTCTGTCTGCAAATTGACAAGTTGTCCCACGGTGTTGATCGCCGCTCGCTTCAACCTGTTGTAGGCGCGGATACCGAGTTCGAGGTCTTCAATTGGCTGGCACCGAATAGCTAGGGGCCTGGCGGACCGGGTAACGGCTGTGCCCCGCGGTTATCAACCGATGCAGTCACGATCTTGTAGGTCGATCCGTTAGGAGCAATCGATATCCCGAGAAGGAGAAGTGATCCATCGCTGAAGTAGATGCCGCAGATCTCATAGAGCGAGTTTCCGGGGGCGTGTTTGCAGCCGAGTCTCTGAGGAACACTGCCGTCGGTGATATAGCTCTCGACGGCCGGGTCGGTCCGGAGTTTTGCCGCTAGTGTCACCGGATTCCGATAGTCAGAGGAGGCGCGTTTCGGCGGCCTGAAGCAACTGCCGTCGACTTCAGATCGAGGCAGTGAGCTGGCCGGAACTTTCAACGGATACTCGCCGGGGGACATCTTCCGCTAGATTTTTGCCCCCCACAGCTAGCCAGTGCTAGAAGACCTAAGGCAATGGCGAGCTTGCGCATGAACAGGAGTATCCAGCAGGGCGTGAGCGGAACTCGCCTGGGAGGTCCAAGAAAGGCACGAGCGGCACTGCGGTTTGACTGCTGCCTTCGGTTATGACGGTCAAGACCTGGGCTCGGACGCTTCTTTGAGCTTCACTGCCAAATTCGGCGCTGGCCCATCACCTGCGCCAACAGCTCTGGAGACGCAATCGGCTAGCGGCCGCGAGGCCGAGGAATCTCGCTGGTTAGGAGCTAAACCCTGAAGGTCAGCACGCCGCAGAGCCCAGCCGTGAAATTGAACGGGTTGCGTGACATCAGATACCAGTAAGTGTTGTAGGTCGGGTCGTATATGCGGTCGCCTCGATTGCTCAGCCATGTCTCAATCAATCCTCTGCTATGCGAGCAGCGAGGTCGACCGTTGAGCGCGAACGAAATCTCGTGTGGGCGATAGAGGCGCCCTCGCGCGCGGTAACTGAACGCCGGGCAATGGACAGTCCGCTCCTGAGGGCAACTCGCGAAAGCAACTGCCGCTGACGTACACGAGATACAGAGGACGGTAATCGCGCAAGCTGCGATTCGCGAGGAAAGCGACACGTGAGAAGGCTACCCCGCCCGGTTAGAGACTGATCGCGTTTCGCCCGATGACGCAACCGGCGCGACGCCCTGGGTCGACCGATCGACGCGCTAGCCGACTAGTGCGCGGTTCAGTCCAATGTAAGCCTCTGGCGCAGTGGTCGCACAATCGCTTCCGCGTTCGGGGAACTCGCCTCGCGCGATCGCGTTGGCGACGAAGCAGTAGTCCTGTCGCGTGACAGGGCCTCCGTTGGGCACCCGCGCCCGTAACCCGCGCGAATCGCAACGAATCCGACGGGATCGCACGGGCCAATGAGACCGCCCACCAGCCCGCGATGCCCGACGCCATCGGCGTTTCGGGCGACTCCCGAGACGGGCTGCCGTCCTCCTTACAAGCAGGAGGTCACTGGTTCGAGCCCAGTACCGCCCACTGCCGAAAGCGCTGCAAACGGGCAGCTAGCGAAACCCGTTGCCCGATTCGTCCTCCAATCCCTCGCCTTCGGCGTGAGGTTGTGATTGGAGGGTGATCACGAGGGCGGCGACGTTTGCCTTGGGGTCTATGTCGGCCGTGAACGCCGTCGCCTGCCTATTGAGCACCTGCTCGACAATGAGGATCACCTCCTGGCGCATGAGGTCGTGCAGGATTCGTCGCATGTCGCGCACGGCCTCAAGCTGGCCGGCTGCGACCAGGCTTTGCTCACCCCTGGTCGGACGACGGTCTCGTCGAGAAGGTGCACGCTCACCGCCTGCGCGGTCGCGCCGTAGGAGTCCTCGTGGATCTGCAGAAGGGTCCGCGCTTAGCGTGTCAAGCGCGGACTCGGATAGCTGCCATCCGTCACTGGTCATGGTGCAATCCATTCGGGAGGCTCGCCGAAGGGCCACAGCAGCTGATCGAGTCCGACGAGTTCCAGTACCCGTCGCACGGGCGGGCGCAGCGCCGGCTCGACCTCGAATTGTTGCCCGCCCGGGCGTGCGCTCTGACACGCGTCGAACAGGACATGCACGCCGCTGCTGTCGATGAAGTCAAGCCGTGAGAGATCCAGCCGGACGCCGATGCCGGCGCGGGCGAGCTCGCCGAGGCGGGCCCGCAGCGACCCGCAGGACGCGAGATCGAGCTCTCCGACCAACGCAAGGCGGACAGTCTGGGGGTCCTCACGATCCTCGCTCAACGTGAATGGCGGCGCGAGAGTCGTCGCTGAGCGCCCAAGCCCCTAGGGACGGCCATCCACGCCTTCGGAAGCGGCGAACACGAACAGTTTGATCTCGAGGTCAGGGCCGACATGATGGTTGGAGAGGAACGCTCTCACCCGCCGACCGCTAAGACGCTGCACCGCTTCGATAAAGCGGTCCTGCATCGCTATCTGAAAGGCGCTGCGGTTCTCCTGCACGATCGTCACGCGCTGCAGCTCGATCAGCGTCTTCTCCACCTCGGTGTACACGTCACCCATCACGCACGCCAGCAGATCGTCACCCATCATCAGCGACTTCGCGCTCGCCGTAAGCCCACTCCTTGACTTTCAGACTCGACTCGAAGATGCTCCGAGCTGTGATCAATGGCGCGGCGCGAGGCATCGGGTCGACGCCCACTCGATAAGGAGCAGGAGATGAGCACTACGGAACCGGGTGGGCCCGGCGGCGACGGCCCAGGCCCAGGCAGTCAGCAAGGCGGCGGCCCTGGAGGTCCGGGTGGGCAAGGCCCAGGTGGCCAAGGTCCTGGAGGCACAGGCCCCGGTGGAACCGGCCCGGGTGGAACCGGCCCCGGTGGAACTGGCCCGGGTGGCACAGGACCCGGCGGGACCGGCCCGGGAGGCACAGGACCCGGCGGGACAGGACCCGGCGGGACAGGACCCGGCGGGACAGGACCCGGTGGCCCGGGCGGACCCGGTCCTGGTCTGTACCGGCAACGCCCCGGCGGGCCGGGCGGTCCCGGCCCAGGCCCCGGCCCAAGTCCTGGGCAAGGCCCCGGCGGTCCGGGTGGATTTAGCGGCCCGGGAGGGCCTGGTGGCCAGGGCCCTGGCGGCCCGGGTGGACCTGGTCCCGGCGGCCCCGGTGGTCCCGGCGGCGGCCCAGGTGGTCCCGGCGGACCCGGTGGTCCCGGCGCCCCAGGTCAGGGCCCCGGCGCCCCAGGTCAGGGCCCCGGCGCCCCAGGTGGAGGCCCCGGCGCCCCAGGTGGAGGCCCCGGCGCCCCAGGTGGAGGCCCCGGCGCCCCAGGTGGAGGCCCCGGCGCTCCGGGCGGTCCGGGAGCCCCAGGTGGCGGCCCAGGAGCTCCGGGCGGCGGGCCTGGTGGCCCGGGCGGCCCCGGTGGTCCTGGCGGCTGAGTCCTCCTGCGCCCGAGTCAGCAGATGACCCAGCTGGCAGGGGATAAGCCCACAGCCGCGACACCCGCTGCGCCAGCCACGACCGTTCCTGAGTTGTCGTACGTCATATGCACGACCCCCAGGACGGGCAGCTACCTCCTGTGCGAGGCGCTGGACCACACGGGCGTGGCGGGTCTTCCAAACGAGTACCTATCCGGGGGCTACCGCCAGTACTGGGCCCCACGGTGGCGCACTCGTGACTATCCAGCCTTCCTGCGACGGATCACCCGAATTGGGACGACGCCGAACGGCGTGTTCGGCGTCAAGGTGCACTCGATCCAATTCGAATACTTCCTGCGGGAGATCACCGGCGCTCCTGATACCCCCGTCCAAGCGCGGCGGGCAGTTCTGGAGCGCTGGTTTCCGAATACCAAGTACATCTGGCTTCGCCGTCAGGACCGGATGCGCCAGGCGGTCTCATACGCACGGGCGCTTCAGACGAAAAGCTGGTGGGACGCGGATCGCCCGCCGGCACCGTACGACGCCCCCCGCCCGGACGCTCTGCGGTTTGATCGATCGCTGATCGAGCGATCGCTATCGCACCTAGGCGACGGCGATGAGAGCTGGCGGCGTTACTTCGAAGCTCACGGGATCGAGCCGCTCGAACTGAGCTACGAAACGATGATCGACGACATGCTCGGGTCGGTCCACCAGGTCGCCGAGCACCTGGAGATTGAGCTACCGGCCCAGTTCACGGTTCCAAGCACTCGCTTCCGACGCCAGTCAGACGCGACCACCGAAGCATGGATCGAGCGCTACGTCTCTGACGCAGGCATCAACGGCAGCCCAGCGGAGTGGCCGGCATGCGTCGCTCAGAAAGACACCCCGCACGCCCAGCTCGAGGAGGTGCTGGCCAACCGCCGCTGGTTGCTCTGCACCACGCCGTTTCGGCACGTCAGAGCCCGCGGAGTATTCACCCCCCCGGTGTACGAGGCGATGGCTGACGAGTTCCGCCGGCGGCTCGAAGAGAACCGATTCGCCAGATCGATGCCGGACTACGACGCTTCCGCGCTCTCGGTCACGGCCGCCAATCCTGGCGCCTTCTGGGTTTGGCTGTTACCGGCCTGGCGCGCGCTGTGGGCAAAGCTCTTGGCCCCGGATTCCAGCCATGAGCTGAACGTGACCCTCCACCATCACGATGTCGGATCGCTCAGCGGCGCTCCGCATAACGATCTGAATCCAGGCTGGTTCGTGGACGAGCGCTCACCTTCGGGCGTCACAGTCGCAGACCCGAGAATCTGTTCCTACACAACCGGACAGACCGCGAATCGACGACCGGTTGTGGAGCGCGTCCGCTCCGTGGCCCTCATCTACTACCTAGCCAATCCCGAGGCGTACACCGGCGGTGGCGAGACCGGGCTCTACGAGCGCGGAACAGACCCCGTGGAGCAACCGGCGCTCGCGGTGCCTCCGGTGAATAACTCGCTGGTCGCGTTCGAGTGCACCCCGTACTCGTTTCACAGCTTCATCACCAACCCAAACGTCGAGCGCAACTGCCTGGTCATGTGGCTCCACAGACCCAAGGAGGCCGTCGTTCGCAGGTGGGGGAGTCACAACATTGTCGGCTGGTGAGCGTCGAGTTTGCCTGCTCGCGGGCGCGGCCGGCACGCTCGGTACGGATTTCTGCCGGCGGTTCGCCGACCGTTATGAAATTGCGGCCGTGTACCGACACTCGCGACCTAGCGTGCCCTGCCATGACCAATTGGCCGTCGATCCGCTTCGGCCTGACTCGGAGTTACCGGAAAACCGTTGGCCGGTTTTCGCCGTGCAAGCCGATCTGGGTACCGAGGCCGGTTGCGAGCGAGCTGTCGATTTGACGCTGGCCCGGTTCGGTCGAATCGACCTTCTTGTCAACGCCGCCGTCGCCCCCGTCTGGGGGCCGATGCTGGGCCACGATCGCCTCCTCTCCACGGCCGACCATCAGCTCAGCACGAACGTGCTCGCCCCCCTGCGGCTGTCGGTCGTGGCGGCCCGCCGGTACTGGCAAAGCCGAGACACGGAGAACCGTCTCCACAACAGGAACGTGGTCAACCTGTCCAGCGTGGCCGGACTCAGGCTGTACGCAGGATCCGGCCAGAGTGTCTATGCGGCCTCGAAGGCTGCGCTCAATCACCTCACGGCCCACATGGCGCTGGAGTTCGCGAACGTCGGGGTCCGAGTCAACGCAGTAGCACCCAACAGCTTCCCCTCGCTCGTCCCCACCGAGCGAGCGGCTGACGCGATCGTCGCGCTCGACGAGGGCGCTTCCACGGCAACGATCGTCGTGGTAGACGGCGACACGGACGAGGTGATCGAGATGCATCCCTTCACTGCGAGAGATCAGGCGGCGCACATACGTGCCTAGTCTGACGATCCTCGATCAGCCCGTCGCCCCGCCTGAGGCCGATGCCGTGCTTGCGCTGGCCCATGGCTTTCGCGGCTACCGGCCGTCCTCGTACCGACCTCCGCCGAGACGACCTCCGGTCCCGCGATCCGGGGGGCCGGCGCCAGCGCCCAGGCGCCCCGAGTCCACAGGACGTAGCTTTGGCCCCCGATTCGGCGGCCGTCTGGATGCGGCTCGGAACTTCATCCGCACGGGGGGCCGGCTCGGCCGGGTGGATGAGGATCCTGCTCTGCTGGCCGCCCGCACAAACTACTTTCGTGCTACTTATGCCGTCGATGGCCGGCCCGCCCCGCCCGCGGCAGAGCGCCTGCTGGGTCATGAACGGCTGAGAGATCTGGCTCGAGCCGTCCATGGTCGTGAGGTCGTGGTGCCGTTCGCGGTATACGCGAATCTGCTCATCCCTGGGCAAGAGCTCGGCGTTCACACCGACGTCCCGGCTTTCCGCGGGGTTCGGTCCCAAGCCATCCCTCCGTGGCTGCTGGTGGTGATGGCTCACTCGGGCCTGTTCGAGGAGCGGCGCGTTCCGATCACCACGGTCGTGCTCTACTTCGGCCAAGCCCGAGGCGGCGAGTTCGCCTACTACCCCGATGGTCCCGACGGCGACGCCAAGCTGTTCGATCCCGGTCACAACTCGGCCGTGGCGCTGGACGCCGATCTTGTTTTCCATGGCGTCGACCGAGTGCAGGGAAACGAGGATGGACTGCGGCGCCTCAAGGCGGACATGCAGCTCGTCCACGATGGTTCCCATTGGAACCTGCGGGAGGGGCAGCAGACGGTTAGCCGTTACGGGAGCAGCGAGGTGCGATTCTCGGTCTCCTGGAAGGCGTATTGCTTCGCCGATCAGAGCGAACGAATCCGGTTCACCGACGCGCCTAGTGATCTATCCCCAGGCGAGATCATTCGGAGGCTGGAAGAAGAACTGCGGCGCCGAGGCAGCGTCCCGGGCGCAGACCAGGAATGGCCAGACGACGAGCTGGCGCGCTTGCTCGTCGACGAGTTTGTGCCATTCCCACCGGCAGCGACTGGCACTACCAGCTAGGGCAGCAGCCGGACCGCCTGCGTCATCGCGGCAAACATGGCCTGGTCCCGAAGCGGGAGCGTGATCATCAGCGATACGCCCAAGCCCTCGCTCGTCCCCACGCCGAGCTTGGTCACGATTCGCTGGCCGCGCTCCTGCCAGAGCGCCGTGGTCACCTCTCCGCGGACCTCCCCCAACACGGTTGCTTCCGCCTGATCGACGATTCGCATGCCCGGCAGTCGGGTCAGCCGGTCCATCTCTTCGCTCCGCCACCCGGCGACGGCATCGGGCCCCATGCTTGCTCGTCCCGCGAGCAGGGAGTGCCACTCGCCCTGGCGCCAGATGGCGAGTTGCTCGGAAACCGTCCACTCTGCCGGGGCCAGCGAACTGAAGCTGGCTCTCAGCTGGTTGGCCTGGCCGTCACGCTGGCCGCCCACAGACACGGTTTGGGCCACGGTCCGCCCGGCTTCTGGGCAGACGAGAACAAGCGCGCGTCCGTCCCGGACCAGGTATTGCTCGAACATCATCATCGGCTGTCCGGCCACGAGCATGCGGAATCGCCGTTCGAGCCCATCACCCAGGCCGAACGCTTCCACGGGCACCACCTCGCCGTCGCTGAAACCAGCTGTGTGCTTCATCCGCTGGGCCCGGGCTCGAGCCGCGAGTTGCTCGGTGCCCATCCCTTCGGCCGGATCGTCTCGCAGACGGAGGGTCAGCGGCTCCCCCTGAGGACGGTCGATGAGCATCTGCACCGACCAGTCACAGCCAGTTGGCCAAGCGGGCGGACCAGAACGACCAACCAGCCGCGGAGACACAGGCACTCCGGCGACCTCGCGCGACTGCGTCGCGGTCGGGGTCTCTCCTGCCCAGACGGCGGCGCCGGTGGCAACCACCAGTTTCGGGTTGTCTTGGACGGCCGGCTGGACGCCGAGACGCCGCCACAACCTGTCGGCCACGAGTGGGATGCGGCTCGAGCCGCCAACCAGGTACAGCCCAGCCAGGTCGTTGGCCGTCACTCCGGCATCCCGGAGTGCGATCTCGAGCGTCTCGATCGTCGCATCGACGTCGGCTCCGATCAGCTGGTTGAGCTCGTCTCGGGTGAGCTGGACCTCACGCTTGATCCCCGGCACCCACAGCTGGGCGGCTTCCACCTCGCTCAGGGTCTCCTTGGCTCGTTGGACCTCTGCGTGGAGCTCGGTCTGGAGGCCACGCCACTCCGCGTCGGGCGGTTCCAGCAGGCGCTGCCACTCGTCGGGATGGTCGGGTTCGAGCAGCTCTCCCAGGTAGTCGATGATGCGCTGGTCAATGTCCTCTCCGCCCAGCGGATCCCGCCCAGCTGGCGGGCCGGCGATCTCGAAGCCTGCATCGGTACGGAGCAGGACCGCGGCGTCGAACGTGCCTCCTCCGAAGTCGTAAACGGCGATCCTGTGGTCGGGTTGGGTTACCTTCAGCGCGATTCGAATCGCGGCGGCCACAGGCTCGGTGATCAGCTCGGGGGGCGGTATCTGCGCCAGCGCGCAGGCGTCGCGGAGGACCTTGCACCGAGACTCGGCCCACGTGGCCGGATACGTGAGACGCACGATGGAGGGCGCCCGCTCCCCCTGCTGCCGGCAGGCCTCCGTGTAAGCCTTCCGGAGCACGCCACCGACGAGTTCCACGATGGGAACCAGGCGGTCGCCGAGAAACACCTCGTCGTCGCCCATCAGCCGCTTGGGGGTTGGCTCGTACCGGTCTGGGGCGAACTTCGCTTGGTGCTGCGCCGCCGTGCCGACCAGAATCTCTCCCTCCTCAGTCAGAAAGACCGAGGAGGGGAGTCGGTCGCTGCCTCGGGCTTCAACGTCGACCGGTTGGGCGGCTCTATCTTCGGCCACCACAGCCACGGTGAAGCTGGTTCCGAAATCGATGCCCAGCGTCCAGTCGCTCACGACTCACTCTCGGCTGGGCCCGATGGTTGCGGTGGCTGAGCGGTGGGAGACAGGCGCGCCAGGAGCTGCTCGATCCCTTCATGCTGCGCCCGGATGGCTTGCAATCGATCCCGTAGCTGGGTCTCCTGTGTTTGGCGCTGGCTGGCCTGGCTTTGCAGAAGCTGCTCGCTCTCATGCAGAGTCCGGGTGACGTCACGCTCGCGTTCGGCCAGGCTCTTGCGGATGGCATCACGCAGCTCATCCTGGACGTCCAGCATGCGCCGTTGGAAGCTGTTGGAGATGGCCAGCTGGGCCTGGCCGATCTGGGCCTGCATCCATGATTGGAAGGCCGCGGTAAACCGGCTGCGGTCGCGGGTCACAAATGACTCAAACGCGAACACGGCGCCCAGACCCAAGCCCACGGCCAGCCCGATCGGCGGCGCGATAATTGAGCCCGCAGCCACTGTGGCCAGCGAGGCGATCGAGCGGCCCGCGGTGAAGCCGAGCAGTACGAGCAGGGTGTCATTGAGCGTCAGGCTGTGCTCTTCGAGTGGCGTGCCGAGTTGTTCGGCCAGCCGGCTCTCCGTGACTTTCTGGACCGCCTGTTCGAGGCTGGCCTCGGCGTCGAGGTCGTGAAGCAGAGTCCGCACCAGTGTCGTGAGCCGTTCCGCCGCCTCCTCATTGAGTCTCCCTTCGAGCGCTGTCAGATCGGCCACTAGCTCCCCGGGAAGCGTTTCGTACTCGCTGCGCTTGACTTCTCGCAGGCGCTGAGCGAACCGGTGCCGGATCTCGACCATTCCTCGGCTCGTCTCCGCTACACGTTCTAGCGTCAGCTTGCGCATTTCCGAGTCGAGAGCTCTCGGCCAGGTGGCCTTCTCCTGCCTGAGCGCCTCGAGCCGCTCCCGCTCGGCCTTCAGCTCGTCGCGCGCGCCGGTCTGATCCAAGGAGCGAAGCGTCTCCTGGATGCTCTTGGCCAGACCGGCTAGCGAGGCGGAGGCCCCCCTAAGCATGTTTGCCTCCCGGAGGACGGCTGCCCGGTCGACGACTTCGGCCTGGATCAGCTCTTCGAGCTCGGTGAGGCCTGACTCTCGCCGGATGGCTTCGGCCTCCTCGGGATCGTCTACGGTCAAGCCCCGGAGGGCCAGCAGAGCGCTTACCGGGACCATCGGGCTCTGCGCGAATCGCGGTGCCTGCTCACGGATGATGGCCCGGTCGTCGTCCATGATGGTGCGCCAGCCCCGGTGCAGGTCCACCTTTGTCAAAACCAGGATGACGGTGTCGATCCGGGCGGTCGCTCGCCGCAAGAACGACAGCTCTTCGGCCCGGAACTGCGCCCCCGCTTCGGTCACAAAGATCAGGGCGTCGGCCGATCTCAGCGACTGAAGGGTTAGCGCGGCATGACCAGATTCGAGCCCGCCCACCCCTGGGCTGTCGATCAGGTTGAAGTTGGCCAGGATGGGCGCGTCCACCCCGAGCTGAACGGCTCGTACCCCGAGCTCGTTGAGGGGGTTGCCCTGCACGGTGGCCTGGGCACGCGCCTCCTCGAAGTCCATTGCCATCGGCTCGACCTCGCCGTAGTGAAAAACCTTGCCGGTCGGCTCAGACGAGCGAGAGAAGATGATCGGCGCCGCCGTCACCACCTCCACGCCCACAGGCGAAAGGTCGGGGCGACGCAGCAATGCATTGACAAGGCAGCTCTTGCCCCGCTTGTCCTCGCCGGCCACGAACAGGGACGGCACCGTCGTGAGGTTCCCTGAGTCCTGACTGCCCAGCTGATCCGCCGCCTCGACCCGGCCCCCGTCGCGGAGCAACGTCGCTGAGCTCTCCAGGAAGGCCGCCACCTCATCATGCATCTCGCCCATGCCGCACGAGCCTCTCAGACGATTGACTTCCAGATCAGCTGGTAAGACCGAGTCACGACGCGAGCAGCGTGACCTTCAGATGGGCCGGCGCTCAGCATGAACGTGCGCCACCGGGCCATCCCAGAGCGGGCGGCTTCTCGCATTGCCTCGGGATCGTCAGTCTCTACCCCCAACCGTGTTTGAACGCTGGCCGGTGCGAATACCTTCCGCATCTCAGCGTCGAGGTCGGGTGGAAGCTTGACACGACCACGATTGGCGGCGTGCAGAACCTCGAGCTCAGCGATCGGATGCATGACCGGATCGTCGTGCAGCTGCTCGACCTCGCTGCGCAGTCGGGCCAGGGCGTCCGCCGGGGCCTTCCCTTGGTATGTGAAGGCAAGCCGGCCCAGGGCGTCGAGGACCGAGCGCACCTTCAGAACGTGGTCCTGGTCGGAAAAGTAGGAACCGAACGTCTGCTTGACGGTGCTGATGCCGGAGGTCCTGCTCAGCTGCTTTCGAAGCGCGGTGGCGCTGGTAGCACCCTGGCGGACGGCTTGCACAGCAACCCGGATTCCGTAGAGGTCAAGCAGCCCGAGCAGCCGTTCGCGGGTATCGGGATCGACCTCCGCCACCTCCGCGCCGACGAATCGGTCCGCAGACCAGAGCAATCGGTCGAACGAGGCCGGATCGAGCTTCGCAAGCAGGTTGACCGCGCCGGCATCGCGTTCAGTGAGCATCGCCGCCTCAGCGGTCTCGGCGATCAGCCCAGCCACCGGTACGACGGTCGCCACCGACGCTGTGAAGCTCTCCGCGTAACGGCCGGCCAGCTCGACCGCTACATCCCACGAATCACGGGTACCGTCGCTGAGCTGATCAGCTCTGCTGAGGACACCTACGGCATTGGCTGCGGAGCCGCCGTCTCCGTTGCCGTCGCTCTCCTGGAAGAGCTTGAGTGTCTCGACCTCATCGGCCATCACAGCGTTCCCCAGGATGAACACGACCGCGTCGGCAGCGCTGGCCGCCTCGGTGCTGCTCCGAGCCAGCAGCTCTTCGGTGGCTCGGCTGTACTCCTCGTGCACCGAACCAAGCCCGGGCGTGTCGATCAGCGTCATGCTTCTGAGACTCGCATTGGCCAGATGCGCGCGGATTGAAGCCACCTGCTCCAGGGGCACCGGTAACTCGCGGGGCAACATGCCGTCGTCGGCCAGCTGTGTCGCCAGCTCGCTGCCGTCGCGCATACGGATGACCACACGCTCCGGACGGCCATAGGTAAACCACGTAACCACCCGCGTGCACTCGCTCACATCGGTGGGCGCGACGCGCTGGCCAAGCACCGCGTTGACGAGCGTCGACTTACCTGCCTTGACGCGACCGACGATGGCAATTCGGAGCGGCTCTCGGAGCCGCGTGCCGAGCTCCTCGATCTCAGCCCGTGGCCCCTCTTGGAAGCGTTCGGCGTTGGCCTCAATGAGGCGAGCGACCCGTTCGATCAGCTCGCTCGCCGGCATCGGCGAGCAGTCTATCCGGGCCTGAATCACGCCCAAACGGTGCCACGCTCGCGCCCGCCTGGCGGATAAGATGCGCTGAAACCGGGACGAGGGAGCGTTATGCCGATTGACGACGATGCCTGGCAGGCGCCAGTGCCCATGGGTGAGCCGGAAGACGCGAAGGGGCCACCCGGAGGGCCGCGGCTTCCCCGTCGCGGGATCCTGGGCGCGGTCGGCGCAGCCGTCGTCGTCATCGTCGTGGTCGTCGTGGTGCTCGTAACCAGCGGCGGAGGAGGTGGAGGGGGAGGCTCAAGCGGTGGCACCCTGAGTAAGTCCCAGTGGATCCAGAAAGCCGACGCGATCTGTGGTCGGTTCTTTCCTCCTCAGGCGCAGGATTTCAGCGACCACAACCTCACGGGCGCGAACGAACTGGCCCAGCAGGCTCTGACCGAAATCCGGGGGCTGGGACTCCCGACCTCCGGCACCGGTCAGATCCGGAAATACGAGGGCGAGGAACAGCAGGTGGTGAACCTGCTCGAAGCGGCGGTAGCCAACAGCACCTCCACAAATCCCGGCACGGCTGAGACTGACTTTGTCCAGGGGGAGGCGCTGGCGCGAACAGCCGCCACCCTGGCGGGGCAAATTGGAATGCATGTCTGTAACTCCGGACAGTGAGGAGATTTGGACTTGAGCACAACGAGACGAGCGCGACTCGGTGGCCTGCTGGCCGTCGCCTCGGTGGCATCACTCTGGCTCGGGCACCCGCGTTTGGTGTCGACACCGTCTGCTGGGGAAATTTCGGAAACAGCACACTGTCCTACGCGGCCCTGAACGGGAGCGGTGGCGGTCAGCTCTCTACTGAGATTGCCCCGGTCGACCAGCCAATCGGCGTGGCGCTCGATCCCAGAAACGGCTGGCTCTTCTGGGCCGACAATGGCAAGAGCACGTTTGGGTACGTAGCACTGAACGGGTCGTCGTCTGGTTCGACGGGGAGCTCGGATGTGGATGGCCCAGTCGGCATAGCCATCGATCCACGAAGCAACACCATCTTCTGGGCCAATAACTCAAGCAACACGATCGGATCTATGAGGCTGGCCGGTGCAGACAGGGGACTAATGAATACGGGCGCTGCGAAAACCGATCGACCGGGCTTCCCTGTACTGCTCGAGGCACCGCGGCCCGGGGGCTCCCCCGGGTGGCTACGGTCTGCCAGGTCACGGCGACCAACCAGGCCGGAGCGGTTCGCCGGAGAACGACGAACCACGAGGTTTCAAGCGGCTAACGCGCAGGCCTAGCCGGTCGAATGCTGGTCGGTGTCACCCAGGGCGGAGTCGGCGCCGGGACTGGGCATGCCCGGCAGGTCATCCGCTTCCCGGCTCTGAGAACCGCCTTCCGCTCCGGGCTCATCGGGATGGTCCTCAGGGGCCTCGTGTTCGTCCTGCTCTTCCTGTTCGTCCTGCTCTTCCTGTTGTTCGTCGCGCATGGTCCCGGCTTACCCGCTGGGGTACCTCGCGTACCCAGCTGGAGGGGCTCGGATTAGCCTCGCCTCCCAACGGGCATCACGCAGCAGATGAAGATCGGCTATTTCCTCTCATCGGAAGAGTGGAGCCCGGGCGACTTGATTTCTCAGGCGGTTCAGGCCCGAGACGCCGGCTTCGAGGCCCTCTGGATCTCCGATCACTACCACCCCTGGAACGACGAGCAGGGTCACAGCCCGTTCGTCTGGTCGGTTATCGGCGCACTGTCGCAGGCGGTCCCGGAGCTTCCCGTCACCACCGCGGTCACCTGCCCGACCGTGCGGACCCACCCCGCGATCATCGCCCAGGCCGCAGCCACGTCGGCTGTACTCCTCGGCGGGCGCTTTCGCCTCGGCGTGGGAAGCGGCGAAGCGCTCAACGAGCACATCTTCGGAGACCGCTGGCCCGGTGCCGATGAGCGGCTCGAAATGCTCGAAGAGGCCGTTGAGGTGATTCGCCTGCTGTGGAAGGGCGGCGTGCAGAACCACCGCGGGCGGCATTACCGGGTGGAGCATTGTCGCGTTTACGACCTCCCGGATGAGCCTCCCGAGATCATCGTGTCCGGATTCGGTCCGAAGGCGATCGACCTCGCGGCCCGCATCGGCGACGGCTTTTGCACGGTCGGGCCGGACGCCGAGGCGGTCGACCGATTCCGCTCAGGTGGGGGCGGGGAGAAGCTGGTGCAGGGCGGACTGAAGGTGTGCTGGGCGGCCAACGAGTCAGCGGCGCGGAGCACCGTCCATCGTCTCTGGCCAAACGAGGGGCTTCCCGGAGAGCTGGCCCAGGTGCTACCTACTCCGGCGCACTTCGAGCAGGCAAGCCAGCTGGTCACCGAGGAGATGGTCGCTGAGGACACTCCATGCGGCCCCGACCCCGATAGACACGCCGAGGCGATTCGAGAGTACGAAAGCGCCGGGTTCGACGAGCTCTACGTCAACCAGATCGGCCCCGAGCAACGCGAGTTCTTCGCCGCCTATCGCGACGACATTCTGCCGCGCGTGCGCTAGCGGCCCAGCTAGCGCACTCTGCGCTTCTGGCCCACTGCTCGGATCAACTGGGCCTTGCCCATTTTGGAGCGGCCTTCGATCCCCAGCTTGGCCGCCTCACGGCGAAGCTCGGTCACGGGCGCGCTGGCGCCGACTTGGGAGATTTTGCTCGCCTGGCGATCAAAATCGCCCTCCGTACCCGGCCTACTTGCGCCGATCGACCGCCCGCTCGAGCTGGGCCTTGTTCATCCCGGAGCGACCCTCGATGCCCATTTGTCTGGCCTCGTTGTAGAGCTGGTCCCTCGTGCGGCCCTTGGCCCGGGATGTTCCCGACCGAAGCCCTCCGCGCCGGCCCGAGGAGATGTCCTGCGTCGAGGTTCGTGACCGAGTCTCGGATTCGCCCGAACGGGCGCGCGCTTTGTTGACCGTGCGGGCTGCGACCTCCTCGGCCCGCTGTTCACCAGTCCCGCGCTCGAGCTGGCCCTCCTTGATGTGCTCGTACTGTCGAGCGCGCTTGGACCCCTTCTTGACACCCCGCGGCGGCATGGATCACCTCCACTGGTTGGGCTTCAGTTTCGTCAACTGACTACCCACAGGCAGGTGTGAGCAAGCGCGCCAAGGTATGGTCCGCAGTGTGAGGTCCGCTCGAGGTGGGGCTGCTGGCCATCACGGCCGGCGCGGCCAGCGGCCGTCTCCCGGTGGGGGCGACCCTCGCGCTGCCGATCCTGTTCGCGTCGGCGATGTCTTTGATGGACACCGCCGACGGCGTGTTCATGTGCAAGGCCTACGACTGGGCGTTCGCCGGACCGGGGCGAAAGCTCTACTACAACATCACCGTCACGGCGCTGTCCGTGGCGGTGACGCTGATCATCGGGGCTGTTCATCGCCACGTGGCTGATCGCCGTCGTGATCTGGCGCTGGCGGGGGATCGAGCAGCGCTGGCAGCCTGGGCCCAGGACGAGCAGGCTCTGAAGCTGACCGGCTGGCCCAAATAAAAGGCACCCCACGCCTGAGCGTGAGGTGCCTCTACTCCGTGGGATCGGGAGTTCTCAGTAGCCGCCGTAGCTCGAGTCGTCGATGACGGCGTCAGCCACGTCCTGGGCAGAAGCGATGTGGTAGACGACCTGCACCGTATCGCCGACGTTGACGCCGGCGAAGGGATTGATCCCCCATTTTTCCTCCAAGCCGCCGGCGGCCACGAACGTCGTGTCCCCGCTCGAGGTGGCGATCGTCATGCTGGTCTGATCGACCGAGGTGACAGTGCCGCTGGCCACCTCCTCCGTCCGCTTCTTATGGTGATGGCCTTGGTGGCTCTTGGCCTGAGAAGCAGCAAAGCTGCCTGACGGGGCGGCCAAAGCCAACGCGAGCGCGGCGAAAATCGCGAGTCCCGCGAGAAGGTGGCGCTTCATCCTGTCTCCTTGTTGCCGGTGGCCCGGCGCAGGCGGCCACCGGGGATTCGCTCTACGCGATCGGCCGAGACGATCGGCCGAATGAGTGAAAGACTCAGGCCTTAGGCGGATGTACTAAAAAGCGGTGTAAGAACGTCGGGGGTCGCCGTTCTATCGATTCAATGCTATTTATCAAGATAAGTGGAAACGCCGGCTCGGGTCAGCTGAGCAGGCGCGGGGGAGCCTTGTGCTCCCACGCATCGGTCAGCAGCTCCTCGACGAGCTCGGCGT
The DNA here is from genome assembly GCA_963785205.1 of uncultured Solirubrobacterales bacterium. GTDB lineage: Bacteria > Actinomycetota > Thermoleophilia > Solirubrobacterales > Solirubrobacteraceae > Palsa-465. The sequence goes on from CAWAUJ010000004.1 coordinate 723,234, forward strand.
CCGCCCGCTTGAGGTCGACCTGCACCGCCGCCAGGCGCTTGCCCCACCACCGCTCCTGACAGGTCCCCGGATGAGCCTCCACCGCTGTGCGGATCCCGGGCTCGTCGAGCATCGCGTTCATGTGGGTTTCATCCCACAAGGTCGCGAAGATCCGCCCCGCGACCCGAAAAGACGGTCGGCCGTGATGGTCCTGCTCAACAGCCTCAGGCAAACCCAGGGCCAGCGCTCGGACGTGGTCTAAAGTCACCATGCCGGTGCTGGACACTAGCTCGGGGCAAGTGCGGTGCTCCCGTGGCTACTCAGAAATCTTTCGAACGTCTCAAGCTCCAACGGCTTGGCGAACAGGAAACCCTGTCCATGGTCGCAGTGCTGGCGCTGGAGCGCCCGAAGCTGCTCGCGATCCTCGATTCCCTCGGCGAGCGTCTCGAGATTGAGCGTCCTACCGAGTCGTACGAGCGTCTGAATCAGCGCTGCTGACTGCGTGGAGTCGGCTACCCCGCTGATGAATGACCGGTCGATCTTGAGCCCGTCGACTGGGAACTGGCGCAGGTAGGCGAGCGAGCTGTAGCCAGTCCCGAAGTCATCGATCGCGATTCGCACCCCAAGGCTCTTGAGAGCGGCCAAACGCTCGCTGGTCGTGTGCATGTCACGCATCAGCGCTGTCTCCGTGATCTCAAGCGTCAGCGCGGCCGGATTCAGTCCGCTGCGCTCCAGCGCATTGCGTACGTCGGTGACGAGGTCATCGCGATCGAGCTGTCGTCCGGACACGTTGACCGAGATGCCTACCGGGTGCCCCTGGCTGTGCCAGCGGGCGCGCCTGTGCGCATGCTTGCTCCAGAACCCAGCGCCCGATCGGGACGATCAGGCCAGAGCGCTCGGCGATCGGGATGAAGACATCCGGCGGGATTACGCCCCGCGTGGGGTGCCGCCAGCGCAGGAGGGCTTCGGCTCCGATCATCCGCTCGGAATCGAGCTCAAACGTCGGCTGATAGACGAGGAACAGCTGGTCCCGGGCGAGTGCACTGCCCAGATCCATCTCGAGGATGAGCTGGTCTTGGGCCGCCGCCTGCATCACGGACTCGAACACGACGACCTGATCCTTGCCCCGTGACTTTGCTTCGCGCAGCGCGATATCCGCGTCGGCAAGCAGTTCCTCGGCTGTTCCGTTCATGCCGTGGGCCAGCCCGAGGCTTGCGGTCACGGTCACGTGCCGACCAGCGTGGTTATTGAGGTCGTAGGGCTCACGGAGCACTTCGAGCAGCCGCTCGGCCACGAGCTGTGGTCCGGCGTCGACCGTGGTGGACCCGTCGAGCAGGACGACGAACTCATCACCGGACAGCCGAGCCGCGGTGTCGCTTTCGCGGATCACCGCCGAAAGACGGCCCGCGACCAGCCGCAGGAACTCGTCGCCCGCGCTGTGGCCAAGGGTGTCGTTGATGTGCTTGAAGCTGTCGATGTCGATGTACAGCGCGGAGATCGGCATTTGGGTGCGCCGGGCCCGGGCCAGCATCTGCTCGGCCCGGTCGAGCGCGAGCACCCGATTCGGCAGCCCGGTGAGCGCGTCGTGCAGCGCCTGATGGCGCAGCTCGCCGGTCTTTTGCGCGACCATCCGCAGCGCGCTCTCACGCGAGCGGCCGAGGACGATCACGAGCACAAACGCCAGCAGGGTCACGATCACGCCGACGCCGAACGCGAGGATGCCCTGCGTGCTCGCCGAGAGCCCGGTCACCGGAGCGCGGCCGCGCACTCGTATCGTCCACGGGCTATCGATCAGCACGGTCTTTGATTCAGTGAAGTCGGTGCCTGGAGCCGGCTTTCCCGCGCTTCCCATCAGCTCGGACAGGTGGCCCGGATTGCGGTGGTAAAGCGCGACGGAATATCCGCTGTTGGTGCCGATGGCCAGCCGGATCACATCCGAGACGGCGAACGCGCTCACCGTCCATCCCTGGACGGCCGCCCGGCGCTCGGCCACGGTCCCCAGCGGCGCGCCGAGCTTGTAGAACGGCGACTCCAGCATCATGAGCGGAGTACCGAAGGCAGGGACCGCATAGACCAGCGACTGCCCGGTTTCGGTGGCCGCGTTGAGCAACGGCGCTTCGAAACCGCCTATCGGTGAGCTGGAAAGGCACCAGTCGGCCTGGGCGACCTGCATCGATGCCCGCACGGCGCTGGCCAGGCGGCTGCCCGCGGCGAGCAAGCAATAGTGCGACTGGCTGCCGCGCTTCACCGGCGCGGGCGTCCCGATCAGCGCGCTGAAGGCAGGATCGGTGTTGCGCCGCGCGAGGAAGGACGACAAGTCGCCGGCCGGAACGGACCTGACAATCACGGTCCCGAGGCTGTCTGGCTGCTGCCGGCCCCCTCCGAGGGTGTCGTACCACGTGTTGAACTGAGTCGGGCTCAAGTTCGGCTGCATCGTGAGCACGCCGCGTATGGTCGACGCGAAGTCGGCATCGCGGCGCAGCAGCGTCGCCAGCTCTGTTGTTATCTCAGCCGCCGTCGACTGGAAGGCTCGGGGAGCGCCCGCGCGATCGGCAGAACGCAGCAGCAACCCGCCCGCGGCTGATGCGGCAAGGCCGAGTACGAGGACGGTGAACGCGACGAGCGTCCACGCCTTTGTCCGACGCCGCGAAGGCGGACGAATCGCGCGCCTTGCGCGCTTTCCTGCCTCGATCCGGAGCATCAACTGAGCCAATCGGCTTTGGTCTCGCTCCGCTTGAGCGTCGAGCGCCCCGAGTCGACCTCCGTTCCCCCTTGCGTCGGGCGATTCCGGGCTCGCTGACCGACGCCACTAGCCCGATCGCCAGCGTGGGGTCTTTCTGAACACGAACATCACACTGGGCGACGACATCGGCGGCGAACCCGCGGGCGGGTTCTATCTCACGCCACCGCCCAAGGAGAACGGCATCGCCTTCTACCAGGGGAACTTCAAGTTGTTGGCCTGCACGTCCTCTTCAATCCTCCGCTGCCCAAGCCAGAGCTGTTCCCACCCTGTTCCTCGACTGGGGACCAGCCCAGCGGGCGAAGGCCCTGCGGGCACAGAAGGCTCCCTTCACCGTGTTCCGCGCGCCGCTGAAGTAGCCACCACGGTCTCGTGTGTGCGAGGAGCCTGGGGGCGCCGTGCGAGGCTTAGCGTGCGAGGCGGACACTCGGGTTCGCGGAACCCAAGCCGATGCACCGCCTTCTAGTACATCAGTCTGGTAACAGCTCTTTTCGGTAGAGCGGCCGGATGAGTGGTCCGATGCTTCGGGTACCGGCCCATCCGGGGCACCCACGCAGGGCGAAACGTCAAGGAGACACATGAAGCGTCATCCGCTCGCCGCACTCGCAATCTTCGCCACGCTCGCGCTCGCGCTCGCCGCGCCTTCTGCCGGCGTCGCGTCGAGTCAGGCCAAGGCCCACGCGAGCAGCAGCCACCACAAGACTCACACGGTCACGTTCTATGCACGCGTGATCAAGAGCTCGTCGCACGGCCTCTTGGTCCGTACCAAGAGCGGCAAGAGGGTCTTCTTCTCCGCGAAAGAGCTGGAGCAAAAGGGCCACGTAAAGCGAGCCCCCAAGGGCCACAAGAGCCACAAGGGCCACAAGGGTCACAAGAGTCACAAGAGCCACAAGAGCCACAAGAGCCACAAGAGCGGTCGCCGCGACCGACACGCGAAGGGACGACGCAACGGAGCGGAGACGAGCTCCACGACGTCCCCAAGCATCGTGATCACCATCGTCGGGCTCCAGCCCGGGGAAACGATCAAGATCACTGAGACGGTGGATTCGAACGGTGTCGTGTCGATCACGATCACGCTTCCGTGTTTGGGCCACGGCGACGGCGACGGTGACGGCTCGGGCTCCGGTTCGGGCTCCGGTTCAGGTTCGGGTTCCGGCTCCGGCTCCGGTTCGGGTTCCGGCTCCGGTTCGGGCTCGGGCTCCGGTTCAGGTTCGGGCTCCGGTTCGGGCTCGGGCTCCGGTTCAGGTTCCGGTTCCGGTTCAGGTTCAGGTTCAGGTTCCGGTTCCGGTTCCGGTTCCGGTTCCGGTGACGGTTGGGGCTAGGGCTCCGGGTTCGGGCGCGGCCGACCCATCCCATTCATGATCCGAAGGCGCCTCGCGCTCGCGCGGGGCGCCTTTAGTCCTTAACGACGAGGAGACAGCGCACAGGTGGCTCCCACCACGACGCTCAGGTCGAGCAATCGAGGCTCCTCCGGTAGAGCATGTGCGCTGACGTCCTCAGCGCCCACTCGTGCGCCGTGGATCGGACCGGCATGGCGGGATGCCGGGCGCCGGTATAGACCCCTGGGTTAGCTCAGCTCGGGGCGACCGGCCTCGACGTGGCCAGGACAGCGCCACCGGCGCTCAGAGCCTGCACGGCGACCCAGTTGTATGGATGGGACAGAGAGATCGTGGTTTCGAATCCCGTCGCGTCTCCGCCGCCGCTAACGGGAATCAGATGGGAGGCGGTGGAGCCTGCCAGTACCCGCCAGGCGGCCACCTCGGTGGAGCCGTTCCAAGACGCCCATACCGTCGTCCCCGGCCCCGCGTGCTCCGCGGCCAGGGCAGGGCGCGTCAGTGGTTTCCCGACCCATGGGAAGCGATAGGTCCGATAGGACCAATTGGACAACGAGAGGTCCATGAGCGTGGAGCCGTTGGGGGCGTACTCGGTCGCCTCTGGCACATTGCCCCAGCCGATCAGCGCGTCACCGTTGTCGAGCAGCTGCACGCTTCCACAGATGCCTGCGAACAGTGGCGGCGGGGGCGTGTGCGTGTAGGCACGTACCAACCTGACCCCGGCGGGATGCTGGGCCGGGTCAACCTGAATGATCAACCCGCGCGACGGATGCCCCGTCAACCCCGGCAGGCAGTGGGGACCAGACCCGCCGTCGTCGAACAGGCTGTAGCGGTTGTTTCCCAGCGGGCGAATGTCGTGCTGATAGCACCAAGGCTCAGGCAGTTTGGGGTCGCCCTTGGCCCCGAGCTGCCACATGATGGCGCCGGTCTTGATGTTGATCTTGTAGAGACCCCACGTGTTACGGGCCGAGATGACCAGATTCCCATCGGTGTCCTGCGCGATCGCATTGCCGTGGAAGTAGTCAAAGGCTTTGTGCGGTGGCGGTGGAAGGCGCGACTGGGAGACCGGAACGTGCTTGAGCGCATCCCACTGGAAGAGCACGCGTCCGGTGTGGATCCCGCTGGAGTCTCGAACCAGCGAGACCTTCTGGATGATGTAGTCATAGACGTTCTTCGGGTGCCCGGCGACCATCGTTTGGACCCGAGGAGAAGAAGCGAGCAGCGCGTCGCCCTGCGGGGTGATGTTGAACTCGTGGATATCGACGCCGTTTGAGCGAAGGGTCCCTCCCATAGTGACCTTCCCCACCCGCTGGTAATGCTCGTTGTAGAGGTAGATGACGCCAGACTCGTGGTGGCCGTGGTCGATCGGCCTGCCCGCCCACTCCGCCAGCAGAGGTTGGCCCTGAAAGTGCACCACGGTGAGGTTCCACAGCCTGGGCGCGATCGCCGGCTGCCACCACACCAGCTGGCCGTCATCCCTGAAGATGCCCACCCCGGTCCCCGAATCCCCTCCAGGGGTCATGAAGAGGTACGTGTCAGGCTGGGTTCCGTGCGTCGTGACACCGAGGTTCATACACGCGCGCTGCGCATGCAGCGCGGGAACGCTGCGGTATTCGATCAGCGGACACCGCCGAATGAACAGTCCACCAGCCGTCGAAGGCGTCGCACCGCTAGCGAGCCACACCGCAGACACCGCAAGCACCACGACCCCGCACGCCCATCCGCGCCGGGTCCGTAGGCTTGAGGGCATACGTCCTTATCGGCCGTTTGCGGAGAGTGCTTAGTAGTAGTAAGAAGTAAAAGTACCCCCAGCCGGATTCGAACCGGCGATCTCCTGCGTGAAAGGTGTGGGCAGGGGCAGGTGGATGAGGGTCAGATGCGGGTGCATGGCTTGTTTACGGGCTGTTCCCGAGCGGGGTGCGGGTGGCTGGTGACGGCCTAGCGGCGCCAGAGGCTTCCATCAGGCTTCCATAGCCGCTGCTCTTGGACTCGGACTCGCTGATCCTTCGAGTCCGACCGGGCTCGCTCCACGATCCGCATCGGCTTGGAGCGGATTCGCGCAATCGCTGCGACTCCTTGACATTCCGTGTCAAGGAGTCGATAGACTCTTTCATATCCCCCAGTCGCCTCGGTGGCTGGGTGCGAGGCCCGCCACGTGCGGCCTCAGCGATTTCTGGGGCCGTCACCAGGTGCTTGGCTTGCGAACCTGACCACCCTTGGCGTCGGAAAGCACCGGCGCGAATTGGCACCCGGCCAAGGGACCGTTCCGCAGCTGCTTGAAGAAGGTTGGCTGCAGATCGCGGCTCCGCCGGGGTGTGTCTGCACCGCCGGGGCCGCTTTACGATTACAGATATATCCTACTTTGGGCCTCGGACGGATCCGGGTACAGATGTAATCTGCGGAGCGTGAGCCGTAAGGTGGTGATCGACGACCTGCTCGATGCCGGTGGCGTCGCCGAGCTGCTCGGGCTCGCGCACTACAACACGGTCAGCGTCTACCAGCACCGCTATCCGGACATGCCGCGTCCGGTGCTCGATCTGGGCAAGGACCGGATCAAGCTCTGGCTGCGTCCGGATATTGAGCGCTGGGCAGCTGAGCGGCCGTCGAGGCGAAAAAGGCGTCAGAACCCAGCCGGTCGTTGAGCACGGCGCCGGTCGCCCTGGGCTCCCAGCTCGGCCCCCCGCCGCCATCCCGGTTTCCCGCTTGATCGAGCGATGCTCTGGTCGTCGGGGTCGGAGACCTGCGATTTGACGACGGCCTGGATGGGCGTCGTCAAATCGCAGGTACCGCGACGGATGCCGTCAGTAGCGACAGCGCGCCGTTCGCGTCGACCACGCTCCCAAGGGGCCGGAAGCCGACCGGACGAGGCCCGCTACCGCCTCGACAGTCCGCCGTGAACCGATCGACTGCGCCAGGGTTGGCGAGAGCGTTCACTGAGGGCGAGTCGTGGCTACTGCAGCCTGCAGTCTCATGCGCCCGGTACATCGCCGGAAGCGGACGAGATTGGAATGGCAACTGGCAGGATCGGATCGCCAAGGCCTTCTTGGGCGCATGGACTACACGCCGGATTGTGCGGTGGCACGTCGTACGGCTGAAGGGTGCCGCTGCGCCCTTCGTATTGCCAATACTTGGCGCCGCGCCGCCCACCGCTATAGCCGGTGACGAGATCGAGTACGCAGTTGCATGCCTCGGAAGCCAGGGTGCCGTTCATCGAGACCACCTGCGGATCGCCGGGGGCATCGGGATTCCGGTCGTAGCCGGGCGGGCGATGCTCGCGCTCGTCCGCGAGCACGGCATCTGTGATCAGCCAGCAGCGCAGACAGGACCGTCCGGGCAGCGCCACGGCGATCTGGCCGTCCGCAGTCACGAGGCGCTCGGCGTTCGACAGGATCGATAGTCCGACGTCGACGAGAGGGATGAGGTAGCGCCGGGCAAAGAGATTGATGTTCTCGCGTACGTCGAAGCGGTCCACGCAGGCCACGATCACGTCGGCCTCCTTGAGCGCAGCGATCGCCGCCGCCGTACGGAAACCGCTCGACGACCTTGATCACGGTAGTCGTGTGATCGATGCCGGTCGCGACCCGCTCAGCCATGTCGGTCTTGAGTGTCCTGTCGATATCGGATTCCACAGCGCCCACTATGCGGCCAAGGTTCGTCTCGTCGATCATTTGGTCGTCGATCGCGATGATCGTCCCGATTCCCTGATGGACGAGTTGTTGCATTACGTGTGATCCACCGCCCGAGATCCCCACCACGGCGACCTTCGCGTTGGCCAGCTTCGCGTCGCTTGCCGGTCCAATTGCGACGGACTGGCGCACGAGCCGGTGGCGAGCCTGCCGCGGTATGGGCGGATGGTCCGCCGTCGGCCACACCCGGAGCGTGTCACCGACGATCACGATCTTGCCTAACGTCATCGTGTTCGCGCCTTCGACCCAGAAGGAGCCGATCGCATCTCGATCTCCAAGCAACACGGTGCCGGTTGGCGGCGTCCACAGGAGCCGGCTGAATGTCCCGAACAGTGCCCGCTCCTTGAGGCGGTCGTCGCCGGAGAAGCGTGGGTTGGCGGTGCCATGTGAGTGGACGAGCACCAGCGTGGCGTCCAGCGCGAGCGCTCGCTCGAGCACTGCCGAGTTGAACGACGCGCTCCACGACAGCACGGACCCTTCGGCGTTGCGTTCGATTTCACTGTCGGGAACTGGAAGCCATTCGCGTGCGAGCAGGATGTCCCGGTCAGGCAACCGGCTAGTCGAACAGATCAGGAATCCTGCTTCCTCGCCGCGGCTGAAGTCTTCGACATGAGCGCGAACACGTGAGAACAGGTCCTCGGCGACACGTAGGTCTACAGCGCGTGGGGCGGTCGACGGCGCGGCGCGGCGGCGAGTACGGCCCCACGATTTGACGACCGATACGAGCCCCCTCATCTACGTGCTCTCCTCAAAACGGGTCAGCCAGGTCTGGATTGCTCGGACCGGGTCGTTGCCGTTCCACCGAAAGGAGAAGCTGAAGGCGTTCCACGTCTCGCCGAGCAGATAAGTCGGGTTCGGGTTACGGGGCGGCTGACGCGTCTCGCCAGTCACAGTGGCGTCGATGTAGAAAGCCGGGCGATTGTCCGGCCATCCATCCCAGACGGTAAGCGCGCGCGTGGGCGACGGAGTCCACGGCGCCGGTAGCTCGAGCTCCGCCAGCAAGACGTACAGCGGCTGACCGAGCGCGGGCGTCACATCCTGAGCGTTCCCGAACGCAGCGGCCAGACGATCGGCGACCTGCTTGCGGAGCTCGGCGTCCATTAGCTCACTCCGCCCTTTACGACCGTCTCATAGGTGTCGCCGGCCTTCACGTCGTGGCTAGCGTGGTCGACCAGCTGGATCGGCTTGCCTCCGGGGCGCGCGAGCCAAAGCGACGCCACCGCCGGCACGCCGAGCTCGGCTTTGAGCTCGGGAACCTTTGTCGGACCTGACGGAATCGTCAGGTCGAGGGTCTGGGTCTCCCCAGTGGTGGGGTCGGTCACCAGCAAAGTGACCACCACCGGCGTCCCGCGCTCTCCACCCGCGTGAGCGGCTGCAGTTGTCTCGGGTTGGGCCATACGTACCTCCGGTTCGGTTGGTTGAAATTGGGGGATCGGAAGCAGGAAAGTCTATACCAGGCTGGTATAGAACTTCTACCCGTCCGCCGGATCGCATAACCTAATTGGTATAGCCTCTTCGGCTGTGGACCTCGTGTTCGCAAACCCCCGCCTACAGCGAGTCTGCGCGTGCTACGCGTCCATGCGTGAACAGCTCGGCGACCGCGGAGCGAGGTCTGTTGTCGCGCAGCTTGCGTCGCTGCGCGCGGCATCGTGCCTCGACGAGTTTCGACAACTGCCGGGACGATGCCGGGAACAGGGCGGGCGCCTCACGCTGAAGCTTTGGGACGGATCGCAGCTGATATTCGAGCCGGCCGAAGAGCCCTTGCCGACGAATAAGAACGGCGAGCTGGACTGGACGGGTGTCCGAACTATCCGGATTCTCGCCATCGTGACCTCATGACTACGACCGACACAACTGAAAGGTGACTACGTGATCGAAGCCTCAAGGCCATTCGTGCCGGACTGGGCTAGCCCGCCAGGAGACACGCTCGCCGAAATACTCGACGAACGTTCCATGACCCAGACGGAACTCGCTGAGCGCCTTGGTATCTCGCTCAAGCACGTCAACCGCATCATCAAGGGAGCCGCATCGATTTCAGCGGAGGTAGCGCTCGGCCTCGAGAAGGTGTTCGGAGTTCCGGCCTCTTTCTGGATGACACGAGAGGCGCACTTCCAGGCCGACGTAGCGCGCCAGCAGCAGCGCGTGGATCTCGTCGACGCGCTCGACTGGGCCTGCCAGTTTCCACTCGCCGACCTACGAAAGCGAGGCCTCATCACCCGGCGTAATCAAGGCCCAGAGCTCGTTGAAGAACTTCTCGGCTTCCTCGGCCTCGCGCATCCCTCGCAATGGAAAGAACCGAAAGTCGTGTATCGCAAATCTCAAAAATTCGAGAGTGATCCGTTCGCTCTTTCTGCATGGCTACGCGAAGGGGAACTGGAGGCGCTCAAGATCGAGTGCGAGCCATACGACGAAGAGAAGTTCCTACATGTCCTCCGCGACGTCCGATCATGGACGCGGAACGGGCCCGGGATGTGGTGGCCAGCGCTGCAAGCCCCGTGCGCGGCGGCCGGAGTCGCTGTCGTCATAGTCGAGCCATATGGCGGCGCCCGCGCCAACGGAGCTGCACGCTGGCTCTCCTCAGACAAGGCGCTCATACAGCTCAGCCTGCGCCACCGGTGGGAAGACATCTTCTGGTTCAGCTTCTTCCACGAAGCCGGACACATCGTCCTCCATCGGAAGAAAGATCGCTTCAAAGATCGCTTCGAACCCCGCCCCGAGGAGCTGTTCGTCGAGACAACCGATCATCCGAGTAACCCGCGGGAGCAACGACTCGAAGATGAAGCGAATCGTTTTGCAGCACGAACATTGATCCCCGCGCCGCATGATCGCCGTCTCGCGACCCTGAGCCTCAGCGACGTGCCGGCGTTCGCCCAGATGCTCGACGTCGCGCCAGCGATTGTCGTCGGACGGATGCAGCATGACGGTCTGGTGCCGTTCAGCCGCGGCAATCAATACCGGCGACGGCTGACGTACGCAGGCTGAACGGCCTCCGCGACCAGCTACGCGTCAGCCCGTACCTTCGACAACACCAGGTTCTAAGGGTGCCGCGTGGCCACACCCCGTTTTGTCCGTTGGCACTGACTCGGGAGGAGCGTCCAGGCACGTTGTTACCGTTGAGGCGGCCTTGGCCAGATCGCGCGAGCTCCTGGGCACCGCTCAGGTAGCGACGGAGTTGAAGCTGTCACGAAGCCGGGTGCTGCAGCTCATCCAGACTGGGCAGCTACCCGCGGAGAAGGTGGGTCCCCGCCAGTACGTGGTCCGGCGCGATGTTCTACAGCGATTCAAGGCGCATCCCCGCGGGCGCCCACACCACCCACGGCGCGCCGGCCCGGCTCTCGGAGACTGATCTATGTTCCGTCATTCTCTGCTGATATAACAAGAGAATTCAGATGCCGCCGCGCCGCTCAGCACCAACATCCCGCAGGAAGCCCAAAAGGCCGCCGAGGGAGCTCTTCGCCATCCACGAAGGTGACTCGCGGAAACTCGACTACCTGCTGGGGCCGTACTCCACGCCGAGCAAGCCTCTTCTTACAGCCACGATCACCTCTCCGCCATACGGAAACCTGAAGAACTACGGGCATCCAGACCAGATCGGCTGGGGCCAACCGTATGAGGAGTATGTGATCGAGCTGCGGCGGATTTTCCGCAGCATCTACAACCACACCCGCGACGACGGCTGCCTATGGGTGATCGCCGACTCTCTGCGCCCCGCAGGGCCCAACGTGCGCCGGCTCGAGCCGCTGCCTTTCCAGCTCGCGGATGAGCCGCCGGTATCGGCTGGGCACTGAGGGATGTGATCATCTGGAAGAAGGACAAGACACTGCCCTGGTCCGGGCGTGGGCGTCTCCGGAATGCGTTCGAGTACGTCCTGTTCTTCGTCAAGAAGCTCGAAGTTCAAGTTCCACGTCGATCGCCTCCGCGATCCGGAGAAGCTCGAACAGTGGTGGGTCAAGTGGCCCGAGCGATACAACCCGGGGGGCAAGGTCCCCGACAATGTTTGGGAGATCCCGATCCCGGTGCAGGGCGCTTGGAGCCGCAGCGCCATCCAGCATGCCTGCCCACTGCCGCCGGACCTCGTCGAGCGGCTGCTGCTCCTGAGCACTGATCCGAAGGACGTCGTTTTCGACCCGTTCGCTGGTTCAGGCGTGGTGGTGGCCGAGGCTGAGCGCCTCAAGCGGCGCGCGATAGGCATCGAGCTGGTCCCGCAGCACATCAAGGCATACGAGAGCATTGTGCGGACCGAGATCCTCAAGCGCGGCGGCAGAGACGTCGTCGGCAGCCGTCGCCAGCGCGCGGAGCTGAGCGACTCGATTCTGAAGCTACGCGCTCTGAAGTACCCCAAAGTGATCGTCAAGGAGTTGCAGAAATACCATCCCGAGTTACCTCGCCCGGTGATGGCGCTCGCATTGATCATGGACACCGAGCCCGACCCGTCCGCCGACCCCCCGGTGCTGGTCGAGTCCAAGACGGTCGTCGTCTACGAGGGGCTGAACGGCGAAGTGCCAGCGATCCAGCAGGCGGTAGAGCGGCTCAAGCTTCGGGCGCCGGCCTCCAAGTTCGGCGTCGGCGGCGACGTCGTGGTAGCCACGCGCGCCGACGTGCCGGGGCTGGTGGGCGGCGAGCCGCTGTTCCTATACACGGGCGGGCGCACCCACATGACGGATGGCGCGATCACGGTCGCAGAACTCGAGACCCTGGCCGAGGAGCCGAACCGCGGCGACTGCCCTCCGATCGTCGGCAATGTGGAGGTCAGCGAGAAGCCTCGCAAGCGCTCCGTCTCCGCCGCATAGCGGAGCCGCGCGACGGGACCCGTGCGGGCGGGCCGTCCGGTCGCGCGGCTCGTTGACTGCTACGAGTTCGCGGCCGCCTCGCGGCCCGGCGCGAACTCGCCTTCCTCGTAGTCCTCGACGAGTGCCAGCTGCATCCTGCTCACGTGCTTGAGGATGTCGCTCTTTGTCAACAGCATCGCATCGGTGCGCCCGATGGACTCCGTGAAGAACTCCGCGACAGCCTCAACAATGTTGTGCTTCATCCAGAGCATGAAGCTGTCCTGCATCGCGGAGTACATCGGATGATCGGCGTTCGTCATTACCACGAGCTTCTTCTTCGGCCCGACTCCCTCGATCTCCCAGATCTTGTAGAGCGAGTCGCGCCCAAGCCGTGCGACCTCGTGCTCGATCGCGAGCTGCTTGAGCTGCGTCTTTACCCGGTTCAGCCGATGCCGCTGGACTGAGGGCAAGTCGCTCTCCTCGGGCGGCTCCTGATTGTCGCGGCGGGCACGGGGCTGGCCCAGCTCGCCGGGGGACTCGTCGGCAGTTTCCCCTTCGTCGGAAGGCAGGTTGAAAGGCAGAGGGCCGTCCGTGAAGTCCTCGGCGAGCTCAGCATCGAGTGCACGCCGGTCGATGTCGTTCTGGAGGTCGTCGCTCTTGAGCGCCTCCTTCACCTGCTCAACGTGCTCGCTCAGCTCGGCCTGGTCCTTGGCCGCGAGCTTGGCGGCACCAGGGTTCGCAAGCCGCCGGGACTCTCGCACGAGATCGACAATGCGCTCCTCGAGCAGCTCCAACATGGCGTGCCACTCGTCGGTGTCGCGACGAAAGTCCGTCTTGTTGTTGACGACCGGGAAGTTGTCAAGATGTAGCTCCCCGATGAGCCGGGTCGTTCCGGGACCGGGCTTAAAGCCGATCTTGACGTGCTCCGCCAGGACGCGGTTGTGGCGGACCAGGTCGAAGCCGTACGCGCCCTTGCCGGATCCCTTCGTGGCGAGGCTGGCCCAACCGCGAACGCGCTTCCCCATCACATCGAAATCGATCTCGGTGTCGTTCTCCTTGATCGTGTCGACGACGTGGGGCACGACGAAATCCCCGTTCACGAGGATCTCCACGCTGCCCTCGGCGATGAAGTGCTTGAAGATCTTGCTGAATCGATCAATCACCGGGTTCTTGACGCCGGCGTAGAGGTTGACCTTCAGGTCATCGATCTCGATCCGGGTTCCGTGGTCGAAGGGCTTGTCGATCTCTTCCAGCTCGATCTGCCAGTTGCCTTGGCGCAAGAACTCAGCCTCGTCGTAAACAAGTCGGAAGCCGCGATCGCCGTCCAGCGGAGCCGTGACAATCACGAAACGACGACCGAGAAAGGAGGCAGCGGTCTTGAGGCCAAGTCCGAACTCACCGATGCTGCCGGCCTGCTTCCCCGAGTAAGCCATGACGAGCGCCTTCTCGGCCTGCTCTCCTGTCATGCCTCCCGCGTTGTCGGCCACCACGATCCGCTTCGCATGGTCCTTCTGGCCGACCGTGTTCTCGATGACGAGCTTCTGGCCGGGGATTCGCTCATCGATCGGGTTGTCGTTCAGCTCCGCGAGCGCGTCGGGAATCTTGTAGTTGACCTCGCCTGCCTTCTTGATGAGCGAGACGTCGGGGGTGATATCGATGGTCTTAGTAGTCATTCTGGGGGTAATCTCCTTGTTGCAGTGCGGGGGGTGACGGCCGCAGCCGTCACCCCTCGTTCGATTTACGAAGGCGCCCTCCGATCGGCGGGCGCGGGCCAAGGGCCTGACCGCAGTAGCGGCCCTTGGCGAACATCGGTGTGTTGAACCACCAGGACGGTGGTGGGGCGCGGGCTCTCCTCGTGGCTGGACCTCCTCGGGCAACGGCATCTCATGGGATGCAGTATTCAGCCCAAACTCATGTTTGTCAAGGAGTTACGACCCAACTTGAGTTGGGTCGTTGCAACAAAACCCAAATCTCGGCTCTTGTGCGTGAAATCACAAAGAGCTGGGCGGACGTGCCGCTCGTAAGCAGCTTGGCTATTGCGAGGCTCATCCGGCCTGGCTCCCGACTGCTTGGGAGCGTGGTCGACGCGAACAGCGCGCCCGGTCACGTCACGGCTTGCGTCGCGGTACCTGCGATTGTGGCGACGCCCATCCGGGCCGTCGCCAAACCGCAGGTCTCTGATCTCCAGGACCAGAGGAATCGCTCGATCAAATCGGACGATTGAAGTGGGCGCCGCGCGAGGTCCAGCACGGTGTTGACGGCGGTTGCGCCGTCAACCGCTTCCATAGCGCTTCCATTTGCGCCCGGGCTGGCCCGAGGCCATCGACCTGAATCACCAGAACGCCCGTGGCTACCGGCCAGAAGTAGTACCCCCAGCCGGATTCGAACCGGCGATCTCCTGCGTGAAAGGCAGGCGTCCTAGGCCACTAGACCATGGGGGCGGGGGACCATGTCGCGCCTCTATTCTGGGTCGCTCGGGCCGCTGGCGTAACGGTAACGCACAGGTCTTTTAAACCTTGAGATCCGAGTTCGACTCTCGGGCGGCCCATCATCTGGACCGGGGGCTCGCAAAGGTTCCGTCCGCCCCGGAGGCGAACATATGTTCGTGTCTCACTTTCCGCCTCCTCGCACATCCCGAAACGCCGCAAGCGACCGACCCATCGCCGCAGTCATCTCAAGCGACTTTGTCGTCGGATCAACGTGATGAAAGTGAAGGCTGGTCAAGCAACGTGCGTAACCGCATATCGCGCAGGCGCCGCCAGCCTCCGCGATCAAGAGTCTCCGGACCTTTTGGTGGCGTTTCGGGCCGAAGCTCAGAAATGCGTATTGGTGTGCGCGAACTGTCACGGTGAGGTCGAGGCGGGGTTGGTGCCGAGCCCTGCGGCAGGGAGCAGGTATTTCTTTGGCACAAGAGCGGCCTCCTCAGATCCTGAGCCCTCAGCGCAGCTATCTCTCTTTGACGACCGCCACGGCCTCAATCTCCACGAGCATCCGCGGATCGATCAGGCCGCTCACCTCGACCATCGTCATCAACGGGCGGACATCGCCGAAGGCGGCGGCGTGCGCCCGCCCGACCTCCTCGGCGCGGGAGATGTCGGTTACGTAGACCCGGGTCTGGAAGACGTCGCGTAGCGAGGCGCCCGCTCGGCCGAGCTCGTGCTCGAGCTTGCGAAAGATCTCGGTGGCCTGCTCGTAGGGAGTCTCACCCAGGACGACCCCGTTGGGATCCACGGACGTGGTCCCGCCCACCACGACCAGCGATCCAGCGCACACAACTCGGCTGAAGCTGAAGCGCTCCTCCCAGGGAGACGGTGGATCACCCGGGAGGCGACGGATGCCGGATGCCGCGCGCGGCTCGGTCAATGCCTGAAGTGCCGCCGCCCCGTGAACACCATCGTCGCGCCGGCGGCGTTGATGGCTTCGACCACGTCCGGGTCTCGGATCGAGCCGCCGGGCTGGATGACGGCCGTGACGCCGGCATCCAGCGCGAGCCCGGGACCGTCGGCAAACGGGAAGAACGCATCCGAGGCCAGGCTCCCGCCGGCCACCGGCGACTGCGCTTTGTCGAGCGCCAGGCGGACCGAATCGACCCGGCTCATCTGGCCGGCGCCGACGCCGACGGTGGCCAGGTCTCGGGCGATCACGATCGCGTTCGAGCGCACGTGCTTGCACACTCGCCAGGAGAACAGGAGGTTCTGCCACTCGTCCTCGGTGGGCTCGCGTTCGCTCACCACCTGCATCTCTTCGCGCTCCTGGAATCCGTAGTCCCGATCCTGGACGAGCATCCCTCCCATGACCTGGCGGAGGTTCGGCTCGAGCAGGCTCAGCGCGCGGCGTTCGCGGTCGTCGAGGATCCGCAGATTGGGCTTGGTACCGAGCACCTCGAGCGCGTCGTCGTCGTAGCCCGGCGCAAAGATGACCTCCGCGAACTGGCTCACGACCGCTTCGGCAACCGCCTTGTCCACTCTTCGGTTCAGGCACACGATCCCCCCGTAGGCCGACTGGGGATCGCAGGCGAATGCCCGCTCATAGGAGTCGAGTGCGCCCCGACCGACCGCCGCCCCGCAGGGGTTGTTGTGCTTGACGATCACGCACGCTGGGACCTGGAACTCGCCCATGAGCTGTCGAGCTGAGTCGAGATCGAGCAGGTTGTTGAACGACAGCTCTCGTCCCCCTCGTTGGGAGACCATCGAAAGGACATGGCTGCGCGCGCCCACCTGGGAGTAGTAGGCGGCGCGCTGATGGGGGTTCTCGCCGTAGGGCAGATCGAGCATCCGCTCGAAGGCCCTGACCATCAGGGCCGGGAAGTCCTCACGCCGCTCCTGGAACCAGCGGGCGATCGCGCTGTCATAACGGGCTGTGTAGGCGAACGCCTCGGAGGCCAGGCTCTCCCGGGTGGGAAGCGAGAGCTGGCGATCAAACTCGCGAAGCTCGGCCAGGACAGCGTCGTAGCTCTCCGGGCTAACGACGGGGGCCACGAAGGCGAAGTTCTTGGCCGCCGCCCGGATCATGGTCGGCCCGCCGATGTCGATGTTCTCGATCACCTCGCTGTCCTCGACGCGCCGCGCGACCGTCCGTTCGAACGGATACAGGTTCACGCACACGAGGTCGATCATCTCGACGTCGTGCTGTCCGGCCGCCTCGAGGTGCTCGGGTACGTCCCGCTGAGCCAGCAACCCAGCGTGCAGCTTGGGGTGAAGCGTTTTGACGCGGCCGTCCATGATCTCGGGGAAGCCCGTGAAGTCGGACACGGCGCGGACCGACAGGCCGGCCTCCGAGAGCTCGCGGGCCGTGCCGCCCGTTGAGACGAGCTCGATGCCGAGCTCGGCCAGACCGCGAGCGAACTCGACGACCCCCGTCTTGTCCGAGACCGAGAGCAGCGCGCGCGTGACGCTGACCTCACCCGGGGCGACCGGTGCCAGGCTGCTAATCGACTCGGTGCCCCTCTCCATACCGCGCTCGACTCTATCGGTCGATCACGACGCGCCGCGGATTGGCGGAGTCGAAGCGAAGCGACCCGGTGGCGATCAGCCGCACGGCCTCAGGCAGGAGCTCGTGCTCGATCGGATGCAGCAGTTCGACCATCGCGTTGGCGTCGGTCGCCGCAGGTACTTCGACCGCTCGCTGGAGGATGATCGGGCCGCTGTCCACACCCTCGTCGACGAAGTGGACGGTCACCCCGAAGACTCTCACGCCATAGGCCACCGCCTGATCGACCGCCCGCAGCCCAGGGAAGGCGGGCAGCAGTGCCGGATGGACGTTGATCACCCGGGCCGGGAACCGATCCAGGAACTCCGCGCTGAGTAGCTGCATGTAGCCGGCCAGGACGATCAGCTCCGCCCCCTGGTCCTGGAGCCAGTCGGCCATCGCATGGTCGCGCTCGAGCCGGGTCTCGTAATCGGAGGCGGGAAACACGGCCACCCGCACATCGGCCGTTCGCGCTCGCTCGAGCGCCGGAGCATCGGACCGGTCCGAGGCCACGGCGACGATCTCTACCCCGTCCTTCAGGTGGACCCGATCAAGCAGGGCCTGCAGGTTCGTGCCGGTGCCTGAGGCCAGAACGGCGACGTTCATCGGCGATAGGAGCTTCTCGGTGCGGCGGTCAAGCTTTGACCAGGAGGTCGCCCTCAAAGGCGTGCTTCCCGTTCGCCGCCTCGGTGCCTGCCAAGGGGTAATCCCCGGTAAAGCACGCGTCACAGTGGGTGGCACGGCTGGCCCCGACCGCTTCGTAGACACCCTCGAGGCTCAGGTAGTGCAGCGAGTCCACCCCGAGTTGCTCGGCTACCTGCTCGACGCTTAGCCCGTGGGCAATCATCTCCTCACGGGAGGACATGTCGATCCCGTAGTGGCAGGGATGCTTGATGGGCGGCGAGGAGATCCGCACGTGGACCTCAGTGGCGCCCGCGTCACGGAGCATCTGGACGATCCCCGGCATCGTGTTGCCACGGACGATCGAGTCGTCGACCACGATCAGCCGTTTGCCCGCCACGACTTCGGGGAGGGGATTGAACTTGAGCCGGAGCCCGTGGCGGCGAAGCTCCTGGCCGGGCTGGATGAACGTGCGAGCGACGTACCGGTTCTTGATGAAACCGTCGTCCTGGGGGAGCCCGGCCGCGCGGGCCAGACCGCGAGCGGCGGCGTTCCCGGAATCAGGCACCGGGATCACGAGGTCGGCCTCCACAGGGGCCTCGCGCCACAGGATCTCGCCCATGCGGGCTCGGGACGCCTGGAGCACTGTTCCCGCCATCCGGGAATCAGGGCGAGCGAAGTAGATGTACTCGAAGACACAGAAGGCCCGGCGCTGCCCCTCGACGATCATCTTGGTCTGGAGGCCGTGCTCGGTCATGGTGACCAGCTCGCCCGGCTGCACGTCGCGCAGGAACCGGGCGCCGATCAGGTCAAAGGCACATGACTCGCTGGCCACGCAATAGGACGCATTCCCGCTATCCGGATCCTCGATCATGCCCAGGGCCAGAGGCCGCAGGCCATGTGGATCCCGGAAGGCGAGCACCGCGTCTTCGGTCATGGCCACAGTCGAGAACGCTCCGCTCAGCCGGGGCAGCACGTCACCCACGGCGTCCTCGATCCGGTCCGCCGGATGGGAGGCCAGCAGTGCGGCGATGATCTCCGAGTCCGATGTCGAGTGCAGGGCCACGCCCCGCTCGCGCAGCTCGGCGTGCAACTCGACGGCGTTGATCAGGTTCCCGTTGTGGGCCAGGGCAAGCGTGCGGCGATCATCACGGACGATCGGCTGGGCGTTCTCCCACTGCGAAGAGCCAGTGGTGGAGTACCGGACGTGGCCGATCGCCAGGTCGCCGACGAGCGAACGAAGCATGTGCTCGTTGAACACCTGGGCCACCAGGCCCTGGTCGCGGATGGCCATGATGCCGCCCCCGCCCTGGGCGGCGGTGGCGATGCCGGCCGATTCTTGCCCGCGGTGCTGCAGGGCAAAGAGGCCAAAGTAGGTCAGACGGGCGACGTCGTGCGCAGGGGCGTAAATGCCAAATACGCCGCACTCGTCGCGCGGACCATCACGGTGATCGTTCAGAGGCGGCATAGAGCTGTTTCCGGCCCAGCCTGAGGTGTCAGCATAGCCAGGGCCCTCACACGAACTGGGCGAGACCTCGCTGCCAGATCCCCTCGAGCTCGGAAACTGCGAGGTCGAGCTGGCCTTCGATCACCAGGCGCGCGCCGGTCACCTGCCCCACAACCCTGACCAGCTCATCGTAACCCTGCTCGCCGGCGGCCCGATCAAGCTCCTCCGCCGGACCCGAGACCACAAACGCCTGTCCAGGCGCCTCGGCGAAGGGGTCGAGGCCTTCGGGCAACGCGACCTCGGCACCGAACCCACGCGCGATTGCACATTCGGCCAGAGCGACGGCCACACCACCCTCCGCGATGTCGTGAGCGCTTGAGAGCACGCCGGATCTCACGGCATCCCGGACCCAGTCATGCGCCCGTCGGATCGCGTCGGGCTCGGCCGGTGGCAGCGGCCCGCGGGGCGCCAGACCTCGCAGCTTGGCCAGCTCAGATCCCTCCAGGCGAGGATCGAACGAGCCGACGATGGCGATCGCATCGCCCTCATGAGCGAAGGCCAGCTTTCCCGCCCGGGCGGGGTCGGGCAGGCTCCCCACGAGCCCAACCACTGGCGTGGGATAGATCGGACCTGCGCGGCCTTCGTTGTAAAGCGAAACGTTGCCTCCGACGACAGGAACATCGAGTGCATCGCACGCCTCGGCCAGCCCTTCGACCGCCTCCGTCATCTGCCAGGCCACGTGGGGCTTCTCCGGATTGCCGAAGTTCAGGCAGTTGGTTAGGCCCAGGGGTTCGGCGCCCACGCAGGCCAAGTTGGCGGCGCACTCGTAGACCGCCTCGGCCGCTCCGCGGCGAGGGTCACAGGCCACTCGGCGTCCATTGCCGTCGATCGAGACGGCCACGGCGACGTCCTCGCTGAGCGCCAGGACGGCGGCATCGGCCTGCTCCGGCCGTCGCGCGGTGCGCGACTGAACCACCGGGTCGTACTGCTCGAACACGGGCCGCCGAGAGGCAACGTTGGGTGACTGCAGCAGCGCCAGGAGTGTGGCGTCGGCGTCGGCGTCGGCACTCAGCACCGGCTCTGGCGCGGGATACACGTCGACAGCCGGCTGGATCGGCTCGAGGTCATACAGGGGACAGTCATCAACCAGCACCTGCACGGGGAGATCAGCCACCTGCGTGCCGGCCCGCAGCACCCGGACATGGGGCTCGGCGGTGACAGACCCGATCGGCGTGGCCGGCACCTCCCACCGCTCGCACACCGCCATTACTTCTCCCACCCGCTCGGGCGCCACGACACAGAGCATCCGCTCCTGGGACTCGGAGACCATGATCTCGAAGGGCTCCATGCCGGGTTCTCGCAACGGGACCTGGCAGACGTCGATGTCGATCCCCACGTCACCCTTGCTGGCCATCTCGGCCACCGCGGAGGTGAGGCCGGCGGCGCCCAGGTCCTGGAGGGAGACCAGGAGTTCTCCGGCTAGGAGTTCCAGACAGCACTCGATCAGCTTCTTCTCGGTGAAGGGATCGCCGATCTGTACCGACGGCCGCTTTGCCTCGTCGCCCTCGCCGAGCTCGGCGCTGGCCAGCACCGAGGCGCCGCCGATCCCATCGCGCCCGGTCAGCGCCCCCAGCAGCATGACAACGTTGCCCGGGCCGGCAGCGGCAGCGCGGATCAACTGCTTGGTTGGGGCGAGGCCGAGACACATCGCGTTGACCAGGCAATTCTGCTCGTAGGCGGATTCGAAGTAGATCTCCCCGCCGACTGTGGGGACCCCGACCGAGTTGCCGTAGTGCCCGATCCCGGCCACCGCCTGGTCGAGCAGGTAGCGCGACCGGCGCGACGATCCTGGCTCGCCGAAGCGCAGCGAGTCGAGGACTGCTATCGGGCGAGCGCCCACGGCGAATACGTCTCGGAGGATCCCTCCAACTCCCGTGGCCGCGCCTTGGAACGGCTCCACGGCGCTGGGGTGGTTGTGCGATTCGACCTTGAACGCCACGGCCAGACCGTCTCCGACGCTCACCGCGCCCGCGTTCTCGCCCGGGCCCATGAGCACGTTGCGGCCCTGGGTCGGCAGACGGCGCAGCAGCTTGCGCGAATGCTTGTACGCGCAGTGCTCTGACCACATCAGCGAAAGCATCGCCAGCTCGACGTCTCCGGGCTCGCGGCCCAGCCGTTCGATGATGCGGTCGTACTCGGAGTCGGTCAGCCCGAGCTGGCGGTGGCGGCTAGACGGGGACGCGATCTGCGACATGAGCCCTGATCGATTCAAAGATCTTCAGACCGTCTGACGATCCGGTCAGCTGATCCACCGCATGCTCGGGATGCGGCATCAGGCCGAAAACGTTCTCGGCCTCGTTGCAGATGCCCGCGATGTCGTCCTGTGACCCGTTCGGGTTCTCGCCAGCCGTGTAGCGGAGAACCACGTGCACCGGATCAGGGGAGTAGAACCGGCCGGTCGTGTGCTTGACGGGAATCGACAGCCGCTGCCCGGGCGGACAGGCCCGGGTGAACGGCGTATCGCCGTCGACGACCTCAAGCGCCACCTGCCGGAAGACGAAGCGCAGCGAAGTGTTGGGAAGCAGTGCCCCCGGCAATAGCCCCGCCTCGCAGAGGACCTGGAAGCCGTTGCAGATGCCCAGGACGAGACCCCCCGCCTGCGCAAACTCGGCCACCTCCTCCATCACCGGCGCAAACCGGGCGATCGCGCCCGCTCGCAGGTAATCGCCGTAGGAGAAGCCTCCGGGAACGATCACGGCGTCGACTCCGTGGAGGTCTCGATCGGCATGCCATAACAATTCCGCCTCGCCGACGCGCCGGACGGCTTGCAGGGCATCGACCTCGTCGCACGAACCGGGGAAGCGGATCACGCCGAACTTCATGGCAGCGACCCGACCTGCTCCACAATCTCGTACTCCTCGACCAGTGGGTTGGCCAGCAGCTGCTCGCACATCTCTGAGAGGTGCGTCGGGTCTTCGACGTCGAGCTCGATCAGCCGACCGATATGGACGTTGGTGACGCCGTCGAATCCAAGGGCCGGCAGGGCTCTCTCTACGGCCTGCCCCTGGGGATCGAGAATCCCCTCCTTTGGCCTGACCAGGATGCGGGCGCGCATCAGGCGGCCGCGCCGCCTCCGGTCCGCTCGAGCCACCGTGCGAAGGCCTCGCCGGTGATCCGCTCGTACGCCTCGATGTACTTCTCGCGCGTGCGCGCGACCACATCGTCGGGGATCGGAGGTGCCGGCGGGGTCCGGTCCCAGCCCGTGCCGGACGCCCAGTCGCGGACATACTGCTTGTCAAAGCTCGGCTGTCCCTTGCCTGGCTCGTACTGATCGGCGGGCCAGAAACGGGAGGAGTCAGGGGTGCACACCTCGTCCCCCAAGGTCAGAGTGCCATCGGGATCGACGCCGAGCTCGAACTTCGTATCGGCCAGGATGATCCCGTGCTCCAAGGCGTGCTCGGCGGCGCGGTTGTAGAGAGCCAGGGAGACATCACGGACTCGCTCAGCCAGCGACCGGTCGCCGATCAGTTCGACGGCGCCCTCGAAATCGACCGCCTCGTCGTGGCCCGTGGTGGCCTTTGTGGTGGGGGTGAAGATGGGCTCAGGCAAGCGGTCTGATTCCCGCAAACCGGTGGGAAGCTCGATCCCGCACACGGCGCCCGTTTGCTGGTAGTCCTTCCAACCCGAGCCGGTGATGTAGCCCCGAACCACGCATTCAACAGACAGCATCTTGAGCCGGCGAACGGCCATGGCCCGACCCCGTACCTCGTCAGGGACGCCCTCGGTGATCGAGACCAGATGACCGGGCAGGATGTCGGCCGTCTTCTCAAACCAGAAGGCCGAGAGGCCCGTGAGGACCTTTCCCTTGTCGGGAATCGGCGTCGGATGGACGACGTCGTAGGTCGAGATCCGGTCCGAGGCCACGAGCAGCAACCTGTCCGGAGCGGACTCATAGATCTCGCGAACTTTGCCCGAAGCGATCTTCGGAAGCTCGGCTAGGGCGCTCACACGACGATCCTAGCGAGCGCCTCCGACGCGAGAGGCGAGTCGCCCTGAGCCGTCCTCATGCAATCTGATCCAGCCGGCCAACGATGTCTCCTGCGTAGCGGACAAAGGGGGCGTAGTCGAAGATCGCGTCCAGGTCGAGGCCCTCCGCGGCGGGCTCGGCGGCCAGGAGCTCCCGCATGTTGACTCCGTGCTCGATGGCCTGCCCAGCGAGCCTCTGGACGACCCGGTAGGCGTCGTCCCGGGACATCCCGCCCTCGACCAACGCCAGCAGGACCCGTTGGGAGAACAGCCCGCCATGCGTGAGCTCGAGGTTGGCCCGCATCCGCCCGGCGTTGACCACCATCCCATTCACGAGCGCCAGCGCCCGCCGTTGAAGGTGATCCAGCAGGATCGTCGAGTCCGGCAGGATGACCCGCTCGACCGAGGAGTGAGAGATGTCCCGCTCATGCCAGAGAGCCACGTCCTCCAGCCCAGCGAGCGCATTTCCCCGAAGCACACGAGCCAGGCCGACAACCTGCTCTGACTTGATCGGGTTGCGCTTGTGCGGCATGGCGCTCGACCCCTTCTGACCCGCGCCGAACGGCTCGGACACCTCGCCGACCTCGGTTCGAGCCAAATGGCGGATTTCGGTGGCCAGGCGCTCGAGCCCCGCTCCGGCGAGCGCGATCGTTTCCAGGAGCTCGGCATGGCGATCGCGGGCCACAACCTGCGTCGAAACGGCCTCTCGGTCCAGCCCGAGCCGGCGCAGCACCCGCTCTTCAAAATCGGGGCTGGTGGCGGAGTACGTGCCGACCGCGCCGGAGATCGCGCCCACCGAGGCGTGGGCGAAGGACCGCTCGAGGCGCTCGACGTTGCGGTGCGCCTCGAAGGCAAAGCCGGCCAACTTGACGCCGAACGTGGTGGGCTCCGCGTGGATGCCGTGGGTCCGCCCCACGCAAAGGGTGTTCACGTGCTCACGGGCCCGTGCCGCCAGGGCCTCTACGAGCCGCCGGGAATCGGGCAGGATCAGCTCCGCCGCTCGCCGGATCTGGAGGGCCAGGCCCGTGTCCAGCACATCGCTCGAGGTCAGGCCATGGTGGATCCAGCGTCCGGCCGGCCCGGCCGAGGCCGCCAGGACGTCTACGAAGGCAGCCGTATCGTGGTCGGTTACCTTCTCCCGTTCGGCGATCTCCTCGACGGTGAACGTAGCCTTGCGGATCGCGTCCAGCTCGTCCTGCGTCGGCCCCTGTGTCTCCTCGGCCGCTGCCACCTCGACCCGGCGCATGGCCTCGAAGTGAGCTTGGTCAGACCAAAGCTCGCCCAGTTCAGGCCGCGTGTAGCGAGCGATCACCTCTCAGAGGCGCCCGGGTACGCCGAAGCCGCGGTCGGCTCCAGTAGCCGCTCGTAGATCCGGTAGCGCTTGATGATCCTGCCCGTGAGCGCTTCCATGGCCCGGTTCATGGGCTCGTTGACCTCGAGGATCCAGCCTGTCTCAGCGCCCCAGAAATTCCGGCGCCCCACGGCGTCCCACACGTCCCGATACAGCGCAGCGGCCACGCCCGTGTGCTGGAACTCAGGCTTCACCCCGAGCGCGAAGACCCGGATCTTGTCGATCTTGCGCTGGGCCTGGAGCGCCTTGAACCAGCCAAGCGGGAGCAGGCGACCGTTGAGCTCTGACAGGACCATGTTGAAGTCCGGCAGCGACAGCGAGACCCCCGCCACCTCCCCGTCGGCCGTCTCGGCCACACAGGCGAAGTCGTCGTCCAGCACGGGCTTCAGCTCCTTGGCCATGTGGGCGATTTCCGCGTCGGTGGGTGGAACGAATCCCCAATTCCTAGACCACGCGCTGGTGTAGACCTCGACGAACGAGCGCACCTCCTGCTCCAGATTGCGCTTGTGCATCCGCCGGAGCTTGATTCCGTGGTCTGGCTCGAGGCGGTCAGCTAGCTCGACGATGATGGGCATCAGCTGATCCCGGTTTGAGTAGTCGATCTCCCACTTGTAGAGATCCATGGCCTTGGCCATGCGCTGGCCATCCATCAGCTCGCGGTAATAGGGGTGATGCCAGTTCTCAAGGATCTGGGGTCGGAACTCATGGCCCTCGATCAGCAGCCCGCATTCGTGATTGGTCGAGAAGTCGAGCGGACCGAGCATCCGGTCACGTCCGCGCTGGCGCAGCCAGATCTCGGCCTGGTCCAGAAGGGCAGCGGCCACCGTGGGATCTCTGGTTGACTCGAAGAAGCCGAACAACCCCCACCGGTTGTCCTGGAACTCGTTCAGAAGATGATCGACGTGGGCGGTGATCCGGCCCACCGGCTGACTGCCGCGCCAGGCCAGGAAGTACTCGGCCTCGGCGTGCTCGAAGAATGGATTTCGTTCTCGGTCGAGGTGGCGCTTGCGCTCCGAGATCAAGGGAGGGACCCAGTTATCGATGCCCTCGTACAGTCGCCAGGGGAGTCGAATGAACGCGCGCAGGTCAGTGCGGCTGAGCACCGGTCGAACCTCGACGGCTTCACCAGCACCGGCGGGCAGCGGCTGACGTGTCAGCTGACTGTGCTCGCCCGTACCGGCACCGCGCTGTTCCAAAGTCACTCCCCTCCAGATAACACGTTTGCCTCGCTAAAACTACCCGAGTGGTTCTAGCGGCGGATACTTCCCCGGAGGCCAGTGAGACGGAGCCCTGGCGGCAGGCGATTTACGAGCTGGCCGGCTTCGACCGACCTTCGGCCTCGGATGGAGAACGGCGGGCCGCCGTGTGGATCGCGGAGCGCCTCGGGGAGCTCGGCTGCCGGGTCACGGTGGAGGAGGAACGAGCCCACGGGGGCTATTGGTGGCCGATCACGCTGGCCGATGCAGCGGGCCGTGCCGGCGTGCGCATCACGCGAGGCATTCGCACCGTCGCCGCCACCGACGCGATCATTGCGCTGCGGGCCGGGTATCAGACGGTCACCTTGGCCTCGATCGCCGCAACGAAGCTCCCGCTCAACTATCACTGGCCATCCGATCGCCCGGAGGCGCTCCATTGGGAGACGATCGAACAGGCGATCGCGGTGTGCGACAGCTTCTTGCGCGGTCCGGCGGTTAGAGATACGCTGCCTCGCACTGAGGAGGAATAGGCGGGTTAGAGATCTCATGTCACGCCAGTGCTTCTTCTTCAACCTTGGTGCCCTCGGAGCAGCGGTCCTTCTGATCGTTGGGTCGGTGGCGTTCGGACACGCCATCAACGGGGTCGGACTGGGAATCGGCGCCGCCGGGGCCGCCATCTCGCTCCTGTTTGCCGGATTGTTGGTGCACCGGCGTCGAGGAGCCGGTCATCCTCAGCTCCGGCTGTTCGGACACGGCCTCAGCCTGTGGCCGTCGCTGGCCGGGATGATCGCCGGCGTGGCCACATGGGAGATCGTCCAGTCAGCCGTGTTCGTGCCCGACGTCAGCCGCTGGCTCACATTGGCAAACGGGCTGCTGATCGCGACGCTCGCCTGCACCGGACTGATCGCCTACGTGATGTCCACGGAGCAGGTGATCCACGTCCTCGAGGTGGTCGAGCGACCGCCTCGAGAAGTGGCCGAGGATCCCGTCTAGGCCGCGAGGATGCGAGCCGCCAGCACGGCCGCGTTGCGCGCGTTGTCCACCCCTACGCAGGCCACCGGGACCCCCGGGGGCATCTGGGAAATCGACAGCAACGCGTCGAGGCCGCCGGCCACGGAGGTCCGGCTGGTGAGCGGCACGCCGATCACCGGCAGCTCGCAATGGGCTGCCACAACACCCGGCAGCGCAGCCGACAGCCCCGCGCCGGCGATGATCACACGAAGCCCGCGCATCTTGGCGTTTTTGGCGTAGTCGGCGACCTTGTCAGGCTCACGGTGGGCCGACATGACCCTGACCTCGCAGCGGATACCTCGGTCCACGAGCTCCTTTTCGGCCTTCTCCATGGCTGGGATATCGCTCTTGGACCCCATCACGATCCCCACCAGTGGCGCGTCCACCGCGAGCTCTTCGAACTCGGCCTCGGGGTCGGCCAGCGTTTGGGCGATCGGCTCCCCTACGGGCTCCTGGGCGATCGGCTCCTCTACGGGCTCACTGATCTCGCTCATCAATCCCCCACTCTGGACGCGATGTCGCGTCTCAGTTGCTTGCCATCGAACTCGATCATGTCGGCGGCAGCATAGGCGGCATCGCGGGCGGCAGCGGCGTCGGCCCCGAGCGCCGTCACGGCCAGAACCCGTCCGCCGGCCGTGACAACGGCACCGTCAGGTGCCCTGGCCGTGCCGGCGTGGGTGACGAAAACGTCGTCCGGAACGGCGTCGAGACCCGAGATGGGGAGCCCGGAGGACGAGTTCTCCGGGTAGCCACCGCTGGCCAATACGACCGTCACGGCGGTCTGCGCCGACCACTCGAGCTCGACGCCGGCGAGACCCCCCGGGATCAATGTCGCCTGGACCAGCCCGAGCGGGTCCGAGCGTAACCGGGGCAGGATCGCCTGGGTCTCCGGATCGCCGAAGCGCACGTTGAACTCGAGCACCCGCGGACCATCCGAGGTCATCATCAGCCCGGCGTACAGCACCCCGTGGAACGGGATCCCGCGCTGTGCCAGTTCGTCGAGAACCGGCTGGTGTACCTGGGCCGCTATCTCGTAGGCCCGCGGCGGGTCGATCGCCGGGACTGGCGAATACGAGCCCATACCTCCGGTGTTCGGGCCGCGGTCGCCGTCGAAGATCCGCTTGTAATCCTGGGCGCTGGCCAGTGGGACCGCGCGCTGGCCGTCGCACAGGGCCAGAAGTGAGAGCTCTTCGCCCTCCAAATGCTCCTCTACCACAACGCGATCGGTCCCGAACTGATGCTCGACCAGGAGCCGGTCGAGAGCCTCCCGTGCCTGAAATTCGTCCTGAGCCACGATCACCCCCTTGCCCGCGGCGAGCCCATCGGCCTTGATGACGACCGGATAGCGCTCAATCGCCTGCATCCCGGCTTCGGGATCGGTGACCACGCTATAGCTGGCGGTGGCGACCTCCGCGGCGGCCATCACCTCTTTGCAAAACGCCTTCGACCCCTCCAAGGCGGCCGCCGCCTGACCCGGGCCGAAGCACGGGATGCCTTCGCTTTGCAGCGCATCGCTCACTCCCGCCACCAGCGGAGCCTCGGGGCCGACGATCACGAGATCGATCGACTCCTCTGCGGCCGCCCGGACTACACGGTCGACATCCTCAGCCGGGAAGTCGAGGACCCCAACCTCGGCCGCGATCCCGGCGTTTCCCGGCGCGCACAGAACCTCCGGTTGCTGGGGGGAGCGCAGAAGCGCCTGGACGATCGCGTGCTCACGGCCTCCGGACCCAAGGACCAGGACGCGCGGCGGCCTAGATGGAGCCAATGAAGTCGTCGATCGGGATCGCGCTCAGGGTTTCGTACTTGGCGGTTCCCCGCGAGCCGAGCTCGAGCGACACACGAGCGATGGTCTTCTCGTCCGGGGCCTCGATGATGTTCACGAAGTCGAAATGACCGAGCGTTGCCCACTGGGCCTTGACCGTCGCTCCGAGCTGCTCGACCTCGCGATTGACCTCGCGGATCCGGCCAGGATTGTTCTTGATCGTTTGGACGCCTTCAGGGGTGAGCGTGGAGAGCATTACGTAGGTCGGCATTGCGTCCCCTCCTTTCAGGATTGCGTGAGCCACTTCTACCTGATCTGAGGGAAAGCGTGCGTCTACGCTGTCGCGGCAGCCGCCTGTGCGCGCCCGAGCACCAGGTCGCCGTCGGCGGCATCGGCCCGCACGAGGTCTCCGGGCACGAACCGGCCCTCGAGGATCGCCAGCGCGAGCGGGTCGACGAGCCGCTTCTGGATCACGCGCTTGAGGGGCCGGGCGCCGTAGGTGGGGTCGTAGCCCAGGTTGCCCAGGAGCGTTTTGGCTGCGCTCGTCAGCTCGACCTCGATGTCGCGCTCGCGCGCACGCGCGATCACGCGCGCCACCTGGAGATCGACGATCTCTGTGAGCTGCTCTCGAGTGAGCGGCTCGAACTCGACGATGTCATCGAGGCGGTTGATGAACTCAGGCTTGAAGTGGGCCTCGACTCCGGCCCTGCCCCCCGGAATGTTGGAGGTCATGATGAGGACGGTGTTCTTGAAGGACACCGTGCGTCCCTGGCCGTCGGTCAGCCGACCGTCGTCCATCACCTGGAGCAGCGTGTTGAACACGTCGGGGTGGGCTTTCTCGATCTCGTCCAGGAGGACCACCGAGTACGGCCGGCGGCGCACAGCTTCGGTCAGCTGGCCTCCCTCCTCATAGCCCACGTAGCCGGGGGGAGCACCCACGAGGCGCGATACCGAGTGCTTCTCCATGTACTCCGACATGTCGATCCTGATCATCGCCTCCTGAGAGTCGAACATGAACTCGGCGAGCGCGCGGGCGAGCTCGGTCTTGCCCACGCCCGTCGGTCCCAGGAACAGGAACGTGCCGATTGGCCGATCGGGATCGCTCAGCCCTGCCCGAGAGCGACGAAGGGCGCTGGCCACCGCGCTTACCGCCTCGGCCTGGCCCACGACGCGCTGATGCAGCCGCTGTTCCATGTGGACGAGCTTTTCGATCTCGCCCTCCATCAGCCGGCTCAGCGGAATGCCGGTCCACTTGGACACAACCTCGGCCACGTCCTCGGCGTCGACATCGTCCTTGAGAAATTTCGTCTCCGCCGTGACCTCGGCGGACTCGGCCGCCTCGAGCTCCTTCTCGAGGTCAGGGATCGTCCCATACTGGAGCTCGGCGGCCCGGCCCAGATCCGCCTCGCGCTGGGCGCGGTCGAGCTCTGACCGCGCCTGATCAAGCTGCTCACGCAGCTCGCTCGCCTGGCCCACGGTCTCCTTCTCCCGCTCCCATTCGGCGTGCATGGCATCTGAGCGCTCCTTTTCGTCGGCCAGCATGCGCTCCAGGTGCTCGCGCCGGGCCACCGTGCCCGGATCCTCGTCGTCCTTGAGCGACTCAAGCTCGATTTCGAGCTGCGTCATGTGGCGGTCGACCTCGTCGATCTCGGTCGGCTTGGAGTCGATCTCCATCCGGATCCGAGAGGCCGCCTCGTCCACCAGGTCGATCGCCTTGTCAGGCAGGAAGCGGTCGGCGATGTAGCGCTGGCTCAGAGTTGCCGCGGCCACGAGCGCCGAGTCTTGAATCCGCACCTTGTGGTGCACCTGGTAGCGCTCCTTGAGCCCACGCAGGATCGCGATCGTGTCCTCAACCGTGGGCTCGCCCACAAACACGGGCTGGAAGCGGCGCTCCAGCGCGGGGTCCTTCTCGATGTGCTTGCGATACTCGTCCAGCGTTGTCGCGCCGACGGCTCGCAGCTCCCCGCGAGCCAGCATCGGCTTGAGCATGTTGCCCGCGTCCATGGCCCCCTCGGCCGCGCCGGCGCCGACGATCGTGTGGAGCTCGTCGATGAACACGACGACCTGGCCCTGGGCGTCGGCGATCTCCTTCAGGACCGCCTTCAGGCGATCTTCGAACTCACCCCGGTACTTGGAGCCCGCGACCATCGCGCCGAGGTCAAGCGCGACGAGCCTACGCTCGCGGAGGCCCTCAGGCACGTCGCCGTCGACGATCCGCTGCGCGAGCCCCTCGACGATCGCCGTCTTGCCAACGCCGGGCTCCCCGATCAGGACGGGGTTGTTCTTGGTTCGCCGTGACAGAACCTGGATCACGCGTCGGATCTCGTCGTCGCGCCCGATGACCGGATCGAGCTTGCCGTCGCGGGCCGCCTCGGTCAGGTCTCGGCCGAAGCGCTCGAGCGCCTGAAACTTGTCCTCTGGGTTCTGGTCGGTCACCCGCTGGGCTCCGAGCTCAGCCAACGCCTTGCGAAGCTCCCCGCGCCCGGCGCCAGAGGTCCGGAGGGCATCGCCTGCCGGACCTGGATGAGCGGCGATGGCCAGCACTAGATGCTGGGTCGAGACGTACTCGTCACCGAGCTCGCGCATCTCCTTCTCGGCGTCCCGGAGGATCTGAACGATCTCACTGGACGGCCCAGTGGGCTCAGCGCCGGGCGACCCGCTCAGCGTCGGCAGCGCGTCGAGCGCTTGCCCGACGGCTTGGCGAACGATCGCCGGTTCGACGCCGAGCTTCTGCAGGATCGGAACAACAAGCCCGCCGTCCTGCTCGAGCAGGACGGTCAGGAGGTGCTCAGGCGTCGTCTGCGGATTGCGGCGCTCATCGGCCAGCTGCTGGGCAGCCTGAAGCGCCTCCTGGGATTTGATCGTGAAGCGGTCTGGTTGCATCTCGCTGAGATTATACCTCAAATCTAAGTCGACGCGACTTAGATTTATCCAGGGTGAGCGGCCCGGTTTGATGCCGCGTTTAGCGAGACGGACCGGCGCCTGTCGCCTAGCGCGGGCGGCCGGGGAATCTGAGGCCTTTGAGGTCGGCCACCCGCACGAGTTGGCCGGCCTTGGCGTACGGGACCAGGTCGGCCTTGAGCTCCCGCCGGAGCGCCTCCAGGCGTTCGACCTCTGCCTTCAGGTCCGAGGCGCGTCGCTCGAGCCCGCGGACCTTGCGCTGGAGGCCTTCGATCTGCTCCTCGAGTTCGAACACGCGCTCGACCCCGGCCAGATTCATCCCAAGCTCGGCCGTCATCTCCTGGATCCGGCGCAGGCGCTCCACGTCCTCGTGCGAGTACAAGCGCGTTCCCTTGGGGGAGCGCTGGGGCTCGATCAGCCCCCGCGCCTCGTACATCCGAAGCGTTTGAGGATGCATCTCGGCCAGTTCGGCCGCCACCGAGATCATGAAAACGCCGCGGTCCGAAGAGACCTCGATACGGGCGGACGTCCGCCGGGTTCGCCGGCCGCCGGGACGGTTCTGAGGGGGATCGCTGGCGCTCATCAGGCCTAGCTCTCGCTCGACTGCGTGCCCGAACCCGACTGGGTCGCTCCGGCCTGGGCGAACAATCCAGCCCGCGGGTTGCCGTTCATGACCTTCGACAGCCGATCGACCGCTTCCTGCTGCTCTGCGGAGAGCGAGGATGGGACATCGATCACAAACCGGTAGCGGATGTCGCCCCGACCCTTGCCGTTCAGGCGCGGAGGCCCCTCGCCTCTCAGACGCTGGACCGTGCCGTGCTTGGTCCCCGCCGGTACCCGCAACCTCTTTGAGCCCTTCAGCGTCGGCACCTCGACGACCGCCCCCTCGAGCGCCTCGGGAATCGTCAGCGGGACCTCGACCTCGAGGTTCTCGCCGCTGCGCTTGAACACGGGAGAGTCCTGGACGCGGGTGATCACATACAGATCGCCCGACGGAGCTCCCCGCAGGCCAGCCTCTCCCTTTCCGGCCAGGCGGATGCGACTCCCTTCGCGCACGCCGGCCGGGATATTGGCCCGCAGCCGCCGGACGCTCCGCTGGGCGCCCGAGCCTCCACATGTCGAGCACGGGTCCTCGATCACCGTTCCCGTGCCGTGACAGTTAGAGCAAGGCTGGGAGATCGAGAAGATGCCTTGGCTCTGGGCCTCGACCCCGCGTCCCTGGCAGACCGGACAGACCTTGGGCGAGGTGCCGGGCTTCGCGCCCGTTCCCTTACACGTCGGGCAGGGGGCAGAAGTTGGCACCGAGAGCGACACCTGGGTGCCCTTTACGGCCTGCTCGAAGCTCAGCGATATCTCGGTCTCGATGTCCCGGCCGCGCGACTGAGGTTGGGTGCGCGCTCCGCGTTGGCGGCCGCCGGCGCTCCCGCCGCCGCCGAAGAGGTTCGACAGGATGTCGCCGAAGCCGCCGGTGAAGGCGCCCGGGTCAAAACCGGCGCCGCCGGAAGTGAACGATCCGAAGGGACCGGTGCCCCGGTCATACGCCTTGCGCTTGTCAGAATCGGACAGGACGTCGTGGGCCTGGGAGATCTCCTTGAAGCGCTCTTCGGCCTGCTTGTCGCCGGGATTGCGGTCTGGGTGGTAGCGCCGAGCGAGTTTCCGGTAGGCCTTCTTGATCTCGTCGTCGGAGGCGTTCTTCCCGACTCCGAGAATCTTGTAGTAATCAGGCCGGGCAGCCATCAGTGCTTCTCCTTCAACCGGCCACGAGCACCCGAGCAGGCCGGATCACGGTCTCGCCCAATCGGTACCCCTGCTGGTAGACCCCGGCGACGGTGCCCGACTGCGCACCGTCGACCGGCTGTTGGGCGACAGCCTCGTGGCAGGACGGATCAAACGGCTCGCCCTCCGGGTGGAAAGGCTCCACACCGACCCGGGCCAGCGCGGCCAGCACCTCGGCGTGAACGAGCTTGACCCCGGCCACGAGGTCCGCCCCATCACTCGAGTCGCCGGCGGCGTCGAGCGCCCGGTCGAGGTTGTCGACCGCCGGCAGCAACTCACGGGCCAGCTTGATCACCCCGCGCTGCTGCGCGGAGCTCGCTTCGCGAGCAGCGCGCTTGCGGAAGTTCTCGAAGTCAGCCTTCGTCCGCTGCGCCAGCTCCAGGTACTCGTCCGCCTTTTGAGCTCTGGCCGTGAGCTCCTCGAGGTCATCGGCCAGCCTCGCCTCGTGGTCCTGCTCGGACTCGTCCTCACCGTCTGAGTCCTCGCCCGGCTCTGGCTCCGGAGTGGGCGAAGCCGGGGCCACCGGGGCCTCCGGCTCGCCCGCAGGAATCGAGGGAGTCGGCTCTTCCTGCTCCTCGGGTGACTCCGCTCCGACCTCGTTCACGGTCGGAGCGGCTGGATTACGGACGTCGTCGGCCATGGCTTACTCGCCCTCGTTCACTACCTCGGCGTCGACCACATCCTCTTCCTCGGCGACTTCGCCGTCGGTCGAGGCGCCGGCTCCATCGGTCGAGCCGTTGGCCTGAGCCTGCTCTTGGGCGCGCTGATACATCGCCTCGGAGACCTTGTGGAAGGCCGAGTTGAGCGCATCGGTCTTGGCACCGATCTCCTGGGCGTCAGACGAGGTGAGGACCTCGCGGACATCCTTGATCGCCGCCTCGATCTCCTCCTTGGAGGAGGAGTCGACCGCCTCGCCCAGCTCGGTCAGCTGGCGCTCGGCCTGGTAGGCCGCGTTCTCCGCGTTGTTTCGAGCCTCGGCCAGCTCACGCTGGCGCTTGTCGTCCTCGGCGTGCGTCTCGGCGTCGGACACCATCCGCTTGATCTCGTCCTCGGAGAGGCCGGATCCAGCCTTGATCTCGATCTTCTGCTCCTTGCCGGTGCCCAGATCCTTGGCGGAGACGTTGAGGATCCCATTGGCATCGATGTCGAAGGTGACCTCGATCTGGGGGATACCGCGTGGAGCGGGCGGGATGCCCGTGAGCTGGAACTTGCCCAGCGACTTGTTGTACGTGGCCATCTCCCGCTCGCCCTGGAGCACGTGGATCTCCACTGACGGCTGGTTGTCCTCGGCGGTCGAGAAGACCTCGGACTTGCGCGTCGGGATCGTCGTGTTGCGCTCGATCAGCTTGGTCATGACGCCGCCCTTGGTCTCGATACCAAGCGTCAGCGGAGTCACGTCGAGCAGTAGCACGTCCTTGACGTCGCCGGCCAGAACGCCTGCCTGGATGGCCGCGCCGACCGCCACCACCTCATCTGGGTTGACGCCCCGGTGGGGCTCCTTCCCGGTGAGCTCCTTGACCTTTTCCTGGACAGCCGGCATGCGGGTCATGCCGCCGACCAGAACGACGTGGTCGATCTCGGCGGCGCCCTTGTCCTTGGCGTCGTCGAGCGCCTGCCTCACCGGCGCGACCGTGCGATCAAGCAGGTCGCTCGTGAGCTCGCCCAGCTTGGCTCTTGTCAGACGTGTGTCGAGGTGCTTCGGCCCGCTTGCATCGGCGGTGATGAAGGGCAGATTGATCTGCGTCTCCTGGGTGGTCGAGAGCTCGATCTTGGCCTTCTCGGCCGCCTCGTAGAGGCGCTGGAGCGCCATCGGATCCTGGCTGAGGTCGATCCCCTGGGAGCGCTTGAACTCCGCCACCAGCCAATCGACGACCGCCTTGTCGAAGTTGTCGCCACCGAGGTGGTTGTCGCCCGAGGTCGCCTTGACCTCGAACACGCCGTCGCCGATCTCGAGCACGGAGACGTCAAACGTCCCGCCACCCAGGTCGAACACGAGGATCGTCTGATCAGATTCCTTGTCGAGCCCATACGCCAGCGATGCGGCCGTGGGCTCGTTGATGATCCGCTTGACATCGAGGCCCGCGATCTTGCCGGCGTCCTTGGTGGCCTGGCGCTGATCGTCGTTGAAGTAGGCGGGGACGGTGATGACCGCGCTATCGACGGTCTCGCCCAGGTAGGCCTCGGCATCGGTCTTGAGCTTGCCCAGGATCATCGCCGAGATCTCCGGCGGGGAGTACTGCTTGCCGCCGGCCTCGACCCGGGCATCGCCGTTCGGGCCGGAGACGACCTTGTAGGGCACGATCGACTCCTCCTCGCGCACCTCGGCCTCCTTGCGGCCCATGAAGCGCTTGATCGAGAAGACCGTGTTCTGCGGATTGGTGACGGCCTGCCGCTTGGCCACGGTGCCCACGAGCCGCTCGCCGCCCTGGGTGAACGCCACGACGGACGGCGTCGTGCGGCCGCCCTCGGCGTTCTCGATGACCGTGGGCTCGCCACCCTCGAGCACTGCCATGCACGAGTTCGTGGTGCCCAGGTCAATACCTATCGTCTTTGCCATATCGTTCTGCTCCTGTTAGTCGCGTAAAATCTGAGTCTGAGCATATCAGATTTCCACGCCCACCTTCGGGCACATTCGACCGAGCGCACACTCCTCGCACGCCGGTCGACGCGCGTGGCACGTCCGGCGGCCATGGCGGAGCAGATTGAGGTGCAGCTCGAGTGCCTCGCCCCGCGGCGTGAACGCGAGCATCACGTCGTGCTGCTCCTCGAATGGCGCGCCGGGACGGAAAAGGCCCAGCCGGGTGCAGACACGGGAGACATGCGTGTCCACCGGGACGTCATGCATGCCCAACGCGAACAGCAGCACGCAAGCAGCCGTCTTGCGTCCGACGCCGGGCAGCGACGTCAGATAGCTCTGCGCCTCTGCGACCGAACGGCGGCCCAGCCAGTCCAGCGAAAGATCGCCGTCGGGGCTGGTTTGCGCAATCGCCTCGAGAATCGCCTTGATCCGCACGGACTTGACCTTTGAGATGCCCCCGGGCCGGATGGCGGCCTCGATCTCGTCGACCGGCGCATCTCGGACCGCGACCCAGTCCGGAAAGCGATCTCGAAGCGCCAGATAGGCGACGTCCCGGTTGCGGTCGTTCGTCGACTGGGAAAGAACGGTCAGCATCAGCTCGGCGATCGGATGGCCGTGCGGCTTGGCCACAGGGATGCCGTAAAGGAGTCGGAGGCGGTCCCGGATGGCCCGGATCCGCCGGGGCGCGGGCGGGCGCCAGGCGGCGCTAGTCAACCGCCCCCCACCGCTCACAGGCCCGCGCCGCCTCGGCCACCGCATCGGCCAGGCCAACGGCGACCGAAGGCGGATAGAAGTCACTCGCCGCCAACCGGGCTACCAACGTGCCGGTGAGGACGTCCCCGGCTCCCAACGTGGTCAGAACCCGGGCCTGGACACCCGGCACGTCGGCGGTGAACTCGCCTCGCAAGATCGCACCTCGCGACCCCAGGGTGATCACGACAAGGCGCGCACCAGCCTTGACCAGTGCGCCAGCGGCGGCTTCGGGATCGTCTTCGCCGGTCAGCCACGCGGCCTCGGTCGCCGTCGCGCTGACAAGCATGGAACGGGGAACGCATGCGTTGGAGCTGGCCGCCGCGTCGGCCCGGGAGCGCCACCGGTGCAGGCGCAGGTTGGCGTCGAAAACGACCGGTCGGCCGAGCTCGAGTGCCACCTCGCGGGCCCTCATGGTCACTTCCCGCTCCTCGGGTCCAGCGAGTGTGTTTGAACTGATCACGAGCGCTGCGCATTCCTCGACCGCTCGATCCACGCGCTCTCCGAGGGCATCGAGGATCGTGCCGAACGCGTCGCCGTAGAGCTCGTATCTCGGGCCTCCGTGCGGATCGACGTGGACCAGGGCCAGCAACGTTCGGCGGCCCTTGATCAGCACGAATCGTGAGACACCGACTCCGTCACGCTCCAGACGCTCCCGCAGCCACGCCCCCCACTCGTCGGCGCCCGCGCCCCCCGCCAGCGAGACGTGAGCCCCCGCCCTCGCGGCCACAACGGCCACGTTGGCCATAGCTCCCCCGGAATGGGGCACGAACGATTCGGCCTCCGTGATGGTCTCAAGCCGGCGCTCGGCGACGAGATCGACCAGCGCTTCGCCGAGGCATAGAATCGCCCCCTGGGGGTGGTCGGGCGGGGAAGAAGTGGACACAGGCCTGACGTTATCCTCGCGGGTGGGTGCGCGTCGAGGAGCACACGATCACGCTCGCGGGCGCGCCCGTCTTCTACCGAGCCCGCGGCGGCCCAGGCGTCCCCACGCTTTACCTGCACGGCGCCCCGACGAGCTCGGACGATTGGACGCAGGTGCTCGAGCACACGGGAGGCATTGCGCCCGACTTGCCCGGCTTTGGCCGCTCAGCCAAGGGCGCCCACCTCGTATACACGCCGGAGGCGTTGGCCGACTTCGTCGAAGATCTCCTTTCGACGCTGGGCCTCGACCGCGTGAAGCTGGTATGCCACGGCTGGGGTACGGCCACCGGTGTGCTGTTGGCGGCGCGTCAGCCAGAGCGCATCGAGCGACTCGTACTGTTCAACTCGGTGCCGCTGTTGGAGGGGCTCGAGTGGCCCTGGTGGGCCCGGGTTTACCGGATGCGCGGGGTTGGGGAACTGGCCATGGGCGCAACGACCCGCGGCCTCCTGCGCCGGTGGCTCCTGACGGGCTCGGTGCGGACCGACGACCTTCCGAGCCTCGCGCGCCGGTGCCAGCCCAGGCTGCGTCGCTGGCCACGACGGCGGTCGGCCGGCAGCGACCCGCGGCCAGACCGCGTGGCCACGATCTGGCGAGCGCTCGATCAGGGCACCCAACGAGCGATCCTGCGCCTGATGCGGTCGGTCGATGACGAGCGCCAACAGCACATGGCCTCGGCCCTCGAGTCGCTCCGGATGCCGGTGCTCGTGATCTGGGGCGAGCGCGATCCATGGTGGGACAAGGACGTGCTCGACGCCTACGCGTCGCGATTGGCGCAAGCACAAATCGAGCGCGTCCGCGACGCCGGCCATTGGCCCTGGCTCGATAGCCCGACCGCCGTCGA
This sequence comes from uncultured Solirubrobacterales bacterium, assembly GCA_963785205.1. Taxonomy (GTDB): domain Bacteria; phylum Actinomycetota; class Thermoleophilia; order Solirubrobacterales; family Solirubrobacteraceae; genus Palsa-465. Next base: position 761,898 of record CAWAUJ010000004.1, read on the forward strand.
GCTCTTGACCAACTTTCTGGACGACTAGGATCCGCCCCGTGCCCACGACGAATCCGGTGGCCTCCCCACGCCCGCGCCGCACACGCCGGCCGCGAGAGGGACCGACCACACAGGAGTTGGTGCGCAACCGCCTGATCGAGTCGCGGCTGACGCCGAACGCCATCTCGCTGACGGGGTTCGCCCTCAACCTCGCCGCGGCCGGCCTCGTGTTCGCCCGCTACTTCTTCCTGGCCGGCGTCGCGTTCATCGTCGGATCGATCATGGACACACTCGACGGGCGCTACTCCCGCATGTCGGGAAAGGGAACGCCCTTCGGTGCCTTCCTCGACTCGACGCTTGACCGGTTGGAGGAGGGAATCGTCCTTATCGCCGTGGGGGCCTACTTCGCCTCGCGCCACGACGAAGCGGCCGCGGCCGCCGTGGTGGCGGCGGTGCTGGGATCACTGATGGTCTCCTACACCCGCGCCCGTGCCGAGGCGCTGGGGGTTGAGTGCAAGGTCGGCCTGGCCACGCGTCCCGTCCGCGTCGTTGTGTTGGCCGCCGGCCTCGTGTTCGCCCGCGGAGCCTCGCTGGGGAATTTTCAGCTCCTGGCACCGGCCGTCTATGTGCTGGCCGGGCTGGCCGCGCTGACCACGATTCAGCGAATCCTGCACGTTCGCCGAGCGCTCAAGGCGCCCACTGCGGTGTAACTATCCGGGCATCGGGCAGTAGGAAGTGGCGATGAACATGAACAAAACATTCACCAACGGCTCCCGGCCCCGTCAGCAGGACAAGGTCAGGGTGGCCATAGTCGGCGTAGGCAACTGCGCCAGCTCTTTTGTCCAGGGGGTTCAGTACTACCGGGAGGCCGACCCCACTCAGTCCGTCCCAGGGCTCATGCACGTCGATCTCGGCGGCTACCACGTGCGCGACGTCGAATTTTCGGCTGCTTTTGACATCGACGCCGACAAGGTCGGCAAGGATCTCTCGCAGGCCATCTTCGCCGGCCAGAACAACACCATTCGCTTCGCCGAGAACGTGCCTGAGCTCGGCGTCGAAGTCCACCGCGGAATGACTCACGACGGCCTCGGCAAGTACCTCTCAGAAAAGATCCACAAGGCGCCCGGTCCCACGGCTGACATTGTCGAGATCCTCAAGGAGACCGAGACCGACGTCGTCGTCTCCTACCTGCCCGTGGGCTCGGAGCAGGCGACCAAGTGGTACGTCGAGCAGGTCCTGAAGGCGGGATGCGGCTTCGTTAACTGCATCCCCGTGTTCATCGCCCGTGAGCCGTACTGGAACGACCGCTTCAAGAAGGCGGGATTGCCAATCGTCGGCGACGACATCAAGTCTCAGGTCGGCGCCACGATCGTTCACCGCGCGATGGCGCGGCTGTTCCATGACCGCGGGGTCAAGCTGCTCCGCACCTCGCAGCTCAACGTGGGCGGCAACATGGACTTCTACAACATGCTCGAGCGCGAGCGGCTTGAGTCCAAGAAGATCTCGAAGACCAACGCCGTCACCTCGATCATGGGTCACACGCTGCCCCCCGACGACGTCCATGTCGGCCCGTCGGATTATGTGCCCTGGTTGACCGACCGCAAGTGGGCCCACATCCGGCTCGAGGGCGAGGCGTTCGGCGGCGTGCCGCTCACCGCCGAGATGAAGCTCGAGGTGTGGGACTCGCCCAACTCGGCGGGGATCGTGATCGATGCCGTGCGCTGCTGCAAGCTGGCGCTCAATCATGGCGTTGTGGGCCAGCTCGATGGGCCGAGCTCCTACCTGATGAAGTCTCCGATGAACCAGCGCCCTGACGGCGACGCGCGAGCGATGACCGAAGAGTTCATCGCCGAATACGCCCGTACGGAGGCTGCAGCGAACGAGAACGTCACCGGCGGCCCGTCGAGCATGGTGACTGCCGGACAGACCGGGACGCCGAGCACGAACTAAACACGGCGCGGGCCTGCCGCGCTCGGCATCCGGCCTCGCTTTACGGCGCGGCGCCCGCGTCATCCGGCTGCTCCTGCGCGCCCCTCATAAAATCCCCCCCGTGGCCGAGTCCCTCGCGATCGCCCAGGTCACGCCGTTTGCCTGGGAGGCTCGGCATGAGGTCAACCATTTCGTGGCCTCGGTCTCCCGCGAGCTGGCCAGCCGCGGTCATCGAGTACTGATCGTCGCCCCGTCAGAGTCTCCGAATCTGGTGCGGGACACGCGGAAGGCGATCCGGGATAAGGGCGACGCACTGCTCGAGAAGGCCAAGGCGGGGCCAGTCGTGCTTGGCGTTGGAGAGGTTGTTCCATTCTCTCGCGGCCGCCGGAGAAGCGCTTCGCTACCCGTGGACGTGGCCCGCACGATCGAGGAGCTACTGGGCAGCATCGCGCTTGACCTCGTGCACGTGCACGAGCCCTATGCCCCCAGCGCCTCAAGCGTGGCGTTACGCCACTCTCGCGCGCTCAACGTCGGGAGCTTCCACCTGCCAACCGAGCGGCTTCTGTCCACCCAGCTGGCCAGGCCGCTCTCCCGCCTGCTGTTCGGCCGGCTGGATGCCCGCGTGGCCTCATATCAGGCCACGGCCGACCTGCTCCAGTCCTTCTTCCCCGGTCACTACGAGGTCGTTCGCCCCGGAGCCGACGACGTGGGCTCGCGGCGGCGGCGCGGCCGGCCAGTAGAGCTGATCGCCTGCGCGCGGGAGGAGAGGGCCGCGGTGCGGACCTTTCTGCGCGCCCTCCGCACGCTGCCGCCGGAGCTCGATTGGCACGCCACGGTGTGGTCGCCGGGCCCGATCACCGCCCCGGGCACGCTGAGCGCCAAGCTGCGAGAGCGGGTGGCGATCCTCGAGGCCGGATCGATCAGCGAGGCAGAAGCGCTGGCCGCAGCCGACATTCTGGTGCTGGCCTCGGAAGGGATGCGTCCGTCCCCGGACACGCTCGTGAACGCTCTCGGTGCCGGAGTCGTCCCGGTGGCCGCGCGCCTGCCCGTATACGAAGAGCTCCTCGGCGAGGGGGAGTACGGGTTCGAGTTCGAACCTGGCGACGTCCAGACACTTTCCAACCACCTGGAAAGGCTGGTCGCGGAGCCCGAGCTTCGGGAGCGGTGTCGTGAGCAGCTCTTGACCGATCCTCGCGCGGCCAGCTGGGGAGAGGTAACCGACCAGCTGGAGGAGGTCTACGGAAGGCTGGCCGCGCGGCGGCGCGATCCGGTGGGGAATGCGCGAATGAGGACCCGGCTGTCGTCGCGGCGGCTGATCGACGTCGACCTCCACATGCACACCGACCACTCCTATGACTGCGCGACCCCCGTCGAGGTGCTCCTGGCGGAGGCGCGGGCCCAGGGGCTGGGAGCGATCGCGATCACTGACCACAACGAGGTTTCCGGCGCGCTCGAGGCCAGGGCGAAGGCCAACGGGCTCAAGGTGATCGTGGCCGAGGAGGTCAAGACGGCCGATCAGGGCGAGGTGATCGGGCTTTTCATCGAGAAGAAGATCTCTCGAGGTCTGTCGCTGGGAGAAACGATCGCGGAGATCAAACGCCAGGGGGGTCTGGTTTATGTCCCCCATCCGTTCGATCGCATGCACTCGGTGCCGGACTACGAGCACCTTCTGGACGTGCTCGACGAGGTGGATGCGATCGAGGTCTTCAACCCTCGCGTGGCCATCTCCGAGTTCAACGAGGAAGCGGTGCGGTTCGCCGCCAAGTACAGAATCCCGGCCGGAGCCGGATCCGACGCCCATGTGCCTCAGGGCCTGGGGTCGGTGCGCATTCGGATGCGTGATTTCGAGGGCCCTGAGGAGTTCCTCCAATCGCTCCGCGACGCCGACATCGTGCGTAATCCAGCCAGCCTTCTGTACGTCCAAGCGCTCAAGTTCCTCCAGACCAAAGCACTGCCCAAGCCGGCCCGCAAGATGGCCCGAGAGCTGAAGGTACGCCGTGCCACGGGGCGCCGCGCCGGTCCGGGCGGGACGGACGGGGTGGGCGGGCCGGAAAAATGGCGCAAGTCCTGATGCATGGGCAAGGACAAGCTCGGCCGAGGGCTAATCCGAGGGGGATGCCTGCAACCGACGACGAGATCCGGGAGAAATACCTCGAGCGAGCGATCCGAGAGCTCAACTCGTTCTCCCGCAATCTTCAGGACTGCTCCCTGTGCCCGCGGGGGTCGCTGATGCCGGTACTCGGCTCAGGCCATCCGCAGGCCGACATCTTCATGCTCAAGTACTCGGCCCGTCCGTCCGAGGTGGAGGAGGGCGTTGCCTTCTATGGCCGCGCTGGCAACGCCATCATGAAGTCACTCAAGCGCCTGGCCATCGACCCCCTGGCGGTCTACGGGACGCTGTGCGTCAAATGCCCGGTGCCCGACCCGGCGATCGCCGATCCGGCCTGCGTGGCGCGTTTGATAGAAGAACTGGCGATCGTCTCCCCGAAGATCGTGGTCATCATGGGCGAGGACGCGCTGGCGGTCGTGCAGGACCTCGACCTGCCGCTGCGGCGTGAACTCGAGCCGCTCCCGGGCGCGATTCAGTCGTTGACTGGATCGATCGAGGCGCTGTTTGTCCCCGACATCGACGAGGCGCTTGACGAAGAAAGTGCCAAGCGGCAGTTCTGGTCCGCCTTCCGGGCGCTCGGTCAGTGGTGGTCAGACCTGCCGCCGTATTGACGGCCGCTAGTCGCTCTGGGTGAAGCCAGCGTCCTCGGCCGCCAGCCCGGGCTCATCCTCGGCGGCATGGATCGAGCACAGGGCAGGGCCGCCGGACTCCATCGCGGCCTGAATCTCCTCCCGCGTCAGCTTGGCGCCGCACTCCTCACACCGATCGCCCACCTCGTCAAGCGTTTTCTCTTCGAGATCCATCGCGCAGCCGAGTCTAACCGGGGGTCATTTCCAGGATCACCTTGCCGAGCTTGCCGCCCTCGGCAAAACGGTCGTAGGCCTCCTCGGCCTGAGCCAGGGGATATCGAGCGGCCACGAGCACTCTTGCCTTTCCCGCGGCCAGGAACGGCAGCACCGAGCGCTCGAGCGCTCTGGCGGTTTCCGCCTTCTGCTCGAGCGGCCGGGCCCGGAGGGTCGAGCCATGGATCCGGCCTCGTTTGGCCATCAGGGCGCCGAGATGAAGCTGGCCGCTGGCTCCGGCTCCGATGCCGATGACGGCGATCCGCCCGCCCGTGCGCAGCGAGTTGACATTGTCGGCCAGGTTCGGGGCGCCCACGAGCTCGAGAATCACGTCATAGGGTCCAGGCTCAGCAAAGCCCTCGGGGTCGATCACGTCGGCGCCCAGCTCGGCCACGTCATCGCGCACATCTGGGTTACGAACCGTCGCCGTGACGCGGGCACCCGCCAGGACGCCCAACTGGATGGCCGCCGTGCCGACCCCCCCGGCGCCGCCGTGGACGAGCAGGTGCTCTCCTGGCGCTAGCTGGGCCTGCGTGAAGACGGCGTCGTGCGCGGTCGTGAAGACCTCCGGCACCCCGCCCGCGTGCGCCCACTCGAGGTTCTCAGGGACCGGCACCAGAATGCGCTCGTGGACGACAGCCAGCTCAGCTTGGCCGCCGCCGGCCACGATTCCCATGACCCGGTCGCCCTCAGAGAACCGATTGGCTCCAGGACCGAGCGCCTGCACCTCGCCGGCGAGCTCGAGCCCAGGGATGTCCGCCGGTGCCCCAGGCGGGGCGGGGTAGAGGCCGCGGCGCTGAAGCATGTCGGCGCCGTTCAGCCCAGCGGCCCTGACCCTGACGAGAACCTCGCCCGCCCCGGGGACGGGGTCGGGGTGTTCCTCGACGGTCAGCTGCTGTTCTCGGATCGTGACTGCTCGCATTCCGGCCACCTTATCCGCGATCCAGCACGGCCACGCACTCGATGTGTGGGGTCTGGGGAAACATGTCCACGGGGCGCACCGTTTGCAGCTTGTAGCCGCCCGAGACGAGCTGCGCCGCGTTGGGGGCCAGAGTGGTCGGATTGCACGAGACGTACACGATCCGGCGGGGCGAGGCTTCGAGGATCCTCCTGACCACCTTCTGCGATAGCCCGGCGCGCGGCGGGTCAACCACGAGAACATCGGGACTACCGGCCTCTGCGACGAGCTCCCGGAGCGCCAGACGCACGTCCCCGGCGAAGAACCGGGCCGAGGTGATCTCGTTCAGGCGGGCGTTCGTGATCGCGTCGGCGATCGCGCGTTCGACGATTTCCAGGCCCCAAACCTGCGCCACCCGGGGCGCAATCAGGAGGCCGATCGTCCCGATTCCGCAGTACAGGTCAAAGGCACGATCGAACGCCTGCGGCTGAGCGAGCTCGATCGCGTTGGCGTACAGGCGTTCCGCCATCTCGGTGTTGGTCTGAAAGAAGGCCTCGGGCGAAATCCGCAGGCGAAGGCCGCCGAGCTCCTCCTCGAGGTAGTCGACGCCCGCTACCAACTCCGTCTCGCCGCCGTGGGTGACCTCGGCGACGCTGTCGAGCTGGGTCCAGAGCAATCCGTGAATGGGCTCTAACGCCCGCTGGAGGGCATCCAGATCGAGACTGGGTTTGGTGCTGGTGACCAGGCGAGCCTGAAGCTGCCCGGTCCGCCTGCCCTCGCGGACGACCAGATGACGAAGCGTCCCTTCGCCGGTTCGGCGGTCGTGAGCGGCGAGGCCCTCGCTGCGGGCCCATTCCACGACGCGGTCCCGGACTCGATTGGAGGCCTCGGAGACGAGCAGGCAATCATCGATCTCGACAATCTGATGCCACTGCCCGGGGGCATGAAAGCCACAGATCAGCTGACCGTCGCCGCCCGTGCCGAACGAGTACTCGACCTTGTTGCGATAGCGCCACGTCTCGATCGCGGGGACGATCGGTTCGAGCTCGAAAGACCCTTCGAGCTTTCCCAACCGGATGAGAGCGTCCTTTACCTGAGCCTGCTTGACCTCGAGCTGGCGCTCGTAGGGGAGCACCTGCCAGGGGGCGCCCGGATGGTCCGCTCGGGGTTCGATCCGGTCGGGACCGGGTTCAAGCACCTCGAGCGCGATCGCCTCGGCGTACGCCCGCTTTCGCTTTTGTATTTGAGCCCGAACGCGGTCGCCGGGTACCGCGCCGGCAACGAACACGACGTAGCCGTCATGACGAGCTACTCCAGCCCCGCCGAAGGCCAGCGAATCGACCCTTAGCTCAAGCTCCTGGCCACGCTCGGGACGGGGGGCAGTCTGCGGGCCGCCCTGAGGCGGCACTAGCCGAGTGCCTTTTCCACCGCGCTGAGCAGCGACTTGCGGTTGGCGTGCCGTCGCTCGTAGTCTCGGACGGTACGGAGCTCCGGGTCACTCAGGTGCATCAGCCGGCCGCGGACCTGAGGGACCGTCAGATCGTCATAGCCCAGGATCGGAAACGAAGGACCAACGCCGATCGTCCGCCGCGCCCTGTCGGCGCCTCTCATCAGCCGGTCGGTAGTCGCCATCCGGGCCCGCCGCGTCGCGACGTCCAGCTGCTGGCGTCCCCTGCCCAACGTCCGGTCGAGGTCGGCGAAAAGCTCCTCGGTCTGCTGCCTTCCTCGCTGGACAAGTTCCGTGACGAGGAGCTCGCCGTCGCTGCGGGTCAGGCGGCCGCGGGCCGCGGCCTCGTCCACGGTCTCGGCAATTCGTTCCCGTGAGATCACCAGCAAGCCGAGCGGCCTGAGAATTCGGTCGACGAGCTCCTCGCTCAATCCGGAAAGGCTGTCGCCTTTTCCTTCGGAGGCGGCCGTCCGGCGAGCCGTCCTTGCATCTCGCCGCCGAAGCTGGCGGGCGGCTGCGCGCGAGGCTCGCTCTGACCTGCTGGCGCTTGAGGATTTGGCCGAGGTTTTGCCGGAATGCGACGTCTTGCGCGCGCTGGACGGCTTGGCTGCGCTGGACGACTTGGCGGTGCTGGACGACTTGCGACCGTTGGACGACTTCAGTGCGCCAGATGAACTCCGGGCACGCGAGGACTTTCGGGAACGATCCGATGAACTCGAGGGACTCATGAGGAAGGGTTCCGCCGGCGCCCGGTGCGCCAACCCAAGCGAGCGTAGCCCATGCCTGGGGCTTGTTCCACAGGGTTTGAGTTACCCCGTTTTAGCCCCACCACCTTCCACGAGCGCCTCCAGCAGCGCCTTCTGGGCGTGGCGCCTGTTCTCGGCCTGGTCCCAGATGCGCTGCCGGTCTCCATACAGGACCTCGGCTGTGATCTCCTCTCCCGGGTGCGCGGGCAGGCAGTGGAGGGCGATCGCGCGCGGCGCCGCAAGCGCGAGCAGACGGTCGTCAAGGCGGTAGGGCTCGAGCATTCGGCGGCGGCGATCGGCGGACGCGGGATCATCGTTCATGCTCACCCACACGTCCGTATAGACCGCATCGACGCCCCGCACCGCGTCGTGCGGATCCTCGGTGAGCATGGCGGCGCCGTAGGGCTGCTCGAGGGTGTATTCCGGTGGCGAGGCGATCCGCACCTTCAGGCCTGCCAGGCCGCCGACGAGGGCCAGCGATCGAGCCACGTTGTTGCCGTCGCCGACGTAGCCGACCGTGAGCCCATCGAGAGTCCCGAACGCCTCGCGCAACGTCAGCAGGTCGGCCAGCGCCTGGCAGGGATGGTGCCCCGTCGTCAGCATGTTGATCACCGGAACCGTGGCGTGTGCAGCGAGCTCTTCGACGAGCTCATCGGGTCCGGTGCGGATCCCGATGGCCGCTGCGTGACGAGAGAGCACGTATGCGGTATCCCGGACCGACTCTCCGCGGGCCAGCTGAAGGTCCTCTGAGCGCAGGACCATCGGGTGGCCCCCCAGCTCCACGATCCCACTCTCGAACGAGACCCGGGTCCGGGTCGAAGGCCGCTGAAAGATCAGCGCCACCGTCCGGCGATTGAGGGCGTCAGAGCTGTACGGCGCAGCCTTGAGCGCAGCCGCACGATCCAGCAGGGCGTGCAGCTCGTCGGCCGTCAGCTCGGTCCCGGTGAGAAAGCGCGCCGCCAAGCGGACAGTGTAAGGGGCGGGGTTGGCCGGGGCGCGGGGGTAGCGGGCCCCTAGCCCCGCCCGGCCCGCAACCCAAATCCCCTCAGGACGAGCAGCGCTTTCTCTCCCATCGTGCCTCGGGCGGGGAGAACGCCGAGCTGGACTGCGGCGTCGTATAGGTCGAAGAAGGCGCGGACGCGGCGAAGGAGGGCGCTCTCGAGCTCGCAGTAAAAGATGCAATGGACCACCACGAACCGGTTGGTCGGGGGCAATCCCTCCAGCGGGGCCCGATGCGTGGCCAGGAGCTTGCTTGGAGCGGCGATGAAGCGGACCTCTTCCAAGTTCTGGGTCCCAGTGTCAGTGAGGCGCTGGCCGATCCGCTCCATGCGCGCGTCGGGGAACGCTGCCCACAGCCGGCCGGCGTGGCGGCCGAGCTCGGCTGAGCCCTCCAGGGGCTCGCCGGTGAGGGGATCCTCGTAATGGATGTCAGGGCAACACAACTCCTCAAATGCCGAAGGATCTCGGCCGGACCAGGCGGACTCCCAACGATCAATCAGCTCGTCGGCCTGCTGAGGTTGGGCGGTCGCGGTCACGACTCTGGCGCGTCGAACACCGGGAGGCCCTCCTCCGGTGTCGATGCCGCGGCGTAACGGCGACGGGGGATGCGACCTGCACCACGGGCCAACAGACCTGACTGGACGGCGAGGCGAATCGCCCGCGCCATGGCCACCGGATCGAGCGCTCTGGATATGGCGCTGGCGCACAGGACCGCGTCGCAGCCGATCTCCATCGCCAGGGCGGCGTCCGAAGCCGTCCCCACCCCGGCGTCAAGCACCACCGGGACACCGGAGCGCTCGACCATGATCGAGATGTTGTACGCGTTGCAGATGCCCATCCCGCTCCCTATCGGTGAGCCGAGCGGCATCACCGCGGCACACCCGACATCCTCCAGCCGCCGGGCCAGCACGGGGTCATCGGTCGTGTAAGGAAGAACCGTGAAGCCGTCATCCACGAGTTCCTCGGCGGCCGCCACGAGCTCGACGGCGTCGGGCAGCAGGGTGCGGTCATCCCCGATCACCTCGAGCTTGATCCAGTCGGTCTGGAACGCCTCACGGGCCAGATGGGCGGTCATCACCGCATCTCGGGCGGTGAAGCAGCCGGCGGTGTTGGGCAGAACCTCCACCCCGGCCGCAGTCAGGACATCCAGGATCGACCCTTGCGCGGCGGCGTCCAGCCGCCGCAGGGCGACGGTGCAGATCTCGGCGCCCGAAACCTTGAGGGCCTGGCTCAGAACCTCGTGGTTGGTGAAGCCACCCGTGCCCAGGATCAGCCGGGAATGCAGCTCGCGTCCACCGATGAGGAGCGGCCGGTTCATCTCTAGCTAACCGCCCTGCACCGCAGCAACGATCTCGACCCGCGCGCCTTCCCGGAGCACGGTCCGCTCCCACGCCGTGCGCGGCACAACCTCTCCGTCCACAGCAACGGCCAGCCCGCGGCCGTCAGGGGACCGGTGCAGCGCGTGCACGAGCAATCCGACCGTAACGTCGGGCTCCAGCTCCCGGCGCTCGCCGTTGACCACCGCCCGCATCTCAGGCCTCCACCGGCGTTCGCGGCGGCCGGCGCCGCGCTGAGGCGTCCGCCACGCGGCTCCCCACCAACCGCTCGGGCGCGAACGGCGCCGCGAGAGCGCCCGCCTGACGCCCCAGCAGGCCGTCCACGATGATCTCGGCCGTCACCGGAGTGAGCAGAATCCCGTTGCGGAAGTGCCCCACAGCCCAATGGAGCCCGGGGAGGGGAGCCGGACCGATGGCCGGGAGACCGTCGGCGCTAGCGGGACGCAGCCCGGCAATCAACTCGTCGACCACCATCTCCGAAATGCCGGGAACAAGCTCGGCGCAGTCGCGGAGCAACTCGAACAATGCGCCCGCCGTGACGGTAGTGTCATAGCCCCTCTCCTCCATCGTGGCGCCAAGAACGTAGCGCCCGTCCCCTCTGGGCACCAGGTAGGTTCCCGCAACCCGGAGCACGCGCTCGAGCAAGCCTGGTCCGCTCGGATCGTGCAGTCGCAGGAGCTGCCCCTTGACCGGGTGGATGGCGATGCGCTGGGTCTCGGGAATCCCGAGAAGTGCGCTGGCCCACGCGCCGGCCGCGATCACGACATGTTCAGCGTCCACGGAGCCGCCGTCGGCCAGCCGCAGGCCGGCCACGCGGTCGCCCGCGAGCAGGAGCTCGGTCACCTTGGTCTCCCCCAGCACCTCGGCTCCGGCGCCACGCGCCGCAGCCGATAGGGCCTGGGTCAGAAGACGAGGATCGATCGCGCGGTCATCTGGCACGTCGAGCGCCAGCCGGATGCTTGGCGCCAGCGCCGGCTCGAGCCGACGAGCCTCGGTGGGGCGCAGCCGAGTTACGTCGAGACCCAGCCCGCGACGAACCTCCAGCTCGCGGTCGAGCGCCTCGGCCTCGTCGCTATCGCGAGCCACTGCCAGCGTCCCAACCCGGCGATATCCAGGATCGATGTCCGTTTCGGCGAGGAGGTCGTCCACGAACTTCGGGTAGGCGCGAGCGCTCGCCATCCCGAGGTCGAGCAGAGGCAGCTCAGACAGGCGGGCCTCGGTCACCGGAGCAAGCATTCCTGCGGCCACCCAGGAGGCGCCCTCCCCGGGTCGCTGGCGCTCCAGCACAACGACGCGCATGCCGTGCCGCGCCGCTCGCCACGCGATGGCTAGCCCGATCGCGCCGCCGCCCACGACGGCCACGTCAAATTCCCTGGTTCGCCCGTTCTTTATGGCTAGGTGATCGCTCAATACCCTGGGGCGATCGTAGCGTCCCGGTCGTGCCAGACTTGACGCGTGAGGAACCGAGTCAGCCGCCTTACCGACGCCCAGCTCTACCTGATCTGCAGCGCGGAATCGGACGAGTTCCTGCACGCCGCGCTCCGAGGAGGAGTCGACCTCGTCCAGCTGCGCATGAAGGACGCGGGCGACGAGGAGATCGTGGCCACGAGCCAGCGCTTCCGGGGGGTGTGCGAGGCCTACGGCGCACTCCTGATCCTCAATGATCGGCCCGGCCTCGTGATCGCAGGTGGCGCCGACGGCGTTCACGTCGGGCAGGACGACGAGCCCGTGGCAAGCGCCCGGGCAGCCGTGGGGGACAACCGCCTCGTTGGCCTCTCCACCCACAGCCCGGTGCAGATTGACGACGCCCAAGGGGTCGACTACATCGGGGTGGGACCAATCCACGAAACGCCCACCAAACCGGGGCGGCCGGCGGTGGGGCTCGAGCTCATCACCTACGCCGTGGCACACGCCAGGGTGCCGTTCTTTGCCATCGGCGGCATCACGCCCGGGAACATCAACGAGGTGCTAGCGGCAGGAGCCGGCCGGGTGGCGGTGGTCCGTGCACTCACGGAAGCCGCCGATCCCGAGCAAACAGCCCGAGACCTGAGGCACGTCCTCACAACCCGAGAACTCGAGGAGGCCTCGGTTGGGGCAACGTAGCCGTAAGCGAGGTCAGCGGCAGCGGACAGCCTCCTCAACCACGGCCGTGAAGGCGCCGCCCTCGGCCCGGGCCCACGAGCGGACAAAAGAGGGGGGGCCGCGGCAGGCCCACGATCCAGCGCTCGCGACGCTGCCCTCAGAGACGCGCTCCAGCCCTTCGAGCCCGGCGAGCACCCGTGGCCGATCGTGACCGGGGCCGTGCTGGCCGCGCTCGCGGGCGGTGTCCAGCTGGTGCTGTTCCTGGCCGGGGTGAAGCTCAAGGTCGCCGGTACACACGCGGCTGCGGGATCGACAATCGCCTTTGCAGTGATCATGTTCGTGTGCGCCATCGGCATGTGGCTTATGCGCTACTGGGCGGTGCTCGGCTTCATGGCGCTGCTGGCCATCGCGGTGGTCAACTTCGCGCTCGCGCTGGTGAGGGTCTCGAACCTGGCCGGGCTGGGAATCGCGGTCGCCGGAATCCTCATCCCCGGCTTTCTGTTCTTCAAGCTGGTGAGGGTGCTGAGCCGCTTGCAGATGCCGAGGTTCCCCGGCAGCTGAGCGGGCTTCTCCGAGCGCCGAGCGCGCGGCGAGTGGCTTTGGGTAGGCTGGGTTGGTGGCGGAAAATGCTTTCGACTGCGTAGTTATCGGATCGGGCCCGGGCGGCTATGTGGCCGCGATCCGAGCCGCCCAGCTCGGGATGCGTACGGCCGTGGTAGAGAAGGACCAAGTCGGTGGACGGTGCCTGAACTATGCGTGCATCCCCGCCAAGGCTGTCCTTCGCGTGGCCGACGTCCTCACGGAGGTGCGAGAGGCCGGGGATTACGGGATCAAGGTCGGTGCGCCCGAGGTGGATTACGACGGCGTTTCGAAGCGCCGGGAGAAGGTGATCTCGACGCTGACCGGCGGAGTGGCGGGGTTGTTCAAGAAGAACGGCATCGAGCTGATTGAGGGAGAAGGCCGGCTCGCAGGAGAGGGCACCGTGGCGATTGGCGAGGAGCGCGTCAGCGCCGGCACGATCGTGCTGGCCACCGGATCGGTCAAGCGACCGATCCCCGGAGCGGAGTTTGGGGGTCGGGTGATCGGGACCGAGGAGGCGTGGGCGCTCCCCGAGCTGCCTCAAAGCATGGCTGTGGTCGGCGCCGGCGCGTCGGGGTCGGAGATCGCGTCCGGGTATGCCCGGCTTGGGGCCGAGGTGATGCTCTTCGAGGGCCTCGAGCGCGTGCTTCCCACCGAGGATGAGGACATCTCCAAGGTGGTCGACCGCGGTCTGGGTCGTCAAGGGATCACGATCCACACCAAGACGTTCGTGACCGAGATTGCTTCGAAGGAGAACGGCGTCAGCTTCAAGGCGGGCGACGAGTCGCTCGAGGTCGAGTGGCTGGTGATCGCGGCCGGTCGAGCACCCGACGTTGAGGCCCTCGGGCTCAAGGAGGCAGGCGTAGAGGTGGACGAGAGCGGATTGATCGCCGTCGACGGCGCCATGCGTACGAGCGTTGAAGGGGTGTACGCGATCGGAGACCTGGTCCCCGGCCCGGCGCTGGCCCACAAGGCCTCGGACGAGGGCGTGATCGCGGTCGAGAACGCGGCCGGCCTGGAGACCCACCCGATCGAGTACATCGACATTCCTCGGGCTACCTTCTGCCTGCCCAACGTGGGCAGTTTTGGCTTGACGGAGAGACAGGCCCGGGAGCAGGGCCACGACGTGGTCGTCGGCAAGGTGCAGTATGGAGCCGTGGGTGCAGGCACCGTCTATGGCGACCGCACTGGCCTGATCAAGATCGTGGGTGATCGCAAGTACGGCGAGCTGCTCGGTGGCCACATGGTGGGGTCGAGAGCCACAGAGCTGATCCAAGAGCTGGTGAACCTGAAAGCACTCGAGGGCGGCTTCCCTGAGCTGGCCCGGATCATCCACGGTCATCCCACGCTCTCCGAAGCCGTGATGGAAGCTGGCCGCGCCACCGATGGCTGGCTGATACACGGCTAGAAGTGGCGACGCCAGCGGTGCCCGGGAGCGCCGAGCAGCCGGTCTTCTATTACGACCTAGGCAGTCCCGACTGCTATCTGGCAGCGGAGCAGATCATGCATGTCCTCCCGATCGTGCCGGAATGGCGGGGGGTCTTGGCGATCGAGCTGGATGGGCCCCGGCAGCCGATCGACCGCACAGCCGTCGAGCGCGTCGCTCGCGAATTGGGACTCCAGCCCCTGCGCTGGCCCGATCCACTGCCGCCTGACAGCCGGCCGGCAATGCTGGCGGCCACGTTTGCCAGGCAGATCGGCCGAGGAGTGGCCTTCTCGCTGGCCGCCTTCCGCCAGGCCTTCGCCGCCGGCCGCGATCTCGGGGAATCCGACACCCTGCTGATCGCCGGTGCCGCGTGCGAGATGCACCCGGCGGCCCTGAGTCAGGCACTGGGGCGACGTGGGGTCGCGCGAGCCCTGGACCAGACCACAAGCCAGGCGCGGAATCGAGGTGTGCGCTCGGTTCCTGCTGTCGACGCGGCTGGGCTCGTGTTCGAGGGACTCGAACAACTCGCCGAGGCAGCCAGCGCGCTCGAGCACCCGTCAGAGGCCATTCCGTCATGAAGGCAAACCGGGCCTACCACTTGATCGTGTCCCGGGAGGGGATCGAGCCTGCGTTCATGGCCGACGATGGCCGGGTCGACCGGATCGAGGTCGTCTCGGTGGATGACGGCGAAGTCACCTTCTACTGGCATCTGCCAGCCAAGCGCGCCGCGAGGCTGCTCAAGGAGCTACGCGGCGATCTGGTCTCAATGGAGGCCGAGGAGTTTTTCGACAAATGGGTGGGGGCGGATGCAGAGGATCTGCTCTGAGCGTCGCCGGGCCCCCAACGGCCGTTCAGACGGCCGCCCGCCTCGGGGGCATGAGCCGCTCCCGCATCGTCTCGATGGCCGCCGGGTTGGAGTCGACCAGCACGAAGCGCCGCCCCAGCCTCTGACAAACTGCGCCGAGCGTCCCCGACCCAGCGAAAGGGTCAAGGCACCAGCCGCCCTCGCGCGATGAGGCCGAGACAAGACGGCGCAGGACTCCCTCGGGTTTCTGCGTTGGATAGCCGGTCTTCTCGGCTCCGTTGGTGGGGACGATCGTGTGGAACCACACGTCCGTGGGGCGCTTGCCCCGCTTTGCCTTCTCGGCATCGACCAGGCCCGGCGCCATGTACGGCTCGCGGTCGACGGCATCGGCGTCGAAGTGATGGCCGCCGGGTGTGCGTACGTAGACCAGGATCGTGTCGTGCTTGGCCGGCCAGCGGCGGCGAGGCTTGGCGCCGTAATCGTAGGCCCAGATCAACTCGTTCAGAAAGGCGTCCCGCCCGAAGATCTCGTCCAGCAGGAGCTTGCAGTAGTGCGCCTCGCGGTAGTCGATGTGGAAGTAAAGAGTTCCGTGCGGGGCCAGCAGGTCTCGGGCCCGGCGAACGCGCGGCTCCAGAAAATCGAGGTAGTCACCGAAGCGATCCTCGTAGCTGAGCGTCCGCAGCAAGCGAGCCTGATACCGACGACCCTTGAATCCCCCTCGCTCGCCGTCCGGCGCAGCAACGACGCTCAACGTGCGCCTGGCCTGCGCGCGGCCCGTGTTGAACGGAGGGTCCATGTAGATGAGGTCAAACGTCGCCTTCGGGAGTGCCGCCATGACCGGTCCGTTATCGCCCTGGATGAGGAGGTCGTCGTCCAGAGCGAGAGGCTCTCCGGCAGGCAGCACATGCATGGCGCCTGACAAGCTAACGGTGGGCTCGGCGACCGCACAACCCCGTCTTAAGAGAGGGTTCGGGCTTACCCGATAGCATCGAGTCGTGCTTCTGGCTCGATTCAAGGCGCTGCTGGAACACCCGGTACGCGGCCGATTTACGAAATTTGCCATCAGTTCCGCCGTTGCCGCGGGCACGAGTGCGGTCGTTCTGGCGCTCCTGTACGCCATGCACGTCAACACGACGCTGTGCACCGTTCTGGCCTTTTTCGCCGGCGCGATCCCCAATTGGAGCATCAATCGGCGCTGGACTTGGAAGGTCCGGGGCCGGGTGGCTATCGGCCGAGAGGTCGTGGCCTATCTGGTGATCTCGGCGATCACGCTGCTGCTGCTGTCGCTGGCCACGAACGGGGCCAACGACTTCGTCAACGCCCACAACATTCCGAAGCACACCGGGCTCCGGGTCCTGATCGTGACCGGAACCTACTTCGCCACCCTGGCCATCCTCTACGGCGCCAGGTTCTTGCTCTACGAGAAGTGGATCTTCTCGGGGCGCAGCCGGGTGCGGGCGGCCTTGCGGTCCCGCCGCCAGGTGTGGAGCGCCGCCCGGGCAAACCGCACTCCGTAGCGCAGGTTTCCATCCTTCTTCGTATGGCCGGCGTGGCTGGCCCGGTCACGCATCGTGGTCGGCACCTCGGCCAAACGGAACCCATTCAAAGCCGCGCTGATCATCAGCTCTGAGGCCTGATACTGCGGCTGCTCGAGCGTGACAGCGGCCGTCACCTCGGCCCGCATGGCCCGCAATCCGCAGGCCGGATCCGTGATCCGGTGGCGCACGATCATGCTGAACAACGCTCCAAACACGAGCACGCCGAGGTGGCGGACGGGGTCGGTGGTCAGCTCTGAGCCGAGACGCCGCGAGCCGGACACGAAGTCTGCTCGCCCGCCCAGGATCGGCTCAACGACGCTCGCCAATTCCGTCGTCTCGTACTGGCCGTCGGCATCGATCGTGGCGATCACCTGCGCGCCTCGAGCGCGGGCCAGCCAGTAGCCAAGCTTCAGCGCCGCTCCCTGGCCGCGATTGACGGGCACGTCGCACACGAGCGCTCCGGCGGCCGCCGCGCGAGCTGCGCTGGCGTCGGCGGCGCCGTCGACGACCACGATCACCTCGGTCTGGAGACCGGCCGCCTCACGTGGGATCTCGGCCACGACCTCGGCGACGGTCGCCTCCTCGTTGTAGGCCGGTATCACGATGGCCAGCGGCGCTCCCACTCCAATCTCATTGGCGGCCAGGAACGCGGTGGCGGCGTCACGATCGACGCGGTCGAGAGTTTGGAGCTCGACCTCGGTCTCAAACGCCTGGGTGCTGACGGGTCTCACCGAGCCACTCCGACGGCGCCGACCCCCGCGGCCACCGCATCGATGTCGATGCCGGACCACTCATCCCAGACGCCCTTCAACCCGTCTTCAAAGTCATAGCGCGGACTCCACCCGGCGGACCTGGCCACGCTTGGGTCAACGATGACCGCCGGCATCTCACCGGGACGCGCCGGCCCGTGCTTGACCTCGAGCTCAGCGCCTGTGACCGCTCGGACGGCATCGATTACGTCGAGCACCGATAGGGAGCGCCCGGCCCCGATGACCGTCGGCCCGGCCCAGCGGTCGTCGGTCAGACCGAGGCGGACCGCTGCGGTCACGTCCGCGGCGTGCACGTAATCCCGGACCTGCTGCCCGTCTCCGTAGATCTCGAATGTGCCGCCCAAGCGGATCGCCCGCATCAGCCGGGCGACGATGCTGTCCTTGGCCTGCATTCCCGGGCCGTACACGTTGGTGAGGCGAAGGACAGCGCAGCGGACGCCGTAGGAGGCGGTGTAGGCGGACATGAGCATCTCGCCGGCAGCCTTCGTCGCGCCATACGGGGTAAGCGGCTGAAGAACCTCTGATTCGGTGATGGCTGGTCCACGCATCGGTCCGGTGACGGCGTTGGTGGAGGTGAACACGAGCGACTGAGCACCGGCCGCCCGGGCTCCCTCGAGGAGCATCGCCGTGGCCTCGACGTTGGTTTTGTAGGTGAGCACGGGATGCTCAACGGATCGCAGCACCGAGGTAACCGCGGCCAGGTGGACGACTCCATCGACACCACCCTCCAGAGCGGCATCGAGGGTCTCCTGTTCGATCATGTCGCCCTTGACGAGGTCGACGTCTGGGTCCGGGTGGGGCTGTAGGTCAAGGACCCTGACGTTGGCGCCGGCGCCGCGAAGGGCGGCGACCACGTGGCGGCCGATGAATCCGGACCCACCGGTTACCAGGAACCGGCGTCCGGTTAGCCCTCCATCGGAGGGCGCGTCGTTTGACGAAGTGAGCCCCCCAGCCGAGGACGTCACGTCTTGGCCAGCTCGCGCCCAGTTCGAGGCAGCTCGCTCGTCGTCGCCGCCCACTTGACCGTCGGCAACAGGGCCGCCGCGTCCACCCGATCCCGGTGTCGATCGACCACGTCAAAGAGATGGTCGATCAGGGTCGTGTCGAGCAGCGTGGGGTTGAGGCCCAGGCTCTCCAGCGCGGTGTGCACGACCTTGTAGTAATGGTCGTAGCTCTCGACCCGGGGGTTCTCGACATGATCGATCGCCACCTCACCCTGTGAGCCGCCGCCACTTCTGGTACACGCCGGCCACCGTCTCGGCCAACTGGTTGATCGACTTCGTTTCCGTCATCTGGTTGAACACACGGAATTCACCGCGGTCGGCCGGAGTCTCCGAAGCGATCCTGATGCACTCGACGGTGTCGACGATGTTGATCAGGCCTCGCGTCTGCGAGCCGTCGCCGTACACAGTCAGAGGCTGCCCGAGGACGGCCTGGATGATGAAGCGGTTCAGCACCGTGCCGAACACTGCGTCGTAGTCAAACCGGGTGGCCAGCCGCGGGTCGAGTTTGGTCTGCTCGGTCTCCGCGCCGTACACCACGCCCTGGTTGAGATCGGTCACCCGCATTCCCCAGATCCGGCATCCGAACTCCAGATTGACGCTGTCGTGGACCTTTGAGCAGTGGTAGAACGAACCAGGCCGCTTGGGATAGATCATCCGATCCCTGCGGCCCTTGTGCTCGACCTCGAGCCACCCCTCCTCGATGTCGATGTTGGGCTGCCCGTACTCGCCCATCGTGCCAAGCTTGACAAGGTGGATGTCGCGGTTCAGATCGCCGATCGCGTACATCACGTTGAGGTTGCCCACGACGTTGTTGGTCTGGGTGTAGACCGCGTGCTGCTGGTCGATCATCGAGTACGGAGCGGCGCGCTGCTCCCCGAAATGCACGATCGTGTCCGGCTCGAAGTCGCCGATCATCTGATGGACGAAAGCTGGCGTCACAGAGATCGCCCACGTAGGACTTGATCTCCTTGCCGCCGACCTCCGCCCAGGCGGCGATCCGCTCATCCAGCGAGGCGATCGGGATCAGGCTGTCGACGCCCATCTCCTCGTCGTAGCCGCGACGGGCGAAGTTGTCGTTGACGGCGACTTCGTGGCCGAGCGCGCTCAGATGCAACGCCGTGGGCCAACCCAGATATCCGTCACCGCCTAGAACCAAAATTTGCATAGGGGCGCTCCAAGTGCCTCGCGTTCGATGATCTACCCGCGGCCGCATTTGAGCCGCGCGTAGGGACACGGCAGGGGACACCTGGTCCCTGCGACCGGACGAGGATAGCCGACAACAACCCCGTCTTTGCCAGAACACGCGGATTAACGGCACGCGAAACTTTAGCCATGCGACGCAAACAACCCCCGTGGCGAGTTCGGCGACGATCGTTTCTGGCGATCGCCGGGCTGCTCGTCGTGCTGATCGCGGTGTTGGCCCTGTCCTTAGGTGGGCACGGCCAATCGCCGTTGCCACGACTTCCTCGCCCAGGGTTGGCGGGGGTCTCCGGCCCGGCGAATGCGCTCTCATATCGGCCCTCCCGGATGCAGGCGTTCGTGGCCAGGGCCACCGCCGGTGAGAGCTATCCGCTGTTCATCAAGAGCCCAGGCGGCGCCGTGGCCACCGCAGCCCGCGTCGCCGCCTTTCGCCCGCTGATCGACAAGGTCACCTCAGGGACCGGCATCGACCCCAACGTTCTGGAGGCGCTGGTGTTCTTGGAGAGCGCGGGCTACCCCGAGGTGATCGCCGGGGGAGACCCTGCAGGCGCGGCCGGGCTGACCCAGATCGTGGCCTCGACGGGGACCTCGCTACTGGGGATGAAGATCAACCTGACGCGGAGCCGGATGCTCACCGCCCAGATCAACCAGGCGACCAACACAGGACCGCGCAGCCTGATCCTGAAGCTGGAACGCGAGCGGGCGACCGTCGACCCCCGCTTTGACCCCCGGACCGCGCTGATGGCCACGGTGCGATACCTCCAGACAGCGCAGCGTACGTTCCGGCGCGCCGACCTGGCGCTCGAGTCCTACCACATGGGGATCGGCAACCTTCAGCGGGTCCTCGAGCTCTACGACGGAGGGGCACCCGTCCCCTACCCCCAGCTCTACTTCGACAGCTCGCCCGACCATCACGCCGCCGCCTACCAGCTGCTGTCCTCCTTCGGCGATGACTCCTGGACCTACTACTGGAGGATCCTGGCCGCCGAGCAGGTCATGCACCTGTACCGGACCTCGCGCCAGGCACTGGAGCGGCTGGCGGCGCTCCAGACTGCGGCCGGGTCGGACGAGGAGGTGCTTCACCCGCCTTCTGCGACCCCGGCGTTCTCGGGACCGTCGGCGGTCGACCGGGCGTACGCCAGCAAAGCGCTCGTCCCCCTCCCCGTCAACGCTGCCGGACTTGGACTGGCTTATGCCCCAGGCATGGGCATGCAGGCGCGACGGTTCGGCTTTCCGCCCTCCCTCTACCGCGGGCTTCGGCCTGCCGCGCTGAGTCTGCTCACCTGGATGGCTGCCCGGGTCAGGGCGCTCTCGGGCGCGTCCCCCCTGATCGTCTCAAGTTCCGTGACCGATGAGCGGGCCCAGCGTGCCCTTGGTTACAGCGATCCACCGGCGGCCGCCGGCTGGTCGTTCACGATCGAGCGCCGGTACCGCAGCGGCCGCCAGGCCGCCGCGTTCCAGTCGGTGCTCGACCTCCTCCAGTCCCTGAACCTGATCGCCTGGCAGCGGTTCCCCGGATGAGATCGAGGTGACGGTGGCCGGCGACGCCCGCTGTCGTGCCTGCAGCCATGGGGTGTAGGGTCCCGCCATCGCCGACGCCATCCGAACCGAAGACGAGGCACTGAGGGGTCTTCCTGACTTCCCCTTCGAGTCGCACTTCCGCGACTACGAGGACCTCCGGCTGGCGCACCTCGACGAGGGCGACGGGCCGCCGGTCATCTTCTTCCACGGAGAGCCGACCTGGTCCTTTCTCTGGCGCAAGGTGATCCCGCCGGTGCTCGAGGCCGGCTACCGGTGCGTGGCTCCCGACCTGCCCGGTTTCGGCCGCTCAGACAAGCCCGTCGACCAAGACTGGTACACGTACGACCGTCATGTCGAGGCGATGGCTCCGCTGCTCGAGGAGCTCGATCTGCGCGAGGCCACCGTCGTGGTGCACGACTGGGGTGGGCCGGTCGGGCTGCGGCTGGCGGTCGAGCATCCCGATCGGATCTCCCGCCTGGTGATCCTCGATACGGGCCTTTTCACCGGCCACCAGCAGATGAACGATGCGTGGCTGGCCTTCCGTGATTTCGTCAAGCGCACCGAGGACATGCCGGTGGGCTTTCTGGTCCGGGGCGCCTGCCGGCACGACCCCGGCGACGAGGTCATCGCCGCGTACGAGGCGCCGTTCCCCAACCCAGAGTCGAAGGCCGGGGCCCGGGCCTTCCCGCTGATCCTCCCCACCTCGCCAGACATGCCGGGCGCCCAGGCCGGTCAGCGGGTTCTGGACGCGCTGCGCAGCGACGAGCGTCCGAAGCTCGTGCTGTGGGCAGACTCAGATCCCGTGATCCCGCTCAGCACCGGCGAGCGCTTCGCCGCCACGCTGGGGACCGAGATCGACCATGTGATCGCGGAAGCCGGACATTTCCTGCAGGAGGACGCCGGCCCGGAGATCGGCCGGCTTATCGCCTCCTGGCTTTCCTCAGCGTGATTCCTGCACGAGCGCCGCTGCCGCCTGCACGTCCTCTGCGGCCGCCTTCGCGGCCTCCTTGGCCTCCTCGGCGGCGCTCTTGACCTCCTCCGCCGCGGCCTTCGCATCCTCGGCGGCGCTCTTGGCGGCGGCCACCGTCTCGACCATCCGGGCCTCGTAAGCCGCCCGGGCGAGGTGGTCGGGCTGGGCCAGGACCTGGTCGCCCTTGAGAAGCTTCCCGATCGCGTCGATCGTGCGGCGCGGCATCATCGCCCCGAACCGGACGATGCCGACGAGAGACTTGGGCACATAGACCTCAAAGCGCCCGGTCTGAAGCGCCTCCACGATCGCGCTGGCCACGTCTTCGGGCTGGACTGCCTTGAAGCCGCGCGTCTCGGGCAGACCCGAGCCGAGCTCGGTATTGACCACCACCGGCATCACGACGCTGATATCGACTCCGGTGTCGCGGAGCTCGGACCGCAGGCCCTCGCTCAAGTCCCACGACGGCGTGCTTGGTGGCGCAATAGGTGACGCCACCGGCAAAGCCCATCTTTCCGGCCGCCGAGGCGATCTGCACAAGGTGGCCGCGGCGCCGGGGCAGGAAGCGCTTCAACGCCAGCTTGGAGCCGTAGATCAACCCCACCAGGTTGATGTCGATCATCCTGTCCGCGGTGGCGTCGGGCTCGTCGACGAACGGGCCGATGGGCATGATCCCGGCGTTGTTGATCAGGACATCCAGCGGGCCGAGCCGGTCCTCTACCTGATCCAGGAACGTGGCGAAGCTGTCGCGATCGGTCACATCCAGCGGGAGCCCGATCGCTCCCCCTCGCAACTCGCTCGCGGTCTGCTCGGCCAGTGCAGCGTCGATGTCGCCGATGGCCACGCGGGCCCCCTGGGCGACCAGAGCGGCCGCGGTGGCGCGGCCGATCCCGCGAGCTCCGCCCGTGATTGCGACTACCGAGCCAGCAAGCGAACGTGGGACTTTGGCCATGTCGGATCCTCCTGATTCTTGATTTGCCACCAGAAGCTACCGCGTCCAGAAGCTACCGCGTCCGGCAGGGCGGTGGTGGCGCTGGACGCGCCGGTATCCTGGCTAATGGATGGCGCACTTCTCCTACGAAGGTCAGCGTCTGGCTTACACGATCCACGGCCAGGGAACCCGGCCCATGGTTCTGTTACCGGGCCTGTTGCTCTCACAGAGGATGCAGACGCCGCTGGCCCGGACCCTGGCCAAGCGCGGAAACCGCGTGATCACGATGGATCCGCTGGGCCATGGCGAGTCCGACCGGCCGCGTCAGATGTGGCGCTACTCGATGCCCGAGTTTGCCCGTCAGACCGTGGCTCTGCTCGATCACCTCGAGCTCGAGCAAGCGATCGTCGGGGGGACGTCTCTGGGGGCCAACATCTCGCTCGAGGTAGCGGCCGCCGCTCCGGAGCGGTTGCGGGGCATGGTGATCGAGATGCCGGTGCTGGACAACGCGATCCCGGCCTGCGCCGCAGCGTTCACCCCGCTCCTGTTCGCCCTCACGTTCGGCGAGCCAGTCATGAGACTGCTCTCGGTCGGAGCCCGACGGATTCCGCGCGGCCGGGTCCCGTTCCTGTTCGAATTGTTCCTCGACACGCTGGCCCAGGCGCCCGGACCCAGTGGCGCGGTGCTCCAGGGAATCCTGTTTGGACGCACCGCTCCTGAGCACGGACTGCGCCGCCAGATGCAGACACCGGCACTGGTGATCGGCCATCCGCGTGATCCGGTGCACCCCTTCTCCGACGCCGACATGCTGGCCGCCGAGCTGCCCAACGCAAATCTGCTCGACGCAAACTCGATCATCGAGCTCCGAACCAAGCCCAAGCGTCTGACGACCAGGATCGCCGCGTTCCTCGATGAGTGCTGGGCCGACGCCGACGAGCTCGAGCGTCACCGCCGGGCTGTCGCGTAGCTAACGAGGAGCCGGCGGGCCCGGAGGCGAGATGATGTCCCGAGCGGTCGGCTGGGAGTGCTGATCGAGCTCGAGTTGCCAGAAATAGCGCGTGAACGTGACCGGGGCCTTGAACTGGCCGACGTGGGGGTCGATCTGTTCTCCGAGCGCCATTCGCACGATCAACTCGGGGTAGGTGCGGCCTGGCAGAGCCGCCAGCATGGGCGCGGGGAACGCCCCCCCGAAGCGCGTATTGACGTCGGTGATCCGCAGTCCGAGCTCGCGGTCGCGAAAGACCTGAACGGTGCACGGCCCTCGCACACGCAGTGCCTCGACGACCAGCCGACCGAGCTCCACCAGCTCGCCGTCGGCGATCACGGTGCCCTTGATCGACTCGCCTCCCCGGGACTCGATCATCGTCCGCGGAATGGCGTTGAGGCATACGCCATCCAGATCGGACAGGCAGTCGATCGAGAACTCGGGTCCGTCCATCCAGCGCTGGAGCATCGTGGGCTCTCGCACGTACCTCACGAAGAACTCGGCCGCATCCTCGTCATCAGCACGGTGAATCGATCGGGCTCCGGATCCCCACCGGGGCTTGACCATGACCGGGAAATGCTCGACGGGCTCCCCCGGCAAAACGGTCGGCGGCGATGGCAGCCCATGGCGCTCGAGCATGAGATGGGCCTCGAACTTGTCAAAGGTGGCCCTCGCCGTCTCCACGCCGGGCACAACGGCCGGAAGCTCACCGGCCTCTCGGGCCCGCGCCAGCACCTCGATGTCGAGATCGGTCAGCGGGATCACGGCGACAACGCCATGGCGCTCACACAGCGAGCTCAACTCTGGCACGTACGCCGGGTCGGCGATCGGGGGCACCGAGCAGCGATGGTCGGCGGCGTACTGCGCCGGAGCGAGCGGGTTCGGGTCGGCCGCCACCACCCTGGCGTGCTGGGCAAAGGCCGAGACGATGTCGTAGCGCTTACCGACCCCCGTCAGAAGCACGGCGGCATCAGCGCGGTCCTTCATGGGGCCGGTGGATGCCATCCGCCCCGATCTCCCTTGTAGAGGCCGTGGCCCCTGGCCACCAGGCCGACGGTCCGGGTCAGGATTCGGGCGTCGAGCCACAGGGTTCGATGCTCGACGTACCAAAGATCGAGCTCGATCCGCTCGCTCCAGGGAAGCGAAGCTCGGCCGTTGACCTGAGCCCACCCGGTGATGCCCGGCTTGACGGCCAGCCGCCCCCGCTGGCGCGGCGTGTACTGCTCAACCTGTACGGGCAGCGTCGGTCGCGGCCCCACGATCGACATCTCCCCCCGGACGACGTTCCACAAGTTGGGGAGCTCGTCGAGGGAGTAGCGGCGCACAAATCGCCCGACCGCGGTGATCCGATCGTCGCCTTCCTGGATCGCCAGGCCGGCGCCGACGAACTCCGCCCCGCGGACCATCGTGCGCAGCTTGTAGATCTCAAACAGGCGGCCATCCCGCCCCGCCCGCGTCTGGGTGTAGATCGGATGTCCTGGGGTCTCGAGCCGGATCGCCGCGGCCAGCATTGCGACGAAGGGTGCGGTGAGCACTGAAGCGACGACAGCGAAGCAGAGGTCGAAAGCTCGCCGGATCGCTTCGCTGACCAGCAGGCGGCGCCCTGAGGCCGGGGTGGAAAAGGTGCGTCCGGTCATCGCGTGCCCTCCGCGGGCTCCCAGCCCACCGGGGTGCCCCGGGCGAGCCAGTCCCACAGGCCGGCCAGCAGCGCGGCCGTGGTCAGGACGTAATAGCGCGCGATCAGCAACGGCCGGCTCGGAACCAGCCCTGCGGCCAGCGCCGCCGCCAGCACCGCCAGCTGAATGCCCAGCGCGGCCGCGTACACCCAGCCGTCGCCGAGCAGAGCGATGCTCGTCCCGAGCGCCAGCAGATGCAGGAAGGGAAGGAAGTATCGGAGCACGCGGTGCGAGAGGATCATGAACGCGTACAGAGGGCCGTAACCGCGCGGTGAGAGCATGCCTCCGCGGACCACAATCGGCCACGTGTGGCCCATCATCCTTCGTTTGCGGGCGAACTCTCCCTCCAACGAAGGGACCATTTTCTCGCTGGCCTGGGCTGCGGGCGCGTAGACAGCGCGCCAGCCCAGCTTGACCAGCTTGAACGGAAACGAGAGGTCGTGGCCCATGATCGGATCGACAATCAGGTAGCACGATCGGCGGGTGGCGTAGATGGCCCCGTTGCCACCGGTCACCGAGCCGGCGCGCGACTCCAACGCTCGGAGCGTCATTTCGTAGCGCCAGTAGACCCCTTCCTGATTGGTGCCCAGCTGGCCGACGAGCGTCACCCGGCCGCACACGTATCCCACCTGGGGATCGCCAAACGGCTCGACCAAACGCCGCAGCGCGTCGGCCTCCCACGTCACGTTGGCGTCAGAGAACGCCACAATCTCGTGCCCGGCCCGGGCGACCCCAGCGTCCTGAGCGCGGATCTTTCCCGCCCGCGGCAGCTCGAGGACCAGATCCGCGCCGGCGCCCCGTGCCCGCCGCGCCGTGGCGTCTGGCGACCCGTCACAGGACACGATGATCTCGACCTCGCCGGGGTAGTCGAGCGCTCGCAGGTTGGCCACGCGAGCCGCAATCACCTCCTCCTCGGCGTACGCGGCCACGATTACCGAGACGGACGGACTTGGGGAATCCTGCGGGGCCGCGCCGCTGCGAACCGGCCGAGGCCGCACACGGGAGATCAGACCGAGCACCGCCACGTACCCGAAATGCGAATACAGGATCAGACCGACCGATACCCAGAAGATGATGGCCACAACGGTCATGGGCAGATTTTCCGGTACAGCGCGAGTGTGAGCCGGGCTGACTCCGTCCACGAGTAAGGACCGGCTGCGGCGGCTCGGGCGGCTTCTGAGATGCGCCGGCGCTCCGCTTCGTCATCCAGTAGCCGGCGGATAGCCACCTCGAGCGCACCGGCATCATCTGGCTCCACGAGCACGGCCGCCCCGGTGGCCGCGACCTCAGAGAACCCACCCACATCGCTGACAATCGCCGGCTTGCCGAAGGCCAAGGCCGTGGCCAGGACGCCGGAGAAGTCCAGGCGCTCGGTGCGCCGGTAGGGCAAAACTACGACGTCGGCGCGCCGAAAGCAGGCAGCCAGCTCAGGCTCCGAGACGAAACGGGGAAGAAACTTGACGCCCGGCGGGCTCGCGGCCCGCAGGGGGCCGAGTGAGACGCGGGGGCGCCCTACGACCCACAGCCTGGCATCGGGTCGCTGCGCCACCAGCTCAGACCACGCGCTCAAAAGCACGTCGACGCCCTTGTAGGGGCGAATCAGGCCAAAGAACAGCACGACTGGGGGGCCTCCCTCGGCGGTACCGCCGCCCAGCTCCGGAGGGAGCTCCGCGGGCGCGAGCCGCGCCAGATAGTCGAACGAACCGTGGGGGATCACGCTCAGCTTCTCCGCGGCGACTCCCACCTGTTCAACCAGCTGCCTGCGCCCGAACGCCGAATGCGTGATCACGGCATCCGCACGCTCGTAGAGCCGCCGCTGGGCTGATACCTGACCGGGCCGCGGCTCACGCGGGAGCAGGTCGTGGGCTGTCAGCACCATCGGACGGGAGGGCAGGAGACGCTGGTCAAGCCAGCCTACGGGCAGCCATTGAAAGTGCACCACGTCGGCCGTACGGGCGACGGCGCGATAGCGGGCCATGTCTGGGCCGTGCTCGAGCAGCTTGGTGAAGAGCCGCAGGCGTGAGCCGGGGCGACCGAGCGCCAGCCGGTAGAAGAGCTCGCGACGGTCGTAATGCTCGGGCGACGGAGTCGAGCCGTAGACGAACTCGCTCGTGATCAGGCGTACCTGCGCCCCGGCCACCCCCAGCGCCGCGCACAGCGAGTGGTCATACGGAGGGGTGAAGGCCGAGGGATCGACTACGTCCACGCGCATCGCCAAATCCTTCACTCGACCGGCCGGGCGGCCAGCGCGGCCAGCCGACGGGCTGTGCTCTGTGCCGTCGTGCCACCAAGGGCGTGCAGCCGCGCCCCAGGCTCGCGCCCCAGGCGCCGCGCGGCAGATGCCAGCCTCCAAGTGCTGACGGCTCCCGGAGGCCGGTCTGCCAGGTCGCGCACAACGCGAAGCGGATGGGAAACGGCAAGTGCGACCGCCGCCCAAACCGTCGCTGCCGCTCCCTCGTCTTCCAGGTAATGGACCGCCAGCCGGCGGGCCGCCTCGACGTCGGGGACGCGCGGACGGCCCACGGCTTCGATCCGAGCTCGCCCAAGCGTCGTCGCCAGCTCGACCAACGGATCCCCTCGCCGCGGAAACTCCTCGGCCACCAGGACAACGTCCGCGCGGTCGGTCTCGGAACGTCCGGGACGGTTCGACAGGGCGAAACCGGCCAGCTCCTCGACCGCCAGCACGGCATCGAGAGCCAGGAAAGGAGCCTGCTCGCGCCAAGGGCGCCCGGGCGAATCAGAAGCGCTGTCGTGAGGCTTCTCGCTCGCGAGCCAGCGGGATAGGCCACCGAGCCGCCTCCTGGCGCGGCCCAGGCCCCGTGTGACCGCGGGCTCGGGCTCGAAGCCCTCGTAGCGGCGTGCCAGCCACGCCCGGCCGGCGGCGTACGCTCGCCATTGCCGGCGCAGGTCGGCCACCGAGGTCCGGTAGCGATGCTCCACGCGAGCTTCGGGCCGCAGCTCGAGTCGCCAGCCAGCCTGCTGAAGGCGCCAGCTGAAGTCGGTGTCTTCGGCAGCTCGCACGCCCTCATAGAAGCCGCCCACCGCCTCGAACGCCGTCCGGCGGACCAGCAGGTTGGCGGCAGCGGCGCGAGGGAGGTACGGGTGGCTCATGTGATCCCGTTGCGAGAGGAAATTGCGGGCCGCGCCGTAGCGTTCGGCCAGGCTCGAGCCGTCGAGGCTCCCCACCACCTCCCCGACCAACGCTCCGACGTCCTCGGGAATCGGCAGGCGAAAATATGCCTCGAGCAGCCCGGGCAGCGGCCGGCAGTCGGCGTCCAGAAACAGGATCCACTCGGACGACGCCCTCGCGGCCCCGGCGTTCCGGGCATGGGCGGGCGAGCGTTCGCCCGCCACCGAGATCGTCGTGACGCTCCCGTCCGCGTCCGGCTCGCTGGCAAACTCCGATGCCGACGTGCCTCCGGCGCGGGAGTTGTCGGCCAGGATCAGCTCGTCCCCAGGCTGGCGATCAACGCATCGCAAAGAATCACTGGCGGGCATCAGCTCGTAGACCTCGCCGCCGAACGGCATCACCACGCTGACGTGCGGCCGGTTCACCCAGAAGCTCCGGCTTGCCGGGCTCGAGAGGCCAGCACCCGGAGGCCTCGAACCTCCTCTGGCCGGGCAAAGCGGGTCACCCAGAGAAGCGGCGCGATCGCCAAGAAAGCAGCGGCGCGGGAGAGCAGCCCCAGCGCTCCCGACGTGGGCAACAGAAGATCACCGGCGGCCGCCATGCCTCCCATGATGATGGCCAACTGGACCAGCCTCCGCCATTCAAATTGCACTCTGAAAGCCCGGCGGGTCAGCAGGTACATGACGATCAGCATGACCAGATAGGCCCCACAGAGGGCGAGCCCTGCCCCGGCGATCCCAAGCCGAGGGACCAGCAGCACGAGCAGCCCCACGTTGGCCGCCAGGCCAGCCAGGGCGGCGGGGAAGTTCCGGGTCGTCACCTTGACGCGGCCGGCGATGACCAGGAACACGACCCACAGGCCGTACAGAGCCCAGCCCAGCGCCACCCACGGGAGCGCCCGGTAAGAGCCGAAATAGGCGTGGGTAGTCAGCACGCGCAGGACCCAACGTCCGAGGAGCGCCAGGCCGGCCACGACCCAGCCGCTGATCAGCAGGTAATACGTGGTGACCAGCCCGTAAAGCGACGCCGCCTGGGCGTCATCAGTCACTGAATAGGCCAACGGAGGCCATGCGTACTGGAACGCCCTGACGATGAAGGCGACCGCACCGGCCAACTTGACGGCGATCGAGTACAGCCCGGCCTGGGTGTGGCTGCGATCGTGGTAGATGTAGTACCGGTCGATGATGCTCAGCGCGTACACCGACGCCTCGGCCGGGACGGTGGGCAGACCAAAGCGCAGCAGAACCGACAGACGCTCCGGGCCCGACCCGGTAGACGTATCGCGTCGGGGCATCAGCTGGCCCCGGAGCGTCCACCAGAGGCCGAGAAGCACGACCGTCGTGGCGCCGTAGTTGCCGAGCAGGAGCCCGCGGGCACCGAGTCCAAGCCCCACCACGAGCACCACCGAGGCGGCGATCGTCAGGCCAACATTGATGAGCGAGGTGGCTGCGTAGGCCCGCACCCGCTCATCCACCCGCAGCAGGCCGTAGGCGAGCTCGAGGTTGGTGAACGACCACAACCCTAGTACGGCGATCAGGAAGATCTCCGTGGCGCGGTGGGAGAGGACCAGTTTCGACAGCGGGCCGGCGAACACGAGGAGCGGAACGGATGCGGCCGTCGTGGCCAAGAGCAGGAACGCCACCGCCCGGCGGGCCAGTGCGTTCCGGCGCTCGGGGTCTGCGTCGGCGAAGTGGTAACGCAGGAAGGCCTCGATCATCCCAAAGCGCACGAGGATGCTGATGAAGATCACGCCGTTGCCCAGCAGCTCGACGACGCCGTAGCCGGCAGGCGCGATGTAGCTGGTGTACACCGGCAGCAGCAGGACGGCTATGAACTTCGAGACCACATCGGCCACCTGGTAGGCCGCCAAGGCGCGCACCAGGCGCTTGAGGTACGAGCTCACTGGCCCCTTAGCGTGGCAGCCCCCGGACACCGACCGGACTTCGTGACCGTAACCCACTGGAGCAGACCGTCGGAGTTGGTGATGTCGATCACCCGGTTCTGGCGGCGCAGCACGACCTTGACGTAGTACTTGCCGGTCGGCGCCAGGCGCCCTCTCGCCTCCCTCCCGTTCCAGGTGAACGTCTTCGTGCGCGCGGCGGCCGTTGCCGGGACAGGCGCGGCCCGCATGAATACCCCATTGGCCAGCGTGGCCACGGTGGCGCCGCTCCCGCTGACCACGTACACGTCCACGTCATCCGACTGGTTGATCAAGAAGAAGGACACCGTCATCCGCTTGAAGCTGACCGGTTCGATCTGGCCAGCCGGGTCCTTGACGACGCACGTTCCGCCTGAAGCCGGATTGATCATCGACGGGAACGGGGTCGGGTTACCGGCGATCAGAGGCGTCGTGACCTTCAGGTGCTGGATGATGAAGAAGGCAGCCACAGTGGCCAGGGCCAAGCCCACAAACGCGATCACCCCGATCTTCCGGGCGTCAGGCACCCTCCTACACCTCGAACACGGCCGCGTTCGGTGTCGTGAACTCGTGAAACGCGTCGAGGCCGCGGGGATCGGACCGGCACAGCATCACGCGAATACTCCCGCCGTGACACACCACGAGCGCCGGGAGGGGACCCGCCGCTCGGACATCGGCCACCGAGGCCCCAACGCGATCGAGCTGCTCCTGAAGCGACTCGCCTTCCGGGAAGCGCCAGCTCGCCCCCGCCCGCTCCCAGCCGGCAAACAGCTCGGGCTCGGACTGGGCCACGTCCTCGAACAGCCGCCCCTCCCAACGGCCACGGTTGCCCTCCCGCAGCCGCCAATCCAGGCAAACGGCGAGGCCGAGGTGCCCGCCTACGATCTCGGCCGTCTCTCGGGCCCGGGACAGGTCCGAAGACCACAGCGAGGCGATGCCCCGGCCCTCGAGCTGCTCGGCCAGAGCCCGAGCCTGGTCACGTCCGTGATCGTTGAGCGGCGTATCGCGCCATCCCTGAAAGCGGAGCGGAGGCAGGTTGTCGTTGGTCTCCCCGTGCCGCGCCAACAGGACATTGCCCGGTCCGTCGCCCTTCTCTTGTGGTGTGCCCGGGGACAAAGCTCGGGTTTCAGCCCCGCCTGGGCACGCCCATCGTGTCTGAGCGCAACCCTCTGCGCAGCGTCTCGAGGGGCAGGACGTCGGGCGGCGAGATGTTGCCCAGGTTGACGTCGGCACCGAAGCGCCGGACGAACCACACCTGCTGCTCCTTGCGCGGGGCGTCGAACAGGATGCGCTCGGGTGCCACCCCATGCACGATCTCATCGATCAGGCCTTCTCGGACTTCGCCGGATGGGCGAAAGATCCCAGCGCTGCCGCTTTCGCGCCCTTCGGCGATCACCTTCCATGCTCCCGCCTCGAGCTCCGCGGTCATCTGCTCCACCCACAGGTACGGCGGGGTGATCGCTCCGGTGTCGTCTTTGGAGCCGACCTCTGAGAGGACGGTGAAGTCCTCAGACAATCCTTGAATGAGCTCGACCTTGCGCTCAGGCTCGAGCACGATCGTCCCGTCCGAGATCTCGAAGTAGGACAGCCCCAGTTCTTTGACCCAGGCCACCAAGCGATCGAGCTTCCCCTGGGCGATCGCCAGCTCGGTCAGGCTCCCGCCGAGCACGACCGGAATTCCATGCTCTCGATAGCGCGAGAGCTTGGACTGAAGATTCTGAGTGGCCAGCGCGGTTCCCCACCCGAGCTTGACGAGGTCGACGTAGCCCCCCGCGACCTCCACGAGGCCATCGACCTCGGTGAGCGACAGCCCTCGGTCCAGGACGTGCGTGATCCCTTGTTCCCGGGGCTTGTCGCTCCGGTCGGGCAACTCCAGGAAACCCATGCCGGTCCTACGCGGGGGCCACTAGGCGCCGCTGAGATCCGACCCGACCGTGACGACGACATTGGCCGTGCAGGTGTTCGGCGGCGGACAGGCCACGGCCTGGGCGGCCTGATTGATGGGGCTGACAGCGCTCCGACCGAGGTGGAGCGCTTTGGCCACGTGCAAGGCATCCCCCCGGTTCGACGAGCCAGGCAGGTAGGCCACGATCGTCGAGGCCACCGTCTGGTTGGAGGCCGTGGCGATGACCCCCTTCTGGTAGCCCAATCCGGCCAGACGAGCCGCTACGTGATGGGCCAGCTGATTCGTGGCCGTACCGTTGAGCACAGCCACGGTGACGTGACTCGGGTCAAAGGCGGGAGCGCGGGAGCCAGAGGCGTTGCTCGCCGGGGTCTTCGAGGATGACCCGCTGTTGCCAGTTCCAGAAGTGACAATTACGACCGCGGCGGCGGCGCCGATCAGCAGCAAGATCCCGAGGAGCATGACGAACCGCCGACCCGCGGGGGACGAGCTTCGGGCTGGAGGCGGTGTGATGAAGGTATTCCGCGGCGGAGGCGTAAAGCGGGGCGGAGCCGCCACCATCCCCGCATCTCTCTCGGGCGCTCGCGGGCGGGGTGAAGACGCTCCGTTGGCCGCGCCTGCCACCGTCGCCGGAGCCGGCGTAGAAGTCGACACCTCGTCGTCCTGACCGACTTGACCGGGATCCGCACGCTCGGGAACCCGGGTCGGCGACTCCACCGCGGCGGTCGCGGTCGCCGGCACCGGAGCGGGTGGAAGGTCGACGCGTCCAGGTCGTGCCGGGGCTGGAGGCGCGGTCGACGCCGGGGCTGCAAACACGGCTGGGGCCGGAGCAGCGGCCGGGACGGTGAGCCGGCGGGCCGGCTGGGGTGGGTGGGGACTCAATCCCACGGAGGGAATGAACCTCGTGGCTGCCGCCAGCGCTGGGGCGGCCATGCCAGCCGGCGCTGCGGGTGCGAGCACGCGAGTCGCCACTCCGGCCCTGGCCGGCGCGACGCCCGGGGCAGATGCAGGGCGGGCCTCGGCCACGACGGCCTGCGCCCGCGCCTCCGCCAGACTTGCCTCGGCCTCCTGAAGGCGCTGGGCCAGGTTGGCAGCCTCATCACGCAGACTCGAGGTCTCTCGCGCGTGGGCGAAGTAGAGGAGGGTCAGGATGGCCAGCCCGATCACGGACGCAAAGCCGGCGTCCGCTCCCACCGACGAGATGAAGTTGTGCACCGAGAGGGCGAATGGCGCGGCGGCCATGGGCGGTCAGTCTACGGTCCGAACCGGGCGTCGGAACGTGGGCCCGCTGGGCCGTCGACGCGGTTGGCGGTCGAACGGGCACGAGCGAGGTCGCAAACGTGGCGGGCCAGCGCTGTCGTGTCGCGCTCGGACACCATCAGGCTTATCTCGTCGAATACACGCTCCACCCAATCCGGGTCGAGGGAGGCGCGCTGGGCCCGGACGATCTTCTGGATCGGCGTGGGCAGTGGGCGCTCGTAAGGGTTGAACAGATCCTCGCTCAGCTTCTCTCCCGGGCGCGCGCCAACGATCTGGATCGCGATGTCCTTCTCAGGCTCAAATCCGGATAGCCGGATCATCGTCTCGGCCAGATCCATGATCCCGACGGGATCTCCCATCTCGAGCACAAACACCTCACCGCTTGACTCGGTGAGCGAACCAGCGCGGATGATCAACTGGACGGCCTCCGGGACGGTCATGAAGTAGCGCGTCATCCTGGGATCGGTGACCGTCACGGGACCGCCGGCGGCGATCTGGCGCCGGAAGATCGGTACCACCGACCCCGAGGAGCCGAGCACGTTGCCGAATCGGACCGTGGCGTACCGAGTTGACGGACAGCGATTGGCCGCCGCTTCCACGGCCCACTCAGCCAGCGCCTTGGACGCGCCCATCACCGTAGCCGGCTTGACCGCCTTGTCCGTGGACACCAGCACGAACGTGCCCACTCCCATCTCACCGGCCAGGTTCGCCATCAGCTGGGTGGCCAGCGCGTTGTTGCGGACCGCCTCCACCGGGTTGCGCTCCATCATCGTCACGTGCTTGTAGGCCGCAGCGTGGAAGATGACGGCCGGTCGGTGCTCGGCGATCGCCTGTCTCATTCGCTCTCGCTCTCGGCAGTCGGCCAGCACCGACACTGCCATGCGCACGTGCCGCTCTTCCTCCAGCTCTCGCATGACCTCGAACAGGTTCTCCTCGGCGTGATCGACCAGAACCAGCTGGTGGGGGCCAACGCGCGCGATCTGGCGACACAGTTCCGAGCCGATCGAGCCACCCGCACCGGTGACCATCACAACCTCGCCGGCGAGGTAGGCACCCACTCGCTCGACCTCCATCCTCACGGGCTCCCGGCCAAGAATGTCCTCCACCTGGACCTCACGCAGTTGCCGCGTGACTCGCAGCTGCCCGGATCCGTCTCGGAGCAGCTCAAAGATCGTCGGCGTCGTTCTGACCGGAATGCCTCGATCCCGGCAGGCAGCGACGACCCGGGCCCGAAGCGTGCCCGGAGCCGAGGGGATCGCGATCACGACCTCGTTGGGTTCCGTCTCATCGAGGACCCGGGCCAGGTCCTCCTGGGAGGTGGTCCCCAGCACGCGAAGCCCGTATTCGTCCTTGATCCCCAACTTGCGCGGGTCATCGTCGACGAACCCGACCGGGCGCATGGCGAGTTGCGGGCTTCGGACGAGCTCCCGCGCGACCAGGCGCCCGCCCTCGCCACCGCCCACGATCAGGACGTCGCGGGCACCCGCGGCCACGCGGATCGTGCGCGCGCGGCCCTCGACGATGAGATGGATCACGAACCGGACCCCCAACAGCAGCGCCAGGGCGAGCAGGAAGAACAACGCGATCACACTGACCGGCACCTGCACCGGTGAGCCCAGCTTGCCCAGCTGAGTGGTCGAGGTGAGCACGACCGGATGCGTGAAGGCAATCACGGCCACGATCAGGAGCGTGGCCGTAGGGACCGCCTTGAGAACGCCTTCGTACTCGCGCTGGCCAACGAACGTCCATAGGCGCTGATACAGGCCGAAAACGGCCAGCACGGCGAGCGTCAGCGGGGCGACCCAGGGCAGGGTTGAGTCGAGCAGGTGGCTGTACCGCGAGGGGAAGGTGTTATCGAATCTCAGCCAGTAGGCGAGCAGATAGGCGAGCGCGACCAGGACGCCGTCCACCAACAGTTGCGGGATCGAATGGCGGTGGACGGGACGGGCCGCGGATCGGATCCAGCGGCGCATGCGAGCGAGGATTCTAGTGTCGGCTGCCTGGCCCGGGCTAAGAATCCGTTACAGGGCGCTTCACACTAGTCTTGCCCTCTCCGACGAGAACTGGAGGAAGCTAATGAAGCTGATTGGCGCGGGACTGCCCCGGACCGGGACGCTGTCTCAGAAGGTCGCCCTGGAGATGCTCGGGCTCGGGCCCTGTTACCACATGGTCAACGTTCTGGCTGACCTCGACGAGTCGCAGGGCTGGCAGCGGGCACTGGACGGAGAGGCCCCGTGGGATGACGTCCTGGGCGACTTCGAGTCCACCGTGGACTGGCCGGGATCGTTCTTCTATAAGGAACTTGCGGATTACTACCCGGATGCGAAGGTGCTGCTCAGCGTCCGCGACGGGGAGGGGTGGGTCCGGAGCATGCGGGACACGATCTGGGGGATGTTCTACGGGGACATGCTGATACGCGACGTGACAAACGCGCGCGAGCGCGTCGATCCCAAGTGGCACACGTACTGCGACATGCTGCGCGGGATGTGGCACCAGAGCGCGCTAATCAATGCTGGCTCGGACACGACGTCGGAGGACATGATCTCGGCCATGGAGCGGTTCAACCAGGAGGTCCAGGAGAACATTCCCTCCGATCGGCTGCTCGTGTGGTCGGTGAGCGACGGTTGGGAGCCCCTGTGCGAATTTCTGGAGTTGCCGGTCCCGGAGGAGGATTTCCCGAGGGTTAACGACAGCAAGCTCTTCGCCGAACGGCTCATCGACGGCGCGATCGGCGCTATCCAGGCGTGGCGCTCCCAGGAGGCCGAGCCCGCGGTGACGAGCTAGCCCCGGCTGCACCCGCGGCTGACTGATTAGACGATCGGCCCGGATATGCCAACGGCCGCCCATGGGGCGGCCGTTGTCGCGTTCAGACGGGCTCCTGGCCGCCGGCGATCAATAGTGCCCTGGGGGCTTCTTGTGGTGCTTTTTGTGGCCACCCGGCTTCTGATTGTGCTGCTTGGCTGTCGTGGGCGCAGCCGCCGTCGTGGTCGTCGTCGTGTGCGTCGCCGTGGTGTGCGTCGTCGTAGTGGGCGCCGCCGTGGTCGTGGTCGTCGTGTGCGTCGACGCCTTCGGCTTCGGCTTCGGCTTCGGCTTTGACTTGGTCTTGGGCGTACTCGTCGTCGTCGACGTGGTGGAAGACGTGGTGGCGCCCGCATTGGTCGTCGTGCCAGGGTTGTTCGAGCCTCCGCCCGTGCTGCTTCCACACCCAGCGGCGGCAAATGCCACTGCTATGGCTGCGATCAGCGTGCGTTTCACAGCGCCTCCTCAAGCGGCCGCCGGCTGGCGGCCGCTCTGTCGTTCTTACCCGGTCCCTCGAGCTGCATCAGTAACCGCCGTGGTGATGGTGGTGGCCGCCGCCACCGCCGCCGCCGCCATTACCGCCGCCATTACCGCCGCCACCGCCTCCGTTACCGCCACCACCGTTACCTCCGCCGCCGCCACCACCGCCGCCGCCGCCGCCACTGCTGGGCTGACTGGCCGTAGTCGGCGCGGGGGTGTTGCTGGCCGGGGGCGACGAGGACTGGCTCGTCGGAGCCGACGATTGGGTCGGCGCGGGCGCGGGCCTCTTCGGCCTATGGGAAACCTTCTTGGGCTTGTTCGGCTTGGGCTTCTTCTTGGCCGTCGTCGTGGTCGACGTCGAAGTGGTGGAAGACGTTGTCTTTACTGCGACTTGGCTCGTTTTGCCCGGACTGTTGCTGCTGCTTCCGCATCCGGCGGCAACAATCGCTACGGCTATGGCTGAAATCAGGACGCGTTTCATAGGGAACCCCCTCTTTGGCTCGGCTTCGGGGTGAGGGTAACAGCAACCTGAACACGCCAAGAGGCGTGAAGTCGTGGCGTTCCGCATATTCTCCGAGCCGCCGCGGACGGCCTCGGCGAGGGCCGAGACAGCTTGTACAATCGCGCCTCGGCATGTAGGTGGTTACTCACTTCAGAGTTATGCCGTGCTCCTGGAGTGGCATGGAGGTGGCGTCCTCCGCAGCCGGTCAGACACCGGCCGGCAGGGAACAAGCCCCATGCCTTGACGACGTGCCGCGACCGATGCCCAGGCACCAAGCGACAGATTCGTAACTGACATGATCGCCCACGTACTTAAGCGAGCAGGAAAGGCACGCACATGACCGTGGAAACGGCCGAGAGGCGCCCCGAATCGACACCCCAGCCGCCGAAGGTGGTCACGACCTCCCGGGAGAGGTGGATCCTGCTCGTCTGCTGCGTGGCTCAGTTCATGGTCATCCTGGACCTGAGCATCGTCAACGTGGCGCTGCCTCACATCCAGGACAGCCTCAACATCTCCTTTGCCCAGCTCCCCTGGGTTATCGATACCTACGCGATCCTGTTCGCCAGCTTCCTGATGCTCGCTGGGCGGGCGGCGGACCAGCTCGGGCATCGAAAGATCTTCGTGGCCGCCCTGGCCCTGTTCGGGGTGACCTCGCTCGTCGGCGGCTTCTCGGACGTCGCCCACTCGTCTTTGATGCTCTTCATCGCCCGGGGCGTGCAGGGCTTCAGCTGCGCGTTCATGGCCGCCTCTTCGCTGGCCATCATCACCTCGTCGTTTGAGCCCGGGCCCAAACTCCACCGCGCGATCGCGCTCTGGGCGGCCATGAACGGGCTCGGGGGAGCGGCGGGGAGCTTGTTCGGCGGAATCATCACCCAGGAGCTCACGTGGAAATGGATCCTCTGGATCAATCCCCCGATCGCGCTCGTCATCGCGGTCATAGCCTGGTTTGTAGTGCGTGACCGCACCCGTGAGGTGGCGGGTTTTGATCTGCCGGGCGCACTCACGCTGACCGTCGGCCAGATCGTTTTGGTCTACGGCGTCGTCGAGGCAGGAATCGTGAGCTGGCACGCCGCTGGCGCGCTGATCCCGATTCTCGTGGGCCTGGCCCTGCTGGTGCTCTTCAACGTGATCGAGATTCGGTGGGCCAAGGCTCCGCTGATCCCGTTCAAGGAGCTGACCAAACAGACGAACCGGGCCAACTTCATCGTGATCCTGTTCAGCGCCGCGCTGTTCCCGATGTGGTACGTGAGCTCGCTCTATCTCCAGCTCGTCCTAGGCCTTTCGCCGCTCAGAGCCGGGGTGACGTTCCTGCCGATGGCGCTGATGATCATGCTCGTGGCCACCCGTTCCGGGAAGCTCGTGACCCGGTTCGGCGTTCGAGCGGTCCTGGGAGGCGGGCTGTTGATGATGACCGCCGGAATGCTGCTCTTCACCAAGATCTTCGCCTACAACGGCGGACAGAACTGGACCCTGGGCTGGATCTTCATCATGATCCCCGGGCTATTGGTGGCGGCGGGAATCGCCCTGTCGATCGTCCCCTCGACGATCGCGGCCACCCAGGGGGCCAAGCCTGGACAGGCCGGGCTGGCATCCGGACTCGTCAACACCTCGCGGCAGATCGGCGGGGGGCTTGGCCTGGCGATCCTGATCACGCTGGCCACTTCCCAGATCACCGTTTCGCTTGGCCACACCCCCAACATCAACCAGGCCATGGTCGACGGTTTCCGCCTGGCCTTCTACATCGCCGCAGGGCTGTGCGCAGCCGCCGCGCTGGCCACTTTCGCGCTGGTCGACAAGGGCGAGGCCGCGAAGGGATCGCTGCTGCGCCGCTTTCCCATTGCCGCCGGGGTGGCGGTCGTCATCGGAGGCTTCGTGGCGGTCGACTTTGCCCTGGCCGGCAACCACGGACAGCCGATCGGCGCCTACACCACCAACGGTGCTTACTCGTATGTCTCGGCCCCGAATTTGCACCCGCCGAAGGCCACGTCGGACTTCGTGACCCCGAAGGGAGCGAAGCTGGCCCCCGGATACATCTTCATGGCCGCCTTCTACAACATCTCATACCCACCGATGATCGGTCAGAGCGGGCCGCTGATTCTCGACAGCCACCTCCAGCCCGTTTGGTTCCGCCCGGTACCCCAAGACGTGGTGGCGAGCAATTTGACCCTCCAGAGATACGACAACCAGCCCGTCCTGGGCTGGTGGCAGGGTCAGATCACCAGCACGGGGAACACCGAGTCAGGCACCGATGTGATCGTCAATCAGCATTACAAAACGATTGCCACGATCACCGGTAAGAACGGCTGGTTGATCACGCTCCACGAGCTCGCGATTCGAGGCAACGACGTCTGGGTGACGGCCAACAAGAACCTCCCCATGAACCTTTCGCCCTGGGGCGGTCCATACAACGGCTCGATCGTCGACTCGGCGGTCCAGGAGTACGACCTGAAGACGGGCAGGCTCCTTTACAGCTGGGATGCGCTCAAGCACATCCCACTCGGCGACTCATATGAGGCGCAGGTGCCGCTGGCCCCGTGGGACGCCTACCACGTCAATTCGATCTCGTTCCCCAACGACGGAACGTTCGTGGTCTCGATGCGCGGCGACTGGGCCGTGTATAAGGTGAACATCAAGACGGGGAAGATCGTGTGGACCCTCGGCGGTCGGCACTCAAGCTTCAAGTTCGGTCCTGGTGCCGCCTTCTCCTGGCAGCACGATGTCCAGGTGTACCCCGGGTCGAATCTGGTCACGGTGTTCGACGATCACTGCTGCCAGATCACCGGCGGTGGGACCTACGTGGCCCCGACGGGCAACTCGCGCGGGGAGGTGCTCAGACTCAACACTTCTACCCACACCGCGACGCTGGCCGATCAGTACATCGACCCGCATGAGAACTCCTACGGTCCGCCGGACTACATGGGCAGCATCCAGCCCGTGCCCGGCGGGAATGAGTTCGTGGGTTGGGGATCGACGCCTTTCTTCTCGGAGTTCACTCCGTCCGGCACCGAGGTGATGGACGCCGTCCTGCCGGGTTCCGACGTCAGCTACCGGACTGAGCTCGAGCCCTGGGTTGGGCTGCCGCTGTACCCGCCGGCGGCGGCCGCGCGCCGAGCTGGTGGCAAGACCACGGTGTACGCGAGCTGGAATGGGGATACCCAGACTGCCGCCTGGACCGTTCTCGGCGCGACCAGCGGCGGTCAGTTCAAGCCCATCGCCCACGCGACCAGGACTGGGTTCGAGACATCAATCACGGTGCCCTCCGGCTTCACACGGTTCGAGGTGCGGGCCCTGAATGCCCAGGGACACGGGATTGGGATCTCGAAGCCGTTCGGGGCGTCGTAAGGAAATCGCTCAGGCCGTCGCAGGTACCGCGCGTGGCGTCACTCCGAGCGGCGAAATGGAGCTGCCACCAGCCTTCGTGGCGCAATCACCGAAAGCTCCCGCACTGCGCACCGCCGCACCCGGCATAACGCTAAAAGCTCGCTCGCGCGAGCCTTACGCGTGGCCGTCGGCGCTTTGTAGCGTGATGCCGGTTATCTCGCCCGATTTCGCGGCCCAGGCTCGCCGTGGGTTCCAGGTGAAAGAACACCCGAATCTGGTCCGC
Organism: uncultured Solirubrobacterales bacterium; assembly: GCA_963785205.1. Classification (GTDB taxonomy): domain Bacteria; phylum Actinomycetota; class Thermoleophilia; order Solirubrobacterales; family Solirubrobacteraceae; genus Palsa-465. Next base: position 803,265 of record CAWAUJ010000004.1, read on the forward strand.
CCAGGCGGCAACTCGCCACAGCGTAGGGACTTTGGGGCGCGGCCCCCTGGCCGCGCCCCTTTGTCCCTCACCGACGCCCCGTCACCGACTTCGGACCAGAGCGCCCCTCGCGACGCCCTGGCCTGCTTCCGTGTCTACTTGAACGACTTCGATGTGCCGTGCGGTAGGACGTGGCCGCTGGAGTCGAGCGCCTCGACCTCGTAGTCCGGGTAGGACTTCTTCAGCGAGATCTTCGTCTCGAACCCACTTCGGCTGTGCGTCGCCACCACCTTCAGGTGGCTTCCGCTGCCAGCCAGGACCTCCCACTTGGCGACCTCGGTGGCTCCGTTCCAACTGGCGTAGACGGTCGTCTTGCCACCCTTGGTCTTGGCCGCGCCGAGCGGCGGGTAGTAAGGCGTGCCGACCCACGCACCGGAGCCCGAGGCCGGGGCGAAGAGAGCACGATAGCTCTGGTCCTTGCCGGGCCACTCAACGTCCAGGATCGCCTTTCCGGACTTGGAGAACTCCGTGAAGTAGGAGTACGGGGAGCCCCAGCCCACCAGAGCGTTGCCCTTCGGGAGCACCTGCATGCTTCCGAGGAACTGCGCCTTGAACGACGGCTTGTGTTGGTAGCCCTTGATCAACGTCGCCTTGTGGGAGACGGTGTCCAGCTTCAGGAGCATGCCCTCAGAGGGTCCCTGGCAGGCAACCCGGTGGGTGTAGGTGCAGTCGTCGTTGAAGAGCGACATCTCAACGCCTGCGCCCACCCCCGTCGGGGCTGAGCCCACGAGTTGCGCGTCGTGCTGCCAGGCGAACTTGGCGCCGCTGCCGAACTTGAAGCCCGACTTCTTGCCACCCAGGGTCCAGAGGATCTTGCCCGACGTCGGGTTGAGTAGGTACGCGGCCCAGGTGTTGCGCATCGAGAGCAGCAGGTTGCCGTCAGGCAGGGCCTGGAGCGCGTTGAGGTGATAGGCGTCCCATAGGCCGCCGTGCTTGGGCTTAGCCTGATACGAGCTGGACAGCGGGACCTTCCCTGGACCCTTGAGCGCATCCCAGGTATGGAGCAGCTTGCCGGTCGAGAGGTTGTACTCCTGGACACCGGCGTCGTATAGCTTGCCCTTCCAGCCCTTATAGCTCATCGAGGTGTACCGGTAGACGGTGACCCAAATATCGGAACCGAGGATCGAGGCATCGTGGAGGCTGATGATCCAGGGCTTTTTCGCCTGGAGTGTGGCGATCTTGCGGTAGTCCTCATTGACCACGGTGAGCTTGCCGCTGGTGACGGCGCCCGTCGTTTTCACATTCCCCACCCACCAGAGGAGCACAGGCTCCTTGGCGCTCGTCGGAGTGGGCTGGTAGCTCTCCTCCTTGAGATCGGCGGCTGCCAGCTTGGTGCCGGTGCCAAACACCCACACGGGGCGCAGCTTTGAGTCGTACATGATCGGCCCGCCTTCCCCGATCATCGGGCCTGCAATACCGCCGTTGGGGAAGCTAGCCACCAGGAAATAGCCAGGTGAAACGCCCGACTTGTGAGTCTTTACCTTGAGGATCGGCGGATGCAGCTTTGGGGCGGATACGAAGCTCCATGCCCCCTTGGTGGTGTAAGCGCCCGGGCTCGCGGCCGGCCGAGCCAATGCGGTGGCCACAATGAGCGTGCTGCCACCGAGGAGAGCGGCCGCGGCGGCCGTCAGGGTGCGACGCGAGCGCCATCGCGGAGGATTGGACGAGCGTTGCTGGCTGGAGCTTTCGAAATAGGTCATGGCTCGCACAACACCGAACGGCGGCCTTAGTTGCGGGACTAAAGCTGGGCCACCGCCTGGGTGACGGCCTGCGCCACCTCGCTCACCTGTTCTGCGCTCAGAACCGGGCTCATGGGGAGGGCCAGATTCGTGGCCGCCAGCTGCATCGTGGCCGGGAGGTCCAGCGAAGAGGGCGCGTAGGGAGCCATCGCCGGCTGGAGGTGCAGCGGCGTCCGGTAGTAGCCCCGCGATGCGACCCCCTGGGCCCGCAGCGCCTCCACGAGCTCAGGCGCCCGGGGATGCGTGACGACAAACAGATGCCAGGCCGGGCGGACGCCCTCCGGGACCGCTGGAAGTCCGACGTGCTCTCCGAGGCCCGCCCCCTCATATGCCGCGGCGGCCCGGCGCCGACCGTCACACCAGCCGTCCAGCTCGCCCAGAAGGACGCGCAGAATCGCTGCCTGGAGCTCGTCCAGCCGCGAGTTGTAGCCGACGTAGTCGAACGTCAGCTTGTCCTCTGACCCGTGGAACCGGAGCGCCCGCACGAGTGTGGCCACCTCATCGTCGTCGGTGATGATCGCCCCGCCATCACCAAACGCGCCCAGGTTCTTGGACGGATAGAACGACAGCGTCGCGGCATCTCCCAGCGCGCCCGCCCGCTGCTCACCGACGACTGCCCCGATGGCCTGCGCCGCGTCCTCAAGCACTGGCAGTCCGAATTCTCGGAGCTCGCTCACCGGCGCGGGGCAGCCAAACAGATCGACGGCCACGATCGCCTTGGTCCTCGGAGTCAGCGCGGCCGCCACGGTGTCCGCGGTCACGTTCCGCGTATCTGAATCGACGTCGCAGAAGGCCGGGCGCGCCCCGGCGCTGACAACGGCCTCCGCCGTGGCGTAGAACGTGAACGAGGGAACAACCACCTCGTCGTCGCGTCCGACCCCGAGGGCCCGCAGAGCAATCGTGATCGCATCTGTGCCGTTAGCCACGCCCACGACATGTCGCGCTCCCAGATAGGAGGCCAGCTCGCGCTCGAAGGCCTCGACCTCGGGTCCGAGCACGAACACATTGGCGTCAAGGACCGCGGCGACGCGCTGACGGATGACGTCCCGCAGCGAAGCGAGAGGGGTTACGGTGTCGAACAGCGGAACGGGCACCTACGTGAGGAAACACTAATCGGCCGCCCGCCGACGGGGGATCTCACCAGCGCCCCGATACGCTGGAGCGCGTGATGCTCGTTCAAGCATCGTTGACCGCCCCTGTCGTGCACTGGGCCACGAGCGTGATCGGCTCGCTCGGCCTGGCCGGCGTGGCCGCAATGACCGCCCTCAGCGGCATCGTCGGCTTGCCCGGGTCAGAGCCGACGATGCTGTTCGCGGGCTTCGATGTCTACACCCACGCCCATCACTTCACGCTGCTGGGAATCATCGTTTTCGGCGTCCTCGGAGATCTGATTGGGGCGACGGTCGCCTACTCGATCGGCTTCTGGGGCCAGAAGCAGCTGATCGAGCGTCACGGAGCAAAGTTCCATCTGAGCGCCAACCGGCTCGACAGCGCGACCGGGTGGTTCGATCGCTACGGGAGCCCGGCTGTCTTCGTCTCCCGCCTGGTCCCCGGAGCCCGATTCGCCTTCCCGTATGCCGCCGGTGTGGTGAAGATGTCCTACGTGCGCTTCATCGCCTTCTGCGCGGTGGGATCGGTCATCTGGATCACGCTCCTAGGCGTACTCGGTCGCGCAGTGGGAAGCAACTGGAAGAGCTGGCGCAACCATCTCGAGTACGTGGATTACGCCTTCATAGCGCTGGTTGTGGTGGCCGTCATTTACCTGGTCCTGCGCCGGGTCCGGGGCACGCGTGGCGGTCCCCCGGCCGTGGATCCCGTCTCCGATTAGGGGCCGCGGTCAGAGCTTCTCTCGCCGGCGGGCCCTGCTCTTGGGCCTGCTGCACGGGGCCGCCGAGCTGCTTCCGATCTCGTCCTCCGGGCACATGGAGGCGATCCCGTGGCTGCTCGGGTGGGACCGAGGCCAACTCGAGCCCGGGCTGCGTAAGTCCTTCGACGTCGCGCTTCACGCAGGCGCGACGGCTGGTTGGCTTCTCTCCCCGCAAGGAGGGGGCCGTGAAGCCCTGGCTGACCTGCGGCGCGCGGCACGGGACAGGCGCCTGTTCCTAGCCCTCGCCGTGGGTCTGCCGGGAGCCGCGGGGGTGGCGCTTCAGGAGCCGATCGAGCGCCGACTGGGAACTACGAGGACCGTGACGGCCGGGTTACTCGCCGGGTCGCTGGCGATGCTCGCGGCCGATCGGCGCGGGGAAGGGGTGGGCGGGGTCAATTCCCGCGGGCTCGAGACGGCGAGTCCAAAGGACGGGCTCTGGCTCGGCCTGGCCCAAGCGTCGGCCCTGGTTCCCGGGGTCTCTCGGAGCGGGGCGTCGTTGACCATGGCCCGGCTCCGAGGCTTTGATCGCGCCGACTCTCGGCGGCTGGCCGCGCAGGTGGGACTGCCGGTGATCGCGGGCGCGGCGGTGCTGAAGCTCGCGCGGCTGCTCCAGCAACCGCTGGACGGACGGGAGCGGCTCACCCTGACGGTTGGCGCAGGCGCCTCGTTTGCGTCCGCCTGGCTGGTGGCGCCCCTCGCCGGCAGGGCCGGCGGCTCGCTGACGCCCTATGCCATGTACCGCCTGGTGCTCGTGCTCGCGATCCTCGCCCGGCAACGGCCGGGTGGCTAGTACTGCGAGCCAATCTCCCGGCAAAACGCGGCAAAACGCCCGTCTCCAGGCGTACGTGCTGCGAAAACGCGCCTGTGAGCGGCAAAACGTCGGGACGTTCCGGTTCGCAGGTGGAGCCGATGTGCGTTTCACCGCCATCTCAGAAAGGCCCCGGAGCTCCCCGACCCACCGCCTCGCCGCTAGGCGAGGCTCCAGAGCTCGCCCCCTCCGCAGCGATCCCACCTCACCCGCCACTCCCCTGCCAGCCGCCAGAGCGCGGCGGGGGCGGCCGGTCCCGGCAGACGGCACACAGCCGCCACCTCGACCGTGGTCATCGTCCCGAATCGCCTGAGCGCCTCTTCGACAGAGGGCGGCGACGACGCGCTGCTCAGCGCCCCCGCCGCCCGGGCGGCCCCATGCAACGACTCGTACGGCGAGTGGCCGTAGACACCGTGGACCCTTCCGTCGTCTCCCATGAACTCGAGAGAAGGCAGTGCGACCCGATCCTGGCCCTCTCCGTGATGCTCGTCCTCCACGGCCTGAGCGCGCTCGAGATCCCGGCCCAGCAACTCGAGGACACCGTGCGAGGACAGGCCAATCCGCAGGCGTTCAAGGTCGAGCCCTTGAACGGTCCGAGCCTGCCCCAGCAGGGCGTCGAGGGTGTCAAGCTTGAGCCCCCGGCAGAAGAATCCCTCGCGAAGCCGGCGCAGATACGGCCCAGGGTCGCCCTGCTCGGAGGCCGCTTTGACGGCCATCCCGGCGGCGTGCGAGCTCGCGGGTGGATCGTCGAGCCAGAGCCGAACGTCCACCGGCATACCGCTCTGTGCCCCGGCCTCCAGGGCCTGGAGGGCAAAGGCGGTCCGGTCCTCGAAGGCCCGGCCCATCCCACCGATCACGTACTGGACCGTGAGCCCCCCGCCAAACTCGGCGGTCAAACGGCGGAATGACGGTTCGAGCGCCCACGACCAGGGACACGCCGGGTCGGTGTAATAGCGGACCACAACCACGCTTACGCGCACCCCTCCGCTGCCCGATGAATGCAGTCTGGCGTCTGAGACATCCTGGTCTGGCGCAAAATAGAGGGACAAGAGATGACAACGCTGCTCGGCACCACACTCAACGGTCGATACCGCCTGGAGGCTCGGATCGGTGCCGGGGGGATGTCGACGGTGTACCGCGCGTTCGACGAGACGCTCCAGCGCCAGGTCGCGATCAAGCTCATGAACCGCGAGGTGGCCAGCGATTCGGCCCGGCTGGAGCGCTTCCGCCGGGAGGCTCGCGCTGTCGCCCAGCTCTCACACCCTCACATCGTGGGAGTGATCGACGCGGGCGAGGACGAGGCCCGTCCCTACATCGTCTTCGAATACATCGAGGGCGAGACGCTCAAGGACCGGATTCGCCGCTGTGGCCGGCTCCCGATCGCCGAGTCAGTCGCCTACGCGATTGAAATCGCCCGCGCGCTGGGGGCAGCTCATGCCAGGCACATCGTGCATCGAGACGTCAAGCCTCAGAACGTCCTGATCGATGAGGAGGGGTCGGCCAAGGTCACCGATTTCGGAATCGCTCGCACGCTGGACGAGGACGGGCTGACAGCGGACGGGCGGGTCCTGGGGACGACTGATTACGTCTCGCCTGAGCAGGCACTGGGCCACCACGTCACCGGACAATCCGATCTGTATTCGCTGGGCATCGTGCTCTACGAAATGCTCACGGGCGAGGTTCCGTTCAAGGGCGAGAACCAGGTGGCCGTGGCCATGAAGCACGTGCGCGAGGCCCTCCCTGACGTGCAGCGCCAGCGCCGGGAAGTCTCGGCGGCGCTTGCCGCCGTGATCGACCGGGCGACGGCCAAGCGCCAGGAGGATCGTTACGTCGACGACGCCGAGCTGATCGCCGATCTCGAGGACGTGCTCTCGATCGAGACAGCGCGCGCGGGCAACGCGACCGGCGAGGTGACGAGCGTGTTGCGCACGTTGCCTTCTCAGACCCAACGCCGGGTTCCATACCGCGTCCGCCACCGGATCGGGACGGTGATTCTCACGCTGGTGGCAATGGCGGCGGTCGGCGGCGGCGTCGCGTGGCTGGTCACTCGGGCCCATCGCGGCACCGGGACTCCGCCCGTCATCACACGCCCGCACCACCACACTCTGCAACCCGTGGATCTGTGTCAGAACTGTGCGATGGGCTTCAACCCCCTGGGCTCACCGAGCTACGAGGCGCCGGACCCGGGCCTGGCCATCGACAACGAGCCAGGCACCTACTGGCGTACACAGCAGTACTACGACCGCGAATTGAACAAGGCGGGCACGGGCATTTACCTCAACGCCAGCCCGGGGGGAGGAACGACTGCGCGGCGCCTTGACATCATCGATGCCACCCCGCATTTCACGGTCACGATCTACGCTCGCCAGACTCCACCGCCGTCGCGCTGGCCCGATCCGGGTTGGAAGCAGGTCTCACCGCCGACCGTGGTCGGGAGCAATACCTTGATCCCGCTGAGCAGCGCCCACCAGCGCTACAGCTACTACCTCGTGTGGATCACGAACCTGGGCGGGCACGAGCAGCTGGCCATCGATCAGCTCACGCTCTACCGCTAAAACCGGTACTGGCCCTGCTCGCGGTGGCGCTCGAGCGCCAGCTCGAGCAGCCGGTCAAGCAGCTCTGGATACGCCAGACCGCTCGCTCCAAACAGCGACGCGAACACGCTGGTACTCGTAAAGCCGGGCATCGTGTTGAGCTCGTTGACCAGCACCTCCTCACCTAAAACGAAGAAGTCAACCCGGGCCAGTCCGGCACACCCGACGAGCCGGTACGCCTCCACTGCCAGCGATCTGACCTGCTCACGCGCCCTCTCCGGCAATCGCGCCGGCACGACCAACTGCATGCCGCCAGGCGTGTACTTCGCCTCGTAGTCGTACCAGCCGCCCTCTCCGGCCGAGAGGAGGATCTCGCCCGGTTGCGAGGCCACCGGCTCGTCATTGCCGATCACCGAGCACTCGACCTCGAGGCCCTGGGCCGCCGCTTCGACGATCACCCGGGAGTCGTGCTCGAACGCAGCCTGGAGAGCCTGGGGCAGGTCGTCGGGCTCGCTGACCCGGACGATCCCGACCGATGAACCAAGCCGGGACGGCTTGACGAACACCGGCATTCCAAGCTGCTCGACTTCCTTGAGTACCGCCCTCGGGTCGGCCCGAAACTCCGCCTGCCTAACGCCCCGGTAGGAGACCTGAGGAAGGCCCCTCTCGGCCAACAGCTGCTTGAAGGTCAGCTTGTCCATGCACAGCGCGCAGGCCAGCACACCAGCCCCCACGTACGGGATATCGAGGCACTCGAGCAGCCCCTGGACCGTGCCGTCTTCCCCGAACGGGCCATGGAGGACGGGGAACACGACCTCGGCGCCATCGAGCCCCTGCCCGGGCGAAAGCGCAAGCGGTTCCTGGCCGTCCCGCCGCCACACGCCATCGCGGTCGATCTCGATGTAGATGTCCTCGTGGCCGCCGGCCCGCAGGCCCTCACGCACCGACCGGGCCGAAGCCAGGGACACCTCGTGCTCGGAGGAGCGACCGCCTCCGAGGACAGCCACCTGGAGGGGCTTCACGGCCCGGCCCGCCGCAGAGAGCAGCGCGTCATTACGGGTGCTGCCCCGTCGGGCCGGTGGACCCTGTTGGGCCGGTCGCCCCCGTAGGTCCGGTCGGCCCGCTGGACGGCGAGTAGCGCCCGATTGTGATGATCACCGTCGTCCCCTTCTTGACGGTCGAACCGGCGCCTGGCGTCTGCCTCAGCACGACACCGTTGCGATGCTTGCTGCCCACAGTCTTGTACTGCGGCACGACATTGAACCCAGCGCTCTGAAGCTGGGCGGTGGCCTGGCTGGCCTTCTCACCCGTGACGCTCGGGACGGTCACCGTCTTGGGAGCCGCCTTGGCGACCACGATCGTGACGCCCGACCCCGCGGCCAGCGGGGTGCCCCCGGAGGGCGTCTGGCTGATCACGGTGCCGGGAGCCGCGCTGGAGGTCGTCTGGGGTGTGGTGTGAACCGTGAAGCCAGCCGCCTCCAGATTGGATTTGGCCTGGGATTCTGTTTCGCCCGTCACGTCAGGGACCTTGACCCCGCTGGAAACGAACAAGTCGACAGCCGTCCCGATCTGAGGTGTCGCCCCGGCCGCCGGCGAGGTCGAGATGACCTGGCCAGGCGGATACTGACTCGAGGTTTGAAGCTGGACCCGGCCGGCCTTCAGCCCTTTCTGGCGCAGGGCGGCTCTTGCCTCGGTCAGAGTATCTCCGCTCAGGGGAGGCACGGTGGTCAATCCAGGGCCGCTGGAGACGGCGAGCTGAATCCTCTTCCCCTGGTCCACGACGCTGCCGGGACCTGGGATTTCGCCGAACACCTGTCCGATCGGCAGCTTGCTCGTCTCCGGGATGACGGTCACCACCAGCCCCTGGTTCTGAAGGACCGTCCTGGCCGTGTTGACCGGCTTGCCGATCACGTCCGCAACGGTCACCTTGGGCGTGCGGATCAGGTAGTACCAGGCGGCGACACCTCCGCCGGCAAGGAGCAGAATGGCCAACAGCGCGACGAGCCAGGGCCAGCGTCGTCGTCGTCGCTCCTCGGGGGGATACGGATCTGGTCCTGCTCCGGGTGGGGCGGGTGGGGCTCCTTCCCCGTCGACCGGCACCGGGATCACCGGTGGAGGCACCGCACTGGCGGCAGCCATTCGTGGACTCGGGGCATCGATAACCCCCACGCCCGCTCCCTGTAGGACGCCGCCACCCACGACCGCCATCGAGGCGGTACGTTCCCCCGCCTGCCCAGCCAGAATGGCCGCGCGCGCCGCGTCGAGCGCTCCGATCAGCTCATCGGCATTTCGGGGCCGGTCGGCGGGATTCTTGTTCAGAGTCCACATCACGATCTCCTCGAGCACCGGCGGGATGGCCGGATTGGCCTGCGTCGGTGGGGTAGGAGCCTCAGAAACGTGCTTGAGCGCGATCGTGACCGCGGACTCCGCGTCAAACGGAACCCGGCCAGTCAGCAGCTCATAAAGGATCACGCCAACGGAATACAGGTCGGAGGTCTCGCTGACCGCGTGCCCCTGAGCCTGCTCAGGAGAGAGGTACTGCGCCGTCCCCATGATCGACCCTGTCTCGGTCATGTCGGATGCCCCGGCGCGGGCGATCCCAAAGTCCGTGACCTTGACGTGGCCGGTCTCGTCGACGATCACGTTGTGGGGCTTGAGGTCCCGGTGGATGACTCCGTGACGGTGGGCGAAACGGGCCGCCTTGAGGATTTGAAGCGTGATGTCGATCGCCCTCACCGGATCCAGCGGAGCTTCTTGACGGATCAGCTGCTTGAGCGAGCGCCCCGGGAGGTGCTCCATCGCGATGTAGTAGGTGTCGTCGAAGTCCCCTCGGTCGTAAACACCCACCACGTTCGGGTGCTGAAGACCGGCTGCCGCCTGCGCCTCCCTACGGAAGCGCTCGACGAAGCCTGGGTCCTCGGAGAAACGGCGGTGCAACAGCTTCACCGCCACGTTGCGCCCAAGCTGCTGGTCCTCGGCCAGGAACACGTCGGCCATCCCGCCGCTGCCCAGACGGGACACGACGCGGTAGCGCCCGTCGATCATGGCGCCCAGTGGAATGTCGCTCATCTCTGAAGGTGTTTAGGCCGGCAGGGCATCTCGGTTACTCGTGGCTCATCCGCCCTCTGAGAGCAACGTCTGAAGGACGGTTCGAGCGATCGGCGCCGCCACGGTTCCGCCATAGCCGCCCTGGCTGCGATCGACCGTGACCGCGATCGCGATTTTGGGATTCTGGGCCGGCGCAAAGGCGACGAACGAGGGCTGGGTCAGGTTGGATCCGGGGGCACCGATCGAGGCTGTACCGGTCTTGCCCGCAACGCTGATCCCGTTCAGCTGAACGGCGGTGCCCGTGCCCTCCTCGACGACCTTGGTCATCATGTCCGTGACATCGTGGGCCGTGGAGGGCTTCATGACTCGGCTGTAGAGGCTGGGCTGGATCGTTTTGATCGTCACCCCATCGGGGTTGACTACCCGGGAGATGAGGTGGGGGACCATGAGCCTGCCGCCGTTGGCCACCGCGGCTGCCACCATCGCCATCTGAAGCGGTGTCGTCGTGACCCCTCCCTCCCCGATACCGATCCGGCCGATGTCCTCGTTTCCGCTGCCGGCTGGGATCGCTTTGTCAGTCGGGCCGATCACGTCACTCGCCCGCATCTGCCCCGGCGGGTAGTCGAGCGGGGGAGCTTGTAGAAGCCGAATCGCTTCATGTACTGCGCCATTCGGGCCCGGCCCACCCGCTCCGCCACCTGAGCAAAGATCGTGTTGATCGAGTTGATCATCGCGGTGGTGAATGTCTGGGGCCCCCAACTCTGGTTGCCGTCATTCTGGAGTGGGACCCCGGACACGGTGATCGGTGAGTTGCCGTTGATCACGGAGTTCGGCGTGTACAGGCCACTGTCGATGGCCGCCGTGGCAGTCACGATCTTGAACGTCGAGCCGGGTGCATAGTTGGCCTGAGTGGCGCGGTTGAAGCACGTTGTGGACCCGTGCAGTGGGCAGGGATTTGCGGCGTTGGGGTTGAAGCTCGGATTCGAGTACATGACCTTGATCGCGCCCGTCCTGGGATCGAGCGCCACCACCGACCCGTCCTGTCCGCCCAGCGCCTGGGCCGCGGCCTGCTGGCCCTTCGGGTCAAGCGTCGTGTAGACGTCATCCCCCGCTTGATGCGAGTTGATCTGCCCGAAGATCGTGATCAGGCCGCTCTGTGTAGCCGTGAGGTACGTGTTCGCGGACTTCTCCAGTCCGGCGAACTCGCCCTCCGAGGTGATCGCGTATCCGACCGCCTGAGCAAACAGCGATCCATGCGGATATGTGCGGCTCCAGGTTCCGCCCGGGGCGCGCACCGATCGCCCTAGGACGAGGCCGTTGTCGGCCACGATCTGACCGCGCTTGATCCTCAGCTCCTTCAGCAGCGTCAACCTGTTGAGCGGGTTGTTCGCGAGGCTCGAGGCGTCGATCACGCTCCAGCGTGAGGTGAACACGATCAGGAGCGCGAACATGAACACGATCAGGCCAAACAGGCGAGCGATCTGCGGTCTCATGCTCGCGCCGGCCTCCTCGCCCGCTCAGACACGAGGAGGAGCAGGGCGACCAGGACGAAATTGGCCACGATCGATGAGCCGCCGTAGGAGATGAACGGCAGCGTCACCCCGGTTAGCGGAATTACCCGGGTCACCCCGCCCACGATCACGAACACCTGGACGGCCACAATCGCGCTGAGTCCGGCGGCCAGCAGCGCCGAGAAGGAGTCGGTGGCCATAATCGCCGCCTTGAGCCCGCGGGCCACGAGCAGCAGGTAGACGAGCAGCACGGCGGCCGCGCCGAAGAGCCCCAGCTCATCCGTGATCACGGCGTAGATCATGTCGGTCTGCGGGAACGGGATCAGCGGCCCTCCGTTGGGCAAGGTCAAGATCGATTCACCAAAGCCCTGCCCGAATAGGCCCCCGGCGGACTGGGCGAAAACCCCGTTGGCGATCTGGTAGCTGCCCAGCGGAGAGCTGTAGAGCTTCTGGTTGAAGGGGTGCAGCCAGTCCTCGACGCGGGCATGGACGTGGGCGATATGTGTGGCGAGGTACCACGCGCCGAGCGCAAAGGCCAGTGCTCCGACGATTACGAACGAGATACGACCAGTGGCCACATAGAGCATGGCCAGCAGCGCGGCGTAAAACATCAGCGAGGAGCCGATGTCGCTGAGCAGGACCATGATCCCCATGGCCAGCCCCCAGATGACGATGATCGGCCCGAAGTGCTTGAGCGGGGGCAGCGTCACACCCAGGATCCGGCGGCCGCCGGTGGCCAGTACGTGGCGAGTATCCCGGAGGTAGGAGGCCAGGAAGATCACGAGGCCGATCTTTGAGAACTCCACCGGCTGGAACACGAACAGGCCCGGGATTCGGATCCCGAGGTAGGCGCCGTTGGCCGAGTAGCCAATCCCGGGGAGCCGCGGAAGAACGAGCAGGCCGAGCGAGACGAACACGACGATGTACCGGTAGCGCTCGAGCTTGCGGTAGTCCCGGAACAGGAAGATGGTGGCCGCGAACAGGATCAGGCCGAGCACGAACCACTGCGCCTGCTGGCGCGCGAGCGTCGAGTCGATCCGGTAGATCATCACGATCCCGACGCTGGCCAGGACCGCGACCAGCGGGAAGATGTAGGGATCCGAGTTGGGCAGCGCGATGCGCAGTACAACGTGACCGGCCAGGCAGAGTCCTAGAAAGATTGCGCCATAGGTCAGCGACACGTTCGACAGCACGTTCGAGCGCTGGATGAACACGCCGGCGAAGCCCGCGGTCAGCAGCAGCGAAGCCGGGACGAGTGCGACCAACTCGCGATTGCGGGCCTTCATGGCGCCGGCTCCGGAGGCTTCGCGCTCACCGCGACACTTCTCCGAGTTCCAGTTCGCGCACGAGGTTGATGGCGTCCGACTGGGAGCGCAACTGGTTATCGAAGAACTCGTGGCGCCGATCCGTCGGCACAAGCGAGGCCGGCGCGCCGGACACGAAGAACGTCTCATACAGCGGGATACCGCCGGGCAGGTCGTATGGCAACCCGCGATAGATCGTGACGATCCCCTGGGAGTTGGTCCCGATGAAATAGAGCTGCCGGGTGGCCAGATACCCGCCTCCGCCCACCAGGAAGATCACGACGAGAACGGCGATCGTGGCGGCCATGAGCTTGCCCCGGCGCCGGCGCGGTTTGACACTCTCAGGACCCGAAACAGCCGACTGACGAGGACGCAGACGACGTGCTGGTCGCAGACTCGACGGAGGCGGAGCGACCGCCACGGGCGCGGCCGCCGGCGCAGCGGGGGGTGCTGCCGCTTGAGCCCCGTTCCCCTCAGCGGCGCAAGCCGCCCCGGCAACCGCTCCTGCCAGCGGGCGGCTGACCGTGGTGGCGTCCTTATCGACCACAGCACCCTTTGCGCTGGCCACTTCCTCCAGGCGGAACAGAACGACCGTGATGTTGTCCCTTCCACCCGCCTCGTTGGCTTGAGCAATCAGCATCCGCGCCGCCTCGTCCAGCGAGCCCGCGGAGCCCAGGACGGTCGTCATGACCTCCTCCGAGATCATCGATGTCAACCCGTCGCTGCATAGCAGCAGTTCGTCTCCCGAGCGCACCGGATAGGTGAAAGTGTCAGGCGTGACGTCTGGCTCAGGACCCAGCGCTCTGGTGATGATCGAGCGCTGGGGATGCTCTGCCGCCTGCTCCTCGGTCAGCTTCCCCTGCCGCACGAGCTCATCGACGAGCGAGTGGTCTTGGGTCAAGCGGCTGAGCGCGCCGTCGCGATACAGGTAGGCCCGGCTGTCGCCCACGTGGGCGATTGCCACCTGGGTGTCGTCGAGGTAGACCGCCGTGAGGGTGGTCCCCATCCCTTCGCGGCCGGACTCGGCCCGGGAGCGCTCATAGATCCGGCGATTGGCTTCCCGGGCTCGCTCGGCCAGGCGCTCCTCCGGACTGCCCGCCCCGTCCAATCCTTGCTGAAAGGTCTCGATCGCTATTTGCGAGGCCACCTCGCCCGCGCGGGCGCCGCCCATGCCGTCCGCCACCACGAACAGCGGCGGCGCCGCATAGGCGCTGTCCTCGTTTCCGCGGCGCTGCAAACCGGTGTCGCTCTGGCAGGTGGACTCGACCGCGCGAAGCATCACTGCACGTAGGAGAACTCGGAATCACCGATCCGGATCCGGTCCCCCGCGTGCAGCGGCTGTGGACCGTTGAGCGGCTCCTCGTTGAGGTAGGTCCCGTTCGTCGAGCCCAGGTCTTCGATCACAAGCACGTGCCCCTGTTTCCAGATTCGAGCATGCCGGGACGAGGCAAACGGATCATCCAGCTGGATCTCGACGTCGCCGCGGCCGAGGGTGACAGTGCTGGCCAGGTCGTACGCCATCCCGGGCGCGTGCCCGGGTGCCCGCTCGACAAGCAGCCTGGGCTCTCCGGGCTCGGGGCCGTCCTCGAGCGCCGACGCCGCATACATGCTTGTCACGTCGGACGGTGGTGGCGGCGGGCGGTAGGCGCCATCCGCATCGGAGTCACCTGTCCGTGCGCTCCGGCGTAGGTCGCGCAGCGCACTCACGGCCACCCAGAGCAAGAACAGGTACAGAACAGCCAGGAAGCCAAACTTGAGCGCAAACGAGGCCGGCTGGAGCATCCGGAATCTCTACTCCAACTCAAACGTCAGGCGTGTGGACCCGATCTCGATCTCGTCCCCGGGCTTGACCACCTCCGAACCCTCGATCCAGCGCCCATTGATGCGCGAGCCGTTCGTCGAGCCCAGGTCAGACACGACCCACGAGCCTCCTCGAGGCCGTACCTCGAGGTGGCGCCGGGAAATGTTCGGATCCTGGAGGACGACGTCGCACTGCCGGCTCCGGCCAACAACGACGCCCTCGGGGCCAACGACCAGGCGCCGGCCGTCGTGCACCAGGATCGCCTTCTGCTCTCTGGTGCGAGCTCGCTCCTGCAACGGCTCGGCGATCCGGCCCGCCGAGCTGTAGATCATCGTCCGGCCTGCCGGCTCGCCTCCCCTGACGGGAGGCTCGCTTCCTCTCGCCGGGGGCTCGCTGGCTCCTGGCCGCTCGGGCGCATCCGGATGAACCTCCCCGGTCTGAATCCCGAACTCTCCCAGGCCCAGGAGGGGGTCGGTCTCGAACTCGATGACCGGCCGCGCCAACAACGTCAACTGCTCGCGCCGGGCGTGCTCAAGCAGGTAGCCCGCCAGCTCGTCGGACAGCGCTGTCTCATAGCCGGCGAAACGCTGTCGGTCCCGGGGGGAAAGGAAGATCCGGTACTCGTGAGGGACGTAAGTCCGCGACAGCGCCGTGGACTGATGCTCCTCCATTTCGCGCGCCAGCTTCCGCGCAAGCTCCACGGGCCGCACCTCGGATCTGAAGGCACGGCTGAATGTGCCTTCGACCAGGCCAGCGATCTTGCTCTCGAGGCTACGGAGGACGCTCATAAACGGCCGCTAAAGGCCTTGCTCATGGGCCATGAGGTTTGGCCTTCAGTGCGATTCCATGCTACGCGAGTCCTGGCCGCGTGTCGGTGCAACGGTGCTTTGGCGAGCGTCCCCCAGAGCGCCGGTGACCGCTGCCAGCACCACGCAGCCCACCGCCCCAAGGGCAGCCTGCGCCGCTAGGAGCGACGCTCCGGTCCGCAGCGCGGACAACATGGCGGCGCCGAGAAGCGGGATCGCAGCGGCCCAGAGCACAAGGAAAAACAAGCGGTCAGCCCAAGCTCCTCGGCGAATCACGCTCGGCAGGATGAGCGCCGCGCCTGCCCAGACGATGCCTGGCGCCAGCAAGCCTCCGGAAACGAGGGCTCGGAGCACCTCGTGAACCGCCCCGGTCAGCGAGCTTGTCCACAACCTGGGTCCCTGGACCCCGGGCGCGAGCCGGACGTATGCGTTCTGGCCGGTCAGAAGTTCACCGGCGAGGAGCCAGACCCATCCACTCAGCGCGAGCGTCAGCCGTGTCCACGCCGAGCATCCGCGCCCGGCAAGCGCAGGCCATACCCCGCCGAGGCCGATAAGCGCCAGCGCAGGGGTGATCGCCGGCCAGGACCGGGCTTCGCCTCGGCGCCAGAGCAGGATCAGCGTCGGTAGGGCTCCTACGGCCAGCAC
This sequence comes from uncultured Solirubrobacterales bacterium, assembly GCA_963785205.1. Lineage (GTDB taxonomy): Bacteria > Actinomycetota > Thermoleophilia > Solirubrobacterales > Solirubrobacteraceae > Palsa-465. The sequence continues at coordinate 819,367 of CAWAUJ010000004.1, forward strand.
GAGGGCCGCCCCAGGTCTGTCCTGGAGGGCGAGCGTCAGCATTCCCACCCCCACCAGCCCCACCCAACCAGCGCGCGGGGCCACCATCACAAGCAGTGCGGCCGCCAGGACGGCCAGGCCCGGCACGAGTGGCGACGGCGATAACACCGCTGTGGCAAACCACGCGGCCGCCGCGGCGGCCGCGCCTCCACAAAGAAGCCGCGTGAAGCCGGTGACCGCGGCCGGCTCGGAGGCAAGCTCCGGCTCTTCGTCGGGGTCGATCTCGTCCCGCTCGGCCGGGGGCGCGGGGGCACGGGACCACGTGCGATGTCGTCCCTGCGGCTCCCTGCCAGCCCAGACCTGGAGCGGTTCGTCGGTCGGATTGCGCCGTCTGGACGGCCAGGGATCGGCCACGACTCCGGGACGGTCGCCCACGTGAGCCAGCGAGCTGACCAGAGCCGCGCGCAGCTCGAGGACCGTGCCGCGTTCGCGGGAACGCGGTCGAAGGGCCAGATCGATCCCGCCGGCCAGCTCCCGAGGGAGGTCGCGCCGATGGCGCCTCAGCGCGGGCAGGTGCACCCCGAGGCGGCCCCCACGGACGCCCGGCGCCGTCAAGCGCAATGGATTGACGCCGGTCAGGGCTTCGTAGATGACCAGCGCCAGCGAATACAAATCGGCGCAGGGGTGCGCCTCCCGCCCCTCGGCCTGTTCAGGAGCCATGTACGCGCCTGTCCCGATGACATCCCCGGTGCGGGTGAGAGAGTCCCCGCCCACGAGCCGGGCCACGCCGAAGTCGGTCAGCTTCGCCAGATCCGCGCTCGTGACGGGCAGCTCAGGCACGAGCACATTCGACGGCTTGACGTCACGATGGACCACGCCGCGGCGATGGGCGTATTCGAGGGCATCGCATAGCGCCACTGCCAGCCGCAGGATGTCCTGGTCCGAGAGTTGCCCCTCCTCGAGCGCCACGCCCAGGGTGTGCCCCCGGACGAGCTCGGACACCAGGTAGGCGCCCTCGTCGTCTGTAGCTGCCTCGTAGAGCGTGACGATCCCGGGATGATTGAGCCGGGCCGTGGCCCTGGCCTCGCGCTCGAAGCGGGCGAAATGCAGTCGCTCGCGCGGGAGCACCTTGATGGCGACGTCACGCTCAAGGCGCTCGTCCCGTGCCAGCCAGACCGTTCCAAACCCCCCGGCCCCCAGGCGCCGGCAGAGGCGGTAGCGCTCGAGCACCAGCGTGTCCGACACCCGGCCGGCCACCCGCCGGCCGGGCAGCGCCGTCCGCATTGTCTCGGTCCGGGGATGCAGCGTCGAAGCGCGGCCTGAGCTCATCCCCGCGCTTTTCCACGCGACCCCCCCCATCCCTGCGCGACGCTTCAGCCGCCTTCGTCGTCATACTGGGCACCCCGATTCCGCAAGGAGCAGCACTTTGTCGTTCTTCGACGAGGTCGATGAGCCTCGCGCAGAACCTCCAACCCGGACCCAGCGACGACGTCCCCCTCCCGGACGCGGCCGCCGACCGCCCGGTGGCGGACGTACGCGGGGACCCAGCGGCCCTCAGCAGGCCATCCGGACGCGGCGGGCGATAGCCCTTACCGCGCTGGTCATCGTCGTGATCCTGATCGTGATCGGGGTCCATAGCTGCCAGGTAAGCCAGGACAACAACGCCTTGCGCAACTACGCGACCACGGTTGCCTCGCTGATGCAGAGCTCTGACCGCACGAGCGCCGCGTTCTTCACCCTGCTTTCAGGCGGACACGGGCCCGCGGGCGCGGGGAATCTCACCAGCCAGATCGACGAAAATCGGATCGATGCCACTCGTGAACTCAACACGGCGCGAGGATTGAGCCCTCCGGGGCAGCTCTCACTGGCCCACCAGGAACTCATCCTGACTCTGCGGATGCGGGCCAACGCCATCACAGCCATCGGTCAGGAGCTGCCCTCCGCCCTCCAGGCCCAGACGAGCAGCACGGCGGTGACCTCGATCGCCGCCAACAACGCCCAGTTCTACTCCTCCGACGTGCTCTACAAGGACTACGTCCTGCCACAGATAGTGGGTGCGCTGCACGCCGCGGGCATCCCGGCCGGCGGTGCCAACGGCGAGCCGATCAGCCAAGGACAGTCCCTCCCCGGCATCGACTGGCTGAATCCTCGGTTCGTGGCGGCCGAGCTGAGCGCGCCAACTTCGTCGGCCCATGGTGGCAAGCTCAAGCCGGGGACCCACGGGCACGCGCTGAACTCGGTCAGCGTTGGCGGTAAGACGCTCCAGACCGGAGTCACCAACACCGTTCCGGCCCATCCTGCTCCGACGTTCACGCTGAACTTCACCAACAGCGGCCAGAACACTGAAACGGGTGTCATCTGCAAGGTGACGGTCGGCGGCTCGAGCATCAGCGGGCAGGCGACCGTCGCGAGTACCTCGGCAGGGCAGAGCTATTCCTGCCATGTGACCCTGAACGGCTCGCCGGCCGCTGGCAACTACACAGTCAAGGCCACGATCGAGCCCGTGCCAGGGGAGAAGAACGTCTCCAACAACACCCAGACGTATTCGGTGAGCTTCCAGTAGGACGGCGGGCGGGCCTCGCCGTCCAGGGGCCGCTTATCCTTGCCTCCGTGGCCAGTCTGCACAGCACCGTGGGGGTGATAGCCCTGGCCGCCGTCGTTGTGGCGGCGGCGGCGCTGCTGCTCTGCATCGTTTTGGCGGTCAAGCTGCGGCGGGTCCGCTCCGACCAGCGAGCAGTGCTCGGCGACGGAACACTTGACCTGGTGGAACACGCCGCCACCATCCAGCGCGAGTTCGAGACGCTGCACGACTATGTCGGCGAGGCCGCCCAGCAGTTGAACGGCCGTCTGGAGGCGGCCGAACGCCGCCTGGACGCCACGGTGTCCTACCGCGCCCTGGTCCGCTACGACGCCTACGGGGAGATGTCGGGGCGCCAGTCAACGTCGATCGCGCTTCTGGACGCCCACCAGTCCGGATTTGTCCTGTCTTCGATCCACCACCGTGACCAGGCCCGCCTTTATGCCAAGCAGATCCGGGAGGGTCAGCCTGAGTTCGAGCTCTCGCCAGAGGAACACGAGGCAATCCGGCTCGCCTATGACGAGCACCCGGACTACGACTCGCGCTAGCCGCGGGGCGTGATGCGGATCGGATATTTCGGTCCCGAGGGGACCTTCACCCAGGAGGCGCTGATCGTCTCGACCCTCGGCCCCGATGCCCTCGGAACCGGACGACAAACACCCTCCGAGCAGGGCAAGTTCGATTTCGTCCCGCTGCCGACGATCTATGACACGGTCATGGCCGTCCACCGCGGCGAGGTTCAGCGGGCGCTTGTGCCGATGGAGAACTCGCTCGAAGGATCGGTCAACGCGACCCTCGATGCGTTGGCCATGGAGACAGAAGACGTGTCGATCGTGGGCGAGGTCGTGCATCCGATTCGCCACTGCCTGATCGCAAGGCAGGAGCTCGAACTCGATGGGATCGAGGCGGTGATCTCTCATCCCCAAGCGACGGCGCAGTGCGCCCGCTTCATCCGGACCCGGCTAGCCCATGCCCGAGTCCTCGCGGGGAGTTCGACCGCCGACGCGGTCCGAATGGTGGCCGAGCACGAGGGACCTTGGGCGGCGCTGGGCAACCGCCTGGCGGCCGAGCGCTACGGCTGCCGCGTGCTGCGGGCCGGCGTGGAGGATGTGGCCGACAACGAGACGCGTTTTGTCTGGCTCGCCCCGGTGGGTTCGCCGCCCGGGGGGCCCGGTCACGATCGGCACCCCATCGGCCCGTTCAAGACGGCAATCGTGTTCTGGGGGATCGGCTCTGATGCACCCGGGTGGCTCGTGGCATGCCTGGAAGAGCTGGCGGGGCGAGGGGTCAACCTCACGAGGATCGAGTCGCGTCCGCGCAAGCAGGGCCTCGGGCGGTACATGTTCTTCCTGGATCTGGAGGGGCGGAGCACGGAGCCTCACGTTCAGGAGGCACTGGACGCTCTCGGGCTTCACGTCGAGGTCCTGAGGGTGCTCGGCTCGTTCCCGGCCAGCTCCAGCTGAGCCCCGCGATCAACCCGTAAAGCCAGTAGATCCGGGTCGTCGCGCCGCTACACTGGCGGCCAGCGATGGCCACGTTTGCACCAGCCCCAGTGGGGTCCGTGCCGCCTCCAGAGCACCAGCGGCGCGGACGTGAGGGTGGCCGGGTGCTCGTTCTGAACGCGACCTACGAACCGATCAACGTTTGCACGGTCAAACGGGCGGTTGTGCTTCTGCTCAAGGACAAGGCCGAGGTGATCGAGCATGCCGAATGGGAGCTTCGGTCAGCCACCCGCTCGATCCAGCGGCCGACCGTGATCCGCCTGGTGACCTACATCAAGATTCCGCGAGACACGCATCGGCGAAAGATCACCCGCCGGGCCGTCTTCGCCCGCGACGAATGGACGTGCCAGTACTGCGGCTCCCGGGGCAATCTGACCGTCGACCACGTGATTCCGAAGTCGAAGGGCGGATCCTCGAGCTGGGAGAACATCGTGGCCTCCTGCGCGCCCTGCAACCGGCGCAAGGGCGACGCGCTGGCGCCGGCGGTCGGGATGCGGCTGCTCAGGCAGCCTCGCACACCCAGCCCGCATGTCTTCATCCGCGTCGCCAGCCCCACGATCCCGACGGCCTGGCTCCAGTATCTGGCGGCCTGAGCGGCGGCGCCTAGAGCGTACGAAGGGCGCCGTTGAGCACGGCGCCCTTCGCAACGTTTGGCTGCCCTGAGCCGTAGGTGAGCTGTAGTGCCGGAGGGACAACTTCCGGCGCTCACCCCGACGGTGTCTCGGTTGGGACTCCGCTAAGCGGGGTCAGCCTCCAACCTAGCGGCCGGACACCTCCAGGGTCCCGCAAGGTCTTTCAGACAGACGGACCACCTCCTTTCTCTGGTAGGACCAGCTTACCGAACCGTCGAGACACCCCCTGTGGCAGCCTGTCGCCTCAGCCGTGGCCCAACCCATCCTGCTCAGCGTCGACTTCGAGGATTGGCACCAGCTCGTTCGTCGGCGCGTCGGAGTGGAGGACCCAGGAAGACCGGGGCCAGCGCTCGCTCGCCAAGCGCACGCCCTACTGGAACTGCTCGCCGAGCTGGGAGTCAGAGCGACGTTCTTTTTGCTCGGAATGGCCGCTCGGGACCACCCAGCGCTGATGCGGCAGATCGTGGAGGCGGGCCACGAGATCGCCTGTCACGGGGACCAGCACGTGCCTGTGTTCACGCAGTCGCCCGACGCGTTCGCTCGTGACATCCGCCGGGCTCGCCGGACGATTGAAGACCTGACAGGCGTCCGTCCGGTCGGCTACCGAGCCCCCGCGTTTTCGATCACCCGTGACTGCGCCTGGGCGTATGACGTCCTCCACGAGGAAGGCTTTCTGTACGACGCAAGCCAGCACGATTCCCCGCGCCACCGCGAGCGAATCCGCGAGGACGCCTCTGGCCCCCATCCGATTCAAGTGAAGACAGGGGCGCTGTGGGAATTTCCAATCGCCGTGTGGCACACGCCAGCGGGCCCCATACCGGTCGGCGGTGCCTCCTATTGGGCGGTCCTGCCAACCCGGGTGATCGTCAATGGCCTGGGGGCAGCAGGGGCACTGGCCGGCCTCTACCTTCACCCCCAGGAGCTTGACCCGAGGTGGCTTCGGGCGGAGTTCCCGTCACACGCCGGTGTCCGGCAACGGGCCCACGGCGCGTTGCGCGCGCTGCAGCGCAACGTGGCCCGCCTCAGGGCCGTCCGGGTACTGAAAGCAATCGCGAGAGAGCACGAGCTCATCCCCTATGGTGATGGGTATGCCAGGGTCACTGACGGCACCGCAACGGGTCCGCAATCGCTTCACAACTAAGGCCCAGGAGTTCGACGACCTCTACGAGGACGAACGACCGCTGGTCCGTCTGCTGCGGCCAGGGCTCTTCCGGCGCCGGCAACTGGCGGTGGAGACCGTGAGCGAGCGCGAGAGTCCGGCCGTTCTCGATGTCGGGTGCGGCTCGGGCCGAATCGGCGAGTTCGTGCTCGAGGCCGGCGCGGGCCGCTACGTGGGGGTCGACTTCTCCGAGCCGATGGTTGATATGGCCAGAGCGCGGCTTGCACCCTTCGACGACCGCGTGACGTTGATGGTGGACGATTTCCTGACGGCGAACCTGACCGACACGTTCGACGTCGTCCTGGCAGTGGGGTTCTTCGACTACATCCCCAATCCGGAGGCGTTCGCCGCCCGGATCTTCGAGTGCTGCGCGCCAGGCGGATGCCTCGTCGCCTCCTTCCCAGCCTGGTCGCTGTTCAAAGGGCCGGTGAGAAAGGTGCGCTACGAGTGGATCGGGGATTGCCCGATCTTCGACTACGACCGGCCGGGGCTCGATCGACTCTTCCGGGGCGCTGGCTTTAGCCGCGTGGAGTTGCGATCACCGGGGCGCAGCGGCTTTCTGATGCGCGCCTTCCGCGGCTGAGGACGTGCCCAGATGATCGCGCTGGCGACTACCGACTGGCCCACGATCGCCTCACTCGCCACCGCTGGTGGAACGCTCGTACTGGCCTTCGCCACGTTTGCCTCCGTGCGGTCAGCGAACCGTTCAGCCCGAATCGCCGAGATAGCGCTCCAGGAGCAGCGTCGTCCGTTGCTCGCGCCCTCACGGCTCGAGGACCCACCGCAGAAGATCATGTTCGTCGAGCGGCACTGGGTCAAAGCTGAGGGCAGCCGGGGTGTAGCCGACCACACCGACGGCAACATCTACCTGGCCCTCAGCCTCCGCAACGTCGGATCGGGGATCGCTGTGTGCCAGGCGTGGAACGTGACCGCCGGGGCGCTGACCATCCGCGCTGCGCCACAGCACTCCCCGCTCGAGAGCTTCCGCGCCCAGACACGAGATCTCTTCATCGCCGCAGGGGACATCGGGATGTGGCAGGGCGCGATCCGAAGCCCGGAAGATCCTGACTACGCGGCGCTGGTGGAGGCGATCGAGAACGAGGAGCCGATCTCGATCGAGATCCTGTACTCCGACCAGGTCGGCGGGCAGCGAACGGTGAGCCGCTTCGGCCTGAGTCCGCGGGGTGACGAGGTCACCTGGTTTGTTCAGGGCAGCCGCCACTGGTTCCTGGAAGGCCCGACTCCTAGAGACGAGGAAGCGGCGCTGGCCCGCGCCGAGCAGATCCTCCGCGAGCACCAGGCGCGACAGGAGGCCGAGTTGGAAGAGCTCTCCGGCCCAGTGACCGGAAGCGGGCCTGGCTACTCGTCCTCGCCGGGCGCCTGAGCCTCGGCGTCTGGCTCGGGCGGCGGTGGAGCAACGCCGTCCTCCAGGACCGGGGCCGCTGTCTGAGCCTCCGACTCGACGACCAGTGCCACCGCACTCACCTGGTCGTCATCGCGCAGGTTCATGACCCGCACGCCCTGCGACGCGCGGCCGTAGCGGTTGATACCACGCACTGAGGTGCGCTGGACCATGCCGTTCTGGGAGATGAACACCAACTCCTGATGCTCGCGCACCACGAGTGCACCCGCCAGCTGCCCTTTGTTCTCGGTCAGCTGGATTGTCTTGACGCCCATGGTTCCGCGTCCCTTGACCGGATAGTCCGGGATCGGTGTGCGCTTGCCATATCCGTTCTCGGTCACCACCAGTAGCTCCTGATCGTCCCGGGCCACATCCATGGCCAGCACGGCGTTGCCCTTCTTTGAGACGTTCATCCCCCGCACGCCGCTGGTGTCCCGGCCCATCGACCGGACCTGGTCCTCGCTGAAGCGAGCGGCCTGACCCGAACGAGAAACCATGATGATGTCGTCGTTACCGCTGGTCCGGCGAACCGCGATCAGCTCGTCGTCGTCGCGGATGTTTATCGCGATGATTCCGTCAGCCCTGATCGGGGTGTTGTAGGCCGCGAACTCTGTCTTTTTGACCATCCCCTTGCGGGAAGCGAACACGAGGTACTTGCCCTCGGAGAAGTCTCGCGTGGAGAGCACCGACTGCACCCGCTCGCCCTCGCGTAGCGGCAGCAGGTTGACCAGGGCGCGACCCCGGGCCGTCCTCGAGGCCTCAGGCAGCTCGTACACCTTCAGCCGGTAGACCTTGCCCCGGTTGGTGAAGAACAGCAGGTAGTCGTGGGTGGAGCAGACGAAGAGGTGCTCGACATAGTCGTTCTCCTTCGGATCGGCGCCGGTGACACCGATTCCGCCGCGGCGCTGCTGACGGTAAGTGGAGAGCGGCAACGACTTGACGTAGCCGGAGTGGGTGATTGAGATCACCATCTGCTGGTCGGCGATCAGGTCCTCGATGTCGATGTCGCCCTCGGCGTGCGTGATTTCGGTGCGGCGCTCGTCGCCAAAGCGCTCGACGATCTCATGAAGCTCTTCCTTGATCAGCCCGTTGACCTTCTCCTCGTCGCCCAGAATCTCCCGCAACTCCTTGATCCGCTCGACGAGATCCTGGTATTCGAGCTTGATCTTGTCCGCCTCCAGAGCTGTGAGCCGGCTCAGGGTGAGCTGAAGAATCGCCTGGGCTTGGACGACGGTCAGCTGATAGCGCTCGACCAGGCCATGGCGGGCCGCCTCGGGGTCCCGCGAGCGTCGGATCAGGGCGATCACCTCGTCGAGGTTCTCCAGCGCGATCAGATAGCCCTCAAGAACGTGGGCACGCTCTTCGGCCTTGCGCAGCTCGTACTTCGTGCGCCGGATGACGACCTCGCGCTGGTGGTCGACGTAGTGGCCGATCATCTCGCGCAGCGACAGCGTCTTTGGAACGTTGTCGACGAGCGCGACCATGTTCACCCCGAACGTGGTCTGGAGCGGCGTGTGCTTGTAAAGCTTGTTGAGGACCACCTTCGGGATCGCGTCACGCTTGAGCTCGACGACGATTCGCATCCCGTTGCGGTCGGATTCGTTGCGGAGATCGCTGATCTCGGAGAGCTTCTTCTGTTCGTGAAGCTCCTTGATCTTCAGGATCAGCCCCCCCTCACCATCACGGCGCACCTGGTAGGGCAGCTCGGTGATGATGATCGCCTCCTTGCCCTGGCCGATCGGCTCGATGTGAGCCTTGCCCTGTAGACGGACACGGCCGCGACCGGTGGCATACGCCTCGCGGATCCCGTCCCGGCCAAGGATGATTCCGGCGGTGGGGAAATCCGGCCCCTTGACGTGTCGCATCAGCCCCTCGATGTCGATCGTGGGGTTATTGACGTAGGCGATCGTCGCGCCGATCACCTCTTTGATGTTGTGCGGCGGAATATTCGTCGCCATTCCAACCGCGATGCCGGAGGTGCCGTTGACGAGCAGGTTGGGGAAGCGCGCCGGCAGCACGACAGGCTCGTGCCGAGTTCCGTCGTAGGTCGGGACGAAGTCGACCGTGTCGGCGTCGAGATCGCGCAGCATCTCGACCGCCAGGCGGTCTAGGCGGGCCTCGGTGTAGCGCATGGCGGCTGCGCCGTAGCCGTCGATGTTCCCGAAGTTGCCATGGCCGTCGACCAGCGGATACCGCATCGAGAAGTCCTGGGCCAGGCGCACGAGCGCGTCGTAGATCGCCTGGTCTCCGTGCGGGTGATACTTGCCCATCACCTCGCCGACGATCTGGGCGCATTTGACGTGCTTGCGGGTCGGCTGCAGACCGAGCTCGCTCATCACGTACAGCACCCGACGGTGGACCGGCTTCAGGCCGTCGCGCACATCGGGGAGGGCGCGGCCCACGATGACCGACATCGCGTAGTCGAGATACGCAGAGCGCATCTCCTCCTCGAGCCCGCGCGGCTCGATGTTTCCGCCGCCGATGGTGTCGATCGTGGCCATGGCTCAGACGTCCAAGTTGGTGACCAGGCGGGCGTTCTCTTCGATGAATTCGCGGCGAGGCTCGACCTGGTCACCCATCAGCATCGAGAACACAAGGTCGGCCGAGGCCGCGTCCTCCATCGTGACCTGGACCAGCGTGCGAGTGGCCGGATCCATCGTCGTCTCTCGCAGCTCATCGGCATCCATCTCGCCGAGGCCCTTGAACCGGTAGTAGTCGATCCCCTTCTGGGCCACTTCCAGGATCGAATCGTGGAGTTCGTTGAATGAGGTGGCGTCCTGGGTGGTCTCGCCCAGCTTGACCTTGAACGGAGGCGTGCCGGCCAGCGCAGCCAGCTCACGGTGGACGTCGGAGAGCCGGCGGTATTCGTGTGCATCAAGGGCTGAGCGCTGGACGCGGTGGGTGGTCGCGAGCCCGGTCTTGACCTCGATCGTCTTGATCGCGAGACCGTCCGCATCCTGGGAAAGCAGCTCGATCGAGAAGGCATGCCCTGCCTCACCGTTGCTCCCGTTCTTGTTCACATGGCGGACCAGAGCGTCGACGTCGGTGATCTCCTCCTCCAGTAGTCGGGCCTGCTGGAGGAAATCGACGACGCCGTGGCCCTGGCTGGCGCGTAGGGCCGCCGCCCATCCTTCGTACTGCTTCAGCAATCGGGAGAAGCGCTTCCACCGGCTGTCGGTGAGTTTGAACTGCGTGGCGTGCCGGTCGTAGATCTCGAGTTTCTCGAACTTGTCGCCCAGGAGAATGTCTTCGAGGTCTGAATCGCGCTCGATATAGCGATGCTTCTGACCCCTGGTCAGGCGATAGAGCGGCGGCTTGGCGATGTACACGTACCCGGCCTCGATCAGAGGCTGCATCTCTCGGAACAGCAAGGTGAGGGCGAGGGTGCGGATATGAGCGCCGTCGACATCCGCGTCGGTTAGAAGTACGACCTTGTGGTAACGCGCCTTTTCGAGGTCGAACTCATCACGGACGCCCGTGCCGACCGCGGTGATCAGAGCTTGGATCTCGGTGTTGGCCAAGACCTTGTCGATGCGGGACTTCTCGACGTTCAGGATCTTGCCCCGCAGAGGGAGGATCGCCTGGGTGTTGCGGTCACGCGCGCTGACGGCCGAGCCGCCAGCTGAGTCGCCCTCGACGATGAACAGCTCGGCCAGCGCAGGGTCCTTGACGGTGCAGTCGGCCAGCTTCCCGGGAAGCGTCGAGTTTTCCAGCGCGGATTTGCGGCGGGTCAAATCCCGAGCCTTCCTGGCTGCGTTGCGGGCGTGAGCAGCCTGCACCGCTTTGGTGATCACCGCCCGGGTATCTCGGGGGTTCTCTTCCAGGAACTCGGCCAGCCGCGAATTGACGATCGAGTGAACGAAGCCCTGCATGCCGGGATTGCCGAGCTTCGTCTTGGTCTGGCCCTCGAACTGAGGATCGGTCAGCTTGGCTGAGATCACGGCCGTCAAGCCCTCACGCACATCCTCACCCTGGAGGTTCTCGTCCTTTTCCTTGAGGAATCCCTTGTCACGGGCGTACTTGTTGAGTGCACCGGTGAGCGCCGAGCGAAAGCCACTGAGGTGCGAGCCGCCCTCGTGGGTGTTGATGTTGTTGGCGAACGAGAAGACCGACTCCTGATACGAGCTGTTCCACTGCATTGCCACTTCGACGGCGCCTTCATCGCTCTCCCCCTCGAACGAGATGACCTTCTTGTGGATGGGCTCCTTGTTGCGATTGAGGTAGCCGACAAAGTCGACTATCCCGCCCTCGTACTGGAACTCCGCTCTGTGTCCCTCGCCGCGCTCGTCGACGAGCGTGATCCTCAACCCCCGGGTCAGGAACGCCGTGTCGCGCATCCGCTCCTCGAGGGTGGTGAAGTCGTGCTCGAGCGACTCGAAGATGTCGGCGTCGGGTAGGAACGTGATCGTCGTGCCCGTCTCCTTGGTCGCCGCGCCCTTCTTCAGCTCGCCAAGCGGCTGGCCTCGCTCGTAGGACTGGGTCCAGGAAAAGCCGTCCCGCCGCACGTCGACGTCGAGACGCTCCGAGAGGGCGTTGACCACCGATACACCGACGCCGTGAAGGCCGCCGGAGACCTTGTACCCGCCGCCTTCGCCGAACTTCCCCCCGGCGTGCAGGACCGTCAGCACGACCTCCACCGCCGGCCGCTTCTCCTTCTCCATAACCGCCACTGGTATGCCCCGGCCGTCGTCGGCCACGGTGACCGAGTTGTCCGGGTGTATGACGATCGAGACGTTGTCGCAGTGGCCGGCCAGAGCCTCATCAACAGAGTTGTCAACAACCTCGTAAACGAGATGATGAAGCCCGCGCAGACCCGTGGAGCCGATGTACATCCCAGGACGACGCCTGACCGCCTCGAGGCCCTCGAGGACGGTGATGTCCGCTGCGTCGTAACTGGTCTGGGGGCCGCGCTCGTGGGCGCCGTTGTCGTTAGCCAACGATCCTCCGATGACATCGAGACGCCCCGGAGTCCGCGCCAAAATGGCGCGCCGGGGCGTCGGCAATTGGTGTACGTAACGATAGCAGACCGCGCCCCCGGAAAGGGGTGCTTCAGTCGCCAGATTTGCCTGCAAATAGGGGAAAATCACGCTTCTGACGCAGCTTGCGTCAAAGGTGTTACAAAGCTGGCTCGAGGCCTCTGGTGCAGGCGGGCCCGCGAACCGCTGCGAGGGGCCGTTAGGGCGCTCTCCCTAGACCGCGATACAGCGCAGGCGCTCGATCGCCGGCCTTCCCACGAGCTCGTTCAAGCGAGCCACGATGGCCGGTCCCATGAGGTCGAGCTCCTGCGCCCAAACCGACGCTGTGCACGACACCGTCAGGACTCCGCTTCGCTCAGATTTGGGTGTCGCCTCGGCGGCGATCGCCGGCCCTACAGCCGCTGGCCACACGCGCTGCACCTCCGCCAGAAGGGTGTCGGGAGCGACCCTGTCTCTCAGGTCCTCGACGGCAAAGCTGAGCGACCGGGGGGATCGGCGGTGGCGGGTCATGGAAGCACCGCCTCCTGCATCAGCCGCGCCTCGGACACGGCAATCCGAGTCACGTCGGCCTCCAGCGCGCCAGGCACATGGTCGAGATCGGTGGTTGTAATCACAGTCTGGCCTCCGGCCCGTACGAGCTCGGCCAGCGCCGCCCGCCGGGTACCGTCCAACTCGCTCATCACATCGTCGAGCAGCATCAACGGCGCGGCGTCCCGGCGCGCGCCAATCGCGTCGCGTTCAGCCAAAAGCAGGGCCAGCAGGGCCAGACGTTGCTGCCCCTGGGACCCGTACGACCTCAGGTCAAGACCAGAGCGAGAGAAATGCAGATCGTCGCGGTGGGGGCCGTGGCCGGTGAAGCCCCGCTCGAGGTCGCTCCCTAGATGATCTGCGAGCTCATTGGCCAATTCATCGGAGGTCGTGGCCCGAGAGCGCGGGCGGTACTCGACGGCGACTGCGTCACCCAGGCCGAGCTCCTGGGCCAGCTCGTCGTAGCGCCCTGCAACGGCGTCGAGCGCACTCGCCCGATCAGACATGAGCCGCATACCGTGATCGGCCAGCTGCCCGTCCCACCCCGTGAGCGACCCGGACGACGCGCGCCCAGATCGGATCTGGGCGATCAGGGCGTTTCGCTGGGCCAGCGCCTGACCGTATGCGCGGCGCGTAGCCCTGCGAGCCGGCCACAACGCCGCCACCAGCTGGTCCGCGTGGGCGCGACGCAATGCCGGCGCACCCTTGACCAGCTCGAGTCGGTCGGGCAGAAACACTCCCACCAGAGGGCGGACCGCCAGGTCAACCAACCGCTCCACCGAAGCGCCGTCGGCCCTGATCCGCTTGGGCTGACCGGGGGTGAAGCCGACTGAGAACTCGTGCCTGCCGTCCTCGGACTCGGCGTGAACGACCACGCGAGTCCAGCTCGCACCGCGTCGCAACACCTCTCGCTCGTTGTTCGTCCGGCACGAGCGACCGGTGCACCCGTAGTAGATCGCCTCGAGCAAGTTGGTCTTGCCTGCTCCGTTTGGCCCCGATACGACCGTCAGGCCGTCGCCAATCTGGGCCTCCGCCTGCTCGTAGCCACGAAAATCGCGGAGGCTGACAGCGAGCACCCGCACGGGGCTTGGGCTACACGTTCAGCCTGATCGGCATGATGAGGTAACGAAAGCCGCCGTCATCAGCCGACTCGATCAGACCGGGGCGCAGCGGGCTGATCAGCTTGAGCACGAGGTCGCCGTCCTCGACCGCCTCAAGCCCATCCCGGAGGAAGTCGGGGTTAAACCCGATTTCCAGTCCCTCCCCCTGGAAGGCGACGGGCAGTGATTCACTGGCTTCGCCAACGTCCGGGGTCTGGGCCGACACTGTCAGCTCTCCTGGGCCGAAGGCCAGCCGCAGCGGTGCGTTTTTCTGAGCCAATAGAGCGATTCGCCGGACGACATCGCTTAGCTCGCCGCCGGCCAATCGCAGCTCATGCTCGAAGCCCTCGGGGATCAACTGGCGGTAATTGGGGAATTGCCCGTCGATCAGCCGTGAGGACAGGATGACCTTGCCCAGGGTGAAGACAACCTGGTTCTGGAGAACGCTGATGCTCAAGTCGTCTTCCTCCGCCACGGCCCCCAGCCGAGCCAGCTCCTGAAGGGCCCTGGCCGGCACGTTGACCTCAAATCCCGACGAGAGAGACGCCGGCAGTTTCGTTTCCTTGACGCTCAACCGGTAGGAGTCGGTGGCGACCATCGAAAGCTCGTGCTCTGAGGCGGACACCAGGATCCCCGTCAGCACAGGGCGCGTTTCGTCTCGGGAGGCAGAGCCGGCCACCTTTGTTGCCGTGTGGATGAACGACTCGACAGGAACCGACACGGCTGACGCCGGATCGGGGTCCGGGAACGGTGGGAAGTCCTCGGCCCGCAACGTCCGTATGTGGAACGTCGCACTGCCTGAGATGAGCTCTACATCCTGCTCGGCGGGCCTCAGCTCAAGCGAGACATCGTTCGAGGGCAGGGAACGGACGACGTCGAGTAGCAAACGCGCGGGTAGGACGACGGTGCCCGGCCTCACAACCTGCGCGTCGATGGGTATGCGCAGGCTTACGTCCATATCCGTTGCCCGCAGCTCTGACTCCTGCTCAGACACGACGACCTGGATTCCAGAGAGAGCCTGGATGGCGCTACGTGTCGATGCGACCCGTGAGGCCATTTGAAGCTGGGTGAGAAACGTTTCTCGATCAACCGAGATCTTCATGACAATCACCTTAGGAGGGTTCAGTAGTCATAGGGAGAAGAAAAACTGTGAAGAAGTGCGGAATCTCCCGCAGGCAGCGGGGAACTTGTCAACTTGAGATAGGCGTGGCGGACGGAGAAGTCTGTCAACGACCGCGGTCGTTCTTGTCCGCTAGGACCCGTTGCTTGAGATGACGCAGCTCAGAGTCGACCTCGGGGTCGACGCTAGCTCGTTCTTCAACCCGCTTACAGGCGTGCAGGACAGTGGCATGATTGCGACCGCCAAACGCATCTCCGATGGTCTGTAGCGAAGTGCTCGTAAGTTGGCGGATGAGATAGATGGCAACTTGCCGGGGCCAGGCGATCTTGGCCGCGCGACTCGAGGAAACGAGCTCGGAGGGAGCGAGCTCGTAGAAACCGGCGACGGCGTTTTGGATCTCAGCCAGGGCCGGTGGAGTCTTCGACGCGGGCTGCGGGTAAAGCGTGTCGAGCACCTTTGCAGTGAGCGCCAGGTCAATGGGTTGGCCGGTGAGTGAGTGGTAGGCCACGACTCGGATCAGGGCACCTTCGAGTGAGCGAACGTTGTCGTTGATGCGCTCGGCGATCAGCTCGAGAACGCCGACCTGGGCCAGGGGTACGCGATCCACCAGTGCGCGCTTGCGCAGGATCGTCAGGCGGGTTGGGAAGTCCGGGGGCCTGATATCGGCTACGAGTCCGGCTTCGAAACGTTCACGCAGTCGCTTTTCGACCCCAACCAGGGCTTGCGGGAGGCGGTCGCACGTCAGCACAACCTGGCGCCCGGTCTCGTACAGAGCGTTGAACGTGTGGAAGAACTCCTCCTCGGTCTTCGCCTTGCTGGCCAGGAACTGGACATCGTCGATCAGCAGAACGTCGACGTCCCGGTAGGCGCTCTTGAAGCGATCCAGAGAGCGTGAGCCAAGTGCGGTGATGAAGTGGTTGGTGAACGCCTCGACCGTCGTATAACGGACCACCGTTCCGCCTCCAAAGGCGTTGACATAGTTGCCGATGGCGTGCAGGAGATGGGTTTTCCCCAGTCCGGGCGGCGCGTGCAGAAAGACTGGGTTGTACGCCGTGCCGGGGAGTTCAGCCACGGCTAGGCATGCCGCATGGGCCAGCCGGTTGGTCTCCCCGATTACGAACTGATCAAAGCTATACCGGGGGTTGAGGGTGAGGCTGGTGCTTTTCGGCGAGATCGAACGGCGGCTGGCGCGATCAGGTGCCGAGGGCCCTTCTACGGAGACGCGGACCTCCCCGCCGAGGACTCCTCGGGCACACGCCTCGAGGACGCGCCCAAAGCGCGTGGCCACCCAATTTTGGATCGCGGCCGGAGCAACGATGTGGACGGTGTCTGCCTCCAATGCCCGAAGCTCCAACGGGGCGATCCATATCTCGTAGGTCGAGTCGCCAAGCGTGTGCCGCAATTCGGTGCGGATCTGGCTCCAGGCTGCAGACGGCTCAAGATGTGGAGGCAGCTCCAAGCGACTCCTTTGGGGAGCGTTCCGGACGATTCTTCATGAGGGGCCGAGCCTGAGCGTTGCTCTTGCGGCCGGGCGGCGAATATACCAGCGGCAAACTTGTCACAAAGTCGTTGCCGGGAGGCTTGACGCAAAGCGCGAGAAATTGCTGATTTGCCTTGTTCGAGCGGGCCTTACCGGCGCCACGGAGGCCGCCCGGGGGGTGGGCGGCGCGTGCGTATACTGGGTTTCATCCGGCCTCCGGCTGTGTAGCAATGAAGCGGACCTATCAGCCAAAAAAGCGCAAGCGGGCACGCACCCACGGCTTCCGAGCGCGCATGTTCACGCGCTCGGGCCGAGCGATCCTGAAGCGCCGGCGGGCAAAGGGTCGCAAGCGCCTCACGGTATGACCACGCAGCCGCCCGCCCGCCCGCGGTCGGGGCGCGCTCGGTTGTCCAAGAGTGGTGACTTTGATCGCGTTATTCGGCGAGGACGGTCCCACGCCTCCCGCGAGCTCGTGCTGTATGTGTTTCCGCGAGCTGCCGACGGTGACCGGCGGCTTGGCCTGTCCGTTTCCCGAAAGGTGGGCGGCGCGGTTCAGCGCAACCGGGTCAAGCGGCTTCTCAGAGAAGCCTTCGCGCAGGAGCAGGCTGGGCTCCCCGCGGGCAGCGATGTGGTGGTGGTGGCTCGACAGGAGGCAGGGAGCTTGGCCGAGCGCGAAGGTTTGGCCGGGTTTCGGTCGGTCCTGGCGGGGCTGATCGGGCAGGTCCGGGAGGGGTCGCCGGCGTGAGCGCCCTTCGCTGGTTGGCCGTCTTACCAGTTCGCGGCTATCAGCGGATCGTCTCGCCGATGCTGGGACCTCGGTGCCGGTACTACCCGAGCTGCTCGGACTATGCGATCCAGGCCGTACGGCGATTCGGCATACTCCGGGGGCTTGTCCTGGCCGGATGGCGGTTGCTGCGCTGCAACCCCTGGAGCCGCGGTGGATTTGATCCCGTGGAGGACCAGCGGCTGTTCAGGCCGAAGGTTCCGGCAGCAGGCGTCTAATCATGCTCGTCGTCGCAAACATCTTCCAGCCGCTGATCGACATCTTCGAGCCGGTCATCAAGTTCTTCCACAGCGGAGGAATTTCGTGGGGATGGTCGATCGTGCTGTTGACGGTGTGCGTGCGGGCCCTGCTCGTGCCGCTGACCCTCAAGCAGCTGCGCAACATGCAGAAGCTCCAGCAGCTTGCCCCGCAGCTGAAGGCGATCCAGGCCAAGTACAAGGAGGACAAGCAGCGCCAGCAGCAGGAGGTCATGAAGTTCTACAAGGACAACAACGTCAACCCGTTCGCGTCCTGCCTTCCGTTAGTGCTCCAGATTCCGGTATTTATCGGCCTCTTCTATACGTTGCGCAAGAATCTCAGGCCGGATATCTGCCCAGCAGTCCAGAAGGCCTTCCTGAAGTTCCACTACGGGCTCACGGCCGCCGCCGCGAAGTCCCAAGGGACGACCTACTGCACCG
Source organism: uncultured Solirubrobacterales bacterium (assembly GCA_963785205.1). Lineage (GTDB taxonomy): Bacteria > Actinomycetota > Thermoleophilia > Solirubrobacterales > Solirubrobacteraceae > Palsa-465. The sequence continues at coordinate 837,284 of CAWAUJ010000004.1, forward strand.
ACCCGCGGTATTCCCACGTTTACCACGCCCATCTTTCTTCCGGGGGCGCCGGCTTCCTGTTCATTCCCGATATGACGACCAACGCCAGCGGGGCGGTGCTGGTCGTGCTGATCGTCCTCTACGTCGGCACGCAGATGGCGTCGACCCTGATGATGTCGGCGCCCACGATGGACAACACGCAGCGCCGGCTGATGCTCTTGCTGCCGCTCTTCTTCGTGATCCTGATCATCAACTTCCCGGCCGGCCTGATCGTGTACTGGATCACCACGAACACGTGGACGATGGGTCAGCAGTTCGTGATCAGACGGACAATGCCACCCCCTCCACCTGTCGCGGTGGCGCCCGCCGCCGGCGCAGGCGGCGGACCCGGCAAGGATGGTCGGGGCGGTCCAAATGGCGCTCGCTCGCCAGGGGGCGGCTCGCCAGGGGGCGGTGGGATCCTTCGCGGATTGCTGAAGCCTCCGGAGCCCAAGGAGCCGGCAGGTGTCGGTGCCGGTAAGCCCAAGCGTGAGGCCGCCCCTCCTCGCCCCCCGCGGAAGAAAAAGAAACGCTCCGGTCGGCGGAGGTAAGCGTGGAAGCGTCCGACAGCGCGGCGGCCCACCTCCAGGAGCTGCTAGAGAAAGTTGCCGACGGGATGGGGATCACGGCCGATGTGAGTGTTCGAGCCGACGGCGACACCCTGGTCGGCGAGTTCCAAGGGGAAGATCTTGGCCCAATCATCGGCCATCACGGACAGACGATCGACGCCATCCAGCACCTGGCCTACCGGATCGTCTTCCGCCGCACCCACGAGCCGGTGCGGGTGGTTGTCGACGCGGCGGGGTATCGGCAGCGCCGGGAGGTTGCGTTGAAGGCGACCGCGGATCAGGCGGCCGAGACCGCGATTCATGACAGCCGCCCGGTCGCGCTCGAAGCGATGGGCGCACTCGAGCGCAAGGTCGTCCATGAGCATCTCAAGGGCCGCCACGACGTCGAGACGTACAGCGAGGGGCAGGAGCCCGACCGAAGGCTGGTCGTAGCGCCAGTCGTGGACTAAGCCGTTTCACGTTTTTCTCGACGGTGAAACAACTTTGATAGACCGTTGGGGTGGCTGATCGCGCCGGCGCTGACCGCGACCCTGGAGTTCCCAGGTCCCACCTCTCGGACTTTGACCGCGGCGTTTTAGTCGGACTCCTGATAGGAGAGGGTTCGTTTGGAGGCGACGGGAAGCAGCCGCAGGTGACGCTGCGGATGCATGTCCGCCACGAGGCCATCTTCCGGTGGCTCGAGGCGCGCTTTCCTGAGAGCCGGCTTTACGGGCCCTATCACCACGGCGGCCGATCCTATTTCCAGTGGATGGCCCGTGGGACCACACTGGTGAGGGACCTCCTGCCGCTGTTGGATGGCACTCTGGATCCAGGCCTGGATGGCCACGCCGCGGAGCGCTTGGAGCTGATGAAGGAGCGGTACTCGGGCTATATCGAGCGCGAGCGCGCCCGGCTGCGGCGGATCGGTGAGGAGACGGGGGGTGCGGGGTCCTGAGTCCGGGCGAAGCTAGCCCACAGATCGGCGAGCTGACGGCTCGCTACGGTCTGCCCGACGTGGCCGGCGACCGGCTCGGGCGGCTATCGACCCTGTTGGCGACGGACAAGCATGCGCCGACGACCGTCCGCGATCCGCTCCGCATAGTCGAGGACCATCTGGCCGATTCTCTAGTTGCCCTTGAGCTTGATCCTGTGCTCGAGGCCGACTCGGTGGTCGACTTGGGCTCCGGGGCGGGCGTCCCGGGGTTGCCCCTGGCCATTGCCTTGCCCGAGGCCTCGTTCGCCTTGCTTGAGAGCTCGGGTCGGAAGGCCTCGTTCATCGAGCGAGCCGCCGACGTCTGCGCGTTGACGAATGTGGAGGTCGTCAACGCGCGGGCGGAGGCGTGGAGGGAGGGGATGGGGCGCTTTGACCTGGCGATGGTCCGGGCGCTCGCGGCGCTCGACGTCGTCCTCGAGTACGCGGCGCCGCTGCTGGTGGTTGGGGGTTACCTTGTGGCCTGGAGGGGGCGGCGCGATCCAGAGGATGAGGCAGCCGCCGGACGGGCGGCCGCGATTCTCGGTTTCGAGTCCGCGGCCGTCCGGCACGTGCACCCATTCCCGGAGGCCCGCAACCGATATCTCCACCTCTTGTTGAAGGTCAGGGAGACCCCGGCGCGCTTTCCACGAAGGCCTGGGATCGCGCTCAAGAGGCCTCTCGGCCGGACTTAAGTCCGCAGGGGTGGTAGCGCCGGGCGACGCGATAGCTTGGGATGCGATGGGCACCGTCTTTGCCATCGCGAATCAGAAGGGCGGGGTCGGTAAGACTACGACCGCGGTCAATCTCGCCGCCTGTGTGGCCGAGGCGGGGTACGACACGCTGCTGGTCGACATCGATCCGCAGGCGAACGCCACGATTGCGCTGGGGATCGGAAAGGACCTTCCTCGAACCGTCTATGACGCACTGACTGGGGAGGCTGCCTTGGCCGAGGTCGTGGTCGAAACCCTCGTCGAGCGCCTGGCGCTCGTCCCGGCCGGCCCCGATCTCGCGGGGGCGACCGTCGAACTCCCGAGGACGACCGGATTCGAGACCCGCCTCCGGGAGGTACTCCGGGACGTGCGCGAGCGTTATGTGTACACGGTGCTCGACTGCCCTCCGTCGCTCGGGCCTCTGACGGTGAACGCACTCGTAGCAGCAGACCGCGTAATCGTGCCCGTACAGGCCGAGTACCTCGCTCTGGATGGCCTGGCGGGCCTGCTTGACACTCTCTCGCTTGTCCAGCGCGAGCTCAATCCTCGACTCACGATCTCGGGGATGGTCGTGACGATGTACGACGGCCGCACACGACTGGCCCAGGACGTCGAGCGTGAGATCCGGACGCATTTCCCCGAGCTCGTCTTCGACACCGTGATCCCCCGCAACGTCCGAGTGGGCGAGGCGCCGAGCTTCGGCAGGCCGGTAATCCATCACGATCCGCACTCCTCGGGGGCGGACGCGTACTTCGAACTCGCCAAGGAGGTGGCCGCACGTGGCTGATCGGCAGATAGGCATGGGTCGGGGCCTCGCGGCCCTCCTCTCGGTGTCTTCGCGTGAGGACGTCGAGGAACTTCGCCAGATTGACGTAAATGTGATCACCGCCAATCCCCACCAGCCACGCCAGTCCTTTCAGGAGGACGCGCTGCTGGGCCTGGCCGACTCGATCCGGGCGAGGGGAGTACTTCAGCCCGTGCTTGTACGGCCGCTTCCCGATGGCCGTTACGAGCTGATCGCCGGCGAACGGCGCTGGCGGGCGGCCAGGATCGCCGAGCTTGAGACGATCCCAGCGCTCGTCCGCCGACATGACGACGCTGCGTCGCTTGAGATCGCGCTGATCGAGAACATGGCGCGGGAGGATCTCAATCCGGTTGAGCAGGCGAGAGCCTGCGCGGCCTTGGTCGAGGAACTCGGCCTGACCCGTGAGGAGGTCGGACTTCGCGTCGGCCGGAGCCGTGTGTCCGTATCGAACCTGATTCGGCTGCTCGAGCTCCCTGATGAAGCGCTTGAGATGATCGAGCGGGGCGCGCTCAGCGAAGGGCACGGCCGGGCTCTTCTGCTGGTCCAGGACAACTCCCAGCGACGTTCTCTTGCCCGTTCGGCGGCCCACTCAGGCTGGTCGGTCCGGGAGCTCGAGTCGAGGACTCGCGCCGCTGGCGACTCCGGGTCCGCCGCTCGATCGGCGCGGCGCCGGAGCTCTCGTGATCCCCACCCTGACCAGGTGGCCACCGCAGCGCAGATCGAGGACACCCTGGCCGGGCTCTTTGGGCGCGAAGTGTCGGTCGCCCCCTCGCGCGATGGTTCCTACAAGGTGGCGCTCTCGATCGACTCGTTGGAAGACGCGCTCGAGCTGGGCCGGCGGTTGCGCATCAGGGCCGCCGCCTAAGCGCAAGGCGCGCTCGCTCCAGCCAAGCTCGGTCCGCAAACTGTCACGGCCTCTTACGCCGGTGACTCGAATCACGGCCCGAGCAGCGGTTCGACGACTGTCGACGTCCGCTCCCCGACGCGCATCAAGATCTCGCGCGTGCGCGCATCCCCGGTCCCGCGGCAAGGGCCAGCACACTCGCCCCCACCGCCCGTACCCGAGCGGTCAGCTGACGGCGACGCTGGGACTCCCGGCCCGAGCCCAGCCGACGCGGTGGCGGATCACGGTCAGCTTCGCCGGCAACACCGAATACATGCCGGCCAGCGCTTCCACAGCGCGTTTGATCCAGGAGGTCTCAACGCAACCCAAGCCGCCTCCGGGCTTTAGCGGATAGCGGCCGGGGTGGCGCGAGCGTCTGATCGCGCAAGGCTAGAATGGCGGCCAGTACGGGCGATTAGCTCAGTCGGTTAGAGCGCTTCTCTGATAAGGAAGAGGTCCCAGGTTCGAGTCCTGGATCGCCCACTCCTCGGTCTTCCTCCCCAGCTCTTTTCGGTCATTGGACTGGATGCCAGGTTGCGAACTGGATGGTGGAGATCGTCAGCAGGAGGATCGCGCCAGCGAGCACCAGTGGCTTGAACCAGCGATGGGCTGACCATGCACCGGCCCACATGAACAGCGGAAACAACATGCTCACGTAACGGGGAAGCCCCCTCAATGGGTCTCCCACGGACGGGCTGGAAAGCGGAATCAGCAGTCCCAGCAGCACGTATACGCCGTAGGCGGGCGGGAGTCGGCGGAGTACGCCCACCAGGGCCACAATCGAGACGAACAGCACGGCGAGCTTTCGGAGGTGGTGGCGCGCTGAAAGGACCCCCTGCCAGATCCCCTCAAATGGACTGGTGTACCTGTGGCCGGCGACGTGCTGGGCATGGAAGGTCGCCGTGAACCCGAAGCCTTTGACAGCGCTGTAGGCGCAGAACGCGGCGAGGCCTCCCGGAATCAACGCGAGCCACAGGACTCCGGGCCGAAGGGGGTATCGTGGCCGGAGGGCTGCGCTGAGACCCGATCCAGCTCGCCGCATCGACTCTAAGTCACCCCTGGGGCCGTACAAATAGAAGAGCAGGGCCGGCGCGATCAGGAGTACCCCGGTGATCCGGGTCATAGCCGCCAGGCCCCCTAGGAGCCCGGCGACCGGCCAGGACCCGCAGCGGGCAGCGTAGAACGTCCCCGCGCTCAGAACCAGGAAAAGTCCCTCGGTGTAGACCGCCGAGAGGTAGAGGCTCAGTGGTGCGAATGCCAGCAATGTCACCGCGAAGCGGGCAGCGGCAGGCCCGAGCTCGCGCTCGGTGAGGCGATGGACGATGACTAAGCCGACAAGCGTCGCCGAACAGGAGATCAACACGCCGGCCACTATCGGCGAGATGACGAGCCACGAGCCGATCCGTACGGCCAGGGGGTAGAGAGGAAAGAAGGCCGTTAGCCCGCCGTTGCTGTAACCGTGTTGGGCGATTTGGACATACCAAATCGCATCCCATCTCACCGCCGGAGCTGCTAATACGTTGCCCAGGGATCCCAGCGTGGATGAGATGCGGGCCGGGTCGTTCAGGCTGCTGTAGTGGACATCGGCGCCCTGGATGAGGAACGCAACCGACCCAATGATCCAGATATACAGCCGAGATCGCCAGAACGCGCTCCATGACTCGCGAAATCCGGGCGTCGCAATAAGAGCGCGAAATGTGCTGATCGCGGCGATTTGATGGCCCGGTCGCTGAGTGACCAAGCCTGCGCCATGTTCGGATTGGTGGATCCCTGCTCCTCCCGGATCGACTCGCCAAGCGAGCGTATCGAGTGCCCTCGCGTTGCGAGGTCAGCCCAGCTCCTCGCCTCGCAAAGCCAGGGCGATTAGCTCAGTCGGTTAGAGCGCTTCTCTGATAAGGAAGAGGTCCCAGGTTCGAGTCCTGGATCGCCCATCCCGCTCTCCCCCCAGAGGATGAGCCGGGTTTCGCCGCGCGGGGGGGAGGCGCGGAGGTCAGGCTCGATCTACGCGCTGGACGCGACGCCTAAGGCGCCCTGGACACCCAACGCCAAACGCGTTAGGGTGAGTTCTCAGAGGGCGCTTGGCTGAACGCAAAGTATGTCGGGCCGGACGCGCTCCGCTGCGCGGAGCTGCGCACCGGACCGTTCGTCTGCCTGTCGCGCTGGTGCTGCTGGCCACCGGCGGGCTCGTGTTGCCGGCCGCGGCCAGCGCAACCCAGATCACGGTCAACACCACCTTCGACGCGGCGCCGACGGGCACCGAATGCTCGGGGCATCCCAACGACTGCTCCCTCAGGCAGGCGATCGATAAGGCGCCGTCGGGAGGCACCGTACTCGTACCCGCCGCCACGAAGCATTACCTGCTCACGCTGGGCGCGATCGACCTGAACAAGGCCCTCACGATTCGGGGCGGCGGCCCGAGTAAGACCATCATCGACGGCCACGGCAGCAACGGGGTGTTCATCAAGGATGGCGGCACGACGACCGTGCCTGAACCGCTGACCATCGAAGGGGTCACGATCACCGGTGCGAAGTCGACCGGCGTCGCTCTGGAGGTATACACCGACTCTGCGGCCATCATCGCCGATGGTGTTGGCAACGTGACCCTGAGCAACTGCGTCATCACGGGCAACTCGGCCACTGCTCCAAGCAGCCCGTCGGCGATCGTCGCCGGGGCGATCGACTCGGAATCCGGCTCGCTGACGATCTCGCATTGCTCGATCACGCACAACCACGTGACGGCCAGTCCGGCCGAATCAGTGTTTGCCGGGGGAATCGTCAGCGAGGCCGGCCCGTTGGTCGTGACGTCCTCCAACGTGTCCAGCAACTCCGTGTCCACACACGGCAACCAGCCAGAGATGGGCGGCGCTCTGGTCTCCCAGGGCGGCGGGCTGACGATCACGGGCTCAACCGTTTCCAGCAACGTCTCCGTCGCCGGTAGCGGAACCGGTACCTCGGTCAACGCGGGCGGGATAGAGAGCGATGATCCGACCACGATCACGAACTCGACCATCGCGGCGAACAGCGACACGGGAACCGGGGCATACAACGCGGGCGGGTACATCAACAACAGCGGTCCGGCGAAGCTCACCTACGTCACACTCACCGGGAACGCCGGGGGTGCGGCGGCGAATCTCGTCAGCTACGGACCCTTCACGTCGTTTGGCTCGGTCTTCGCACTCCCACGGGGCGGTCGCCCAGATTGTCTGCTGGTGAACCGGGGCACCAGCACGTCCAGCGGCTACAACTTCTCCGACCAGGCCTCGTGCGGGTTGGGCGCCTCGACGGACCGAAACAGGGGCGGCAATCCGCGGCTGGCTCCGCTGGGCAACTACGGCGGGCCTGCCCTGACCGAGCTGCCGCTGTCGCCGAGTCCGCTGATCGACGCCATCCCGAAGAAGGCCTGCGTGGCGGGGATCAAGTCGGACGAGCGCGGGCTGCCCCGTCCCGACAGTCACGAGGCCAGGTGCGACATCGGCGCGGTGGAGACGCAGGCCCGGCCCACCAAGACGACGGTCACGTGCCGACCCAACCCAGTCAAGTCAGGCAAGACGAGTACCTGCACCGCGACCGTTGTCGAGACCGGAGTCATCGGCAGGATCGCCCCGACCGGGACTGTTACGGCGTCCCTTCCCTCCACTCGATGCACGCTGGCCCCCATCCCAGCAGGAGAATCGAGGTGCTCGTTCCACGTGACCCAGAAGATCTGCCGGAGCTGTGGACCGGAGTCACTGCCGGTCGTGGCGTCGTACGGAGGAGACCGCGAGGACCTGCCGAGCAAGGGAAAGACGACACTCCGGATCGAGCAGTGAATATGATCCCCGCGCGGGGTAGGCGCCAGACAGGAGGGCAGCATGTCGAGTGCTCCGATTGTGGTGCTCCCCGAACAACACCCAGCGCCGCCAAGAAGCTCGTGGCTGATTTGCGCGAACGACTTGAGGCCCGTGGCGCCAATGTGAAAACGCATGTCTGTGCGGGCAGCGACCCACACCCACCCACGCCTGCGCTTCTCTGATAAGGAAGAGGTCCCAGGTTCGAGTCCTGGATCGCCCATCGGGACGTTCGCCGTGGAGCGGGTCTGCTTAGCGGGTGGTGAACGGCTGGTCGGAGCTGGTCGTGGTGCCGAGCTCGTTGGTGGCCACGACCCGGAAGTGGTAGGTGTGGCCGGGCTTTAGTCCTTTGATCTGAGCCGCTACGGGTTGCTGGGCAAAGACTCCCTCGGGCAGGCTGTGGGCGGCTGTCTTATGGCCGTAGGCAGTCGTGGTCCCCCACTCAAAGAAGTAGCTCGTGGTCAGGTTCGCGGGGTTGACAATCCCGTTCAACTGCGCGGAGGCCGCTGTGCGCTTAGACGCCGCGTTGGCGCTCACATACGGAGCCGTGGCCTCGTAGGCGCCGATGTCGCACACCCCGCCGGGTGGCTGGGGCCGGCGAACCGCGCGTTCGTCGGTCGGGGGACAGGCCGAGTTGAGGCCCGCGTTGATCGCCGGGCTGTGGTCGAGCAGCGCGAGTGTCAGCAGCGGCGAGCCGTTGCGCTGGAGTGCTCCCAGCTTCGGGTTGATGTTGACCTGATCGCCCGCCGCGGTGAACGAGCAGGTGTTCTCGTTCTCCAGATTGTGTCCGCCTGAGGTGAACACTGCGGTCGAACCGCCCTGGGGAACCGCCGCGCAATTGTCGGCCGACTGAGCATGGTTGAGCGCGATGATCGAGTTGGTCGGAGCGATCGTCCCGGCGATGGTGATGATTCCTCCGCCCACGCCGTGCGGGGCCGAGTTGTCAGCCACCGTGGTATTGAGGAGCGTGTCGGTGGTCCCGGTGTTGTTGTATTGGTAGATGGCGCCACCACCTTGCTGGGCGCCCCAGGCGTTTGTCGTGTTGCCTGCCAAGGTCGTGTTCGAGTACGTGTTGGCCGGATTGCCCTCGTCCTCGTACACCGCCCCGCCGCCGGAAAGGCTGGACCCCGACACCGTTGCGTCGTTGTAGGCCAGGGTGCTTCCCACCATAGTCAGCGAGGCGTCGCTCACAAGCAGCTGAAGCGCGCCGCCGCCGTTGCAGCAGTTCTTGGCGGTGCTGCCTGCAGGGCCGATCGACGTGGAGTCGTGGCTGAGATCGGTGCCAGCGAAGGTTATCGGCGCGTTCTGGCCGTCGAAGTTGATTGCTCCGCCGCCGTTGCAGCATTGCTGTCCTGTAAGCGTGGCGGTGTCGTAGTCGAACGTGTCGTTTGTCGCCGAGATGCCTCCAAACGTCGCCACCGCCCCACCTCCCGAGCAGCAAGTCCCTCCCCCGGGGAGCTTGGTGGTCACGCTGGTCGTGTCGTGATTGAGATGGCTGCCTCTGACGACGAACGGCGCCGGGCTGAAGGAATTCACATCGATGTAGACCGCACCGCCTCCATGACAACACTGACCGCCCGTGATCGTGGCAACGTCGCGGTCGAGCGTCGAGCTGGCGATCGTCACGGAGCCGTCCGCGGTGTTCTGGTAAAGCGCCCCACCTCCGCCGCAGCATTGGTCGTTGTTCGTACCGGTATCTGACCCGTGGATGGTGGTCGTATCGTGGTTGAGCTGACTCCCGGTGATCGTGATGTCGCCGGCGTTCTCGTACAGCCCACCCCCCCGTGACAACACTCTGCGCCCGTCCCCTCGGCGACCGTCAGCGTCGCGCTGTCCTGTGAGAGCACCGAGTCGGTCAGCGTCGTGTTGCCGCCGTTGTTGTAGATCCCACCCCCACCGGTCTCGGTGGTCGCTTCCGTGTTCAGCGTCGTGCTGTCATTTGTGATCGCCGAGCCCACGATGTCGAGCGATCCTGAATCGGCCAGGATCGCGCCCCCGCCCGGGGCGGCCTTGGCCGCCCCGCCCGTAACCGTCACCCCGCTGAAGGTCACTGTCGACGAACTGGGCACCCCACTTGTGATCTCGAACGCCCGGCTATGACCGCCGGCGTCGATGATCGTCGACCCCGCCCCGGCGCCCGCAATCGTGAGCGGGACGGTGATCTGGATCTCCGAGAGCAGCGTGTAGTGCTTGGAGCTTGCCGGGACGTCGATCACATCTCCGGACGAGGCCGACGCGACCACCGCCCGCAATGACCCCGGGCCGGAGTTAGCCGTGGTCGTAACGTGGAGCGTGGCGGCCCAAGCGTTGGCGCCGCAGACGAGCGGAAACAGAAACGCCGCCAGGGCCAGAGCGCGACACACCCCAGGTAGCCCCCAAGCAAAACCCCTCTCTGACACCGGGAAAGACAATACCGGTACGCCGCCCACAAGACAACTCCGACTAACTCACGGTAGAGCGGCCGGGCCGCCCCCGGGTCCGGCGACCCAGGGGCGTGCCTACGCGGCTGCTGCTTAGCCCGTGGGCGTGGCCACCGGCGTGATCACCGCCGAAAGATGGCAGCTATCGGCAGTCGAGCCGTTGACCGGCGAGCCGCCATTGGCCGCCGCCGTGATCATCAGGTCGACCGGGGCGTGGCCGGTGGGGATCACGAACAGCTGGGCGGATTCCACCGCTTGGGTCGATGTCGGCCCAAGCGTCCCGAGTCGCGCGCTCGAACTAGCCCCCGCTGTTTCTGAGATGGGGACTGAGTCCCCGGAAGAGATGATCGAGCCGTCGACCTTTAGGGCCGGACGGCTGTAGTTGACCACGAACGTTGTCGTCGCGCCTGCGCCCGTTCCCGTCGTTGTGCAGGTGCCTGTGGCTACCAGCGGACCCACCCTGCCAATCGTCACTGGCGTAGGCGAAGCGCTGCCGGCGGTGTTGAAGTTGATGCTGGTCGCCCCGGGTCCCTGCGCGCCGGTCTTGCCGCGCGGGCCCGGTTTGCCTCGGGGCCCCACCCTGTTCCAGCTGATCGCCTTGTCGCCCTTGGCGCATGGCTTTGCGATGTAGATGCCACCGCCTGATTTGTGAACGCAGGCGTGAATCGTGTTGGCGCTGCCGCCGCTGGCGAGCGCGTAGCCGCCCCCGGCCGCGAACAGTGCCAGCGCGCCCACGAAGGCGGCAGTGGTGCCGCGGGATGCGAACAGACGTCGCATGAACCCTCCTAGTGATTGAGTGGCGTTGGGGCTGTTCTTGGCCTGCCCCACTGGCGTGGGCAGCCTATCGCGCACTAAATGGGCTCGCCAGGAAAACGCAGCCCGAAGCGCTCGAGAAGGCCGGGGACGCTGCCGAGGTCCATGTTGCGGGGCTTGAAGACCAGATCCCCGGTCCCCCCCTCGGCGAGCTTTACGCCTACTACGAGGCCAACGAGCCAAAGCTCGGCAACGCGATTCGCGACGCCGAACTCGATCTCATCACAAGTGAGGTCGCAACCATGCATCTAGCGGCGATGGCCAACCTCAGCCCCGCCCCCGCGACGGCCGTAAATGGCCCGTCGGCAGCTGGTTCACCGGTTTTGAGTGCATCGAACACATGGCCATCAAGTAAGCGCATATCTCCCGGGCTCGCGCGATCGGCGCGATATCCCTTGGAATGGGCAGGTGGCAACTAACTCGGTGCGCGATCGTCCTAACGCTGGCTTTTTCCGCGCTGGGCGCCGCTCCCTCGGTCAGCGAGGCCGCGCGCGGGTCGAGCTTGCCCCCGGTCACGCTCGGGGCGAACATCGACAACGCGCCCGATCAGCTCTCGCAACTGCAGAGCTATGCCCAGCTGGCAGGCGCCAAGCCCGCGATTGTCCAGTGGGATCAGGCGTGGAATGAGCCCCTGTACTGGTCGACCCAGGAGACGAACATGAAGGCATTCGGCGGGGTGCCGATGATCACCTGGGACCCGATCATCAATGGAGGCGGCGTCCCACTGTCGGACATAGTCAGTGGCAAGTACGACAGCTACCTCCTGGCTTCCGCCAAAGCGGCCAAGGCCTGGGGTTCATTGATGTACATCCGGTTTGCCCACGAAATGAACCTGCAAGGTTCGCTATTCGGTCCGGGCCGCAACGGCAACACCCCGGCCGAGTTCATCGCTGCCTGGCGCCACGTGGTCACGATCTTCCGTCAGGCAGGCGCGACCAACGTCGAATGGGTGTGGTCGCCGAACGTGTACTGCGACAACAAGTGCCCGTTCACCGCGTTCTACCCGGGCGACCAGTGGGTCGATTGGGTGGCTCTGGACGGCTACAACTACTCAACCGTGGACCACACGCCGTGGATGACGTTCAGCCAGGTATTTGGGTCGTCCTACAGCATCATGGAGAGCCTGACCTCCAAGCCGCTGATGGTCGCCGAGACCTCGTCCGCAGAGTCAGGCGGAAGCAAGGCGGCCTGGATAACGCAGACCTTCTTCACGCAGCTTCCGACCCTCTTCCCAAAGATCCGGGCCGTGATCTGGTTCGATCGCAACAAGGAGACCGACTGGCGCATCAATTCCTCAGCTGCCAGCCTCGCCGCGTGGGACCAGGTCGTCGCCTCACCCCTCTACCAGGGGACCGCCGCCACCCTGCTGTCGATCGTCCCCACCTCCAGCGACGTGGACAGTGGAGGCGGTTCGACCTCCACGAGCAGCACGGGCTCGACGACTCATCCGACCTCGACTGGGGTGCCCGGTTCTTCGCTGGCCAGCAACTGGGGGGCCAGCGAGCCGCGAGTACCCGGTTCTCCAGGCGTGGCCAGTCCCGCCTACGCCGGCGTCGCCTGCGACGCCAGGAACAATGGCGGCCATCGCCACCGCGGGTCCAGCTCGCGCCACCGGCGTCACAGGCAGTCAGCCTGCTCCTAGCAACATCCGTCCAGGTCAGGGCGGTTTAGGAACAAGGGGCGCGCCCGCCCGACGACTAGGTGCGGGTGAGCCTACTCGCCCACAGGAAATCGCTTGCCAAGCTCGCGGCGCTGTTCAGCGTCGTCGTGATTGGCCTACCGGTCGCGCTGGCGACGGCGCACTCTTCCCATCACCACCGCAGCCGGCATGGCCATCGACACGGGAGCAAGGATCCGATCGCGCTCGGTGTCAACCTCTCGAACGCGCCTGACCGGGCTTTCGCCCTCAGGCACTACACGAAGATCGCGGGCCGCAAGCCCGCACTAGTGATGTGGTACCAGCAGTGGTCTGAGCCCCTGTACTACCCAGATCAAGCAGCGCACATGAAAGCCACTCGCGCGGTGCCCGTCATCACCTGGGATCCCATCGAAAACGGTGTCGGGATTCCACTCCGCCAGATCATCGCCGGGCGCTATGACTCCTACATTCGGGCGTCCGCCGGGCTGGCGAGGTCATATCACGACATGATGTACGTGCGCTTGGGGCACGAGATGAATCTTCACGGCTCACCCTTCGGCCCCGGTGTGAACGGCAATACTCCCGCTGAATATGTCGCGGCCTGGCGGCACGTGGTCAAGCTCTTCCGCGCGGCTCATGCCAACAACGTGAAATGGGTCTGGTCGCCAAACGTCGACTGCGCGGGGCAGTGTCCCTTTAGCGCTTTCTATCCCGGAAGCAAGTGGGTCGACTGGGTGGCCCTCGACGGCTACAACTACGCGTGGGTCGACCACGTGCGGTGGATGACCTTTGATCAGATCTTTGCCCAGTCGTATCGCGTCCTGACTCATCTGGCCCACAAGCCCGTCATGATCGGCGAGATGGCAACCGCCGGAACCGGTCAGAGGAAGGCAGCCTGGATCAAGGGCGCCTTCTCCGTCATCCCGCGTCGGTACCCACGCATCCGGGCCGTGATCTGGTTCGATCGCAACAAGGAGACGAACTGGATGATCAATTCGTCTCCGCAATCGACCCGGGCGTGGCGCAGCGTCGTACATTCGGCCCAGTACGCCGCCGGCCCGTCCACCCTTTCGCGCGCGGATTCGGCGTCTAAGCGCGCTGTAGGGCACCCGCCCGTCGTCTTCTAGCCGTTAAACGGAACTGACCTGACGACGCTCTGGAACGCGGCGAGTGACGCGGGCGAAGAGTTGACCCGCCAATCTGTCTCCTTCTGGCGCTGGAACCAGACCAGTGCTCGAACGCGCGGAAACTGCGTCTTCAACGCGTGCGCCATTCCTCTGATCCAAGCCGCCTTGTCGCCTCCAATGTCGGTTGTGGCGGTCTCCCCGATCATCAGTGGACGCCGCGTCAGGCCAGTGATGATCCGGTACGAGGGCCCGAAGAGCTGACTGAAGGTCATCCATCTGTCGTCATGTACCGGCCCGTAGTTATAGCCATCAAGCGCGACCCAGTTGACCCATTGGTCTCCGGGGTAGAAGGCCGTAAACGGGCAGTGTCCGTTGCAGTAGCCGTTGGGTGACCAGACGAACGAGGCGTTGTCGGCGCCGACCTGCCAGAAGATACTCACCACGTGTCGCCAAGCGGCGATGAACGAGGCAGGCGTGTCGCCGTTGTGTCCCGGCCCGATTGGAGACGCGGGAAGGTTCATCTCGTGGGCGAAGCGGATGTACACGAGACGCCCAAACGCCTTGGCCTGACGCGCGGCCGCGCGTATGTAACCGTCGTAGCGGCCAGCCGCGATAGCGGCTAGTGGAATGCCGCGGCCATGGAGGATCGGGTCCCACGTGAGCATCGGAATCGCGCCCACGGAAGTGGCGGCTGACATGTCCGCGCCGTAGAGCAACGGGCCATCCCAGGTCTCGAACCACATGACGATCTTCGGTGCAGTACCCACCAAGCGGGTGAACTGAGTGATTGCCTGGCCCGGCGCGCCGGCCGTGTTCACACCAAGAGCCACCAGGTTTCCGGTGGCCAGCGGATCAGGAACCACGTCCTTCGGACGTAGCGTCAAGAGGCGGCTAGGCGCAGTCCTGGGCTTGGAGGGGGACCCTTTACCACCGACGGCGATGGCAACCACGACGAGGGCGGCAACGATGATGAGCGCGAGCACGGCACTGAATCTGGCGCCACCGGACCTAGGGGGCCTCCTGCCCGCCCCCCTATTTTCCGGCGTGATCAGCTCGACGATCGTCATCAACGTGGCGGTCAGCCGGTCAGCGACGTAATTCCGTCGTCGCGATCCGGAGCCCGGGGCCATCGACCTTACCAACCGGAGAACTCGAGATCGCCGGTTTCGCCGGTCGTTCTCCGTTTCGGTGAAGGTGAGCTTGGCTAGAGTCGAAATGTGCCCACTCCAGCTTCAGGCACGAGCAACGGCCCAGATTTCTTGATCGTCGGAGCGCCGAAATGCGCGACTTCGTCGCTTCATCAGTACCTCAACGCGCACCCGGATGTATTTCTGCCGGAACAAAAGGACGTCCCCTTCTTCGGATCGGATCTAGAACACTCAATACCCGGTGCGCCGCGGGATCTCTCGCAGTACCTGTCGCTGTTTCAGGAGGCGCCGCGAGTGGGCGATTCATGCACCCTCTACATGCAGTCCAGGACCGCCGCCCAGGAGATCGCCGCCTGGCGTCCTGGGGCCTCGATCATCGTGATGCTCCGCGACCCGGTCGATCTCATGTTCTCCTTACACAGTCACAACGTCTGGATGACAGAGGAAGACATCCTGGACTTCGACGCCGCAATCGACGCTGAGACTCTGCGCAGAAGGGGAGAGCGGATTCCCGCATCGACGCACTATCCGGCCGGCCTCTGTTACCGGGACGTGGCCGCTCTGGGCGACCAACTCGAGCGCTACATGGTCGCGTTCCCACACGAGCAAATCCATGTGATCCTGATGGACGATTTGCGCCGAGATGTGAACGCCGTCGTGCGAGACACGCTGCGCTTTCTCGGCCTGAGGACCGACGTGGACCTCGACGTCGATCGGGTGGTCAACCCCCGAAGGGGGCCGCGCAGTCTGCGAGTTCAGCACTTTCTCCAGGATCCTCCACCTCGGTTGGAGAAGGCCTTCCGGAAGCTCGCGCCCCCGTCCCTCCACGGCCGGGTGCTCCCATTCTTGAACCGCTTCAACGAGTCGTCAAGCACGCCGCAAAAGCTCTCGCCGGACCTGCGGGCACAACTCGCGCGCGAGCTCCGACCACAGGTCGACAAGCTCGAAGCGATTTTGGATCGCGACCTGAGCGGATGGTGCTCGGTCAAGACCGTGGCCGTTTGAACGCCGGCCTGGTCGGACCGCCACCGCTGAGGTCGTCAGGTTCGGCCGTGGAACAGGGCCGAGCGCACCTGGGCGACCTGGGTCGGAGCAAGCAATCTGGCCAGAGCGAGGTAGCAGAGCACTCCGGCCACCAACTGGATTGCGACGACTGCCGCCAGCGGGAGAGGCACCAGGTCCCCCAGTCCCCACATCACGCCAAGCATCGCTGCACTCGCAGCGGCCAGGCGTCCGAAGTTGGTCAGGCAGGTGCGCAAATCCAGGCCGCGCCACCTGCTCACCTGCACCAGACGGATCGGCCAGGCAATGAGCATTACTCCGCTCAGCGATGCGGCCACGGCGACGATGCCGAAATGCACGGTCACTCCGAACCCGATGAGCTCGGCAGCCACTAGGCAGGTCAGCCAGATCAGGTGATTGGTCATGTGCCCTAGCGCGACCGCGTAATTACCACTGAACCCGATTTGGCCCTCGATCACTCCGGCGACCGTGAGGATCTGGAGCACGGGCACGCTTGGGATCCACTTGTTGCCGAACACGGTCGTGAGCATCGGGTGTGCGAGTAGTCCGAGCACGGTGAAGCAGGGCAGAGTGATGAAGGCGGTGATCGTGGTGGCGTTGACAAATGCCGAGTTCAGAGCGGTCGTGTCGTGCCGGAGGCGGGAAAACGTCGTCAGCGCGACGCGGTTGACGGTCGAGACGAGGACCTCGGTGGCGACGATGTACACGCGGTAGGCGATCACGTAGTAGCCGAGCGCGACCGGCCCGAGGACAAGGGCGATGAGGAAGTTGTCCATGTTGGATCCGAGGTACAGGAGGACCAGGCTGGCGCTGTACCGCGTTCCGAACGAGGCGAGTTCTCGAAACGCTGACCGGGAGAAACGCCAGCGTGGCCGCCAAGGCGCGAGCGTCCACAGGACAAGAACCGTGGTCCCCTCGAGGACGAGCTGCTGGGCCACCAGAGCCCAAACGCCTGCCCCCGCGTAGGCCAGCGCGATCGCGACGATGGCACTGATCAGGCCAGCTACCAATCGGCGGATGGACTGGGAGCGAAACTCCATTCTCCGTTCCAGCAGTGCGCTCTGAGTCCCGTCGAATGAGACGAAGATGAAGATCACGCTGAGCGCCCGGACGATGTTGGTCAGCCGTGGCTGGCCAAACACATCCGCAACCAGGGGGGCGGCGGCGGCGAGCGCGATCGTGAACAGCAGGCCGATGAAAATCGCCGTCCAGAACGCGGTATCCACGTGCTCCGTCGTCAGTTCCTTGCGCTGGACGATCAGACGGCTGAAGCCGGCGTCCACCAGAACTCGCAGGAACAGGACGACCACGGTGGCCGACGCGAGCAGGCCGAAGTCACGGGGCGAGAGGATTCGCCCCAGGACTACAAACGCCGCCAGGCTGAAGAGATTGGACCCGATCATCTGGGCGCCGGTCCAGGCGATACCTCGGCCCATCGCGCGGGATACCTCCGCGGCGTGAGGTTCAGCAGCCTCCAGCAGATCGGGCGGAGATTCGACGCTCTCCTCGTTTGACGTGCTCATAGCTGATCGCGCGGCAGTCGGAGCAGCCGCCAGCGGTATTGCTTCTCGATCTCCGCTCCCAAGCGGGAGAAGCGGACGCGCGCCAGGAGTCTGCCCAACCCGATGCCTGATTCCTCCTCGGGGACCGAAGTCATCCCCAGCGCGATGCGCAGCAGACGCGCCAGCAACGACGAGCTACCAAGAAGCTCCTGGCGTGTAAGGCCTCCGAACCACGGGCCCATGACCTTGTGAAACAGCATCACGGTGTAGGGATCGCTGGCCAGAGCCCTCGCCGGTGACTCGAAACGCGACGTGAACCGCCGCCACTCCCACCACATGACGGGTGAGATCTGTCGCATCGGCCAGGCTTGGTAGTCAATTTCTTTGGCGAGAGGCTCGGTGATGTGCTGGGCCAGCGCCGGCCACGCCAGTTTTCCTTGCTCCTGTGCCCGCTCCACTGCCAGGTCCTGGCGGCGCAGCCATTCGGCGACAAATCTCGATTGCGGCCTGGCCGCGCACAGCCCGGCATAGAAGCGGCCACCGTTCTCCTTACCCCAGCCGAGCGTTTCGTGCGACACAAGCGGCTCCAGCAGCTCTTTGAGGGGGCGTATCGCGATCAGATCAAAGTCGAGCCAGAGGCCACCGTAGCGGTGAAGCAGGCGCGATCGGGCATAGTCCGAACGGAAGTTAGGCCCGGGTAACCGTTGCCAGATGGCGCGGTCGAGTTCTGGTACGTGTTCAAATATCGAGTCACGATCGGTGACGATGAGCTCCAAGCCTGTGCATTGCCTCTGGACGCTTTCAAGGCAGAGATCGAGGTAGGGCGGGCGCCCGCGACCGGGGATGTCTTCCCAGTACATCCAGGCATAGCGAGGAAGGCTCACTGGCTTAGTGAGGCCATCCGAGGGCGCGCGCCTTGCGCACCGGACGCGCGCCACAGCGCGACGACCACCAACAGTCCAAGCAGCGCGGCGTAGAGCACATAGCTGATGCGAAAGTCCGTGTCTGAGAGTGGCCACAGGAGCGCCACGCCCGCCCTGGAGCTTGGTTCGGCCATATCTCGGAAGAAGTGCCCAGCTAGCCCCAGCTCTATGCCTAGGCACGCCGCCCGGCCTCGGCCCCTTACGACCAGCGACACCAGAGCGACCACGACAAGCGTAAGCAGCGAATGCGGGTAGGGACGGGGTGTTCCCGCTGTCAGAAAGTGGTCTCCCAGGTACTGCGGAATGTGGTCCAGGTCGATGGCCACCGAGGCGATCAGGGCGGTCACGCCGAAGGCGCTCCAGCTGAGCCAACCCAATGCACCCAGGATGATGATCGTGGTGGCGGCATGCGCCGGCTCATCGAGAGCTCCGGCTAGGGCTAGCGACGGCGAGAAGAGCTGGAAGGCGGCGTCGGCTCCCGCGATCACGAGGGCTGACGCGATCACAGCGATCGCCAGCCAATGCCCTCGAGGACGGGCAATGCCAGCCACCGGGTGGCGGCGCACGCGGCGCCGAGCCGCCAAGATTGAGCCTATGGACACTGACCCAGTATCGCCGGATGGCCCCCGAACCGTTGATGTCCTCGTGGTTCGCGTTGCCAGCACCACCGGGCATCGGCGTAGTGAAGCCGAGCTTCTGAGGGCCCTGGATGAGCTGGAAGTCAGCTGGGCAACCGCATCGACGAAATACGGCTTGGTCGGTCGCCTCCCGTTGAGTCTCAACCTGCTCGATCTCACTCATGCGATCAGCATCCGCCTGGCGGTCACTCGCGCCTTGAGGGCCGTCACTCCGCGCGCTCTGATTTATTCGGCCGCTGGCGCCGTGCTGCTTGAGCCGGCGGATCGCCTGGCCAAAGCGGGGGTGCGGTTTGACGCGCTGGCTGCCGAGAATCGTCGAGGACGGCGGCACATACTGCAGCGCATTCTCGAACGCCGCAGCCTGGCCCACGCGCGGATACTGCTTCCATCGGGCACGCGAGGCGACTGGCCATCGGTCGCGCAGGCAACTGGACGGCCGATCATCAGTTTGCCCATACCGGTCGAAGGTCGGTGCTCCGGGCCGGATAGGGACCGTACGGTCGTCTGCTACGCCGGAAGCCCCGAAAAGAAGCGCCTCGATCTGTTGATCGGCGCATGGGAGGCGGCTGGACCTCCCCGCGACTTCGAGCTACAGGTCACAGGGATCGATGAGCTTAGGGGCCGTCGCTTCTTGCGAGCGAGGGGAATCTCCGAGCCGCCCCGTGTGAGATGGTGCGGTCCGCTGGGCCACGGCGAGTACCGAAGCCTGACCAGTCGAGCGGCGGTCTATATGGCGGCGTCTCGCTACGAGGACTATGGGATCGCGCAGCTAGAAGCCTTGGCCGATGGCGATCTGCTCGTCACCGTGGCTTCCGAGGGTCCGTACGAGGCACTGCCGCTTGCTCGTCGATTGGAGCCCGCCCTGGTGGCCGAAGAGGCATCTACAGCGGGTCTGGCCGCAAGTCTTCAGCACGCTCTGTCGCTCGATCCTGATCGTCGCCGCGGCTACCGCGAACTCGCCCAGCGTTTGCTCCTGCCGTACTCGCGGGCATCATTTCGCGACCGTCTACGCGACCAAGTGCTACCGCTACTCCTTCGTGCAGGCTCCTGATTCCCGTGAGTGATCGTCCCATCCGCTTCGGGGTGATGTGCGGAGGTCCGCTGTTTCAGCGCTGGCAGGCCGCCTGCCTCTCGGAGCTGCTCTCTTTGCCTGGAGTGGAGCTTGCTTTGGCGATTCAGCCCGCGGTCTCCAAGGGCTCGGGGCTGAAGGCCAGGGCCAGACGGCACCCCCTCGGGCTCGCCGGGCTATCGCCTGCCAACCTGCCCTTCACCGTCTACCACGCCCTGGTCTTTCGGCCCCGCTCTGCGGAGCGCGTGGACATGAGCGCTCGCTTCGCCGACGTTCCGGTGATGCGGTGCCAGGTCCGGCGCGAGGGCCGATTCTCCGAGTACTTCGAGGACCGCGACTTGGCGGCAATCCGCGACCTGGATCTCGACTTCATCATGCGGTTCGCCTTCGGGATCATCCGAGGGGGAATTCTGGATGCCGCCCGGTACGGCGTCTGGTCGTATCACCACGGCGACGAACAGCGGTACCGCGGGGGCCCCTCAGGCTTCTGGGAGATTCACAATCGTGATCCGGTGACCGGAGCAATGCTCCAGCGTCTGACCGACCGGCTGGACGCCGGCATCGTGCTGCGTAAGGGGTTCTTCAAGACCGACCCGAGCTCGCTTGCCCGGACCCGCGATCAGGTTTTCTTTGGCAGCGTCGGCTGGCCCGCTCAGCTCTGCGCCGCGCTTCAACGCGGTGATCAAGAGCGATTCACGGCGGCTCCGTCTTCCACGGATGCACCCATCTATACGTGGCCGACAGCTCGGCATGCGATCAGGTTTTTCGCGACTACGGTCGGGACCCGGATTGGCCATGCCAAAGGAAGACTCGACCCGTTGCTCCGGGCGGCGGGATGGAACGTGGGGATCGTGACGCAGCCGGCTCACACCCTGCTCCAGGGAGGGCCGCCCACCGGCGTATGGTGGCTGCCGCAGCGGCGGGGCCGGTTCGCCGCGGATGCTTTTGCGTTGCAGCGTGAAGGGCGGTTGCACCTCTTCTACGAGGAGTACGCCCACCGCCGGGAGGTTGGGGTGATCGTCCATCGTGCGATCGGCCCGGACCGAACGCTGGATGCGCCCTGCCGGCTCTTGGAGACGGGTATCCATACCTCCTATCCGTACGTGTTTGAACATGCAGGCGAGACCTACCTGATCCCGGAGACAGGAGACGCCAGAGAAATCGCGCTCTACCGCGCGACCAGCTTTCCGCACTTGTGGACTCGGGAGGCCACGCTTTTGACGGGAGCCGGTTACATCGACCCCACTGTGATCTACCACGACGACCGGTGGTGGCTGTTCGCGACGCTGCAGGAGACCAACCCGAACCTGAATCTCCACATCTGGCACGCCACGGACCTGCGCGGGCCCTGGCGGGCACACGCAGACAACCCGGTCAAGACCGATGTCCGCTCGGCCCGGCCGGCGGGGACACCTTTCGTCTACCAAGGCAAACTCTACCGCCCAGCGCAGGACGCATCCGAGGGCTACGGCCGCCGGATCGTGATCAACCGCGTCGACGTTCTTACGCCGGAGACCTTCGCCGAGGAGCCCGTCGCGGCGGTCACCCCTGACGTCGCCGGTGGCTACCCCGACGGCATACACACGCTCTGTGCCGTCGGAGACATCACCGTGATCGACGGCAATCGGCAAGGGTTCGCCGGCGCGGTACTGAGCGCCATCCTGGCCCGCGGTCTGGCCCGCTTCAGTCGGGTGGCGCCGGCGGATCCTGATCGCGTCGGTGTTTGATCACCCGCGCTGGATTGCCCGCCACCACGGAGTAGGGCGGGACGTCGGACGCGACCACGGCGCCGGCGGCCACGATGCTGCCAGTGCCGATGCGCCTGCCCGGCAGGACCGTCACGTTGGCTCCGATCCAGACGTCATCCTCAATCACCGGGGGGCGGGCCTCCAGGAAGCCCTGCACGATCATCGGCCGCTCGACGCTGGGCACGCTGCGATTGATCGAGAGGAACGTGCAGTTGGGTCCCATGATTACGTCTCGGCCGATGATCAGCGGACCGGAGATGAACGCATCCAGCCCTATGCCAGAGCGGTCGCCGATGTCGATGTCGCGGCCGCTGTTGATGAGCGCCCCGTGCTCGACGTTGACGTCCACACCGCAGCTTCGGAACATTCGCCGGCAGAGCTCGTAGCGGATCCGTCGTGCTCCGAAGGCGTACGGCCGCGGCGAGTACGGCAGGTGCCGGGCGAAGGCGTAGAAGAGGAGGTTGCACACCAGACAGAGGAGCTGACCCAGCGGGCCGTCTCGACGGGGCGGTGGCAGCGTGAGCTTGGCCCCGGCGGGCGCATCCACCTGCTTGGCTTTGGTGTTGCCCTCAACCGACATGCTCAATCCTCCCAACCGCTTCGCAGAATGCCTCTATGCGAGGCAGAACCACCTTGGCGCTGAACCGCTCGGCGCTCGCCTGAGCCTGCCGACCGAGCCGCTCGCGCAGGTCGGGTGAGTCCAGCAGAAGCTGCATGGCTTGGGCGAGTTCGCCGCTGTCCCCTCCTCTGACCAGCAGACCGTTCTGGCCGTGCTCGATCATGTCCTCGTGCCCGCCCGGACGGGTGCCGATCACGGCTCGTCCGCGACTCATGCCTTCGTGAACCGCATTGCCCAGTGCCTCCGGGACGACAGATGGACAGACGCCGAATAGGGCCCGATCCCAGATGGCGGGTACGGTCGGGTGCGGGACGTCAACCAAGGCGATCGTGCCTGGTGCAAAAGCCGGAAGCGATTCCATGCTGCGGGCGCCCACCATCACTAGCGGCGGCGGGTTGCGCAGGCGTCGATACGCCTCGATCGCCACCTCGTCACCCTTGATCCGCCGAAAGGACCCGACGAACAAGATGAAGGGCCCCTCGGGCAGTTGGGCCAGGATTTCAGGATCTGGATCTCCGCGTTCCTCGTCCCGGAAGTCCGGCAATACCTCCATCGGCACCGACTTGCCATCGATCAGGTACCGGCGCATCATCTGTTCACAGAAGCGGCTCACGCTGTGGACGGCATCTGTCCGGTGGCGCAGCCAGCCTCGCTGGAGCAGAACGGACAGCACCGCCACCAGCCCTTTCGGCTGCCCGTAGAAGCTGTTCGCGCAGTCCACGCACTTCCCCCACCCCGGTCCGCTGCAAGGTTGTCCCTGATCTCGGCCCTGCCTGACCAGGATCCTGATCGGACAGACATTGGCGTATTCCCGGGCTGCCAGGAGGAGCGGCACTCGCGTTCGCCAGAGCGCACCCAGGCACGAGTAGGTCAGCCAGCCATAGGAGTGAACGAGATCTGGCTGGAACCGTCGAGTCAGCCGACGCAGGCGCCATACGAGTTCCGGGTCGGGAAATGGGGGAGGCGTGTACCGGACCGGGTCAGCAGAGAAAGCTGGAACTCGCGAAATCAGTCCGCGAAGCCGGTGGACCTCGACCCCGTGGTCAATCTGGAAGCTCGGCAGGCCTCGCTGCCAGGCCGTGGCCACGATCACACTGTGTCCCCGCTCGCCGAGTCCGCACGCGAGCTGCTGGGCCGACCGCGTAGCCCCACCGATGATCGGCGGGTAGGCGTCGCTGACCAGAAGGATTCGCATCCGTCTTCGTCGTCAGTCAGCCGAGCGCCCTGCACCCGCCACGCCGATCAGCACGAGTCCACGGCGGTGAAGGTCGGTGTAGAGATCGAGATCGATCGCCTCGGATGAGCTCCCGGCCAGCACCACTATGCCGCCGTCGTCGACCCTGGACAGAGCGGCTGCCACCTCGCGGTTGGTACCGGTCGTTTCGACGATGGCCTGCGGGCGGCTCGATTCGTCGAAGTGCCCGATACGGGCACGCAGTGCATCAGCGAGAGCATCGTGTCCAGTCACCAGCACCAGTGGCGGGGAGATCGTGCTCACCGCCTCGAGGACCTCGCCGACTAAAGGGTCCGTGTGGCTCACGCCGGAGTCGATGTCGCCGAAGTCACCACATCTCCAGAGCATTCGGCCCGGAGTGCGTCCGGGCTCATCGCCGCCTGCTCGTCGGCCGATCGGTATACCGCCTCGATGATGGCCTGGACCGACACCCCATCCTCCGCGCTGACCTCGGGCCTGCGCCCCTCACTGGTTGCGGTGGCCAGGCGGCTGAAGTAGACCGAGCGAATATTCACGGCCGGGGGGCGTCCAAAGCTGTGCCAGCGCGTGGTCCGCAGCCCCGGTACCGGCTGCAGCGTGTACACGCGGCCGTGGGGTTCGAGGATGATCCGCCCGTCCCCGCCCCATAGGTCCATGTCCTGCTCGGTGGAGCCACGGGCGCTGGATGAGCCCAGAAGCGTTCCCAGCGCCCCCCCCGTGTAGCGAATGGTGGCGGAGACGGCATCCTCAATGCCCTCGGATGGCTCGGCCAGCGCCAGCACGGTCTCCGCCTCCGCGCCCGAGAGGTAGCGCATCAGGTCCAGATGGTGGGAAAGGTTCATGATCAGCACGCCGCCTCCGGCTCGGTCCTTTGACCGGCGCCAGTCTGAGTGCGACCGCCCAGAGAAGCCGCCCCGCCAGTAAGCGGGGCTCTTGTCCAGGAGCAAGCGGGTGAACGTCCCCTCAAGTGGCCCCAGAACGCCCGCGTCGATCAGCTGCCGAGCGATTTGGACCTTGGCCTCATAGCGCTGCGGAAAGCACGGTGATAGCCACACGGCGTTCTCCTCAGCGGCTTGGAGCATTGACACCGCACCTGAGAGGTCCCGGGCCAGGGGCTTTTCCACGACCACGTTCTTGCCGGCGCGGCAGGCCTCGATGGCCAGCGGGGCGTGAAGGTCGTGTGGAACGCTGAGCACCACGGCGTCGACTTCTGGCAGATCGAGTAGCTCCTCGTGGCTGCGTGCCACGGTCCCGCCGTACCGGCCTGCGAGGTCATCGGCTAGCCGTCGGATCGGGTCGAACCAAGCGACCACCTCGACGTTGGGTGCAGCAGCGGCTCCCGCGGCATTGTGGACCGCAATGTCACCGCAGCCGATCAGCCCTAAGCGGAGGTGGCCGCGCGCCTGAGCAAAAGGGTCGGGTAGACCGAGAGGCTGCCCAGTAGGTCGCGATTTGGGGCGGAGCGGACGGCTGCTATCCATGCCTCGGCCGAGCACATTTGGCGGCCTTACCAGCTGCCCGGGTCGCACGATGTCGTCGGACTTCAGGGCGGCCCAGTCAAAGTACGCCCCGCCCGAGCGCGGGCCTTCGGCCAGTTCGCGATAAAAGGCCGCAGCTCGACGAGGGTCCACCGGCTGACCGACGAGATCTTCCACCGACAGCTCTCTTCGGGCCAGCAGCGCCAGAAATTGCTCGCCGGTGGCCCGCCGAGCGCTCAGGCCCGTAAGGTCTGGTGCGGCCGCGCCCTTGGTCGCGTCGAGCGTGTCCACGTGGGCGCCGATCAGCCGTAGGTGTTTCTGACGGATCTTGTTTACCGGCAGGCCCCGCGTGACTCCTCGTGGCGAGCCAAGGAGGATGATCCGGCCACCAGATCCGGCGGCCTCGATCGCCAGATGGATCCCCTGCGGGTCTCCCGTGGCCTCGATGACCACATCCGCGGCCAAGCCCACGATCGCTTCCAGGTCTGACTCCGCCGTGAATAACGGCGCGCGCGAAGCGCGGGCCAGGTGTTCACCCCGCCGTGATGTGGCGATCACCCCGACCGCCTCGGCTCGGCGGGTAGCCATGCGGAAGCCAAGGATTCCGACTGGCCCCGCGCCAACCACCGCCACTCGCTCGCCCGGCTGTACGTCGGCCAGGCGGGCGCCGTTGCCGCAGATGACCCCCAGCATGATCATCGCGGCGTGTTGAGAAACCACGCCATCGGGAACCTTGAACACATGGGACGCCGGGACGTTGACCAGAGAAGCGTGAGGCGCTCCAGTGACCGCCACGAGGTCACCGCGTCCGACCCCGCGGACGCCGCGGCCGAGCGAGATCACCGTACCCACTGCGGAATATCCGGGTCTTCCCAGCACTCCGACCTGCGCGCTCGGCAGCCGCAGATACTGCGCCCGCTCTGTCCCGGGGCTGACCGAGCTGTACAGGACCCGCACCGTCACACGGTCGCGGCCGGCTCGGGGTACCTCGATTGGCACTAGCTCCGTATAGCCCGCACTCGTCCAGGCCAGGCCCCACCCGGGGAGCAGCGACGGGCGAAGGTTGAGGACCGCCTGGACCCTGGCGTAGACCCACCACAGCACATCTCGCTGGGTCTCCTCAAGGCTCTTCGGGCTGTAGCCGCGGCGGTAGAGCTGTTCGCTGATCACCCGTTGGCCAGCCGCAGCCAGCGATTTCAGCCGGCTCATCCGGCTAACGTAGCAATCGCGTCGCGACTAATCGCCTGCCCATGGTCGTCGTCCGTAACCTGACGCCAGTGAGTCAGGCCGATGAGCGTCCGAGCGAAGCGCCCAAGCCATTTGCCCCCGTGAAGGTGCTCGAGCTTGCGCTGGAAGGGCCGTTGCCATCGCTGCCCGGCCCGTCGGCGCCCGGTGGATACGCCCGCGTGTTCATCCTTGCCCGGCTCCACGACTCGGCGTTGGGCACGGTGCAGGTCGATGTCCCCGCCGACGGGCTATCCCCCGAGGATCTGGCGAGGATCGTGTGGGGTGAGCTGGCCGGTCCCATCAACGCCCACCTGAACCAAGACGGTCTCGGATCCATCGAAGCGTTATCCAGCGCGGGCGTTGCCACTCTGGAGAGGCCGCGCTGCCAGCGTGAGCGTGATGAATTCCTGGAGCTGGCACCCGCGATCACGGCCCTGATCCCGTCACGTGAGCGGCCCGAGAGGCTGCGCCGTTGCCTGGAGTCGATTTTGGCGTGCGCCTACCCGCCCGAGCGCGTCACGATCCTTGTGGTCGACAACGCCCCTGAGACCGATGCCACGCGCATCTTGATCGAGGAGCTGTCAGCTGCTCACGCCGGCCGCGTGCGCTATGCCCGTGAGGACGCGCCTGGGAGCGCCAGCGCCCGGAACCGCGGGCTGCGAACTCGTGGACACAGAGCTCGTGGCGATGACCGACGACGACGTGATCGTGGATCGGCACTGGCTGACCGAGATCGCGCGCGCATTCGACTCCCATCCAGCGGCTGGGGCGGTCTCCGGTCTCCTCTTGCCCGCTGAGTTAGAGACCCCGGCGCAGCTCTGGTTTGAGCAGTACGGCGGGTTCAGTCGGGGCTTTGATTCACGCGTGTTTGACCTCCGGGCGAACCGGCCGGCCGATGAGCCGCTGTATCCGTGGAATGCCGGGCTCTTCGGGACCGGGAACAACTTTTCGTTTCGCACCGCCGCGATTAGGGCGATCGGCGGATTCGACCCGGCCTTGGGCAATGGAACCCCGGCGCTGGGGGGAGTGGATTCCGAGGCCCTGCTGCGCACGATCCTGAGCGGCTACCAGATCGTGTATGAGCCGAACGCGATCGCCCACCATGCCCACCGACCGGATTACGCCGCGCTCCGACGCCAGGTCTACGCCTACGGAGCAGGGCTCGTTGCCTATTATCTAAAGACGATCCTGGCCGAACCCCGCTTCGCGCTTGACTTTGCCAGGAAGCTGCCCGCCGGGATCCGTTGGATGCTCAGCTCCGAGTCCCACGTCAATAAGCACAAGCAGGAGGACTACCCCGGCGAATTGGTGTGGGACGAGCGCCGCGGGATGCTCTACGGACCGCTTGCATACGCTCGGAGCCGGCGTCGGTATGGTCCGCACCCGGTGTACCGCCGGCTACGACCGATCCGCTGATGGCCACTTCCACGCCGGGGGTATCCGGCTCCGCCGCGCCCGGCACTGCCTCTGCCACGGCCCGGCCCCTGGTGTGGAGTCCGTTCGCGCTCGCCGGTTTGATCGTCACCACCGCGACTGGTGTCCTGCTGGTCGCGATCGCGTATCACGGCGCTCGCCTCAACCGGAGCTGGGCCGATGCTCTGTTCTGGGTCGGTCTGCTGGTGGTATTCCTTCCGGTGGCCTTCCGGCTCACCGGCCGCCAAGCGTCCCGCGACGAGCGGATGTGGCTCGTGATCGTGGTCGGCCTCGGCCTGTACGCGGTCAAGGTCCTGCTGGAGCCAAACGCCTTCGGCCTGCACGACGAACTCGGTCAGTTCCGCAGCGCGGTGGACATTGTGCGCACCGGCCGCCTGTACACGAAGAACCCTGTGGTCCCGGCCTACTCCTTTTACCCGGGCTTGGTCAGCGCCACGGCCGCGCTGTCTCGCTTCAGCGGGCTGGGCATCTTCACCTCGGGCGTGGTCATCCTCGCGGTCGCCCGTGTCCTGCTGGTAGGGGGGTTGTTTCTGCTCGTGGAGCGGGTCTCGGACTCGCCCCGGATCGCCGGTTTGGCCGTGCTGGTGTACGCGGCGAACCCAAATTTTGTCTTCTTTGACTCTCAGTTCTCCTACGAATCCCTAGCCCTCGGCCTGGGAGTGCTGATCCTGTGGTCGCTCAGCCGGACTTTCGACGGGCGATCCCAGCGCTGGGGCCCGTTGATCGTGGCTGCGGTGCTGGATGCATCGCTGATCCTCACGCACCACCTCACGAGCTATGTCGTGTGCTTGGTGGTGCTGGTCTGGGCTCTGTTCGAGCTTGTCCGCAGACGGTCGGTGCGAGAGGCGGGTCCACCCTTGCTGCTGGCTGGGCTCGCGGCCGCGGCCACGGCGGCCTATGCCGTCTGGTCCTGGCCCGAAACCGAGAGCGACATTGGGGGATCGATTACGAGCTCGATCAACGGGCTGGTCAACGTTGTGACCGGTCAGACGGCGGTCCGGCACCCATACAGCGGCGCGGCCGGCTACACGAACCCTCTGATTGAGCAGATCGTCGGGATCGCTTCGGTGGCACTGCTGCTGGTCGCGCTTCCGTGGGGTCTCTACGCGCTGTGGCGGCGCCGTCCGAGTAGCGGAGGGCTGCTGATTCTGGGCCTGTGCGGCGTGCTCTATCCGCTGACGCTGGCCCTTCGCTTGACCTCGGCAGGCAGCGAGACGTCAAACAGGGCATCGGAGTTTGTGTTCGTGGGCCTGGGTGCGATGCTGGCCGTGGCTTTCGTAGCCAGGCTCGGCTCGCGCGCCGCCAGCCGGCGGATTTCCTCGCTCCCGTGGCGTCTGGGAGCCACGCTCTATCTGGGGGTCGTCTTCGCCGGAGGCATCACCGTCGGAAACCCGCTCTACGAGCTCCTCCCCGGCAGTTTTCAGGTGGCCGCTTCGAACCGATCGGTCGACAGCGAAGGCGTTCTAGCCGCTCGTTGGGCGAGCCGTCTGGGAGTTGGCCAGGCCGTCCTGGGCGACGAGAACGACGAGGTCCTGGCCAGTGCGTACACGCGTCTGAAGCCGGTGCGGGGCACGTTCGCCGGCACAGGAATAGGCGAGTTGTTCACCAGTCCTCGGCTCGGGCCGCTCGAACGGCTGCTGATCAGGTACTTCAAGCTCCGCTACCTGATCGTCGACACGCGCGACAGTACGGCGCTGCCGGCCGATGGTCACTACTTCGAAGGAGGCGACCCCCGGAGCGCATACAAGCATCCGATCGCGCTGAGGTCCCTGACGAAGTTCAGCAGTGAGCGCTGCGTCGAGCAGCTTTTCGCCAGCGATCACGTCGAGATATTTGACACCCAGCGCATCTTGGACGGATGCCGGTGAGGGGCCGGACTCTTTGGCCACTGCTGTGCGTGCTGGCAACCGTCGGCTGTGGTGCGCTTGTCTGGCTGACTCCAAGTGGCTCTCCCGAGCGCGTCGCGGGTGCGTTGGTGCTAGCCCTCGTGCTCCCGGGGGCGGCGCTCTCGCGCCTGTTATTCCGGGCCGACGCCGGGAGGTCAGGCGGAGGGGTGCTGCTCGTCCTGGGTCTCAGCCTGGCCGTGGCCATCCTCGATTCGGCATTCCTGTACGTGGTCGGCGTCCGGCTTGATACGCACGACTGGACGCTCTCGATTGGCGGGGTGACGCTGGTGCTGGGCCTAGCCGGCCTGTTATCGGACCGGCCGCTCAGACCGCCGCCAGCTCGCCAGGCTCGGCGTCCGTTTGTCGCTGTCCTGGGAGCGCTCCTCCTGGCTGGCGGCCTGCTTACGGCAGCGACGCTCACGACGATCGCGGGCGTCCGAGCCCAGGACAGCGCCGACCATTTCACCGCATTGTGGATGCTTCCCGCCCCGGGTGCGGGAGCAGGAGTCAGGGTGGGTGTCATCAACCACGAACCTGAGCGGGGGACCTACGTCCTTGTTGTCTATGTCAACGGCAGGATCGACCGCTTCCTGAACGCGTCCGCGTCACCGCAGGGAACCTGGGAGACGACGGAGGCGCTTCCCAGCGGGAACGCGTACCGTCTTGGTGACCCTGGCGACGACCAGCCACTTCTCATCGGTTTACCGGTCCGTCTGGCTGCATCTGCCGAACAGTCCGAGCTGATCAAACAGAGCCTCGTAACCCTCCAGGGTGCGCGTCCAAGAGTGGACGTCCGCAAAGCGCTTGCCTCTCAAGGTGAAGACCTCGTTGAGCGCGGATCGGAGCGCCGCTGGATCCTTTGGCGGGACGCGAATCGCACCCTCGTACCCTTCTGAAGCCTCCACCAGACCGCCGACTGCGCTGACCACGACAGGCAGGCCCCAGGCCATGGCCAGGTGTAGTGGGCCGCTGGCCGACGAGCGGTGATAGGGCAACACGACCGCGTCGGCCCAGGCGAAGAACTCGGCCACCTCCTCGTCACGGACGTAGCGATTCACCAGACGTATCCGTTCCTGGTAGGGACTCGCGGCGATGCGCTCGTTGGGCAGCGTCCAGTTCTCCCAAGTTTCTCCGACGACCGTGAGCTCAAAATGGGCCGCCTCCTCCTCCGACATCAGCTCCAAGGCGCTGACGATGTCCTCCACTCCCTTGAAGGGACGGATCACGCCGAAGTACAGAAGCCGGCAGACCCCATCGGCCTCTGGCTCGGTTTCGCTTCGGTCCTCCGAGGATGCCGGCCTCGAGTCGGCGCCCGTTTGGTATTGGTTGTATGGCCCGTGGGGGATGACGACCACCGGCCGCTTGGCCATTCGGTAATGGGCGATGAGGGCCCGGCGGTCAAACTCGTTGTGCACGACGAAGCCGCCCGCCAGCCACATCAGGATCGGAGCGCCCAGCTTCACGTACCAGCTGGCCAGAGCGATCTGCAGCTCTCCTGTGTCCTGGACCTCGTGGAACTCGATCGCAATCGGGATGCGCAGGACGCGGGCTATCAGGGCAAGCACCAGGTAGCTGTGTAGGACGGTTCCGGTCCACCACTGAAAAACCAGGACATCGGGCCGCTCCTGATACAACAGCCTGGCCGCTCGCCAGATACTGGGGATCCAGTACCAGTCGATGCCGTCGTAGACCCTGGCGCCCCGGGGGTACGAGAAACGACGTCAAGGGCTCGCCAACGCGCGTCCTCCCGGGGTAGAAGCGGGTGGGCATCATCTGGCGCACGAGGACGGCGGACACGTCGAAGCGTTCGCCAAAGGCGTTGATCAGCCGGTTGGTGTAGTAGCTGATGCCGCTCAGAAAGCGCGGTCCAGCGCCAATCACGCACACCTTGATTCGACTGCGGCCCACCGAAACGCTCATCAAAGGTGGCGGTCAGACGAGGCCGTCCCAGCGGACGGGCTGAGCCCCATTTCGGACGAGCTGCATTGCCTGTTGGGCGAACATGCTCACCCAGGTGTTGAGGTGAATGTCCTCACTCTGCGGCTGGTAGATCAGCGCATGGCCGTGGTCGCCGTCGGATCGAGCCAACTCGAGCAGGCGTCGCACGGCCCGCTCCAGTCCCGGCCACTGAAGCCCGAGGAGGAGTGCGGCCCGGATCGTTTGGCTGCTGACGTCGTTCTGTTCTGGGCCTGGGCCGGACGGCGAAACCGACCGGGGAAGCCCGCCCGACGGCAGCTGCTGCTGGCACACCCAGGTGGCTGCCCGCTCGGCTGCCTGCGTGAGCTGACGATCCTCCATCGCCGAACCGGCGATCCACAAACCTTCGACGGCGTAGAGCAGCGGGTGGAGCATGACCTCACTGTCTTCCGGGGTCGTTGCTAAGAAGCCTTCCTCGTGCTGCTCGTCAAGGGCGACAGCGCATAGGCGTCGCGCGGCTTCGTGCTCGTCCGCGAGCAGAAGCGCCTGCACACACTTGGTCAGGTGGACCCATCCGACGGTTGACCATTGGGGCGGGCGCTTGGTGGGCGGGCCTACCGGGGCGACCGCGGGCAGCTTCCCTGTTTCGAGAACGAGCCCGGACAGGTCTCGGGCGAGGCGCAGGCCGCACTCGATGTACGCGGCGGTGGCGCTGGCCCGGCCAAAGCGGATCATCCCGGCGGCAATCATGCCCAGGTCAAAGGTGTAAACCGCGCCGTCGTCCCAAGCCTCGCGAGCCGACCGGTCCCCGGAGCGAAGCCGGTCAAGCAGCCAGCCCGCCGCTCGATGGCCGCGAGCCAGCGCTTCGGGCGGCGATTCGTCGGACTCGTGGGCGCTCGCGAGCCAGGTGAGCGCGTAGCCGGTGATCTCGGGGTACTCAAACCCGAGCGAGCCCGACCGGGCGTCCCACCAGCTGCAGAATGCACCGCTGGCACTCTGGGGTCGCCCGGACGCCAGCCACCGGCCGATGCCGTCGGCCAGTCGCCCGGCCTGGTCGGCAGCCGACTGGTCGATCGGGTCACCCACGCGTGCCGGCAATGATGCGGCTTCGGCTCGAGCTCGCTTGAGCCCGAGTCAAGACCTGATCCGCGTAGCGACGCGGGAGGCCAGCGGTGGCCTCTCGCAGCAGTTCGTCCAGCGGGTGACCCGGAGTGGGCCGCTCGTAAATAGGGTCGACCGTCCGCAGCCGGGTCGGCTTGCCCGCGAGGAGCTCGACGATCCGCTCGGCCGCTCGCCCGTCTCCGTAGGGGCTAGTCGTGGCCAACATCCGCTCGTATGCCTCGTGGTCATCCAGCAGTCGGGAAACCTGGCCGACAATTTCCTCCCGGCGGGGGGCGACCAATCGCGCGATCCCGGCGTCGATGCCCTCCGGGCGCTCGGTCGTCTCGCGCAGCACCAGAGCCGGCACCCCCATACCGGCCGCCTCCTCTTGGAGACCGCCAGAATCCGTGACCACCGCATCGACCCGGTCGAGCAGCCAGACCGTTTCCTGGTAGCCAAGTGGGTCGAACAGCGACACGTTGTCTACTGCCGACAGTTGCTCCCAGGCCGGGCCGCGAGCCTGGGGGTTCAGATGCACCGGGTAGACGAAATGGAGATCGTCGCGGGACAGCGCCAGCGTTCGGACCGCAGCCACGATGTCCGGCATGACGGCCAGGTTCTCGTTTCGATGGGCCGTGAACAGCACCAGTCGCTTGTCCTCGGGGAGATCCCGCAGCGGCGTCGCCGCGGGGTCGAACGCCAGTGACTGCACGTGGCGCATGGCATCGATCACGGTGTTGCCCGTCACGTGCACGTGCTTGCCAGGGACCCCCTCGCGGAGCAGGTTGGCCCGCGCCCAGTCTGTCGGAGCGAAGTGAAGGTCGGCGAGCAGCCCCGCGATTCGCCGGTTGATCTCCTCGGGGTAGGGCGCGAACTTGTCAAACGTCCGCAGACCCGCTTCAACGTGGGCCAGCCGGATCTTGGCGTAGAAGGCGGCCAACGACGCGGCCATCGTGGTCGTGGTGTCGCCCTGGACTAGAAGCCAATCAGGCTCCTCCTGATTCAGGATCGGCCCGAGACCCAGAAGGACGCCGGAGGTGACGTCGCTGAGGCGGTTTCCGTCGCGCGACAGATGTAGGTCGTATGTCGGCCGGATATCGAACAGTTCGAGCATCGGCTTCAGCATCTCGTGGTGCTGGCCGGTGGTCAGGACGACCGAGCGGAACCTGTCCGGTCTGCTCTCCAGTCGATGCAGAACCGGCGCGAGCTTGATCGCCTCGGGCCGGGTCCCGATGACGCTGAGGACCGTGATCATCCTGACCCGCCGATCTCAACCGGGACCCTCGGTCCCGTCGCCCCATTTCGGCCCTGGCGCGCGGCAGCCAGCTCCGCGGGCGAGACCGGCGGGGCGCTAGGCGCTGGTGGTGCTCCGGTCCGCAGGCGACGTCCGGCAATCCGCTCACGGACGATCGCCTTCAGGACGCGCCAGCCGTCGGGGAACGTCTGGAGATTCCCCTCGCCATGGATACGGGCGGCTTCGAAGCTCGGAACCTCCGAGATGCGCAGGCCGCCGCGTATCGCCCGCAGGTTCATCACGGTCTCGATCTCAAAACCGGGCGCGTCAAGCAGAAGCGGCGCCACCCGCGCCCAGTAGGCGTTGTAGCCGTAACACAGGTCGGTGTAGC
Source organism: uncultured Solirubrobacterales bacterium (assembly GCA_963785205.1). GTDB lineage: Bacteria > Actinomycetota > Thermoleophilia > Solirubrobacterales > Solirubrobacteraceae > Palsa-465. The sequence goes on from CAWAUJ010000004.1 coordinate 871,598, forward strand.
GGGTCCCGGGGAAAAGCACGCGGACGACCCATGTCAAAAGCTTGTTTCCCCAGCGCCGAAGCGCCGGCATGTCGGACGTTCCACCGCCCTGGATGAAGCGCGACCCCTTGGCGTATTCGGCACCGGCCAGCAGCGCGCCGACGAAGTTGTGGATCTCAGCCGGATCCTCAGATCCATCCGCGTCTACCTGGACCAGGATGTCGCCTGACGCCGCCTCCATTCCGGCCCGGAGGGCGTTGCCCTTGCCGGGCTCCCGGGAGTTGGCTGTGACGACGGCCGTCGGCCACAGCTCTCTGGCCACGGCCACCGTCTCGTCGGTGCAGTGGTCATCGATGATCACGACCTCATGGACCCATCGCGGCATTGTCTCGAGCACGTAGGGAAGATTCTCGGCCTCGTTGAAGCACGGAACCAGGACGCTCACGCGGTGCCGCGCGAGCACCTGCCCCTCGTATGGGGTCGGCTCAGAGATCCTCGATTTCGGGTTCGGTTCAGAGATCGTCGATTTCATCATTGTCGGTAGGCCCTTCTCATCACACTTAACGTGCGACGGTCTCTTTCCTGCCAAATTGAGGCAGGTTTGTTTACCGAAAGATGGTTTCTTGGGCTCCTCGGCCCCAAGAACCACAAAACAGAAAGCCAGATGGCTAACTATCCATAATCCGGATCGAGCAAACTTGCCTGGAGCAAGTGCTCCGTCGGGGTCAAGAACAGGTAGGCCCGTGCGCCGGCGACAGCCCCTGCGCGTTGTGGTTGGGCCGAGCCAGAACCTACCCGCAGACCAAACTTAGCAACCCGATCAGCCCGTCGAGAGGATTGTCCGGCTTCAGACAAAGCGATGTCGTGACCCGGTCCTTCACTTGCCTCTGCGAGCTGCTCACACCTCCGCCAGCAGGTCCTCCACCTCGCCGGGTTCGCTCTCTGACTCGATCTCCGAGAGTGTGCGGGTCCGCGCCTTTGATATCCGGTCGTAGCGCTTGCGGAACTGGCTGGCTGCGAACTCGCTGAACGCATCCATGCGCAGCCCGAACGGGTTGATGCCTTCTGGATAGGCCTCGTAGCCGGAACGGATGATCGCCTCCGTCAGCGGTCGCAGCTCGTTCATGCGCTCATCGATCACATCCCAGACCTCGGGGTCTTCGGCCACGAGCCGGCTGAGGAGGTAGACGCCATAGGCGATGTGCCGAGACTCGTCCCGCTTGATGTTGACCAGGCCCGCGCACAGCCCTGGCATGAGGTCATTCATGGCCAGCGACTCGTAGTAGTTCCGGTATCCGGTTTCAGCCAGCACGCCCTCAACGATCATGTTGTAGGTCACGGACGCCCGCGCGATGGCCCTCGGTGATTGATCCTCCAGCAGCGCGTTCATGGCGTTTGGCAGCTCCACGTCGAAGAGCTCGATCGACGCCTCCGGCGCGGCCGGGAGCCGCGGTGACCCGGCCACCTCGCGAACCCAGCGGCTGAAGAAGTCGGTGTGCTTGGCCTCCTCGAACAGGAACGTGGTCAGAAACATCTCCTCCTCGAGCCGTCCCTGCCGGGCGATGGCCAGCACGAGCGGCAGCAGGTCGAGCGTGACTGCCTCCTCGCCGCCGAGAAAGCGGGCAGTGAGCCGCAGGATCGCCTTGCGGCGCTCAGGCTCCATCGCCTCCCAGTCGTCGCGGTCTTGGGAGAAGTCGATATCAGACGGGTTCCAGGTCCCGAGACGCTTTGCCTTCTCGAACAGGCGCATTGGATACGAGTCCGGTGCAATGACCGTCGGCTCTGAGTAATTGCGGGCGGTGGTCGTCATCGTTTGCGCGAGTAATTATCGCGCCTCCCGGGCTCCCTGGTGCATTCGATGCTCGCGGGTGCGTTCTCTGGAGATTGAGCTAACACATGCGTTCCTGTGTCGCCATGGAACGTTGGCGGTGCGGCGCCGATCGCCCTGTCCGCGCCGCCGCGCTCACCGCGCGCGAGCCTACATCCGCGCAGCCGCGCTGACGATCGCCTCGCGGATGCGGTCATACGTCCCGCAACGGCAGATGTTGCGGATCTGGTCGAGCTCGGAATCATCGATCCGGCGACCCTGAGCCTTGGCCTGCTTGACCAGCGCGACGGCCGCCATGATCTGCCCCGGCTGGCAGTAACCGCACTGGGGCACGTCAAACTGAAGCCAGGCTTCCTGCATCGGGTGCAGGTGCTTGCCCACCGTGGCCGGAAGCCCCTCGATCGTCGTGATCTGGTCGCTCGGCTTGATTTGCGAGACCGGCACTGAGCAGGGGTTGAATGCCTTGCCGTTGATGTGGCACGTGCAGGCCTTGCAGACATCGAGGCCGCATCCGTATTTCGGCCCATGCACGCCCAGAAGATCGCGAATCACCCAGAGCAGCCGAAGGTCATCTGGGCAGTCGACCTTGACACGCTTGCCGTTGAGGATGAACTGATGCACAGGCATGACGATCAGAACGCTTCCTGGAGTCCGTTGGTCGGTGACTGGGGAATCGGGGGCACGGTGGGGTAGGGCTTGAAGCCGAGCGGCCGGTTGTGGTTGACCGGAAACTCGGTTGGGAAATGCCGGCTGGCCCGGGCATAGGCGCACGCCGTGGCGGCCATCGTCGGTGCGACAGCGAGCTCACCGGCCCCCCCGGGCTTCCCCGTGGTGGGAGGCATGACAATCACGTCGAGTTTCAACGGTGCGTTCCATTCACGCGTGTAGTACGCGTCGTCCCAGCTGCCCTCGAGAAAGTACCCGTCCTGGAGGTGCAGGCTGTAGGTCAGGGCGTTGGCGATCCCATCCATCGCGCCGCTCATCATCTGGGCCTTCAGTCCCAGCGGATTGATTGGCAGCCCGACGTCGACCGCGATCACCACCCGGGTGACCCGTGGCCCCGTGAAGCCATCCTTGACCTTGCGCCGCACCGTGGCCGGCCGGCAATCGATTTCCACCATGCAGGCACACGCGCTCTTGTACTCGCCATGCAGGGCAATTCCCTGGGCCGTGCCCGGCGCCATCCGACGCCCCCATCTGCCGGCGCGAGCGACTTTGTCCAACACTGCCCTTAGCCGCGGCTCCCGAACGAACGCGCGGCGGAAGGCGAGCGGGTCCTTTCTCATCGCCTTGGCCGTCTCGTCGACCATCAACTCGGTCGCTGTAACCACGTCGGGGCTGTAGATATTGCGGGTGGAGCCGGTGTTGAACGTGTTGTAGGCGTAGGCCTCTTGCAGTGTCTGGACGACGGCGCCGAAGTTGTACGGGACCTGCTGGGTCAGGTTGAAAACCGTCTGCGAATAGCCGTCACTGTTGGCGTGCGGGATCGTGCCCAGGGTGGCGCTGAGGACCTCGCCGAAGCCCATTGAGAAGTCGGTGGCGACGCTGGCGTGGCTCTGATCGAAGGCGAGCACGTTCTTGCCCTTGTACAGGACGCGAACCTTTGAGATGGCCATCGGATGTGTCCGGCCCTGCCGGAAGTTGTCGGTTCGGTGCCACATCAGCTTCACGGGCTTGCCCATCGCCTTGCTGATCGCAGCGGCCTCGAAGGCGGCATCGGCAAACAGATGGCGCCCGAACGAGCCGCCGCCCTGAGCGACGTGGACCGTGATGGCATCGAGTGGGAGGCCGAGAATCGTGACGAGCTGCTCCTTGGCCCAAATCGGAGACTTGAGGCTCGACCAGACCTCAGCCTTGTTTCGCGTGACGTTGGCCACAGCGCAGTTGGTCTCGAGCGGATCGCCGGGGCGGAAGTAGAACGTGAAGTCGCGCTCGAGGTGCTTGGTGCCCGGAAGCGCCGGAACCAGCGGCGCCGCGGTCTGTTCGAGTCTCCGCTTGACGTCTCGGTCCGAAAGCCCGGCCACAGGCCCGGGAGCCCAGGTCACGTCGAGAGCTCGCACCGCGTCGATGCACTGTCCGAAGGTGCGGCCGCGGACGGCGACCCCGCCGGCAACGAACCGCGTGTGCGGGATCAGCACCACATCGGTGATGCCCGGCATCGCCTTGACCTGCCGCAGGTTGTTGATCCGTTTGGCCTGGCCGTTGATCGTGGGCGCCCGGCACACCATCGTCGGCAGCGCGCCCGGGACGTCGAGGTCGAGCGCGAATTGCTTGCGACCCGTGACGATGTCGAGCGCGTCGATCCGCCGTTGTGGCTTTCCCACGAGCGTGTAGCTATTGGCGCTCAGGGTGGTGGCGACCCGGCGGGTGGTCGGGACCCGCGCCTGCGTCGCCGCCCTGCCGATCGTGATCGCCTTGCCGTTCTTGGCGCGGATCTCTTCGCCCTGGAATGACAGGTCATTGGCTGGCTCCTGGAGGATGTTCGACGCCGCGCCCAGTAGATGGTCTCGGGCGATCGCCGCCGCCGCGCGCACGGGGTAGAAGATCGAATGCATCGTGTTCGATCCGCCGGTCAGCTGGTTCCATTGGAGGTCGGGCCGAGCGTCGGCCAGCGTGATCGTGACCTTGTCCAGCGGGATCCGCATCTCGTCGGCGATCGCCATCGCCACGGCCGTCGTGATGCCCTGACCAACCTCCGCGCGCGGCAGCGCGAACGAGACGGTGTTGTTCTTGTTGACGACGACCTTGATCAGCCCCGATGTCGGCGCGGCCGCCTGATTGAGCAGATCGCTCAGGTCATATTTGTCGACCGGTTGATGGGTCGGGATAGCTGCCAGCGCGTCGTCAGGCGCGATGAACTGGGGCACGGCGGCGATCAACGTCGGGCCAGCGATCAGGTACCCGATGAACCGCCGGCGCGACACTCCGCCGCCTCGAGCCGCCTCACCACCGTTGACCGCTATTCCCGATGCTCTCATTCCCGCTCCTGCCGCAGACCGGGGAAACCTTACTCTCCGGGCGCGGCTACCGCCCGCGGAGAACGCGCGCCTCGGCTCTACCGCTTCACCGCGTCCAGGACAGGTTCGTCGTAGTCGTTGAGCTGCACCGTGACGTCGTCGGTCGTGGCCGGCCAGTTCGGAAACGTGATCTTGCGAACCGGTCCCTTCCCGCGGGATCTGATCGTGACCGTCACCTCTCCCTTCGGTGGCGTCTGCGCGCGGGCAAAGATGTCAACCGAGCTCACGAAAAAACCAAGCTTCTCGTATGCCGGCCACGTGTCGTGGGGCTCTGACTTGCCATCGTGGTTGAAGTCGGCCACAAACAGCGCGTTGACCTCCTTGCTGAGCGGACACGTCGTCGCGTTGCACGCGCTCACACCGTCGACCTTGAGAACGTCGCTCTGGCTTCCCTGGTTTCCCCACAGCTCCTTGTAGCGAATGATCACCATCGCCACGCTGCGAGGATCGGGAGGACCACCGGCGGTCCGCAGCGCGTCAGATTCGAGCAGGCGGATCAGATGGTCGCTGCGGATGAAGGGCTCGTAGTAGAAGTGGTGGGTGGGCTCGCCGGGCCTGAGCTCGGCAATCTCGTAGCGCTTGCCCGACTGCACCTTGACCGGTCCCCAGTACCCGGTGCCGCCCGTCTTGATCGTGGCCAGCGGCTTCTTGCTGTCGCGGTATCCCGTGGCTTGGTCGAGGGGCCACACCTGAAGCGTCGCCGCGAGCCCGCTGTTCTGCGGGAAGTTCAGTAAACGCCCGGAGATCGAGATCCGGCCCTTCTGGGGAACGATCTGAGTCGTCTTCGGCCAGTGTCCGGTGAAGAAGCGGTAGAAGTACTTGAACGAGAACGGTGAGGTCGCGGTCTGGACGTGGCTCGAGTCCGGAACCTCGACGTTCTGGGCTCCCTTGATCCGGCGCCCCGGGGTGGAGATCGGGCCTTTGGTACCCCAGAGAGCGAGCGTGCGAACGCCTCCCGGGAGATGGTTGGCCGGGAAGCCGTCGAGGTTTACGTAGCGGGCGACGTTGGCGGCCCGCTTCTTGGAGCTGTTCAGATAGTCCTGGACCAGCTTGGTACCCAGCGAATGAGCCAGGAGGTCGACCTTCGGGCGGTGGGTGACCCGCTTAAGGTGGGCGATCAGCCGGTCAAGCCGGGCGAAGAGCGGCTTTTCCTGGGCGGCCACCGGTCCGCCCTTCAGCGCCGTGGCAAATTCGACCGAGTCGTATTCAAATGCCACGATGTAGCGGCCTTGATAGCCGTTGCTCGTCAGCCGCAGCTGCTGGGACTCGAACTGACCACCTGACCCCTCGAACCCGTGCACGAAGATCACCGCGTCGTGGCGAGACATCAAGCGGTGGTGGCCGCGATAAGCCAGCCCCTGTGGCGCCCCGAACATGAGCGCGCCAACTACGGCCAGAAGGATCAGCCCCAACCGTTTGACCACGACCCGTCCCTGTCTCACGCCCTCATACTAATCAACCTAAAACCAACTATTCGGAGTGCCTGTCTGAGATACTTCCGGAGACTTTTAGCCGATTGGTACCGGGTCGAAGGCCTTGCCGCTGACGGGACACCTCGGACTCCTATCTCGGGCGGCCGAGGATCCTGCGCCCCAAACTCCCGCCGCTACGCTGAAACACTGCTCCGCACGACGTCCTTAAACTGCGCGCACCGTGGAACCCAGGCCTGAACCGATCGATTCCGTCATCGATTCCTCCTCGGAGGCTCTCGCCGAGAACGGATCGCCAGGACTCGCCTCGAGTACGCGGCCCTCGGCTGCTCCGTCATCGCCCCTTCCATCCGGCGATCATCCCCCCGGCACGCTGACCGCATTGCCGGGCGGTTCGGGCGAGGCCGCCGTGCCGGGCACGGGGCCGAGGGGCCCGAGCGTTCGAGAGCGTCTGGCCAGCGCCGTCGCGTCCCGGCGACTGGCACTGGGCGGTGCGTTTGCCAGCGTTCGTTTCGTCCTCCTCGTCTATCTGGCGACCCGCGTGCTGCTGATCGCCGTGGCGTTGATCAACGGTTCTCTCCGGCACACGCCGTTCCTCAATGAGTTCGCCAACTGGGATGGATTCTGGTACCGCTCGGTGGCCAATATCGGTTATCCGGATTACGTCTCGCACTTTCAGACGAACCTGGGCTTCTTCCCGCTGTACCCCCTGTCCACCAGAGCGTTGTCCTACCTCTTCATCTGGGCGACGCCCTACGGGACGATCGGCGCGATCACGGTGGCCGCGATCGTGCTCTCCACGATCGGTGGGTTCGTGACGGCCGTTCTGATCCAGCGCATGGCGACCCAGTGGTGGGATGCGGAGGCCGGCCGGAGGGCTGTGCTGCTCTTCTGCCTGTTTCCCGGTTCGGTCGTTTTCTCGATGGTCTACGCGGAGGGAATCGCGATCCCGCTGGCGGCCGGCTGTATATATGCGCTGAGCCGCCGCCGTTGGGTGCTGGCCGGGGTGCTGGCCGGAATCAGCACGGCCGTGGAGCCCGAAGCCTTCATCTTGATCATCGTGTGCGCGGTGTCCGCGGTGCTCGAGCTCCGGCGCCAGGGGTGGCGACTCCGGGCCGCGGCCAGGAGCTTTCTCGCGCCCTTCCTCTCCATCTGGGGCGGCATCGCGTTCAGCATCTATCTCTGGGCCCACACCGGCTCGCCGTTCGCGAGTTTCATCGCCCAGCACGATGGCTGGCACGAGAAGACGAGCCCGCTTGCCCTGGTGCACGACGCAACCCAGTTGGCCAGCCAGTGGACGTGGAGCAACCTGGCAGAGCCCAACGTCAATTTGAACCTGATCGTGGGGCTGGTAGGCGCGGTGTTGATGATCGCGATGATCGTGTTGATGTTCTTCCAACGCCGGCGCATGCCGCTGGAGGCGATCCTGTGGTCGCTCGGAATCGCGTTTTTCACTTTCACGTCTTGGAACATCCCCCCCAACCCGCGGCTCCTGATCACGGCTTTCCCGCTGCTGATGGTGGCGGCGTACTACATCCGCGGGTGGTGGTTCCGAGGGTTGCTGTGCTTCAACGTGGTGCTTTTGGCCGGGCTGAGTGCCCTGACCTACACCGGCCTGACGCTACGCCCCTGAGCTCTCAAGCGGTCCGCTAGGACCGGTGACCGTCGATCTGGTCAAAATCACCGTAGCCGTTGCGCACGCCGCCGCCTCCGGAGAACTGCCACATGAGGGCATGTGGGCTGGCACTCGTCATCCCACCGAAGAATTGCGCGCAGCCTCCGCTACCGGTCAGGCACCATCCGGACGGCGGGTGGCTCAGGCTTGACGTCTCAGGCTCATAGGTCCACTCGTCGGTCCTCAATATTTGACCCGCCGGGCCGTTACCGAAAATTCGAGTCCACACCGCCGGCGCCGAATACACGCCGGGCACGTAGTGGGAGTGATCTCGCAGGTAGCCCCAGAAGCCGTTGAAATCGGCGCGATCAAGCGAGGCCGGAACGGATGACTGCTTGACCCGTCCGCTGCACGGCGAGGTATAGACCGAGTCCCAACCGTTGTCGGCCGCGGGGGAGATACCGGGCAACTCGATGTCCATGAACAGCACCGGGAAGACGACGCGTTGGCTCTGGGACAGCCCCGCAATATCGGTCAGCGCCCTGGCTGCCTGCCGGGCACCCCAGGTCTTGGCCTCGGCGGCAGTCGCGTTGTAGCGAGGATCGACCCCCGGACCACCCATGAACCAGTAGGCGGCCGTCCCGACCCCGACGTGGTAGGTGGTCAGGTTGGTGTTGGCTTGGGCGCTGTTGACCTTGGACCAGTTCAAAAAGCGGCCCTGGCACCCGAGCCACCACTCCCAGCTGCCCACCATTCCCACGTAGCCGCCGTAGCTTCCGCTGATCACCGGCTCCTGGTAAGGGCCGGAGCCGCGGACCTGCATATAGGTGCTGTCGGTTCCATACCAGAAGCCGGGCGGCGAGTCGTGGGCCCAGGCCTCGCCGGCCAGCGCGAGAAAAAGTGCCATCGCGACGCCTATGCCCCAGATGCGCAACGAGGTCACGGTCGGTGACCAGATCGCTCAGAGATACCCGGAGCCGGATCCGCTCCGGCGGGCCCCGCTGTACAGGTCCACGGTGATGATGCTGGCTGCCCCGTAGGACGTGCTCTGGTTCTGGAGATATTCGCGTCCGAGCGCGGCCTTGAGGGCCACGAACCGGTCAAAGTGCGTACTTCCAATCGTCGTTCCGTCGTGGTGACCCTGGTGGCTTGAGATGAGCCACACACGTCGGCAATGGCTCGGCAGTCGCCGCACCTCGGCTGGCGAGAGCGTGGCGTAATCCTCCACATAGGACCGGTTCAGGCTCCAGGGGACGGCCGGAAGGATCGACGGAGGGGTCGCGCCGCCAGCGGGCAGGTAGTAACGGAATGGCATCCGCGAGTCCAGCGGATAGAACGCAAGACAATCGCCGGGCCGCGCGCTGGCCAGCACCTGATGGGTGGTGGTGTTCCATGGCTCGGTCGAGACGCCGTAACTCGGCCCGAGCTGCAGCGCTCGGAGCGTCAACAGCAAGACGAGGAGCGCGAGCGCAAGGCCGCGCAGCGCGTAGGACCACGCGGTGATCGCGACCGACCCGCCCATTCTCCCCCGGAGCCACCCACCGATTGGGCTCGCGACGGGGGCCGGACGGCTACCGAGATTCCACGCGGCGGCCACCATCCAGGCCAGCAACAACGCCACGGCCGGGAGCGACATCAGCAGGTATCTGGCCTCGAACATCGAGTGCCCGAGCTCCGAGATCATCCAGGCCAGGATGCCCGGGAGCAGGAGCCACCCGAGCACGAGCGCGGGCTTCCAGGCCTCGGGGCGCGCCCGCCTTCGTAAGAGCTGCCACACGACCACCAGCGCGCCGACGCCCACCAGGATCTCTGTCAGCCACCGCAGGACATCGCCACTACCGCTGTAGAACTGAGGCTCGAGACCGCCGGAGGAAAGCGTGAGCAGGACCTGCTTCATCGTGAATGCGTTAGGCGGTGGGATCCAGAAGATCTGAGAGCTGCCGCGATCGAGCGCTAGCACGGCCAGGGGGATACAGCACAGGGCGCTCACGGCCAGCGCGCTGAGCAGCCAGCCGATCCGGCGCCGATGCCAGGCGAGCACCAAGATCTGGACGGGGAACACGAGCGCGGCCTCGAGCCCTGCATACATGGCGGCGGTGGCCACCAGTACGTAACCGATCCAGATCCCCCAGCCTGGCTTTGGCCGCTCGAGCGCTTCGATGAGGAGCAGAAAGGACGCGCACAACAGCGCGATCATCAATGCGTATCCACGGGCGACCTGAGCCCAGTAGACGAGCGACAGGCTGACGGCCGTCAATAACCCGGCGAGAAATGCCACGCGCCGGTCAAAGAGCCGCCGAGCTATAAGGCTGGTCAGCGTGACGATGGCGACTCCAGCCAGTGCCGATGGGAGACGGATCACGGTCGCGCCGTGGCCGAACGCCCCGACCAGAACGTGAAGTAACGCGTAGTAACCCAGCATGTTGCCGCCGTCGTGGGCCAACGCGGCACCGAATGCGGCGCCGTGCTGGGAAACGATTGCGACGGTGGCCGCTTCGTCGAGCCACAGGCTCCGAGTGGTCAACTCATACAGACACAGAAACAGCGCCACGGCCGTCGGGATTCCCACCGCCGCCAGATCACGAAGACGCTCACCGCGCAACGAGGTAGTGGCGAGTTGCGAGGCCTTCGGCGTGAAGGGAGCCTCCGGCTTTTGCTCGACGGCGACGCTCACGGCTTGGCCAGGAGGGGGTGAGTGGTGGGGTCGGCGCCGCCCGGCGGGTCGGCGCCAGGCTGGGCGCCCCGCGGTGGCTCAGGCCGGATCCTTCCCCACCGTCGGTAGCCGTACCAGCCCGCAATGATGGCCACGAGGTAGCAAGCCATCACCCAGGGCGCACTCTGAAGGGGCACGGCGAGGATTCCGTCGGGCTTGACCACGAATGCTCCGGCGAGGATCAGGACGATGCACCAGAAGTAGGTCAGCGTTCCAGGGGCGGCGGCTACGAGCGCGATTCCCCATATGAAGTACCAGGGCCAGGCCGCAGGTCCTCCCCAGGCCAGCACGAGCAGCGCCAGGCCGAGCCAGCGGGCCAGCGTTGGGGCTCGGACACGGCGCAGCATCTCGAGCACAGCGACCAGCGAAATCACACCAATCACGATCCTGAAGACCGTCTGATCGTTATGAAAGCCGGCAACGTGATTTGAACAGACGTGACCCAATCCGGAGTACAGGGTGCAGGCGAGTCCGCTGGATGGGGTTACCGCCAGCGCCACCCGGCCCGGAGCTGAGAACAGCGTGCTGGTGAGCCAGCTCGCTCCCACCCCCGTGGCCAGGCCGACGAGCGCAAAGACGACCACGACGAGGACGGCCGCTTGGGCAAGTCGCCAGAGTCCCGCCTTGAGGTCGGGAGCCGATCGGGCCCAGGCCACGGCGATAAAGGCCGCGCCGGCGAGCGCGGGTAGCTTGATTCCGGCCGCCAGGGCGCAGATGGCGATCCCCCAGATGGGGTGACGTTCGGCAGCGAGCGCAACCCCCATCGCCAGCAGCCCCACCATCAGAAGGTCGTTGTGCCCTGGGATCACGAGGGCGAACAGGACGAGCGGGTTGAGCGTGACGAGCCAGGTGGCCCGCACCGGATCCGCTCCCTGGGCGCGAGCCAGACGAGGGACGAACACCGCGAGCAGAGCCAGGCCGACGAGCCCGAGCAGTTTGATCATCTGGGCCCCGAGGACGACATGCGAGCCGGTGGCGCTGACGATCCCCGCCACGAGTCCCAGGAAAAGCGGACCGTAGGGTGCGGTGGTGTGTTGCCAGAACTTGTCGATGGCGTTCAGGACATGAGGCCGACCGAGGCTGGCGAGGACCGTAGGGGGCTGGTTGTAGGGGTTGTGCCCGAGATGCAGGATCGTCCCCTGACCGAGGTAGCTGAAGACGTCCCGGCTGAAGACGGGAGCGTCCAGAAACAGCGGGATGGACCACAGCAGCCCGATGGCGCAGATCATCTGGTGGTTCATGACGCCGGTCTTGGCCCGTCGCCCGAGCGCCAGCCAGGCCACGGCCAGCGCGCCCATGGCCACGAAGAACAACACCTCCTGCGTGCTCGGGCTGATCGAGAGGTGAGGATCGATCCACCATTTGACCGAGCCTCCCGCCAGCCGAGGACCGAGGATCAGCGCCGCTACCGAGCCGGCCAATCCCAATCCAGACCAGGCCATAACTTCGCCACGCGCCGCCCAGCTCATTGAGCGCGCTGAGCCAGGGGTCTCGAGGGGAGCGGGGGCCACCATCACCGAAGGAGCGTTCGCCTGTAATTGCTCCGGGCGCCGAAGTACGGCGACGGAGCGACACGATCTACCGGACGCGTCGACGCGTCGGAGGCTGAGGATACCTGGTGGGCTAGGCCGCCAAGGGGTCCGGCGTATCGGTCAGCTCTCGCAGCCGACTCAATGCCCTTCTGAGGATCCGCGAGACCTGCATCTGCGAAACACCGATCTCCTGTGCGATCTGGGTCTGCGTCATGTCGTGGACGAAGCGCAGAGCGAGAACCTTGCGCTCCCGGGCCGAAAGTGCTCGCGCGGCCACGGAAACGGTAACCGTCTGGTCAATCAGCTCGTAGCGCTGATCCTCCTGGCCGAACACATCCACGAGCGTTCCGGAATCCTCATCGCCGTCCTCACGCGGAGCGTCCAACGAGGCGGAATGGTGGGCGGCCGCGGTCTCAAGCGCGTCCAGCACGTCTTCGACAGGGATCTCGAGGTACTCAGCCAGATCCGTGACGGTCGGAGGCCGCCCTGTCCTGGTCGTCAGACGCTCTTGGGCCTCTTGGACCTTGAGAGCCTGCTCCTGGGCGCCACGGGGTACATGGACGGCCCAGCCAAGGTCACGGAAGTACCGCTTGAGCTCCCCGAGGATCGTGGGGACGGCGAACGACGAGAACGCGGCCCCGCGGTCGACATCGAAGCGGTCGATCGCCTTGACCAGCCCTAGGCTGGCTACCTGGAGCAGGTCGTCGAAAGGCTCACGGGCTCCGGAGTAGCGCCGGGCGAGATTGCGGGCGAGCGGCAGAAATCGGTCTACGAGCTCCTCTCGGGCGCGCTGGTCTCCTGATTTCTGCCAACGCACGAAGAGCTCGCGGCTTTCCACGCGGGCCGGCGTCATGTCCTCCCGCAGCAGGTTCGACTTCAAACTCATTCACGCTCCCGGTACCCCGATCGCCCCATTTTCAATCACGTTTTGGCAGGTGTCTGACATCTGGGAGCACCTGCCCATCCAGCCCCGGCGCGGCTCATTCGGCCTCCGGCACGCTTCAGGTCACCAGACCGGCCGGGCCTATACTTGGCCCCCCCGATCCGAGGAGCCGGTCTTGCAGGAAGTCGTCATCTACGGCGTGAGCTTCGACATGGTGGGCAAGCAGCCGATCGTGTTGCTCAAGACAGTGGAGAGCAACAAGTTCCTCCCCATCTGGATCGGCCACCCGGAGGCGGCGGCGATCCTGATGAAGCTGCAAGGGGCCTCCACGCCACGCCCGATGACCCACGACCTGCTCTCGGACGTTCTTGGTGAGCTCGATGTCGAGTGCACGCGCGTAGCGGTAACTGAGCTGCGTGAGAACACGTTCTACGCGTCGATCAGCCTCCGGGTCAACGGCCGCGAGCTGGAGATCGACTCTCGACCCAGTGACGCGCTGGCCTTGGCCGTGCGGGCAGGGGCGCCGATCTACGCCGCCGACGATGTGATCGCCGAGTCGGCGATCGAGTTCGAGCACGAGGTTGAGGACACCGAGGAAGTTGTCGAGAAGTTCAAAGACTTCCTGGATTCGGTCAGTCCCGAGGACTTCGCCGGCGGGTCGGAATAGCCCGAGGTTTAGCCAGGGCGGCTAGGCCCGGGCCAGGGCGGCGTCCAGGATCTGGTCGATCAGGGCGTCAAAGTCGATGCCGGCAGCATCGGCCGCCTGCGGAAGCAGACTGACGTCGGTCAGCCCTGGGATCGTGTTCGTCTCAAGCACGAACAGTCCATCGGGCTGCTCCAGCATCAGATCGATGCGAGCGAAGCCCGAGCAGCCCATGAGCTCGTAGGTGGCCAGCGCGATCTCCTGCGCGCGGGCGGTGACCTCCTGGTCGAGCGCCGCCGGGCAGACGAATCTCGTGCGGCCGATCTCGTATCGGGACTCGAAGTCGTAGAAGTCCTCCTGGCGCTGGCGGACCAACACCGCTTCCACTATTGGCAGCGCCCGGGGAGCCCCGTCCTGGTCGAGCACAGACACGGCCAAATCCCGTCCGGGGACGTGACGCTCGAGCAATACCTTGCGGTCGTAGGAGAAGGCGGCAACCAGAGCCTGGGGGACGTCGGCCGCCGTGCGGGCGAACTTTATGCCCAGGGCAGAGCCCTGCGACGCTGGCTTGACGACGATCGGAAACTGCAGGCGGTCCTCAATCGCCGGGAGGGCCTGGGCGGCTCCCAGCGCCTGGAAGGCGGTCTCATTGAACGCGTAGAAGTCCGGCGTCGGGATGCCGGCGTCCCGCATCGCGTGTTTGGCCAGGACCTTGTCGGATGCTCGAATGCAGGCCGACACGCCCGAGCCCGTAAAGGGAATGCCCATCACCTCGAGCAGTTCCTGAACGGTGCCGTCCTCGCCGTCACGGCCGTGCAGCGCCACGAACGCAATCTCCGGCGCGACCTCCTCCAGCTGGCTGACCAGATCCGCTCCCACATCGATCGCGACGACATCGTGCCCCAGGCGCTCGAGCGCATCCTGGACTCGTGCCCCTGAGCGCAGCGAGACCTGGCGCTCCAGGGACCGGCCACCCTTGAGCACGGCGACCCGGGTCAACTCAGCGAGCCCGCGTGCGCGGCATCCTCAGCACGTTCGATGGCGGCAGCTCGTCCGGCTGGCGCTCGCCTCGCGCCGGTGGCCGCCCCTTCGAGCCAGCCGGTGCGGGAGCTGACGGGCGGGTGGGGATCCCCGTCAAAGTTCCGTAAAGCGCCACCTGCTCGCGCACCACCTCGCCCAAACGGCGGATTCCCTCTCGGATGTTGCTCTCGTCGACACCGGAGAAGTTCAGCCGCATGGAGGAGCCTCCGCGCCCGTCCAGGAACGCAGCGCGCCCCGGGACGAACGCGACGTGCTCGTCCAGCGCCCTGGCCAGGAGGTCGGTGGTGTCGATGTAGTCCGGGAGCGTGAGCCAGATGAACAACCCGCCCTGGGGGTGAGTCCATTCGGCCTCTCTGGGGAAATGCTCGGCCAGCGCGTCCAGCATCACGTCACGGCGTCGGCGATAGATCTCAATCAGGGACCGGACATACTCCTCCCAGGGGCGGGAATCGAAGTAAGCGCTCACGAAGTACTGAGAGATCGATGAGGAGCACAGATCGGCCGACTGCTTTCCGATGTTCATTTTCTCGAGCACCGGAGCCGGCGCGGCGGCCCAGCCCAGCCTGACGCCTGGCGAGAGGATCTTGGAAAACGTGCTGGCGTAGATCACGAACTCGTTGTCGAGCGAGCGCAGCGGCGGCAGCGGAGATCCCTCATAGCGCAAGAGGCCATACGGGTTGTCCTCCAGGATCAGGAGCTCGTGTTCAGCCGCGATCTCGACGAGCTCCACCCGGCGCTCGTAGGACATCGTCACGCCAGCAGGGTTGTGGAACGTGGGGACGGTGTAGATGAACTTCGGCCGGCGAGCTTCTGATTCGAGTTTGGAGAGCGTCGCCCGAAGCTCGTCGATGCGCATTCCGTCGCGATCCATCGTGACGTGGACAACGTCCGCCTCGTAAGCGCCGAAGGTGGGAACAGCGCCGGGATATGTCGGGGCTTCACACACCACGACGTCGCCGGGATCGACCAGCGTCTTGCAAACGAGGTCGATCACCTGCTGGCCGCCGGTCGTGACCAGGAGTTCCTCGGGGTCGATCGCGATGCCCTCGGCCGCCATCACCTCGACGATGCAGCGCTTGACCACCGACAGACCCTCGGTGGGGCTGTACTGGAGGGCACGAGCGCAGGAATTTGAAGCCACGGTGCTCATCAATGCGGCGTAGGAGTCTGCGGGGAACGTCGAGGTGTCTGGCCAGCCACCGGCCAGCGAGATGACCTCTGGTCGTTCGGTCAGCGCCATGAGATCACGCATTGCCGAGGACCTCATCGACCTGGTGCGTGTGGCGAATAGCCCCGCGTAGCGCTCGATATCCCGCGCCGTGGATCGCTGACGAGCGCCGGGCGCGTGCGGGGGGTGGGTGGGTGGGTGGGTGGGCGAGGGGATGGGTGGGACTCCGATTACTTTCCGCGGCTCAGACTGCCCTCTCGTCTATCGTCCACCTCTCGCCACGGTACAGCACGCTGTGCCTGCGCTTTCACGGACCCTGCCCCGCGCGCTCCAGACGCTGGGCGATTAGCAGCAGACATGCACCTGGCTTTCGACATATGCCAAGGGCTCGGAATCGCCGCGGCGGCGGGCATCCGGCCCTTCCTTCCGGCGTTGGTTACCGGAGCGCTGGCCGCAGGCGACATCCAGATTGATTTCAAGGGAACCGATTTCTCGTTCCTGCAGGGCGCGCCATTCCTTTTCGCGGTCCTGGCCGTAGCGCTCCTACTGGCCCTCGCGGAGCGTCGCTGGCGGAGCGCTCCCCAGCGTCCACTGGAGATCGTCATGCTCGGGGTTTCGATAGGCGCCGGGGCGATCCTGTTCGCCGGCGCGCTGGCTCAGAACGGGCACACGTGGTGGCCCGGGCTGGTAGGCGGGGTTCTTTGCGCCGCCGTTGGGGCCGCGGCCGCCGTTCCGCTGCTGCGACGGGTCCGAGCCCGTTTGGATGCCGCGGCAGCCGATGCCACATCGCTGTTCGCCGATGGCGCCGCTGTAATCGCGGCCGCCCTCTCGGTTCTGGCGCCGCCCGTAGGCCCGCTGGTCCTGATTGCTCTCGCCTGGCTGGCGGTCTCCGGACGCGGACGCCAGCCGCAGAAGTACGCCGGCCTGCGAGTTCTGCGGTGATCCACTCGGCGAGGACGCGAGCGCTCGCATGCCGGCCGGGCCGCCGGTGAAGAAGCTCGTCCTCGTCATCATCGATGCGCTCAAGCCCTCGATGCTGGAGCGGGCGATTGCCTCTGGGCGAGCCCCAGCCCTGGCCCGGATCCGAGAGGAAGGGGTCTACGTCGACGATTGCGTGGCAGCGTTTCCCTCAGTTACGCCGGTGTGCGCCGCCACGATCACGACGGGCGTGGGACCCGACCAGCATCTGATCCCGAGCATGAACTGGTACCACCGCGAGGAGGGCCGGTACATCGAGTACGGCTCGAGCTTCTCGGCCAGCCGCCAGTTCGGCGTGATCAAGTCGCTCACCGACACCGTGTACCGGATGAACGCCGAGCACCTTTCCTCGGAGGTCAAGACGGTCTTCGAGTCACTGGACGACGAGGAGATCCGGACGGCCGGGACCACGTATCTCATATACCGGGGTCGGCATCAGCATGAGGTTTCCAACGAGACTGCCCTGGCCCGGATCGCCACCTCGACGCTGTTCCGGCGTCCCATTCTCGGGCCCAAGGAGCTGTTCTATGCAGACCTGTACGCGAGCCGCCGGACCGGGTGCCGCGGCCAACTCGGAATGCCCGGCATCCGCGATCAGCACACGGGATGTGTGGGCGCCTATCTCGTGGAGCACGATTTGTTCGACTTCTTGTTGTTCTCGCTGCCGGACAACGACGCCTGGTCGCACAAGAACGGTCCCCACGCTCAGGTGACATCGATCGCCGCCGCCGATCGCCAGCTCGAGCGCCTCATGCATGCCGCCGGAGGGCCTGACGCCTTCCTGGAGCAGCACGCCGTGATCGTGGTCTCCGATCACTCGCAGGCGGCGGTCGAAGAGCGCATCCGGCTGGACCAGGCCTTTGCCGACTTCGACGTTGCGGCGCAGACCGCCGCCAGCGCGATCGGGGCCGAGGTGGCGCTCAGCCCGGCTCAGCGGGCCGCGATGGTTTATGTCCTGGACGAAGATCGGCGTCAGGCCATCATCGATCGCTCGATCGAGGCGGTGGCGGCGGTCGAGGGAGTCGATCTTGCGCTGTGGCTCTCAGGAGAGGACGGGAGCCGGGAGGCGGTGGTGCGCTCGAGCCGGGGCGAGCTGCGGTTCAGCGCCGGGGGCGAGCTCGAGGACGAGCGGGGCCTGCGTTGGAGCGTCGAGGGCGAACCAGCTGCGCTTGGGCTGCATGAGCGCGAGGGTCAGATCGTGAGCGATGACTACCCCGCTGCATTGGCGCGGATCTGGTCGGCCCTGCATTGCTCGCGTGCCGGCGATGTCCTGCTTTCGGCTGCTCCGGGTTACGAGTTCGTCGATTGGGGCGGAGCAGATCACGTCGGAGGCGGCAGCCATGGCTCGCTGCATCGATCTGACTCGCTCGGCGTGTTGCTGTGGTGCGGAACCGGGCCTGACTCCAAGCAGGCGTTCGACCAGTGGCGACTGACCGATGTGGCCCCGATGGTCTGCCGGCACTTCGGATTAGGCCAGGGGTGAGGCGGCGCTCAGGGGGTAAACACAACGAGCGAATCGCCCGATAAACACATCGACTCTTAGCGCTCGCTTATCAGGCGGCCGCTAGATTTCCTCCCCGCGCATGCCCGAAGAGCTAACCACGACGCTGGAGCGTCCAGCCGTCGCCCGGCCGGTCCGGCCAGTGCCGTCGCGCCCGCCGGATTCATTTCACGTCCGGGTGCGTCATGGAGTTCGCCGCCCGCACAACTGGCTCCAGCTCGTTCGCTTTGGCGCCGTCGGAGCGACGGGATACGCGGTCAACCTCGGTGTATTCGCTGCCTGCGTGCATCTGGCGTCGATCGATTACCGGGTCTCGGCCGTGGTGGCCTGGGTCGCCGCCGTCACCAACAACTTCTGGTGGAACCGTCACTGGACGTTTGGCGCCAGGGCGGCCCATCCTCTGGGCCAGGGCGTACGCTTCTTCGCCGTCTCACTCGTTGTGTTCGGCTTCTCCTACGGGGTGCTCGTCGGGCTGGTGAGCGGCGGGATGACGAAGGTTCTGGCCCAGGCGATTGCCATCGCGGCGGGTACGCCGCTGAACTTCGTCGGGCAGAAGCTTTGGAGCTTCAAGCTCTAAGCCTGCCGGAGGAAGTACCACAGCCACGCCGCGCTGCTACCGGCTGGATCCGGTGGATCCTGGCGCTACTGGGGGTGATGGCCATGCTGGCGCCGGGCTCAGTCGCTGTCGCGTCGGCCGGGCATCGGTCCGTCCGCAATGACAGCTCAACGCTGCTGGACTCGGCCCGGCACGCGCGCCGTGCCGGACGAGCGCTTGCCAGCGTGGCGGCCCCGACGACCGTCATGACGAGCTCGACCGAGGTGGGAGCGGCCGTCGCCGCCAACGTGGCCGTCCTGGTCTCCTCGCCCAACACACCCCCGAAGGGCTATCGCCTGACGGGCGCTCAGGTGGAGCGGATCGCCGCGGCCAATCCGAAGGTCAAAGCCGAGCTCATCCGCTGGCCGGGGGCCAAGGCCTACGAGTACACGAAGGGACCGGGCAACTGGCAGGTGAGCTGGTTCAGCCAGGGGCAGCCGCAGAAGGAGGTCATCCAGGTCTACGTGAGCGACGCCACGGGCCGTGTGACGCAGGTCTGGACCGGTTTCCAGGTGGCCTGGACGATGGCGCGGGGCTACCCCGGAGCGTTTGGGCGACGGGTCAACGCGCTGTACGTGTGGCTGCCCCTGTGTCTGGTGTTCATGCTTCCGTTCCTGCCCTGGCCCCGCCGACGGAACGGCCGTTGGGAGCGCGTGCGCGGCGGCTGGTCGCTGCTTCACCTCGACCTGCTGGTGCTGCTCGGATTCTCGATCTCGCTCGCCCTGTTCGACCGCGCCCAGATCGGCCTCTCCGTGCCGCTGGTCTATCCGTTCTTGATCTACCTGCTGGTCCGGATGCTGCTGCTGGCCTTCGGCCGCGGGCGGCCTCGCCGGCCGCTCCCCCTGCGAGTACCGGTGACCTGGCTGGCCGTGGGAACGATCTTCCTGATGGGCTTTCGCATCGGGCTGAATGTCACCGATTCGAATGTGATCGATGTCGGCTACGCCGGGGTGATCGGAGCCCACAAGCTGCTCCACGGGCAGCCGCTGTACGGAAACTGGCCGGCCAATAACGCCAATGGCGACACGTACGGCCCGGCCAACTACTACGCCTACGTCCCCGCCGTGGCGCTCTTCGGCTGGAGCGGGACGTGGGATGACCTGCCGGCCGCCCACGCCGCATCGGTGTTTTTCGACGTGCTCATGCTGATCGGCCTGATTTTCCTAGGTCGGCGGATCCGCGGGCCAACGCTCGGGGCGGCGCTCGGCTTTGCCTGGGCGGCATACCCGTTCTCGCTCTGGTCGCTGGCGTCCGATACGAACGACACGTTGGTGGGGCTGCTGGTGGTGGCAGCGCTGCTCGTTCTGACCTCGGCGCCCGCCCGGGGCGTCCTGGGCGCGCTGGCGGGACTCACCAAGTTCGCCCCCTTAGCCCTGGGGCCATTGTTCATGCGTGGCGTGGGGACGCGATGGCCGGCCAAGCGTTCGTTGATCACGTATGTGGTGGCCTACGGCGTCACGCTCGGCTTGGCCATGCTTCCCGTCTTCCTGGAAGGAAACCTGTCGACCTTCTGGCATGACTCGGTTACCTACCAAGCACATCGAATTACTCCCTTCTCGGTCTGGGGGCTATGGGGGGGCCTGAGCGTTGAGCAGCACCTAGTGCAGGGGGCCGCCGTCGCGTTGGCGATCCTGGTGGCGTTCGTTCCGCGCCGTCGGGGCATCGTCGAGGTGGCGGCCCTGGCCGGCGCGGTGATAATCGCCCTCCAGCTGGCTGCCGGATACTGGTTGTACTCCTACATCGTCTGGTTCTATCCGGCGGTCGTCGTTGCTCTGTTCGGCGCTTACCCCTCAGGCCGGGTGGGCCAGCACGAGTCGCTTCGCGCACCGGAGGCAGCCCCGCTGGCGGTCGGCGATCGGGAGGCGGTGCTGGCGGCCTAGCCCTTCAGCCCATCGGCTCGAGCACCTGCTGAATCGCGATTGCGCGCATCGACTCTTCCGCTTCGATCAGCACTCCGTTCAGCCACGGGTCCTCGGCTGAGGTCTCGAACCTCACGGGCATCTGGCTCACCATCGCCTCGATTGCCAGTTCCTTGCGAACGCCGAGGACCCCGCCACGGGCGCCCGTCATTCCGACGTCGCTGATGTAGGCCGTGCCGCCGGACAGGATGCGGGCGTCGGCGGTGGGGACATGGGTGTGTGTGCCGGCCACCGCCGTGACCCGGCCATCGAGGTACCACCCGAGCCCGATCTTTTCGCTGGTGGCCTCGGCGTGCATGTCGACCAGGATGTGATCGGCTTTCCCGTCCAATGCCCGCAGAACGCTGTCGGCCTCTACGAAGGCCGGACGAGCTGCGTTCATGAACAGGTTGCCTGAGAGGGAGACGACGCCGAGTCTCACGCCATCACGTTCCACCACACACCAGCCGTGCCCGGGTTGCGAGGGCAGAAAGTTGGCGGGGCGGATGATCTTGTCCTCGTCGTCGAGGTAGCGATAGACCTCGCGGTGACGGTAGGTGTGGTTTCCCAGCGTGATCACGTCCACGCCGGCCTCGAACAGCTCACGAGCCACGCCTGGGGTGATTCCGATACCGCCGGCGGCGTTCTCCCCATTTACAACGACGAACTGTGGTTGGTGGCGCTCGCGCAGCACCGGGAGCAGGGTCGCCAGCGTGCGGCGGCCCGGGCCGCCGACGATGTCGCCCACGAAAAGAACCTTGGTGGTTTTGGTCACGTCTGGCTGACCCTCATACTTCCAGTTGGATGCGTTTACGGGTTTCCAGGCGTTTCCGATGGCCGTGGGGCTCTCACGAGAGAACGGAGCTCGGGCCCGATGACGTTCGCGCGGGCCAGGCCGCTCCGGAGGAGGAGCAGCCGCTCCAGGCGCCGGCGCCCACCCGAGAGGTTCCGTTGGCGGCAGATGCTCCCACCGTGCGGCAGGTAGTGGCCTCGCCCGTCGTCGTGTCCCGCTGGGTCCAGCTCGTGATGCTCCCGCTGTTCTTGCTGGCGCTCTGGGCGCTTGCTCGGGCGTCGGGCACGGTTCTGTTGATCCTGGTCGCGGCCAGCACGTTCGCCTTGATCCTCAATCCGCTGGTCAAGATGCTCCACCGGGGCAGAGTGCCTCGGGGTCTGGCCATCTTGCTCGTGTATATCGGGCTGCTCGCTGCGCTCGTGGGCATCGGCGTATTGCTGGCCAATCCAATCGGCACGCAGGTAGCCAGGTTTGGAAACAACGTGCCGAGCATCATCCATCAGGCAAATAGGGACCTGAACAACGTTCAGACGTGGCTCACTCAGCACGGGATCAAAGTTCAGATCAAGCAGCAGGGACAAACGGCCCTCCAGACGCTTGAGAAGAACGTTCTCAAGGGGACGGGCAACGTGGTGAAGGTCACTCGCGACCTCCTGGGCAAGGTGATCACGCTGGCCTTTGACCTCGTCCTTGTGATCGTTCTGTCGGTCTACCTGCTGGTGTACGGCCCGCAAATCGGGGCGCTGGTCAGACGGATCATGCCCCCGGGCGACGGCACCCCGCAGGACGACTATCCGTTGCTCGTGCAGCGCGCAGTGTTCGGCTACATCCGTGGGCAGCTGCTCTTCAGCGTGATTATGGGCTCAAGCGCCGGCTTCTGCCTGTGGATCATCGGGCTCATAGGCATCTTCCCTGACGGGGCGCACTACGCGCTCTTTTTCGGCGGCTTCTACGGGGTGATGGAGTTGATTCCGTACCTGGGGCCGATAGTTGGTGCTCTCCCGGCCGTGCTCGTAGCGCTGTTCAACGATCCCATCAGCGCCCTCTGGGTTGCCCTCCTATTCGTCGCCCTCCAGCAGCTCGAAGGCCACGTTGTGGCACCCCAGGTGTTCCGGCTCTCGTTGCGAATCAACCCAATCCTGATCATCCTCTCGCTGCTGATCGGCTATCAGCTGTACGGCATCGCCGGCGCACTGGTCGCGCTCCCGGTGGCGGCGGTCTTGCGGGAGACCATCCTCTACCTCCGCCGCCATCTCGTCCTCGAGCCCTGGGGAACGCCGGCCGTCGCCGGTTTACGCGCGCCGCCCGAGGGGGGTCCCGGCGCTGTGCTGGCTCGAGACGCACGGGCTCGTCCGGCTGGCGAGGGGACCCAAAGTGCCGGCGCACAGGGCGATCGCGCACCCGCCGACGACGCACCGCCCGGCCATGACGCACCCGCCGATGACGCACCGGGAGACGAGCTTCCCACTGAGCCCGAGGTGCCCGTCGGCCGATAGGCCGATCTGTTACTGGGGAAGCTTCGCCGGCCAACCTGCCGCTTCGCGCTCGTCCAGCCATTAGCCTCCGGCCGAGTGCAAGCCACCAGCGAAATCACCCAGGCGCCGACGCTCAGCGCCTCCTCGCTGACCAAGCGCTTCGGCTCACGGGTCGCGCTCCGCCCGACCAGCTTCGAGGTCCGCCGGGGTGAGATCATCGGTGTGATCGGCCCCAACGGCGCCGGGAAGACGACGCTTTTGTCGATCCTGGCCGGGGTGCTGGAGCCCAGCGATGGTCAACTCGTATATCCCGACGCGCGGCCATTGGGTTGGGTCCCCCAGCAGCCCGCGGTCTACTCCAAGCTGTCTGTGGCCGAGAATCTCATGCTGTTCGCGCGGCTTGAGAAGCTGCCTGACCCGGAGCGGAGCGCGCGGCAGATGCTTGGCGAGATCGGTTTGGAGGACCGGGCCGATGATGAGGTGGGCACCCTGTCAGGTGGTA
This sequence comes from uncultured Solirubrobacterales bacterium, assembly GCA_963785205.1. Lineage (GTDB taxonomy): Bacteria > Actinomycetota > Thermoleophilia > Solirubrobacterales > Solirubrobacteraceae > Palsa-465. The sequence continues at coordinate 895,189 of CAWAUJ010000004.1, forward strand.
ACCAGCAGCGGGTCAATATCGGCATCGGCCTGCTCTCTGCACCCTCCACGCTTCTGCTGGACGAGCCCTCGGCATCCCTTGACCCTCGGCAGCGCGAGCGACTGTGGGAGTTCATCGGAACCCGGGCGGCGCAGGGAACCGCGATCGTTTTCTCAACCCACAACATTGGGGAGGTGGAGCGCTACGCGACCAGGGTGCTCGTGCTGGTCGACGGCGAATTGCTGTTCGGGGGGACTCCGGCTGATCTGAACCGGGCGGTGGGCGAAGCCGAGGATCTGGAGGCCGCATTCGTCCGCTTCTTGCACGAGCGCGGGCACTGAGGCTCTGAGTCGTGCGCTGGCTGTTCGTCAAAGACCTCCAGATTCTGCGGCGTTCGCCGCTGCTGGTCGCGCTCTTGGTGATCTATCCGGTTGTCGTGGCGCTGATGATTGGCTTCGCGCTCTCGAGTCCGCCCGGGAAGCCCAAGGTGGCCTACTTCAGCGAGGTCAAGCCTGGCCACGGAAAGATCCACTTCGGCAATCAGACGATCGACGTGTCTCTGTATGCCCGCGAGTTGTTCAGATCGATCCAGCCGATCAAGGTGCACTCGGAGGCGGAGGCGATCGCCAAGGTCCGCGATGGGCAAGCGCTGGCCGCCCTGATCGTCCCCTCCGACATCGTGTCCCAGATTCAGAGCCTTGTCACGTCGGGCGTCGGCAGTCCAACTGTTCAGTTGATCCTGAATTCGAGCGACCCGCTCGAGCAGCAGTTCGTAGAGCAGGCCATCAGCCCCCGGATCAACGCGGTGGAGCAGGCGGTCTCCAAGCAGGTCCTGCGGGTCGCCACGGGTGACCTCCAGAAGGTCCTGGGGGGCGGAAGGATCACGATCGCCGGCCAGACCGTCAACTTGCTGGGGCTGCGCGTGTCGCGGTCGCTGGTCGAGGGGGCGATCGGCGCTCTGCCGTCGTCCTCGCCATTTCGCAACGCGCTTCGCCAGGTCGTGGGCTTCGCGGACCTGGCCATCCAGGGCCTGGGATTTGCCAGCCCGGTCCTGGGGTCGATTGGGAGCCCGCTCACCGTCCAGCAAAGCCAGCTGTCGGGTCGGACGACGCCGGCGGATTCCTACGCGGCCACGATTGCCGTCGTCGTCTCCCTGATGCTGATCACCCTGATCCTGGCAGCCAGCCTGCTGGCCATAGAGCGCTCGGAGCACACCTATTCACGGCTCGTCCGGACCCTGCTGCGGCCGGAGGGAGTGCTCGGCGAGAAAGTGGCGCTTTCGGCGGCGTGCGCGGCTGTGGTGGCACTTCTGATGGCGGCCTGCGTCTCAAGCTTTGTGCATCTCGATTGGGGCCGATTCGAGCTCTGGATCGTGGCCCTTGCCGTCGGGGGGCTGGCCTTCGGAGCGCTGGGGATAGCGATTGGGGCGCTGGCGCGCGAGGTCAGCGCCGCCTCACTGCTTGCCCTGCTGCTCTCGCTGCCGATTGCGTTCATGGCCCTGGTGCCGGCCAGCGCGGTGTCTGGCGGCGTCAAGTCGGCACTTGACGTGGTCGCCTTTCTGTTTCCGTTCCGGGCGGCGCTTCAGGCCGCCAGTAACGCCTTTACCGGTTCGGCGCCGGGGCTGGTCGGGCCTCTGGTCCACCTGGTGGTCCTAGCCCTCGTGTTCGCGGCCGTTGCCCGCCTGGCCGTCCGGCGCCTGGCCTGAAGAGTTAGCGGCTGCCGACGCTGCGCATGAACCCAAATGCGCACATGGCGGCGATCAGCAAAGCGATCACCGGCAACGCGGCCGAGAACACACCGGCCACCGCAAGCACGATGCCCACAACGCCAACCACCCCAGCGGTGCTGCCCACCACGAGATACCGGTAGGCCCGTTGCTCACGCACTCGGCGCGGGGTGTAGCCACCCCGACGTTGAAGGTCACCGGCCACGACACCCCAGGGTACAGCAGCGCCCCGCCGGTATTCTCAGTCTTATGGCCTTTCCGCAAACGCGGCTCCGCCGTCTGCGCGCCACCCACCAGCTTCGCGGGCTGGTTCAGGAAACCCGGCTCGACGCCGGCGACCTCATCTACCCGCTGTTCGTGGCCCATGGGATCGACCGTCGCGAACCGATCGAGGCAATGCCGGGGGTCGACCGGCTATCGATTGCCCACGCTGTTACGGAGGCCGGCGAGGCCGCGGAGCTCGGTATTCCGGCCGTCCTTCTGTTTGGGCTTCCAGCGTCCAAGGATGAGGAGGGGTCAGGTGCCTGGGACGACGAGGGGGTCGTCCAGCTGGCCACCCGCGCGATCACCGAGGCCCACCCAGGGCTGATCGTGATCACCGACGTTTGCCTGTGCGAGTACACAAGCCACGGCCACTGCGGGGTTGTGCGTCCGGACGGCTCGGTGGACAACGACGCCACTCTTGAACTCCTGGCCCGAACGGCGATCTCCCAGGCCCGCGCTGGGGCCGACGTCATCGCTCCCAGCGACATGATGGACGGCCGGATCGGGTTCATTCGGGCGGCGTTGGACGAGGATGGTCATGCCGACACGCCGATCCTCGCCTACTCGGCCAAGTTCGCATCGGCCTTCTATGGCCCGTTCCGCGAGGCCGTCGACTCTACGCCGGCATTCGGGGATCGGCGGAGCTACCAGATGGATCCGGCCAATGCCGGCGAGGCGCTGCGGGAGGCTCGCCTGGATGTCGACGAGGGCGCGGACATCCTGATGGTCAAGCCTGCCCTGCCCTATCTCGACTTGATCCGGCGGATCAAGGAGGACACCGGGATGCCGCTGGCCGCCTACAACGTGTCCGGCGAATACGCCATGGTCAAGGCGGCTGCGGCGGCGGGCTACCTGGACGAGCGCCCAACCGTGCTCGAGGCTCTGACCGCGATCCGAAGGGCGGGGGCTGATCTGATTATCACCTACCACGCCAAGGAGGCCGCTCGGTGGCTGCGGTAGAGGGATCTCGCTCGCAAGACGCAGCCCGCCGATCCCAGTACGGGCCGAAGCTGCGCTCCCGCCAGCACGGCGCGGCGATCCCGCTTGACGAGAACGACAGGCGCCTGTTGAACCTGATGCAGGGCTCGTTCCCGCTGGCCCGGAGGCCCTACCAGCACGTGGCCAGTCTCTGCGGGATGTCCGAGGAGGCGGCCATCGCGCGCGTGGCGGAGCTGATCGACGAGCGAATCATCCGGCAGGTCACCCCGATCTTCGACACCCGGGCCCTCGGCTACTCCTCGATGCTCGTGGCGGCCAAGGTGGATCCGGAGAATCCGTGGCGGGCGGCTCAGGTGATCAACGATCATCCCGGCGTCTCCCATAACTATCTGCGCAACCACGATTTCAACATCTGGTTCACGATCGCGACTGAGCCGGACTCACCGCTCGGCTTGGAGGGCACGCTCAAGGCGCTCAGCGAGGAGGCTGGCGCGGAGTCGATTCGCCAGCTGCCCACGCTGAAGCTGTTCAAGATCCGCATGGATCTGGAGATGGAAGGGGGGACCGAGGCGCTGGCCAAGGCGGTAGAAGTGGCGCCGCCGGCCGAGACCGAGCGCCAGCCCTACGACGAACTGGACATCGCGGTGATCCGCGCCACGCAGGGCGATCTGCCGGTCGTGCCCGAGCCCTACGCGCCCGCGGCGCAGACCCTGGGTATGACCCAGGAGGACCTTCTGGTCCATCTCGAGGGGATGCAGCGGCGCCGTCTGCTGCGCCGCGTCGCGGCGATCCTGTTTCACCGTCGCGCCGGCTTCAGCGCCAATGGGATGGGCGTGTGGAAGGTCCCGGAGGATCGGGTCATGGAGCTCGGACCGCAGATGGCCGCTTTCCGGGGCATCTCCCACTGTTACGAGCGCCCGACCTACGCGGATTGGCCGTACTCGATCTTCACGATGGCCCACGGCCGATCCAAAGAGGAGTGCGACGCGATCCTGGACTCGATTGCCGAGCACACCGGGGTCAGCGAGCGAGCGACGCTCTACTCATCGACCGAGTTCAAAAAGATCCGCCTGCTGTATTTCACCGACGACTATCGGGCCTGGGAAAGAAGCCACGCCGGCGTGTAGGGCGCAGCAACCGTGAGCGCCATTCCACGGAGCACCGAGCGCTCCGAGCACATCTTCAATCAGGCCCGGGATCTGCTTCCCGGTGGCGTCAACTCCCCGGTCCGAGCCATGCGCTCGATCTCACGCGACCCGATCTTCATCGCCCGGGGGGAGGGGGCCAGGGTGTTCGACGTCGACGGCAACGAGTACATCGACTGGGTCAGCTCCTGGGGACCGCTGATCCTTGGGCACGCCCACCGGGGCGTCCTCGATGCGGTTGTCGAGGCGGCCGCCGACGGACTGACGTTCGGGGCTCCCACCGAGCGGGAGGTTCGATTGGCTGAGGAGATCGTCGCCCGGGTGCCCAGCGTGCAGATGGTCAGGATGACCTCCTCAGGCACCGAGGCCGCGATGAGCGCGATCAGAGTGGCCCGAGCCGCAACCGAGCGCCGCCACGTACTCAAGTTCGCCGGGGCCTACCACGGACACGTCGACGGACTTCTGGCCGCGGGTGGATCGGGTCTGGCCACCCTTGCGCTTCCGGCCAGCGCCGGCGTCGACCCAGCCACCGTCCAGAGCACGGTAATCGTGCCTTGGAACGATCCTGACGCCGTGCGCGAGGCCTGCCAGCGATTCGAGCTGGCCGCGATTTTGGCCGAGCCCGTCCCGGCCAACATGGGGGTTGTCCCGCCAGCAGAGGGCTTTCTCGAGCTCCTACGCGATTGCGCCGACCAGACGGGCGCGCTGCTCGTCTTCGATGAGGTCATCACCGGGTTCCGGGTGGGACCCGGCGGGGCACAGGAACGCTTTGACGTGCTGCCAGATCTGACAATTCTGGGCAAAATCGTGGGCGGTGGCCTGCCGGCGGCGGCCTACGGCGGCCCCCACGCCCTGATGGAGCGCGTGGCTCCGGTCGGCGACGTCTATCAGGCGGGGACGCTGTCCGGTAACCCGCTGGCTACCGCGGCCGCGCTGGCGACGCTAGATCAGCTGGAGGAGGACTCGTACCGCCGCCTCGAGCGCACGACCCAACAGCTGGCCAGCGGGCTGGGGCGGGCCGCCGCTGCGGCCGGAGTCCCACTTTGCGTGCAGACGGTGACTGGTCTGGTGACGCCGTTCTTCTCTCCGACGCCCGTGCGTAACTACGCCGAGGCTGCCGGTTGCGACGTCGAGCGATACGGCGCCTGGTGCAGAGCCTTGCTGGACCGAGGCGTCTATCCACCGCCCTCGCAGTTCGAGGCATGGTTTCCATCACTGGCCCATACCGAGGATGACGTCGAAGACACGGTGCGGGCGGCCGAAGCCGCATTCGCCGAGGTGGCACGATGATGGCCTTGATGGAGACCTCGCCATGACGGAGATGGTCGATGCCCTGACGGCCCAGGGAGGCATTCTGGCGGACTCGGTCTCCTCGCTGGACGGCCGGGCACCGCACAGCGCACAACTTTCGCGTCAGGCAGCGAGCGGACCGCGAGCGGTTGGGCGGGAGGGCGATTACGAGCTGATGCTCGAAATGATCCTGGAGGGATCGCGCCTTCACTACGGCGCGCCGCGCTTTGTCAACACAGACGATCCTGATCTGGCGCTGCTTCTGGGCGACCAGCTCTATGCCCTCGGGCTGTCCCGTCTGGCCGCGCTGGGCGACCTCGAGGCCGTGGCCGAGCTGGCGGACGTGATTTCGCTCGTGGCCCAAGCCCACGCCGCGTCGGACCCTGCCCTCGCGGATGCCATCTGGCAGGCCGGGGCAAGCGCGATCGGCTGGGGCCCTGGGGACGGATACGCCACGGCGAAGTCCCTGGCCCGGGCCCAGGATCCACAGGCCCCGGACGCCCTGCGACGCGCCACCCAGCCGCAGCTCCGAGGGGCGGCGGTGGTCTAGAGCGAACGGGAGAAGCGCAGTCCGGGGGGTGTATCGCCACAAGGCTTCCGGGCGGCGAAGGTGTAGCGGTAGTCCGGCTATAGCCGGAGTGGCGCTACTGGTGCCGGCCCCGACGGGGCGCTTTGTAGCGACGGCCGGTCGAGCCCCTCGCGTCAGCCGGTCGCCCCCAGGCTGAAACCAGCAGGTCCCCCGCCGTCCAACCCCCCCGGACCGTCCATCGGCGAACGCGACGCTCGTGACGGTCGTCTCGTTGTTGACGATAGCCTGTTCTGAGCGGTTGAATTCGTTGCCTCACCGCCCTCTCTGAATCGTGCCCGACCGACGCAAGACCCAATCCAAGTACACGCTGGACCGAAACATCCCCGGTGCGTTCGAGGGCGAGACGGTCACGCGGCGCCGGCTGATGACAGGGGTGGCTCACGGCGCCGGCGGGATCGCCGCGGCGGCCTTCACTCTCCCCGCGCTCGGCTTCGCGCTGGCCCCCGTATTCAAGGAGTCCGAGTCGGTCACGTGGCAGCCCGTCGGCCCGCCGGATGACTTCTCGGACAACAACTACGTGGCCAAGGTGATCGTGCTCGTGCCCGGGATCGGCGAGGCTGGGAACTCGATCGCCTATGTGCGCAAGCACAACCGCAAGATCGACGACATCGGGCCCCAGGATCAATGGAATCGCTGGATCGCGGTGTCGAACCGATGCATGCACCTCGGCTGTCCAGTCCGGTGGGTGCCGGCCGCGGAGCGGTTCATCTGTCCCTGCCATGGCGGCGTCTACAACCTGCGCGGGCAGGTTGCCGGCGGACCCCCGGTGCGACCGCTGGATCGCTTCTACACCCGGCTGAACACGAAGACGAACCTTGTCGAGATCGGCCCGCGCTACTCGGTCAATTCCGAGTTCCAGCGCTTCTCTCCCCGAGATCCCGCTGAGCCGTTGGACGGCATCGGCCAGTATCTCTATCCGGCCCGCTGGTCAACGCCTTCGCCACCCAAGCCCTGATGCCCCGTCTGCCCGCTCCCCCACTGCCGAAGATCCTCCAGCCCAAACCCCGCAAGCCGGGGGAGGAGGATCAGGGTTTGCTCTCGCCCGTCGAGGCAGGAATCACGGCCGCGGATTGGATCGATGAGCGCACCTCGCTCTCGCCTGCCCTCCGCTGGCTCATGTTCCGCAAGGTCCCCCGTGGCACCAACTGGGCCTACACGCTGGGGTCGGCCACGCTGTTTGCCTTTCTGAACCAGGCGGTGACCGGAGTCTTCCTGGCCATGTACTACCGACCCGACGTTGCCGGCGGCGCGTACGAGTCGATCCGGAACATCAACGACAACGTGTTCCTCGGCCAGCTCGTGCACGGCATGCACAAGTGGGGAGCGTCGGTGATGATCATCCTGATCTTCCTGCACATGGGGCGCGTGTTCTTCTACGGCGCCTACAAGTACCCCCGCGAGCTGACCTGGGTGATCGGGGTGGTGCTGTTGATCCTCACGCTCGCGATGGGGTTCACCGGCTATCTGCTGCCGTTCGACCAGCGCTCTTACTGGGCGACGATCGTGGGGGTCAACATCAACGGCACGGGGCCGTTCATCGGACCGTTCCTTTCGGATTTCCTGCGCGGCGGCAACGAGTTCGGCGCCACCACTCTCTCACGCTTCTACGCCATCCACATGCTTCTGATCCCGGGCGCAATCATCGCCCTGATTGGAGCCCACCTGTATCTCGTGACCAGGCTGGGGACGACAGCTCCGCCGTGGGTCAAGGCCCACGAGACCGATCCCACGATCGAGCACGAGCCGGTGGAAGTGTGAGGGGCCTGGCATGAATCAAGCCGAGAAGGAGGTCTACCTCCGCGAGTACTCGGTTCTGAAGAACCAGGGCAAGCCGTTCTTCCCCTATGCGGTGGCCAAGGACGGGTCGATGGCCCTGATCGTGATGCTGGTGATCATCTTCCTGGCCCTGATGTTCGGCGCCGAGCTCGGGCCCAAGGCGGATCCCACCACGACCACGTACGTACCGCGCCCGGACTGGTACTTCTACTTCCTGTTCGAGGTCCTGCGGGTCATGAGGAACGTGCCCCAGTTCACGCCGATGGCCACCATCGGCGTGCCCACGATCTGCATGATCCTGCTCTTCCTGTTGCCGTTCTACGACCGGGGCCCTGAGCGCCGGATCGAGCGCCGGCCCGTTGCCCTGGCGGCCGGGGTGCTGACGATTGCCGCCATGGCCTATCTGACCTACTCGGGCGCGAACACCGGCTCGCCCAACGATGTAGCGCTCTCGCCGCCCTCCGGGTTAACGGCCCAGCAGGTTCGGACGTTCCGAGCCGGGGAGCTGGTCGTGGGTCAATCCGGGTGCGAGGCCTGCCACCAGATCGGCGACAACGGCAACAATGGCCCCGGTCCGAACCTCACTCACATCGGGTCGCTCTTGCCGGCCGCGGCGATCGCGTCGACGCTGCGCAACCCGACTCCACCGATGCCTTCGTTCAAGAACCTCCCGCCGAATAAGTTCGCGAACGTCGTAGGGTTCCTGTCAGAGTTGCAGTAGCGATCGTGGCCGGCCCTTCCGCCACTGTCACGGCCCACCCCGCCGTGCTGGACGGTCATCCCGGAACACTGCCCGAGCCGGAGGTCCAGGCGATGTTCGACCGGATCGCCGGACTGTATGACCGAATGAACACGGTCATGACAGCAGGGCTGCACCGCCGCTGGCGTCGCCGGGCCGCCGATCTGGCGGCCGTCCCCCACGGTGGACGCGCGCTTGACGTGGCAACTGGGACCGGTGATTTCGCCTTCGAACTCGCAGGGCGCGTGGGACCCACGGGCGAGGTCGTGGGGAGCGACTTCTCTGAGCGGATGCTCGAGCTGGCGCGTGAAAAGGCAGCCGCGTCGGGCCTGCCCGTGCGCTTTGAGACCGGCAATGCGCTATCGCTTCCTTACGAGGACAACTGCTTTGACGCCGTCGTGGTGGGATTCGGCGCGCGGAACTTCTCTGATCTGACACGTGGGCTGGCCGAGATGACGCGGGTGGCCCGGCCGGGGGGTCGGGTCGTGGTCCTGGAGATCACCACCGCCACTGGGCCGCCCTTCTCGTACTTTCTCGACCTCTGGTTTGAGGTTTTGATTCCCGTGCTCGGCCGCCTGGTTTCTCAAGGGCAGGCCTACAGCTACCTTCCCAGCTCCGTCCGGCGCTTTCCACCACCACGTCTGCTGGCCGGACTGATGTCGGAGTGCGGGCTGCGGGACGTGCGCTGGATCCAGACGGCGGGCGGCATCATCGCCATCCACGTCGGTACGGTGGCTTGATCGTGAGCACAGGGACAGCCCAGACGGTGGTGGAGGCGGGCGGCGAGGCTCTGTCTCGGATGCTGGAGCGCGCTGAGCGCCGGATGGTCGAACTGGCCCGCGGCTACGGAGCGGTGCTCGCTCCGCACGCGATCGAGATGATCGCCGCCGGAGGCAAGCGGCTACGTCCGTTGCTGGTCTTCCTGGCCGCCGGCGCCCCCCCGCCGGAGAGCGAGGAGCTCGTACGGGCAGCCGTGGCGGTGGAACTCGTCCACGGGGCGACCCTCGTCCACGACGACGTCCTGGACTCCTCACCGCTCCGGCGCGGGCGACCGACGGTCTTTGCCGCCGGCGGGCGGGGAGTGGCCGTGGCCACGGGCGACCTGCTGTTCTCCCGCGCCTTCGCCGAGCTCGCTGCCGGTGGGTCCGTGAAGGCGGTCAGGGTGCTCTCACGGGCCACCGGCGAGCTGGCCCAGGGCGAGTTGATGCAACGGGCCGATGCTTTCAATCAGGCGATATCCGTAGAGCGCTACCTTGAGCGCTGCCGCCTGAAGACGGCGGTGCTGTTTCGGGCTGCCTGCGAGCTGGGCGCGTTGGCGGCGGGCGGTCCGGTCGCTGAACTGGGCCGGTTTGGAGAGGCGATCGGGCTCGCTTTTCAGTTGCTGGACGACGTGCTGGACATCACGGGACCGCCCGAGCGGACCGGAAAGCCGCGAGGGGCCGACCTGCTCGATGGCACGCTCACCCTCCCAATGATCCTGGCCCGTTTGCGGGATCCCAGGTTGGCCGCTTTGGATCTGCAACAGGTCCGCAGCGCTGAGCAGGCCGCTGCGGTGTGCGAGCGGATCGAGGTCAGCGGAGCGCTGGCCGAGGCCCGATCCAGGGCGCTCGAGCTGGTCTTGGCGGCCAAGGAAACCCTGCCTGGGCTGCCGACCCCGCAGCGGTCGGCGCTTGAGTTCGTGGCCGACGGCGTCGTGGACAGATACGCCTAGCAGCCCCAACCCGCCCGCGCCAGCGGCGGCCTAGAAGTCTTCGGGCAGGATGAGGTCGGCGTCGAGCGCGGCCAGGAAGCGGTCGATCTCCTCAGCCATGTTGGCCTGAGTCAACCGCTGAAGGTCAGACAGCATGTCTGCCAGGCCATCGTCGAGACGCTCCTCGAGTTCCTCGACGGCGCTCTGTCCGTAGAGCCCCTGAGTTGACCACTCGCAGTTGGGACAGCGAAGGAGCAGCTCCCAGTGGTCGGGCGAGGCCTCGCTCCAGGTAACGGGTTGCACGAGGTCGGATTGGCACTCGGGACAGATATGGAGCGGCCCGTGCTCAGCGACCTCATCGTGGAAGCGGATCACCTCGATCTTGCGACCGCTGGGCAAGACGATGTGATGAACCGAGTGATTTGGCGTCTGTTCTGCCATCGGGCCTCCGCTTAGTGGCCTTATCGGCGCGTGCGCCCGGCGGCTTGAGTCCGTCTTTTTCGCTACTTGCGCGAAGTGCCCGCTAACCTTGGTGCCCCGCGTAGCGGAGGATCGGAGCATGTTCTTTACTAAACCGTGGTGGGACGCCCTAATCGTCCTGATAGTCATTCTGCTGTTCTTCGGGCCCAAGCGGCTGCCTGCGCTTGGACGTTCGCTCGGGGAGGGCATGAGGGAGTTCAAGGACTCGATTACGGGGAAGTCGAGCTCAGACGAGGAAGCCGAGCTTCCGTCTAGCACCGAGTCGACCGAGCAGCCACCCGCGCCCCCGCCGCCGGCTGTCCCGACTGGGTCCGCCGCGACTCAGCAGCCACCCGCGCCAACACCCCCTGAGGCGGCCGCGCCGCCGGTCGCGTCCTCTGAGCCCCGCAGCTAGCGGCGGGCGGATAAGAGCCGCCGCGCGATGAAGGTCCGGCCGATCGGGCACGAGGACCGGTTGAGCATCGTCGACCATCTCGACGAGCTCAGGACTCGGCTGTTTCTCTGCCTTGGCGTTCTGATCGTCGCCTTCGGCTTCTGTTTCTGGCAGAACGGGCCGCTCCTGGATGTGCTCGACCGGGCGCTGCCGAGTATCCCGAGCGTATCCGGGGCCCAGACCTTGGGCTCAGTGCCCAAGCGATCGGTCACCGAGCGGGACGGACTTCTTGAGATGGCTAAGGGAGCGAGCGCTCTGGCTGCCTCGTCCAGGCTCTCGGCGGCTGATCGGGCGGCGGAGGCGCTCGTGGCCCGCGGAGCGCGCCAGGCGGCCTATGCCCTGCCCAAGAAGGTGTCGAATCAGGAAAAGCCCATCACCATCGGGGTGGGCGAGCCATTCACCACCACGATGGCCGTGGCCGCCTACTTCGCGCTGTTATTCACGCTACCTCTGATCATCTACCAGGGGTACGCCTTCGTGATCCCGGCCCTGACTCCCAAGGAACGTCACGTGGCGTTGCCCGTGATGATGGCTGCGCCAGCCCTGTTCTTGGTCGGCGTGGCCTTCTGCTACCTGATCGTCCTTCCCCCGGCGGTCCACTTCCTGCAGGGATACAACAGCCAGAAATTCCAGATCCTGGTCCAAGCCGCCTCTTACTACAAGTTCGAGATCCTGACCATGATGGGCGTTGGGTTGGCTTTCCAGCTCCCGCTGGGACTGCTGGCTCTCCAGCAGCTCGGCGTCCTCAATTCCCGAACCCTGGTTCGGCAGTGGCGCTACGCTACCGTCATCATCGCGGTGATAGCCGCCGCGCTGCCGGGCCCCGATCCCGTGACGACCGGGCTCGAGACCGTACCTCTGGTTCTTCTGTATCTGGCCAGCATCGTGTTGCTCAAGATTGCCGATCGCCGCGCCGCCGCTCGCGCCGCGGAGCTAATCCACTCCGGTGGAGCGGGACAAGAGGGCTAGCTCATGCTCTTCGATCTACGAAGCCGAGGCCGACGCACCACCGTTCGCGGGGTCTACCTGATGCTGGCGATTCTCATGGGTGGAGGGCTGATCCTGTTCGGGGTCGGCACCGGTGTGAGCGGCGGAGGCTTGCTGAACGCCTTCGGCGGAAGCGGAGGCGGGAGCCAGAAGCAGCAGGTCAGCGGTGCCGAGCGCCAGGCCCAGGCCGCCGTAAAGGCCAACCCGAGCAGCGCCCCGGACTGGGCCAAGCTGCTCGAGGCTCAGTGGGAATCGGCGACCTCGACCGGCTTCAGCAGCACCACGGGCTTTAGCTCGTTTGGTAAGAGCGAGCTGCACAAGGTGACCCAATCGTGGGAGCGCTATGCCCAGTTGACGAAGTCGCCCGATGCCGGAGTGGCGATCGTGGCTGCTGAGGCGTACACCGCGCTGGCGAACTTCTCGGGCGCAGCCAGCGCGTGGGAAGCCTCGGCAGCGTCGACTCCGAGCCAGCGAGCCTTTGAGTGTCTCGCCCTCTCTTCATACGCGGCGGGCGACAGCCGGAAGGGCGACCTTGCCGCGGCCAAGCTTCTGACCCTCCTGCCGAAGGGCGAACGGAGCACTCAGCAGGCCCAGCTCAAGCTGGCTAGTAGCTCGCACTCGAGCGCCGTTCAGGGCCTCGCCACCAATTGCGAGGCGTAGGGCCCTCCGGAATCTGAGGCCCACGCCGAGGACGCCCCCTTGTCGGCGCGCGGGCCCAGCGCTGCTGGATAACATCGCTCGCACCGGGCCGTTAGCTCAACTGGTAGAGCAGGGGACTCTTAATCCCAAGGTTGGAGGTTCGAGTCCTCCACGGCCCACTGGCCGCAGACAGACCTGCAGTAGCCCCCTGCCCTGTGGCGCTGTTCGGGAGGAAGCGACAGGGTCAATCACCCGCGGCGGACGCCGGCCCGCGCACGTACGAGGAGATCGTTTCTCCTTTCTACGTCGTGCGTGACTGGGAGGGGTTGCTTGGGGCTCTCGACCGGCTCGAGTTAACTTCACTAGATCCTGTTGGCGGCGAGCAGCCGAGCCAGGAAACGCTGAGTCTCGGGCTCCGTCGGCTCGCTGAACATCTGCTCGGGTGGCCCGCGCTCGACGATCCGCCCGTCAGCCAGGAAGCACACCTCGTCGGCGAACTCGCGGGCGAAGCTCATCTCGTGCGTCGCGATCAGCATCGTCATGCCCTCCGCCTTTAGCTCGCGGATCAAGTCGAGAACCTCACCGACGAGCTCTGGGTCGAGCGCGCTCGTCACCTCGTCGAGCAGCAGTGCCCGCGGGCGAGTCATCAGCGCCCGCGCGATCGCGACGCGTTGCTGCTGACCACCGGACAAACGATCGGGGTAGTCGCTTGCCCGGTCGCCGAGGCCGAAACGCTCGAGCATCGCCTGTCCGGCCGCGCGGGCGTCGCCCGTCGTCATCTTCTGGCCACGGCGCGCACCGAGGGTCACGTTCTCGATCACTCGCATGTGCGGAAACAGGTTGTAGGCCTGGAACACGAGTCCGAGCCGGCGGCGAATCGGAACCGGGTCCAGCCCCGGCATGGTGATCGCCTCCCCATCCAGGAAGATGTCGCCGTCGTCGATCTCCTCGAGCAGGTCGATGCAGCGCAACAGCGTCGACTTGCCCGATCCCGACGCGCCGATCAGGGCGATGGCCTCGTGCTCGCCGACGGAGAGGTCGATTCCGCGCAGGACCTGATGGTCGCCGTAGGACTTGGTCACTCCGGTCAGTTGTAGGACGGCCGCGGGGCTCATCGTGGACCGAGCGCCAGCACGGCGCCGCGCTCACGCAGACTGCGCGCCTGCAGGTAATCCGTGATGCGCGTCAGCGGGATCGTCACGCACAGGTACAGGACGGCCGCGGACAACAGCGGCGTGTAGTTGAAATCCTGAGCCGCGAAGATCTGCGCGACCCGGAATGCCTCCTGCGGGCCGGCGATCGACACCAGGGCGACATCCTTGGTGAGCGAGATGAAGTCGTTGAGCAGCGGCGGGAGCACGCGCCGGACCGCCTGCGGGACGACCACGTGGCGGAGCGCTTGCGCCGGCGTGAGCCCGAGTGCGAGCGCTGCCGCGCCCTGGCTCGGGTGGATCGACTGGATTCCCGCCCTCAGCACCTCCGCGACGTACGCCGAGTAGCACATCGCGAGCGCGATGCCCGAGAGCACGGACGCGCTGGTCGGCACGCCGGTCAGGTTGAGAGCCGGTACGCCGAACGCGATCAGGTACACCCACAGAATCACCGGGATCCCGCGCATGACGTCGACGTACACGACCGCGAGCATGCGCAGCGGGAACAGAGCCGGGATCCGGGTAGTGCGCACCAGGGCGATCGCGAGACCGAGGATCAGTACTGCGACCTCGACAACCAGGAACAGGCGCACGTCGAGCCAGAAGCCGCTCAGGACCGGCGAGAACGAGACGTTGAACCAGTGACCGTTCAGGAACTCGCGATGAACGGAGGGCCAGCCGGGACTGGTCAGGATGTAGGCCGCCAGGCCGCCGATAACGACCACAGTCGACAGCGTGGCGATCACCATCGAGCGTCGCGCGCGGCGACGTCGGGCGCGACGGCGGTGCTCCCGCGTCGTCAAGGGCGGAACCGTGCTCACTGGCCCTCCGGAGCGGCTCAGTGCAGCTCGGGAACGCTCGCCTCTGAGGCGATCCAGCGCTTGTCCAGCGCGGCCAGCGTGCCGTTCGCGCGGAGCGCGTTAACCGCCTTGTCTACGCAGGCAGTGAGGCCCGACCCTTTGCTCAGCAGCAGGCCCCAGTGGTCGCCACCGGGCGCCGAGAACTGGCCCGCAATCGTCGTGTGCGAGAGCACGGTCGAGGTCAAATCGAACGCGGTCGCGAGATCGACGACGATCGCATTGACGCGGTGGATCTTGAACGCGCTCACGACGTCGTTGGAGTTGTTGAACACGTCCGGGGTCGCAGCCGGCTTGATCTCCTGGGTGACGGCCGCGAGGCTGGTCGTCCCGATCTGGACGCCAATCTTGGCGTTCTTGAACGCCGCCAGCGAGCTCGCGTGCGCGTACGGCCCGTTGGCCGCGACAATGATCCCCTGGGGGTTCGTGTAGTACGGCGTTGAGAAGTCAACGGCCTGCTTGCGGGCGGGTGTGATCGAGATCTCGTTGATGTCGAAGTCGAAGTTTTTCGGCCCGGGTGCATAGGAGGAATCGAACGGCTCGACGACCCACTTGACCTCCCCCCGGGAGAAGCCGAGCTTGGCCGCGACCGCGTAAGCGACCGCGCTCTCGAAGCCCTTGCCGTTGGTGGGCTTGTTCTTCTCGAAGTACGGCGGGTATGCCGGTGAGTCGGTCGCCACCGTCAGCACCCCGGGCGTGTGCAGCGGCAGCTTTGCCTTCGAGCACGCGCTGGCCGACGCCGTTGCCGTGGTGGTCTTCTTCGGGGTGCCGCACGCCGCGAGCGAAACTGCGGCGAGTGCGGCCGCGCAGCAGGCGGCGATGTGCGAGCTCTTCGGCACGGCGCACAATCTACACCGCAGGCCGCGCGGAACCACGCCGCTGCGGCCTACGCGAGCGCATCGCGCAGGTCGGCCACGAGGTCGTCGGGGTCCTCGATCCCGCAGCTCAGACGGATCAGATCGGCCGGGACCGCGGCGCTCGAGCCCTCGACCGACTGGTGAGTCATCGCCTGCGGGAGCTCGATCAGCGATTCGACTCCGCCGAGTGATTCCGCGAGCGTGAACAGGCGCGTCCGCGCGGCGATCTCGGCAGCTCGGTCGTGGCGGAAGCTGATCATGCCACTGAAGCCCGGCCAGCGGACGTCCCGCACCCCAGGCGTGGCATTGAGAAGTTCAACGACCGCGACCGCGCTGCGAGCGTGAGCGTCCATCCGAACCTGCAGCGTGCGGAGTCCGCGATGGACGAGGAAGCAATCCATCGGTCCCGGAACGGCGCCGACGGCGTTCTGCACGAACTGCAGCCGCTCGAACCACTCGCGGTCGCGCGTGATCACGACCCCGCCGACGACGTCGGAGTGGCCGCCGAGATACTTGGTCGTGGAATGCACGACGAAGTCGGCGCCACGCTCGAGTGGGCGCTGGTTTACAGGCGTCGCGAACGTGTTGTCGACGGCCACGAGCGCCTCTCTTCGACGCTCGACGACGCCCTCGATGTCGACCACAGTGAGCAGCGGGTTCGTCGGGCTCTCGACCCAGATCAGCCGCGTCTCGTCGCGGACGGACTGCTGAAGCGCATCGAGGTCGGACTGATCGACGAGGTCATATTTCAGTCCCCAGCGGGTGAAGACCTTGTCGACGAGACGGAACGTGCCCCCGTAGAGGTCGCCTGGTAGCACCATGTGCGACCCGGCCGAGCAGGCGACTGTGATCAGCGCATGCTCGGCTGCGAGACCCGAGGAAAAGGCCACCGCGAGGCCGCCCTCGAGCTCACCCAGCGCCTGCTCGAGCGCGGCGCGAGTCGGATTTGCCGAGCGGGCATAGTCGTAATCCTCGAAGAACTCGCCCGGCCGCGGCTGGGCGTAGGTGGATGTCTGATGAATCGCCGGGATCACCGAGCCGTATGTCGGGTCTGGGGTCAGGCCGGCGTGGACGGCTCGGGTCCCGAATGCGTCGCGACGGCGCTCTGGCTCGGTCACGGAGCCAGTGCTTCCAGCAGGTCCGCGCGCGTCACGATTCCCGCCGGACGGCCGTGGTCGACGACGAGCAGCGCCTGCTGGTCACCGACCAGGAGCTCGACCGCCTCGCGCACCGGATCATCGGTCGAGACCGCCCTGAACGGCGGCTCCATCACCTCGACGATTTCGGCCTCGAGTCGCGACGGATCCTCGGCGGCGCGCCCCAGCAGCCCGCGCTCGCTGATCGCGCCGACGACGGTCGTCGGGTCGTGCGGGCTGACCACCGGCAGCTGCGAGACGCGGTGCTCGTGCAGCAGCGAGACCGCGTCGCGGACGCGGTGGTGCGTCTCAACCGATACGAGCGTCGGGATCTCGCCGGCGGCGCTCTTGTGCTGGAGCACGTCTCCGACGACCAGCTGCGACTCTCGCTCGAGGAACCCGTACTGGCGCATCCAGCCGTCGGAGTAGATCTTCGACAGGTACGACCGCCCGCCATCCGGGAGGATCACCACGATCATCGCCGTCCGGTCCTCGACCTCGGCCGCGACCTGGAGGGCGGCGTGCACGGCCAGACCGCCCGAGCCGCCGGCCAGGATTCCTTCGACGCGGGCGAGCCGGCGCGTCGTGAGGAACGAGTCACGATCGGAGACGGTGATCCAACGGTCGACGAGCGACCGATCGAACGTCTCGGGCCAGAAGTCCTCGCCCACGCCCTCCACGAGGTAGGGACGGACGTTCTCCGGGCCGCCCGAATAGATCGAGCCCTCCGGATCGGCGCCGATCACCTCGAGGTCAGGCTTCTGCTCGCGCAGGTAGCGGACCGTGCCTGTGACGGTGCCGCCGGTCCCGACGCCGCACACAAGGTGTGTGATCAGACCGGCCGTCTGCTCCCACAGCTCGGGCCCCGTGGACTCGTAGTGAGCCTGAGGGTTGGCCTGGTTGAAGTACTGGTTTGGCTGGAATGCGCCAGGGATCTCCTCGGTCAGCCTGTCGGCCACCCGGTAGTAGGACTGGGGCGACTCAGGGGCGACGTCGGTCGGCGCGACGACCACCTCGGCACCGTAGGCGCGCAGCAGGTCGATCTTCTCCTTGGCCATTTTGTCGGGCATCACCGCGATCACTCGATAGCCCTTCAGCCGCGCAGCGATCGCCAACCCCGTGCCGGTGTTCCCGGAGGTCGGCTCGACGATCGTGCCGCCGGGCGCGAGGCGCCCGTCGCGCTCGGCCGCCTCGATCAGCGCCACGGCAATGCGGTCCTTGATCGAGCCGCCCGGGTTGAACACTTCGAGCTTGGCCACCAGCTGGGGCCGCATGCCTGCGGCCAGGCGGGAGAGTCGAACGAGCGGCGTGTCGCCGATCGTGTCGAGGATCGAATCCTTGATGACTGGGGTGACGGCGGTCTGGGTCATGGCCACGAGTCTGATGATTCTGCGCCCAGATGGCAAGTCCACGAATATTCCCTCAGCTTATCGGGCTTTAGTCGCATATAGTTCGGCAAACAAGGAGTCCGTGCCCCTCGTGCCGAATCATCGACAGCCACCGCTGGACGACGTCGACCGCTCGATTCTCGAGCTCGTCGCGGCCGACGCCCGGATCACCAACCAGCGTCTGGCTGAGCTCGTGGGAATTGCGCCCTCGACGGCGCTCGCGCGGCTCCGGTCGCTGCGCGAGCACGGCGTGGTCCGCGGCTATCACGCGGAGCTCGACCTAGCGGCTCTCGGCCGGCCGCTCCAAGCACTGATTGCCGTCAGGCTCACCGTCCACGCGCGCGAGCAGATCGACGCGTTCACGACCGCGGTCAGCCGCCTGCCGGGGGTGCTGATGGTCTTTCACCTGACCGGCGTGACTGACTACCTGGTGTGGGTTGCCACCGCTGACGCGCAGGACCTGCGCGAGTTCGTCGTCGATCATCTCGCCACCCACCCGGCGGTCGCTCACGCCGAGACGTCGCTGATCTACGAGCACAAGCGGGGGCCTGGAATCTGGGGCGCGGCCGACGCCGCCTAGCCTCCCGGCCGATGGCGCGGGAGCTTCGTGTCAGCGCTTGATTACGGCCGTGCGGGCCGAAGTCGCTGGGTGGCATGTGACGGCCACCCAGGGCGGGTACGGACTCACCCGGCTGGGGCTGATTACGGGCGCGTGCGCGGCGCTCGTTCTCGCGTGGCTACCGATGCGTGCTCTCGCCCGGAGACGAGGTACGAGGGTCACCTGTGCCCTCGCGACGGGCTGGATCACCGCGCTCGGAGCGATGTGGGCACTAGCCACCGGCGGGCTGATAGCCCTCAGCGCGAGTTCGAGCGGAGGACGTGGCACGCCAAACCTCCTCGGAGGTAGACAGGCGGTGACGCATCGAAGCAACCGCGGCTGAGACCCGCCGAGCGACTCCGAAGTGGGCACGGGCTCAGCGGTACCCCAGCAACCCCATGAGCAGGTGCGGTGCTCCATAGACCTCCCAGATCGCTGCCAGGATCAGCAGCGGCACGGCCAGCGACACTGTGACGAGCGTGGCTGCCAGCAGTCGGTCCCACTCGCCACGTCGGCTGGCCAGCAACCACGCGGCGAGCGGCAAGAACAGCGCGACCAGCTCGGGGAGCGCGTGAGGCAGCAGACCTAGAAGCACCAGGCCAGCTGAGGCGTGAACTGTGGCCGCGACGCCGGCAACCCCACTGCCGAGGGCGTAGGCCTGCATGCTCAGTGAAAACGACGTGGCGCAGACGACGAACCCCAGCGCGAGCGGCCGGCCTCGCTCGTGGATGACCCGTGCGAACCCCGTTTGCCGAGCGGCCTGCAGCGGGAGCGAGCTGCCGGCGATAAATCCTGCGACGCAGGCCATCGCATGGAGTGCGAGGACTAGCAGATTGCGGCCCAGAATCCCGACGACTTGGCCGAGGCCTCCCCCCTGAAACGGCGGCTGGTCGAGAGATATGGCGCCATGCGACCCGGTTGCCACCGCAATCAGCCAGACGGCCAGCAGCAACAGCCCTGAAACGCCAAGACTCCCGGCAAACCAGGCGCCCAGGACGGGCCAGGGTCGCTGCCGCCACCCGAGCAAGGCGCTGCGAGTAGCGCGCACACCGTGCACGAAGGCGTACTGGGAGGGATCCATCACGACCTAATCGACCTCGCGATTGCCACTCATGAGCCGCCACGTGAGCGCGAACGGTGGCGGACATTGGTGGATCTAACGGTAGGGCTCGGGGGCGCGGTGGAGCTGGTTCCAGTTCGCGGGATCGTGGCCGAACACGACCATCGCGGCGGTCTCGTCGGCCAGATCGTGCAGGCGTCGCAGCGAGCGGGCGGCGTCCTCGCGGGAGAAAAACGCGCGGACATGCGCACGACCTTCCCACTGGGCCAGGTTGTCGGAGGCGTCGGCCGTTATCAGGACAGGGCCGGTGTCGGCGAGAGTGACCAGGAGGGACATGTGGCCGGCCGCGTGGCCAGGCGTCTCGATCAGCCGGATCAGGCCATCGCCGAACAGGTCGGTGTCGCCTTCGAGGGTTTGCCAGCGCAGCTCCGGGCGGTCGAAATCGGCGCAGATATAGCCGCTTCGCAGCGGATCATCTGCGGCGAGCGCGGCCTCGCGCTCACGGGCGTGAACGACCACGACGGCGTCGGGAAAGTGGCCGAGCGCTCCCGTGTGATCCATGTGCAGGTGGGTCTGAACGACGTGGGATACGTCCTCGGGCATGACCCCGAGCTCCCGAAGCTGCGCTTCGCAGTGCTGTGCTTGGTTCATGTGAACTTCGAAGACGTCCGCCAGCGCTCCCCAATGGGCATGCGGGTCATGTGCGACGGCGAGCGGGTTGCCTCCATCGACGACGATCAGGCCGTCGGGGTGGCGCAGCAGGAAGAAGGGGACCGGGACCTCGGCGCCGCCGAGCGCGAGCGTGCCGCTATCGAAGAGGTAGAGCTCTAGTTCTCCTGCCATTTCATCTCGCTTCGAGCGTAGCTCCGGTACCATCGCCGCTCGCTGTCGGTCAAAGAAGGGGAGGAAATGAGCAATCGTCGCCGAGTGTGCCTGGCCGTGGCTGCGGCTGGACCGGTCTGCGCCTTTGGTGGGGCCGCGCTGGCCCGGTCAACCAGGTTCCAAATAAGCAAGGTCGCGGTTCCTAGGTCCGTGAAGGCACGGGCGCTCGACGCGCCGCAAGGAAAAGGGTTCAAGGTGAAAGTCACTGGGTCCGCTCCCTCGGAGTCGGCGCTTGACGTCTACCTGGACCACAAGAAATGCCCCACCAGCGCTAGCGCAGAGGCGAAGCGAGACGGCGGCTACAAGGCCGGATACTCGTTCTTCGTCGGACCGTCGAGCGTCACGAGCACGGACGTCAAGGGATCGTTCGCGAAGTCGTTCACGGCGCACCCCGGGAGCAAGACCGGGACGCGCTATGTGTGCGTATACCTGGCGAGCGGAACCACTACGAGGGCATTCAGGAGCACGGTCTTTCAAGTGACCAAGTAGCTGTAACCACTCCGCTCCGGCTATCCCACAACGCCATGGGCTGCGTCGGTTAGCGGTCGGGGTGGGTTTGGGAGCTGGCGAGGGTGTGGTTGTGGGAGTCGAGGGCTTGGATGGCCAGGTAGCGTGGCTTTGAGTGCAGCGTGATTTCGGTTTCGAACCCGGTGTGGGGGGTGGTCTTGAGGGGGTGCAGTGTGTTTGGGGTGGGGCCGGCCAGGACGCGCCAGGATTCGACTTGGGTGGCGCCGTTCCAGCTGGCGTAGAGCTTTACGCTGTGGTGGGGTTGGGGTGAGATGGCGAGTGCTGGTTTGGTCAGGGGTTGGCCGGTCCATTGGAAGCGGTAGGCCCGGTATGAGTTGACGCCGAATGGGAGGGTGGCGTTGAAGATTTGGCGGCCTTTGGGGGTGTATTCGGAGAGGTCGGGCTGGTTGCCCCAGCCGATGAATATGTTGTGGTCGGGGAGGGTTTGGACGCTGCCTTGGCTGTTGGCCAGCAGGGGTGGGGTGTGGCGGTAGGCGTGGATCAGGGTGGCGGTGCGGGTGGTGGGGTTTAGCCGCAGGATTTTGGCTGAGGACTGGGATTGTTGTTGCTGGGGTCCGTCGCAGGCGTCGTTGAACACGGTCAGGGTGTTGCCGGCCAGGTGGGCGTCGTGTTGGAAGGAGAAGTGCGCTCCTTTGCCGATCTTGAAGGTGGAGTACTTGCCGCCGAGCGTCCACACGAGCTTGCCTGTCTGTTTGTCGATCTCATACACGCCCCACGTGTAGCGCGAGGAGATCACCACGTTTCCGCTCGGGAGCTCCTGCAACGAGTTGAGGTGAAAGTACGCATACGAGCCTTTCTCGGAGAGATAGGACGCGTTGACGGGGACGTGCCCGAGGGAGTGCCACTCCCACAGGACCTGGCCGGTCTTGATGTCCACCTCCTGCACGATGCAGTCCCACACGACCGCGTTCGCGTCGCCGCCGACGCTGGTCAGGTTTGCCCGCACGGGGAAGTACGTTTCGAGCAGCCCGGTTCCCTGAGGGGTGATCTGGAAGTCGTGCTCGTCGGTGCCGTACCCGTCGCCGGCGTGGACGGTGGCGATCGTCTGGTAGTGGCGGTTCATGATCACCTCGTGTCCGGCCGTCCAGAAGGTCAGGACCGGCTGGCCCTGATAGCGCTGCACCTCAAGATTCATCGCATAGGGCAGGTGCGGCCCCGCCCCACCCAGGGGGTCAAACCACACCAGCTGGCCGCGGGGGCCCAGGATCATCGGGCCTTGCTGACCGCTCCCTTGGTTGATCTTCGCGGTGAGAAAGATGTCGCCCGAGCGGGTGTCGCGGTCGGCGGTCGCTCGTACGATCGGTGGGTAGAAGTCGGTCACCGAGTGAAATCGCATGCATTCCGTGCACGCTCCCGGCGCCGGCGTCGTTGACGGGGAAATCAGGCGCGACGCTCCCGAAGCGTAAAAAGGCGACTTGGCCACCGTGAAGGAGAAGTTCAACACCGTCGCGCCCGGGTCTCCCGAAGCCGTGCCGGCCTGCGAAGACGTGAGCGCCGCCCTGACGTTCACCCGCTCGCCGGGCGTAAAGCGCGAGTCTGGGACAAACGCCGCGCCGGCATGATCGGGGAGGGCGGTCAGGCGGCCCGTGTGCAGTCCGCTGCTCGAGCCGGTTACCACCACCGAAGATATGTCGGACGGGCGCAGCGATGAGAAGATCACGCTCGACACACGAGATGCGTCAGGTGTGCCCGGAAACGGGATCACGTGTAACCCGACCGAATAGGCAGGTGCCGCGCCGTCGGCCGCTACGGGGACCCCGCCCCACAGCCCCAGCACAGCCACCAACGCTACGAGCCGCCGCCGCACTGCGTTCGGAAATTACCTGAATGGGGCCCGCCGCATTGCGACGGTGCCGCTCAGCCGGTAAAGCCTCGGCGCTTCTTGGCCTTATGTGACTTCTTGTGGTGCTTGCGGGCTCCCGTGCTCCCGTGGTGACCGGCGTGGTGGTGACCGCCGCTCCGATGCGACGAGCCACCGCCGGCTTTGTGCGTGGACCCGCTCGGCGAGGCCGTAAGCCAGCCAGTCCGCGCCGAGAGCGCAGCGGCCAGGAGCGAGCCAATCCCGGTGCAGTAGTCATAACCTGGCTTGGCGACGCAGCCGCCGTTCGTGCCGAGGACGATGTCCCGAAAGCCCCTCACCGGCTTGGGGTGGGCGTTCGCCACAAACGTCGGACCAAGCGGCGTCGTGACTGTCGTGGCCGGGTTGGTCTTGTCGTAGAAGTTGTAGAAGTTGTATGAAGCCAGTCCGAGTTTGTTGGCGTGAGCCGACTCGATGCTTGCCCAGAGACCCATCGTGAGCGGGCTGGCCACACTCGTCCCACCCACGCCGCTGGGCGTCGAGCCCTTCGTGTGGCTCGAATAGACGAGGTAGGGCGTGTTGCTGTCGGCCAGGGCTGCGACATCAGGCACGCCGCGGCCGCCCTGGTTGGTGTACTCCCACTCCTGCCCAGCGACGTTCGCCTGGAGCGTCCAGGGGGGAGCGGTTTCGAACGGCGACACTCCGCCGCCGCCGCCAACCCAGGCCAGTTCCTTCTGGACGTGACCCTGGCTGTCGGCCAGCAAGGTGGTTCCGCCGACGGCGGCGGTGTATTCGCCGTCCGCCGGCCAGCTCACGCCGGGAGGACCTTCCGGCAACCCGGAGGACGCCACCTCCGGGCAGGCGTAGCCGTTGTCCCCGGTGGAGGCAAATGAGCTCTGGCCCTGAAGGGCGCCTTCAGCCAGAGCTTCGTCGCTAGTCAGCATCGCACCGTCGATGAACGCGATGTAGTCGCATTCGCCCAGCGACGCCGACAGCGCCCGGGCCCTGTCCTGGGAGACGAACATGTTGATCGCCCTGGCCACCTCTGGATCAGTGAACGTCCCCACGTCGTAGACGATCAGCTGCTTGACGGCCTTGGGCACCATCGTGGAGATCTGGGTGTCCAGGTCCCACTCGAGGTTGCCGGTGAGCGGGTTATTGTTCACGATGGCGGCCTTCGGCGCTCCGTAAACCACCTTCACGGGCACCTTCGGGAAGTGCCACTGCTGCTCGGCGTAGCGCAGGTTGGCGATGATCGGCGCCATGTTGCCGCTAGCCACGACCGCGGTGGTCGTGTTCTTGGCCGGCTTCATCGAGGCATCGTCATACGCCGTGGCCACTGCCTTTGGGGTGAACCCAGTCAGGTCCGGCCCGGTCCCAGCATGGAGCGTCGGCAGCCCGATCGGGACGTCGGACAGTCCCAGGACGGCCACGACATCGCGGCGCAGGGTGCTGGGCACCATGGCCCCCTCGGTGTTGGCGTAGATAGCCCGTCCGTCCAGGTGGTAAGACGAGATACGGGTGTGGAAGGCGCGCTCCGCCTGGGCCACGGTGGCCTGGCCTGAGACCATCAGCCGGTCGCTACTCACCGTTAGGTGGGTGAGCCCGGCTCCCCGCAGGTACCGCTCGACCGCGCCTACGGTGGCCGGGGCAGGGCTGAAGCGTGCCCGCACCGCAGTAGCACTGAGCACCTCTCGCGACTCGATCAGTCGGTTGATCGCGCTTGCGTTGCGCAGCGGCATCACGGCGCTGATTTGGAGCCGTTGTCGAGCGGGGGCCCGACCGATCAGGCGGGCGCCCAAGTGCAGTGCCTGGGTGTGCGTTGACGTCCACCCATTGCCGGCTGCGCCGGCGACCGGGGTCAGAGCGCAGGCCATGAGTCCAGCGATTGCCACGGCCGCAGCGCATGACCGAGCGGTGAGAGCTTTCTTCACGAGTGACCAACCTCCCTGCCCTGAGGGGCTTTCAGTGCATTCCTCTGCCTAGACGTGAAACAAACGTCGAGCGCGATCCGAACTTTCGGTCTCGACGAGACGTGTTAGTGCGAGTCGGGGTCGGGTAGTAGGGCCTGAGAAGGAGGAAAGGATGGCCCAAGGCACTGGGCAAGCCCGTCGGCGCCAAGCTGGCAAGGACAAGGCATCGGAAAAGAATGCGGCGGCACGGACGCGCGGATCACGGGCGTCTGCCAAAGCATCGAAGGCGAGCGCGTCGAAGTCCAAACCGCGGACCAGCGCAGCCGCATCCAAATCCAGATCATCCCGGTCAAGCTCGGCTCGGGCCGGCTCATCGCGCGCGAAGACTCCGGCTCGTCGACGCTCGGGGAGCGCCAATTCGAAGGCTGCGGGCAGCATCGCTCAGGCCGCGCAGTCGACCGTTCAGGCCGCGCAGTCGACCGCGCAACAGACCAGCGACGCGGTCAGTTCCATCGCTCACCAGACAGGGCACGCGGTCACCGCCACCGCGCAACAGACTGGGCGCACGGTCACCGGCGTTGCGCAGGAGGTGGCGCGCAAAGCCGCCGCGGCCCGCCACCTCGTGCGCCCCCTGGGAGCCACGGGCGCAGCGGTGGCCATCGCCGGGTTAGCCGGAGCGGCCGCCAGGAAGGGGCAGCAACGCTCGTCCCGCGGTGGCGGCTTCCTCAGTAAGTTGGACACGCCTCGTCTCCGGAAGGCGTTCAAGCCCACCCCACTCCGGAAAGCGCGCAAAACCCTCGGTCAACGGGCCACCTCGCGGTTCTCCCAGGCTCGAAGCCAGGCCCGGGAGTCCCTCCCAGATGTGACCGATCTACTCCCGCGGCGCCAGGAGTTTTTCTGGGCGGCGGCGATTCAGCTGGGGCTGCGGGCAGGCCCAATCATTCGCCGCGCGCGACTCCCGATCCAGCTGTCGATCGATATCGCGGTCCCCGTTGAGGTCGCCTATGACGAGTGGATGAAACTCGACTTCCTCCCCGAGGGATCACGGGGGGTCGAGAAGATCGAGCGCGGGCGGGATGGCGTCCTCACCGGTCGGCGCAAGGGTCTTCTGCACTCTCCGCGCTGGGAGGCCGAGATCCGTGATGAGCGGGACTGCGAGAGCTTTGCCTGGCGATCGGTGAGGGGGTCCGACTGTGCCGGTCTGATCACGTTTCACCCACTCGGTGACCGCCTCACGCGCTTGGAGCTTCAGCTTGATCTGGTCCCCTCAGGACCGGTGGAGGCGCTCGACGCGGCACTACGCCTGGCCGACGTGCGCGCTCGCAATGAATTGCGGCGCTTCAAGGCGCGGCTGGAAACGATCAATCCGGATGTCTACGACCACGCTGAAGAGTCCGAGCCAGAGGGCCAGGACGAGTAAGACCACAACCACAAGGGAGGCTTGATGGCAGTCGCCATGCAACAGCCGCAGTCAATGAGTCAGTTACAGCGGCACCCGGGCCCGAGCGGTCTGGCCGAGGTACTGGACGTGATTCTCGACAAGGGGATCGTGATCGATGTCTTTGTCCGCGTCGCTCTGGTGGGAATCGAATTGCTCACGATCGACGCCCGTATCGTGATCGCCAGCGTCGACACCTACCTTCGTTTCGCCGAGGCGGTGAACCGGCTCGACCTCGCCGACGTGGGCAATCAGCAGACGCTGCCTGAACTGCTCTCAAGCGGCACCGAGGAGGTAGCCGGGGGTAAGACCAAGGGCATGATCGAAGGTGCCAAGGAGGCGCTCTTCGGCGGTGGCGACGACGACGACGAGGATGAAAAGGAATCGAGCCGTAGCGGGTCGGGCTCGCGTCGTGGTGGTTCGTCGTCGCGGAGTTCGTCTGGTTCGCGCAGCCGGGGTCGCTAGTCGCTGGCCATGGCGATTTACGTCTACGGACTGATGCGCACGCCGGAGGGCGAGGCGGCGGCGACGGCCTTGGCCGCGGCGGGACCGCCAGAGATCGAGTCGGTCGCCCACGGGGACGTGTGCGCACTTGTCTCCGACCTGCCCGAAGGCAGCCTTCGCCTCCGTCGTGAGAGCGCGCTGGCGCACGCGGACACGGTCGCGGCGATGTTCCGGCATGGTCCCGTGCTTCCAGTGCGCTTCGGGACTGTCCTCACGGACGTGGCAGCGCTGAAGCGCGACTTCCTGGCCCCGCGAGCAGCGAAGCTGGGTGACCGGCTTGACGCGCTGGACGGGATGGCCGAGATGCAGGTCAGAGCCACCTACCTCGAGGGGCCGCTGCTGCGGTCTGTTCTGGACGCCTCTCCGCGGCTGGCAACTGCAGCAGCACGGATACGCAAGTTGCCACCGGAGGCCACGCATTTCGACCGCATCAGCCTGGGGGAGGCGATCAGTCAGGCAGTCCAGACGCGCCGCCGCAGCGACGCGGACTGGCTCACCGGTGAGCTATCACCTCTCGCCCAGGCGGTCAGTGTCCGAGATCCCCGTCACGAGCGCGACGTGCTGAATGCGTCATTCCTGGTGGCGGCCGAACGTCTTGAGGCATTCGACGCTGAGGTCGAGCGCTTGAGTACCGAGGCCACGGGCGAGATGTCCTTCAAGCTGATCGGCCCGATGCCGACTCACTCTTTCGCCGGCGGCGAATGGGTCGGCGCCGCCGATCAGGAGTCAACATGGGCCTGATCACCGGCCTTTTGACGCTTCCGCTCGCTCCGGTGCGAGGCGTGGCCTGGGTGACCGAGAAGGTGGCCGAGCAAGCGGAGCTTGAGCTGTATGACGAGGGACGGATCCTCCGAGAGCTGTCCGAGTTGGAAGACCTAAAGGACGAGGGTCGGATCAGCCCGGAGACATTCGACCAAGGCGTCGACGAGCTGCTTGCCCGTTTGGAGCTGGGCCGCGCGTTGCAGCTGGAAAGAGAGGCTTCACTTGGCTGAGAAACGCACCACGCGTAAGAACGGCCGCAAGGATCCGGCCGAGTTGGCGGGAGCAGCCGTGCGCACCCTGGCGCAACTCACGGGCCACCAGCCGGAGACCGTGCTCGGGCTGCGCAAGGGCGAAGACGGCTGGCAGGTGATGGTCGAGGTTCTCGAGCTGCGGCGCGTCCCCAACTCCACGGATCTGCTTGGTTGCTACGTAGTCGATCTCGATTCCAGCGGCGAGGTCGTCGGATACGAGCGCCGGAGTCGGTATCAGCGTGGCCAGACGGGAGGCGATGACCGGTGAGCGCCCGCGACCTGACGACCGAGACTTCCTCGCGCGCGCTTGAGACCAGGCGCCCGCCGTTGCCTGCGAGTGCAGGTCCGGCGAACCTGGCCGACATCTTGGAACGCGTCCTTGACAAGGGGATCGTGATCGCCGGCGACATCCAGATCAATTTGCTCGATATCGAGCTGCTCACGATCAAGCTCAGGCTCCTCGTCGCGTCCGTGGACCGAGCCAAGGAGATGGGCATCGACTGGTGGGAGGGTGACGCCTCCCTGAGCTCCAGCGCCAAGCACCTGGCCGAGGAAAACAGATCTCTACGTGATCGGCTCGAACGGCTCGAGCAGGCGGCCGGGCTCCCGAGCGGCGAAACAAGCGAAGAGGCCCGGAGCTGAGGAATGGCTTCCCAGGGCCCACGCCAAGAGCGCCGAAGGGTTGGCAGGACAGGACGCGAGCTCCTCAGGGGAATGGCCGAGGACGATGCCCCTGGTCTGGTCGCCGAAGCTCGCGCCGCGGCGCGTGATCGGGCCCGCGCGATCCTCGAAGATGCCTTTGTAGACGAACTGCTGGAAGCGGTGAGCAGCGCTCAAGCGATTCCGGCCGACGACAGATCGCCCTCGGCATGGTGGGCCTATTGCGTCGTGGCCGCCGGGAGAGCGGCCGAAGCCGCCGAAGATCTGATGGGGGTGGCCCCCGGAAGCAAGGTCGAGGTCGTCGTCGAGGGCCAACTGGCCATGTTGGTCAGCGAAGTTCCTCTGTCGGAGTACGGCGATGAGGAACTGCGAGAACACCTCGAGGACATTGCCTGGCTCGAGCGAACCGCCCGCGGCCACGAGGCCGTACAGGAGGCGGTCCTATCTCGCACTGCGCTGGTGCCTGTGCGCCTGTGCACGATCTACCACGGCATCGACCGTATTCGTGCGTCGCTCGAGCGCAACGCGGAGGTTTTCTCTCGCAACCTGTCTTCCCTCACCGGGACCAAGGAGTGGGGCATCAAGCTGTTTCTCGATTCACCGTCGGGACCTCGTCCGGCGGCCGCACCCCCTGCCGAGAGGCGCCCTGATTCAGGGGCGGCGTATCTGGCGGGCCGCCAGCTGGAACGCGATCAGTCCGCGCTTGCTGACCAGCTCTGCCAGCAGTGCGCCGAGCAGATCCGGGAGGCGGTCGGTGCCGTTGCAAGCGAAGAGCGCATTAACCCCGTCCAGCGTCGCGAGGCTCATGGACGAGAGGCCGAGATGATCCTCAACGCGGCCTACCTGGTGGCCGACGAGAGGGTCGCTGCACTTCGTAAGACCGTCTCGGATCTCCAGGAGCAATGGCCCGGACAGGGGCTGCTCGTCGAGCTGACCGGACCGTGGCCGCCGTACAACTTTGTTACCGAGTCAGCGGAGATGCTGTCGTGAGCCATGGCTGAGACTGTCCTCACCGAGCGGGCCCACGACCCCATCGGCCGCGATGTTGCGCTCATCGATCTCCTTGACCGCCTACTCGCGGGCGGTGTGGTTCTCGGCGGCGACATCGTGCTGGCCGCGGCCGATATCGACCTCGTACGCGTAGACCTTCGTGCCCTGATCTCGTCGGTTCCGATCGGCGGCGGTGAGCGCCGGTGATTTACCTCTATGCCGTAACCGGGCCACTCTGCACGCCGATCGTCGGGACTGGACTGGGTGGCGCCGCGCTCCAGGCTCTGTCTATCGATGGGCTTACGGCCCTCTACTCGAGCCACGATCGTCTCGAAATCCGGGCCGATCCCGAAACTTGCTGGACTCACGAGCGGGCGGTCGAAGTGGCGATGCGCGTACAAACCGTGCTGCCCGCTCGCCTCGGAACGACGTTCGAGAACACCGACGGGCTGCGGTTGGCAATGGCCGAGCACGCCTCGGAGTTTCGGGAGCGACTAGCTGAACTTGACGGTTGCGTCGAGCTCGCGGTTCGTATCGCACCCCTACCCCCCGACGATCGTAATCCCGATGGTGGCCGCGCGTATCTGCTGGGAAAGCTGTCCGCTCAGCGCCAGCGCGAGGCGCTGGCCGAGACCACCCTGGCCTGCCTCAGAGAGATCGCGGTGGCCTCCAAGCTCGCACCGCACGCGTCGCGCGGCGAGACGGTCAGCATCAGCTACCTGGTTCGCGGGGGGGAGATGGAGCACTTCGTCCGTTGCGTCGGACGGCTGGCGAGGAGGTGGCCTGAGTTTGCGCTCAGCTGCACCGGACCTTGGGCTCCGTACTCGTTCGCCGGTGGGGCTAGCACCGTGGAGGCAACGTGAGCGATCACAAGGTGCTCGTTTCACCGCCTGTCCGCGGTCCGGGCGTCACGGCGGCCGCGCAGGACTCCGTCTCACGCCGTATCAACGCCGAGCCGGACGACGTGGAGAAGGGACTGGCTCAACTGGTCCTGACGATCGTCGAATTGCTGCGCCAGCTCATGGAGCGCCAGGCCCTTCGCCGTGTCCAGGCTGGGGGACTGACGGAGGAGGAGATCGAGCGGCTCGGGACCACGATGATGCTGCTGGCCGAGCGAATGGACGAGATCAAGGACCAGTTCGGGCTGGATGACAGAGACCTCAATCTGAACCTGGGCCCGCTGGGCAACCTACTGTAAGGAGTGAAATGCCGATAACCAAAGCTCACGATCGATACCTGCGAGTGTTGCTCGAGAGAATCGCCATGGATCGTTATCCGAGCGGCGAGCTGATGGACCGGGTGGAGATTCTGCTCGACAACGAGCATGTCGATGACTACATGGACATCCTGTTTGAAAAGGTCGAGCGCGATCGTTACCCGAGCAAACAGCTACTCGACAGGATCGCCCGCTGGACGCTGAGCGCCTCCTGAATCCTCGAAGTATCAGCGCCGTCCAAGGGAGGAGTGACGGTCCCTAGAATCAACGCCATGGTCGGGAGGGGACTACGGTTTGCCGCGGCGCTGGGAGGCGCGTTGGCGCTGGCAGCAAGCGCATCGGGTGTGAAACATCGCGCCGTGTATGCGCCGCCCGACCGGCCCGGTCCGCCGCTCACCGTGCCCTCGGCCAAGCTCCATGCGGCGCTCGCGTGTACGCGTGGAGTCAAATCCGACAAACGCAACCCGATCTTGCTGGTGCCGGGCACAGATTTGACTCCGAAGGCCAACTACTCGTGGAACTACGAGCGGGCTTTCAGAGCGCGTCACTGGTCCTACTGCGCGGTGACCCTGCCCCAGAGTGCGACGGGCGACATCCAGATCGCGGGGGAGTACGTCGTCTACTCGATCAGGCAGATGGCCAAAGAATCGGGGCGCAAGGTTGACATCCTCGGCTACAGCCAGGGGGGCATGCTTCCCCGTTGGGCGCTGCGCTTCTGGCCGGACACGAGACGGATGGTGAAGGCATTCGTGGCTCTGGACCCATCCAATCACGGCACGGTCGATGCCAATGCGCTTTGCCGAGCAGCGTGCTCGGCGGCCGATTGGCAACAGGCCGAGGACTCGCATTTCATGAACGCGCTCAACAGCTACGCGGAGACGTTCGCTGGTATTGACTACACGGTGGTCTACAGCCGCACGGATGAGGTCGTGGTTCCCAACCTGAACTCGAAGGGGAGCTCGTCGCTACACACCGGACGCGGTCGCATAATCAACATCGCTGTTCAGCAGATCTGCCCGGCCGATGTGTCAGACCATCTTGCGATGGGGAGCTACGACCCCGTGGGCTATGCCCTCGCTGTGGACGCGTTCACGCGCGAAGGTCTGGCCCGGCCTCGGGACGTTTCGACATCCATCTGCTCAAAGCCATTCCAGCCGGGAGTTAACGCGGCCGCGTTCCCTAGCGACTACGCGAGCTATCTCGAGCAGATCGGGCGCGCACAGGTCAATGCCAAGGAGCTGAGCGCCGAGCCGGCTCTGAAGTGCTACGTCTTCGCCAGCTGCCGGCGCTGAATTGGTAGCCTGCCCCCCGTGGGCGATGGATTGGCGGTGATTGGGGGACCGCGCCGCTGGAACAGGATCTGGCGGACGCTGCTGAGCGGCCTGATCCTGGCTGCAAGTGCGGAGGCGGTTCTTGTTCTCCCGGCTCGAGCGGTGATGTCGAGCGGTGAACGCTCGTCGGCCAGCAATCCTGCACTCGACGTCATTCCATTTCCCGGTACGCCCGACGCCTCGCCGCGCTCGCAGGTCATCTTCTCGTCGCTGGATCGCGCGCAGCTGCGTTCGATAACGGTCCGGGGTTCGCGCAGCGGCCTGCACACCGGCCGCCTTGTCCCGCTCCCCGACGGGGCAGGCACGGCTTTTGTACCCGATCGCTCATTCAGCGCTTCCGAGACCGTCACGGTCACCGCCATGCTGGCCTCGGTGGGGGCTGGGGCAGCGACTGGAGATCCCGGCGCCAGGGTCGTCAACTTCTCATTCGGCGTGCGCGCGCCCGTCAGAGAACCGGCTCTGCCGCCAGCCGCCGGGGCGCACGAGTCGAGTGCCGCGACAGCCCGGCGAGCTCCGGTGCAGAGGTATCACTCGCAGCCCGGCCTGCATCCGCCGCTGGTACGGGCCACATCCAACCCAGACCGCACCAACGGCGACATCTTCGTCACGCCGGCCAACAGTCGCCAGCACGGGCCGATGATCCTGAACAGCCAGGGCCAGCTGGTGTGGTTTGACTATGTGCCAGGCCTCGAGGTCTTCAATCTGGAAGTGCGCCGATATCGGCATAAGCCTGTGCTGACCTGGTGGCAGGGAAAATTGTCCAACGGTCATGGGGCCAGCGGGGCGGACGTGATCATGAACAGCTCCTACCAGTCCGTGGCCGTTCTCCACGGAGGCTACGGATATTCGTCGGACCTGCACGAGTTTCAGGTGACCCCTCAGGGCAGGGCCTTGATCGACGCCTACGTGCCGGTGCCTGCCAATCTCTCAAGCGTGGGCGGACCGTCGAACGGGACGGTCCTGGATTGCGTGATCCAAGAGTTGGACATCAAGACTGGCCGGGTGCTCTGGGAATGGCATGCCCTCGGGCACGTGCCGCTGAGCGACTCCTATGCCTCACCCGGCGGGAGCACGTATGACTATTTCCACCTCAACTCGATCGAGCAATTGCCGGGAGGCAGACTGCTTGTCTCGGCTCGCAACACTTGGTCGGTGTACATGATCAACGAGCACACCGGGCGGATCGAGTGGACTCTGGGCGGGAAGAGCTCAAACTTCAGCATCGGTTCCGGAGCGAACTTCGAGTGGCAGCACGACGCGGTGTTGCACCGCAATGGGCTATTGACGCTATTTGACGACGCCGCCGTTCCCCAGGAGGAGGGCGAGTCCTCGGCCAAGGAGCTTCGTGTCAACACCAACGCGCGCACGGTTTCACTCGTCGCCCGGTTCACCCATTCCCCGCCGCTGCTCACCGGGGCCGAAGGCAGTGTCGAGCTGCTGAAGCACCACGACGTGTTTGTGGGTTGGGGTTCGACTCCGCAATTCTCGGAGTACGACGCCTCGGGGCACCAGATTTTCAACGGCAGCTTCCTCGCTCCAGTCAATACCTATCGGGCGTATCGCTTTGCCTGGACAGGGCACCCCCAGACGCGCGGAGCCGTGGCTGTGTCTCCGGGCCCGAATGGCGCGGTGACCGTGTACGCCAGCTGGAACGGGGCCACCAACGTGGCTGCCTGGCGTGTTCTGGGCGGTGATTCGCCGAAGCGACTTATGCCGCTGGGTAATGCCAAGGAGCAGGGGTTTGAGACAGCGATCCACATTCACAGCGAACCCCGGTACTTCGCGGTCCAGCCCCTCGATGGGAGCGGACACGTCCTTCGTCAGTCCAGCCCAGTCCGCACGCCGGCCCACGCCGATGTCTACGGTCGGAGCGCCTTTGTCTCGGCCTCGAACGGACGGGGCACGCTCCCTGTAGCCTGCTTCGCGCTGTCATCGAAGTCCTGCTCAGTAAAGGCCACGATCAGCTCGGGCGGCCAGATGCTTTCCCAGGTGCCGCATCGGAGGCTTGCCTCAGGTCGTGGGGCGCTGCTGGCATTCACCCTTTCGGCGGCTGGGCGACACCAGCTCAGAGAGTCGGGGGCGAAAGGGCTTCCGGTGAAGGTGAGCGTCCGGAGCGCGTCTGGAGCGCGCGCCAGCGTCCACCTCACTCTGTTCTCGTTTTCCACAAGCGGCGCCGGGCCCAGGCGCTCGGTGACGGGCTCATCCAAGGTCCAGATCGTCGCGACGACCGATTTCGTGTCACGGTCTGGGCAGGGGGCGATCCTGGCCGCGTGTTACGGGCCAACGCCCTGCCCGATCAATACCAGCGTCTCGGCGTCTGGCGTACCGATCGCCACCGCCAAGCCGCAGACGCTCGGCGCCGATGAGCTGGGCTACCTGAACATCCAGCTCAACGCTGCGGGCCAGACGATGCTCAGCCATGCGTCGGGAAATCAGCTGGCCGCCCAGATCAGGCTCAGCAGCGGTCAGGATCTTGCCAGCGGCCAGATCGCGCTCGTGCGCTACGGCTGACGTGGTCGACCGACCGCGCTAGTGAACGCGTCAGCCACGGCCGGGCGGAAACCCGACCTGCACCGACCCATCGCTTCGAACGAGCGTGGGCACGATCCCGCGATCGTTCGTATGACCCATTAGCTCCGCCCGCCAATCGCGATTCGCCGTGGCATCGCGCTCCTCCACCGGCTCGCCGGTTTCAGCCAGGTGCTCACGAGCCGCCTGGCAGTAGGGGCATCCGGGCTTGACGTACATGACGGTGCTGGTGTCTGGGGACACGCACCGCAAGGTAGCAGCGGCATGAGGGCGCTCAATGGGGCCCCAACGGTGGCACATCTCAAGCGGCCGACCCATGATGCCGACAACATTCTCCAAACCCAAGCGCGAGTTGCGGAGTCGCGCGAGACGAGGAGCGACATGAGCGTCGTGACAAGTGAGCGATCGATGGCGGATCAAGCGGCACACCCGCCGCGGGGCGGCGCCATCCGTGTTCTGATCGCCGATGACCACCCGTTGATCATCGCCGGCATGAGGCGGACGATCGAGCAATCCGAGGATTTCGAGGTCGTCGGCGAAGCGCGCTCAGGCCCTGAGCTCCTGACGCTGGTCGAGAGACGCAGGCCGGACGTCGTCCTACTTGATCTGCGGATGCCAGGGGTATCCGGGATGGACCACATCCGGCAGATTCGCAAGCGCTGGCCGGACCTCAAGGTGGTCGTGCTCTCGGCTTGCGATGACCCGCCTTCGATCGACGGTGCCCTGCATGCGGGCGCCAACGCCTACATGCTCAAGACCACCGGCTCGCTTGATATTGCCGCCGTCCTGCGTCACGTGGCGGCAGGCGCGGTGTTCCACGCGCCGCTTGTCGCGTCGGCCAGCGTTGCGTCAGCCGACAAGGCGACACCAAGCACGCTGACCAGCCGAGAGCAGACGATTTTGGCCGCTGTCGGGGCCGGGCTCACGACCGCTGCCATAAGCCGCGAGCTTTGGGTCAGCGAGCACACGATCAAGTTCCACCTGACCAACATCTATCGCAAGCTCGGTGTGAGCAACCGGGCTGGTGCCGTTCGGTACGCCGTCGAGCACGGCATCGCCGCCGGCTAGCGCTGGCCTGACGCGTCTCGTGCCGGCTCGGCCGGCGTCCATGACGGGATCATGGCGGAGATCACGGTGGGCCCGCCCGGGCTGCTTTCGATCTGGGCGCTGCCCCCGAGCATCCGCACGCGCTCATGGATTCCGACGAGACCGAGATGACCCTCGCGCGCCGCTGCGACAAGCGTCTTTTCTGGATCGAAGCCGCGGCCATTGTCGATGATCTGCGCCTCCACGCCCCCGCTCTGCGCAGTGACGGTGATCGTGACGTTTGTGGCTTCGCTGTGTTTCTGCACGTTGCTCAACGCTTCCCGGATCAGAGCGAGCAGCGTGATCTGCTGCGAGTCACTGAGGTGGCCGAAGCTCCCGCTGAGCTTGATCTCCGGAACGATCGAGCTGCGCGAGGCGAAGGCGGCCGCGACCTCCTCAATCGCCTCAGGCAACGTTCCGACCGGGAGGAACGGAGACTGCATCGATGTCGAGATCTGGCGAAGCTGTGAATCAAGCGCCACGAGCTGCGCCTCGAGGTCGTCAAGCCGGCCCGTCAACCGGTCGGCGTATCGATTGCCTTTCAGCGCGCCCGTGAGCTGATCCCGGAACAGCCGCAGATCTTGGGCCAGCAGATGCACATCCTGCTGGGGCCCGTCGTGCAGGTCGTATCGCAACCTGGCTATCCGACGCTCCAACGCCTCGATCAGCGGCGGGCCGTCGCCTCCGCCCGCAGCCAAAAGCTCGGTGCGGTCGAGGATCGCGGCAATTTGAGGGGCCGCCGCCTCAAGTAGAACCTCAGGCTGGGCGTCGGCGTTTCCCCAGAACGCAACCAGGGCAGCCCCTGGCAGCTGGCCGCGGTCAAGCGGCCGGGCCATCCATCCGTCGCCGGCAACCGGGCGCCCACCTCCGCCGGCGTATAGCAGCTGGTTGGCCGTCGCCTCTACCCGCCCGGCGCCGGCGCCCGGGTCCCCAGCCTGCCCCAGCATCCTGACCTGCTCCCCGACCCGTCGTGTCCACAACGAGATCGAGGCCGTCCCGGTGAAGATGAGGAGCAGCGAAAGCTGGACTTGAAGGGCCAGGTCAGCCGGAAGCTTTGAGAGCGTGGAGCCGCGCAAGACCTCGCGGCCAAGCGCGACTCGCGGGATCCCGGCAATCTGCTCCAGGTCGTCCAGCAACCGCAGCGACCCCGGGATATCCGCGACCAGATCGACCGCCAAATCACCGAGCAGCATCGCGGCGAAGGCCACTCGGGCCCCGTCCTGAAAGGAGCCGCCGCCCGCCTGGCGAGCTTGCGTCAGTGCGAGATCCAGAGCACGTTGACGCTCTCGGGAGTCTGCGGGTCGCAGACCGGCCGTCTCGATCACGCGGGCGAGCTGATCCAGGCTGGCCAGAAGTGAACTCTGGTCCACACTGAGAGGCTAGTTACCTAGCCGGTCAGCGCTTGGGGAATGTCTGCCGCAGTGTCGGCAGGGTGATCTCCGCCTGCGGTCCCGCCTCGCGCTGTCCGAGCGCAGGAGAGTAATACGGAGGCGGGCTCGTCTCGGTGACTGCGAGCGCCACCGGACCCGAGGCCGAGGCCGTGTAGGTCACCTTGACGGCCTGGCCAATCATGAGCGTCGGCAGGGTGCTCGCCACCCGGCCGGAGGCCATCGTGAGCTTCTTGCCACCCGGAGCCTGGATCGTGAACGACTTTCCATCCCGAGCGACAGAGGTGATCGCGCCGCTGGCGCTGGTGGTGTGGGGATAGCCGATCGCGGTGGTGGCGAGGCCGGCCTTCGTCGTCTTGTAGGTGACCTTGACGGTCTCCCCGGGGGCCAGGGCGCTCGCGTAGCCGGCCTTCTTGTCGAGGCGGAAGGTCAAATTCTGTCTGGCGTGGGTGCTCGCCATGAGCACTCCGGGCAGTATGTGCCACGGGTGGTAGGCCGGTGAGGTTGCGTTCGGGGCATACGAGGGCAGCCACCCCGGCCCGCCCGCCGGGTTGCCGAGCGCGGCGCCTGCCGTGGTGCCGAAGAAGCGGCCGTTGATGTTCATGAAGATGTGGACACCGGGATCGTCGTAGAGCGTGACCTCCACGGGGCCCCTGCCGACCCCAGGGGCGATCAGGTGCTCGGCGCGGAGCTGGGCGATGATGCCGTCGTCGGCTGGAACGCTGCTGCCCTTCCGCCATAGCCCGCCGCCAGCGAGCACTGCCGCCACCGACCCCGAGCAGTCATAGCCAATGCTGTGGCCGTTGTAACCCGGACCTGGCTCGCCGACGCTCGGCGTCCCGGCCTGGGCATGGCCGCCGCCGTACACGTATGGATAGTCCAGCCGCGCGACCATGTTGGCGGTGGTGGTCAGGGCACTTATCACCCGCTGCTGGCTTCGGACCACGAACGACGAGGTCTTTGTCGCGAGAACCTTGCCGGTGATGGGACCCGGGGCCATGGGCGTCGAGACATCCGCGTACTCGTTGATCAAGTGGGCCCGCGACAGCACCTCGGCCACGTACCACTGGGCGTGGTTGTAGGCGTAAATGGCTTGGCTCAGATGCTCCCCGCCACCGTTGGCTGCCAGATACCGGGCAGCGGAGAAGATCGCGTCCGTCGGGTTGTATGGGTTAGGCGGGCCCTTGTGGCCGACCGCCATGCCGTACTGCGCCCAAGTGGACGGCATGAATTGCATCCAGCCGATCGCGCCGGCCGAGGAGGTGCTCATGTTGCGACCGTAGTCGCTCTCGATCGAGTTGATTGCGGCCAGAACCGCCCACGGAA
The DNA here is from genome assembly GCA_963785205.1 of uncultured Solirubrobacterales bacterium. GTDB lineage: Bacteria > Actinomycetota > Thermoleophilia > Solirubrobacterales > Solirubrobacteraceae > Palsa-465. Next base: position 933,514 of record CAWAUJ010000004.1, read on the forward strand.
TATTGAACTGGGCCCCGGCCCGCTCGTAGATCGGAATCAGGAAGGCGGGCGGCTGGTATTCCGAATACGGGCCGGGCGGGACCGTGCTTGTTGGAGCCCCGGTGCTGAACTGGTTTCCGCCCGGTGACCCAGATCCGGAAGAGGACGGCGCCGGGGGCGGAAGAGGCTTGGGAGCCGCATGGCCACCACCGGTGTTATGAAGCGGGTGGGCTCCACGGACGGGGACCGTCCCACGGCGATGCCGATGCCCGCCGGTGTGATTCGCGCTCCCCTGTTTTGCCGGCTGAAGTCGGCCGATGGTCTGATCGATCGAAACATCCCCGGGCGACTTGGCCGAGCCTCGATCAAACCCGGAGAGTTTCAGCGCGCCGCCTCCCAGCGGCGCGCCTCCGGACTGGTTGCTCTTGTCGTTGCGCAGCGCCTCCTCCGCGGCAAGGAGTGCCGCGGGAGACGGCCGTGCCGCCTTGGAACCTGGATCGGTGCCGTGGGGGCCCGCCTTTGTGGCTGGCGGGCGGGATGTGGAAGATGGCGCCTGCGCCGGCTTTGCGGCCGGCTTCGAGCGCGCGGCGGAATCCTTCTTGCGCCGACTGGTGGTCTGCTTCGCCGAACGGGGACCATCGGGCGTGCCCGCTTGTACGGCTTCAGGCGACAGCTGGACCGGTGCCCCGGAGGACGACCCTGGGGCGGGGCCGGTCGTCGACGAAGATGACTGGCTCGAGGTATGCACGATCGTCACACCTCGGGGAGGATGGATCCGGGCCGTTTGGCCGGAGGCGCCGCGCGAGGCGCCTGCCAGCGCCGGCGAGACGCTCGACGTGCCGGCCACGGCGATTACGGTTCCCATGGCGGCAGCCCGCCGCCAGGCGTCGGAGTTGAGAAGCATCGCCCCTCGGGGGCCAACCGGCCACGGCTGGCTCAGGGCGGCCAGGGTTGCCAATGCCGGGTCGGGCAGGCACGCGGGCGCGTACCCCCGTCCGAGGATGCTGAACATTGCGTCCGGGCACTCCACGAGCTCCAGCGGGACGGCGAACGTGGCTCGCCACAGGAGCTCGTCCGCGGGGCGGAAGCGACGGGGCACGCTGTGGGTCAAGCTCCCCAGGGAGTGCGTCCTGAAGAGCGCCTCCGGTCCCTCGACGAGCAGTGCGGCCGCCGGCGGTGCGAGGCAGCCTCGGAGTTGGGCCACCAACCGGACCACGGCTCGCTGCTCGTCCAGCGGCATGTAGTCCAGCCGGTGCGGCTTCAGCCAGTCGGGACGCGGAAGCGCACCGACTGGGGAGGCTTCCGCCCCGGGGGCGGCGCGGTGCTCGCAGCGATTAAGCATGCAGTCGCGTCCTGTTGCCGCCCGGTGCGTGGCGGCCGACGGGGTTGGCGATGGCGCTCAGGCCGGCGGCCCGCCGGTGCGCCTGGTCGATGACCAAGCACAGCGAGTCAAAGGAGCCCCACTTCGGATACGTAGGCAGGGCGGGCAGCCCCGGCCGGTGCGCCTCTGAGACCGCCACCACCGTGATCGAACGGTGATCCCGCTTGAGGGTGGCCAGCGCTCTGGCGGCCAAGGTCAACGAGTGGCTGGCATCGACGACGGCGACATCCGGCCGGTCCTGCGCCACCATCGCGCCCACATCGTCTTCGAAGCGGCCGACCGTGACCGGCCAGCCCCGGCGGATGAAGAGCGCAGCGGCTACCGCCCGAAATCGGCGATCGCCTGAAATCAGGAGAATCCGGGGAGGATTCTGCTCGGAGGTGAAGTTGAGTACAGGGGCAGCCGGCCGTGAGGACATCTCCTGTTGTTTCGCCCGGACGGGGCGGGCGCTCATCCCACCTTCGTCTAGGTACCGGCTGGTGCGTTAGCCGAGCTTCTGCCAGGCCTCCCGCACCCATTCCGCAGTTCGGCGAGCGGAATACCGTTCAGCGGCAGCGCGCCCCGCGACGTGGCGGTCCGGTTCCGCCAGCATCTCGTCGAGCGCCGTTCGCCAGGTTTCGGCTTCAAACGGCGCACATAGTGTCCCGGGCACGTCCTTCAGCACTGCGGGCGCGATTCCGACGGGTGTGGCCAGGACTGGAACGTCGCACGCCAGCGCCTCGAGCACGGCCAGGCCAAATCCCTCTCGCTCGGACGGAACGAGCACCGCGTCAGCTGCATTGACCCAGAGCGGGACATGGTCTGGATCTACCTCGCGGACCACGCGCAGCGGCAGATCGCCGGCGATCAGACTTGCTCTGTCATAGCGCTTCTCCGGGCGAGCTGGGTCGCTCGGGAACAAGAGGAAACGCTGCATGGGGTCAAGCCCGAGCGCGCGTCTTGCCTGCGCCCGGGGAAGGGGATGAAAACGATCGGTGTCGACACCGCAGGGCAGAACTTCCAGGTGGTGGCGGACCAGCGGGCGCGGGACAGTGGCCGCGAGCTCCTCGGAGACCGGCGCGACAAGCGCGTGCAGCGGCAGCGCGGCGAGCGTGATGGCCCGCGAGCGGGGGTGCGACAGGTCGGTCCCGTGGAGCGTCACGGCGTGAGGAGCGTTTGCCACGGCAAGCGCCGACCATGCAGTGAGGCCGAAGTGCGCATGCACGACGTCGAACGAGGCGCCCCTGAAGCGGCGACGCAGTTGCCTGGCAGCGTCGAAATACGACCTCGCTCCCGCGGATGCGAAGGTGAAGAGCTCAAGCTCGACGTCCGGAAGCTTGGAAAGCTCTCTGACTTGGTCTCGAACGAACACGCCAAGCGCTGGCCGCTCCCGGGTTGGATATAGGGTGGTCACGACCAGCGCGCGCACGGAGGCGAGAGTAGCCCCGGTGGAACACGGCAGCGCAAGCGCTCCAGTCCAGCCGAGCGCTGGGGGAGGGGCCATGCACCAGTGCGCAACTAGACTCGGCGCGAGCGAGGGTCTCCGGATACCAGCTCGGCCGCCTGATGAGGATCTGTCTGTATGAGGATTTGGTTCGACATGACCGCTTCTGCGCACCCGGTCGTCTTCCGCCCGGTGATCGCCAGGCTGCGTGACCGCGGGCACGAGGTCGAGATCACGGCCCGGGACTATTCCCAGACGCTCGGGTTGCTGGGGCTTCAAGGTCTCGAAGCCACCACGATCGGGCGTCACGCCGGTGCCTCTCGGACGCGCAAGCTCTCAGCGTTGTTGAGCCGGACCTCGAAGCTGCATCATTGGGCTGCGGCAGGAGCGTTTGAGCTGGCTGTCGCGCACGGTTCAAACGATCTGGCATTGGCCGCGAAATGGGCTCACATTCCCGCGGTCAACATGTTCGATTACGAGTTCGCGACCCAGCAGCACAACATCGGTTGCCGGCTGGCCCGCCGGGTGATCACGCCCGATGCCATTCCTGCCGACCGTTTGGCTCGGTTTGGCGCTAAGGGCGACAAACTAGTGCAGTACCCAGGGTTGAAGGAGGAGTACTACCTCGCCGACTTCGAGCCTGATCCGACGATTCTGCATCAGCTCGATGTGGACGCGAACCGGGTTGTCGTGGTGGTGAGGCCACCCCCCGACGTATCGCTCTACCACCGCAAGTCCAATCCCCTGTTCCCGAGCGTCCTTGCTTACCTAGGTCATCGTGACGATGTCCAAGCGGTGGTGCTGCCCCGCACCTACGCTCAGCGCCGTCACGTCAAAGCGCTCGCCCTCCCGTCCGTTATCGTGACGGAGGAAGCTGTGGATGCGCAGAGCCTTATCGCTGCCTCCGACGTCGTGGTCTCGGCCGGCGGCAGCATGAACCGCGAGGGCGTGGCGCTAGGCGTGCCCGTGTACACAACATATGGAGGACGTCTGGGGGGAGTGGATGAGTCGCTGATCCGGGCCGGCCGCCTGCGGCCACTGACCGATCCCAGGGCTCTGGAGCTTCACAAGCGGCGTGAGCGGCTCGATTGGCCGCGCCGCGATCCGAATGTGCTCGTGGACATGATCCTGGGCGCGGCGGAGCAACCGGGGTGAGCGCCCCGGGTTCCGAGGCGCTTCCCCCGCGAGAGGCGTGGGACCAAGCCGCCCAGGATGTGGCGCTGCACCCGGCGCTCCAAGACGCGGCTCAAGAGCAAACCGCTGGCCGGTGTGCGCCAGCGGGGGGCGATGCGCTGGACGAGCGTCCTGGCCCAGACACGCTTGTACACCAGTACGCGGCGATGGCTCACGCCTTCGAGCCGCGCCCGGTGGATGCCGTGCTGCGCGGGCTCGACCTCGTGATCGCGTCGGTCGCGCTGGTCGTCGCCTTGCCGCTGTGTCTCTTGATCGCGCTCGCGCTTCGGCTGAGCTCGCCCGGCAGTCCCAGCCTGTATCGAGGCTGGCGGGTGGGCCGAGCGGGGCATCTGTTTCAGATGCTCAAGTTCCGCACGCTGGCTCCGGACGCCGAGCAACGGCTCGGCCCCTACCTCGGCTCGGAGCTCACGCAGCTGACCACGAAGGAGGTCACGAGGCTGGGCAGGGTTCTGCGGGCGTCGAAGCTAGACGAGCTGCCGCAGCTCTACAACGTCCTCCGGGGCGAGATGAGCCTGGTCGGTCCCCGCCCGATACGACCGACCTTCTTCGCTGAGCTGTGCCAGGAAATCCCTCAGTACTGGCAGCGGCTGGTTGTGCGGCCAGGACTCACCGGCCTGGCGCAGCTGCGCATGACACGCGAGATGAGCTGGGCCGAGAAGCTGGCCCACGACCTCGAGTACATCGCTGACCGCTCGATCACGTTGTACATGTCGGTAATCCTCACGACGGCCTGGCTGCTGGTCCTCCGGCGCGGGACGCTCCACCGGCTGCCCTAGGCCCATTCCCATGTGCGGGATCTGCGGCATCTATGACTTTTCATGCTCTGAGCGGCCCGATCGGGCGTTGCTGGAGGCGATGAACGAGACGCTGGCCCATCGAGGCCCGGACGGCGGCGGCGTCCATATTGATGGAGGGGTTGGCCTGGCGGCGCGCCGGCTGGCCGTGATCGATCTCGCCCACGGAGATCAGCCCATGTGCAGCGACGATGGGCAGGTGTGCGTGGTGCAGAACGGTGAGATCCTCAACCACCGCGAGCTTCGCCAGCAGCTCGGGAGCGACGGCACAAGGTTCCGAACCGAGTGCGACACCGAGGTGCTTCTGTACCTCTACCTCCGCGACGGGCCGACCTTCGTCGAGCAGCTGCGGGGCATGTTCGCGATCGCGCTGTGGGATCGCCGCCGGCGGCTGCTCATGCTCGCCCGTGATCGCTTCGGGATTAAGCCGCTCTATTACGAGCTCAGAGAGGACCGAATCGCCTTTGCCTCTGAGCTCAAGGCGCTGCTCTGCCAGCCCGACTTTCCCAGAGAGGTCGACCACCGCGCGCTGCATTCATTCTTGGCCTTCAACTCGATTCCGGCGCCGCTGAGCATCTTCCGGGCCGCCCGCAAGCTTCCGCCGGGCCACTTACTGACGTGCACGCCTGAGGGCGCCGCGATCGAGCGCTTTGCCCGTCCTGCTCCGGCGGCCGAGACGGACCTACGCCACGAGGGGACGGATGAGCTGGCGGAGGAGCTTCGCGCCCGGCTGGCCGAGTCGGTTCGCGCGCATTTGCTGGCCGACGTACCCGTGGGCGTGCTGCTGTCGGGCGGCGTTGACTCCTCAGGCCTGACGGCACTCGCGGCCCAGCAGTCCGACGAGCGTGTCCGCACCTTCTCGATCGGCTTCCAGGAGCGCTCGTTCGACGAGCTTGAGCTGGCGCGCCTGGTGGCTCGGCGCTACGGCACCGATCACCACGAGCTCGTCGTCTCTCCGGACATCGCGGACCTGCTCCGCACCCTGGCGGCGGCGTTTGACGAGCCGTTTGCGGACTCTTCAGCGCTGCCCACATACCTGGTCTCTGAGCTGGCCGCCTCACAGGTCAAGGTGGTGCTATCCGGAGAGGGGGGTGATGAGCTCTTCGGCGGCTATGAGACCTATGCCGCCGATCAGCTGGCTCTCAGGATCGGATCAGCCGCAGCGCTGCTTGCTCCGTTGGCCGCCCGGCTCCCAAGCTCGAATTCGCGCGTCAGTTTCGAATACCGAGCCAAGCGCTTCACCCGGGCCGCCGGACTGCCTCCGCTCGAGCGCCATCACGGGTGGAAGGAGATCTTTTCGGCCGGCCAGCGGGCCGAACTGCTCCAGCCTGCGTGGCAAGACCCAGGCTACGACCCGCTCTCCGCCTGGCGCGAGCGCTTTGCCGAGACCGAGGGCGCGCCCTTGCTGGCGCGTCTACAGGACGTGGACCTGGGTCTGTACCTCGCGGATGACCTGCTGGTCAAGACCGACCGCATGAGCATGGCCCATAGCTTGGAGGCGAGGGTCCCGTATCTGGACCCGGTGGTGTCTGAGCTCGCGCTGGCGCTCCCAACCCAGATGAAGGTCAGGAGGCTGGCTAAGAAGCGCCTGCTCCGGGAAGCGCTCGCCCCACTCGTGCCCCGCGAGATTCTGAGGGCCCGCAAGCGGGGCTTCTCGATCCCGGCCGCGGCGTGGCTACGCGGACCATTGGCCCCGTTCGCCCGGGAAGTCTTGGCGAAGTCTCGGACGACGGCGCAAGGCTTTTTTGATGCGGATGCCGTAAGCCGGCTTCTCCACGAGCACCTCGCGCGGCGCCAGGACCACAGCCGCCAGATCTGGGGCCTGATGTCGTTCTCACTCTGGGCCGAGCAGGTCGCTTCGGTACCCGGGCGGACAAGAACTTACGAAGCACACCACTAACCATCATCATTTCTTCGACCGGGAGAATCACTTGAGCTACGAAACGGTGATCTGGGAACAGTCGGACGGTGTCGGGCGGCTGACGCTGAACCGCCCCGAGAGCTTGAATGCTTGGACGGCCCAGTTCGGGATCGAGCTGGGGCAGGTCGTCGAAGGTGAGGCGGCGCAGGATTCGGTGCGTGCGGTGATGATCACCGGGGCGGGGCGGGGATTCTCATCCGGCGCGGACCTCAAGGCCGGGTTCAAAGCCGCCGCCGATGGTCGGCCTGACGTCAGGAAGGAGCTCCACGAGATCTACCACCCGGTGATCGCCGGGATTCGACGGCTCCCGAAGCCAGTGGTGGCCGCGGTGAATGGACCCGCCGTGGGGATCGGGTGCTCGCTCGCCCTGGCCTGCGATCTGGTCATGGCGGCTCAGTCGGCCTACTTCGGCCTGGCGTTCGTCAACGTCGGTTTGATGCCTGACGGCGGCTCCACCGCCTTTGTGCCGCCAGCGGTAGGCAAGGCGCGGGCGTTTCAGATGGCCCTTTTGGGGGAGCGTGTATCGGCCAGCACGGCCCTCGAGTGGGGACTGGTCAACTGGGTGGTCGAAGACGACCGGCTCATCGCCGAGGCGCAGGAGCTCGCCGTTCGCCTCAGCCGGGGACCCACCCGCTCGTACGCCAGCTCGAAGGAAGCTCTGAACCGTTCGATCTACGGTCAGCTTGACGCTCAGCTGGATCTCGAGGCGGAACTCCAGCACTCGCTGGCCCGGACGAGCGATTTCCTCGAGGGCGCGGCTGCGTTTGTCCAGAAGCGAGACGCTCAATTCCGCGGTCAGTGAGCACAGCGCGATGGTTTTGACCCAAACGGCGAGGGGTAGCACCTTCGCAGGTGTCGCCGTATTTCGAGGGAGGCGGGTATCTCGAGGGTGATCGATGAGGCATAGGTGAACGAGCACCGTCCGAGCGTCACCCTGAAACTGGAGTCCAGTCCAGAGACGCTCACGCTAGTTAGGGGGGCCCTGGGCGGATGGGCCGAGGGGCTGAGCCTCGATCCCGAGCTCTTGGACGACATAAAGACTGCGGTCAGCGAAGCATGCAACAACGTTGTGATGCACGCCTACGGGGGGGCGAGCGGGCCGCTGAGCATCTGCCTGTACGTGGACGACGATGCGATCGAGGTCATAGTGCGTGACCGCGGGGGCGGAATCCCTCCGCTCACTCCATCCGACGACCGACTTCAGGGAGTCGGGATTCCGATCATGCGGGCGCTGGCTGAGCAAACGGCTTTCCGGCCGGCCTCTGATGGAGGGACCGAGGTGTGGATGCAATTCAACGGCCGTCGCGCTGGCGAGCCCTTGTACCAGCAGCGCGGGGAGGTTGGCCTCGAGGACGGCTGGCTCGACAGTTTGAGCGGAGACGCGATCGTCTCCCTCTCGCCCACGGGCTTCGTCGGCGGAGTACTGGGCCGCCTAGCGCGGGCGCTCGCTGCGCGGGCTCGCTTCTCGCTGGATCGGTTCTCAGACGTCTATCTCGTGACCGATGCGCTGGCAGCCCATGCGGTCCGATCTGCCAGTACCTCTCGGATTGCGTTTGGCATAGCCACCGACGTTCGGCGGCTCGAGCTGACTTTAGGTCCACTGCGTCCCGGAACCAGCGATGAGCTGCAGGCGGACGCAGCGAGCGATGTCGCGTCCGCCCTGCGGTTGCTCACCGATGAGCTTCAGGTGCTCAAGGAGCAGGACGGTGAAGCCATCCGGCTGTTGATGCGCGACCAGCGCACCCGTCCAGGTTTCGAGGCCGCGCCGGGCGACTAGAGCTCTTCTGGCGCGTCGACCAAAGTCAGCCGGTCGGCCACGCCGGTGAGGCTGAGCAGTCGTTGCACCTGCTGCGGTCCCCGGACCACGACAAAGCGCTTTCCCGACTGCGTCGCCCGCTGGTGTGCCCGGACGAGGACGCTCAGGCCTGTCGAGTCCATGAACTCGAGCTGGCGCAGATCGACGATCACCAGCTCGGCGCCCGCGGCGGCTCCGCTCTCGAGCTCCTCCTCCAGAGATGGGCTTGAGGCAAGGTCGAGCTCGCCGCTCACGGCGATGACCACGGCTTGGCTTCCGTCCCTGACGTCCACGTCGAAGTTGCTCTGCACCGGAGGATCAGGCTACTGATGTCTGGCGCCAGATGCCGCAGGACGTTTTTCGGAGCCAGTCGGTCGTTTGTCCCTCGTGGCCCCGGGTAACACTCAGCAGATGCCCGGACCCGATCGCGCCCAGGAAGAAGCTGACCGCGCCGCCGCCGAGGCGGCGGCTATCGGAGGCACTCCCAGTTCGGAGCCTGGCGCGGCTGAGGGTTCGCCGGATGAGGCGGAACGTCCGCTGGTCGAGGCCGGCCAGGGTGAGGCGGAAGGTTTTGAACAGGCCGAGCACGAGCTGATCGAGCACGCCAGCCACGGAGACCAGCATGCCGCTCGGCGGGCCGTCCAGGATGCCCCGTCCGGAAGCGAGGACGAGCCGGCCGCCGACGGAGCCGAGCCTGATCACGAATGGTCCAGCGAGCGCGAGGACGACCACTCCTGAGCTCGCGACGCGGCGTTTGCCGCCCTGTGAGCCACGCATTATTCATCGGCGGGTCGGGTAGCCCCACGACAACCGGCGACATGGGAGTCGCCGCACAACAAGGAGAGGAGCGTCATGGTTGCACTGCTCATTCTGCTGCTTCTGCTGGCCGTCTTCGGTGGGCTGGGGTTCGTAGCTCATTTCCTCTGGTTCATTCTGATTGCGCTCGTGGTCCTGTGGGTTCTCGGCTTCTTCGTGGGTAGCGCCGAGGCTGGGTTGTCGAGCGGCCGCCGCAGGTGGTATGGCCGCTGGTGACCCAGCGGTTTGGGACCAGCCGACGCTCGGCTAACCCGGGTTGGTCAGATCACGCAGTCGCGCCAGCGCGCGACGGAGTAGGCGTGAGACCTGCATCTGAGACACGCCCACGCGCTCGGCGATCTCCGACTGCGTGAGGTCTTCGCCGAAGCGCAGGTAGAGCACCTCTCGCTCGTGGTCAGAGAGACACCGGGCGGCGGCGAAAACCGTCGCCTGGTCGTCGACCAGTCGGAGTCGATCGTCTTCTGATCCCAGCATCTCCATTCGGCTCGAGTCCTCGCCGTCCTCGCCGCTCACGGGAGCATCCAGCGAGACCGTCCCGTAGGCCTCGGCCGTCTGGAGCCCGTCGAGAACGTCCTCCTGGCTCAGCTCCAGGTACTGAGCCAACTCCACCACGGTGGGGACGCGGCCGCTGCGCGTGGAGAGCTCCTGTTGGGCGTCGAGAATTTTGCGCGTCCGCTCCTGGGCGCCGCGGTCGACGTGGATCGCCCACGCGGTGTCACGGAAGTAGCGCTTTAGCTCTCCGACGATCGTGGGCACCGCGAATGAGCTGAAGGCAAAACCTCGATCCGGGTCAAAGCGCTCCAGGGCCTTGACCAGACCGAGGCTGGCGACCTGGACCAGATCTTCGTAAGGCTCAGTTGACTGGGCGTAGCGGCGGGCAAGCTTCCGGGCCAGAGGCAGGTAACGGGCTACGAGCTCGTTGCGAGCTTCTCGATCTCGATGATCGTGCCAGCGTTTGAATAGCTCGGCCGATTCAGCTGTGGAAACCGGCTCGCGCCCAGGCGACTTAGTCGCCACGGAATACCTCCAGGTTGGCCGACGCGCTCGTTTTACCATACGGCGGTTCTCGCGGAAAGGATTCCTGGACCAAAAACCAGCCTCGCCCCGGGCCCGCGCCCAGGTCAGCTCGATTCCAGCGCCGGTGACCGACGGTCGTCGGCCAGCAGGTCCAGCACCGCCTGCTCGATTTTGCCCCGCACGCGGTCGTTGGAGGGATCGAGGTCCGGGATCTCCTTGAGCGCCCCCGCGATCGTCCAGCCGGACAGGTAGCGATCGATCACCCGGGGGTCGATGTAGGCACGTCGGGCGACGGCGGGGGTGTTCCCAAGGAGTTCGGCCACCGCCCGGACCGCCGAGTTGATCACGCGTTTACGCGCCGTTTTGGAGCCGGCCCTGGGGCCCTCGGCCGCCAGCGCCACCGCCGCCATGACCGTGGCGTTCCAGGTGCGGAAGTCCTTGGCGCTGAAGCTCTCACCCAGCTGTTCCTTGACGTAGTCGTTGATTTCCTCCGAGCGAACCGGGTGCCATCGCGTGCCGTCGCGGTAGGCCAGAAGCTGAGAGCCACCCGAGCGCCTCCGCTTGAGTTCACGCACGATCCGCACTGCCGGCGGGTCATCGATCACCTGGATGCGCCGAAGCCCGCGCTTGGCGAGGAAGTCAAACAGGGCTTGGTCGTCCTGGACTGAGACGTTTTCCTTCTGAAGAGTGGCCAGCCCGATTCCTCCCTCGTCGTCGGCGTACTCCTCGCTGCCGATTCTGAACATTCCGACGTCGAGCAGCCTGACCGCGCCCGCGAGCACTCGCTCTCTGTCCAGCTCGTCCCCTTCGAGATCCTTCCGGATCCGACGCCGGGCCTTCGGGAGGACGGCACCCAGCTCGGCCATCCGCTCGAACTTCTGGCGATCCCGGTGCTCGCGCCAGCGGGGGTGATAGAGGTACTGCTTTCGCCCGGCCGCATCGAGACCGGTGGCCTGGAGGTGACCCAGGGAATCCGGGCAGATCCAGACCTCGCGCCAGGCAGGCGGGATCGCCAGACCGCGCAGACGCTCCAGCGTCACAGCGTCCTTGATGCGGCGGCCCGCTTCGTCCAAGAAGATAAAGCCCCGGCCACTGCGCTGCCTGCGCAGGCCGGGGCTGGAGCAGTCCGCTCGTCTAAGACGGCCTCTCCGTGGCGTCTGCGTCGTCAGGCGACCCGCCTGATCTGCTTGACCACGCCTTCGGCGTCTGAGCGGAACCCGCCCCACTGGCGCTCGACCGCTCTCTGAGCATGACGTGCGTCGCGCTTCAGTCCTCGCCGTCCGCGGGACACCGCACGCTCGCCGCGGCGCTCAAAGCGGCCCAACTCTCGGGTCACCAGATCGAGATTGGTGTACGTCCGCGCCGTTCGCCGCAGGTTGTCCTGAAGCGTTGCGGCGGCTCCGACCTGGATCAATAGAGCACGCTGTGCCTGGCGGCCGATGACCTGGAGGCGGGTTGTGGCCGCATCCACGCTCCGAGCGGCGGTCCGGGACGCGTGCCTCGTAGTGCGGCGAGCCTCCTGGGTCGTGGCGCTGGCCGAGGAGCGAGTCCGCCTGGCCGCCGCCTTTGTGGCGGAAGCGCTGCGCTTGGTGGCATTTCTCTTTCGGGTGGCTGCCGCCCGTTGAGCCGCAGCCTGGCGCTGGCTTGACGTTTGTGTCGCCATGTCAGTCCTCCTTATGGTCGCTGCCGAAACGGGCAGGGAGGAAGCCCCACCCCGCCCCTATTCGGCCTACCCGAATCCAGCCTGGGATACTCGCTGCGATGGGTGCAGCGCCTTACACCTCGGAGCTCGCGGCAGCGCTGGCCCCCGACGTGCTGGAGCGCTTCGAGCGATACGTGCGCATCGACACGCAATCGAGCCGAGACGGCGATGCCAGCCCGAGTACCCCCGGGCAGCTGGAGCTCAGTCGATTGCTGGTCGGCGAGCTGCGAGCGTGCGGCTGCCCGGATGCCGAGCTGAAGGACGGCTATGTGATGGCTACGCTGGCCGCCTCTGCGGGACAGGCTGAGGGCAACGGCGGATCACCAACGGGGGCGGAAGGTCCGAGCACCCCTGTCATCGGGCTGATCGCACACGTTGATACCAGCCCGGATGTGAGCGGCCGCGGGGTCGAGCCTCTCGTGCACCGCGGCTACGACGGAGGCGTGATCGAGCTGCCCAAGCGCTCGACGCGACTTGACCCCGCCACCATGCCCGAGCTCGGAGCAAAGTCCGGCCACGACATCATCACGGCCAGCGGCGACACGCTTCTGGGTGCCGACGACAAGGCTGGGGTGGCGGAGATCATGGCCGCGGTTGCCCACCTGGCCGCACATCCAGAGCTCCCCCGACCTTCGCTGCGCATCGCCTTTACGCCCGACGAGGAGATCGGCCAGGGGGGCAGGCGCTTTGACCTCGAGCGTTTTGGCGCGCTTTGTGCCTACACCCTGGACGGATCGGATCTGGGTGAACTCCAGGACGAAACGTTTAGCGCACTCGAGGCCATCGTCACGATTGATGGACTCGATGTGCATCCGGGCTGGGCCACGGGCAAGCTGGTTAGTGCTTTGCGGCTGGCCGCCTCGATTGTGGCTGGGCTGCCCGGCGATCGTCTGACCCCAGACACGACCTCGGGACGGGAGGGCTTCATCCACCCATATGAGCTGAGCGGAACGGCGGCGCGCGCCGAGATCCGGCTCATCCTGAGGGACTTCGACGAAGATCTGCTCGACGAGCATCTGGCGCTGCTGCGGAGTGTCGCCGAATCCGAGGTCGAGAGCCGGCCGGGAGCGAAGCTTGAGATCGAGGTGCACCGTCAATACTCGAACATGCGCCGCTATCTGGACAGCCTGCCGCAGGCACTCGAGGCGGCGGAAAAGGCGATCCGAGCCGAGGGAATCGAGCCGGTACGCCGGCCAATCCGGGGCGGTACCGACGGATCGCTGCTGAGTGAGAGAGGCCTGCCCACGCCGAATCTCTTTACCGGTGGACACGAGTACCACTCGGTTCGGGAGTGGGCGTCGCTCCAGGACATGGCCGCCGCGGCAGCCACAGTTGTCCGGCTGGCCGGAATCTGGGGCTCTGACGGGGCGCTCCGCGCCGGCTTGATCGGGGCCAGCGGTCATACCAGCCGCTCAGGCGCTTAGATTCATCGTCGTGCCGCCTTCCTTCAGCGCCTCCCTGGCCTCGCTCGACGGCGAGATCATGCTGGCCTCGACGGCGAGGATCCCCGCCACCGACGAAGGTCTGCTGCGAGGCGATGGAGTGTTTGACGTGATCCGCCTGTACGACGGGGTTCCGTTTGCGCTTGACGAGCACCTTCAGCGACTGGAGCGCTCGGCGGGCAACCTGCGCCTCCCCCTCGACCTGGAGGCGGTGCGAGCCGATGCGTATCGGCTGCTGGCCCATGCTGGGTCTGGCCCGGACCACGCCCTGCTGCGGATCGTGGTCACGCGAGGCGGGCGCCGCCTGCTCCTCACTGAGCCGCTTCCCAGCTTTCCGGATCAGGTTCGTTTGGGCAGCGTGAAATATTCACCCACGTTCGTACTCGATGGCGTCAAATCGCTCTCCTACGGCGCCAACATGCTCGCCTCGAGATTGGCCCGAGAGCGGGGGTTCGACGAAGCGCTGCTCGTTACGCCCGACGACCATGTCCTGGAGGCCCCGACAAGCTCATTCTTCTGGGTCAAGGATGGTCGGCTTGCCACACCACCTCTGGGCGAGCACATTCTGGCCTCGATCACCCGCCGCCTGTTGATCGAGGAGTCGGGTGCGGCGGAGAAGTCGTGCGCGCTCGGAGACATCCTCGAAGCCGACGAGGCCTTTATCGCATCGACCGCCAAGGAAGTGCTGCCGGTCTCCGGCATCGATGATCGAGTGTTGCCCGCGCCCGGGCCTGTGACCCAAGCCCTGGCCGCCCGTGTGGCCGCCCGGATCCGCTCCGAGCTGAGCCGCTCTGCTCAAGATCGCGCTGCCGCTTCCCCGCCTGGCCCGACCACATGAAGGTCCTCACCGTGGTCGGTAACCGGCCACAGTTCATCAAGGCGGCGGCCGTCTCCCGCCGCCTGCGCGAGCAGCACTCCGAGTTTCTTATCCACACCGGCCAGCACTTCGACCAGGAGCTCTCCGACGTGTTCTTCTCAGAGCTGGGGCTGCCGTCTCCGGATCGGGAGCTGGCCATCGCTCGTGGCTCGAACACATCCCAGACAGCTCGAATGCTGAAGGCCCTGGAGCCCGTCGTGCCGGAGGTCCAACCTGACGCGCTGTTGGTCTACGGCGATACCAACTCCACGTTGGCTGGCGCTCTGGCCGGGGCGCAGGCGAGGATCCCGGTGGCCCACGTGGAGGCTGGGATGCGCTCGTTCGACCGGACGATGCCGGAGGAACTCAACCGCGTGCTGGTTGACCATGCCAGCACCCTGCTGCTGTGCTCCTCGGAGCTCGCCGGGGACAATCTCCGGCAGGAGGGCGTCCAGGCAGGCATCGAGGTCGTGGGCGACGTGATGGTTGACGTGGCCCTGGACGTCCAGCCTCACGCCCGCGGTCGGCTCGAATTTCTCCAAACGCGCGGCCTTGAGCCTGGAGCGTACGTCCTGGCGACCGCTCATCGAGCGGGGAACGTCGATGACCCAGAGCGCCTGAACCGGCTCGTCGAGCTGCTGCTGGCCCTTCCCCGAAAGGTGCTCCTTCCTGTTCACCCGCGGACCCACGGTCGCCTCCGGGTCACCGGACTACTCGAGCGCCTGCAGCGCAGCCAAAGGGTGATCATCGCTCCGCCACTGGGGTACGTCGAGTTCAGCGCGCTGCTGTGTAACGCCGAGGCGGTGCTGACCGATTCTGGCGGCGTTCAGAAGGAGGCCTACCTGGCAGGCGTGCGCTGCATCACGATGCGGCCCAGCACCGAGTGGGTCGAGACGGTCGAGGCCGGCTGGAACACGCTGGTGGATCTTGACTCGCAGGCGGCGCTGGCCGCGCTCGAGCGGCCGCTTCCCTCGGAGCGCCCTCCGCTGTATGGCGATGGACGCGCGTCCGAGCGCGTCGTGGCCGCACTTACACTGAGCCTCGAATGAGCGACACGGTGCGAATCGGGGTGGCCGGCCTCGGTTACTGGGGCCCCAATCTGGCTCGCAACTTCGCGGCGATTCCCGGCTGCGAGCTGACCTGGTGCTGCGACGACGATCCGGGCATCAGAGACAGGATGGCGGCCCGGTATCCCGCCGCCCGCTTGGCCGAGAACCTTCAAGAGCTCCTCGACGATCCGGACCTCGACGCAGTCGCCCTGGCGACGCCGGTGCCGACTCATGCCGCGTTGGCTGCGCGAGTTCTCTCGGCCCGAAAGCACTGCTACGTCGAAAAGCCCCTCGCGCTGTCGGTAGATGACGCCGCCCAGGCGGTGGACGCAGCGCGGGACAGCGGTTGCCTGCTGATGGTCGGGCACCTGCTCGAGTACCACCCGGCCGTGCGCAAGCTCAAGGAACTGGCCGACGCCGGTGAGCTGGGCGAGCGGATCTTCTACATCTACGGAAACCGCGTCAACCTCGGCCAGCTGCGGGCCGACGAGAATGCGCTCTGGAGCCTCGGCGCGCACGACGTCTCGGTCGTGCTCTATCTGGTGGGAGAGGAACCGTGCCAGGCGGTGGCCCACGGGGAGTCCTACCTCCGTCCGGGGATCGAGGATGTTGTGTTCTGCTTTTTGCGTTTTCCCTCTGGAGTCTGTGCTCACCTGCACCTGAGCTGGCTCGATCCCCACAAGGAGCGCCGTTTCACGATTGTGGGGTCGAGCAGGATGGCGACGTTCGACGATATGGCGCTTGAGGGCAAGGTCACGGTCTACGACAAGGGGTTCGATCAGGACGTTCGCAACTACGGCGAATACATCACCCGGACGGGAGGGTTGGTTTCCCCACCGCTGCCCAACGTGGAGCCGCTGCGGCTCGAGTGCGAGCATTTCGTGCAATGCGTGCGAGAGGGCCGTCAGCCCCACTCCGACGGAGCCAGCGGACTTCGCGTGGTTCGCGTTCTGGAGGAATTGCAGCGTTCGCTTGAGAGCTCCCGGGTCTCGGAGGGGCTGACCGGCGGTGGGTGAGGTCGCGGTGGGCGCGTTCGTGGACCCGACCGCACAGCTCGCCGACGGGGTCCGTGTCCAGGCCGGGGCGGTCATCGGCGAGTCCGTGGTCGTCGGGGAAAATTGCCTGATCGAATCCGGGGCCGTCCTGGGGAAGCAGCCCCGGTTGCGGCCTGGGTCGAGCGCATCCTCTCCCCAGCCCCTGGGTCCGCTTGTTCTGGAACGCGGCGTGACCGTCTGCTGCGGTGCGGTGGTGTACGCGGGGGTGCACATCGGCCAAGGGGCCATCCTGGGCGATCAGTGCCAGGTGCGTGAACGGGCGACCGTCGGTCCGGAGAGCGTGGTCGGTCGAGGCTCGTGTGTGGACTTCGGAGCCCGTGTGGGCACCCGCGTGCTGATCCAGACGGGGGTGTACGTCACCGGTGCGGCGGTCGTGGAGGACGACGCCTTCCTCGGCCCCGGGGTCCAGATGACCAACGATCACACGATGGGACGCCACCCACGTGGCGAAGGACTCAGCGGGCCCGTCGTCCGCCGCGCCGCCAGGATCGGCGGCGGCGCGATCCTGCTCCCCGGTGTGGAGGTCGGTGAGGAGGCGTTTGTGGCCGCCGGCGCGCTGGTCTCCCGCGACGTCGCTCCGCGGGAAGTCGTGATGGGAGTGCCGGCGCGGGTCATCCGGCGGGTTCCCGACGAGGATCTGCTCGAGCGCTGGCGCTGAGCTCTTGGGTGGCGGCGCGAGCGGCCGCCCGCGTTCAGCCGGACGCGAAAGATCGTTCCTGGGCGGTGGCCTCGGCCGTGGCGTTCGCTTCCGCACCCATCCAGATGATGTCCTCCCGCCCCGGGCCGACGCCGACCATTGCGATCGGGACCCCGAGGAACTCGCTCATGAATTGGAGGTACTCCCGAGCGGCGGCCGGCAGGTCTGACTCGGTACGGCATTCCCGCAGGTCCTCAGACCATCCCGGAAGCTCCTCGTACTCGCCGGTCGTGTGATGCAGGACGGTCTGGTGGTAGGGGAAGTGCTCGAACTCCGCTCCCTCTGCGCCGCGGTAGCGCGTGCACACCTGGAGACGGTCGAAACCACTCAGCACGTCCAGCTTGGTCACGGCCAGGGCGGTCAGCGTGTTCAAGCGGGCGGCGTACCGCAGCGCCACCAGGTCAAGCCACCCAACCCGACGGGAGCGGCCCGTGGTCGTCCCGTATTCCCCCCCTCGCTCCCGGAGCTCCTCGGCCACCTCGCCTTCGAGCTCGGTGGGGAACGGGCCCGCCCCGACGCGGGTGACGTATGCCTTGGCAACGCCCCATATCTCGTCGATGTCCTTGGGGCCCACGCCGGCACCAATGCAGGCTGAGCCCGCGACTGGGTTCGACGAGGTGACGAACGGATAGGTGCCGTGATCGATATCGAGCAGCGTGCCCTGGGCGCCCTCGAACAGCACGGTCTCACCGCGATCGAGTCGCTCGTGCACCAGGCGAGCCGTGTCGGCTATGTAGCGCTCCAGGCGATGGCCATACACGAGGTACTCCTCGGTCATGGTCTGAAGATCCAGCCGGGGATCCTTGGCGAATGAGCGCAGTGATAGGCGCTTGGGCTCGAGCGCGGCCACGATCTTCTTCTTGAGGATCTTCTCGTCCAGAAGGTCCTGCACACGGATCCCCAGCCGTGCGGCCTTGTCGGCATAACAGGGCCCGATGCCACGCCGCGTGGTGCCAATCTCGAGCTTGCCCAGCTTGGCCTCCCCGGCGTGGTCGAGCATCAGGTGGTAGGGCATGATCAGGTGGGCATTGGCCGACACCCGCAGCGAGCTGATGTCGACGCGGCGGCGGGTCAGCTCGTCAAGCTCATCGGTCAGCACCTTGGGGTCGATGACGACGCCGTTCCCGATCACGCACAGCTTTCGCCGGTGCAGAATCCCCGACGGGATCAGGTGCAGCTTCCAGGTCTGACCCTTACGAACGATCGTGTGGCCGGCGTTATTGCCGCCCTGGAATCGCACCACCGCATCGGCCCGCTGGGCCAGCAGATCGGTGATTTTTCCCTTGCCTTCATCGCCCCACTGGGCGCCGACGATCACGAGTCCTGGCATCGCGAGCCAGTGTAGGGGTGGGCGTGGCGGTCGTTGGTGTGCGGTTCGGGCAAATTCTGCGGCAAACGACCCCTCGCCCGGCCAGCGCGCTTCAATGCGCAGAGAGCGATGGAAGACGAGCCGAGCACCGAACAGCTGAAGGCGCTTCAGGCGGAGAAGGAGACCACCGAGCACAAGCTGGCCCACGTGGTGCCAGACGAGTCGGAGGCGGCCCAGCACGAGCGGCGCGCCGATAAGGCGCGTTATCTGAAGGAGAAGCTTGAGCAGCGGGCTCGGTCAGAGCGAGAGGCCGAGCGTGAGGAGGATTCCCCGCCCCACGGCTCCTCCGAGGAGCGGGACGAGCGCGACTGAGCCGCCGATCAGTCGCGGCTCACGATGCCGAGAGGTCCAGCCGGCGGTCGTCACCGACGAGCGGAAGCTCGTCGCACATCTCCGTCAAGCGCGAGACGGTCCGCTCCGTGATCTGCTCGCACAAGGCCTCCCGGTCAAGGATGTTCGTGGTGATGACGATCGAGCGCTGCTCCTCGTAGCGGGCGTTGACGATCGAGTAGAGCTCCTCCAGCACCCAATCCGTGGTGCGCTCCGCGCCGACGTCGTCGATGTGCAGGAGGTCCACCGCCGTGAGCCGGTCCAGCAGGTCGACGTGCGAGCGTTCGGCTCGGTGGGTGTCTCGAATCTCGTTGAGTAGCCGGGGGAGCGAGTAGATGGCGACCGATCGTCCCGCCTTCAGCGCCTCCTTGGAGACCAACATCGCCAGCGTCGTCTTGCCGGTTCCGACTGGGCCCATGAACCAGAGCCCACGGCCGGCATCGAGTCGCGCGTCGATGCAGTCGGCGAAACGACGGACTGCCGCCACCACCTGCGGTTCGATGTCGGTTACCGGTGGGCGGTCAAAGGCCGCGTCTCGGTAACGCCTGGGGATCACAGCCGAGAGGTTCCGAGCCTTGGCCGTGGCGATCCGCTGAGGGCGGCACTGGCAGTCAGTGGCGGTATTCGTGGCGTCGTCGATCACGAACCCTGAGCCGTCGCATTTGCCGAAGGGGCAGCGGTCAGCGTGCTCGCGCGCGGAGGGAAACGGGCGTAGCGCTGCCGTTGACTGGCTTGTCTCGCCCGCTAGAAGCCCGATGGAGTCCTCGATTCTCACGCTGCGAACCGCTCGCTGGCGTAGTTCATGAACTTGGGGTACTCCTTCTGGAAGGTGAGCACGATCTCACCGACCGGGCCGTTGCGGTGCTTGGCCACGATGATGTCGGCCTCGCCGGGACGTTCGGAATCCTTGTCGTAGTACTCCTCGCGATAGATGAACATCACGAGGTCTGCGTCCTGCTCAATTGCACCGGATTCCCGTAAGTCGGAGAGGATGGGCTTCTTCTCCCCGCCTCGCTGCTCGACCGCTCGGCTGAGCTGAGACAGCGCGATCACGGGCACCTTGAGCTCGCGGGCCAGCCCCTTGAGACCACGCGAGATCTGACTCACCTGTTCCACCCGATTCTCCACCCGGCCCTCGTGGCGCATCAGCTGGAGGTAGTCGATGATGATCAGGCCGAGCCCGCCTTCGACCTGATGGTGCAGACGTCTTGCCTTCGCGCGGACTTCGAGCACCCCGGTGTCGCTGGAATCGTCGATCCACAGCGGAGCGGCGGCCAGCTTCTGACACGCCTCGAGGATCTTCTGCCACTTGCCCTCGGCCACGCGACCGCGGCGCAAATCCTCTCCCCGGATTCGAGCCTGAGATGCGACGAAGCGCTGCGCGAGCTCGGACTCGGACATCTCGAGCGAGAACAGCGCCACCGCGTGACCGTTCAGCGCGGCGTTCTCGGCGACGTTTGCCACGAGCGCGGACTTGCCCATCGAGGGGCGGGCCGCGATCACGATCAGATTCCCGGGTTGAAAGCCTCCGGTGATGGCGTCGATGTCGTTGAATCCCGAGGGGGTTCCCGTCAGCGGCGTCTTGGCGATCGAGAGGTGGTGGAGCTTGTCGGTCTCCTCATCGAGAATCTCAGCCACGGGTCGGAACGTCTTCTGCCGCTCGTCCTGGGCGACCTCCAGGACCGAGCGTTCGGCGCGCTCGAGCAGATCCCGCGGGGGCGCGTCCCGGGCAAGGACGCTGGCCTGGATCTCATACGAAGTCGTGAGCAGCGCCCGCAGCCGAGCGTTGTCCCGGACGATCCGCCCGTAGTCCCGCGCGTGGCCCGCGGTCGGAACCCAGGCGGCCAGTTCGTCGATCGCCGCCGCGCCCCCAACCTCCTCGAGTCGACCGTGCTCCCGAAGGATCTCGGCCACCGTGAGGTGGTCGATCTTGCGGTCCGCCTGGTAGAGCTCCATCATGGCCTCGAAGACCGCCCCATGCTGCTCCCGGTAGAAATGGTCCGGGCGAAGCGTCTCCTCGATCAGGAGGGGATACAGGTGCCGCTCGTCCATGAGGACGGCTCCGAGTACGGATTTCTCGGCCTCAAGGTTGTGGGGCGGGACTGCGATCCTGGGGACGGACGACACGCTCATGGCAGGCCGAGTCTAAGAACGGTTCAGGCGGGAGGAGATATGCGATCCCGCAAGCTCCGAGAAGAACGCTTCGGACGGCCGGCTGCGCCGAGACGGCCGCTCGAGAACGCTCGAGGCCGCTAGCTGGCGGCCACCACCATCGTCTTGACGGCGGCCACGACGCCCTCGGTGATCTCCACGTCCACCATGTAGGTCCCGGTCCGGCGAATCGGATCCTCGAGATGAACCTTGCGGCGGTCGATGCGGATTCCGCGAGCATCCCGGATCGCGTCGACGATGTCCTGGGGAGTCACCGAGCCGAACAGGCGGCCGTCTTCGCCCGCCTGCTGAGAAATCGTCAGGACGGTACGGCCCAGGAGGCTGGCATTCTCCTTCGCCCGCTCCTCGGCCTCCCGTGTTGCCCGCTCCGCATCCTCACGCCGCCGCAGAGCGGCCTGGATCGAGCGCGGGGTTGCGCTCTCGGCCAGCTTGCGCGGAAGCAGGTAATTGCGCAGGTAGCCTGAGGACACGTCAATCACCGCCCCGCGCTCACCGAGCGCGTCCACGTCCTGCAAGAGGATTGCCTGAGGCATCGCCGGCCGCCCGTCAGGAGCCGCGTCCGCCGCGCTCGCTACCGCCGCTGCCCTCGGCGACGTACGGCAGCAGCGCCAGCTCACGGGCACGCTTGACCGCTCGCGCGATCTGGTTCTGATGGCGGCGGCAGGCGCCGGTGATCCGGCGGGATCGGATCTTGCCGCGGTCGGAGATGAACCGCCGCAGCGCGGACAGGTCCTTGTAATCGACCTGAGCGACCTTCTCCCGGCAGTACGGACACGGCTTGCGCCGCGAAGAGGTCGCCATCCCTTTCCTGTCGCGCCGGCGAACCGGGCGTCTACGTTGCTTTGCCACGCCAAATACCTTAGCTAGTGCTCGGAGTCTTGCTGCTGATCGTCGGTTAGAAGGGGATGTCCTCGTCCGATGCGGCGGCGGCCACGGGAGCCGCCTCGAAGTCGCCGGTATCGATCGGCACATCGCTCTCCGCGGACTGCACGCCGCTGGAGAAGCCGTTGCCGTTTCCATTGCCGGCTTCGTCACGCCCGCCCAGGAACTGGACTGAGTCGGCGATGATATCGATGGATTCCCGCTTCTGTCCTTCGTTCTCCCAGCTGCTCCACTCGAGGCGGCCGTCGATCGCGATCGGGCGCCCCTTCTTGAGGTAGTTGGCGCAGTTCTCGGCTTGCTTGCCGAAGACGGTTACGCGGAAGTAGTTGGGCTTCTCCTCCCACACGCCCTCACGGTTCTTACGCCGTCCGTTGACGGCGATGCCCAGCTTGCAGACGGACACGCCACTGCCCCCGGGGGTGGAGCGAAGCTCTGGATCCCTCGTCAGATTTCCGGTCAGCACGACCCTGTTGATATTCATCTCGCTCCTTTCCGGATGCGTTTAGCTCTTTTCAGCCGAGTCTATGCCCGCTTCAGGCGGCAATCGAGGCTCTGTCCGGAAAATGGGCGGAAACGTGGCAGAGGTGTCACGCAGCGCCACGTTTGCGTCACTTTTGGCGTCCGGCACCGGGCGTAGCCTTATCGGGTCAGTGGTCGGGTTCGAACTCTGTGGTGCTGTCTACACCCTGACGGACACGCAGGCGATCGTGCTGGCCGAGCGTCTCCGGAACTACGCCAAGGGGGCGTATCCGGAGGAGGTCAAGTGGGCGTGTGAGCTCAGCGGCAACGGTGGCTGGACGGGCGGAGCGCTCGCCGCCGCCGACTTCATCGAGGAGGCGCTCGTGGGCAATATTGCCGACCCCCTCCCGCTGGGTGGTAAGGCGGCCGAAGCGGTCTTCTGGACGCTGCGACTGCTGCCCGGCCTAGGAGATACCGCCGAGTCGGCTGACGCGGTTGCGCTTCGGGACGCGCTCGGGGCTACCGTGCCCGCGCCTCCGGCGGCGGCGTGAGCTCGAGCTCCTCGGACCCGAAGACAACGCCCGCCTCCTCAAGCACCACCTGGCGTGGCCCCTCCTCGACGACGCCAGCCACGGCCGCGGTCAAGCCCTGTTCCTCGGCCAGACGCACGACCTCGCTCCCGTCTCCCTCAGGGCAATAGACGGCGAACCCCGCTCCCATGTTGAAGGTCGAATAGGCCGCCGGGGGCGAGAGCTCGGTCTGGCGGCAGAGAAACGTCAGCACCTCGGGTACCTGGGGCAGGTGGTGGATCCGATAGGTGAGCTCGCGGCGCGGGCGCATCAGCTTGAGCAGTCCGTGCCCCGTGATGTGGCTGAGATAGTGCATATCGACGCCGGCGTCGAAGAGGGCACGAACGAGCCCCGTGTATATGAGGCTTCTGTCAAGGAGGGCCTCGCCGAAGTTTCGGCCACTCGGTAGCTGGGTCGCGTATCCCTCGGGCAGTTCCTCCGCCACCTTGCGAGCCAGCGAGGCGCCGTTGGCATGGAGCCCGCTGCTGGCCACGAGCACGATCTCATCGCTCGCTCGCAGGCGCTCTCCCAGGATCGGCTCAGCACCGTTCGGGACGAGACCTACCGCGCTGCCGGCCAACTCGATATCCCGCTCGGACAGCAGCCCAGGAAGCGAGGGCGACTCACCCCCGCCCCACGTAGCGCCCGCGTCCAGGCACGCTTCCCGCCACCCGGCTAGCAGGGCCTCGTGGGCCTCACGATCGGAGTACCAACCCGATGAGCCGGTGGCGAAGTAGGCGTTTACGACCAGCGGGAGGGCACCGACGCAGCACAGATCGTTGACGATCGCCGCCACGGTGTCGTAGGCGACGCTGGCGTAGGCGCCAGGGCCCGCCTGGGGCTGCGCCAGGCGCGCGATCACCGACTTCGTGCCGAGGCCTTCGACGACGAATCCCAGCGTCAGGCCGCCGCAGCGGAAGACAAACGCCGGCTCGCCCCGCGATTCATCGAGCACCTCGCCGCCAGCATGGGCCAGCAGCTCAGAAGTGCTCAGCGCCTGCCGGAGCGCCCCGCGCTTGCCGCTGTCAAGTGCCTCGTAGTCGACCCCGGCGGCACGGTAGGCGGAGCTCCCCGAACTCATAACGGCTCCCGAGCATACGCACGGGAGAACCCGGAGCGCCTACTCTGAGCTGCCGTTAGGAGACCCGGCCTCGGGACCGCTCGGCTCCTGGTCTGCCGTAGGGCCGGCGGAATCTTCGGCTTCGTGTTCGACCGCGGCGGCTGCGCCGGTGTCCACGGCTTCCGCCTGGTCGGGCCGCAGGCTCTCGCCCCCGCGATCACGACTACCCGCGCCGTCGGAGGCACCAGCCGAGCTCGAGGAGCCGGTGGCAACGGCCACAATCGGCGGTGGGGTGCTCTTCGCGTCCGGGGTGCCGCGCCGGACCTTGATGATCCGAACGCGCAGAACGCCGTCGGTGATTCGGAGGGTGTGGGCGAGCTCCTCTGGGAGGGAGCCCGGAGCGCGGAACTGGAGCAGGTGGTACTCCGCCTCTGGCTGATGGCGGATCTGGAAGGCCATCGGCCGCCGCCCCCAGTTGTCGTTGCGCTCGATCTCACCGCCTGCCTGGCTGATCGCCGACTCCACGAGGGACAACACGCGCGTGCGCTGCTCCTCCGGAGCATCCGTGTTGAGCATCAGCAAGAGGTCGTAAAGGGGGGACTCCGCCATGACGGCGACCGAGGATAGCGAGAGCCTGGTTCAAGGCTCTCGCCGTGGGTACTGCGTGCGGTGCATCGGCACCTGGGCCGCGACGCATTGTCATCCCGAGAAGGAGGGTTCATGAGCAGTATCGAGTTTGACTCCCGCCTCACCCGTCGTGGGGCGCTGAAGTTGGGTGGCGTCGCCGCCGGAGGAGCGATCATCACCCAGCGAGCCACGGTGGCGCGGGCCGCCGGGCGAGCCCCTCAGAAGATAAGGGGCTCGCTGCCGAAGAAGCAGATCGAGCACATCATCGGCTCGCAGGGGACGATGACCCCTAAGGGGGACTTCCAGGTGCCCTTTGCTCGCAACGATCTACGCGCCGTGGGACCGTTCGGCGTCCCCTTCGATGGGTCATTCATTCTCAACGGGAGCGTCTACTTCCAGCCGCTCGGCGGAGGGAGGGCGTTCATAAACGGCTGCGCCTGCTTCGAGGCGGAGGAGGTCCAGGGCGCAATCGAAGGCATGATCGCTGGGGGGCTCACATTCCAGGCCCTGCACCAGCACATCTATGACATGAAGCCAATCTTCTTCTTCATGCACTACCGGGCTCAGGGCGACGCCATTCACCTGGCGCACGGCGTGAAGCGAATGCTCAACGCCACTTCGACGCCCTTCCCCCAGACCCAGCCCAAGAACCCCAAGACGCCATTCGACGTCAAGCGGCTGGAGGGGATCCTCAAGGGCAGCGCGACGGTTGGAAGCCAGGGCGTGGTGACCGTGATCGTCGACCGCACCGACCGGATCGTCATCGACGGCGTGCACGTCTCGCCGGACACCAATATCTCGACCAGCATCGACATCAGGCCGCTCAACAAGAGCGGCTCGCGCGCCGCCGCGATCCCAGACTTCGGGATGACCGCCGCCGAGGTGATGCCGGTGATGCGGACGATGAAGTCCATCGGCTGGACGGCGCAATGTCTGTACAACCAGGAGACCGGCGAGGATCCTCAGCTGTACTTCTCCCATCAGGTCAAGGTCGGAGACCCGTATGCGTTGGCCCACGAGATTCGCCGAGGCCTGGATCAGACCGCATCGAAAGGGAGCTCTCCGTCGCGCCACCCAACCCGGAGCAGGCAGTTCGCAGGCTGAGGCCCAGGGAGGCTTGGTCGCCCGTTGACCCGATTACCCTGAGGGCGATGCGTGTCGCTGGCGTCCTGGTCGCGTCAGCCGTGGCAGGCACGCTCGGAGTGCCGGCCTCGGCGCTGGCTCTGCGTCCCATCCCTACGACAGCGGACGGGATCCACGTCTGGAACGATCAGCTCCCGGACAACATGACGGCGGCTGGCGCGCGGGCTCGGCGATGATGGAGTGTTCGCCGACTCATTGAGCGTTCCCCAGTATCTCGGCGCGAGCAATTTCTCCCCGCCACTGCACTACTTCGTCGGCGAGCAAGCTTGGATGCGCCGACTCGATCAGTTCATGCGTTAGGGCTTCGCCGAGCCGGGCTCGGCTGCGTCGAGCGTGCAGCAACGGATGTTCGCCCTGGGCTCATACCTCTTGACCAAGGGCGTCGACAGCTTCGTCAATCTGGACATCGGCATCGAAGCTCAATGGTTCCCCTAGTACGGGATCAACCTGGGGCGAGCGCTCCAGCCGCTGCCGGCCACCATCGGGTCATTCCGAGCCTCATCCGGGCTATATGTGCGCGCCTTTGCCCGGGGCGTGGTCGTGGTCAACCCGGGTCAGACTGCCGTCCGTTACTCGTTCACAGGAAGCCTCAGCCTGGTCACGCCTCATGGCGGTGGAGCGCTCCCGACCGACGCCAGCACCGCCGGATGGGGTCTGAGCCGGAGGAAGGTCAGTGGGCCCGTGACCCTGGCGGCCCACACGGCGGACGTGCTGCTGCACGAGCCTCTACCGCGTCGCCGCCTTGCGCCTGATGTCGGCTAGCTGCTCGTCCACCCAGTCTCCCGGATCACGGGCGGTGACGATGGAGCACAGCCCCTCGTGGCGGCGACGACGCTCGGACTCGTGCATCGTCAGTGCGGCATGGATCGAGTCGGCCAGCTCCTGGATGTCGAACGGATTGACGGATAGGGCGTACTCGCCCAGCTCCTCATGGGCGCCGGTGTTCTCGGACAGGATCGACACGCCGGCCCGTTCGTTGACCATCGGGCCTTCCTTGGCCACGAGGTTCATCCCGTCAAACATCGCGTTCACGATCAGAACGTCGTAATGCTTGTAGGCCGCGACCGCCTCCTCGAGGTCGTCGCGCAGCTTGAGCTGGATCGGCATCCAATCCGGTGAGCCATGCCGGTGGTTGACGACGGCCACCACCGCTTCGATCCGCTCCAGGTACTCGGAGTACTCGCGCACGTCCGTTCGCGACGGCATGAGCTGTGCGATGAACGTGACGTGCTCCCGGAACTCGGGGTGCTGTTCCAGGAACACGTCGAAGGCGCTGAAGCCGCGCAGCACGTTCTTTGACAGATCTGCCCGGTCCACTCGGAGGATCAGGTGGTTGCGGCGGCGGCGCAAAAGCTCGGCCTCGAATGCCTTTGTCCGGGGTCGCTCGGCCACGGCCCGGACCGCCCCGGCGTCGATCGGAAGCGGATAGGCCCGGACCCACACCTCGCGCTCATCGGTCCGCACTACCCCGTGCTCGAAATCAACATCCAGCCCCAGCAGATCCCGGCAGCACTGGAGGAAGTTGCGCCGGTAGGACCGGGTGTGAAAGCCGATGATGTCGTTGGACAGGATCCCCCGGTAAACCTCGTCTCGGAGCATCGAGGGCAGCACCCGCCACGAGTCCGACTGGCTCCAAGGGATGTGGACGAAATGGTGAAGGATCGCGTCCGGGCGAGCGCGGCGGACGAGCGCCGGCAGCGTGTACAGGTGGTAGTCGTGGACCATCACCACCGGATCGGTCACGCCCTCGATCTCCTCCAGGACGGCCCGGGCCAAATCCTCGTTGACCACGTTGTAGCCGAACTCGAATGCCTCGGTCTCGTTGCGGCGGATGTCCGGCGCGTTGCTCAGGTCCCACAGGTAATGCTGGATGAACCAGAGCATCGGGTTGGCAATGATGTTGTAGAAGCGGTCATACGCCTCCTCATCGGAGGCCACGAGCTTGACCCTGTACTCCCCGCCGCCCGGGCTCCTCACGGTGAACGGCTGGCCCTCGTTCTCCTCGGCCGCCGCCACATCCTCCTCGGTCATCGCCGAGGCGACCCAGGTAACCCTGCGGTACGAGGCGAGCCCCGTCAGCGCCGTGACGAGTCCACCGGTACCTCGCCTGACCTCCCCGCCCGGGCCAAACGTGACCGGCCCCCGATTGGAGACGAGGACCAAGGGCGGGTCTGGCATCAGCTCTCCAGCTGCGTGAGCAGCTTGAGCCAATCGCGCAGGAGCCTCGGCATCAGAAATCGTTGCCGCGCGGCTTCCTTGCCCGCCCGCCCCAGTTGCTTGCCAAGCGACGGATCTCGTAGGACCTGCAATGCGCGCTGCGCGCACTCCTCCACGCTTGAGACGAGATAACCGGATTCGCCGTCGGTCACTTGAAGGGGGATACCCCCAACTCGGCCACCAATGAACGGGCGGGCCTTCCAGATGGCCTCGGTGACCGTGAGTCCGAACCCCTCCCGGGTCGACTTTTGGATTACCACGTCGCAATGCGATTGGAACGCATTCACCTCGATCGCCCCGACATTGTTGAGGTTGTTGAGGATGTGGATGTCCGGATCGCCGTCGGCGTGGGCCACCGTCGCGTTGAAGTAATCCCAGCCCTCGGGGTCGTCGGTGGCCATCGATCCGACCAGGGCGAGCTGGACGTCCTTTACCTCCCGCTTGACCAGCCGGTAGGCGTCGATCACCCCGAGCGGATCCTTCCAGGGGTCAAAGCGGGACACCTGACAGAGAAGCGGACGATCGACATCAATGCCAAATTGCCCACAGATATAGACCGCGTCCTCGGGTGAGAAGGCCATGTTCTTCGGGGCCAGGGGATCAATCGCGGGCGGCACGAGATGGGCGCGGCCATCGACGCCCTCGGGGACGTACTCCTCCATGTGGAAGACGGCCGCGGCGTACGGATCCAGATACGGAAGCAGCCTGCCTAGGGTGTCCCTGTTGGGATCGGAGAGATCGATGTGACAGCGCCACACCCAGTGGCGCGCCTTGTCGTTGACAAGCGAAGCCAAGGCGGCGGGCTGAGGGTCGTGGACGATGCATAGGTCCCACCCTTCGGACAGCTGCGCCGCGTTGATCTCGTTGTAGTGGCGCCACGTGTTCCATTGCTGATCGTCCAGGCCCTGTGGGTTGCCCTGGAGGGCGTTGTGCATGAGCTTGGTGGCGTTGAAGAACTCCTCGCGGCCGTAGATCACGTGCCATTCGCAATCCAGGCCGATGTTGACCATGAGCGGAACGAGGGTGGTCAGGATCTCGGCCACGCCACCGCCGAATGAGGTCGCTGAAACATGGAGCACACGCTTGCCCTGGAGCGGCGCGGCCAGCTCCGCGATCTCGTCCACCAGGGCCCGGCCCACGATGCTGGCGTAGTCCGAGAGGCTTTTTTGGGCTACGGAGACGGGCTGAAGCATCGAGCGGAAGCGCGGGCGTGTTGGCCTATGCGCGCGGGGACCATAGCGCGCGGGGTGGGCGTCAAGGCCCGCCCGACCAGTGCTGGCGCAAACGGGCCACTCCTTCGTCGATCGCTCTCAGGAGCGTCGCATGAAGCGTCGGGTTGGAGGCTGAGATGCTGGAGATCTGATAGTCGTGGCCGGACCCCAGCAGAAGCCGGTCGTCCAGCGGCCGCCCCCACCCGTCGGTGCAAACGCCGCCCGCTTCACACAGACACAGCCAGGCAGCCGCCAGATCATAAGGAGAGTTGTTGAGGACCTCGCCGCGCCCGACGCGCTCGAACTCTTCGCGCATCCCGGGCACGTCCTCGATCAGACGTGACCCCACCTCGATGACCGCGTCGAACTGGCCGGTCACAATCCTCGTCATCGCGAAGCACTGCGAGCCGACCTCGAATGTCCCCCCTCCGACCGACGAGGCATCGATCAAATCGCCCAACACTTCGACGGTGGGTCGCACCGGACGGCCACGGAAGCCGTAGGCCCAGAACATGCCGCTGACATCGCGGACGCCACTCAGGCCGAGGGTCCTGCTCGATTTCGTGCCCGCGCCCCGCGTGGCCAGATACCAATCCCCAGTCTTGATCTCCACGACGGCGCCCGTCTGTACGTCGGCCATCGTGGGGTGGCCGTCGTTCAACGGGGCGAGAGCCACAGATACGCAGGCCGACTCGAGGCCGGCCATCGCCGGACGCGTTCCATCGATGGGGTCGACAATCAACACGTCGGTCGCGTCCGGTTGCGAGACGAGCCCCCGGTCCTCCGAGTAGAACGCCAGTCTCGGAGCCCGCTCGGCCAGGAATTTCTCGAGGGCCGCCTCGGCCAGTTCGTCGACCGCGAACGTGACGTCGCCGCCGACACCCTCCCCCAGCGGAGAGCGACCGGCGTGCGATCCGAGCTCGGGAAGCACCTGTTGGCGCAGGTGGCACGCCAGCTCGAGGACCAGCTCCGCCTGGCTCATTCCTGATCGGGGATCTCGAGGACGAATGTGGTCAGGCCGACTTCGGACTCGACGGTCAGCCGTCCTTCCATCCGCTCGGCCAGCTCGGAGGCGATGGCCAAGCCCAGCCCAGAACCCTGCACGTCGTCGCCGGTGTAGAACGGCTCGAAGATCCGGTCCATCGCCTCGGCTTCGATGCCTCGGCCGTTGTCTCGCACGGCCAGACGAATATGCCCATTCGTCCGTCCGGCCGTGACGAGTATTCGTGTCCCAGGTTGCGTGTGCGTGAGGGCGTTGTCGATCAAGATCCGCATGATCTGGGCGACCCGGACCGGATCGCACTGCGCATCGAGCGTCCGTGTGGCCAGCCGGAGCTCGAGATGGGCGTCGTGCTGGGCGAGCGCCGGTTCGAACTCCGAGGACACCGAGCGCGTGAGCTCGGCCAGGTCCACCCCCTCCGGGCGCAGCTGGAGCGCGCCCGATTCCAGCCGCGAGAGGTCCAGGAGGTCGACCGAGAGCTTCCTGAGGCGCTCGACCTGGACTGACACCTGGTCCAGGAACCGCCGGCGGGTTTCCTCATCGAGGTCTTCGTCCTCCAACAGTTCGACAAAGCCACCGAGCGAGAAGATCGGCGTTCGGAGCTCGTGGGAGGCGGTGGCGATGAATTTCTCTCGGGCCGAATGCAGCTGCGCCAGCTGGCGCTGCATCTGGTTGAAAGCCCGCGCGAGCTGTCCTAGCTCATCGGAGGAGTCCACCTTGATCGGGTGCTCGAAATCGCCGGCGGCCACATTGTCCGCCGCTCGTTCAAGGCGCTTGACCCGCAGGGTCAGAGCGCGGGCCACCAGGTAACCGACGAGAAGCGTGAGCACGAGTGCGATCGCGCCCGCGATCAGGATCTGGCGCCTGATCACGTTCACGCTCCGGACAACGTCGGAGACCGGTGAGGAGTAGACGAGCACGTCGGTGACCTGGCCGGCGTAGGAGACCGGGAGGGCCGCCTCGGCCACGGTCCCGCGGCTGGCGTGAACCGTGCTGCTCCGCAGGGCGCGTGCGCGAGCGGCCGTCAGCGCCAGCGTGCCCGGCAGCGGCGCCGCGGTGCCCAGCTTGGTCGAATCTCCCTCCGGCGAGACCTGCAATCCGTGCGCCGTCCGGGTCACGAGCAGGAGCGTGACCCGGTCACCTGAGGCCAGCGCGGCCGCGTCGAGCCGGGCGTCGACGACGGATTTGGGGACGCGGCTACCCGGTCCGATGGCCGCTTTGATCTCGGTCGAGTCGGTCCGAGCCGCCGCCGCCAGCTCGGCGAGCCGCGTGTTGACCAGGCGACTGCGCAGGCCGGGGGCCACGAACAGGTAGAGGACCGCGATCGCGATGAACGTGATCGCGAAAAACACGAGTGTCAACCGGTTGCGCAGCGACCGGCGAGCGAGCCTATTACGTAGCCGCATCAGGGCTCGGAGTCGCGGAAGCGATAGCCGACTCCGCGAACCGTGAACAGATACTCCGGATCCTTTGGCTCCCGCTCGATCTTCTCCCGGAGATGCCGGATGTGGACATCGATCGTCCGCGGATCGCGATAGGCGGAGTCCCCCCAGATCCGCGACAGCAGCATGTCACGGGTGAACACTCTCCCCGGCGCCCGGGCCAACGCGGACAGGAGCTCGAACTCGACGAACGTCAGCTCCACCTCCGCACCTCGGACGCGCACCGAGCGTTTGGCGAAGTCGATCCGCACCTGATGGGCCTCCAGCGGTGCCTCATCCGGCGAGGGGGCGACCGGACGGGTCATCTCGGCGCGGCGCAGAGCCGCCTTTATCCGGCTTGAGAACTCGCGCAGCGAGAACGGTTTGGTGATGTAGTCATCGGCCCCCAGCTCGAGGCCTACTACCACATCGATCTCGTCTGAGCGAGCGGTGAGCATGATGATCGGGACCGAGCTGCGACCCCGGAGCTGCCGGCACACCTCGAGGCCATCAACCTTGGGGAGCATCAGATCCAGGACGACCAGGTCGAACGCCCCCTCGTCAAAGCGGTCGAGCGCCTGGCGCCCATCTGTGGCTTGGACGACCTCATAGCCGTCGCGACGCAACGGATAAGAGAGCAGCGTTTGGATTGACTGCTCATCGTCCACGAGCAGGATGCGCGCGCTTCTCTCGGCCAGGGTTCGCTCCTTCTGGGGCAAAGGGTAGTTCACCCGCTCGGAGCCGCCGCAACCGCCCATTCGCCCGTACCCTGGCGCTCCTCAGCGGGCTACTCTCCAGCCACATGCTGAATCCGCGGATTTACCGCATGGGGCTTGTGCCCGTGCTGCTGGCGGTGATCGTGTTCGCCTTCTCACTGGACGACCAGCAGGGTGCTCTGACGACGAACGTCTCCCCTGACCAGTTTAACGGCGGCAACGCGTTCTCGACGATGACCTCGCTGGCTAAGCGGTTTCCGGAGCGGCGGCCTGGATCAACCGATGACACGGGCGTGGCCTCTGAGGTGGCCAACACGCTCCGCGGCTACCACTTTCACGTCGTCACCCAAACCTCCAGCGCCTCCACAGCGCTCGGGGACCGGACGCTGACGAACGTTTACGGGATCAGGGCCGGCGCCCATAGCGGAAGCATCGTGATCGTCTCCCATCGAGACGCGCTGGGGGCGCCCGCCGACGCGGGATTGTCGGGAACGGCGGTGATGCTCGAACTCGCCCGGGTGCTATCGGCGCAGGGACTGAATCGGACGCTGATCCTCGCATCGACCAGCGGCTCTGACGGCGCGGCGGGCGCAGAGCAGCTCGCCTCGACGCTCCCTGGGCCGGTGGATGCGGTGATCGTATTGGGCGACCTGACGCGGGCCAATGGGCGCCAGCCCGTCGTGGTGCCCTGGTCCGACGGCCAGACCGTAGCTCCGACGATGCTGCGAAACACATTGGCGTCGACGCTTCGGGCTCAGGCGGGCCTGACGGCACTCCAGCCAGGGCTGGGCGGTCAGCTGGCACATCTTGCCCTCCCGATGAACGGCACCGAGCAGGGGCCATTCGATTCCGCCGGCGAGCCGGCCGTCCTGCTCTCCCTCAGCAGTTCTGCTGACGCGACGAGTAAGGAGGGCACGAGCAGGAGCGAGATCGGGGCGATGGGCCGCGCCGTGCTAGAGGCCACCAACGCGCTCGAGACCGGGCCCGCTGTACCGGGCCCGTCTTCCTATCTGCTCTGGGACAGCAAGGTAATCCCAGTCTGGGCGGTGCGCCTGCTCGTGCTTGTCCTGATGCTGCCCGTGCTGGCTTTGACGATCGACGGGGTGGCCAGGGCCCGGCGCAAGGGTCACGTCATCTCACGGTGGGTTGGCTGGGTCCTGGCCGGCTCGGCGCCGTTCGTTCTGGCTCTGCTGCTCGTGCTGATCGCCCGGGCTACCGGCTGGGTTTCGGCTGCGCCCCCGGAACCGGTCCAGTCAGGGACGGTTCCGCTTGGAGGGGGCGGGATCGCCCTGCTGGTGCTGCTGGCGATCCTGATCTTGGGCGGCCTTGTTTGGATCAGACGAGCGCTGATCGGCCTCTTGGGGCTGCATGACCTCTCGGTTCATCGACCGCGGAAGGACCAGTCCGGCGCGGCCGGCTATCCCGCCGGTGCGGCGGTGGCCATGATGCTGGTGCTGTGCTTCGTCTCGTTGGTCTTGTGGGTCCAGAACCCGTTCGCTGCCCTCTTGTTGCTGCCGGCTCTACATCTGTGGGTGTGGGCCGGGGCCACGGAGCCTCGACTCCCGGTGGCCGTGAGAACCCTGATGTTTCTTCTGGGATTGGCGCCGGCGGCGTTTGTGGCTCTGTCGTTCGCCAGCACGTTTGACCTCGGCCCAGTGGGCATGGCCTGGAGCACGGTTCTACTCACCGGCGGCGGCGTCGTTAGTCCACTCACCGTGATCGAGTGGAGCCTCGTGTTCGCGTGCGCCATTGGCGTCGCCCTGATGATCGTTCGCACCGCCCGCGCCCCCGCCCCGGAGGCGCTTCCGGTGAGCATCAGAGGACCGCTGTCCTACGCCGGCCCCGGATCGTTGGGAGGGACGAAATCCGCGCTACGGCGGTGAGAGCGGAGCTGCCGCCTCCCGTGGTCGGCGGCCGGCGACGACGCCCCGTCCTGCGGCGTGCCGTGCGCGACGTCTCGTCGGTGCTGATCATCAGCGGGCTCCTGCTGCTGATAGACGCGGGAGTGACGCTGCTCTGGCAGGAGCCGCTGACCGCTTTGATCGGCACGATCAAGCAGAGCGAGATCAACCAGCGCTATCTGAGCTATCGCCAAACGCCGCTGTCGGCGCTGGATCAGCGGTCACTTGCCCTGTTGCGCGACACGCCGCGCCGAATCGCCTTCCTGGCTCGCCAAGAGCTGAGGGAGGTACCGGTCGGCGCGGCCGTGGGCCGGATCGAGATTCCCAAGATTGGCGCCGATTACGTCGTCGTTGAGGGCACTGACGAGACGAGTCTGGAGAAGGGGCCCGGTCACTATCCCGCCACGGCACTTCCCGGCCTCGGTCAGA
Organism: uncultured Solirubrobacterales bacterium; assembly: GCA_963785205.1. Classification (GTDB taxonomy): domain Bacteria; phylum Actinomycetota; class Thermoleophilia; order Solirubrobacterales; family Solirubrobacteraceae; genus Palsa-465. Next base: position 968,141 of record CAWAUJ010000004.1, read on the forward strand.
CGGTCGCCATCGCGGGTCACAGGACGACCTACCTGGCACCCTTCCGCCACCTCGACTCGCTTTCGCCAGGCGACCGCATCACCGTGACGATGCCCTACGGCCGGTTCGTCTACATCGTCCAGTACACGAGGATCGTCACCCCGTCCTCCTGGTGGATCACTCGCAACGTGGGTTACGACCGGCTTGTGCTGTCCGCCTGTAACCCCCTGTTCAGCGCGGCTCAGCGGATCGTCGTGTTCGCCCGGTTGGCCCAGACCTTCCCACTTGGCGCGGCGCGATCCACGAACGCCCTTGCCTCGAGTGGGGTGACGCCAGCGCGCCCGGCGGGACCGGGGCCAGGCCCGACGTAGTGTGTCCATTCGTCGAATGATCCAAAAACTGGTGCAGTGGGCTGAGTCAGGGACCGATCACGGTTTTGAGGATTCATCTATTCGTCGGGAGCGGCCGCGTAGGCCGGAGGCCATGGACGTGACTGCAATCAAGACATTGGTCGAGCAAGGGCGTTACCACGTCGATTCGCGGCTTGTCGCTGACGCGATCATGTGCCGGATGCTCGGACGCTCGCCCGTCTTCCCCGGCCCGCCCGACCGACGCAGCGCTCAGAACTCGTGTTCAAATCCCGCGAGTTCGCCGTCGGCATCGAGGAAGCGAACCTCCGGCTGACCGTCGACCACCTCGCCGATCCACGTCAGCTGGCCGCTCGTCTGCGCCTGGCGGGCCGAGGACCGCGGGAGGCAGACACAGAGCTCATAGTCCTCGCCGGCGGTGGCGGCAAATTCGCGGGGATCCTGGCCGAGGCCCCGAGCCACGGCTCTGACCCCCTCTGCCACGGGAAGACTCTCGAGTGAGAGCTCGAGGCGCACGCCGCTCCGGCGGGCGAGATGCCCCGCATCTGTGGCCAGCCCGTCCGAAAGGTCGATCATCGCTGTCGCGCCCGCCTCGGCGAGAGCCTGTCCGAGGGCCAACCGCGGCTCAGGACGTGCGTAGCGCTCACGCAGCCCGGCGGCCAGCGAGGTTTCGACCGCCTGGGCATCGACCCGCCCGTAGTGGATCGCCAACCCCGCCCCCGCCGCGCCGAGGCGGCCGGTGACGCCAACCAGGTCACCGGGGCGTGCACCGTCGCGGCCGACGACGGCGCCTGGGTCATCGGTCCAACCCACGACGGTGAAGCTCACCATCAATACGGGGCACTGTGTGACGTCGCCGCCGGCGATCTCGACCCCGACGCTGCTCGCTAATTCCCGGGCGCCGGCCACCACCCGCACGGCGTATTCGGCTCCGCATCCAGGGGGGACGCCGAGCGCGAGGTAAGCCTCGCCCGGTCGGACGCCCATCGCGGCCAGGTCCGAGAGCGCTCCAGCGAGCGCGCGGTGGCCGATCTCCTCTGGCCGAAGCTGCTCGACCCGGAAATGCACTCCCTGGACCATCGTGTCGATCGATGTGACGGCATAGCCCCCAGCCCTGACGACGGAGGCGTCGTCGCCGAGACCGCGCAGGACGCGGGGTCCGCCGTGACCGAGCACGGCTTCGATCCGCTCGATCAGCTCGAGCTCGCGCATCTCCCTATCGAGACACTGGCCGGCTACCGGTGCCGGTAAACGATTCGCGCCCGGTCCAGGTCATAGGGCGAGAGCTCGACCCGCACCCGGTCGCCGGGCAGGATCCGAATGCGAAAACGGCGCATCTTGCCCGCGACGTGCCCCAGCACCGTGCGATCCATGTTGTCGAGCTTGACGCGGAACATCGCGTTGGGCAGAGCCTCGACCACCTCGCCCTCAAGTTCGACTTTTTCTTCCTTGGGCATGTCGGTAAAACGCTACCAGTAGGCGGCTTCGCGCCAAGTGCTCAGCCGTGATTCCCGCCGCCGGGGCCAGTCCCGCCACCGGGGCCCGTCCCGCCGCCGCCGGTGCCGCCGCCGCCCCCACCGCCCCCGCCGCCGCCGCCCCCACCGCCCCCGCCGGTGTTACCGCCGCCGCCATTGCCGCCGCCATTGCCGGGAGCACCCTGCGGCGGCTGTGCGAACAGCGACTTGTTGTGGAAGCCGCTGCCACCGCCGCCCGCAGAGCCACTCCCAGAGGGGGGTCCCTTGGCTGAGTACGGGCCGACGAACGGCGTCCCGGTCCATGGCGTCGTGGGCGTCGGGAAGTCGCCGCAGTAGCCATTCGAGGCCGAGAGCATGAAGTCGTGCCAGATGGGGGCGGCCAAGGTGCCGCCGAAGCCGTTCGGCATCGGGATGTTGCCCTGCGGATAGCCGACCCACACGCCGGTCGACAGCTTCGGGCTGTATCCGACGAACCAGGCGTTGTCCATGTTCTCAGCGGTTCCGGTCTTCCCGGCCACTGGGCACCCGTAGTTGGCCGCGGTGCCGGTCCCCGCGGTGACCACTGTCTTCAGGACCTGAGTCGCGGCGTAGGTCTCGCCGTCTGAGAACACGCGGTGACCCTTGGGGTTACCCAGGTTGACCACGCTCCCGTCCGGGAACACGACCTTGGTGATGATCGTGGGCGGGATATGAGTGCCGCCGTTGGCGAGCGTGGCGTAGGCGTCGGCCATCTCAAGCGTTGTCACTCCCACGCGCAAACCGCCGATGACCTCGGCGGGATTGCCGTCCAGCTGTGAGGTGATGCCCATCGCGTGGGCGGTCGCATCAAGCTTTTTCCACCCGAGGTCGGCGGCCAACTGGGCGAACACGGTGTTGTCGGAAACCGTGGTGGCCTTGGCCACGCTGATCGTCCCCTGGTAGGTCAGCTCGGCGGTGTGCACCGACCAGGTCGGATCCGACGGAAGCCAGCCCGGAGCTAGGAACTTCGAGGTGTAATACGTCTGGTTCGGGTCCCCGTCGTAGTCATGGATGAGCGTCATGAGCGCGAAGACCTTGAACGCCGATCCCGGCTGGCGGTGCGCCATCACCGGGTAGAAGTACTTCGTCTGTCCCCAGGTTGCCGACTGGGCCAACGCCACGATGTGGCCGTTGGAGGGGTCGACCGACGCCAGGGCCGACGCGGGCTGCGAATCCAGATTTGGTCCGCCGGGCTCGTGGGCGTCGATCGCCGCTTGGGCCTCCTGCTGGGCGTGGAGGTTGATCGTCGTGTAGACCTTCAGCCCGCCGTTCTGCACTGTGTTGAGGCCAAAGTGCTGGATCAGCTGCTGCTGGACGTAGTTGAACAGGTAGGGCTGCGTCACGCTCGAATAGGCCGTGTCCGGATGGATCTGGAGGCGCGCGTGGGAAGCGGCGTAGGCCTGCTGGGCGGTGATGTAGTGGGAGACATACATGGCGTGTATGACCTGGTTACGCCGCGCCAGCGCCCGGTCCGGATACAGGAAGGGGTTGTAGTCACTGGGGGACTGCGGCAGCCCGGCCAGGAGCGCCGCCTGGGCGAGATTCAGCCGCGACTCCGGCTTGTCGAAGAACATCCGCGCGCCCGCCCCAACACCAACCGCTGTCTCGCCTCCGACCGTGCCATAGGGCGCGTGGTTGAGATAGCTATCGAGGATCCAGAGCCTGTTGTGCTTGGCGTACAGCTCGCGTGCGAGCTGGGCCTGGATGATCTTGTAGCGGAGGTCGTGGTGGCCGGGACGGGCGTACTTGGTCCCGTCCAGGTACATGACGTTGACGAGCTGTTGGGTGAGGGTGGACGCGCCCTGGAGCGACCCACCTCCGCCGAACACGTCTCTGATCGCGGCGCGGATGATGCCCGTGTAGTCGAGCGCCCCGTGATGCCAGAAACGCCGATCCTCGATCGCCACCGTGGCGTTTTTGATCAGCGCGGGAATCTGGCTGTCTGAAGCGTGCACGTACAAGGTGTTCGAGTGGACATAGCCCAGCCGGGTGCCGTTGGCGGTGAAGATTTCCGACAACGAGTGCGACTCATGAGGCTTGAGCTGGTCCAACTTCGGTGCTGAGTCCGCGACAGATACGACCCAGGCGACTCCGAGCAGCGCCGCCAAAGCGAGCCCGCATATGGCTACCAGCACGCTCATCAGCAGCACGCGCCGTACCGGATGGCCACGGTTGCGGCGGCGGTAGCGCTGTCGTTCGCGGCGGCTCATGAAGAGGGCGGTCCGGGCATCGGGCTCATCTGGTCCAGACGTTAAAGGCGCTCACAGCCGATCGGAGCGCCCAGAATGAACCAATCAGTGTATCCGGGCACGATTTCTGGCCCTGCACGGCAGCTCCTGCACAGCGGATGAGACACTGGCCGGGGTGCCAACCATGCCGTCGGCCGCAGCCACTCCGGTGTTTCCTGGTCGGCGCGTGGTGTTTCTCGACGCCCTCGGGACGCTCGTGCAGCTCGAGCCACCCGCGCCGCGGCTCCAGCGAGAGCTCAAGCGACGCTTTGACCTGTCGGTCTCAGCGGCCGGCGCGCAGCGCGCCATCCGTGCCGAGATGGCCTTTTACCGCGCTCATCTAGATCAGGGACGGGACGGGCCGAGTCTGGCTGACCTGCGGCGCCGCTGTGCCGAGGTCTTGTGGCGCGAGCTCCCAGATAGCCGCTGGGAGCCGGACAGCGACGCGCTCGTGGAGGCCCTCATGGCTTCGCTGGCCTTTCATCCGTTCGAGGATGCGCCCGGCGCGTTGGCGGCGCTGAAGGAGGGGGGACTCCTGGTCATGGTGGTCAGCAACTGGGACGTATCGCTGCCCGAGGTCCTGGGGCGCCTAGGGTTGGCGGCCCACATCGATGGAGTTGTGACCTCCGCCGGCGTCGGTGCCCGTAAGCCAGACCGGGCGATTTTCGAGCATGCTCTGAAGCTGGCGGGAGCCGGGCCTGGCGAGGCGATCCACGCGGGCGACAGCCTCTCCGAAGATGTCGAAGGCGCGCATGCCGCCGGGATCGACGCGGTGCTGCTGGCGCGGTCCGGGGCGAAGCACGGCGTGCCAGGCGAGGCCCAGATCGGCTCGTTGCGGGAGTTGCCCATCCTTTTAGGTGTGGGTGCGCGAGAATGCTGAGCATGGACGAAGGCTTCGCCGTCTCCTATGAGGTGCTCGAAAGGGGCGTCCCGGTCTATTCCAGCGACGAGCAGGCGGTGGGTACGGTGGATCACGTGGTCGCGGCCGAGGCTGAGGACATCTTTCACGGGCTGGTCCTCCGCACGGATGCCGGAAGAAAGTTTGTGGCGGCTGACGACGTTGCCTCGCTGCACGAGCACGGAGTGGATCTGCGCCTTCCGGCCGCGGCGGTTCCCGGACTGCCGGAGCCTCACGGCTCAGCTCCGGCCAGACATGTGCGGGAGCCAGGGGCGAAGCCCAGCCGCTGGAAGGAGTTGCTCGACATGATGACGGGTGCGCCCCGGCACGACCGGGAGTGGCGCGAAGAAGACTGACTCCTTCGCGGTCTCAGGTTTAGAGCGGCACCAGGTCGGGCATATAGGTGGGCGAAACGGTCAAGGAACTGCGCCCCCACTTCCTTGACCCCTCCGGGAGGGCCTAGATGGATCTGGGCCCTCCCGGGGACCCTTACCCCAGACGGCCCGGGCGAGCCACGTGGCTACGCTCAACCCGTCAACCATGTCGACCGCCCCTCCGCCTGAAGCCCTAGCGGAAGCCGGCCCGCCCCGGCCTGACTCCTCACCACCCCCTGGGCCTTCCGACCAAGAGCCGCGGTGGCCGCTCTGGTTCGCTCCCGGGGCGCTGATACTCGGCTTGGGGCTGGCTCTGATCTTCACGATCATTGTCCAGGCGGCGGCCACGGGAGGGACCACCGCCTCACATACGACGACCGCCGAAAGCCTGATCGAAGACTTGGTCTTCGACCTGGGCTTCGTGCTGGCTGCGGTCTACTTCGCCCGCCTGCCCGGCCGTCCACGTGCTCGAGACTTCGGGTATTGCCGAGTGAGCATCGCGCTAGGGCTTGGGGGCGTCATCGCGGCCGCCCTGTCGTATTACGTCGTAACCGATATATACGCCTCGCTGCTTTCGCTGCACGGGACCGACAAGTTGCCTGCCCCGCTCTCCACGGCCACGAGTCCGGCGGCGATGACGGGGATTGCTGTGTTTGTTTGCGTGATCGCGCCCGTGGCTGAGGAGTTCTTCTTCCGAGGGTTCATCTTCGGGGTGCTCCGCAGGATGCGAGTCGTGGTGGGCGGCCGTGATCTGGGCACGTGGGTGGCGGCCATCCTCACAGGGATTCTGTTCGGGTTGGCCCACACGGGCTCGGCGATCTCCCAAGACCTGATCCCGCTCGGATTCCTCGGCTTCATCCTGTGCCTGCTGAGGTGGCGGACGCGCTCGCTGTATCCCTGCATGGCACTTCACTCGCTCAACAACGCGCTCGCGTTGGGAATTACGCAGTTTCACTGGGATGGCGGCCAGATCGTCGCCCTGATGGCCGGATCGCTGGCGGTGATCGGCGTTTTCACGCTGCCCCTGGGAGATCGTCAGGCCGTCGGCTCCTGATCCCGGCTCGTGCACGTCCGTTTGCTGGACTAGCCAGGTGCCTGGTCCGGGCGTACACTGCCCACCATGTCCTGGAGGGGCGTTGTTAGGGTGGCGAAGGTCCTGGGGGTCCTAGGGACCGGCTTCGGCGCCGTCGCGGGCGCGCCCGTGGCTCAGGCGGCCGGTGCCCCTGCTGGCAATTCCTCCCTGTCGGTCAGCGTCCAGCTGCAGCACGTGTACACCGTCGGCCATCGGACCGTGGCCATCCAGCAGCAGGGCTTCGTCATCCAAGGGGTCGTCAAGCCTGCGGTCGCCGGCCAGGTCGTGCTCATCCGTGTGGTGGGTTCCCACGGCGTCGTTAAGTCCAAGCACGTGCGCCTGTCCGGAGCCAGCTCGGGGCCGACCTTCAGCGTTCAGGTTGCAAGCCCGGTGAGCGGATCGATGCAGATCGTCGTGCTCCACAGGGCAACTCCCCAGCTGGATGGCTTCGTCTACCACAGGCGACTCGAAGTGCTCGACGAGCACACGAGCCCCGGCTCGCGGGGCGCCTTCGTGAAGCTGATTCAACACCGGTTGGCCGCATTGCACTTCTACCTCCGGCAGACCGGTGTGTACGACAACTGGACGGCGCTCGCGGTCGATGCCTACCACCGGCTGATGGGGTGGGGGACCTCAAGCAGCCTTGACCCCCGCACGATCAAGGCACTGTTCAAGGGAGAGGGTCAGTTCAAGGTCCGCTTCCCGAGTCACGGTCGCCACGCCGAGGGTGACCTGTCAAAGCAGCTGCTCGCGCTCGTGGACGGGCATCGGGTGGAGGACATCTTCCCGATCAGCTCGGGGAAGCCGTCGACACCGACCATCCTCGGGAACTTCAAGATCTACTATCGCGTTCCGGGGTACCTGCCCGATGGCATGTACTACTCGGACTTCTTCCACAACGGTTACGCCATCCACGGCTACAACCCCGCGCCGAACTATCCCGCCAGCCACGGGTGCATGCGCCTGCCGATCACAGACGCCATCTTCGTCTTCAACTGGCTGGCGATGGGCGACTGGGTAGACGTCTACCAGTAGCCAGGCGGACGACCCGTCTAGGTTCGAGCCCAGCGGGCCAGGAAGCCGATCCCGAGGCCGTACACGATCACGGCCAGCAACGTGTAACCGATCTCCGCGGCCCACTGGCTATTGGAGTGGATGAGCGACCGGAACGGCGAGGTCAAGAGGCTGGCCGCGCCGTCAATGAACCGGCGAGGCTGTCCTGGCGTCTGCGTTGAGGTCTGGGCGCTGACCGGCCCACCTAGTGCCGCCACCTGATGCCTGGAGGCACCGTTGGCCTGGTCTATCGCGAACATGGCGAACGACGCCAGCACGAGAAAACAGCATGCATAAGCGCAGATCAGGAGCGCCCTCGAGACCACCCTCCGGCCATCGGCTGGAGAACGAACTAGCATGAGCGCCGCAGCTCGATGATCGACAACCGATCGACGCCTCTGGCCGGTGACGCGCCAGCACTGATCCGGGCCCGTGAGCGGCTGCTCGTCGAGCTCCAGGCCCACGCCCTCGTGTTGGAGGAGGTAGTCCTGACCAGCGGCCAAACCTCCTCCTATCTGATCGACGCCAAGCGGGCCATCCTTCGCCCTACGGGCTTCGCCGCCCTGGCCGAGCTGGTGGCCGCTCAGGTCGCGGCCCAGGACGCAACCGCCGTGGGCGGGATGACCATGGGCGCGGACCCGATCGCCTGCGCCGCGTTGGCGGGTGGAGCGGACATCAAGGCGTTCTTCGTACGCAAAGAGACCAAGCAGCACGGGCTCGCCCGCCGGATCGAGGGCCCATTGCTGCACTCCGGTGACCGGTGCCTGATTGTCGAAGACGTTGTTACGACTGGCGGTTCGACGATCAGGGCGATCGAGGCGGTCCGTGAGGCGGGACACGAGATCTGCGGGGTTCTGGCGATCTGCGACCGTCTGGCCGGCGGCGCGGCCGAAATCGAGCGCGTGGCTGGCTCACCCTTCCACGCGCTCAGCACGATCGATGAGGTTTATCCGGACCGGCCCGATCGGTGAGCGCGGGCGCCGCCGCCCGGTCACCTGGAGCCCAACGGATCGCAGGGTCGGGCTGGAATGCCCCCGGCAGGAATCGAACCTGCATCCCGCGCTTAGGAGGCGCGTGCTCTATCCATTGAGCTACGAGGGCGAGGCGGACCTCTGCCTGGTTCTCTGACGGCAAAACCGGGCGGCCAGGTGAGCGTATCGACGGTCCCCGACTTCGTCGCGTTCTGGCGCGAGTTCGTTGATGCGAAGTTAGGAGTGGATGACAGGCCCTCTCCATTGTGGTATTCCCGTAGCCGGGAAGGAGGATTTGAAGCTGCCAGCGGCAATACCGAACCCGTCATGAGCATCGGTGGCTCGGAGATCCTGGTCGAGGGTCCGGACCTGACCCCGGCGGTCGAGGCTCTCCCGGGCGAGATCAAGGCACGGACTCCCCGAGGAGCTCTTCTGGCGACGCTTCCGTGCGGACCGGGTGGCGATGACCTCCGCTGTGGTGATCGTTGCTGGTCGTGCTGGTCGCGATCTTGGCCCCGGTGGTGGTTCACCTGCTCGGGCTGCGCAACCCGGAGGCGCAGAACTCGAACCTTCTGGGCGCGTTTGGTCGGGCGACTGGGCCCTCGGCGCACGATCCGCTTGGCGTCGACGGCCTGGGTGAGGACGTCCTGTCCCGGATCCTCTACGGGATCCGGGTGTCGATGCTGATCGGCGTCACGGGCACCGCGCTGGCGGCGCTGGTCGGGACCGTCGTCGGGTTGGCCGCCGGGTTCTTCGGTGGTTGGCTCGACACGCTCCTGATGCGGATGGTCGACGTGTTCCTGGCCTTCCCGGTGATCGTGCTGGGGCTCGGGATCGCCGACGCGTGCAGCATTCAGGGTTGCTTCCAAGTCGCCGGACACTCGCTGATCACCCCGGGGATCGTCACCGTGATCTTCATCATCACGATCTCGAGCTTCACGTACATCGCGCGGATCGTCCGGGGACAGGTCCTGTCGCTGCGGGAGAAGGAGTTCGTCGAAGCGGCACACTCGCTCGGGGCCTCGAACCGGCGGATCCTGTTCAGGGAGATCCTGCCCAACGTGACGACGCCGTCTGATCGTGTACTCGAGTCTTCTGATCCCGGTCAACATCCTGCTGGAGGCGACACTGGCATTCCTCGGCGTCGGCGTGAAGCCACCGACGCCGGACCTCGGCCAGATGATCGCCGCGGCCGGCAACGACCTTCTGAACGGCAACCCAGCGTGGTGGAACATGGTCTTCCCGGGGGCAGCGCTGCTGATTATCGTCCTGGCTTTCAACCTACTTGGAGACGGACTTCTGGATGCACTCAACCCGAAGGGAGACAGGTGAGACCTGTTTTTAGAAAGGGCGCGGTGTGTCCGCGCTACGAACATCAAGAGGAGGTACATAGACATGAGGATCCCCAGGTCGGCGACCGCAATCGCGGCGGCCGGCTTCCTCACGCTTGCTGTCGCGGCCTGCGGCAGCAGCAGCAGTGGTGGGTCGGGAACCAACGGGGGCGTGAAGCTCCCGTTGAAGGCCGGCGAGAACCCCGCCAGCGAGTCGCTCACTGGCGGCAAGCCGGGCGGCACTCTGCAGGTGCTCTCGTCTGAGGGCTTCCAGCACCTCGATCCGGGCTCGGCCTACTTCGCGCTGGACTACGGCGTGGTGTATGCCATGCAGCGTCCGCTGTTCAGTTTCATGCCGAACTCGCAGACGCAGCTCTCGCCCAACCTCGCCACGGAGATTCCGACCACGTCGAACGGCGGGATCACCGACGGCGGCAAGACGATCACGATCCACATCGAGAAGGGCGTGAAGTTCGCGCCGCCAGTCAACCGGGCGGTGACCTCGCAGGATGTGGCATACGCGATCGAGCGCTTGGCGAACCCAAATGTCGGCAACGGCTACTGGACGTCGTATTTCCAGACCGCGATCGTCGGTGCCGCCAAGGCCAAGGGCGGACCGATCTCCGGAATCCAGACTCCGAACCCGACGACGCTCGTCATCCATCTGACCTCCACGGTCGCCAACACGGTGATCCAGGCGCTGTCCCTGCCTGGTTCTGCCCCGGTGCCAAAGTCAGTGGTTGCGCCGCTCGACAAGCATGCGCCGACGAACTTCGGCGTGACCGAGCTGACCGCGACGGGTCCCTACATGATCCAGGGTGAGAACAAGGGGAACAGCATTGCCAGTTACACGCCCGGCAAGTCGCTGACCCTCGTTCGCAACCCGAACTGGAGCGCGAGCACGTACGCCGGGCCCTACAAGCCTCCGGCGTATCTGAACCAGATCAGCATCAGCCTCGGCGGCAACCCGAGTGTGATCGGGCCGCAGGTGCTGAAGGGATCGGACATGGTCGAGTTCGACACGCCGAGCCACGCGACGGTTCAGGAGGCCTACCAGCACTACCCGTCGCAGATCACGTTCACCACCGGTGCCGGCGATCACTACATGACGCTGAACAACTCCAAGCCGCCGTTCAACAACGTGAACATCCGTCGGGCGGTGTACGCGAACCTGAACCGCCAAGCGATCATCAAGGAGAAGGGTGGCGTGCTGACCGGTGAGCCGGCCACGCATTTCATCTATCCGGGGACCGCAGGGTTCACCGAGGCGGGTGGCTACGCGGGCCCGAACTACCCATGGGCGATTCACACCTCCGGTGACCTCGCGGTGGCCAAGCAGTACATGAAGAAGGCCGGCTACCCATCCGGTAAGTACACCGGCAACGCAACGGTCACGATCGTCGGGTCCGACAACGGTCAGGATGAGCTGGCGATCAACCAGATCGTCAAATCAGGACATGACCCAGTTGGGCTTCAACGTCAATCTCGCTCAGGTCGACCAGAGCGTGATGTACACGAAGTGTCAGACCCCGAAGGACGCAGTCGATGTCTGCCCGGACGGCGGCTGGCTTCGTGACTTCAACGATCCGTTCTCGATCATGTGGCCGACGCTCAGCTCGGCTGCGATCACCCCGACCGTCACGCAGAACTTCGGTCTGGTCAAGAACGCGACACTCGACAGCCTGATGACGAAGGCCCATACGACAGCCAACCCGGCGCAGGCCGCGAAGCTGTGGGGCCAGGCTGACCGCTACGCCGTCGATCAGGCGGTCTCGGTGCCCGAGGACTTCGACAACCAGCCGAACGTCTTCGCCAGCAACGTGAAGTGGGTTGGTGACCTCTGGGATGAGGGGGAGGTCAACTTCTCCTACACCAGCCTGAAGTAACAGGACCCCTGTGAGTGGACCCCGTCCCCCCGGCCAGGGGGACGGGGTCCCTCGCGTTCTTGCTCCCGACACAGAACCTCTGACAAAACTCAATGGCAGCGTTCATCGTCCGTCGCGTCTTCTGGGGGCTCGTCACCTTGGTGGCGGTCATCTTCGTGACGTTCCTGATCTTCCGGGTCTTCCCGGGTGCAGACCCGGTTACGCTGCTCGCCGGCAAGGGTGCGACGCCGCAGCGCGAAGCGTTCATCCGGCACGAGCTTGGGCTGAACCACTCGTGGATCGTCCAGTTCTGGCTCTATCTGAAGGGCATCATCCTCCACGGAAACCTCGGCTTCAGCTTCTTCACGAACCGTGCGGTGCTCGGCGAGATCACCGCGGCCCTGCCCGCCACCGTGTCGCTGACGGTCGGCGCGGCCGTCCTCTGGTTCGTCCTCGGGGTCCCGGTGGGGATCCTCTCGGCCATCAAGCGGGGAACCATCTGGGATCGCAGCGCGATGACCGCCGCGCTGACCTTCGTTTCGATGCCGATCTTCTGGTTCGCGCTGATCCTGATCTACCTCCTGGCCAAGTCGATCGGGCTGATCTCCTTCCTGCCCGGCCCTAACAGCTATGTAGGGCTGACCGCGGACCCGGTCAAGTGGTTCGAGTCGCTGATCCTGCCGTGGCTGGTCCTGGCCCTGACCCAGGCCGCCATCTACTCGCGGCTGCTGCGCGGAAGCCTGCTTGACGCGATGGGCGAGGACTACATCCGTACTGCCCGTGCGAAGGGGCTGCGGGAACGGTCCGTGATCTGGAAGCACGGCGTTCGTTCGGCGATCACTCCGGTGCTGACCGTGTTCGGGATCGACCTGGGCGGCCTGCTCGGCGGCGCGGTCGTCACCGAGTCGATCTTTGGGATTCACGGCGTAGGGCTGCTGAACATCACCGCGATCAACAACTCTGATTTTCCTGTGATCCAGGGCACGACCGTGTTGGCCGCCGCGTTCGTGGTGATCGCCAATATCGTGGTCGACATCCTGTATGCCTATGTCGATCCGCGAGTGAGGGTCCAATGACCGAGGCGCCGCTGCTGGAGGTCGAGGATCTGCGCGTCCACTTCTCGACCGACGACGGCGTCGTCAAGGCCGTCGACGGTGCCAGCTACTCGGTCGCGCCAGGCGAGACGCTCGGAATCGTCGGCGAGTCGGGTTCCGGCAAGAGCGTTTCCTCGTTGACCGCGCTTGGCCTGACGCGGGGGCGGAACACCACCATCTCGGGTCGGATGATGTTCGCCGGCAGTGACCTGCTGACGCTCGACCGCAACCAGATGCGCCAGGTCCGCGGCAACGACCTGGCGATGATCTTCCAGGACCCGCTGTCCTCACTGCATCCGCTGTTCACGGTCGGCAACCAACTGATCGAAGCGGTGCGCGCTCACCGTAAGGTTTCGAGGGCGGCGGCACAAGAGCGGGCGATCGAACTGCTCGAGCTGGTCGGGATTCCGGATCCGGCGGGGCGAATGAAGCGGTTCCCCCATGAGTTCTCCGGCGGTATGCGTCAGCGCGTGATGATCGCGATGGCGCTGCTGAATGAGCCGAAGCTCCTGATCGCCGACGAGCCGACGACCGCGCTCGACGTGACCGTCCAGGCTCAAATTCTGGCGTTGCTGCAGGATCTGCAGAACCGGTTGGGCATGGCGATCGTGATCATCACCCACGATCTCGGCGTGGTCGCCGAGATGGCCGACCAAATCGCCGTGATGTACGCCGGGCGGATCGTCGAGCGGGCTCCGGCCCAGGTGCTGTTCGCGCATCCGCAGCATCCGTACACGTGGGGTCTGCTGAAGTCGATCCCCCGGCTCGACAACCCACGTGACGAGGATCTGACCCCGATCCCTGGCCGCCCGCCGAGCCTGATCAACCGGCCCACCGGCTGCCACTTCCACCCCCGCTGCCCGTACGTGCAGGACGACCACCGCCGGATTGATCCGGTTCTCAAGCGGGTCAGCGGCGATACCGAACACGAGGTCGCCTGCTTGCTTCAGCGCTCAGACCCGGGACGCGGTGTGGCAGGCTCTGTCCCGAGGCGAGTCGGTGCAGCAGGCACAGCGACTGGCGCTTGCCGACGCCCGAGTCCCCTCCGTGGCCTCGGACCCACCCGCCGCCGCTGGCTCTGGCGAGCATCGGGAGGTCCAGCCGTGAGCGCCTCCGGCGAGGTGATCCTCGAGGCACGTGAGCTGACCAAGCACTTCCCGATCACAGCTGGAGTGCTGTTCAGGCATCAGGTCGGCGCGGTGAAGGCGGTGGACGGTGTCGACCTCGACGTGCGCCGCGGCGAGACGCTCGGAATCGTGGGTGAGTCCGGCTGCGGCAAGAGCACGACCGCCCGGCTGCTGATGCGCCTGCTGGAGCCGACCTCCGGGCAGATCCTGTTCGAGGGCAACGACATCAGCCGGATCAAGGGCAATCCGCTGAAGCAGTTGCGCCGCGATGTGCAGATCGTGTTCCAGGACCCCTACTCGTCGCTAAATCCGCGCCGCCGGGTCGGCACGATCATCGCGGAGCCGCTGGTGATCCACGGTCTCGCCGATGACGCCACGGAGCGCAAACGCAAGGTGCAAGAGCTGATGGACCGCGTCGGTCTGAACCCCGAGCACTACAACCGCTACCCGCACGAGTTCTCAGGAGGGCAGCGCCAGCGAATCGGGGTGGCACGCGCGATCGCGCTGGACCCGAAGGTGCTGATCGCCGACGAACCCGTCTCGGCGCTCGACGTTTCGATCCAGGCTCAGGTGCTGAACCTGCTGCGCGAGCTCCAGCGCGATCTGGGCCTCACGCTGGTCTTGATCGCCCACGACCTTTCGGTCGTGCGCCACATGTGCAGTCGCGTCGCCGTGATGTACCTGGGCAAGATTGCGGAGCTGGCCAGCGCCGACGAGCTCTACTCGATGCCGCGCCACCCCTACACGGGTGCTCTGCTCTCCGCGGTGCCGATTCCCGAGCCTCAGGAGGAAAGGCAGCGCTCCCGCCAACTCCTGACTGGCGACGTCCCGAGCCCGGCCAACCCCCCGTCGGCGTGCCGCTTTCACACCCGCTGCCCCAAGGCGCAGCCCGTCTGCTCTGAGCAGGAGCCGCCGCTCGAGAAGAAGGACGACGGTCTGGGTGGCCTCACCGCGTGCCACTTCCCGCTGACCCCGGAAGAGGTCGCAGAGCGCCTCCCGCCTGCGCTGGTCAGTCGCGCCCCATAGGGGAACGGGCGCCGCCCGGCGATCGCGCTCGGGCGGGGAGGCGCGGCGTGCGTGAAGAGGGCGGCGTCAGTCTTGCTCGTCGACGTAGAGCGACTCGCGCGCCAGCTCCTGGCCGTTCTTGTCCCAGAGCTTGATCTCGAGGAAGTCCGCCCGGTAGTTATCAGGCGCGATCAACGTGAAGCGCTGTTCGGCCAGCTCGCATTGGTCGACGGCCAGGTTGGCTAGCTCGGCGGTGACCTGCGTCCCCCCCGCTATCAGCGGTACTCCCCACACGAGCGTCATGTCCGCGCCATTGCCCAGCTCGCCTCGCCAGGTGCCGATCACCTCATCGTTGAGGTCAAGCTGCCAGTCCGGGTGAGACTCCGCCACCTCAGTCGTGAAGTCAGCGCTGGCTTCGAAGTCCGATGGCCCCTCCGTCCCCTCGGTGAAGGAGACAAAGCCGAAGAGCTCATAGCCTTCGCTGGTTCGAGCAACCGCCGGAACGTAAGTACGGCCGGAATAGGTGCGGTCCGGGAACCAGGCGATCTCCCCGGGCTGGCCGATCTCCTCCCCCTCGGTGTCGATTTCGCGCACGGCTGCCAGAAACTGGGCCTTGAGCGTCTCAGCCCAGCGACCGTAGGGCAAACCCTCCTGCGGAGGCTCGGCGGCGAAGCTGATCACGAATCGGTCCGTGGGTGGCATGGCTGGCGGAGGATAGGGGCTCGGACTACAGTCCGGCAGCGTCGAGGGCGGCCGCGAGGTTCGCTTCGAGCAATCGGGATACCTCTGCTCGGGCCGCGCCGGTGATTCGGGCCCGCTCCAGCAGTGCCTCGGCGAAGCCGAGATGGCCGTGGATGGCGAGGTCCGCCGCCGGGGGCGTGTCTGGCGTTTTGGGCCGAGCGCGGGCCAGGGTGTGCGCGAGGATTGCGTTGCTTTCGGCGACAGTGGCCCGGATCTCCGGGCCGGCCGCGCCGGCGGCCATCCGGTGGATGCGCCAGGCGTGGGTGGGGGCCAGGGCGTGGTCGAGGATGGCCTCTGCGCCGTTCGCCGTTGACTCACAGAGCTGGCGCTCGGCCTCCTGGACGACGGCCAGCATGAGATCCACCCGCCCGCGGGGGAAGTAGTGGTAAAGCAGATTGCGCGTGACACCAGCCCGCTGCGCGAGGTCGTCAAGAGACATGTCAGCCAGGCCCTGACGGGCCGCGAGGGGCATTGCGGCGGTCAGGAGTTGGGTGCGGCGGGCGGCGCGGCTAAGGCGGCGGGGGATCGGGGTGAGTGCTTGGTGCGTGGGCACCGACGTCAGGACTCTCACGGAGATAATTTACTATACGTCAAATTGACAGAATATCAATAGCGCCATCGACGAGCTTCAGCGCGATTTGGCCGGCATAACGCAGCAAGGCTCCCACCCCCTTTGCTGCGTTATGCGGTCTGTGTCGAGCCTCCGCACCTACCCGCGGAACCGGTGATCGCGGCCGAGGGTCAGGCGCGCAGGTCCAGCCGCCAGTCGTTGCAGGTCATGAAGTGCCCCTTCGGGAACTCGAATTCGCACGCCTCGAGCAGCTCGAAGCCGAGCTTGCTGGCAATCGCATTTGACGGCGCGTTGTCGACATTCGGGAATGCATGCATGAACCGATGCCTGCCGTCCTGCTTGGCGAGCTCGACCGCCTGCGCGGTGGCCGTCAGCGCGATGCCGCGGCCTTGGAATTCGGGCAAGACCATCCATCCGACCTCATAGACCTGCTCATCGCGCCACTCCTTCGTCCAGAAGCCGACCGAACCGACGCTGCTCCCGCTAGCAACATCGATGATCTTGAGGATGCGATCGCCACCTTCGAGGCGCTCGTAGCGGTCCTGGCGCTCGCGCAGCTTGTCCGGACTCTCGGGGCCGCCGAGGTGCTCGGTCATGCGCGGGTCGCCCATCAGCCGCTCGAGCAGCGGTAGGTCGCCGCTGCCCCAGGGATGAAGGGTCACGGCTGCGCTCACTTCAGCGCAGCCCGCCGAGAGCTAAAACGCCCCCCGGCGGCTAAACACCGCGGGGATGGTCTTCAGCAGGATCGCGAGGTCGAGCATGATCGACCAGCGTTCCAGGTACAGGAAGTCAAGGCGCACGAGCTCGTCGAAGTCGAGCTCCGAGCGGCCCGAGACCTGCCATAGCCCGGTGATCCCCGGCAGGACCAGATAACGCTTCTTGTGCCACTCCTCCAGACGGTCGAAGTCCCGCAGCGGGAGGGGACGTGGCCCGACCAGCGACATCTCGCCGCGGACAACGTTCATCAGCTGCGGAAGCTCGTCCAGGGAAAAGCGGCGCAGGACGCGGCCCACGCGGGTCAGGCGGGGATCGTGGCGGATCTTGAAGAGCGCCCCCGTCTGCTCGTTAAGTGATTCGAGATCGGCCTGGATCTGTTCGGCGTGCTCGCGCATCGTGCGGAACTTGAAACAGCGGAACGGGCGTCCGGCGATCCCGGGGCGGACCGAGCGGTAGAAGACGGGGCCCGTCGAGTTCAGCTTGACGGCCACCGCGATGGCAAGGAGCACGGGAGAGAGCAGGAACAGCAGGGCGATCGAGATGACCAGGTCGAACGTGCGCTTGAGGGCGTAGTCAATGCCCTGGAAGACCGGGGGTCGGAGCTTGAACAGAGGCACCGTCTGACCAGGCACGAACTCAGCCCGGTCGATCAGGATCTCCATTGTGGAGGGAGCGACATGAACCGTCACGCCCTTCTGATGACACAGGTCAACGAGCTCGACCGTCTTCTCAGGTGGGAAGTCCGGGTCGACGATGATCACCTCTTGGATGCGCTCCCGGGCCAGAACGCTGGGAAGCGCGTCGAGCTGGCCGAGCGAGCGCAGGCCGTTCTGATGGCGGGGGGTCAGCGAGATGTAGCCCGCCACCTCGACGCGAGTTCGCGAGCGGTCCTCCAGGGCGTGGGCCACGGCCTCGATCTGTTTGCCCGAGCCGACCAGGATCGCTCGCCGCTCGTAGCCGGCCTTGCTGAGGAGCCAGCCGGTGACGCGGAGATGGAGCTCCCGTAGCGTCGTGATGTAGAGCGTCGCGAAGAACAGCGAGCCGTAGAAGATGAAATAGCTCGAGAAGTGCTGCCCGCTGGCCAGCGCGTAGACGAGCGCGATCACCATCACCAGGAACAGGTCCGTGGCGATCCGGCTAAATCCCGGACGGCGAGGCCGATCCCCGTACAGATCGTCTCGCGTGAACATGAGCACCGTGATCAGGTACGTGAAGAGCAGCCATTTCCTCGTCTGGGTCCACGCGGCGGCGGCATCGGGATGGCTGTGGAGGGCGAGCTTGATCATCAGGCAGGTGAACAGCGCGCCTGCCACGCCGACGAAGTCGAGGGCCAGCAGCGTCAGCACCCGGCCGAGCTTGCGCCCGGTCTCAAGTCGCAGAAGGAATGACAGCGCGGGTGGCCGCTTGCGGCGCACGTCACGCTCGGGAAGCTCGAACGGGACGGCCAGCGGCTCTAGCGGCTGCGGTTCAGTCTGGATAGGCCCTGTTTGCTCAATCGTCACGGCTGGCTCACCGGCATGTCTCCCCCCAAAGCATCAAAACCGTATCTCGATTGGGAGTTGCGGCCATGGGCTCCGCTCAGCTCTGCGCGCCGACCAAGGCCTCCGTCCCCGCCTCGGCGATTGTTCGTCTCAGGCCCTCGGCGAGCTCGACCTCCGGCTCCCAGCCGAGAATCTCCCTGGCCAGGGTGATATTGGGCTGGCGGACACGTGGATCGTCGACGGGGAGCGCCTCAAAGATGATCTCCGAGCGCGAGCCGGTCACCTCGATCACCGTCTTGGCCAATTCCAGCAGGGTGAACTCGTTCGGATTGCCGATGTTGACCGGGTCGTGGTAACCCGACTCGGAGAGGGCGATGATCCCGCGGATTTCGTCCGAGACGTAACAGAAGGATCTGGTCTGGGAGCCGTCGCCGAAAACGGTGATCGGCCGGTCCTGGAGGGCCTGGCGCAAGAAGGTAGGGATGGCCCGGCCATCGTGGGGACGCATTCTCGGGCCGAACGTGTTGAAGATCCGGACGATCGCCGTATCGACTCCCTGCTGCCGGTGGTAGGCCATCGTGAGGGCCTCGGCGTAGCGCTTGGCCTCGTCGTACACGCCGCGGGGGCCGATCGGATTGACGTGGCCCCAGTAGGTCTCGGGCTGGGGATGCTGCTCGGGATCGCCGTATACCTCGCTGGTCGAGGCCAACAGGAACCGGGCGCGGTGCTTCTTGGCTAGGCCCAGCGTGTGATGCGTGCCGTAGGAGCCGACCTTGAGGGTGTGCAGCGGCAGCCGCAGGTAATCGATGGGGGATGCGGGCGAGGCCAAGTGGTAGACAAAGTCGATTGGTTCGTCGACGAAATAAGGATCGATGATGTCCAGATTGAGGTGGACGAAATCCGGGGTGCGGATGTGCTCGATGTTGGCCAGCGTGCCCGTCTCGAGGTTGTCCACGCAGATCACCCGATGTCCGCGGTGCAGTAGCTCGTCGCACAGGTGCGAGCCCACAAACCCCGCGCCGCCCGTGACCAAACTGGTTGGCATGGCGCCCAATCTACCGGGGCGTGCGGGCGCGACGCAGGACGTGCTCATCGCCCCGGCGCAGGGTGAGCTTCTCGGAATCGAAGTGCTCAAGCAGGGCCTGAGCGAACTTCCGGGAGGTGCCGAACTCGTCTCTCAGCTTGGCCAGCGTCAGGATCCCGCCATTTCGCTCGGCGAGCCTGACGACGCTCTCACGGATTTCGGCTAGCACGTCTGAGTGGTAGTGGAGCGTCCGGGAGACGCGAACGGCCTTCCCGGCGGCCCTCAGAGCGGCGAGGTCGGCCGGATCAAATGTGCTGTCAGGAGGAGGTTCCCGGCCGGCCGCTCGGAGTGTTTGCTCCGCGTCGAGCGCCCGTGCAGACAATCGGCTGGCTGGGGGCGGTGGCGGCGAGCTGGACGCCTCCGGCTGCCCGTCGGCATTCACGCCCCTTTGCGCCCGATCGACATCGTTCGCGTCGCCCCGGCTCATGCGCTCAAGTCTCTGTAGGAGCGGCCGGCTGGGGCCGTGCTTGCGCGGTTGCGGGTCGAGAACGGTTCCGCCTCCCAACGTGTCCTGTGGAGCGATCTGACGAATCACGACATGGTCGCCGGCGGCGGGAACGAGGGGGCGCTCCAGCCGCAGCTGCCAAAAGCTGCCGCCCAGCGAGGCCAGCCGCGCGGGAGTCTCACGGGTGCCGTGATGGACGTGGACGCGCTGGCCGTGTGTGGGCTCCCTGTCCGGAAATGCGAGCTGTGCGTCGATCCGGTAACTCGCCCGGATATCCGTCCCACGAGAGACCAGAACGTCGCCTCGCCGCACATCCCCAACGCTGATTCCGACAAGGTTCACGGCCACCCGCTGGCCTGCAGAGGCTTCCACTGTCGGCTGATCGTGTACCTGGAGTCCGCGGATCCGGACGCGCCGCCCGCCCGGAAGGAGGTCAACTTCATCCCCCTTGGCCAGGCGGCCTGACCACAGCGTCCCCGTGACGACGGTTCCGGCGCCGCGGATCGTGAACGAGCGGTCGACGTGGAGTCTTGCCGGACCCGGCTCATCAGCCCGACCGCGCAGCCGCGCAGCCGCGCGGTCGAGCGCCGAGGTGAGCTCGTCGATCCCCTGTCCGGTCCGAGCTGAGACCGCCACCGACTCGGCGGATGGGAGGAGCTCGGATGTCTCGAGCAGGGCTATTCCCGGATCGGCCAGGTCGGCCTTGGTGACCGCCACCACGCCCGTTCTAACCGCAAGCGCCTCCAGGACCAGTGCGTGCTCCCGGGTCTGGGGCATGACGCCGTCATCGGCGGCGACCGTCATCAAAAAGAGGTCGATGCCGGTCGCGCCGGCCACCATCGTGCGGACGAAGCGCTCGTGGCCCGGGACGTCGATGATCGAGAGGCGACGTCCACTCGGCAGGGTCACGTGGGCGTAGCCAAGTTCGATTGAGATCCCGCGAGCCTGCTCCTCGGGCAGTCGATCGGTGTCGATGCCGGTGAGCGCTCTGATCAGTGCGGTCTTGCCGTGATCGATGTGCCCCGCCGTTCCGAGCGTCAGCGGGTGCTCGGTCACGACAGCGCTGAGCGGACGGCGGCCGCGAGTGCCTCGAGCTCCTCGTCACCCACCGTGCGCACGTCGAGCAGCGCCCTCCCTCCATGGACTCGGCAGATCACAGGCGGGTCAGCGCCGCGCAGGCGTGTGGCCAGGGCCCCGGCGTCTCCGGGCAGCGCCACCGCGTAGCCCGGTAGTTCCAGCAGTGGCAATGCGCCTCCACCTACCTTGCCGCTACAGGCGACGACCTCCGCTCCGGATCCGATCGCGGCGCTCAACCGGGAGGCACGGTCGCCGAGGAGGTCAGGGCTGACGGTCAGCATGGCCAGCACGGGAATCTCGGCCACGGCGCGGTCGGGCTGGCGATACAGGCGCAGGGTGGCCTCGAGCGCGGCCAGCGAAAGCTTGTCGAGCCTCATCGCGCGGGCCAGCGGATGGTCGCGGGCCGCGGCGATCGCCGAGGCCGTTCCGACTAGGATGCCCGCCTGCGGGCCGCCGAGCAGCTTGTCTGCCGAGCAGCACACGATCGCCGCCCCGGCGGAAACCGAATCTGCAATCGAGGGCTCGTCCGCCAGCGCGGGCACAAGGTCGCCGTCGGCGAGCACCCCAGAGCCGACATCGTCGATCACCGGTAACCCAAGCTGGCACAGCGCGCGGATTGGGGTGTCCTCGACGAAGCCCACCGAGCGGAAGTTCGACTGGTGCACGCGCAGGATCGCCGCCGGCGTTTCGGCCCCGGCGATCGCTCGCTCGTAGTCGGCGAGTCGGGTTCGGTTGGTCGTTCCAACTTCGATCAATCGAGCGCCCGATTGCGCGATGACCTCGGGGATCCGGAAGCCCCCGCCAATTTCCACCAGTTGTCCGCGGGAGACGATCACACCCCGTCCTGCGCCGGCCAGCGCGGCCACCGCGAGCAGGACGGCCGCGGCCCCATTGTTGACAACCAGGGCGGCCTCGGCGCCGGTGAGATCACGCACCAGGTCCTGGATGTGATCCTGCCGGCTCCCTCGCGTGCCGGCTTCGAGGTCCAGCTCGAGATTGCTGTACCCCTCGGCGGCGCGGCTGAGCGCGATCTGAGCGGCGAGACTCAGAGGGGCCCTCCCGAGGTTGGTGTGCAAGACCACCCCCGTGGCGTTGATGACTCGGCGTAGCGAAGAGCGTTCGAGTTCCTGGAGGTGAAGGCGGGCTCGCCGCTCGAGCCCATCGCCGCCCCGCCCGACGCCACCGCGCACCGCTGCCCGCTCTTCGTCAATGGCCCGTCGGGCGGCGACCACGCTCAGGGCGTGCGGACCGCCGAGGCGAGCCGCCAGCTCGTGCACCGCCGGGAGGTCTCTCAGGCGACTGGCGGCGGTATCTCGCCCTTCACCCACTCGCCCTCCTCCTTTTTCCAGATTGGCGCTCGAGCCTTGATCTCGTCGATGATCTCGCGGGCGCCGGCGAAGGCGGCGTCTCGGTGCGGGGCAGAGGCCGCGACGATCACCGACGGTTCGGACAGAGCGACTCTCCCGACGCGGTGTTCCGCGGCGGCGGCACACAATCCGTGACGCTGCCCGGCCTGCGAGACGATCCGTGCCATCTCCCGCGCGGCCATCTCCGCATACGCCTCGTAATCGAGGTGGGGCACCTCACGGGTCACCCCCGAGAACGTCACGACCGCGCCGGCACGGGAATCCCGCACGGCGTCAAGCAACGGATCGATCGCTATTGGATCCTCCGTTACGCGGACGTGCGTAACGCAAGCTTGCGTAACGCCGGCTTGCGCAACGGCCGATTTGCCTTCTGACCCGGGAGCTCCGCCGGACACAGGGGGAATCAGGGCCAGCTCGTCACCCTCGGCCAGCACCACAGTGGCGTCGGCGTATTCGTGGTTGACGGCCATCACAACCGGCACGCCGTCGGTGATCTCGGCGAGCCGTCTGAGGGCATCGGCCACACGCGAGCCATCCGGGAGCTCGAGCTCGATCGCATCGGCGCCGGCCCGCTCACGCAGCGCGGCGAACAGACGGACGCTCACCTGCATCGCTTGAAGGCTAGTGACGAGGGTGTGTTGACAGCCGGTTAGGGCGCGAGCACACCTCGTTGGACTGCCATATGCTCGCCGTCGGTAATGAGAAAAGGAGTGTTTATGGACTTGGTCAGGAAGCGGCTATGGGTGCTTGTTCCCCTGTTTTGCGCCGGAGCGCTCGCCGCGTGTGGAAGCTCGAGCTCCCCCAGCTCAGGCGGGGGGTCAGGTACAGCCGGTACAGGGACGTCTTCGCAAGTGCCTACCGCCGGCGCCAACGCCGCGGTCGAGAAGCTCGTGCCCCCGTCGATCAAGTCAAAGGGGACGATCACTGTGGCTTCTGACGCCACCTATCCCCCAGACGAGTCGATCGCATCCGACGGTCACACCGTGATCGGGATGGACCCTGACCTGGCCAAAGCGCTGGGTGCCGTAATGGGCCTGAAGGTCAACGTCGTCAACGCTACGTTTTCCACGATCATCCCCGGGTTGGCTGACGGCAAGTACGACATGGGAGCCTCGTCGTTCACCGACACCAAGGCTCGCGAGAAGGTGGTCGACTTCGTCGATTACGCGAACGTAGGCGAGTCCTTCTACACGAAGACCTCGGGTGGGACCTCGATCGGCAGCATCGCCGACATCTGCGGAAAGACGGTGTCCGTCGAGAGCGGCACGACCGAAGAGACCGACGCCAAGGCGCAGAGCAGCAAATGCACGAAGGCTGGTAAGCCCGCCGTCCACGTGCTGGTTTTCTCAACCCAGACCGAGGCCAACCTCGCCGTGTCCAGCGGTCGAGCCCAGCTTGGGTTTGCCGACACGCCGGTGGCGATCTATCAGGTCAAGAAGACGGGCGGGCTGTTCAAGCTGATCGGCGCGGCCTACGCCCCGGCGCCATATGGACTCGCAACGCCCAAGAACGGACTGGACAAGGCGGTGCTAGCGGCCCTGAAGGTGCTGATCGCCAACGGGACCTACGGGAAGATCTTCCACAAGTGGGGCGTGCAGAGCGTCGAGATTCCAGCGTCGAAGGCTCAGATCAACGGCGCCACCAGCTAGTCGGTTAGGGTCCGCTCTGAGGTGGATGCCTCGGAGCGACAAGATGATCGGACGGGGCGGCCTGAAGACATAAAGGCCGTCCCGGTCCGCCATGTGGGCCGATGGATCGCGGCGCTGATCGTGCTGCTGTTCGCAGCGGCAGCGATCAAGGACATCGTCACGGACCCGAGTCAGAAGGGAAACCCGAACTCGGGCTTCCAGTGGCATGTCGTCGGCCACTTTCTGTTCAGCCCGGTCATCCTCCACGGGGTCCTGGCAACGATCTACCTGACCGTGTTGTGTCAGGTCATCGGGATCGTGCTGGGCGTGCTCGCGGCAGTCATGCGGCTGTCGCCCAATCCCATCATCAAGAGCGCAAGCTGGCTCTACATCTGGTTCTTCCGGGGGACGCCTCTCTACGTACAGATTCTGTTCTGGTACAACATCGCGCTGCTGTTTCCGACGATCTCGCTCGGGATCCCGTTCGGGCCATCCTTCGTCCACGCGCACGCAACCACGTTCGTCACGCCGCTGGTCACGGCGATGCTTGCACTCGGACTGAACGAGGGCGCATACATGTCCGAAATCGTGCGGGCCGGGATCATCTCTGTCGACGAGGGGCAGACTCACGCCGCTCAGTCGCTAGGCATGACTCGTCTCCAGATCATGCGACGGATCGTGTTACCTCAGGCGATGCGGGTGGTGATCCCCCCGACTGGCAACGAGACGATCTCGATGCTGAAGAACACGTCGCTGCTGATCGCAGCTTCATACGGTGAGCTGCTGTTCGCGGCTCAGTCGATCTACACCAGTAACTACCGGGTGATTCCGTTGCTGATTGACGCGAGTGTCTGGTACTTGGCGATGACCAGCGTGCTTTACGTGGGCCAGTACTTCATCGAGCGCCGCTTCGGGCGCGGGTTCACACGAGCTGAGCGCGCAACGATGCGCGAGCGCTGGCTGACGTTCGGGTGGAGTGGGCGCCGATGAGCGAAGGGATGGTCAAGGCTGAAGCCGTCTACAAGCGCTTTGGGCGCCTCGAGGTCCTGAAGGGGGTCGACCTGGAGGTAGGGCGGGGGGAGGTGATGTGCATGCTCGGTCCGTCAGGCTCGGGAAAGTCGACCTTTCTGCGCTGCATCAACCACCTGGAGAAGATCAATGCCGGCCGGCTCTCCGTGGATGGCGAGCTCGTTGGCTACCGAGAATCCGGCGGCAAGCTCTACGAGCTGCGCGACCGCGAGATCACTCGGAAGCGAGCCCAGATCGGGATGGTCTTCCAGCACTTCAACCTGTTCCCTCACATGACGGCGCTAGAGAACGTCACGCTCGCACCCATTCGAGTCTTGGACGTTCCTCGGGAGCAGGCCCGGGAGCGGGGCCGCCGCCTACTCACGCGAGTCGGCCTCGAGGACAAGCTCGACACCTACCCGGTCGCTCTGTCCGGCGGCCAGCAGCAGCGGGTGGCCATCGCCCGGGCGCTGGCCATGGAGCCGAAACTGATGCTGTTCGACGAGCCGACCTCCGCGCTTGACCCCGAGCTGGTGGGAGACGTGCTGGACGCGATGCGTCAGCTGGCCCGGGATGGCATGACAATGATCGTGGTCACCCACGAGATCGGCTTTGCTCGGGAGGTGGGGGACGTCGCGGTGTTCATGGACGAGGGCGTGGTTGTGGAATCCGGTCCCCCGCGCGAGGTTCTCACCAACCCCCGCAATGAGCGGACCCGGGCCTTTCTCTCCAAGGTGCTCTGACGCCGCATCGACCTCGATTGACGTTGCGTTAGGCGGTGGCAAAGCCCTTTGATCCTGCAGGTCCGCGTTATTAGGCTGCGCACCTGCGGGGTCACTCACGACCCGGCGTGCAATAAAGGAGGAGCATGAAGATCCCACGGATTCTGTTGACCTGCTGCCTTATGGCCGGGCTGGCGCCGGCGCTTGCGGCATGCGGCAGCAGCAGCAATAACTCCGGCGGCAGCGGCACCGGGACCTCGAGCAGCGGCAGCGGTAAGACCGTCGACATCTACTCGAGCCTTCCGTTGCTCGGTCCATTGAGCGCTGACACCGTGCCCGCGCTCAATGGAGAGAAACTCGCGCTTTCTCAGGCCGGCAACAAGGCCGGACAGTTCAACGTCAAGTTCATCTCGCTGGACGACGCGACTGCGGCCGCGGCCAACTACACCGTTTCCCAGTGCGCGACGGACGGCCGGACGGCGGCCGCCGATCCAAAGGCGATCGCCTACATCGGCGAGTTCAACTCGGGGTGCACGGAGGCTTCGTTGCCGATTCTCAACAAGGCGACGGTCCCGATGATCAGCCCGGCCAACACGTACGTCGGCCTGACCACCAGCGAGCCTGGCAGCGCGCCGGGCGAGCCTGCGAAGTACTACCCGAGCGGAGTACGGACCTATCTGCGGATCGTGCCTCGCGACTCGATCCAGGCGGCGTCGGACGCGCTCGCCATGAAGCAGGCGGGCTGCACCCGCGTGGCTCTGGCCAACGACAAGACGCCCTATGGCGCCGGCATCGCCACGCAGATCGAGCTGATCAAGAAGTTCTACGGCCTGACCGTGGTCAGCAATACTGGGGTCAACCCGACCGCGCCGAACTTCCGCTCCTACGCCGCCACGATCAAGGGCCAGGGTGCGGACTGCTTCTTCTACGGCGGATTGACGTCAACCGGTGGCGTCCAGATCACCAAGGACGTGCACTCGGCCATCCCGAACGCCAAGCTGTTCGGCCCTGATGGCATGTGCCTGGCCTCGTGGACCGACCCGAAGCAGGGTGGTGTCCCGCTGTCACTCGATCACCTGATGGAGTGCACCGTGGCCACGCTCGACCTGACCGCCTATCCGGGCGGGAAGACGTTCCTGAAGGCATACCAGGCCAAGTACGGCGGTGGAGTGCCTGCCCCGTACGCGATCTACGGGTACGAGGCGATGAAGCTCGTGCTGGACACGATCGCCAAGCTGGGCCCCCAGGGAGATAGCAAGACGGCCGTGCTCCATGCCCTGTTCGCGACCAAGAATCGCAACTCGGTGCTGGGGACCTACTCGTTCGACAAGAACGGCGACACGACGCTGAAGGCCTATGGCCTCTACAAGGTCGTGAACGGCCAGCTGAAGTTCTACAAGACGGTCACGCCTACGCACATCGTCTAGGCGCAAATACGCGGCCTGAGTGGGGAGGGCGAAGGAGGCCCTCCCCACTCACCCGCGCGGGGGCAATATGCTGCACCTCCTCGGAGCCGGGAGGAAGGTCCTCCCGGTGCCGCGAGTAATGAAATGATCGGGGACGGATAGTGGAGGCCAGATCGCGTGCCCAGGGTGCCGGTTTCGTCGTGGCGTCCGCTCGTGCTCGTCAGGACCTACCTCGGCCGGTGGGGGCTGATCGTCGCGCTGGCCGCGCTCCCGATCTATTACGCGGTCCGGGACCTGACCCACGGCTACGACGCCGGCTTCGTACACGGCCACCTGCTGGTCCATCACGATCTGAGCAACATCGGTGGCAACATCGTTCTGGGTTTGGCGAACGGTGCGATCTGGGCGCTGATCGCGATCGGATACACGCTCGTCTACGGGATCGTCGAGCTGATCAACTTCGCCCACGGCGATGTGTTCATGATCGGCTCGTTCACCGCCGTGGGCTTTGGCGCGACGCTCGGGCTTGGTTTGACCTCCAGCGTGGCAGCACTGGTCTTCGGGCTGATCGCGACCTTGATCGTCTGCATGGTGGTATGCGGCTCGCTGAACGTCCTGATCGAGCGCGTCGCCTATCGACCGCTGCGAAACGCACCCAAGCTCGCTCCTCTGATAACGGCCGTCGGGTTCTCATTCATCCTTCAGCAGGTGGGTTTGCTGTGGAAGGGTGGCGCCACGCAGAGCGTCAATGACCTCGTTCACCAGGGGTCCACGGTCTTCAACATCTCTGGGGTCCCGATCCAGCGGGGCTACATCCTGGCCATCGGGGCGATGGTCCCGCTGGTGATCGCCCTCGCCTGGTTCATCACGAGTACGCGGCTCGGTCGCGCAATGAGGGCAACCGCGCAGGATCCTGAAGCCGCCCGGCTGATGGGGATAAACGTCGATCGGACGATCTCGCTGACGTTCCTGATCGGGGGCATGCTGGCCGGGGCGGCCGGGCTCGTGTACGAGCTCTACCAGACGAACATCGTCTACAACCAGGGGTTCGAGGCGGGCTTGATCGCCTTCACGGCAGCGGTCATGGGAGGAATCGGCAACGTCCGCGGTGCCGTGCTGGGCGGCCTGATCATCGGCGTGATCCAGTCTCTGGCCGATAACCGCATGTCAGGGGGTGAGTGGACCGACGCAGTCGTGTTCGCCTACTTGATCCTGATCATGGTGCTGCGTCCTCGAGGGCTGCTCGGCGAGGAGACGAGGGAGGCCGGATGAGCACCGGCGACAGCACTCCGGGCGCGAGCGCCGCCTCAGCCGGACCGCCCGAGACCCCGCCGCCCCCGCACGGAGGCTGGGGTGAGCTCAGAGCGCAGCTGACGGAGTGGCGTCAGGCGATCGACGAGTTCCTCCCGCCATGGTTCTCCAAGGCACTCGCGGCCACGGCGATCATGATCGGGATCCTGCTGCCGTTCGCGTTCTCTGAGGCGAGCAACTTCATGGACGCGACAATCAAAGCGGTGGCGTTGGCCGTGATGGCCCTCGGCCTGAACATCGTCGTCGGGTTTGCCGGTCTCCTGGACCTGGGCTACGTCGCGTTTTATGCCATCGGTTCCTATGCGGCGGGCTGGTTCGGCTCGGGGTTCTTCTTCAAATACCACATTAAGCTCGGTGTCTACACCAAGCACTTCCCCGCGGGTGTGCCGCACTTCGGCGCGTCCACCAGCATGGGTATCCACCTGAACTTCGCGATCATCATGATCCTCGCGGCGCTGATCTGCGCGGCCGCGGGGATCATCATTGGTCTGCCGACCCTGCGACTCCGCGGGGACTACATCGCGATCGTGACGCTGGCCTTCGGGGAGATCATCGGGACATTGGCGGTGAACGGTCAGGACATCCACTTCCCGCCCGGGATGACGCTGACGGCGGGTGAGTTCGGCATCAGCGCGGTCGACTCACCCTATTTCGGGCTAGGGGGCCCCTTCAGTCAGCTCAACCTCAGACCCTGGTACTACCTCATCTTCGGGGTGCTGTTAATCGTGCTGTTTATCTGCGTCCGCTTGCGCGACTCCCGACTGGGCCGCGCTTGGATCGCCTTGCGCGAAGACGAAGTGGCGGCCGTCTCGATGGGGATCCCGCTCGTCCGCACGAAGCTGCTGGCGTACGCTCTCGGGGCGGCGTTCGGCGGCGTCTCAGGGGCGTTTCTGGGCACCTATTACCAGGTGGTCAGCCCGGATGACTTCAAGTTCGGGTTCTCGGTCCTAATTCTGTCGATGATCATCATCGGCGGCCTGGGGTCGATCTGGGGGGCGGTGGTAGGCGGGCTATTGCTCGGCTACGTCAACTATTGGCTGCTCCCGAACGTGCTCAACAGCCTGCCCAGCAAGCTCGGGCTCAACTTCGGGCTCTACGAGGTCCAGTTCGGCGTCTACGGGTTCATGCTCGTGCTGGTGATGATCGTCCGGCCCCAGGGTCTCTTGCCAGAGCGAAGACGCAAGCTTGAGCTGACGGGCCAGGTGGCTGCCGAGGACGCCCAGCTGGCCGAGGTATCGGGCTCGGCGGGAGCTCAGGGGTGAGTGCCGTGGAGACTCAGGCGGCCGCGAACAGCGCGACCATGCGGGCCGAGAACCTGCGCAAGGAGTTCGGTGGTCTTGTGGCGGTCAATGACGTGTCGCTGGATCTTCCGGATCGCTCGATCGTGTCGCTGATCGGGCCCAACGGGGCTGGAAAGACGACCTTCTTCAACATGCTCACCGGCCTGTACAAGCCGACGGCGGGCCGGATCGTGCTGGGAAAACGCAACATCACCCGCGTCCGCCCCGACGTCATCATGGGCATGGGGGTGGCCCGGACGTTCCAGAACATCCGCCTGTTCGGGACGATGACCGCGGTAGAGAACACGATGATCGGGCGACACGCGCGCATGCGGTCGGGCGTATGGGGCGCGATCATCCGCCCGCCCTGGGTGCGGCGCGAGGAGCGGGCGGTCGAGGAGAAGGCCCGGGAGCTCCTGGCGTACGTGGGGCTTCACGAGCGTGTTTTTGACCGGCGCGCCACGGAGCTGTCATACGGTGACCAGCGCCGCGTAGAGATCGCTCGGGCGCTGGCTTCGGACCCCAAAGTCCTGCTCCTCGACGAGCCCACTGCCGGCATGAACCCGCAGGAGTCCAAGGAGCTCACGACGTTCATGCGCAAGCTCCGGGATGAGCTCGGGTTGACGATTCTGCTGATCGAGCACGACATGAAGGTGGTCATGGACGTCTCGGAGCGGATCACGGTTCTGGATTACGGCGTAAAGATTGCTGAGGGGCCTCCCGAGGAGGTTCGGTCGGATCCGCGGGTCATCGAGGCCTATCTGGGCGTTCAGGAGTGATGGTGAGGCGATGGCGCTGCTGGAGCTGAGCGACGTTCACACCCACTACGGGTCGATCGAGGCGCTGAAGGGAGTCTCGCTCGAGGTCAACGAGGGCGAGGTGGTGACGATGATCGGCTCGAACGGAGCCGGGAAGTCGACCACGCTGCGCTCGATCACCGGGCTGAGCCCGGCCAGCGCCGGCAAGATCGTGTTCGCCGGCGAGGACATCACGCGGGTCCCGGCTCACGAGATCGTCAGCCGCGGGATCGCGCTGTCTCCCGAGGGGCGGCACTGCTTTCCGCGCATGTCGGTCCGGGAGAACCTCGATCTGGGCGCGTTTCGGCGTAAGGGAGCAGCGATCTCGGACGACGTAGAGCGGATCTTCACGCTGTTCCCGCGTTTGAAGGAGCGTGAGCGCCAGAAGGCCGGCACGCTGTCCGGTGGCGAGCAGCAGATGCTGGCCATCGGCCGGGCGCTGATGGCCGCCCCCACGCTCCTGATGCTCGACGAGCCATCGATGGGGATCGCGCCCAATCTCGTGCAGCGGATCTACGAAACGATCGCCGAGATCAACCGCCAGGGCATGGCCATCCTGCTGGTCGAGCAAAACGCCAACTACGCGCTCGATGCCTCAAAGCGCGGCTACGTATTGGAGACCGGACGAGTGGTGCTGGCCAACGACTCTGCCCAGCTCAGAAACGACCCCGCTGTCCAGCGGGCCTACCTCGGGGCATGAGCGATCCTGCGGCCATGATCCTGGTGTTCGCCAGCAATATCGGCGCCAAGGGTCTCTACCTGCTGTTCGCGTGGCTTTTGTCGGCCGTCGCCGCCGCCTGGGTGGCTGAGCGCAAGGGGTACGGCGAACGGGTGGGGCTGACGTTTGGCCTGGTCCTCACGGTCGTTGGGCTCCTGATCGTGTTGCTGCTTCCCGGCCGTCCGGGCTCGAAATGGCGGGTCGAGGGCTGGCTACCTCGGCACAAACGGAAAAGCTGAGCTCCTGACGCCCCCGCGGGGCGCTGGTCGCCGGCGCCTCCCCGGGTAACCTCCCGAGCATGGCCACCACCGGCGAGCACCGCACGATCGCGCCGATCGTCGGGCCCGATGATCCGCGGCGCTTCACCGACTCCGGGATCGAGGTCAAGCCGCTCTATACCGAGGAGGACCTTCCCGAGGCCCTGGGCGAGCGGCTGGGCAAGCCCGGCTCCTACCCGTTCGCGCGCGGGATCCACCGCGACATGTACCGCGGCCAGCTGTGGACGATGCGCCAGTACGCGGGATACGCAAGCGCCAAGGAGTCGAACGAGCGCTACCGCTACCTGCTTGAGCATGGCTCGACCGGGCTGTCGATGGCCTTCGATCTGCCCACCCAACTCGGGCTGGACTCGGATGACCCGAGGTGCCTCGGCGAGGTTGGGCGCACCGGAGTGGCCATCGACACGATCGACGACATGCGGGTCGCCTTCGATGAGATCCCGTTGGACCAGGTCTCGACTTCGATGACGATCAATGCCCCGGCCAGCGTGTTGCTGCTGCTGTACGAGCTGGTGGGCGAGGAGCAGGGAGTTCCGAGCGATCAGCTCCGTGGCACTACCCAGAACGACATCCTCAAGGAGTACATCGCCCGCGGGAACTTCATCTACCCGCCCGAGGGAGCGATCCGCTTGACCACCGACCTGTTCGCGTACTGCCGGGAGCGGATTCCGAAGTGGAACACGATCTCGATCTCGGGCTACCACTTCCGGGAGAAGGGTTGCTCTGCTGTGCAGGAGGTGGCCTTCACGCTGGCCAATGGCATCGCCTATGTCCAAGCGGCGATCGAGGCGGGGCTCGAGGTGGACAAGTTCGCCCCCCGGCTGGCCTTCTTCTTCAATGGCCACAACAACGTCTTCCAGGAGGTGGCCAAGTTCCGAGCCGCCCGCAGGCTGTGGGCCGAGGTCATGCGGGAGCGGTTCGGGGCCCAGGATGAGCGCTCCTGGCGCCTGCGCTTCCACACGCAGACCGGAGGCGTCACGCTGACCGCTCAGCAGCCCGAGAACAACATCGTCCGAGTCGCCCTTCAGGGCTTTGCCGCCGTGTGCGGCGGTACGCAGTCGCTTCACACCAACGGATTTGACGAGGCGCTGGCGCTGCCCACCGAGCGGGCGGCCAAGATCGCGCTGCGGACGCAGCAGATCATCGGCTACGAGTCAGGGGCGGCCGACACGGTCGATCCCTTCGCCGGCTCGTACTTCGTCGAAGCACTGACGGGCGAGATCGAAGCCTCCTCACGCGAGCTGATCGCCAAGATCGACGAGCTCGGTGGCTCGATTCAGGCGATCGACTTCATGAAGAACGAGATCGAGGAGTCAGCCTTCGGCTACCACGAGCGGTATCGACTGGGGCAGGACACGGTCGTGGGGGTCAACAAATTCGTGGAGGATGAGGGTGGGCGGGATCTGATTCCCGACATCCTGCGGGTCGATCCGGAGTCAGAACGCCAGCAGGTCGAGCGCCTGAAGGCGTTCAAATCCAACCGCGACTCTGCGGCGGTGGAGAGCCGGCTCGAGGCGATCCGAGACGCGGCTCGAGGGACGGACAACCTCCTGCCGGTGCTCCGCGAGGCCCTCAGGGATCGCTGCACGCTCGGCGAAGCGTGCGGGGCGATGCGCGACGTATTCGGGGAATACCAGCCGACCTTCTAGTCCGCGGGTCTAGCCGCCGTTCGCCTTCCCGTACAGCCGGTTGACGATGTCGTACATCTCCTGCGAGGTCTGGCCCATCGAGGGGCAGCAGTGAGGGCCTTTCGGAGCGCTGATGCCGATCTCAAGATGTGGCGCGTCGGATTCTCCGACGTCTCCGCAGCCAACCTCAGCAATTGGCTCACCAGCGGTTACGTGCGTCCCGACCGAGACGAGGGCGGGCTTGGCGTGGCCGTAGTAGATGTAGCGCCCCGTGTACGGCCCGTTGTCCACCTTGAGGACCGGAGCCCACTGACCGAAGCCACTGATCCCCTCCTGGACGATCGTCCCTGAGGTGACCGCCACCTCGGTCGCCTTCGAGCCGCAGGCGTTGTTCAGGGTCCCGATGTCCACGCCCTGATCCTGGGTCCAGTCCTTCGGCGGCAGCACTCGACTGATGGGCTCGATCGGGAATACCCAGCCGCTTGGATTGCTGTTGGAGGCGGACTTGCTGCCCCCGGGGGATAGGGCACCACCCCCGCTGTTCTTTGAGTGGTGGTGAGACCGGTGGCCTGAGCTCGCCGCGGCGGGCGCCGCGAAGGCGACCAGCGGGATCAGAACCAGGGTCCAAAGTGCGCCCCGGGCGCTGCGGGGCAGACGGCGAAGCCACGTGGGCATAGAGCTGTCGAGCACAGAGGTTCGCTTGGACATGCGATATGTGCCTGTGCCTGCGGAGTTAGCTGACGGGCTCGCGCTTGCAGCGCTTCCGACGGATCACCGCGGGATTCGCCCCATTCGTTGGGTTCCCCGCTCCCCGGGGCGGCTGTCCGGGGATTCGGCGGGGCAATTGATACACGAAACCCCGGCGGCATGCTTCACGGTCCGCCGACCGCTCCGACTGCTTTAGGGCAAATTGGCGCGAAGCCAGGACCGAAGCCTCTCGGTCAAGTGGCGCAGGGCATCGAGCGAAGCGACTGGGTCGCCGGCGACCTGCAGAGCATGGTCGACGCCTGGCAACTCGACGACCTCGAGCGCCGAGTTGGCCGGAATCGCGTCGGCCACCCAGAGCGGGTCCTCCGTGCCGCCAATCAGGAGCGTGGGCTGCTCGACCCTGGCCAAGGCTTCCACGACCGACATCTCGGTGAGGACCGGCGTGAGCCACACCGCTGGGAGCGCGCGATCGCAGACCAGTCCGGCCAGCAGGCTGGCGAGCGATTTCCCGACTACGAGCACTTTGTGCGGGCCGGCGGCGGCCAGGGCTCGCTCGGCACAGTCGCGCTCCCAACCCAGCGGGTCGGGGTGCAGCGTGGGCAGCCCCAGCGTCTCGAGCGCGCCCCAGCCCTCGGCCATCACGGCCTCGCGGGCGAACCACAGAACGGGTGCGGAGGTTGGATATTCCCGGCCCGGAAGCAGGACGGCGCAACCCGCTCGACTGCTCTCATGGCGGACCGCGAGACAGGGTCCGAGGTCGATCTGCTCCGTCATCTGTGGTCGAAGATACGCCGAGCGAGTGCAGGAGTGCCAGCCGTGATGCAGGCGCCACAGGCGGGGAGGAGTCGCCAGGCGACGCGCGAAACCCTCACGGCATGACCCCGTTCGAGGCCACGCGCACCCTAGTCAAATCACCGCCCGAGGTGTGGGCCCAGTGCAGCGATGCGCAAGCGCTGGAACGCCATCTCGACGGTTCGTTCGGAGAGATCCGCATAACCAGGCTTGAGCCTGAGACGGCGGTTGCCTGGGAGGGCGAGGAGGTTCGCGGCACCGTCCGGATCGAGCCGTCGGCTTGGGGTACGCGGGTCACGATGACCGCTCGACTGGAGCAGGAGAGAGCTCACGCGAGGCAGGAGCCGGCGAATGCGCCGCCGCCGCCTCTCGCTCGGGTGGCCGAACCGGTACCCCCCGAGACGAGGGCGCAAGACGTCTCCGACCGGCCGGGACGGGAGCGCTCGAAGTGGCTCTGGACTCGGCTGGGACTTCGGTTTCGAGCGGATAGACCGGCTCCTCCCGAACCCCCGAGCGCGCCACGGGAACCCTCCTCGCCACCCCCATCAGGTCAGCCAGGCCGGCCGGATCCGGTCGAAATCCTCCGCGCGGCCCTGGACAGCCTCGGCCAGGCGCATCATCGACCGTATTCACGCGGCTGAGCTCTCCCAGACGATCCACCCCATAAACTCGCGCTCCGATGCGTGAAAAGGCACCGGAGACCTACGAGGAAAAGCTGGGCCAGCTCGAGGAGCTTCGCGACGAGGCGGTCCATGCCGGCTCAGACCAGGCGGTGGCCAAGCAGCACGAGCGGGGGAAGTACACCGCTCGTGAGCGGGTCGAGAAGCTGCTTGATCCCGGCTCCTTCCAGGAGCTGGACACGTTCGTGCGCCACCGCACGCACGAGTTCGAGATGCAGAAGAACCGGCCCTACGGCGACGCGGTGGTCACCGGCCACGGGACGATCGACGGCCGCCGCGTGTGCGTGTTCAGCCAGGACTTCACGGTCTTCGGCGGCTCGCTGGGCGAGGTCATGGGCGAAAAGATGTGCAAGATCATGGATCTGGCGGCCAGGATCGGCTGCCCCGTGATCGGCATCAACGACTCCGGTGGGGCGCGGATTCAGGAAGGCGTCGTGTCGCTCGGCGCCTACGGCGACGTGTTCGTCCGCAACGTCATGTGCAGCGGCGTGATCCCGCAGATCAGCCTGATCATGGGGCCGTGCGCCGGGGGTGCGGTCTATTCCCCGGCCATGACGGACTTCATCTTCATGGTCAAGGAGACCTCCCACATGTTCATCACCGGCCCTGACGTGATCAAGACCGTCACCGGCGAGGAGGTCGATTTCGAGTCGCTCGGTGGCGCGGTCGCCCACAACACGAAGTCAGGGGTCGCTCACTTTGCCTGCGACGACGAGGACCAGTGCCTCGAGGACACCCGGTACCTGCTCTCGTTCCTGCCCCAGAACAACCTGGAGACTCCCCCGCTCCTCATGCCGACCGACGATCCGATGCGGATGGACGAGGAGCTGAACCACGTCGTGCCCGACAGCCCCAACAAGCCGTACGACATGCGCGACGTCATCCGGTACGTCGTCGACGACGGTGAGTTCTTTGAGGTGCACGAGCGCTATGCCACGAACATCGTGTGCGGCTTTGCCCGCATGGACGGCCAGGCTGTGGGTGTGGTGGGGAATCAGCCCAACCAGCTGGCGGGTGTCCTCGACATCAACTCCTCGACCAAGGCGGGCCGGTTCGTTCGCACCTGCGATGCGTTCAACATCCCGCTGCTGACGTTCTGCGACGTACCCGGCTTCCTTCCCGGGACCGCCCAGGAGTGGGGCGGGATCATCCGCCACGGGGCCAAGCTGCTCTACGCCTACACCGAGGCCACCGTCCCGAAGGTCACGATCATCACCCGCAAGGCGTACGGCGGGGCGTACGACGTCATGGCCTCAAAGCACATGCTGGCCGACTTCAACTTCGCCTGGCCGACGGCGGAGGTTGCCGTGATGGGACCCGAGGGAGCGGTCAACATCATCTACCGGCGCGACATCAATTCCTCGCCCACGCCCGACGCCCGCCGGGACAAGCTGATCACCGACTACAAGGCCCACTTCGCCAACCCGTACGTGGCCGCAGAGCGGGGCTACATCGACGACGTGATCACCCCGTACGAGACGCGGCCCAAGATCATCACCGCGCTGAAGACGCTCCAGACCAAACGCCAACCGGGGCCGAGGCGCAAGCACGGGAACATCCCGTTGTAGAACCGAGGTAGCCTGAACCATGGTCAATCGGCGCCCCGAGCTCCAGATCGTGGCGCCGGACGCCTCCCCGGAGGAGGCCGCGGCGGTCGTGGCCGCGCTGGAGCGCTTCCTGCGTGACACCGCGCCGCCTCCTGCCGCCGTCGCGCCACAGCGGAGCGGATGGCTGGTGGCGGCCCTGCACGAGGGCGTCGCCCAGCAGCCTGACCCCCCGCTCCCCTGGGCCTGATGCAATAGCGTCGAGCGGCGCCTTGACATCCGGCGGCCGTTGTGCGAGGTTCCTTACCACCTTGGGGGACCGCCGGGGGTCTTCCTAAACAATGCCCGCGTCAGTGGGCAAAAGGGGCGGAATGGTGGAGCCGAGGGGCACGACGCACGGGACGGGCGCACCAATCGACTTCCCCTGCCGGTGGGACGCAGTCCACGGGCAGGAAAACGCGCTCGCCCAAACGCCGGGACTCGCCGGCATCGTGACGCCCCCTCACCCGATGCCGGTCCGCCGTCGCTTGCGCGGCGCCGGCTAAGAGCGCGCCGGCGTCCGCGGCGGAGCCCCCACCGCCGCGGCGCCGGACCCTTTCTTGAAATTCCCGATATTCCGATTGGGTTTTGCTAGATTGACTTTCTTCCACTATCGGAAGGAAAGTAATGGACCGCGCCACCCCTCTCAGCGAGCCGCCCGCGGGCGCGCAAGATGCCAGCGGGGATCGTCATATACGACTCGGCAGCCTTGAGAATCCCGAGCTGGTCGAGAACGTTCCGGGACACGTGATTCCCGTCCTGGTCGAGGAGTTCGACGACTTCGACACCGAGTCGACCCGGTTCTTGCGCGGGGAGCTGGAGGGCGATGAGTTCGTCAAGTTCCGCCTCAAGCAGGGGGTCTACGGGCAGCGTCAGCCCGACGTCCAGATGGTCCGAGTGAAGCTTCCGTTCGGCGGCATAACGCCTGAGCAGCTGGAGGCGTTCGCGGCCGGAATCGAAAAGTACGTCCCGCTGCGCAAGGGCCACCTCACGACCCGCCAGAACATCCAGATGCATCACGTCCCGCTCCCCGACGCCGCCGAGCTGATCAGGG
The DNA here is from genome assembly GCA_963785205.1 of uncultured Solirubrobacterales bacterium. Classification (GTDB taxonomy): domain Bacteria; phylum Actinomycetota; class Thermoleophilia; order Solirubrobacterales; family Solirubrobacteraceae; genus Palsa-465. Next base: position 1,006,075 of record CAWAUJ010000004.1, read on the forward strand.
AACTCGGCGAGGCGGGCCTGTCGAGTCGCGAGGGCTGCGGGAACACGATGCGCAACGTGACCGGCGACCCCCGAGCCGGGGTGCTCCCGGGAGAGGCGTTTGACATCACCCCGTACGCCGGGGCGTACGTCCGCTACTTCGTACGCCACCCGACGACCCAATCCATGCCTCGCAAGTTCAAGACGGCCTTTGCGTCGATGGCCGCCGACAACACGATCGCCCAAATTCACGATCTGGCCTTCCTGCCGACGGTGCGCGACGGCGTCCGAGGCGCGAAGGTCCTGGTCGGCGGGGGCACCTCGATCATGCCCCGGCTCGCTCCCGTGCTCTACGAGTTCGTCGAGCTGGATAACGGCGACTACCTGAAGGTGGCTGAGGCGGTGGTCCGGATCTTCGACCGGACAGACTGGCTGAGGCCCAACCGGGCGCGGGCGCGGATCAAGGTTCTGGTCGACAAGATCGGCATCGACGAGTTTCGGGCCCTGGTGGACCAGGAGCTGGAGGGCGATTGGGTGGCCGAGCGCGACTTCTCGCTGGACGGGATTCTGTTCGAGTACGAAGAGGCGGCTCACGCTCCGTCTGCACCGGAGTCTCACTCGACGCCGAACGGCGACCTCTCGGAGTTCCGCCACTTCTGCCAGTCAAACGTTGCTGCCCAGCGCCAGGACGGCTTCTCGACCGTCGAGGTAAAGGTCGAGCGCGGCGATCTGACGCCTGAGCAGTTGAGGGGGCTCGCGGACATCATGGGGGAGTACTGCGGTGGCTTCGCCCGCACGACGGTTCACCAGAACCTCGTGTTGCGCTGGGTCCGCGATGAGTCCCTGTACGACGTTTGGCAGCGTCTGCTCGAGCTGGGGCTCGGAGAGGCCGGGGCCGACGAAGTCACGGATGTGGTCAGCTGCCCGGGGACCGATTCCTGCAAGCTCGGAATCACCAGTTCGATGGGACTTAACCAGGCCATAACCGAGCGACTGGCCAGCATGGAAATCACCGACCCGGACGCTCGCAGGGTCCACATCAAGATGAGCGGGTGCCCCAATGGCTGCGGGCAGCATCACATTGCCAACATTGGGTTTTACGGCGCATCGATCAAGGTTGGAGAGCACACGATTCCGGCATACATCCCCCACATCGGTGGGGCCTACGACGAGGGTGAGGTGCGCTACGGCCAACGACTCAAGGCCCGCCTGCCGGCAAAGCGGGTTCCCGAGGCGATCGATCGCTGGATACGCTTCTACGAGTCCGACCGAGTGCAAGGCGAGCAGTTCAACGACTTTGTGGACCGGATCGGCACCCAGGAGTTCGAAGCTCGCGTGAAGGATCTGGTCATGCCGATCGAGTTCAGCTTGGAGAACATGAACTACTTCATCGACTGGACTAAGAACGCTCCCTTCGAGGTCATCCGCGGCGAGGGGGAGTGCGCGGTCTAGCCATGACTGCCCTAGCCGTCGAAGAGCTGGACTACGCCGGCGCGGAGGAGATCCTGGCCTACGCGGTCGATCGCTTCCATCCTCGCCTGACGATGGCCTGCTCGTTCCAGAAGGAGGAGTCGGTCCTCCTGCACATGCTGACCGCCGTGTGCGCGGAGCCACGCGTGTTCACGATCGATACGGGCGTCCTGTTCCCGGAAACCCTCGAGACCTGGAAGCAATTCGAGGAACGTTTTGGGGTTCGGATCGAAGCGATTGACGCTCGCGCCCAGGGTGAGCCGTGGACGCTCGATCGCTGCTGTAGCGAGGCGAAGGTGACGGCCGTCAATCGGGCGCTCCAGGACGTCGATGCCTGGATCACCGGGATCCGGCGTGAGCAGGCGCCGACCCGTTCGGCCGCGACCAAGCTCGAGCGCGACCATGTCCACGACGTGTGGAAGGTCAATCCCCTGGCCGACTGGAGCGAAGTTGATCTGTGGCGCTACATCGAGCGTCACGGGCTGCCGTACAACCCGTTGCACGACCAGGGGTACGCGTCGATCGGGTGCGAGCCCTGCACCCAGCCCGGCAATGGCCGGGAGGGCCGCTGGGCCGGTCTCGATAAGACCGAGTGCGGCATCCATCAGTAGGCCTTGAGCTCACTGCCGCGCCCTTGAGAGCCCCGGGCGAGCAGTAAAGTCACGCCCCGTGTTCTCCAAGGTGCTGATCGCCAATCGGGGCGAGATCGCTGTGCGCGTGATTCGCGCCTGCGAAGAGCTTGCAGTCGCGACGGTGGCGGTTTACTCCGAGCTCGACCGAGACGCGCCGCACGTTCACCGTGCGGATGAGGCATTCCTCCTCGGCCCCGGTCCGGCCAACGAGAGCTACCTCGTGATCGAGAAGCTGATCGAGGTCGCGAAGCGCTCCGGTGCCGAGGCCGTCCATCCGGGCTACGGCTTTCTGGCCGAGAACGCGGCCTTCGCGGCGGCGCTGGCCGAAAACGACATCACCTTCATCGGGCCGCCCGCCTCGGCGATCGAGGCGATGGGATCGAAGACGCGCGCCCGGGAGCTGATGGCGCAGGCCGGCGTGCCGATCGTTCCCGGAACCACCGAGCCGGTCGGGACGGTCGAGGACGCCCGCAAGGTGATCGCTGACACGATCGGCTATCCGGTGGCCGTCAAGGCGGCTGGCGGTGGCGGGGGCAAGGGATTCCGCGTGGCTGAATCCGAGGATGAGCTCGAGGCGGCGTTCGAGGGGTCCTCCAGAGAGGGAGAGAAGTTCTTCTCCGATCCGACTGTTTATCTGGAGCGCTACCTGCCGGATCCGCGCCACGTCGAAGTCCAGGTTCTGGCCGATAACCACGGCAATGTGATCCACCTGGGGGAGCGCGACTGCTCGATCCAGCGGCGGCATCAGAAGCTGATCGAAGAGGCACCGGCCCCGGCCGTGGACCCGGAACTCCGGGCGCGGATCGGAAAGATCGCCACCGAGGCCGCGGCTGCCGTCTCCTACAGCGGGGCGGGGACGGTCGAGGGACTGCTGGTCACCCATGAGGGCAGCGACAAAGCCGAGTACTTCTTTCTCGAGATGAACACGCGCGTCCAGGTTGAGCACCCGGTGACAGAGCTCGTGACCGGACTGGACATCGTCAAGGAGGGCATCCGGGTCGCATCGGGGGAGCCGCTCTCGATCTCCCAGGAGGAAGTCGAGTTACGCGGGCACGCCATCGAGTGCCGGATCAACGCGGAGGACGCCAGCAAGAACTTCGCTCCCGCCCCAGGTCAGATCGGCGCCTACCGCGAGCCGGCCGGACCGGGCGTACGCGTCGACTCAGGCGTCGGGCCGGGGTCTGAGATCTCTCCGATGTATGACCCGATGGTGGCCAAGCTGATCGTCTGGGACGCCGACCGTGAGCAGGCCACCGCTCGGATGCTGCGGGCGCTGCGCGAGTACGAGATCGAGGGGCTGAAAACGCTGATCCCGTTCCACGAAGCCCTGCTTGGAACCGAGCAATGGGCCCGAGCCGAGACGTGTCGAGACCTGATTGGGGACCGCAAATGGCTGAAGACGCTGGCCTTTCCGGCCACCGAAAAGTCGGAGGCAGATGACGAGGAGCCCGCGTCAGTCGAGCAGCAATACACCGTTGAGGTGTCCGGTAAGCGCTTTGACGTGAAGGTCATCGGGCCGCCCGGCGCCGGGGCGACCAATGGCGCTGCGCCGGCCGGGCAAGGGGCGCGAAAACCGCCCCGGCGTGCCTCCGCAGGCGGTGGTTCGAGTAACGGGATGGGTGACGCCCTCACATCCCCGCTTCAGGGCACCGTCCTCAAGGTGGCCGTGGAGAAAGGCGCAGCCGTCGAGGAGGGAGCGCTGATCGCCGTGATCGAAGCGATGAAGATGGAGAACGAGATCACGGCTCACAAGGCCGGCACCGTCACCGAGTTGCCGATCTCAGCCGGCGCCCCAATCGCTACGGGCGACACGCTGGTCGTGATCAGCTAGCGCCTGGTGCCCTCCGGCGCGGGGGCCCCGGTTGCCCGAGCCTCGCGTCCCGGCCGCAGAGCAGCCTACGCCACGCCCAGCAGCTTGGCTGCCTCTCTCAGGTTGTGGACCTCGGCATCAGGCCTGCGCTGACCCGCCTCGAGCTGCTGCTTGGATCGGTTGACCCACACCACCGGGATCTTCTTTTTCAAGCAGGGCTCGACGTCGTAGTAGTAGCTGCTGGCCACGTGAACCCAGCCTTTCTTGCCACCGATTCGCCGTTCGCACTCGGTGAAATGGGCGGGGTCAGGCTTGTAAGAGCGGACCTGCTGAGCGGTGACCACGAGGTCGAAGTCCAGCGGGATGTGCCGGCGGGTCTGGCCCAGCAGCTTGTCGTCGATGTTGGAAATGAGCCCTATGCGGTGCTTCTTGGCCATCTTGGTCAGCACCGGGTTGGTCTCCTTGAACGGCCGCCAGCGCTGAACTGAGTCAGGCAGGAAACCCGAGCGGGAGGGCTCGAGCGGCCAACCCAGCTTCTTGGCGATCTGGATGGCCGTCCGCCGCAGCACCTCGGCGTAAAGCTCGTACGAACCCGCCTGGATCTGCTTTTGAATTTCGTGAAACAGCGCTCTGAGCTCATCGCGATCAATCGTGAATCCATCCCGCTCGGCCTCGGCCTGGAAGGCGTCGTATACGCCGGTCTCCCAGTCGATCAGGGTGCCGTAGACGTCGAAGGTCACGAATGAAACAGTCTTTGGGATAGGCATGGGGCGGGCATGATGCCACGGCAGGCGATCAAATAGAGTGCTCCGTCCCAATGGACCTGCTCGAGTACCAGGGAAAGCAGCTGTTCGCGCGCCATCAGGTTCCCGTACCTGAGGGCAGGCACGCCGCAAATGTCGATGAAGCCGTGGCCGCGGCCGAGGAGCTCGGCTTTCCCTGCGTGGTCAAGGCGCAGGTCCAGATCGGCGGTCGCGGAAAGGCGGGTGGGATCAAGGTGGCCCGCGGCAGCGACGAGGCTCGGGAGCACGCCCAAGCGATTCTGGGCATGGACATCCGCGGACTGACCGTCGGCGAATTGTGGATCGAGAGCGCCTCCGAGATCGCGTCCGAGTACTACGCCTCGGTGGTGTTCGACCGCTCGGCCAAAGCTCCGCTGATGATGCTCTCCACGAAGGGCGGCATGGACATCGAGGAGGTGGCCGAGGAGGATCCCGAGGCCATCGCCCGTCTGCACATCGACCCGCTCCTGGGCTATCAGGATTTTCACGGCAGGCGTCTGGCCTACGAAGCAGGGGTCGACGCTGACGTTGTCCGGCCGGTGGGAGCGATGCTGGGCAAGCTCTATGACGTGTTCGTGGCCGAAGAAGCGACACTTGTCGAGGTCAACCCGCTGATCGTGACCCCCGAACGAGACGTGAAGGCGCTCGACGCGAAGGTGACGCTGGACGACAACGCGCTCTTCCGTCATCCCCAGAACGCCGAGCTCCGCGATCCCTCGGCCGAGGACCCGCAGGAACGGATGGCCAAGGAACGCGGACTGATCTTCGTCAAGCTCGACGGCGACATCGGCATCCTGGGCAATGGGGCCGGATTGGTGATGTCGACCCTGGATGTCGTGGCTGAGGCGGGAGGATCCCCGGCCAACTTCCTGGACGCGGGCGGTGGATCGAAGGCCGAGGCGATCACCAACGCCGTGGAGGTGATCCTGTCCAACCCAAACGTCAAGGCCGTGCTGTTCAACATCTTTGGCGGGATCACGCGTGGCGATGAGGTGGCCCGTGGTCTGATCGAAGCGTTCGCCCAGATCAAGCCGGAGGTTCCGTTCGTGGTCCGGCTGGACGGGACGAATGACCAGGAGGGGCGTCAGCTGCTGGCTGACGCGAACCTGCCCGGCGTCCATACCGAGGCGACGATGGACGGGGCAGCTCGGAAGGTCGTGGAGTTGGCGGCCGGTGTGCCGGCGGCGACATGAGCATCCTCGTCGGCAACGAGACCCGGTTGTGCGTCTCAGGCATCACGGGCCGGGAGGGCAGCTTCCACTCGCTCCGGAATCGCTCATACGGAACGCAGGTCGTGGCTGGAGTGACACCGGGCAAGGGCGGCCAAGACGTAGAGGGAATACCGGTCTTTGACACGTTCCATCGCGCCGTGGAGGAAACCCAGGCCAATACGGCGATGATCTTCGTCCCGCCTCGTTTCGCGGCCGACTCGATTTTGGAGGCCGAGGATGCTGGGATCGAGCTGATCGTGACCATCACGGAGGGGATCCCGGCGCACGACGAACTCCGCGTTTTCAACACGATCAGGCGAAACGGGCGTGCCCGCCTCGTCGGACCTAATTGCCCGGGGATCCTCTCGCCCGGCAAGGCCAACGTGGGGATCATTCCCGCCTCGTTCTTCAAGGAGGGCAACGTCGGCGTCGTCTCCCGCTCGGGCACCCTGACCTACCAGATCGGCAACGTCATCGCCCAGCAGGGATTTGGCAACTCGACGATCGTCGGTATCGGCGGCGATCCCGTGCCCGGGACCGACTTCATCGACGTTCTGGGCATGTTCGAGCAGGACCCGGAGACCGAATTGATCGTGATGTGCGGTGAGATTGGCGGTGACGCCGAGGAACAGGCGGCGCGCTTCATCTCCGACCACGTGACCAAGCCGGTGGTCGGCTACATCGCCGGCTTCACCGCGCCGCCAGGCAAGACCATGGGCCACGCGGGGGCGATCGTCTCGGGCTCGCGCGGAACCGCCCGCGCCAAAGCCGAGGCCCTGGAGGCCCAGGGAGTCAAGGTCGGTCGCACGCCCACCGAGGTGGCTGAGCTCGCCGTGTCGCTCCTGGGCGATCGCTCGGCCGCCGGCGCGACCTAGCCCGCGAGGCGGGCGTCAGGCGCTTCGCGCCTGACGCCCCGTCGCCGCAGCGCCCTATCATCGGCCGTTCGCCAGTGAGCGTCCTCAGTCCTTCGCCCAAACGGTCTTCATCGGGCCCGTCGAGACCCGGTCCGCCGGGCGGCTTTCCGCCCCCTCCGCCGGTCGGTCCGCCCACCTCACCGCCGGACGGTCCCCAGCCTCGGCGGCGCTGGTGGGGCAACTGGTGGAAGATGGCGCTCGGCTGCCTGGCGGTGTTCTTGGCGGCCGCCGGAGCGGCGGCGGTATTCACGCTCGAGGAGGTCCACACCCTCAGGGACGCGATCAACCAGAACAAGGCTCTGGCCATTTCGCAAAGCTCGCTGGCCAGCGCCGGTTGGGGCGATGCCCAGACCCTGTTGCTCGTGGGTAACGACCAGCGGGCGCATACCACCACGACGCCGGTCCTGCCGCATTCCAACGAGATGCTGCTGGTCCGCCTTGACCCGAGCAAGCCGTGGATCTCGATGATGTCGCTTCCGCGCGAGCTGATGGTGCCGATTCACACCAATTTCGGGATCGAGAACACTCGCCTGAATGCCGCGCTGACCTATGGCGGGATTCCCCTCTTGGTCAAGACGATCAAGCAGGTCACCGGACTTTCGGTCAATCACGTTGTCGAAATCGATTTCAACAACTTCGTCCGGGCGGTGAATGAGATCGGCTGCGTGTACTCGACGGTCGACCGGCGCTACTACCACGTCAACGTCCCGGGCGGGCCGCAGTACTCGCAGATCAACCTTCAGCCTGGCTACCAGCGGCTCTGCGGAAACGAGGCGCTCCAGTTCGTTTCCTACCGCCACGGCGACAGCTCCCTGGTCCGGGATGCGCGTGACCAAGCCTTTTTGCTCGACGTCAAGCGGCAGTACGGGCCCACGCTGATCAGCAACGCCCATAAGTTCGAGCGGATTTTCGGACAGACGGTTCAGACGGACTCGGGGCTGCACAGCACCAACGGGATCCTGAACCTGCTGGGGACTCTGATTTCGTCGGTCAGCAAGCCGGTCCGTCAGGTCCAGTTCAAGGTCACGCTGCAACCGGTTGGCGCCAACCCCTGCTCCTGCGACACCGCGACGCCCCAGCAGATACAGGCCAGTGTGCACTCATTCCTGTATGGCGCCGGTAAGGCGCCGAAGTCTCAGACCGCGGCCGTGGCCAAGACCATTCACAGCCGCAAGGCGATCAAGCGACTACCGCTGGCCGTGGCGCCCGCCCCGGAGCTGGCTCGGGCCAAGAAATTTGCCACCCGCGTCCCCTTCCCCGTCGAGTACCCGCGGGTGCAGCTCCGCGGTGGAACGGGCACTCCGGCCTATCTGCTCAACTACATCATCCACGCGCCCGGAGGGGCTCATTACCCCGCCTATGTGGCCGTCTTCTCAACCGGCCAGCTCGGCCAGTACTACGACGTACAGGGCGCGCCGTGGACAACCCAGCCTCAGCTCGACAGCCCCGACCAGTCGATCACCGTGGCCGGCCGGCCGTACTACCTGTACTACTCGGGCCAGCACCTTCGGATGGTGGCCTGGTACCACAAGGATCCAGCCGGCCACACCGACGCTTATTGGATCCACAACACGCTGTCTGATTCGGTGGGCAACGGTGAGATGCTGGCGATCGCCGAGCAGACGGCGCCCCTGGCCGTCCGGGTCCGCCTGTCGCTGAAATCAGCCAAGCGAGGGCTGCGACTCAGCACGCCGGTGGTCAATCCGAGCCTGCGTCAGACGCTGGGGTCGATCGCGGGGCTCGTCGCGCTCGTGCTGTTGCTTCCCCTGTTGGCGTTCCTGCTGGTGAGGCGCCTGGGCGATGTGCGACGGGTTCGCAAGCGAATGGAGAGCCTCCACGCTTTTGGACGCATCACCACGCTGGTCCCGCGGGCAGTGGCGGCGGCCGGCGCGGCGGGGGCGACCATCGCGGCTCCCGGCGCGCCCCGTACGAGCTCACCAAGAGCCGCGCGGTCGGTCTCATCACCGGCACCCGCGCCCGGAGCGAGCCAGACGGACCGGCCCAACACCTCTGTCTACCGGACGCGGCGCCGCGTTCGGCTTCCCGTTGCCCTGACGGCGGCGGCCGTGCTGGCTGGCGCCGGACTCGGGGTCGCTCTGGCGGTGGCCGGCTCCCGCGTGTACCACGCGACCACCCACCATCAGTCGCGCGGCCATGGACGGGGCGGCCACGCGAAGGCGGCGCTGCCGACCGTCCCGGTGGTGGTGCTGAATGCCACCCCGGTCAATCAAGCCGCGCACAAGCTGTCGAGCAGTCTGCAGGCTCAGGGCGTGAAGGTCGCCGGACTCGGGAACGTGCCCGGCCCCCGTCCGTCCGGTCTCCAGATCCTGTACGCGCCGAGTGACCACGTGCAGGCCCAGCGGTTGGCCGCACTCCTGGCCAACCGTTCGCCCAGCGTCGCCCCGATTGATCCTGCCGCCGCGGCCGCAGCGGGCAACAATCCTCAACTCGTCGTGGTGATCGGCTAGCCGGCTCTCGGCCACTTGGCCAGAGTCGCTTAGCCGTTCGCCGCCGCCATTCAGGGTGGCGTCCTTCCGCCTTTGAAATTCGTACCCTGTGGTCGGTGACTCCACCGATCTCTTTTGCTCGAGGCGCTCCTTCGCTGGACATCGTCGACGTCGACGGCTTGCGTGAAGCCGCTGCTCGCGCGTTCTCGGCCGACCCGGCCGGCATCACCGCCTACGGGACGGCGATCGGGTATCCGCCGTTGCGGCAATGGATCGCCGAGCGCCACGGAGTCGCGGCCGAGAACGTGATGGTGACCAACGGCTCGATGCAGGCCGATGCGTTCCTGTTCGAGGCGCTGGTGGAGCCGGGGGACGTGGTGATCGTCGAGCGGCCAACGTACGACCGGACCCTCCAGTCGCTGCGCGCCCGCGGCGCCGATGTCCGGATGGTCGAACTCGAGGACGATGGCCTTGACGTTGCCGCCCTTGAGCGGCTACTTGCCTCGGGGGTACGGCCAAAGCTGGCGCACATAATTCCGAACTTCCAGAACCCGGCCGGCTGCACCCTGTCTGAGCAAAAGCGAGGGGAGCTGGTCGAATTGGCCAAGGCTCACGGCTTCACGATTTTCGAGGACGACCCCTACGTGGCGCTGCGTTTCGAGGGGGCGCAACTGCCATCGATGTCCTCTATGGCGCCAGATTCGGTCGTGTACGCATCGTCCTTTTCCAAGACGGTCTGTCCGGGCGTGCGCGTTGGCTACCTCGTCGGTCCGCCCCCGGTGATAGAGCGGATCGTCAAGATCGCCACGGGCACGTACATCTCGCCGAGCATGGTCGCCCAGGCGATCGTTCATCAGTTCTGCGTCTCCGGAGCGCTTGACCGGTCGATCGAGACCGTCAAGGAGGCGTTGCGGGAGCGCGCACATGCCCTGTGCGCCGCCCTGCGCGAAGATCTTCCCGACGCCCGGTTCGTTCCCCCGGAGGGAGGCTACTTCTTGTGGCTCGATCTGCCTCGGGGGACGGACGTGGCCGCGCTTTTCACGGCGGCTAATGAGCGCGGAGTCCAGTTCGTCAAGGGCTCTGATTTCGTGCTGGACGGAGGAGAATCCAGCCTCCGCCTGGCGTACTCAGGCGTGACCACCGAGGAGATCATCGAGGGTGTGCGCCTTCTGGCCGACGCCTACAACGAGGTCACCTCGGGCGTCGCCAGCGTCAGCGTCGCCTAGCTCGCTGTTCGGCGCTCAAGGCGGCGTGGGGGTGGGCGGGCGCGCGCCGATCTGCCCTCAGCGGCCGTAGCGCTCGCGGCCCAGGACGAGTTGCTCGGGGAGCGCCGTGCGAGGCGGAGGTGACGGATCGGCCAGTACGGAAACCGTTAGCGCCACGCTGGCCGTGATGGTGGCGAGGTGGCCCTCGCCGAGGATGGACACCGTCTCTCCGTCATTGAGCTGGACTTCGCCCTCGAGCCCGGGTTCGATGCCCGCGTCCTTGAGGTAATGGAGCAGATCCTCGGCCTCGTTCTCTAGCCGGAGAATCTTGATCTGGGCTCCGGGTTGGCAATCGGCCAGAGGCACGCCCTCGATCCGCTCGCCAACTCGGATGGGATGCCCATGAGGGCACGTGACCGCGTCGCCCACGGTCGACCTGACGTACGCCTCGAAGCGCGGGGTCATCGCGTGCTCCAGATGCTCGGCCTCCTCGTGAACGTCGTCCCAGTCCACCCCGACGACATCAGTGAGAAAACGCTCGATCATCCGGTGCCTGCTGACCAGCCGCCCAGCGTTCTCTCGGCCCTCGACGGTAAACGCAATCGTCCTCTCCGGATCACGCGTGATGTAGCCATCCCGCTCCAGGCGCCCGAGCATCTCGTGGACGGTCGGCGCCGACAACTGCATGGCGCGCGCCAGGTTGGCCGCGGTCATCGGAAGCCCAGCCTCAAACAGCCAGAAAAGCCGCTCCAAATACTCCTCTTCGGCCTGGGTTGCGGGCTCCTGGGCCATTGGCTGATCGTAGCTTGAGGGGCTTGGCTGGATTTGGTGAGCGTCTGGGTTGACGAGGGAGGGGCGGGCGCGTTCACGGGGCGAGCGGAGAGCGGCGGCCGGGGCGAGGCGGCGCGGTGCGAGGCGGCGCGGTGCGAGAGGTGCAGTGCGAGGCGGTGCAGTGCGAGGCGGCGCGGTGGAAGAGGCGCGGGATCGCCAGCCGCACCGCCGCGGCCCACACACCCGCCTCCCATCACCAATGCGGCAAACCGCCCTCGAGCGGTCTGTACGTGCCGGGTTATGTGGCCAATAGCCCCCATAACCCGGCTGGTCAGCCGCATGGCAGGGTGCTTTGACGGGCTATGGGGGCGGCCGAGAGCTGAGAGCGGCTCCGGCGCGACAAAACGCACTCCGAGGCGCAATACCGGAGGCCTAATTATCCCCTCCCCCAGCCGCAAGCCGCCCTTCAAACCCACCGACCCCCGCTCCCCGTCCCCCCACCAGCAGATCGCCTAGGATCGGCGGGCCGGTGTCTCTCCCTCTGAATCCCCCCCTCGAGCCGCAGCTGGCGCGCTCCAAGGCTGATCTGCCCGAGGGTGAGCAGTGGTCGTATGAGCCGAAGTACGACGGCTTTCGGGCGGTCGTTTTTGTCGATGGTTCCGAGGTCACGATCCAGTCGCGCGGAGGCAAGCCGCTAGGGCGCTACTTCCCCGAGCTGGCTTTCGCTCCGGGCCGCTACGTGGTGGACGGGGAGATCGTGATCGACGACGCCGGTGGCGGCCAGGATTTCGGTGCCCTGCAGCAGCGGATCCACCCCGCCGAGAGCCGGATCGCGATGCTGGCGCAGAAGACACCGGCGCGCTACGTGGCCTTCGACCTTCTCGCTCTGGACGACGACTCCTGGCTCGAGCGCCCGTTTTCAGAGCGCCGGACCGGTCTGGAGCAGATCGTCAATCTGGGCTCTTTCGAGGCCACGCCACTCACGCGTGATCCCGAGCAGGCTCGGCCGTGGTTGGGCAGTGGCGAGGGGGTCGTGGCCAAGGAGCTGGCCGCTCCGTACCGTCCTGGCCAGCGCACGGGCATGGTCAAGATCAAGCGCGTGCGCACGATCGATGCCGTGGTGGCGGGCTACCGCCCCGGCAAGGAAGAGGGAACCGTCGGCTCGCTGATCCTGGGCTTGTACGACGGCCAAGGCGAGCTCCATGTCGTCGGCCACTCGTCTGGACTCCGGGCCGCTGAGAAGCGCGCCCTGCGAGACAGGCTCGCCTCATACGAAACCGGACACCGCGGCCACGGCGACCCGAGCCGGTGGAAGAACGAGAAGGAGCTCGAATGGGTCGAGCTCCGTCCTGAGCTTGTGGTCGAGGTGACGTTCGATCATGCCAGCGGTGGGCGGATCCGACACGGTACGCGGATCGTCCGGTGGCGGGAAGACAAGCCCCCGCAGGAGTGCCTGCTCGAGCAGATGCAGTCGTAGTGGCTCTCCACACGAGCACGGCGCGGCCAGTCCGGTGAAGATCCCGCGCACGATCCTGGTCGCGCCCGATTCGTTCAAGGGCTCATTCACGGCTCCTGAGGTCACGGGCGCGATCGCCGCCGGCCTCGCGACAGCAGGTCTGCCCGTTGATGCCTGCCCGGTGGCCGACGGCGGTGAAGGCACGCTTGACGTACTGGTCTCGGCTTTGGGCGGCGATCTACGGTCCGCGGCCGTATCCGATCCGTTGGGACGGACGGTGAAGGCACGATTTGGTCTGTGCCAGATCCGGGGAGGGGTTCTGGGTGTCGTCGAGACCGCGGCCGCCAGCGGCCTCTCGCTCGTCAAGCGCAGCGACCTAGACCCTGTCGCGGCGACGACCTACGGGACGGGCCAGCTGATCATGGCCGCGATCGAGGCCGGCGCCCGGATGGTTTATCTGGGAGTTGGGGGGAGTGCCACCACCGACGCCGGCTCCGGCGCGCTCCGCGCCATCCGCGAAACCGGTGGTCTCGGCGAGGCGACCCTGACCGTGCTGTGCGATGTCCGGACCCCGTTTGAACAGGCGGCCGTCGTGTACGGGCCCCAGAAGGGCGCGGGCCCGTCGGAGATCAGGCAGCTGTCCGCTCGGCTGAATCGGGCTGCCAGGGGCATGACGCGTGATCCGCGTGGCCAGCCGATGACCGGGGCGGCCGGAGGACTGTCAGGAGGTCTATGGGCGGAGCTGGGTGCCGAGCTCGTACCTGGGGCGAGCTTCGTACTTGACCGGCTGGATTTCGACCGGAGCATGCGCCTGTCTCGGGCGGTCATCACCGGCGAGGGGAGGATCGATCAGCAAAGCCTGGCGGGGAAAGCGGTGTCCGAGGTGGCCACTCGGGCGCGCCAGACCGGAGTCCCGTGCCACGCGGTCGTGGGCGAACTGGCGCTTGACGCCTTTGGCTTGCGGATCCTGGACCTCCAGGAAGTCATCACCGCCGGCACCCTGGCTGAGATCGAGGCCGCGGGAAAGCGGCTGGCCGACGTGCTGCGGGCCCCTTAGCCCTGATCAGTTGTGGGCGAACGCCTGCCGCCCCTCGCTCGGAAGCGGCCCGCTCAGTGACTGGAGAAACTCGGTCTGCTCGCGCAGGTGGTCCAGGAGATGGTCCGCCATCTCGATGGTCATCCCCGCGCGGACCACGATCCGCAACACGCTGAGGTCCTCGCGGTTGGCCGGGAAGCTGTATGCCGGGACCAGCCAGCCCTGCTGACGCAGGCGGTCCGAAACGTCGAACACCGTGTAGTTGGTCACCTCTGGCGCAAGCGCGAACGCAAACACGGGCAGGTCGCTGCCGTCGGAGATGAGCCGGTAAGGGCCGAGCTCTGCGATATGGCTTGAGAGATGAAGCGCCACGTCCCGGGCCTGGCGCATCACCCTTGTGTAGCCAGCCCGCCCCAGGCTGGCCAGCATGAAGTACTGGGCGATGACCTCGCTTCCGGGGCGCGAGAAGTTGAGCGCGAACGTGGGCATGTTTCCACCGAGATAGTTGACGTTGAAGACCAGCTCCCGGGGTAGAGCCTCCTCGCTGCGCCATACCACCCAGCCCACGCCGGGGTAGACGAGGCCGTACTTGTGGCCGGATGCATTGATCGATTGCACCCTGGGGATGCGGAAGTCCCATTCCAGCTCGGGCGCCAGGAACGGGGCCACGAATCCGCCAGAGGCGGCGTCGACGTGAAGCGGGACGTCGAGCCCGCGGTCGCCCTGGAGCTCGTCGAGCGCCGCCGCGATTTCCTTAACGGGCTCGTAGGAGCCATCGAAGGTTGACCCCAGGATGGCTACGACCCCAATCGTGTTCTCATCGCACTGCGCGACGGCCTCTTCTGCTCCCAGGTGAAACCGGTCGCCTTCCATCGGTACGAGCCGGCACTCGACATCCCAGTAGCGACCGAACTTCTCCCAGCAGACCTGGACGTTGGACCCCATCACCATGTTCGGCTTATCGCTGGACTTTCCAGCTGCCGCCTGCCGCTTCCGCCAGCGCCACTTCAGGGCGAGCCCGGCGAGCATGGCCGCCTCGCTGGAGCCGGTCGTCGAGGTCCCGGTGGCGTTGTTCTCGTCCTCCGGGGAGTTCCACAGGTCGGCCAGGATGTCCACGCACCGGGCCTCGATTTCGGCCGTCTGTGGATACTCGTCCTTGTCGATGATGTTCTTGTTGGCCGTTTCGGCCATCAATTGACCGGCGATCGAGGGCATCCAGGTCGTGACGAAGGTGGCCAGGTTCAGCCGCGCTTGACCGTCGAGCAGGAGTTCGCCGGTGATGTGCTCGTAGGCCGTATCGAACCCCATCCCCTTCTCGGGCAGTTGGTGGACGGGCACTTGGGGCTCGATCCCTGCGGGATCATGGTGGTCTTCGGATCGGGACGCCTGGCGCTGGCGGCTTAGCGGCATGTCATCTCCTTTGGGGTCGGCCGGCCCCGGATCTTCGCGCACTCGTGGTGCGTCGTGCCCCCAGGCCGACCCGGCGCATTTACCGGCCGGGTGGCGGATGACAGCCCAGGTCGACCAGATGGGCCACGAACGCCGCCCGGTCGCGATCGGCGTGAAACGGGTCGCCGCCGTCACGGAGCAGACCGGCCACTCGTTCCAGGTCAAAGAGCAGTGCCAGCTTTCCAGGTGGATCGTCCCACTCGCCAGAGTCATAGCGAGAGACCCACGAGGCCAGCGCGGCCAGCGCCTCGACCTGGACAGAGTTGGCCCACCACCCCGAGCGTACGGCCAGGTGGTAGCGGTCCCTGAGCATCCCGACGTCGCTCCAGAGCTGTTCGAACCACTGCCAGCGCTCGCGCGGATACAAGCCGTGCCAGACCAACGGCCAGCGCGGTGCGGGCTCGTCCCAATCGCTGTCGGGGTCATCCCAATGCCCTTCAGGCCAACTCATCGTGGCGATTGCGAGGGCGCGGGCAGGAGCCTGTGCTCGGCCCGCCCGCCCGCCGGTTGCGGCGAGGTGTCCGGGGTGGCGAGCCGGCGAAGGCGTCTGTCCTTAAACCACAAGCGGAGCCGGAGCCGGGTGGGCGGTAGCCGCCCGTACACGAGCAGCGCATGGCGTTCGGGGATCTGCCGGAGGGCCTCGGCCGCCACGAGCGGTCTCAGGCGGCTCGCGCTCGAGCGAGTGCTCCCGCCGCTTCCAGTCGTCCGCGTCACGTCCCGGATCTCCTCCTCACCGAGCAGGCCGGCGAAATAGCGCAGTGTCTCCAGGTCCGCCACCCCGGGGAGGAGCATCCGAGCCCGGTGGCTGTTGATCACTGTTTCCGCCTGCTGGCCGTACCGGCTCCGGGCCTGGGAGAGGTCGTGGAAGATCGACACGAGCTGGATGTTGTGGCTGGGCGCCGTGGAAGCGATCTCGGCCAGGTTGGGCAGGGGAGCCACGTTTCCGGCTTCGTCGAGGCACAGCAGGAGAGGGAGTTCGAGCGCGCCTCCCGCCACGGTTGCCCGGTGGTAGGCGTGATCCACGATCTCGCCGATGAGGGCCAGGAAGATCGGCCTCAGCAGCTTGGACGCCTTGGCGTCGCCGATCAGGTACAGCGTGCAGGGCGCCTCGAGCAGCCGCTCGGCGGTGATCTCGCTGCCCGCGGCAGATCGGGCCACGCGGGAAAACCGGTAGGCCCTGAGCAGCGCCTGGGCCGTCGCCTCGATTGAGCTCCGGGTGCGGTCTGCCTGAGCCTCGAAGGCCCGCACGGCATCGTAGGCCGCATAGGCGTCGCCGAGCTCGGCCTCGGTCCTCGCCTCTCCGGCCACCTGGGCCAGGGCACAATCGAGCTCCCGGCCTCCCTGGCCGTAAGTCCAGCGGACCAGGGCATCGATTCCGGCTTCCGTTTTGGCCGCGGTATAAAGCAGCGGAGCCAACCGCTGCTCAGCCGCGACGGCCCAGAACTCGCCGCCGTCTGTGTGGCGCTGATCCATCTCGCCGGCGGATGCGAGCCGCCAGGCCACTTCAAGCGCACCGTCCCACGTGACTGCTCCGTGCAGTGGCGACCACGTATCCCCGCCGCGGCCCGAGAGCGCGAACGGGTCGAACACGAATACCTTGCCCAGCGCAGTCCGGCGGTCAAACGTGGCCGCGAGCAAGTCCGATTTGATCGAAGAGGCGACGGCCGGTCCAGGCCATTCGAGCAGCGCCGGGATCGCCAGGCCGGCTGACTTGCCTGACTGCGGCGGACCGAACGCGACGACCGCGTGACGATGCTCGGCTGAAATCCGGCGGCGGCCGCGGTATCCGAGCGCAAGCCTGTTTCCCGGGCCCCGGCGGGTGCGAGACAGGGCGCGCAGATCCGTGGCCCTTGCCCAGCGGGCGCCTCGGCCGCCTCGAAGGGTCAGCGCCGCCGCGCTCCGGCGAACGATCATCACAAGCGCGGCGGCCGCGGCCAGCAGCAACGCAAGGGCGCCGTAGAAACCCGACGGTCCGGGAAGGCCACCCCGAACGCGGGCGGGCCAGGCGCTGGCCGGGGCTCCCAGACGACTGGGAAGGCGCTCGAGGACACCGAGAACGTCTCCCGCTCCCGAGTGGGGCCACCCACGGCCGAAGAGCGCTCCCGCCAGTCCGCCCCATAGCCATACGAGCCCGCAGAGGGCGGCGGCGCCACCGATCAGTGCCAGCACGACGCCGTCGGACAAGGAATGAGGGGGCTGCCGGCTCATTCGCGGGAGATCGCGGCGGTACTCGCCCTCATCCCGGTGTCGGTGTTCGTCAGCCCCGTCTCCAGTCGCGATCGATTGTGCGCAACAACGAACGATCGGCTGCCGACCCGCCATAGGGCCTGTCCGGCACGGAGCATCGACAGCAGCTGAGCTTCGCTCTCAGAGAGGCCCAGCAGGGTCCGCGTGACGTCGATCTGGCTCTCGTCCTGGTGGTAGACAACCCGCGTGGAGGCATCGGCGATCAGCCCTTCAGCGATTCGCGCGGCCCTCGACCCAGCGTCCCCGGCGGTCTGGAGGTCGGCCAGCTTGTGGAGCACGACCATGTTCATGACCCCGAACTGGCGGGCGAGCTTGAAGTTCGACTGAAACCACTCGCCCAGGCCGGTGTGCTGGATGATCTTCCACGACTCGTCGGCCACGTTGATCAGCCGGTCCCGGTCTGGATGTTCGGCCATGCGGGCCAGCAGCGCGCTCATCCAGGCCGTGGCGCAGGCCATCAGGATTCCG
Source organism: uncultured Solirubrobacterales bacterium (assembly GCA_963785205.1). Taxonomy (GTDB): domain Bacteria; phylum Actinomycetota; class Thermoleophilia; order Solirubrobacterales; family Solirubrobacteraceae; genus Palsa-465. The sequence continues at coordinate 1,023,951 of CAWAUJ010000004.1, forward strand.
ACTGCGGGAGAGTCCTTGACCGCATGTAGGTCAAGCACCACCAGCCTGGCATCGAGGTCCAGCCCCGTCGTCGTGGGGCCGTCGAACATCCCCCGCAGCGGTCCTTCGCACAGGTCCTGTAAGGCGAGCGCGGCCCGCCGAGCATCGCGCGCGAGCCGTTCCGTGCTGGTCCGGAGCCGCTCGGCCATTTCCGCCACCGGAGAAAACAGCGCCGCAGCGATGTCTGGCAGCGCGGGTTCGGCGGTCCCACTGAGCCGCACTGCCCGCAGTGCTTCCCGCAGCGCGGCCCCTTCGATCTGTGAGAGCGGCCCACCGATTGCCGTGATCGTCACCGCCCGGAGCAGCTCGACCTGGGCGTGCTCCTCGGGACGCGAGGCGAGAGGGTTCAGGCGCAGGCTCCCCCCTGGAACCAGCGAGATCGGCTCGACACCGACCGCCCGGCAAAGCGGCCCGTACTCGCGCTTGACATCGAGGACGAACGCCCGACGGCCGAAAAGGAGCATTCGCCAGAGCAGCGTCTTGACCAGCGCGCTCTTGCCCTGGCCGAGCTTCCCGAGCACGATCACGTTCGGGTCGTCGAGAACGCCCTCCCCGTACAGCAGCCAAGGGTCATAACAGAACGCTTCACCGCTCAGATCACGCCCGATGAAAACGCCTCGGCCTCCGAGACCACCCGCGGCCATGAAGGGGTAGATTGCCTGGGCGTGCCTGGTGGTGGCCCTGTGCGCGGGGCGCTCCGCCGCTCGTAGACTCACCGCAATCCTCGGCACAGGGGCAGCGTGAAGGTGAATGCGTCGGCCTGCTGGCCGTACATCCGGTGCAGCTCGACCCTAGCCCGCGCCCCGTGCTCGAGCACTTCGGCGCATCCGCGGTGGAGATCTTCCTGATCACGTCCGCTCACGGTCACGAACCCGGCCAGCCTGACCTCGCCATGCCCGGCGGCCAGCTCGGCCTCGCGTCGCAAAGTCGCTTCCTCGGCCTGGCGCCGCCGTGCCGTATCGGACTGACCGATCCGGCGCCGCAGCTCACGGTCGGCTCGGTCGCGAGTGACGGCGGCCTCGACCTCGCGTGTCGATCGTTCCGGAGCAATGGGCTCGAACGTGACTGCCACCGCCCGCACCGCGCTCGAGCGTCCGAGCAGCGAGTCCATGAACATCGGCGGAACATCCACCCGCGGCCATGCCCCGATCCAGTAGGTGGCGTGCAGGGCGCCGTCGCTTCGGTAGTACTCCCACGACTCCCTCGCGCCCACGGGCCAGCCGCTGCTTTCCTCCACGCCTTGCCGATCAGGATCGGCGGTCTGGACCGCCGCCAGCTCGGCGCGGGCATAGGGATCGAAGGCCGTGCGCAGCGCCCTGGCCAGGTGCCCACCGCTCAGCGCTCCGAGCACGCGTACCTCGGCTGCCTCCAAGCCCTGTGCCACGTGCTCGGCCTGATCGATCAGCGCGCGGGTCGCCGCGTGTCGACCTCTGTCCCTGACTCGGCGGGAGTCGATCTGAATCCCGATCAGGATCTCGTGCTCGTGACTGATCTTGGCTGTGGTCCCGATCAGCTCCAGGTAGGACTCGACCATCGGGGTCCCGCGGAGCGGGATCGCCGGGTCGCGCTCGGCGGCCAGCCAGCGGGCGAGTTGATCCACCTGAGCAGGCGCCGTCCGCTCGATCCACTGGATCCGGCGGAGCGGCGAGGAGGTGGCGCCGCTTAAGAGCAGACCCCACCGCGCGAGCCGGCGCTCTTGTGCTTCCGGGTCGAGCAAGGCAAAGGCGACCACCTGGCACGCCAGCACGGCCGTCAGCCACCGCCCGTTGCGGTCGGAGATGATCCCGAGGCCCTGCTGCCCGTACTCCGCTTCGAGTACCCGGATACCTCTGAGCGACCGGGGTGGGTCCGGAGTGATGTCGAGGAGTTCCCATCGCCTCTCCGGCTTGTGACGTGCGATCCGCCCCTGGGCCGGTGCCCTGGAGCGAAAGGTCGCGGCGCCCGCCGCCCTGCGGAGCAAATAGGACGCCGTGATCGGCGCCCATTCCTGAAGGGTTCTGCGGCCCATCGGCAGGAAGGCGACCGCGCCCGCGCTGAGCGCCGTCACGAGCGCGGTCAGCGCGCCGCCTACGGTCGGCGCGCTGTCAAGGATCGCCACGCACACGGCCAGGCCTCCAGCTAGGACCGCGACCTGCCCGGCACTGGCACCGCCGAAGATCCCGCGTCGCTCGAGCGGGCCGAATCGGTAGGCCATCCGCTCTCCTGTCACCGATCGGACTCCGGTTCGCTCGGTGGCGGCAGCGCCGGGAGCGACGGTCGGGCAGCGGGGTCAAGACCGGGTGGCGCGTCGACTGGACTCGGGAGCTCAGCCTCCGGCGATGGAAGCAGGACGTCCTGTCCTGAGAGGGCAGGGGCGTCGGCGGGACTGGCGCCTGGACCCGATCCCTCGCCGAGCCCAGCCGTGGCTTGCGAATCGCCCGCGAAATCAGGCGGGCCCAACCGCGGAGACCAGTCCTCCTCCGGCCCGAGCACGAATGGCTCCCAGGTGAAGTTGTCCGCCTGCCACATCGCCGGCATCCCGGGAATCCGGTCCTGACGCGGTTCGGCCGCGGCCACCGCGGGCGATGGCCTGGCGGCGGCCACTCCGCGCTCCTCCGCGGCGAGTCGGTCAATACCTCCCTCAAGATGTTCCGGGTCGCTACCGGCGTCGATGCTCGGCTCCGGATCGGCAGCGCCGCTGCCTCCGCTTCCAGGTGGGGTTGGGTCGGGCTCGCCGGGCGAGGCGTCGGTGGCGTCGCCGTCGATCTGGTCGCCCGGACCAAGCCGGTCGAGCAGATATGCCTCAGCCGCGCGTGCGCTCATCGACTGAGTCGACGCCGAGGCCCAATCCGACGCCGACAGAGCCAGGCCGCCGGCGAGCTTGCCCGGTACCGCCACCCCCCGCGCTTCGCCGCTGAGGGTGCCGGCGGTTGCGCTGGCCAGCTCGGAAAGGGGTACCAGCCGCAGAAGCGCCCAGGGCGCGAACGCCCCCATGATCACAAGGACAAGGCCAACGATCAGGGTCGAGCCGCTGTGACCGAGTTGGTCCATGGCTGCCCCGCCCAGCGAAAGCACTGCCACGATGGCGAACTTCGACAGGATCAGCGCCACCAAGATCTCCACGGCTCGGATCGCCCACGTGCGACGCGCCGGCCAGACGAGAGCCGCGAAGGCGAGCGGGAGCATCAGCACCACCACGTAGACCGCGGCTTCTCGCATCACCAGCTCAATCCACAACGCGGTGGCCCCGAAAGCCACAAGCAGCCCGTAGAAGGAGGCGAAGAAGAGGGACTTCGAAAACACCGACAGGCTTCCGAAGAGCGCGCTCCCGAAGCCGAGCACGTGACTTCCGTCCTGCCCGGTGGCCGACGAGACCAGCGATGAGAGCTCATCGGATGCTGAGAGGAGCAGCATCGTGATCGGCGCGGCCACACCCACCATCAGAATGGCGAGCGGGAGATAGCCGAGCACGGACCGCAGCAGCAGCGTGATGTCTGAGCGCACGAGCGCTTGCACGGCGGCCGCGAACAGAAATGGAAGCGTCAGCAGAGCCGCGATCCCTGCCACCCGCCAGTAGGTGGCCGAGAACCAGGTTGTGCCCAATCGCGGTGTCGTGCTTTCGCTGATCCCCTTGGCGAGCTCGCCGAGGACGAACTTGGCGCCACCGATCACCCAGATTCCGATCGCGGCCAGCCCGAGCACCCGGCCGGCGTGCGCCTTGGCCGCTGACGCGGCATCACCGAGGATCGCCCTGATGGCGCTCCCTAGGCGGCCGCTGAACAAATTTTTCGCGGCGCCAATGACGCGGCTCCCTGCGTCGGAGACAACGGTGCATGCCTTCCCAAGCAGTCCGCTGAAGATCCCGGCCACGGAGCAAACCGGGCCGAGGCTGAGAGCCACGGCCGGAGCAGGTCGCGCGGCGAACAGAAAGGCCACGATGAGAAGAGCGGCGGCCACGCGCGTGCCTCGGCTGCACAACGTCATTTCGCCGTGGTGCCGAGATGCTCGAAGAAGTTCACAAGTCCTGGAGCTGCGCCGACGACCAGAGCCGAGGCGCCCGAGATGAGCGCGGCCATCCGGCCGCGAGCCGCGTAGTGGTGGTTCTGGGTGTGAGAGGCCACAGCCCAAACTGCCGCCCCGATGAATGCCCCTAGGAGGGCGACCGCCAGCGCCCAGGCCTGAGCGCCGTCGACCAGCTGCTGGAGCACGTTGCTCCCAGGCAGCCCCTTGAGATTGGGATGGGCGCTGACAGCGGAGAAGACGAACATTCGCGGGGTTCCTTGGCTCGGCTGGTGAGAACAACAACCTATCACTGACTATTCAAGTTAACTAGAGTATTCTGCATCAATATAGACTCAATTAGTATCAATATGGAGAGAGGGCGACCACTGGACGACCTAAATCGCCTCTATCTCGACTTCGCTCCATTCCTCGAGCACATCGTCCGAGGAGGAATCCAGGCTTCGGACGACGTGATCGAGGAGGCGTGCCAGGCGGCCTGGGCACGACTCGTCAGGCACCGCAACCGGATCAAGGAGGACGCGGCCCGGGGATGGCTGACCAAGACAGCCGTCCACGAAGCGCTCAGGCTGTGCCGACGCGAGCGCCGCGATCTACTAAGTGAGATCGGCGAGGAGGATCCCGTGGAACCGGAATGCTTGGTCGTCCCGGGACCCCAACGGTTGCTCGAGCAACGAGAGCGACTTGAATCTGTGCGGCACCTTCCTCGCCGCCAGCAGCGAATCGTGTGGCTACGTGCTCTCGGCCTGAGCTACGAGGAGATGGCTGCTCACGAGGGTTGCACCACGCGCACCGTCGAGCGGCAGCTCGAACGGGCTCGCCGCGGACTCCGGGTGCTCGAGGGAGGTAGCGGCCAGATGCGCCGAGCCGCCTGAGATGAGAGCTCTATCGAGCTCGTCCGCGTTTACGACGCCGCCGCTCAGCCGGGCTGAGCTTGCGGGGTTTGGGTCGGGGGCGTGACCCACCGCCGGGACCACCGGCTGTGGCCGCGGCCGGCCGCTGACGCACGGGCGCTCGCCGCCGAGCGTCGTACCAGATGAAGAACGAGATTCCGCCCAAGACGACCAGTGCCCCCACTCCGACCAGGACCGCATCAGTACCGGTGAAGCCGCCACCCGAGGTGTTGGTGTTGGGCACGACGGTGGGCGTCGTGGGCGTCGTGAGCGGGGTCGTGGGTGTGAATGGCGTCAGGCCCCCGCTCAACCCGCCCCCGCTCAACCCGCCCCCGCTCGAACCACCGCCGCCCTGGGCGAGGGCAGGCCCCGCAAGCGCCAGCGCGGCGACCAGCGCCGCCGCTCCGGCGGTCAGCCCGCGATTCACCGACACACCCCGCGTCCGCATCAGGCCAGGGGTTGCTCCATGGCTGGCGTCTCCGGGGCGTCTACGTAGGGCTGTTCGTCCTCCACGTGCTCTTCGTGATAGACGCTCTCGGCGTTGACCGCCCAGATGTCGTGCCCTGACCCGTGGAGGATGTTGTCCACGGCTCGCATCGCCGTGAGCATCGAGTGGTCCGAATTGTTATAGCGGTGTAGGCCGTTCCGTCCCACCTGGATCAGATTCGGGATCGTGTCAAGCCATCCTCGGATGGCAGCAACCCGCTCCGGATACTGGGCGTCGTACATGGGGTATGCCTTGTGGACCCGGACCACGAACCCCATCTTCACCCTGTCGGTCCGGGCCAGACCAAGCTCGTGAAGCTCCCGGGTGGCCATGGTCACGAGGTCCTCATCAGCCATGCTCCAGACCTCATCGCCCTCAAAGCAGAAGTACTCCATCCCGATCGAGGCGTCGGTGTCGTTGGGCACCATCGCCGGGCTCCAGGAGCGGAAGTTCTGGATCCGGCCCACCCGGACCGTGGGATCGTGGATGTAGATCCAGTTGTCAGGGAACATCTCCTCGTTCTCGATCACGAGGGCCACTGTGAGGAAGTCCCGGTAGCGCAGGCCCCCGGCCGCGTCACGCACGTCAACCGGTGCATCCGGCTCGGTGATTCCCACCGTTGTGCGCAGCGGCAGCGAGGAGATCACGTATGAGGGCTTCAGGGTCTCGCCGCCCGCCACGACCTCGGCCACCCTTGGACCATCTAATCGCAGGCGCGTAACGGGGGCGTTCAGACGGACCTCGCCGCCGTGAGCTCTGATCTCGTCCCGCATGCGCTCCCACATCTGCCCCGGCCCGTAGCGGGGATAGTTGAACGCCGAGATCAGCGAGGTGATCTTGTTGCCCCGGTTGCCAAAGAAGGCCGACCGGGCGGCCGCTACGAACGACAGGCCCTTGATCCGCTGGGCCGCCCATTCGGCGCGGATCTCCGAGGTCGACACGCCCCACACCTTCTCGGTGTAGGACTTGAAGTACTGGTTGAACAGCCATCGCCCGAACCGATTGCACACCCACTCCTCGAAGGTGTCCTCCCGGCCCTTCGGTTTGATCGCCGCCCAGAGATACGAGAGCACCGCCTTAGTGAGATCGACTGGCCCGAGCTTTCGGACCACGTCCATGCCCTGAAGCGGGTAGTCGAGGAACTTGTGATTCCAGTAGATGCGGGACTGGCGGGGCCGGCGCAGGAACTCCTCGCCCAGCACCTCGTGCCAGAGGTCATCTACCTCCTTGGACTTGGTGAAGAACCGGTGGCCGCCGAGATCGAAGCGATAGCCGTCACGTACCTCGGTGCGGGCGATCCCGCCCACCTGGTCGGTTGACTCGAGCACGATCACCGGTTGGCCTTGCTTGGCGAGCAGATAGCCGGCCGTGAGACCAGCGGGACCAGCGCCCAGAACGGCTACCGGATGCTCGGGGCTGATCGGTGGGCGGGGTGAGCTCATGGGGTTGGGAGCGGCGGGCCGCCTGAGCTCGTCAAAGCCGACCTGCCGGGCGGCAGCGCCCGGTAGAGGATGGCACTGTCTGCCACGCAGCAGACCCCGCGGTAGTTGTGGGGCGCCACGGCGATCTCCTGAAGGTGGGGATCTCGGGCCAGGATCGCGCCCCATTGAGCCGATCGCCGGCGGATCAGCCTCGTCCAAGGAGCTAGCCAGTTCATGGCGCCCTCGGTCAACGGCCGGATGAACAGCAGCTGCTGTCCCGGTTTGAGGCTGGCCAGCAGCGGCTGCAGCGTGGCCCCGGCCTTCGCCTTCTGAAGCCGGCTCAGGGCGTACACCCAGTTCATATAGGTCGGGTCAGAGACGCGGCCTAGGGTGGTGGCGTACTGGAAATATTTTGGACCCCCCGGGAGGTAGTAATAGGCCAGTGGCGTCTGCTCGGGCTGGGCTACCAGCACCACATCGCCTCGGTGCAGGTAGGGGCGCATCTCCGCCGCCACGTCCCGCATATCGCTCTTGTATGGGTGGGCGTAGGTCGAGACGTGGACCACGAACAGGACAGACAAGAGCACGGCTGCCCACCCGACGATCCCCGACCGCGAGCATCCCCAGGCGGCCAGGAGCAGGATCGAGGCCAGGACTGGGGCGAAGTACCGGGAGACAAAGGCCGGGGTGATCTGTGAGGCCAGCCAGGCCAGCGCCAGAGTGGCCACCGGGAGCGCGATCAGCGTCCACAGCACCGTGGCCTCACGCGTACGGCGGTAGCGGCGCGTGAACAGATGGGCCACACCGATGATCGTGCCGAGGAAGAGGGCGACCGTCACCCGGTCGCCGCCCATCAGGTCCTGAGAGATCAGGACGGGGGCGCCGAATCGTGGTGGAGGGGCCCATGGGCGCCCCGGTGTGCGTGGACTGATAGAGGAAGTTAGGGAGCCACGGGCTGAACAGGATTCCCGCTCCGACAAAGGTCATCACGGCGTCTCGCACCACTCCGCGGCGGTCCTCGCTCGTCTGCCAGATCGGGATCAGGGCCAGGACCGCTGCCGCGCCGAAGAAAAGCCCCCAGGCGTGCGTGTAGAGCATCAGCGCCTGGGTGATCGCAAACACGATCAGGTACTTGCGACGGCGGTAGACGAACGCGTGGATGAAGGCAGCCGTCGCGATGATCCCCAGCAGCCCCATCAGCTCGTACATCCGCGTTTCCTGGGCGTACTGCGTCAGCCAGGCGTTGAAGGCGAACAGGATTGCCGCCATCACTCCGGCCCGCCGTCCGAACAGGCTCCAGCCTGCCCACATACCAGCGGGGACCGTCAGCACGCCGAACACGGAATTCAGGGCGTGGGTGGCGCTCTCGCTGGACCCGAAAGCGCTCATCCAGAAGTGCAGCAGCATATAGAACAGCGGAGGTGAGCCGTCGTGGCGTAGCAAGCCCGGGATCGCTGTCAGAGGGTGCGATGCGATGCCGGTTGTGATGGCCTCGTCCATCCAGAACTCGGCCGAGAGGTAGCGCGTGCGGATGAAGGCCGAAAGCGCCATCAGCACGATCAGGAGTCCGCCGGCCAGCGCCCAGGTCGGGGTCCGCTCCAGCCAGCGGGGCTGGCGGAAGTCGCGCACCCGCGGAACCTCGCGGACCGGGGGCGTTGTAACTGTGGCCATTAGGACGCCGCCTTGTTCGGGCAGGTGGAGAACACCCTAAACGTGCGCACGCGAGCCAAGAGTCGGTAGTGCGCTCCCTCTCTCTCCCAGGCGAGGATCTGGGGGGCCAGCGGGAGCAGCGTCGAGTTGGACTGGGCGCGGGTCTGAAGGATTACGTTCGGCCAGGGGGGACCGACAAGACCAGGCGGGGGCGCCTCGATTCGCAGGGTGTGCACGCCAAGGCTGTAGGCGACCATCGGCACCTGATACCCCTCGGTCATGATCGTCCCGCACCGCAGCAGGGCTGCCGGGCCGCCTGACTCACGAACCACCTGCGCCAGGTCTTCGCGCAGGTGCGCTTGGTAGAGGAGGGCCCGATGGGTACGCGGGAGGCTGACAATGTCGTGACCGATCCACGGCGGGACGGCCAGAAATATCCCGGCGGCCAGCATGGCTCCCGCAGGCACGGCGAGTGCAGGTTTGGCCAGACGGCGGGCGATCGCGGCGATGGTGCAGGCGAGCCACCCCCAGGCCACTCCACCCGCAATCGCCAAACAGGCCGTACCCAGCGCCATGTAGCGCTGATTGCCGGAGAAGCCCCCCTGAGTCTCCACCGCGATCCCGAACCACCACACGAACCCGAACAGCCCGAGAGCCAGCAGCACGGCCCGTGCCAGCGCCGCGGGCGGTAACGAGGGACGGCGCCACCACGCCGCGCGCAGCCGCCACAGGCCCCGAGCGGCAGCGATCAATACGAGCAGTGCCGGGACCTTCACGCGGTTGAGCAGGCTCGGCCAGGCCTCCTGCTTGAACTCGGTACACACTGGACACGGCGCGAAGGCGGCGCTGTTCGAGCGAGGGTGCTGAGCTCGGGTGACGCCCCGCAAGAGCTGCCCCGAGCCCCAGAGCTCGGGGAGAAACCACAGCACCGGGATGAGCAAGAACAGACCGACGACCAACCGCCGCGATTCAGGATCGTTGAACCACAAGTAAATCCCGTAGGGGCCCCAGAAAAACCAGAGCTCCGGGCGGTCCAGGGCAGCCAGGAAGCCGACCCCGAACGCCTGCCGGCGAGCGCCGCTCATGCCGCGCTCGATGGCGATCAGGAGAAGCGCTGTCGTCAGCCCCTCGGAGTACCCAAGGGCGTTGTCGGTGATGAAGTCCCTGGAGTTGATCAGGCTCCCCGCCGCGATCACGCCAGCCAAAAGTGCCGGAAGGGCAGCGTAGATCCTGGCCCGCCAGTCGGCTTCAGCGCCCGGCCGTCCAAGCGGGCTGGCCAGACGAGCAAGCTCGCTGGTGATGCGATGGGCCAGCTTGAACACCATCACGACCGCCATCACCGCGCCGGCCCGGGCCACGACCAGCCACAGGTCCGGCGCAGCCTTCCCGAACAGGGCAAAGACCGTCGTGAAGATCACTGGCAGCGGCTTCCAGCTCGGCCCACCGGTCGTCTGCAAATTGAGATGGACAATCTCCCGGCCCCACACCAGCCAGGCCCAGGGGTCGTAGCTGGGTGTTGATGGGATCAGCAACGACAGCGCGCCGATGCTTACTGCCACGGCCACGAGCGTGGTGTAAAAGCGACGGGCGCTCAGGCGCTCCGACGACAGCGTTTCTGATCAGGGCGGGGCGGGTGACCGCCGGCGCAGCCGGAAGCTGGGCGGCGGGTGCGCTCACCGGCGGAAGGCTAGCCCTTGACATCTACCGAGAGACAGTCTTCGACTTCGGTGAGTAGGGCATTTGACGCGTGCTCTGGGAAAAGGAGCGCCGCACCGATTACCTCGGCACCTTGGTACGAGCGGGCTCCCTGGATTTGGAATCCCTGGGCGATCCCCGGCGTCGGTGCGAACCTCACCAGTGCCGCAGATGGCGGTTCACCGATGCGGATCGCCGTGTCACTGAGCACCGTGACGTGCAGGTGGTCGGCGCGCAGGCAGGCGAGCCGGTCTGGATGGGTGGTGAGGGGGCTGTCAACGACGCCATGCCCTTGAGGCGGTTTTAGGGTCACACCGCAGCCGCACAGCAAGGTCACGGCGGCCAGGCCGGTGACCAGCCGCTTCGCGTGGTGCATCGGATGAGAAGGTAGAGGATCATGCCCGTGTGATCGCGCTCTCCCTGATTAACGGTCCGTTGCCTAAAGCGGGCGTGATCGTGGCTGGAGCGCTGGTGGTCATCGCCGTATTGGTCCGTAGCGCTCGTCTACGAGCGGGAAGCATGCTGGCACTGCTGGTCCTGGCGCCGGCGCTGCTTCTAGCCGACGAGTGGAACTCGCCTCACCTGAGCGTCGTCCACGACACCCGCTCGAGGCAGCGTTGGGCGCAATTTTGGCCCTCGCGGCGCTGGCGGCCGCCGCGGCCGTCATCGCGCGGCGTCCCTGGCTGGTGGCTCCGCTGACCGTGCTCACGCTCCCCTTCCGGATCCCCATCACGACCGGGAACACGACTTCAAATCTGCTCGTCCCCCTGTACGCGGTGCTGGCCGCGGCCGCGTTGGCATACATCGGGTCGGCGTTTGGAATCTGGGGCGGCAGGCCGCCGGCGCCCGGGTGCGACCGGCCTCCCGGCGGCGGTGCCGCAGCATCGCGCAGCGAATCTCTGACCAGTGACTCGAGGCGCTTCATGGGCGTGTCGGCGGCCATTTGGATGGAGCGCCTGCTGGTGGCTTACGTCCTGGTCTACGCCATCCAGGCGACTTACTCGCTGGACTTTCAGCTCGCGCTTCAGCAGGTCGTGTTCTTCTTCATCCCGTTCTCGCTCGGCTATTGCCTGCTCCGCGAGTTGGATTGGGATCCCCGACTGATCAGGATCTGCCTGCTGCTGGCGGTCAGCCTGGCGCTGCTCTTCTCCGGAGTCGGATTTATCGAGTACGCCGCGCGAAAGATCTTCCTGAACCACAAGCTGATGGCCACCAACGCCGACCACACCTACTTCGTGGTCAACTCGGTGTTCTATGACTCGAACATCTTCGGGCGGTTTCTGGCCCTGGCCATGGTTCTGCTCGCGCCAACGCTTCTCTACCGGTCGCGCCCGCGCGAGCAGCTGCCGGTGGTGGGTGCGCTGGCCGTCATGTGGCTGGCGATGGTCCTGTCGCTGTCCAGATCGAGCTTGGGCGCTCTCCTGGCCGGCTTGGTCATCCTGGCTGCGATCCGGTGGAGAGTGTCGCGCGCCGTAGTGGCAGGAGTAGTGGTCGTGGCCGTCGGGGCGGCCGCGGTGGCGCTTTCACCCCACACGTTTGGAGTCGAGCAGGGGGCCAATGGGCTCCTGGCCGGCCGGGGAAGCCTCGTCACCGGTGGTTTGCACATGTTCGGCCAGCGGCCCGTGTGGGGCTACGGGTCGGGTTCCTTCCAGAAGGAGTACCGAAAGCAGAACCCGAACAGTCCCGGCCAGGTTGAGGATTCCCACACCCTCCCGGTGACGATCGCCGCCGAGCAGGGGGTGATCGGAGAAGTTGTCTACCTGGGCCTGCTGGTGGCCGCGCTGTTGACACTGCTCCAGGGGGTGCGGGGCGATCCAGTGCGGGCGGCGGTGGCGGCCGCCTTTATCGCGCTCGTCGTGCACACGCTCGTCTACGACGACTTCCTCAGCGATCCGATCAGCTGGACGCTGCTCGGAGTGGGCGTTGCCCTCTCCCGGGTATGGCGTCCCGGCAGCGAGCCAGAAACCGTCCCGGCGGCTGGACCCGAGCCCCTGCCCGCTCCGGCGGGTTGATCGGTCGCTTTCGCGGGGGTGCGCTACCGCGCAGTGCCCTCGCGCTGGCAGCGCTGGCAGATGCAGTGATGCCCGTGAACGGGCTGGACCTCGATCCCCATGGCCGCCGGTCGCCGCGCCGGAGCGGCCGGAGCAGTGGCGTCCCCAGGGATGGGACGGCGCCGCCGCTGCGCGGTCCGAACCATGACTCGAGAGAACGATGAAAAGTGCATCATCGGCATGCCTCCTACGATACGAACCCCATCGGCAGAATCGGGTTACTCCTCCAGAGTTACCACGTTTGTGGCTAGGGCCTTTCCCGGTGTTTGCGGCTTGATTCGCCGGCGACGAGACTACTCCTCGTGGATCCGGGATGCTACTTCTCGCCCTCCGGGCGCCGGGCGGCTCGCTGCTCCCGGCGCTCACGCCGCTGTTCCTCCCGTACGCGGCGCTGGGCGTCCGATCGGCGGGCGGCGGCACCGCGAGCCCCAACCGTGAATGGGCCGGCGAAGCTCGATAACTCGCGCTCGGCCCCTGGCTGACCGCAGGCCGGGCAGACCGGGGCTTCATCCACGGCCGTTCGAGCCTCGAAGCGATTCCCGCAAGCGTGGCACCTGAAGTCGTAAAGGGGCATGCTGCTAGGAGCACCAGTAAAGCGGAGGGCCGATAGCCTCCGCGCCTCATGTCCGTCACCGTCGTCGGATCGATCGCGTTTGACGCGGTCACCACGCCCTTTGGCAGCCGTGAGCGCATGCTCGGTGGCTCGGCGGTCTATTTCGCGCTTGCCGCCTCGTTTTTTGACACCGTCCATGTCGTTGGGCCGGTGGGCGACGACTTCGGCCCCGACGAGTACGAGGTGATAGGCCAGCGCGGGGTCAACATCGAAGATGTAGAGCATGTCCCGGGGGGATCGACGTTTTTCTGGCGGGGTGAGTACGGCTGGGACCTGAACGACCGAGAGACGCTCGATACACAGCTCGGCGTGTTCGCAGACTTCGTTCCGAAGCTCGGGCCCGAGTCGGCCTCGTCCGACGTACTGTTCCTGGCCAACATCCAGCCCGACCTTCAGCGGTCGGTCCGCGAGCAGTGCGAGCAGGCCCGGTTCGTCGCGCTTGACTCGATGAACCTGTGGATAGAAACGGCGCGCGACTCGCTGATCGAGACGATCTCCGCCGTCGATTGCCTGATGCTCAACGATGCCGAGCTCCGCCAGCTCACGCATGAGCCGAACCTGATCCGGGCCTGGCAGCAGGTGCGGGAGTGGGGCCCACGGGCCGTTGTTTCCAAGCAGGGGCAGTACGGCGCAGCGCTGATCAGCGAGGAAGGCTTCTTCGCTTTGCCGGCGTTTCCCCTGGAGACGGTCGTCGATCCAACGGGAGCGGGCGACTGCTTCGCGGGCGGGTTTATCGGATACCTGGCCGCCCATCCAGGCGTCGAAGTCGATCACGAGCTGTTCACCCAGGCGATGGCGTACGGGACCGCGATCGCGTCTTTCAGCGTCGAGGAGTTCGGGGTCGAGCGCCTGACGCGCCTGACCGCCGATGAGATCTCGGACCGGGTCTCCGAGCTACGCCGGATGACCCACTTCACCGAGCGCCCGGTCAGACTGCGGGCGTAGGCAGGACGAGGGGCGGGGGTGGGCGGCAGGCCTCAATCACGCGAATGGCGCGCAGGAGAGCGCTTTGTAGCGCTGAGCCGGTTGCGTCCGCACCCATACCTCGGGGGTGACATGAAGCTCCGATGGGGGTAGCATCGCGACGGTCGTGACCTGGGGATTCATTTGGTTGATGCTCGCGTTGAAGATCCCCCTGATGGGGCTGATCGCGATTGTCTGGTGGGCGGTCAAGCAGAAGCCCGAGGACGAGTCCTCCTCCGACGGCGACGGTGGCATCAAGCGCCACAGGCCGCACTCGCCCAAGCCGTTCCCCCGGCGGCCGCGCCGAGGGCCGCACGGCGATCCCGCGCCAGGGCCGCCGGCACGGGTACGGTTCGTTCGGGCGCGGGCACGGACGCTGGGTCACTGAAACTCGGCCCCATCCGGTAGGCTCGCGACCGCATGGCGCTGCTGCTCGCCTCGGTCCCGTCGAAGGTCCCGTTCTACATCGCGGGAGGGTTGCTGGTTGGCTGGGCGCTCGTCCTGGCCGCGGTAGGTCTGACCATCCCAAGTTTTCCCTACAGCAAGCTCGGGCAGCGCGGCGTGATGCTGATCAGCGCGCTTCTGGCCGCTGCGGCGATCGGTACCGCGATCGCCACTGCCGCGACCGGCGGCAAGTAGCCACACGCCCTTCGGGCTTCGCGGGTTCACGGCCGGGGTATCGTGTGCACTGAGCGAAGGGAGTGCCATGACCACCGAGACCCAGCAGCAGGACGGTGCCGGCGTAGCCACGTCGACCGAAACGCTGACCATCACCGATAACCGGACGGGCAAGCAGTACGAGGTGCCGATCGAGGACGGTGCCATCAGGGCCACCGAGCTGCGGAAGATCAAGACTCACGAAGACGACTTCGGCCTGCTCAGCTACGACCCCGCATATATGGCCACCGCATCGTGCCGCTCGGCGGTCACGTTCATCGACGGCGAGAAGGGGATCCTGGAGTACCGCGGCTATCCGATCGAGCAGCTGGCTGAGCGTTCGTCGTTTCTGGAGGTCGCTTACCTGCTCGTCCACAGCGAGCTACCGAGCGAGTCCCAGCTCGCAGACTGGACTCACGAGATCACCATCCACACCTTCGTGCACGAGAACGTCAAGGAGTTCATGCAGGGCTTCCGCTACGACGCCCATCCGATGGGCATGCTCCTGGCCTCTGTCGGCGCGCTTTCCACGTTCTACCCCGAGGCGGGCGCGATCAAGGACGAGGAGACGCGGTATCTGCAGATCATCCGGCTGCTGGCAAAGATGCCCACGCTGGCTGCATTCGCGTATCGCCATAACCGGGGAATGCCGTATGTCTATCCCGACAACGACCTCACCTACCCGGGCAACTTCCTGTCGATGATCTACAAGGTCGCCGAGCTCAAGTACGAGCCGGATCCGAGGCTTGAGCACGCGCTCGACGTCCTGTTCATCCTGCACGCGGACCACGAGCAGAACTGTTCGACCAGCGCGGTGCGCAGCGTCGGCTCCTCGCAGGTGGATCCGTACTCATCCGTCGCCGCCGGAGTGGCTGCCCTATACGGCCCGCTCCACGGCGGAGCCAATGAGCAGGTGTTGCGGATGCTGCGCCGCATTGAGCGCAAGGAGAACATCCCCGACTTCCTGGAGGGCGTCAAGGAAGGCAAGGAAAAGCTGATGGGCTTTGGCCACCGCGTCTACAAGAACTACGACCCGCGCGCCAAGATCATCCAGAAGGTGACGCACGAGGTCTTCGAGGTCACGGGTACCAATCCGCTCCTCGACATAGCTCTTGAGCTCGAGAAGATCGCCCTCCACGAGGACTACTTCATCGACCGCAAGCTGTATCCCAATGTCGACTTCTACTCCGGGATCATCTACGAGGCGCTTGGGATGCCGGTCGAAATGTTCCCCGTCCTGTTCGCCATCGGGCGCACCGCCGGCTGGATCGCCCAATGGCTCGAGATGATCGACGACCCCGAACAGAAGATCGCGCGCCCGCGACAGACCTACACGGGTGAGCGGGGCCGGGATTACGTTCCAATCGAGCAGCGCTAGACGCCGCTCCGGCCGGGGCCATCGAAGCGCTCGCCGTGCCCTGGCGGCTGACCGTCCGCTCCGGCCCGCGGGTAACTCGGGAACGCTTCGATGATCTCGATGTGGCGCTGGCCGCGATCCGCCAGCGCGGGCGAGAGCTGGCCGCCCAGCCTCGTCGGGGACCAGTTGACGCCAAGCTGCGCCGCTTTGAACCGGTCCAGCAGGTGGCGGCCCGGCTCGAGCTAGTGGGGCCAGAGCGGCTCCTGTCGAGCGTCAGCGCCGGCATAGACGTCCGCGGCGACGGCTCCTCAGAGGCGTTTCTGGGGCGCATCCGCCGGCAGCTGATCGAGGCGCGCCGGGGTGAGGATGCTTTTGACGCCCTGGCCCGCGAGGTGCGAGCGAAGCTTCCATGAGGCCTGGCCGGCCCTGCTAGGCCAGCACCAGCGTCGCCCCGTTCTCGCGCAGCCATCGGACCTGCGCGCGCCAGTCGGGGCAGTGCTGGGCCACCAGCCCCCAGAAGCGGTTTGAATGATCCATCACCTCCAGATGGCAGACCTCGTGCCAGACGACGTAGTCGAGCACCGGCTCAGGAGCCAGGAGCAGTCGCCAGTTGAAACTCATCGTGCCCGACCTCGAGCAGCTCGCCCACCGACTGCGCTGCCCGCGGATGCTGAGCGACGTGTAGGACGCGCCGACCTGGGCGCAGGCATTATCAAGCCGGGCCGAAATCTCCGTCCGGGCGGCCCGCCGGTAGAATCGCTCAAGCGCCGCAAGCCGCTCTGGCTCGTCCGGCACGAGGAGCTGCGCTCCCCGGCGGTGAACACGCGTGCGCCCCCGCTCGACGATCATGGTCAGCGGCTGGCCGAGGTAGGGGACGGTCCCGGCCCGGCCGGCCACGTTCGCCCGAGCTCGCTCCAGTTCCCCGAGGCGGCGCTCGATCCATGGTCGGAGCTCGGCGATCGCGGCGGCAGCCTCACGGGAAGCCGTGCGCTGCGGCAGGACGACTTCCACTCCTCTGAGCTGATCCACGCTCACGCGCACCCGGCGAGCCCGCGGCGATCGCCTGATCCGATACTCGATCTCGGACACGCCGACACAGTACGGTCAGGCTCCGATGCCTTCGTTTCCCGCCCCGGACGCCCCTCTCACCGATCGTGTCGTGGCGCTCAGGCTCGCGGCCGAGCGGGATATCCCAGAGGTGCTGATCGCGTACCAGGACGACCCTCGGCTGGCCGGCTCTCTTGGCGAGCGGCGGCCACCGAGCGGCGCTGCGCTGGGATCGCGAGCAGAGGGCGCAGCGGAGGAGCTCGAGGCCGGCAGGGCGGTCGTCTTCACGATCCTCGAAGCCGGCGGCGATGTATGCCTCGGTGAGGTGCGGGTGGACGAGGTGGATTGGCAGGATGGGCGGGCGCGACTGGCGGTGTGGGTGGCGCCCGCGTTTCGGGGGCGGGGCTACGCGGGCCGGTCCGCTCGCCTGGCCCGCGGTTGGCTCAGCCAGTCCTGCGGGCTTGAAGCGACCTGCTCAGGGACGCAGTGAGCACGCCCCACTGGCGCGTCAAGCTTCCCCCCGGCGTCCGCACGCCGTTTCAGGTCTACGTAAACGGCGTCCCCCAGGAGCTTGGCTCCGACTACGAGGTCTCGGCTGGCGAGCTGCTGTTCGAACGCGAGCTCGTACGCGAGAAACTCGGGTTCTGGGCCTGGTTTTTGGGCTTTTGGGGAATCGGCACCTACAAGCGAAACGACGAGGTCGACATTCGCTACGAGGTGGCGGGCCAGCCCCGGGTGGCCCATGCGCTGGAGATCATCCCGCCGTCCTGACCACGTCTCGCGCCACCCATGGCCGGAGCAGTTTGAGCGCCGAGAGGATCGCCCGCGTGGCGGGCGAGCGGTTGAGCGTGTAGAAGTGGATCCCGGGAGCGCCGCGGGCCAGCAGCTCGGCGCACTGAAGGGTTGCGTAGGACACCCCGAGTTGGAGGATGGCCTCGGGATCGTCAGCTCGAGTCTCGATCTGGTCCAGCAGTGTGCGAGGGATCGTGGCTCCGCACATCCCCGTCATCGTCTTGATCTGTCCAGCGTTGGTGATGGGCATGATCCCCGGGATGATCGGGACCTCGATTCCGGCGCCCCGGGCCTCCTCCAAAAAGCGGAAGTAGGCCTCGTTGTCCAGGAACAGGTTCGTGATCAGAAACGAGACGCCGGCGTCGATCTTCTCGCGGAGGAAGCGCAGGTCATGGGCCAGGTCCGGGGCTTCGGGGTGAATCTCTGGGAAGCAGGCCGCGCCGACACAAAACGAGTACTTGCCCGAGATCAGCGCCGCGAGCTCGGTCGAGTAGTGCAGGCCCTCGGGATGTGGCCGCCACTCTGTCTCCCCTCGTGGAGGGTCGCCTCGGAGGGCGAGGACGTTGTCGATTCCCGCCGCCTCGATCCCGTCCAGAATCTCGTAGAGGTCCCGCCGGCTCGAGCCGACGCAGCTGAGATGGGCCATCGCCTCGATCCCCAGGTCCTGCTTGATCCATTTGGTGATCTCGACGGTTCGATCGCGAGTGGAGCCGCCGGCCCCGTACGTCACCGAGGTGAAGTCTGGCTCCAGCACCTGGAGGGCCTCCAGCGATTTGCGCAGCGTCGCCTCTCCCTCGGCCGTCTTGGGAGGAAAGAACTCGAAGGAGAACACCGGCTCCCTTGCTCCAGTCAGGATCTCATCGATGCGCACGGTGGCGGGCAACTGTACCGGCCGCCGGCCGCCGGCCGGCGAGATCCGGCCCGCTAATGACCTGGAACGGCGCGCCAGCGCACGGTCTCATCGTCAGGCTCGCGAACGGCTAGACCCTCCTTCTCCAGGTGCCTGAGGTAGCAGAGCGTCTCCTGCAGAAACCAGGAGGCGTTGTTTGCGCTCAGCGCCTCGCCCTGCACGATCGGGGCCAGCTCGACGGCGGTTCGCCCGGTGTCTGAAAGCGCTGTCAGCCCCCGGTCGAGCCGCTCCCGAGCGAGACGACGCGAGGCTTCGATGTGTCCGTGAACGTCGACGAACGGGCGCCCGTGCCCTGAGAGCCCCAGCCTCGCGCCAAGCTGGTCCACCACGTCCAGCGAGCTCAGAAACTCTCCGACCGGGTCAGGTGTCCACCCGTAGTCATAGAACAGTGAGATCCGTCCCAGCACATGGTCTCCGGAGATCAAGATGCGCTGTTGAGGCTGGTACAGGCACACGTGCGAGGGAGCATGCCCTGGCGTCTCATAGGCCGTCCAGAGCCCGAGATCGGTCTCGATCTCCACGCCGTTCACCAACGGTCGGTCAGGTTCGATGACTCGGGCCACCCCTGAGCCCATCCGCTGAGTACGCAGCCGCTCGGCGTAGCGCTCGAGCACGTCCGAGGGAACGCCGCTCTGGCGTCCGACCTCCAGGCGCTGGGCCAGCGCCGCTTGAGGATCCTCGGCAGCTCGGGTCCCGTGCTCGTGATTGGGGTGCATCCAGAACTCACATTCGGCCCGGTCAGCGATCGTGGCCGCCTGCCCCCAGTGGTCGGAGTGGGCATGGGTGCAGACGATCAGCCGGATGTGCTCCGGGCGGAGGTTGACCTGGTCCATCGCTCGCTCGAGCTGCGCCATCGAGCCGGGCTCGTGCATTCCGGTATCGACCAGCACCACTCCGGAGCCGGCGGCGATCGCCCACGCATTGCCGTGGGGCACGCCGGGCCAGGGCAGGGGCAGCCGCAAACGCCACAGTCCATCCAACACGCGCTCTCCCCGGCCAAGCTCACGGCGAGCTCTCATGGGGTGGACGATATTTGTGGCGCGTACACTGCGCGCTCCGGTGGTCGCAGCTGCTGAAATCGCCAAGCGCTACTTCGCGGCGCTCAACGCGCATGACCTAGATCAGGCCAGCGCCTTGTGGGCGGCAGACGCAGTCGATCGCTTCGTCGGCGGCGAGGAGGTGGTCGGGCCAGCCGGGGTTCGGGAGTATTTCACCGCACTTTTCGCCGCGTTCCCAGATTTCTCGCTCGAGGTCCTGGATGCGACGAGCGCCCGCGGGCGGACCGCCGTTCGGTGGCGAGCGCGGGGCACCTTTGCTGGGCCCGCCGACTACGAGGGGTTCACGCCCAACGGGAGCCAGATCGAGCTCGAAGGCTGCGACGTGTTGACGGTGTCAGACGATCTGATCCAACACAACGACGCCTATATCGACACCGGCGCCCTGGCCCGTCAGCTGGGTTTCCTGCCACCCGCCGGATCCAAGCAGGAGCAGCGGTTCCAAAAGCTGGCCAACGCCCGCACCCGGTTCGTGGCCCGAGTCCAGGCCACACCGCCCGAGCCGGTAGCCGACGGCGTCTGGCTTCTCAGAGGCGGGTTCCCGGCCAAGACGATGAACGTGTACCTGATCGAGGACGACGGCGGGGTGACGGTGTTCGACGCCGGGATCTCCAGCATGGTGGCGCCGATCCGGGCGGCCGCGGCGCGACTCGGCGGGATCAAACGGGTGGTCCTCGGACATGCCGATGCCGACCACCGAGGCGCGGCGCCTGGGCTGAGAGCGCCCGTCTACTGCCACCCGGCCGACGTCGCGGCTGCGCAGTCCCCGGATTCGATCCGTCCCTACTACGACTTCTCAAAGCTGGGCCCGCACGGTCGCGCCTTCCTTCCTCGGATGCTGCCGATGTGGGATGGAGGCGCGGTACAGATCACCGGAACGGTGGCTGAGGGAGATCAGATTGCCGGCTTTCGAGTCCTCGAACTACCCGGCCATGCTCCCGGTCTGATCGGCCTGTACCGCGAGTCAGACCGAGTCGCGCTCGTAACCGACTGTGTCTACACACTCGATCCGCAGACCGGCATCAAGGGCCGTGCGCGGGTTCCACACGATGCGTTCAATATCGATACCGAGCAGGCCCGCGGGTCGATCCGAAAGTTGGCGGACATCGAGCCCAGCGTCGCCTGGGCGGGTCACGCCGATCCCGTCGGTGGCGACGTGGCCGCCGAGTTGCGCCAGGCTGCGGCGGAAACCTGATCAAACCGGGCCGCTGCGGACGCGAGAGCGCACCGGACACGAGAGCGCACAACCCTTTGACGAGTACAGAGGAGCCGTTCAGTAGCGTCCGCCAAGTGCGACGGACCAAGATAGTCGCCACAATCGGACCGGCTTGTCGGGACCCCGAGACGCTGTCTCGGATGGTGGAAGCCGGGATGGATGTGGCCCGGCTGAACTTCTCTCACGCGAATCGGGACATCCACGCCGAGAATGCCGAGCGCGTGCGGGCTGCGGCCTCAAGCGCGGGACGCCAGGTGGCGATCCTGCAAGACCTGCCCGGGCCCAAGATCCGGATCGGGCGGCTGGCCGACGACGTCGCCGAGCTGAAGCCCGGTGACGAGCTGGTTCTTATCTGCGGCAGCGACGAGGTGGGCGACGAGCGCCGTATCTCGGTCACGTGGGCTGGCCTGACCGGGGCCGTTGACGTCGGCGACGTGGTCTATCTGGCCGATGGCGCGATCAGGTTGCGAGTACAAGCCATTCGGGATGGCTCGGGCGAGCTCGACACCCTGGTGGAGATAGGTGGCTCGGTGGCCTCTCGCCAAGGACTGAACATCCCGGGCTCGACCCGCGGCCTCGACGCGGTCCCCGCTGAGGATCTCGACATGCTTGCCTTCGGCGAATCGATCGGTGTGGACATAGTCGCCCTGTCGTTCGTCCGGACGGCTGAGGATGTGACCAGCGTGCGCCGGCACACCCGCTCGCCGCTCGTGGCCAAGATCGAAAAGCCCCAGGCGGTTGACTGCGCCGAGGAGATCATCCGCGCCGCCGACTGCGTAATGGTCGCCCGGGGGGATCTCGGTATCGAACTCCCGATCGAGGACGTCCCGATCCTGCAGAAGCGCCTCCTGCGAGAAGCGGGGCGCCTGGCCCGGCCCTCGATTACGGCTACCCAGATGCTCGACTCGATGGTGTCCTCGACCCGGCCCACGAGGGCGGAGGTGGCGGATGTCGCCAACGCGATCCTGGACGGAACCGATGCGGTGATGCTCTCCCAGGAGACGGCGATCGGAGCGCACCCGGTGCTGGCCGTGAGCATGATGGCCTCGATCGCCGAGCGGACCGAGCGGTCGGTGGACTACCAAAACTGGAACGAAACGCGGGTCAGGCGCGATGCCCGGGACCCGGCCTACACGGTGGCCTACATGGCGTGCGCCGCCGCCAGGGAGCTTCACCTGGCGGCGCTCGTGGTCCCCACCTTGTCGGGGCGCTCGGCCCGCCTGATCTCGGCCCACCGGCCGGAGGTCCCGATCTTCGCTCTGTCCCCTGGGCGCGAGACCGTGAGACGATGCAGCCTGATGTGGGGGGTCGAGGCGGCCTCGATGCGCCGGCACGAGGTGACCGAGCAGCTGATCGCGGACGCCGCTCGGCGGGTGGTGGAGCTTGGCTGGGTCAAGCGCGGAGCGCGGGTCGGGATCACGGCGGGGCTACCCAGCGGCCGCCCGGGCACGACAAGCTTGATGCAGATCCAGGATGTGTGAGCGCCCCTTGCCGGCGGCTGGCGGGGCCGCTAGAGTCGTTGGGGACGGGATTACGGGGTTGCGGACTCGAGCCGCCGGGGCATGCCGTTCATCGAACGGTTGGGCTCGTGTGGCCTTCGGCGTAGAAGTTCGCCTCCTGGCGCCCTAGCTCTGTCGCGGGCTCATCTCCGTAGAACCATTCGCGGGCGATCCGATGGAAGTTGCCGTGAGCGTGTAGCTGCGAGAGGACCGCCAGCGTGAGAACCTCCATGCGCCGCCCAAATAGGTGGTCAGGGGGCGCCGACTCGTGTCGCAGCTGCCCGAAGTACTCCGAGCGCGGATCGCTCATGTCGATCAGGACCTGGGTGGCGTATTCCGGGGTGAGCTCGACGTACGCGTCGCTCGTGTACCACGCAGTGGCGGCCCGGAAATGCTCAAGGACTCGCTCGGGGTTGAATTTCTCAGGCTCGGGAAAAAAGCCGGTCTCGGTACCGAGCCGCATGATCGTGTCCGCGTCACCTTCGATCACCGCCCGGGCGACATCCATTTCGAGCTCGACCGTCCCCGGAGGCATCCGCTTGAAGAGGCCGAAGTCCAGAAACGCCATCCGCCCGTCGGGCAGCAGCATCGAGTTGCCGGGGTGGGGGTCCCCTGAGAACTGGTGGTGCCGGTACAGGCAGCCGAAGTAGAAGCGGAAGAGCATTTCCCCGACGCGGTCACGCTCCTCCTGGGAGTGTGTCTTGACCTCGTCGAAGTTCGCTCCCTGGAAGTACTCGGAGAGCATCACCCGCTGGCGCGACAGGTCGCTGGCCACCTCCGGGATGACGATGAACGGGTGGCCACGGAAGATCCGGTGCAGGGCCCGCTGGTTGGAGGCCTCGAGCTCGTAGTCGAGCTCCTCTTCGATCCGGTTGCGGATCTCCTCCCCGATCGCTTTGGGATCCATCCCGGGGGCGATTCGCTTGAGCACGCGCAGAATCAGGCCCAGGTTCTGCATGTCGGCTCGGACGGCGGCATCAACGCCCGGGTACTGGACCTTGACGGCCACCTCTCGCCCCGCGAGCGTGCGGCTCACGTCGTCCCGATCGTCCCGCAGACGGGCCCGATAAACCTGTCCGATCGAGGCCGCGGCAATCGGCTCTTGCTCGAAGTCCTCGAATACGTCGCCCAGCCGCTCGCCGAGTTCGGACTCCATGACCTTTCGCATGTCTTTGAAGGTCACGGTGGGCGCGGCGTCACGCAGCTTTCCGAGCTTGCGCTGGAACTCATCTCGGTACTCCTCGGGAACCAAGCCAACGTCCAGAAAGCTCATGACCTGCCCGAGCTTCATGGCCGCACCCTTCATGTGCCCCAGAGCCTCAACGATCTGCTCGGCAGCCTCAACGTGGCGCCGTTCCAGGGCGGCCCGCTTCCCGTCTGGGGTCCGCGCCACGTTCGTGACGTGGGTTCCGGCCTGGCGAACGGCCTGACCGGCCGCCAGCCTTCCCACCCTGGCGGTACGGCCGACCCGCGAGGTGGGGATCTTGTCCTTGGCCACGAGCCCTCCCGGTTGCTACTCGCCGTCTCCGCTGTCGGCCTGGCCCCCGTTCCCGGGCACCGTGACCTGGGAGCCCGGCACGATGTCATCGCTCCCGTCCGGCCAGCGAACCCACGCTTTATGCCCGCCGTCGTAGTCGGGGGCGAGCAGTATCAGCGTGGCGGGTTGCTCAAATGCGGTGCACGGCGCCTGGCCCTCTGGATCTTTCCCGGTCCAAATGCGGACGAATGGGTTGCTCTCGAGCTCGTCTGCCACCGTCGTTGGGTTGCTATGGCCTGGGTGAATCCGAGTCGCTGGTGCGAGCGTCAGCAGGGTGTCCATGACCGAACTCTTGAGATCCGAATACGTGGTGTGCCCCGGGGCCCGCACGCCCCCCACCGAACCCCGGAACAGGGTGTCGCCGGTGAATACATCCGTGCCCTCCAGGAGCAACGAGAGCATGCCGCTTGTGTGTCCGGGGGTGTGGAGGGGCTCGATCTCGAGCGCTCCGCTGACGATCGTGTGCCCCGGCTCCATCGTGTCCGTGGCCAGTGGGACGCCGTCACGCTCGGCAGGGTGGATCAGGACCGGCACATCGGGGTGGCGCTCCAGCACGGAGCCCAGCTCGGCCACGTGATCGTGGTGGTGGTGCGTGAGAAGAACGTGCGTCAGCTCGAGGCGCATCCGCTCCAGCACTGAAAGCAGCGGGCCGACCGGGCCGCCCGCGTCGATCATCACCGCCTGAGAGCCAAGCTCATCGGCGACCAGGTACGTATTCGACATCCACTGCTCGTTCATCGAGCGCTCAATGATCACCGGCGCGAGGGTAACGGTTTGACGAGGCATTCTTCGCTCGGTGCCTGCGACGGGCCGGTAGGGTGTGGTCCGTGAGCCTTATCCACACGTGCTATCGGATCACCGATATCGACCGGTCGGTGAGCTTCTACAACGCGCTGGGCTTCAACGAGATCGGCCGGATCCCGATTAGGGACGAAGCGATCAACGTTTTCATGGGGCTCCCCGACGACGGCCCCGAGCCTCGCCTCGAGCTCACTTACAACTTCGGGGTTGAGAGCTACGAGCTTGGCACCGCGTATGGGCACATTGCGATCACGACACCCGATCTTGACGCAGCTCTTGCCCGACTGGGAGACCAGGGAATCGAACCCGAACGCCCGCCGTACACCATCCGCGAGGGAGGGCCACGGCTGTGCTTCGTTCGCGATCCCGACGGTTACAGAATCGAGCTGATCGAGCGCGGCTGAGGTTTGTCAAGGAGGGGTCTATGGCGCCTTTTGGCGGGTAACCTAGGCGCAGATGACCTCCTCCACCAAGATCGCCGCGCTCTTGGAACGGGTGAGCTACGGAGTAGCCGCCCATGACCGCGAGAATCCCGACCACCGCACGTGGGGCATCGGGATGGCGCATTTCGATATCGACCGCCTGGGGCTTGAGGAGGGGGAGGAGCTCTTGCCGGGCATCGTCCTCCAAGCCGATGGCGGGATGAGCGGCCAGTTCCGGGTCCTGTGCGATGGCCAGCACGGCGCAGGCTACGAGGAGTCCGAGGAGGAGATCCTCGACGCCGTGGCGGATGAGCGCGAGCTGGCTCCCCTGGAGCCCGCCGAGCCGCGCCCGATCACCCCGCCGCTTTAGAGCCTGCCGGAGGCGCCAGCCCCGCTCGCCGGGCAACAATCACGGTCAGGCGTGCGATCGTTGGGCAGTCGATCGCGTGACGACGGGCCGCCCGAAGAACCGAGCCTGCAATCGCGTCGAGCTCTGGCTCCCGGCCCGCGGCGATGTCTCGCTGCATTGATGAGCCGAGCTCGGGATGAGCGTCGTCGAGTTCGGCGAGGCGGGCAACGGGATCGATGTTCGCCCCGTCTGCGCGAGCCACGGCGGCCGCCTCTTCGATGCACCCTTGCAGCGCCAGGCGCCAGTCCGGATCGGTTCGGACGAAGCCCACCGGCCTGTCCGTTGCGCTCGTGGTGAGCGCGAGGGCATTTAGCCGGACGAGTTTTGACCACAGGATCTGGGTCTCGCTCAGGCCGACGCGGGCGGGGACATCAGCGTGCTTGAGAACGTCCGCCAAACGCTCGAGCGCGGTACGGAGCTCGGCATGCTCAGACGCCAGGTCGATCCGGAGGAACGGAGAGCTCTGGACGATCCGTCCGGGCTCAGGGCGGTCTGACTCGATCCTGATCGTACCGGCGGCCACGCGCTCGGGACCGAACCGCGCCCGCAGGAGAGTCATGTGGTCGAGGCCGTTTAGGAGTGGCACCACGAGGTGAGGGGAGGCCTCGATCCGAGCCAGGCTCCGTTCGAGCCCGACCGCCTTTGTCGCGACGAACAGCGCCGCCACCGGCTGGGTGAGGGCGGGAACGGCCGGTGGGCGGGCGGTGAAGTTTCCCAGGCGACGGCTCTCCACCGTGAGACCACCCCGGGAAATGAGCTCCGCGGTCTCCTCCCTGGCCACCACGGTGACCGCCTCCTCGGCACGCGCCAGGGCGGCAGCGAG
Source organism: uncultured Solirubrobacterales bacterium (assembly GCA_963785205.1). GTDB lineage: Bacteria > Actinomycetota > Thermoleophilia > Solirubrobacterales > Solirubrobacteraceae > Palsa-465. The sequence goes on from CAWAUJ010000004.1 coordinate 1,050,287, forward strand.
GAAGCCGCCCACCCCTCCGGGACCGAGTACTGCGATCGAGGCCATGGTCTTAGCGTGGCACACACGCCCTCCGTGACTGAGCGGCAGTAGGGTGCTCGCCGATGACCTATTCGGTCGTGGCTCATGACCCTGAAACCGGCCAGCTCGGCGTGGCAGTCCAGTCGCACTGGTTCTCGGTCGGGCCGATCGTGCCGTGGGCGGCTTCCGGCGTAGGCGCCGTGGCCACCCAGGCCAACGCAGAGGCCGGCTACGGGCCACGGGCCCTCGAGCTTCTGGCCTCGGGAAGGGGAGCGCGGGAGACCCTCGATCAGCTGCTGGCAGACGACCCTGCTGCGGCTAGCCGGCAGGTGGCGGTCATGGACGCCCTTGGCAGCGCAGCCGTCCACACTGGCGTGGAGTGCATCCCGTTCGCTGGCCATGTCATCGGGGAGGGGGTTTGCTGCCAGGCAAACATCATGGTCTCAGAGCGGGTCTGGCCGGCCATGCTCGACGCCTTCAGCGCAACCAGCGGACCTCTGTCCACGCGTCTGCTCGGGGCCCTGGACGCGGCCGAAGCGGCGGGGGGCGACGCTCGCGGCCGCCAATCAGCCGCGATGCTGGTCGTCGGTCCCGAGGGTCCAGCCTGGAAAGCGGAGATCTGCCTGCGTGTCGAGGACCACCCTGAGCCGCTGAACGAGCTTCGCCGGCTCGTGTCGGTGCACGAGGCCTACCGGCTGGCTGGTCAGGCCGATCGGCTGGTGGGAGAGGGGCGCCATGGCGAGGCGGCCGGGCTCTACCGCCGAGCCAGCGAGCTGGCGCCTGACAACCACGAGCTTCGCTTTTGGGGTGGTTTGGGCGCCGCGCAATCGGGCGAGCTTGCGCTGGCCGTGACCGAGGTCAAAGCGGCGATCACGGCCCACCCGCCCTGGCTGGAACTTCTGCGAAAACTGCCCGCCGAGGTGGCACCGTCGGCCACGACCGTGCTTGCGCACCTCGAGGACGAGTAGGTTCTCCGCCATGCCTGTCGATGTGCGGCCGGTTCACGGCATCCGGGACCTGCGTGCCTTCGTGGAGCTTCCCTTCCGCTTGCACGCGGGAACGCGGTGGATTCCCCCGCTGAAGCTCGAGCGCTATCTGTTCCTGAGCCGACGGCTCAACCCCTACTTCACGCATGGAGAGGCCGAGTATTTCCTCGCTCGTCGGAATGGTCGCGTGGTGGGCCGGATCACGGCGCAGATCGATCGGGCGTTCAATGACTACCACCAGAATCGATGGGGGATGTTCGGCTTCCTGGAGTTCGAGGATGATGCCGAGGTGCTCGGAGCGCTGCTGGACACGGCCGCCGCCTGGCTCGAGCAGCGCGGGTGTGACCGGATGGTGGGACCGATGGATTTTCAGATCAACGACGAGAGCGGCGTGATGATCGAGGGGTTCGAGCTCGATCCTGTGATCAGACAGTCCTGGCATCCGCCCTATTACCACCAGCTCTGCGAAGCGGCTGGACTGACCAAGGCGATGGACCTGCTGGCCTATTTCCTGGACGTACGCGACCGGGCGAACGTCCTGCCGATCCTGCCTGAGATCGCCGAACGAGCGCGGAGCACCTACGGGATCAAGATCCGCAAGATGAGCCGGCGCACGCTGCGTCGCGACATGGACGAGTTCGCCAAGGTCTACAACGCCGCTTGGTCAAGGAACTGGGGCTTCGCGCCCTATTCCAAAGAGGATCTCGACGAGTACGCGCGCACGCTGCAGCTCGTGTTTTCCCGCGATTGGTTCATGGTGGCCGAGATCGACGGAGAGACGGTGGGGATGGCGATCTCGATCCCGGACATAAACCAGGTACTCAAGAGGATGAAGGGCAGGCTGCTCCCATTCGGATGGTGGTACTACCTGCGCCGCCAGCGCTTGATGGACCACGTCCGAGTGGGCTTTCTCGGCGTCTTACCCGAGCACCAGCACACCGGTGCAGCGGCGCTGTTGTACATGGAGCACTACGACATGGCGGAGAAGACGCCTCAGGGATGGGGTGAGGCGGGATTCATCCTGGAGAGCAACCGAAACATGAATCGGGGACTCGAGGCCATGGGCGGCAAGGTGGTCAAGCGCCACCGGGTGTATGAACGACTCCTAGGCTCGAGCTGACCACGGATCGATCAGCACGCCGGGGTTGAGCATGCCGGTGGGGTCGACCGCCTCCTTGGCGGCGCGCAATGCGGTGGCGAAGGGCTCTGGACGCTGACGGTCATACCACGGCCGATGGTCTCGGCCGACCGCATGGTGGTGCGTGATAGTGCCACCGGCGCCCAGCACCGCTTCGGAGGCGGCTCGTTTGATCTCGGCCCACTGTTCGAGCTCTCCTCCCCGTTCGGCTGGGGCGAGGATGGTGTAGTACGGCGCCGGCCCGTCCGGGTAGACGTGAGTGAACCGGCAGGTGACAGACCCTCGGCCGCAGACCTGCGCCACCGCCGCTCTAACGCTTTCAAGCACCACGGCGTGAAAGTCCTCGAAGCGCTCCCACGTGATCGCGGTCTCGAATGTCTCAGACAGGATTCCCATCGCCACGAACGTATCTCGAAGGTAGGGCGCGCGGAGGAACGACTCTCGCCAGCTTCGGGCGTGGTTGGTCCCTGGCTTTGTACGTGGCTGTCGTCGCTCCCACGCTCCGCCGTGGTCGGCGCAGCACTCGAGCGCCAGCACCATCGCCGGCTCGACATCGTGATGAGCTGACTCAAACCCCAGCATGAGCAGCGCGGCCGAGCCGTCCCCGGCGCCGGTGAGAGCAGCCTCGGCGGCGTCGATGAGCCGGCAGTTCGCCGGGTAGAGGCCCGCCTGAGAAAGCGCTCGGACGGCCGCGACGCCGGCCGCGAACTGCGGGAAGGCCACCGCCGTTGAGGCGCGATGCTGTGGTCTCGGACGGACCCTGACCCATGCCTCGGTGATCACCCCAAGGATTCCCTCGGACCCGATCATCATCCGATCAGGCGAGATCCCGGCGCCTGATCCCGGGAGCCGCCGAGATTCCCAGACTCCCGTCGGGGTCAGGGCCCGGATCGACTCGACGAGGTCGTCGATGTGGGTGTAGAGGGTGGTGAAGTGACCTCCTGAGCGCGTGGCTATCCACCCTCCGAGCGTGGAGAATTGAAACGACTGGGGGAAATGGCGCAACGTGAGGCCGTGCTCAGAGAGCTGCTGCTCGAGCCCCGGGCCGAGCGCCCCGGCCTGGATCCGGGCCGCGAGCGAGGCCCGGTCGACCTCGAGCACCCGGTCCAGGGCCTTGAGATCGACGGTGACCACTCCGGCGTAGCGCTCGGGAACGGTCCCCTCGACTCCGCCCACGACGCTCGTGCCCCCGCCGAACGGGATAAGAGCGGCCTGCGCCTCCGCGGCCCACTCCATCACCGCCTGCAGGTCCTGCTCGGATCGAGGGTGGGCCACGATGTCGGGCAGATGGTCAAAGCGCCCGCGGAAGGCGCGCACGATGTCGCTGTATGAGCGGCCGTAGGCGTGAAGTGCGCGCTCGTAGGGATCCTGACGGCAGATGGGCTCAAGCGCAGTCGGGGGCCTGAGCCGAGGCGGCGCCAGAGAGAGATCGCTCAGCGCAACGGGCTTGTCGGGTTCGGGTGAGCCAAACCCGAGCCGGTCGTGCAGGAACGACGCGGCTTGCCGGAGCTCCCCGTCCGAGGGCTGCTCGTCCTCGTAACCCCACCCCCAATGCTTGAGGCGCCGACTCACCCGCGCGAGCCTATTCTGTCGGCGTGGCGCAAGTCCCGGAGATCCTGGCCCGTGGCCCCTGGCCGCCTGAGGCGATCGCCGCTTCCTGGCGCGAGGACGAGTTTCGACCGCTTCCGGCAGCGATCGAGGCGGCCGATGTCGCGCTCGCTGCGCTCCGCGCCCGGGGATCCCCGTCCCACGACGGGCTGGCTGGGAGGCTGGCCGGCTTCCGCACCGACGAGCAATCGCTGAGCATGGAGCTCCAGCCGGCGCGCTGGGCGCTCCGACTGAACGTCGAAGATGCCGCTCGCAGCCTGTCCGTGCTGTGCATTGTCCGGACGTCGGACGGCTCTTGGCTTGCTGGTCGCCGCGCCGCCTGGCTGGCTGCGTGGCCCGGGCGGTGGGCGCTGGGCGCCGGCGGCTCGGTCGAGGTGGACGAGAACCCAGCAGACTCGATGCGCCGAGAGCTGCGGGAGGAATGGTCGGTCGAGGCAGAGCGGCTCATCATCGAGGCGCTGGTCCTGCTCCCCAGCCAGATGGTTCTGCTCGTCGGGCAGGCCTGGTTGGCTGAGGGGAGCGCGGTTGTTCCGGACTCCGAGCACGATGAGTTCAGCTGGTGGCCGCCGCGGGTCGATGACTGGCCTCCTCATGCCGACGAACCCCTGCGCCTCATGGCGAAGCTTCTGGCTGCGGGCGAGGAATGATCACGTTCGGCCGCCTCGAGGCCGTCTCGTTTGTGCACTCAACGGTGTATCTCGCACTGCTGATCTGTGCCTTTGCGGCCGGGAACCCTGAGCCGCCCACGTTCGTCCTTGGGCTGAGCCACGGGCTTCTTTGGATCGTCATGTCGCTCGTTTGCATCGGCGCGGCGAGAGCCCGGATCATCCCGTACTGGCTGGCCGTGACGGTGGCGGTGCTGGGTGGCTTGGGGCCGTTTGCGGGCACCGCTGGCTTTGTGGTCGAATCGCGGGCTCGCCGCCGCCGAACCCCTGATTTGCAGCCGTTAGAGTTGAGCTAATGGCAGTTGACAGCGGGACCGTGCAGATTCTGATGCCCGTGATGGGCGACTCGGTCGCGGAAGGGACCGTTCTCGAGTGGCACAAGGGCGAGGGCGACCATGTCGAGGCCGACGAGACGATCGTCGAAATCTCGACCGACAAGGTCGATGCCGAGGTTCCGGCCCCGGTCAGCGGGACGCTGACCAGGATTTACGTTCAGGAGGGGGACGCGGTCGCGGTTGGAACTCTCCTCGGTGAGATCGCCGTGGAGGGCAACGGTCGCGTGGCCGCCAGCGACGGCGACGGGAGTCAAGGCTCGAGCGGCTATGCCGCGGGGCCGGTCTCAGGCGAGTCGCCGCCGGTCACCCACGAGGAGGCCAGCGCCGGAGCCGCTACGGAGGCCGAGCAGGTGACCGACGAGCCGGTGACCGACGAGCACGTAATCGACGAGGCTCCGCATGCCGGCGAGGACGAGGCTCCGCATGCCGGCGAAGACGAGGCTCCGCATGCCGGCGAAGACGAGCAGGTGGCGGACGATCCACGCGCTCCCGACGGCGTCGCCGACGCATTGCCGGCGGCCGGGCAGGTGGTCGAGATCGTCACGCCCACCGGGGGCGAGTCCGTCACCGAGGGCACGATTTTGGAGTGGTCGGTCAAGGTCGGCGAGTCGGTCAGGCAGGGCGACACGGTGGTCGAGATCTCGACTGACAAGGTGGACATGGAGCTTCCGGCGCCGGCCACCGGGACGATCCTCGAGATCCTCGCCGGCGACGGTGAGACGGTGACCGTGGGCCAGGTGATCGGCCGGATGAGCAGCGAGGTCGCCCCTCCGGCCGGAGCGGATGGCCCGGAGCCCGCTGACGCGCCGGAGCGTGATGGAGGGTCCACTGTCGGACCAGATCAAGCACGCTCCGCCTCGGCGGCCAGGCCGGGGCCTGATCTCTCCGCAGCCAACGCCTCGCCCGTTGCCCGGCGCGTTGCAGCCGAGCGAGGGGTCGATCTGGCCGGCGTCCGCGGCAGCGCGCGGGCGGGACGGATCACCAAGGCCGATGTCCTGGCCGCTGTGGCAGGAAACGGCGCGACCGCTGCCGCCGAGCCGGCCCCGGCGGCAGCGGGCGGAGCGACGCTCTTGCGCGGTAGCGCGGCGGCCCTGGCTCGCTACATGGACCAGAGCCGCTCGGTGCCGACGGCGACCTCGTTCCGCACGATCACCGTGACTGAGCTCGAGCAGCGACGCCAGCAGCTCAAGCAGGCTGGTCAGCGTGTCTCGTTCACCCACCTGATCGCGTACGCCATCGCGCGGGTGGCCACCGAGGAGATGCCGGTCATGGCCCACCATTACGCCGAGGTCGATGGCAAGCCGCACCGCATCGACGACGGCGCCGTCAATCTGGGGCTGGCCGTCGACGTCGAGCGCAAGGACGGCGGCAGGACGCTGATGGTGCCTGTGATCAGGGACGCCGGACGCCTGAGCTTTACGGGCTTTCTCGATGCCTACAACGAGCTGGTCGAAAAGGCTCGCACGAACAGTCTGACGGCCGACGATTTGAGCGGGGGCAATCTGTCCCTGACCAACCCGGGCGGGCTGGGAACCGTCGCATCCGTCCCGAGGCTGATGTCCGGGCAGGGCACGATCGTGGCCACCGGCTCGATCGGCTACCCGGTTGGAATGCAGCGAGCGGCTGCGGCGTTCAACGTCGAAAAGGTCATGACGATGACCTCCACATATGACCACCGGATTATCCAGGGCGCGGAGTCGGGGCGGTTCCTCGCTCGGATCGAGGCCTACCTGCACGGCGAGGCCGGCTTCTACGAGCGCGTCTTCGGCGACCTCGCCGTCACTCCGGAGTCGCTGCCTGCCGTGGCTCTCGTGGCCCCCGGAGCAGCCCCGACCGCCGCGCCTACGCCTGCTCCCGTCGCCCCAGATGAGGAGATGATGGCTGCCGTGCAGGCTGCCACCTCGCTGCTCAAGGCTCACCGGACCCATGGGCACCTCGCGGCCAAGCTCGATCCCCTCGGGCGCGAGCCTGAGAGTGACCCTGCCCTGGATCCGGAGCCGCTCGGCCTGACCCCCGAGCTGATGACTCGAATCCCCTCACGGGTGCTGCGGATGTACGTGCCGGGCGAGACGCTCGCGGAGTCCCTGCCCCATCTCCGCGAGACGTACTGCGGTCCGATCGCGTACGAGATCGAGCACATCGGATCGCACCGTCAGAGGCTGTGGCTGCGAGAAGCGATCGAGTCAGGTCGTTTCCGTGGGGCGCTGAGTGTCGAGAAGCAGAAGGCGCTGCTTAAGCGGCTCACCGAGGTCGACGCGCTCGAGCGCTTCATGCACAAGTCCTATCTGGGGCAGAAGCAATTCTCGATCGAGGGACTCGACATGACGGTCCCGATGCTCGACGAGCTGATTCAGCTCGCTGCCACCGAGGGAGCCCGTGAGATCGTGATCGGGATGGCCCACCGCGGCCGGCTGAACGTGCTGGCTCACAACCTGGGGCGCCGATACGACTCGATCTTTGCCGAGTTCGAGGGCACATCCACGCTGGAGCCGATCACCACGATCCCGCAGGGTGGCACCGGGGATGTTAAGTACCACCACGGTGCCCAGGGCACCTACCAGCTCCCCGATGACGACTCCGTCACGGTGCGCTTGGAGTCAAACCCGAGCCATCTCGAGTACGTCGATCCGGTCGTTGCGGGAGCGACCCGCGCGGCCCAGACGACCCGCCAAGGGCCGCATGTGCATCGCGATACGAACGCCGCCATCCCCGTGATCCTGCACGGCGATGCCGCGTTCCCAGCCCAGGGAGTGGTGGCCGAGACCCTCAACCTGCAGGCCGTTGATGGCTACACCGTCGGGGGGACGGTTCACCTCATTCAGAACAACCAGGTCGGGTTCACGACCGATCCCGAGGACGCCAGGTCCACCGTCTGGGCCTCCGACCTGGCAAAGGGCTTCGACGTGCCGATCATCCACGTCAATGCCGACGACGTGGCGGCTTGCATCTCGGCAGTGCGGCTGGCCTTCGCCTTCCGGCAGGAGTTCGGACACGACGTCCTGATCGACCTGATCGGCTACCGCCGGTTCGGCCACAACGAGGCCGACGAGCCCGCGTACACGCAGCCCTCGATGTATCAGGTGATCAAGAAGCATCCGCCCGTTCGCGAGCGGTTCGCCCGCGAATTGATCGAGCAGGGGGTGGTGTCAGAGCAGGAGTCGACCGAGATGACCGATCAGGTGTGGGCCGTTCTGAGCGAGGCCCACGCCCGCCTCAAGGAACGGATCGCGGCATCCAAAGGCGTTGAGCACGCCACCGGCGAGTATCAGCTCGATCGCACTCCCTCGCCCGAGGTCAAGACGGCCGTCAGCGACGAGCGCCTGCGGGTTTTGGGCGAAGAGCTGCTCAGCGTCCCCGATGGTTTCATGGTCCATCCAAAGTTGGTCCGCCAGCTCGAGCAACGGCGCGAGGCCCTCAGCGCGGATCCCGCCCAGCCCGGGATCATCTGGGCACACGCCGAGGGCCTGGCCTTCGCCACCTTGCTGACCGAGGGCATCCCGATCCGCCTGACCGGACAGGACACCGAGCGGGGCACGTTCAGCCAGCGTCACCTCGTTCTGCACGATGCCAAGAACGGCCAGGAGTACTCGCCTATCCAGCACCTTCCGGGGGCGCTGGCTCCAATGGAACTCCACAACAGCCCGCTCTCGGAGATGGCCTGCGTCGGCTTCGAATACGGCTACTCCCAGGAGGCGCCTGAGACGCTGGTTCTTTGGGAAGCGCAGTTCGGCGACTTCGTCAACAGCGCCCAGGTGATATTCGACCAGTTCATCGTCTCCGGGCTGGCAAAATGGGGCCAGACCTCGCGCCTCACTCTGCTCCTCCCGCACGGTTATGAGGGTTCGGGCCCGGAGCATTCATCGGCCCGGGTGGAGCGGTTCTTGCAGCTGGCCGCCGAGGGCAATGTCCGGGTGGCCAACCCCACGACGCCCGCTCAGTATTTCCATCTCCTGCGCAGGCAAGCCCGGATTGCCAAGCAGCGGCCGCTGGTGATACTGACCCCCAAGAGCCTCCTGCGGCTGCCCCAGGCCGTCAGCCGCCTGGAAGAGCTGAGCAACGGTCGCTTTGAGCCCGTCCTCGCGGAGCCGGACATCAATCCCGAGCAGATCACGCGGCTGATCCTGTGCAGCGGCAAGATCTATTACGAGCTGGCCGGACACCATCTGCGAGGGGAGGCCACCGAGGTGGCCATCGGGCGGGTGGAGCTCCTGTACCCGTTCCCCCAGCACGAGATCCTGTCGCTGGCGCAGCGATATCCCAGGCTCACCGAAGTCGTCTGGGTACAGGAGGAGCCTCGAAACATGGGCGCACGGGCGCACATGTCGGCCCGCCTGCGGCAGATCCTGCCCGAACACCTTGAGTTTGGATACGTCGGCCGCCCCGAGCGGGCCTCACCGGGCGAGGGGTACCCCGTCGCCCACGCCCTCGAGCAGGACCGGATCGTCCAGACCGCGCTCAACCTGTCCCAGCCTGTGTCGCAGTTCCCGCTCAAGCCGCCGGGCGAGCGTTAGCGCTGCATGCCAGCGGGATTGCGAGTGCTGCAATAGCGGGCGAGTTTTGGCACTCTTGCGTTATCGGTTTTCGTAGAGAGGGCTCTCGTAGGGATACAGCGCGGCGCCACCTGGCGCCCACCTTCGGCGTGCACGACATGGCGATCGACCTCGGCACCGCCAACACGCTCGTATATGTGGGCGGGCGCGGGATCGTCGTTTCGGAGCCGTCGGTGGTGGCCTCCGACGTGGACACGGGTGACGTCCACGCCGTCGGCGCCGAGGCGCAGCGCATGATTGGCCGCACGCCGGCCACGATCGCCGCCACCCGGCCCCTGCGCCACGGTGTGATCGCCGACTTCGATGTCACAGAGGCGATGCTGCGGTACTTCATCCGGCGGGTGCTCGACCGTCGGATGGCGCATCCCCGCTTGATCGTATGCGCCCCGTCGGGCGTGACCGAAGTCGAAAAGCGCGCCGTGGAGGAGGCCTCACTGGCGGCCGGAGCTCGACAAGTGCACCTGATCGAGGAGCCGATCGCTGCCGCGATCGGCGCTGGAATCGAGATCGAGGAGCCGATTGGACGGATGGTCGTGGACATTGGCGGCGGAACGAGCGAGATGGCGGTCATCTCGATGGGGGGGATCGTCGTCATGCGCTCGATCCGAGTCGGGGGCTACGAGATGGACGATGCCATCGCCCATTACCTGCGCAACGTGCACCAGCTGGCGATTGGCTCTCAGACCGCCGAGCGGATCAAGACGACGATCGGAAGCGTCTCGCCGATGGAGTTTGAGGACACGATGGAAGTCCGGGGACGACATCTCGTGACCGGCCTGCCCACCGCGGTCCAACTTTCAAGCGCCGAGGTGCGCGCTGCGATCAGCGCGCCGATCCGGGAGATCATCCAGGGAATCCGGGACACGCTCGAACAGACTCCACCTGAGCTCGCATCCGACATCGCCCGGGACGGCATCCTGCTGGCCGGCGGCGGCGTTCTGGTCAAGGGCTTCGAGGGGCTGGTGGCCGAGGAGACGGGGATGCCGGTGTTCAAGGCCGAGTCGCCTCTGACCTGCGTGGCCTATGGGTCAGGCCAGGCTCTGGATCACCTGGACGCCCTCAGCCGCTCCCGCCGGTACCGCGGTCCCGCTCTGACCACGGACTGGCGAACGGCCTAGCCGAGCGGCCAGCGCCTCGGCCGTCCTCGCCACTGCGCACGCGCCGAGCAGAATCAGAAACGGGTCCACCGCCTCGCGGAAGCGAGGCGTCTCGCCGTTGACAGCCGCCGAGCTCAGCCACAGCAGGATCGCGGTCAGCCAAAGCCACCACGGTCCACGGCGAGCTGCCAGGGTGAACGCGCCGGCGAGAGCCAGGAGGCAGAGGAGCCAGAAGCTATACACGCCGATCCGCGCGGTCGCGATCGGTATGTCGAGCGACGACGCGGAGATCTCCCATGCGGTCGAGCCCTCGAGTTCGAGCATCCGGCGGCTGTTGTCGAACAGAACCTCAAGAGGCGAGAGCGGATGGGCGGAGATGTAGTCAAAGGCCTGACTCTGGAGGCGGCTGGAGAGCTCGGGCTCAGTCAGGGTGTGGGCCTTCGTGCCCAACGCCTGCTCGCCGGGAATCGAGAAATAGAGCCGCCATCGGTATGGCACCTGGGGGTCTGCGGCTGACGCCGCGTTGTAGGTGCCTACGAGCGTGATGCCGTTCTCGTCGCTCACCGGCACGAAGCGGTGCATCGTCACGGCGTTACGTACGATCCATGGCGTCAGCGTCAACAGCGTCGTGGCGACGAGCACCGCTGGGGCCCAGAATGATCGGCGGGTGTGCCAGGCGGCCACGGCAAGCGGGATCAGAACGATGATGGCGTTCACATGGGCCAGGGCAGCCAGACCAGCGAATGAGCCGGAGGCGGCCAGCCAGCCATAGGGCCGTGGGGAGCGGCGAGACCGCAGCGCAGCCCAGACGGCGGCCAGAAGGAACGCGGTCAGAAGGTTTTCGGCCACGAGCACGGCGGACAGCTCTATGAACACCGGGTAGATCGCCGCCAGGGCCAGGGCCGCCAGCGCTACCGCCGGCCCGAATGCCTCCAGCGCCACCAAGCCGATCAGGCCGACGGTGATCGTCCCCACCACCGCCTGGGCGATCCGAGCTGGCTCTACGGCGGCGGGATCGAACGTCGCGCCCGTCTCGTGGGCCCTGGGCGACTGAGCCGTGCCGGTGTGGCCGTCGATCAGGTCGATCAATGCCAGGAAGTAAGGGAACGCCGGCGGGAAGTAGGCCGTCGGTCCGCGGGTCCCGCCGGCGCCCGTGCCGGGGGCCTGGCTCGTGGGGTAATCGCCGGTGTGGGCCACCTGGCTGGCCAGGTCCATGTAGAAGCCGGCATCATTGACGGGTTGGTAGGCGGTGCGCTGCACCTCGCCGATGCGCAGCCCGAGGGCCGCGAGCATGATCAGGCCCACGACCAGGACGCGTCGATTTCGCGGAGCGCCTTTCAGTTCGCGGAGCCGCGCGGCGGTCACCGCGCGGAGGTTAAAGAATTGGATCCCGGCCGCCCGCCCGCTCCGCTCGGGGATCAGGCCGCGGCCGCAGCCACCGGCGACGACGCGGGTTGCGCCGCGTCACCCGCGCGGCCGAACTCGAGCGCGCCGTCCTCCAGGGGGCTGCGCTTGATCAGTCGCAGGTCGCGGATGTAGTTCTGATGCATGCGCCACGGCAGCTTCGATCCCTGCTTGGGGAGCACGTTCATCGAGCGCAGGAAGTACCCCGGAGTGAAGTCCACGAACGGAGTCTCCGTGACGGTGGGATCACGGTTGTAGGGAGTGCAGTGGGTGTAGCCGTGGGCATCCATGTGCTTCACCAGCCGGCAGACGAACTGGCAGATGAGGTCGGCCTTGAGCGTCCAGGACGCGTTCGTGTAGCCAAACGACATCGCGGCGTTCGGCACGCCGGAGAGCATGCAGCCCTTGTAGACCATTGCGCCTGGCAGATCCAGATCGTGGCCATCGATCGTGACCTCCAGTCCCCCGATCGGTAGCAGGTTCAGCCCGGTGGCCGTCACGATCAGGTCTGCCTCGAGCTCGCGGCCCGAGGTGAGCAGGATCCCACGCTCCGTGAACGTGTCGATCACGTCGGTCACGATCGAGACGTCACCACGGCTAACCGCCTCGAACAGGTCACCGTTGGGGATCAGGCAGAGGCGCTGGTCCCAGGGGTTGTAGCGAGGCTTGAAATGGGTGTCGATGTCGAAATCGGCCGGTACGTGGCGCTGTATCCCGAGGCGGATCAGGTGCTTGACCAGCTTGGGACGACGCCGGCTCAGCGTGTAAAAGGCCGTCGTGACCAGCACGTTCTTCCAGCGCACGAGCCGATATGCCAAGTCGGTCGGGAGGAGCCGCCGAGCCAGTTTGGCCAGCGGGTCCTGTTGGGGCAGCGACACGACGTAGCTAGGCGAGCGCTGGAGCATCGTCACGTGAGCGGCCTGCGGGGCCAGCGAAGGGACGAGCGTGAAGGCGGTGGCCCCGCTTCCGATCACGATTACGCGGCGCCCCGCATAATCGATGTCGTCGGTCCAGCACTGCGGGTGCACGATCCGACCACGGAAGCGTTCGGTGCCGCGGAACTCAGGAGTGAAGGGCTCGTCATATCGGTAGTAGCCGCTGCACATGAAGAGGAAGCCGCAGGTGAGGACAACCGTCTCACCGGTGTCGGTCCGCTCTGCTTCGACGGTCCAGCGGTCATCCTGGCTCGACCACGCAGCGCGGAGGACCTTGTGGTTGAAACGGATCTTCTGGTCGATCCCAAACTCCTGCGCCGTGTCCCGTACGTAGCTCAGGATCGAGCCGCCGTCGGCGATCGAGTTATTGCTGTCCCAGGGCCGGAATGGAAACCCCAGCGTGTACATGTCGGAGTCCGAGCGGATCCCCGGGTATCTGAACAGGTCCCAGGTGCCCCCGATGACTGGCCTGGATTCCAGGATCGCGTAGGTCTTCCCCGGGCATTCGTGCTGGAGGTGATAGCCGGCGCAGATCCCCGATATGCCTGCCCCCACCACGAGCACATCCAGATGTTCCGGTGAGCCGCTCATCCCGAACGAATTTTACACTGGTGAAGCTTTTGCTAGGTGGTCTCCGTCGGAGCCTGTGGCGGGGGCTACTAGGTGATGCCGACTATCCCGGCGCAGACCCAGTTCGAGGCGCCTGCCCCGCCGTCCCAGATCCGACTGGCGACTGCGTCCTGCTCTGACTTCGGCGCCAAGTAGGCGGCGGGCCCGGTGCCACCGAACAGCGCCCACGTGCTCGGGATGATCTGGTAGTACCCCGAGGCGCCCGCACTGTTTGGGGGAAGGTTCTGGCCACCTGATTCACACATCACGATCGCAGCCGGGATAGCCCAGGGTCCGTAGGGCGTCGGGCCCGATGATGGCGGCGGGATGGCCGCGGACGTGGAGGAGCTGGAGGACTGCTGCGCGGCCGCCTGCTGAGCCGCTGCCGCCGCGGCGGCAGCCTGTTGAGCCTCGATATGCGAGATCTGGCCCTGGATCTGGCTCGCTTTGGACTGGCTGGCCGAAAGTGCCGTCCGCTGGACGGCTTGGGTGTGCGCGAGTGCGGCCTGCTTGGAGGCAAGCAGTTGGTTCATTCCGGCCAGCGCGCGGGATTCGAGCAATGCGGCGTGCGTCACCGACTGCTGCCGGGCCTTGAGCTTGGCCAGCTGATGAGCCGCCGCATTGGCTTGCGCTTTGGCGGCGCGCGTGACCGAGATCAAATGTTGCTGTTCGCGTTCGGCGTCCTTGAGGAACGTGATTTGCTCAAGCATGTTGCTGAACCCGTTTGACTCCAGGATGACGCCGACCAGATCAGGCCCGCCGGACTCGTAGTTGGACACCAGCTGAGCGGAGAGCAGGCGTCTTGCCCTGGCCAGCCGGGCTTCCAGCATGGCCAGCAGGCGCCGCTCGCGCTGGAGCTGGGACTCGGTCCTGGCCAGCTCTGCCCGGTCCTTGGAAAGCTCAGCCTGGACGGCCGCCTCGCGTGAGCGGACGAGGGCGATCTGCGAGTTCAACGAGGAGATCATTCCAGCCAGCTTGCTCAGGCTGGACTGGAGCTGCTGCTGCTGTGAGCGCTGCTGGCCCAGTTGCTGGTTTAGCTGGCCGATACTCGGTCCTGCGGTCGACTGCGACGGCAACCCGAGCAGGCCGAGTCCCGCGATCGTCGCGGTTAGAAGGCGTACTGTCCACCGGCGCATGAGCATGGTCCTGGGTGCCTGCGGGGTTAGCTGACGGGCTCGCGCCTGGCGCTACGCCGCCATCAGGCGGCGATTCGCCCCGGGATTGGTTCCCCCGTTCCCCGGCAGTTTGCAGGGGATTCGGCGGGGGGCACAATAACAGGGGTCGCTATGTGGATGCAGCGCGAGGTTATTTTTGAACCACGTCAACGTGGGTTTCACCTCATCACCAACGAGGTGGTGGAGGCCGTGCCGGAGCTTGGTCAGGTCGACGTAGGACTGATCCATCTCTTGATCGCGCACACGTCGGCCTCGCTGGCTCTCAACGAAAACGCCTCACCAGATGTCCGGCGCGATTTTGAGACCTGGTCGGATGAGGCCGTTCCGGAGAACGCTCGCTACTGGACGCACACCCTCGAAGGCTCCGACGACATGCCGGCGCACATCAAGGCTGCTCTTTTCGGGCCGACGCTCACGCTGCCGGTCAAGGCCGGAAGGCTGGCTCTTGGGACCTGGCAGGGGATCTACCTGTGCGAGCACCGCAATGACGCCGGCGCCCGCACGATCGTGGCCACCCTCTGGGGCAAGGCTCGCTGATACGGCGAAGAGCCGTGAGGTTGTTTGATTACCGGCGCTCGAAGACCACGACGGGGATTTCCCGGCTGGTCTTGCGCTGGTAGTCGTCATACGCCGGCCAGGCCCCGGCCATCAGCTTCCAGAGTCGTGACCGCTCCTCTCCCTCTGCGGTGCTGGCCGTCACCGGGATCCGGTCGGCTTTGACCTGGATCGTGGCCTCGGGGTCAGAGAGCAGGTTCTTGTACCAGTCCGGATGATCCGGAGCACCTCCTTTTGAGGCCACGACCACCCAGCGATCGCTGTCGGTCCGGTGGATGAGGGGGGTGGTCCGCTCCTCTCCTGAAGCCCGGCCCGTCGTGGTGAGCAGGAGGATCGTCGTGCCACGCCACCGGTAGCCGCGCTCGCCGTCCGTGGATCGATAGACGCGGACGTGTTCCTGTCCGAACAGGTCATCGTCTTCTGACACGTCTACGAGCCTACCCGTTCGAGGTAGGGAATTGCGACGGCGGGCCCTAACGCCCCTTCCAGACCGGCGGGCGTTTCTCGGCGAATGCGATCGCTCCCTCCCGGGCGTCCTCAGAGCTCATGACCGGAGCCACGATCTCCCCTTGGCGGGCGAAGAACTCACTCTCAGGCCAGTCGGGCGCCTCGACCATGATCCGCTTCGTGGCGGCGAGCGCGAGCGGCCCGTTGGCCGCGATCGTCTCCGCCAACTCCAGAGCCACCGCCACCGCCCCCCCCGGCTCAGCAAGCCGATTGACCAGCCCGAGGGTGTGCGCCCGCTCGGCGTCGATCGGCTCTCCGGTAAGCGCCAGTTCCATCGCGATCGTGCGCGGCAGGCTGTGCGGCAGCCGCAGGAGCGCTCCCCCGGCGGCTACCAGCGACCGCTTGACCTCAGGGATTCCGAGTCTCGCCCCCTGGGCCGCAACGATCAGGTCGCAGGCCAGGGCGATCTCAAGCCCGCCCGCTACGGCAAACCCTTCGACGGCGGCGATCAGCGGCTTGGCCGATGCCCGCTGGGTGATCCCAGCGAACCCTCGGTCACCGGCATACGGCCGCTCACCGGCCACGAACGCCTTCAGGTCCATTCCGGCCGAGAACCCCTTGCCCGCTCCGGTCAGGATGCCCACCGAGAGGTCGGGATCGCGGTCAAGGTGATCAAGCCCCGCGGCGATGCCCTCAGCCACGGCGGCGTTGACGGCGTTGCGCTGGTCAGGCCGGTTGATCGTGATCAGCAGAACGCGGGCGCGCGTTTCGGTCAGGACCTCGCTCATGCCGCAAACAATTTCAGGTCCGGGAGCCTTTCGCCCCGCAGGACCTCCAGATCGACCTCCACGCAGTCGATCCCTCGGGACGACGCCAGCACTCTGGCCTGCGGCTTAATCCGCTGAGCGGCAAGGACCCCGCGGCAGGAGCCAAACGCCGGGTCAAGCCTGATCCGTTCCAGGTAACGCGTCAGCTGCTCAACCGCATCGAGACCCGCGATCCGCTTTATCTCGACCGCCACCCATCGCTCCTCGCCGTCCAGGCACATGAGGTCGACCGGACCGACATCGGTCGGCCATTCGCGGCGGACAAGCCGCAAGCCCGCGCCACACCAGTGCGGCTGCTCGGCCAGCAGCTCCTGAAGATCGGCCTCGACGCCGTCCTTGGCGGCGGCCTGATCCTCGCCCGGTGCGCCCATGTCGTGTGTGACGTCAGAGAGGATCTCTGCGATCGAGACCTCCAAGCTTTCCTCGGTCCGTCCTGCTCGCTTTCGTACCGTGATCACGTCTTCGGTCTCCTCGATCACCGCGGGCGGCGACATCCAGTTCATGGGCTTCACGCTGGCGCCTCCCCAGTCCGACCAGACCATGAACGTGCCGTCGGCCTTGATCATGAGCAGGCGAACGGCTTCACCGGCCTCGGTGCAGAGGCGGCCGGTGTAGCGCACCGAGCAGCGGGCAACGAGCAAGCGCATTGGCCGGACGATATGCCGGACTACGGACGGCGCCCCTAACATCAGCCGTCGATGCGCAGCCAGCTTCGACCCATCTTTGACCGCGTGGTCATCAAGGAGCTAGATCCGGACCGCGTCCGGCGGTCCGGGCTGATCGTGCCGCCCGGGTCCGAGGAGCCGCCGCCACAGCACGGCATCGTGCTGGCCGTCGGCCCGGGCCTTGATTGGTGGGACCATGTGGGTGTGGTCATGCCCGTCAGACCTGGCGACCACGTCGTGTTTCCGGCTGCTGCCGGCACCTGGATCGAGGTCGAAGAGGAGCGGCTGCTCGTCTGCCGAGTGGGTGAACTTTTGGGCGTACTCGAGCAGGTCACGGACTGCCCGGAGTGCGGAGGCCGCGAACTCGGTCCGCAGGAGTCCTGCCCGGTCTGCGGGCGCGAGGGCTCGATCTCGTCGCGGTGAGCAAGCCGCCTTGACCGCGGCCCCTCGGCCTGCTAGAGACCGCTTAAGCGACCGGAGGGAGCAGAGGTGCGAGGTTTCAGTGCATGGCGACTGGCCACGGCGAGCGGTGTGCTCACGTTGGCGGCGGCGGGGTCGGCCTGGGCGGCGCTTCAGGGGCTGCCTCCGGGCGTGCAGGTCAACGATGACCCGGCTGCCGGCATCCGCCCAGCCGACCCGGTAGCGGTCGAGAACCCGACGAACGCCGACGTCGTCGCTGGCGCGCTGACGGCTGGCGCCCGCGCGGTCCCCTGGGCCGTGTTTCGCCAGCGGGAGACGTCTGTCTCCAAGCACGACCAGGTGTTTGTGCGCTCGTTTGCCGCCGGCGCTTGGACGACCCGCGGGACCGGCACGGTGGGTGGCGCCTCGAGCAGCAGCCCGATCTTCTCCGGCTCGCTGAACTTCGATCAGGGCCAGAACGGGGAAGCTCCTTCGATTGACTTTGCCGGCAGCGGACGCACCGTGCCATGGGCCACCTGGTACGAGGCCACGAAGGCGTTCGGCGGTCACGACCAGGTTTTCGCGAGCCGGTTCGACAACACGGGCGACGCTAGCCAGGGCAAGTGGATCTTCGCCGGTCAGAGCCGCGGCTCTGGTACCGGATTGGTCCCGGTCCCGTCGTTGAACATCCACACGGATCAGTCGGCCGAGAACCCGTCGGTGGCGGGCGGCTCGGCAGTCGATCCCACCAAGCCGGGGCCCTGGATCACCTGGCAGGAGACAGGCGCGAATTCCCCCGGCGCCGGCAAGGATCAGATCTTCGTGGTCAAACCGGTGGGTCCAGGATCGACGAATTGCATCGGGGTCAAGCCGGCTGCGGCGAATCCCTCAGCCGCGCCGATCGGTGGCTTCTGCTGGCAGCAGGTCGGCGTGGAGCGGCTCGGGGCCGATCCGTCGCTGAACGTGGACCGCACGCGGGCTGCCGTCGAGCCTGACATCGCCTTCACCGGCGCGAACGACTCGGTGCCGTGGGTCGTCTGGTACGAGGAGGGCTCGAGCCTCGCCGGGCTTCGCAACAGCGAGATGGTGTTTGCTGCCAAGGCGGTGGCGCCGGGTGTCAGCCCACCCCCTACGGGAACGGTCGACGGTGGTCTCAATTGGATCGCGGTGGGGCGGACGGGCTCAGGAGTCCTGGACGCGTCCGGTTCGACGAATCACGGCGGACCATGCGCCGAGACGCAGGTGGCCGAGGCAGGGTGCTCGCTGAATGCCAACAGCGCAGCGAATGCCGAGGACCCGCAGGTGGCTTCCGGGACGATGGTGGCGGGCACGCCGACGGTGCCATGGGTGGCGTGGGACGAGGGGACAGGCGCTGCGAATAACAACGAGGTGTTCGTGGCCCATCTGGTGAATAGTCAGTTCGTCATCGCCAACAACGGCCATCCGATCGGCGTCGGTGATCGCGCCGACGTCACGTTCTCAGGCAACACCCCGTACGTGACCTGGCATCACTCAGGTCACGTGCAGGTCGGCCATTTCGCCACCCCGAACCTGTTCGTCAAGGACGACATCCACATTGGGACGAACGCCTCGGATGCAGTCCGCGCACCGATCTCAAGCTCCTGCACGGCGAACCCGTTCAACGGCGACGGCTCGAGCTGCCAGGGCGCCGCCCTCGGCACGCCGTTCTTCCTGTTCACGAACGGGAGCGCATCTGTCGCGAAGCTATTCGGCGTGGCCTACAAGCCGAATGCCCCTGTGACCGGAGGCGCGACCCGCATCACGTCGACCGGCGGGTCGGTGAGCGGGTCGGTGAATCCGGTTGGAACGCCCCTTGAAGTGGGCATCCAGTTCGGCAAGACGAAGGGCTACGGTCACAGGACGGCGCATCGCATCGTGAAACCGGCAGAGGAGGCCGTCGGGTTCCGCGGCACGGCGGGTGGCTTCGCGGCCGGGACCATAGTCCACTATCGCGCGTTCGTGATTACGGACTTCGGCGTGTTCTTCGGAGCCGACCGGACGTTCAGGACGGCCCCTCGTAGGTAAGGCGTTTGGGCAGGCTTCCACCGCGAAGCCCCGACCCTCATGCGAAGAGGCCCTCAGGCGGCCGTGCGCTGCGAGATGCCGCGAGGGGTCCTCGCCATCAGCCGCTCGAGCAGGTCTGACACCTCGGCGTCCTCCCCGAGGGCCAGCGCTCGCTGGCACGCGCCCATGCACTCGCCTGTCCTGTCGGTCCGGGCGAGCGCATGGGCATAGCTCGACCACGCGGCGCGAGAATCAGGATCGAGCTGGGTGGCTGCGTACGCAGCGGAGACCTCTGCGCCCACGTCGCCCGCCAGACGATGAGCCAAGGCGAGGTCGAGCAGCCCCTCCACCGTGGCGCCGACCAGCCGGGCCTGCTCAAGGGCCGAGACCGCTCCGGGCGGATCCATCAGGCGCAGGCGCAGGCGTCCCAGGCGCTCCCAGGCTGAGGCGTCCTGCGGAGCTCTGGCGGCGGCCCGAGCCGCCGCCTCAGCCGCCTGGTCGACCGCTCCCATATCTTCATAGATCCGTGAGGCGAACCGCTCAGGGGTCGGTCGGTCTGTCTCGACGCGCGCCCAGTCCCGAACGGCCCGGGCGGCGGCCGGAAGGTTTCCGGCCTGCCAGAACGCGGTGGTGAGGAGCCGAAGCACCGCGGGGTTCGTTGGCTCGGCGTCTCGGGCGTAGACCAGGCGCTGCGCCGCGACCTGGGCGTTCCCCTCGGCCAGCGCATGCTGCGCGGCCGTCATGAAGCGCTGGACCCGGTCCGCCGCCGCATCTGGTTTTGAGAAGTCGACGAACTGAAGCGACCCGGCCGGAATCGTGCGCACGCCAATCGAGAACAGAACGCGAGCCCATTGCTGGACCTCCTCGCCCTCGCCGGAGAAATAAATTCCGCTCACAGTGCCTACGCCCCACTCGGGATAGGAGAGGCACCGCGCGTACCGATGGACGACCGAGTGATCTGGCACGCGCGCCCCGAATGGGTCGTGCTTCGCCCGGTCCTGGGCGGCGGCCCGAGCCCGCTGCTCGGCTTCGTACGCCCGTCGGCCGGCTTCGGCGCGCGCCTTGCGCGCGGCCGCCGCCGAGGCCCGGACAGCTCCGCTGCTGACACGGCCTCCGCGAGCGGACTCGGCCAGCTGCTCGAGCTGGTCGGCCGCCTCGTTGATGGCCTGGAGGTGGCGCTCGTGCTGGTGGCGCTGCCCCGGAGAGGCGATGTCCGGATGCCAGCGCTTGGCCATCCGCCGGCGGGCCAGCTGGACTGCCCGCTGGTCGAACGGGGCCTCGAGCTCGAGGAGCAAGAGCGACTGTTCGACGTCAAGGATGCGCGGCATGACCCCTTTACGTTAGCGACGAGCGGGCGCGTAGATCACCCCGGACGAGACACGCCGGGCGGTCAGGCAAGGGGTGACAATTCCGCGAATTTCAGTATTCAAATAGTCTCAATTAGATTATTTAGGCATAATACGATGGTACGGTCGCCGCCGTGCTCTCGGAGATTCCTGACGCGGGGCGGCCCGGTTGAGGCGTCGATCGCGCCGGCGGCGCACGCTGGCCGTTCGCCTAGCGGCGGGCACTGTGGTGTTGCTTGGCGGGACGATGGGCCTGGCCCTCCTGACGCTTCTGATCACGCCCCCGAGCTCGTCGGCGTGCTCACCGGGTAGCTCTGACGGCGCTGGCGGGACGGGGATCGTGCTGGGTCCCCCAGGGACGGGTCAGCTGGTCGGAGCCACCGAGTACGGGGGGCCCGGCGACCCGAGCAGCGGCACGGTCGGAGCTTCGGGGGCGAACCTTCTCCAGCACCCTGACAGCTACGCCGAACTCGGCGGGTACACCTTCCAGACGGCCACCGATCTCGGAGGGCTGCCGTACGGCACCCCGCTGCGGATCACCTGGGGCGGCCACTCGGCGATCGCCTACAAGCGCGATTTCGGGTTCGGCGGCGGCCCGATCGACGGTCTCCCGAGGGTGATCGACCTGTGGTGGGAATTCGCCCGCGCGCTCCACATCCCCTACGAGAACGGACTCTGGTCCGGTCCCGTTCGGATCGAACGGCCGCCCAACAGCGGTTCCTCCGGAGTGCTCGGCCAGACGCCGCCCGGATCGCTGCCCGCCCAGCCCGATGCCTCCGCGAGCTCGCCGGCCGCGTCGGCTTCGTGCTCTTCCTCCTCGAGCTCGGGCGTCCCGCTGACGCCAGGCGATCGGGCTCGCCTCCTGGCCAACGGCCAGGCGGCGGCTCCGGCCACCGCGCCGGCCGCGGTCAAGGGAATCATCGCGGCCGGCAACGAGATCGTGGGCAAGCCGTACGTTTACGGCGGTGGCCACGGGATTCCGCTCTCGCAGATCGCCCCGTCCTACGACTGCTCGAGCAGCGTGGAACATCTGCTCTGGGGAGGCGGGTTGCTCCCGGCCTCCTACGACGCGGCCTCGGGCACGCTCGAATCCTTCGGCCAGCCCGGGGTGGGCCGCTGGGTAACGCTTTACGCCAGCGCGGACCACGTTTTTATGTACGTTGCCGGCCTGCGCTGGGACACTTGGAACGCCGCGGGTCCCGGGGACGGGACCACGGGGATCGGCTGGCATCCGCTGATTCGCAGCTCCGCGGGCTTTGTCGCTCGACATCCGGTGGGGCTGTGAAGTTCAGGCGGCATACGTCGGTGCGTCATTGCCTGATCCTTTCGTGTCTGGGCCTGGCGGGTTGTGGATTTCAAGCTCCCGCGTCGAACCCGGGGTCGACAGCGCCGGCTCCGGTGGCTGCCCCGACCGGGACCTCCGCCGGGTCAAACCCGCCGAGAGGTGAGCCCAACCCGTACGACTCATCCCTGGCCGGTGAGCTGCTGGTGGCCTTCGCCACCCAGTACATCAACTGGAATTCGCACACCGTGGTGGGCGACCTGCGGACGCTGGCCACCGAAAGCGTGGGTCAGGCCCACTCCGCCATGGAGCTCGCCGCCGGCCAGACCGCTCGGGATTACGAGCTTCAGCGCAGCGGGATCGCGAACAGCGGAAAGGTCGAAGCGGTGGCCCCGCTGAGCAGCTCTGGGAGCCGGTGGGTGGTTGTCACGCTCGAGCGCACGACGGCCACTCACGGCAGCTCCTACCAGGGGCTCGCCCCGGCTTGGCACGTGATCCTATGCGCGGTGATCAGGCTGGCGCCCGGGCATTGGAAGGTCAGCCTGTGGCAGCCGGTGAGCTGAGGCTCCGGGGAAATCAGTGGCTGGCCGCGCCCAGCGCGACAGCCGCGCCGAACAGGATCAGCGCCGCCGCGCGTACGAACAGCCCTGCCCGCGCGCCGGGGCGGCCCGTGACCATCCCCGCGATGGCCACGATCATCAGCAGCACGGCGAACACGGAGAAGACGATCGCCAGCGCTTCCATCGGATCCGTGGGCCCGGCCTATGCTCTCTGCCTGGTGCCTGCGCAGTACATCTTCACCACCTACCGTCTCTCCCGCCGTCATCCGCCCGACAAGGAGGTCCTGAAGGACATCTCGCTGTCCTTCCTTCCGGGAGCCAAGATCGGCGTGCTCGGCTACAACGGCGCTGGGAAGTCGACACTGCTGCGAATCATGGCGGGTCTGGACTCTGATTACGACGGCCAGGCCCAGCTCGCCCCGGGGGCGAGCGTCGGCCTCCTTGAGCAGGAGCCTGAGCTCGATTCCGGCAAGGACGTTCGCGGCAACATCGAGGAGGGAGTGGCTGAGGTCCGGGCGCTGCTCGACCGCTTCAACGAGCTCTCGATGAACTACTCGGAGGAGAACGCGGACGAGCTGGGGACAGTTCAGGAGCGGATCGACGCGGTCGACGGATGGAACCTGGATACGACGCTTGAGATCGCCATGGACGCGCTGCGCTGCCCGCCGCCCGAGGCCGACGTGAGCACGCTGTCCGGCGGTGAGCGCCGGCGGGTGGCGCTCTGCCGGTTGCTGCTGGCGCAGCCCGATCTACTCCTCCTGGACGAGCCGACCAACCACCTCGATGCCGAGTCCGTCGCCTGGATGGAGCGCCATCTCCACGAGTACGCCGGCACCGTTGTGGCCGTGACGCACGACCGCTATTTCCTCGACAACGTGGCCGGTTGGATCCTCGAGCTCGACCGTGGCCATGGGATTCCCTACCAGGGCAACTACTCGGGCTGGCTTGAGCAAAAGCGAGCCCGGCTCGAGGACGAGGCTCGCCAGGAACAGAGCCGCAAGCGGACGATCGAGCGGGAGCTCGAGTGGGTTCGCTTGAATGCCAGCGCCCGGCGCAACAAGCCGAAGGCTCGCCTGAACGCCTACGAGTCGTTGCTGGCCGCCGACGCCGCTTCCGGGCCACGGCTCGACCAGGTCCAGATCCACATCCCGGCTGGGCCGCGCCTCGGCGAGATAGTGGTCGAGGCCGATCACCTGCGCAAGGGCTATGGCGAGCAGGTGTTGATCGATGACCTGAACTTCAAGCTACCCAGGGGCGGGATCGTCGGCGTGATCGGGCCCAACGGTGCCGGGAAGACGACCTTGATGAGACTGATCACTGGCCAGGAGGAGCCGGATGCCGGGACGATCAGGCTGGGCGAGAGCGTCGCCCTGGCCTACGTCGACCAGTCCCGGGCGGACCTCGATCCGGACGCGACGGTGTGGCAGGCGATCTCCGGCGGCTCAGACCAGATCGCGCTCGGCGAGCGGACCGTCAACAGCCGGGCCTACGTGGCCGGCTTCAACTTCAAGGGCACCGACCAGCAGAAGAAGGTGGGGAAGCTGTCAGGAGGCGAGCGCAACCGGCTCCACCTGGCGAAGCTGCTACGAAGCGGCGGCAACCTGCTGCTGCTCGACGAGCCGACGAACGATCTCGATACCGACACGTTGCGGGCGCTCGAGGAGGCGCTTCTCGCGTTCGCCGGATGCGCGGTGATCGTCTCGCACGATCGCTGGTTCCTTGACCGTGTCGCCACCCACATCATGGCCTTCGAAGGCGACTCCCAGATCCGCTGGTTCGAGGGCAACTTCGAGGCCTATGAGAGCTTTCGCCGTGAAAAGCTCGGTCCCGAGGCCGATCGCCCGCACCGGCTCACGTACAAGAAGCTGGTTCGGGCTTAGCGCGAGACGCGTCGGCGTGGCGCCGTAGCGTAAGTTCCCGGGTGACGATGCCCTCCAAAGCTGTTCTAATCACCGGCTGCTCCTCGGGCATCGGCCACGCCACCGCCGAGCACCTGGTGGGGCAGGGCTGGACCGTTTACGCCACCGCGCGCCGCCCGGAGGCGCTGGCCGATCTCGAGCAGAAGGGCTGCCGGACGCTCGCTCTCGATGTGACCGACGAGGAGTCGATGCGGGCGGCGGTGGCCAAGGTCACCGCAGAGCAGGGCGCCGTGGGCGTCCTGGTCAACAACGCTGGCTACAGCCAGTCCGGGGCGGTCGAGTCCGTGCCGATGGAACAGGTGAGGCCCCAGTTCGAGACCAATGTCTTCGGGCTGCTCCGGATGTGCCAGCTCGTGCTGCCGGGGATGCGATCACAGGGGTGGGGCAAGGTGGTGAACATCAGCTCGATGGGCGGGCGCCTGACGTTCCCGGGCGGCGGTCTCTACCACGCCACCAAGTACGCCGTCGAGGCGCTCTCGGATGCGCTCCGCTTCGAGGTCCGGGGCTTTGGCGTCGACGTGATCGTGGTCGAGCCTGGGCTGATCGTGACCCGGTTTGGTGAGGTTGCGGCGGGCTCGGTGGGCCACGCGGCGGCCGGTGGCGATTACTCGGACTTCAACTCCAAGGTCGCGCAGGTCACCGCAGACGCCTACACAGGCCCGATGGCCAAGCTGGGAGCTGGTCCCGAGGCCGTGGCCAGGACGATCGCCCGTGCGCTCGAGGCGCGTCGTCCGAAAGCCCGCTACCCCGTGACCTTGAGCGCACGGCTGTTGATGAGCCAGCGCAGGCTGATGCCCGATCGCGTGTGGGACATGGCGATGCGCTCGCAGTTCCCCCAGCCCAGGCCCTAGCTCACGCCTAGATGAGCTCCGCGAGCACCCTCCGTAGCTCGTATGTGTCGGAGGCGACGTAGTCGGCAGCCTCGAGCTCGGACGCGTCGAAGGGTCCCGTGGCCACGGCCGCGCACCGCACGCCGTCGGCGCCGGCGCACGCGATGTCCCGGGGCGTGTCGCCGATCACGATCGTCTGCGCTCTCGGGTTGGGCGCGCCGACGCGACCCGCTCGGCGCCGGGCGATGGCCGGTAGCGCAGCCCGATCCTCAGCGTCAGACCCGAACGCACCCTGGCCCGAGGGGAAATAGTTACCCACCCCCGCTCTGGCCAGCTTGAGCCGGGCAACCGGCTCGTAGTTTCCGGTGAGCAGTCCCAACGTGACGTGCTCGAGCCCTGAGAGCCAGCCGAGCAGCTCGCTGACGCCGGGGATAACTGTGTGGGAGAGGTCAGAGGGGCACAGCTGCGCGAACAGGCGGCAGCACTCTTCACGCACCGCATCCGCGCGAGCGTCGATGCGCTCTGCCGAGACTCCTGCGGCCAGAAGGATCGCCCGCATGATCTCGGGATCGGTACGACCAGCTGCCGAAAGTGAGATCTTCACCCGGCGGATGTCGACTGAGTGCACCGCCAGCAGCGCGGCATGCATGGCGTCTCGGTGGGCGTCGGTGGCGCCTTTCAGGAGTGTTCCGTCGAGATCGAACAGCAGCAGCATGTCGTAGTCCTACCCGACGGCCGTGGGCAGCGCTCAGCTCAGCGGTGGAATGACAAGCCCGGCTCCAGACGGCGGGCGAAAGCGGCAATGAGCTGGGCCGCGGCGTCCAGGTCGCCGACCGAGATCATCTCCACAGGTGAATGCATGTACCGGCAGGGCACGGCCACGAGGCCGGTGGGAATGCCCGACCGGCTGATGTGAAAGGCATCGGCGTCGGTTCCCGTACTGCGGCCGAGCGACTCGATCGTGAACGGGATCTCCTCCTCCTCGCCGGCGGCGTATAGAAGTTCGAATACCTTCGGATGGAGGTTGGTCCCCCGGGCCAGCACTGGCCCCGAGCCGAGCTTGTGGTCGGTCAGCTCCCCCAGCTCTACGCCGGGCTGGTCGGTCGCGAAAGTGACGTCGACGACGATTGCCACGTCGGGGCGGAGCGCAAACGCACTCGTCCGGGCCCCGGCCAGCCCCGTCTCCTCCTGAGCCACGGCCACCGCGACTACGTCGCCCGGGGCGCCTCCTGCCGAGGACACCAAGCGAGCGGCCTCAGCGGCGACGTAACAGCCAATCCGGTTGTCGATCGAACGGGAGACCACGCGACCGTTTGGGAGCTCGATCGGCTCCCCCTCGATCACGGCCACGTCGCCAATCCTGACGAGCCCGCGAGCGTCGTCAGCGTCCTTGGCCCCGATGTCGATGTGGAGTTCCTTGAGCTCGGGCGCGCGCTTGCGTTCCTCGTCCTTGAGCAGGTGTATCGGCCGGCGGCCGATGACGCCGAATACCGGACCGCTGCGCGTCAGCAGCCGGATCCGCTGCCCCACGAGAACGGTTGGATCCCAGCCACCGACTCCGCCAAAGCGCAGATAACCGTCGCCGTCGATGTGCGTGACATGGAGCCCGATCTCGTCGATGTGTCCCACGACGGCCAAACTCGGCCCGCCGGCTGTCCCCGCTACCCGGGCAAAGGAGGAGCCGACGTGATCCGAGCCGACGTCGGTGGCGAAGTCGGACATGTGATCCCGCCAGAGCTGAGCGACCTCGGACTCTTGACCCGACGGCCCAGGGGTGCATAGCAGCCGATTAAGGAGCTCAGGCGCAGACATCGCGCGGTAAGCCTAATGTGACGGCCAGCGGCCGCGCCACCAACAGAGGACGATTTTCGTCTCCGGGGGTGGCTGAAAGTCTGTCTAGGCGTCCGAGATCTCGGACGAGTGCCGGGCGGTACTCAGGAAGACCGTGATGTTGGCGGGCCGCTCAGGCTCGGGCTGCTCCGGCTCGCCGAGCTGCCAGGCCAGCCAACGGGCCAGATGGAGAATCGATAAAGCCACGCTTAAGGATTATCCCCTAGAGCGGACGTCAAACCAATCTTGGGGCCGCCTTATGCCAGCTGGCGCAGCACGAACTGGAGGATCCCCCCGTGCCGGAAGTACTGCTGCTCTCGGGGCGTGTCGATCCTGACCCGAACGTCGAACTGCTTATCGTCCGCCTCGACGGTGAGCTCGCGAGGCAATGAGTCGGCGTCCTTCAACCCACGGATGGTGAATGTCTCCCGCCCGCTGAGTCCGAGCGAGGACGCCGTCTCCCCGGAGGAGAACTGCAACGGCAGCACGCCCATGCCCACGAGATTGGAGCGGTGGATCCGCTCGAAGCTCTCCGCGATCACGGCCCGCACGCCCAGGAGGCGCGTGCCCTTGGCCGCCCAGTCGCGCGAGGAGCCTGAGCCGTATTCCTTGCCAGCCAGCACGATCAGCGGCGTCTGTCCTTCCTGGTAGCGCATGGCGGCGTCGTAGATCGACATCTGCTCTTCCCCGTCCCCACCGAGATAGATCGTGACGCCGCCTTCGGGGAGTCGATCCTTGTCTTCACCCAGCAGGTTGCGCAACCGGATATTGGCGAACGTGCCGCGCATCATCACCTCGTGGTTGCCCCGGCGCGACCCGTAGGAGTTGAAGTCCTTCGGCTCGACCCCCTGCTCGACCAGGTACTTGCCCGCCGGGCTGTCTCGCTTGATCGAGCCCGCCGGTGATATGTGATCGGTGGTGACGCTGTCACCGAGCATCGCCAGCACCCGGGCCCCCTCAATGTCCTCGAGCGGTTCGGGATCGGTAGGGAGGGACTCAAAAAACGGGGGCCGCCTCACATACGTGGACTCGGGCTCCCATTCGAACAACTCGCCGGTTGGGACCTCGAGCGAGGTCCAGCGCTCGTCGCCCTCGAAGACTTCCCCGTAGCTCTTGTGGAACATGTCCGATTGGATCGCCTCCTGGACCGTGGTGGCCACCTCGTCGGCGTCCGGCCAGATGTCTTTGAGGAGCACGGGCTGTCCATCTTCGTCCTCGCCCAACGGCTCGTCGTACAGATCGATGTCCATCGTGCCCGCGATGGCGTAGGCCACGCACAGCGGAGGCGAGGCCAGATAGTTCATCTTTACGTCCGGATTGATCCTGCCCTCGAAGTTGCGGTTTCCCGACAGGACCGACACGACCGCCAGATCTTCGGCGCCGACGACGTCGGAGATCTCCTCGGGAAGCGGGCCGCTGTTCCCGATGCAGGTGGTGCAGCCGTAGCCGACGAGGTTGAAACCGAGTTCGTCGAGGTACTCGGTCAGCCCGGCGCGCTCGAGATATTCCGTCACCACCTTCGAGCCGGGAGCGAGCGATGTCTTGACCCAGGGCTTGACCTTCAGTCCCTTTTGAACGGCGTTGCGGGCCAGAATCCCCGCCCCGACCATGACAGACGGGTTCGAGGTGTTCGTGCAGCTGGTGATGGCCGCGATCACGACGTGGCCGTGATCGAGCTCGACCTCGGTCCCGTCCTTCAGCGTGACCGGCACAGGTTCGCTCTGGCGGTCGGCCACCTGGGCTCCACCCGTTCCCCCGGAGGGCTCGTAGCCGTCGCCGTTGCGGACGTGTGAGGAGATCGGGTCGCTGGCCGGGAACGACTCAGCCACGGCGTCGTCCTCGGGACTTTCGTTGGGCAGAAGGCCCTCCAGAGCCTCGCGGAAGGAAGCTTTGGACTCCGTCAGCGAGACCCTGTCCTGCGGACGCTTAGGGCCAGCCACGCTCGGCACGACGTCTCCCAGGTCGAGCGCCAGCTCCTCGCTGAAGACGGGCTTCTCGGACTGCTCGTCGTGCCACAGGCCCTGCTCGCGGGCGTAGGCCTCGACAAGCTCGATCAGCTCCTGCGGGCGGCCCGAGAACTCCAGGTAGGAGAGTGTCTCGGCATCGATCGGGAAGATCGCACACGTCGACCCGAACTCAGGGGACATGTTGCCGATCGTTGCCCGGTCGGCCAGCGGCAGTCCGGACAGGCCCTCGCCGTGGAACTCCACGAACTTTCCGACGACGCCGTGGCGCCGCAGCATCTCGGTCACGGTCAGAACCAGATCGGTTGCCGTCGCGCCCTCTTGGAGGGCGCCCGTCAGCTCGAGGCCCACAACCTGCGGGATCAGCATCGACAGGGGCTGACCGAGCATCGCCGCCTCGGCCTCGATTCCGCCCACGCCCCAGCCGAGCACGCCGAGGCCGTTGATCATCGTGGTGTGGGAGTCCGTCCCAATCAGCGTGTCCGGATAGACCAGCTCTCGTTCTTCGTCCACGAACGCCACCCGTCCGAGGTACTCGAGGTTGACCTGGTGGACGATCCCCGTGTCCGGAGGGACCACACGGAGGTTCTCAAACGCACCTTGTCCCCAGCGCAGGAAGGCGTATCGCTCTCGGTTGCGCTCGAACTCGAGCTCCGCGTTGCGCTGGAAGGCCTTCGGAGAACCAAACACGTCCACCTGGACCGAGTGGTCGATGACAAGCTCGGCGGGGACCAGAGGGTTGATCTTCTCGGCGTCGCCGCCCATTTCGCCGATCGCGTCACGCATCGCGGCCAGATCCACCACCGCCGGTACGCCCGTGAAATCCTGCATCAGGACCCGCGCGGGCATGAATGCGATTTCGTCGCTCGGCTCGGCCTTGGCGTCCCATCGGGCGAGCGCCTCGATGTCTTCGCGCCGGACGATCTCGCCGTCCTCATGGCGGAGCAGATTCTCGAGTAGGACCTTCAGAGAGAAGGGCAGCCTCGCCACGTCGTATTCAGACTGGAGGGCGTCGAGCCGGAAAAACTCAAACGAGCGGCCTGAGGCGGTGAGGGTATCCCGCGCGCTGAAGCTGTTCTCGGTCATGGTGGCTCCTCTCTGGTGTTCTTCTCACTTTATAGTCGAGAAAGCTGTGCTCAAACATCAGGGGTGTGCTCAAGCCGAGGGCTCAGATGGCCGAAGAGGAGCATTGGTGCGCGGTTGGCTGACAGGAGCGATGGTGGGGTTGGTTTCGCTGACCGCTGCGCCTGCGGCGCTGGCTGCCGTGAGTAAGAGCAGCAACTGGTCTGGCTACGCGGTCCACCGCTCCGGCGTTAAGTTCCGCAGCGTTTCAGGGACCTGGAGGGAGCCCACGGTGTCCTGCCAGAGCGGCCTGGAAACGTTCTCCTCGTATTGGGTGGGCCTCGGGGGTTACAGCTCGGGCGCTCGGGCGCTCGAACAGACCGGCACCGAGGTCGACTGCACATCCAGCGGCCAGCCACGCGCGTTTGCGTGGTACGAGCTCGTCCCAGCACCGTCGGTCCCTCTAAAGCTCCAGGTCCCGCCCGGAGATGAGATCCAGGGCCAGGTGGTCGTGGTCGGCCACAGGGCCACGCTGACGCTGCGCGATCTGACGCGGCACACCCAGTTTTCCAAGACCGTCAGCACATCCCCGATCGACGTCACATCGGCGGAGTGGATCGTCGAAGCGCCCTCCGAGTGTCTGGGCCTGTATGACTGCGTGACGCTCCCGCTGGCCGACTTTGGCTCGGCTCCGTTCGTCTCCGCGGCGGCTCAGTCGAGCACCGGACAATCGGGCACGATCTCGAGCTCACTTTGGAATACGACAGAGATCAAGCTTGTCCCCCACCGAAGCCCTTCGACCTTGAACCACCACCGTCTTGGTCATGGCGGCGACGCCACGCCATCCAGCCTTCAGGCCAGTGGCACGGCGTTTTCCGTGAGCTACTCGCCCGGTGGAAGCTCTCAGAAGCTGACCGCACGGACGAAGCCGCGGCTCGGTGGAGCCCTGATCCATTCGGGCTTCGAGGCGCCCTGAGCGCCCCGACCGGCAAATTTTTCGCGTCGGCGGCGCATTCGGTCGGCTGGCGCTGCTTGAATATGTCCTGATGCGTTGGATCACAAGGACGCTGGTTTGCTGGTTGGCCGTGATGGCGCTCGGCCTGGCGGCCACCGCCACCGCGTCAGCCAAGGATCATGGCGGCGGCGGTGGAAACTCGGCGGGTAACTCGCAGTACGTCGACCCGCTCCACAGCCCCGGCCACCATCACAAGTCGAGTACGCCCCCCGCCTCGCAGGGATCCTCGAGCGGCACGACCAGCTCAGGGTCCTCGTCCACCCTGTCCTCGTCGGCGCCCTCGAACATGCCCAGCGGCTCCTCGGACCCACACGCCACGGGGCACACGCTTCCCTACACCGGTCTCAACGTCGAAGCCTGCATGGCTCTCGGCGCGGCACTGCTGTTGACGGGCGTCGGGCTCCGGCGCGTCCTGGCCGCGACCCGCTGAGCGCCGGCGCCTCCGAGCCGAGTGTGGCCATCAACGGCCGCGCGGCCGCGCGGCTGCACATTGGTGGTGTCGAGCGGCTGGCCAAGGAGATGGCCGTACTGCTTCCTCGCTTGCGCCCTCAGCGCTACCGGCTGATTCAGCCCAGTCCGAGACTGGCTCACCGCGCGGGGCACGCGTGGGAGCAGGTCGTGCTGCCCCGACTGGCCGCGGGCTGCGAGCTCGTGTATTCGCCGGCCAACCTCGCCCCGCTGGGCTCTAGACGCAATGTGGTCGTGATCCACGACCTCGCCCCCCTGCGCCACCCGGAGGCGTATTCGTACACCTATGTGGCCTACCAGCGGCGCCTGTTGCCGATGCTGGCTGCGCGGGCACGACGGCTGATAACGGTGTCGGAATTCTCCAAGAGCGAGCTGGTCGGCCTGCTCGGGATCGAGCCGCGGGTCATCGACGTGGTTCCGCTCGGGGTCGACGAGCGCTTTTCACCTAGCGCGGATCCCGCGTCGGCGAGCAGCCGACACAACCTGGATCTGCCCTATGTGCTCGTCGTGGGGACCCCATCAGCGCGTAAGAACCTGTCCGCGTTGGAGCCCGTGCAGAGGGCGCTGGCGGCGTGCGGCG
Source organism: uncultured Solirubrobacterales bacterium (assembly GCA_963785205.1). Lineage (GTDB taxonomy): Bacteria > Actinomycetota > Thermoleophilia > Solirubrobacterales > Solirubrobacteraceae > Palsa-465. The sequence continues at coordinate 1,082,581 of CAWAUJ010000004.1, forward strand.
CCGAGCTGGTGCTGGCAGGCTCGGACCGGGGGTACCTCCGCGCTGGCCCGATAGCGGCTCGTCGCCTGGGCTACGTTGCGGAAGCCGATCTGCCCGGGCTCTACGCCGGGGCCAGAGCCGTGGTCATCCCCAGCCGCTATGAGGGCTTCGGGTTGCCGTGCTTGGAGGCAATGGCCTGCGGCACGCCGGTGGTGAGCGCTCCGTTCGCGGCGCTTCCAGAAACGTGCGGCGACGCCGCTCTGCTGGTCGACCCCGACGACCGCAAACGATTCACCGCGGCGGTGATGGCTGCCTCGTTCGACGACGCCACGCGGGCCCAGCTCAAAGAGGCCGGCCTGCGCCGGGCTCGCGCTTACTCCTGGCAGCGAACGGCTGAGCAGACCGACGCCGCAATCAGCGAGGCGCTGTTCAGCCCGAGCACAGTCCGGCGTTGGCTGGACTAGCCACGCCGCCACGAAGCGCTGCAGAGAAGGCCCTGACGGCCGGGCTGGGCCCCGGCCGGGGCGGATCGATCCCGAACCAGTCCTGTTTATTGGCCGGATTGAGCTCGGGGGTGAACCAGGCATACAGCAGAACGGCCGCCAGCCCACAGTCGGTGTGACGAAGCGCCGCCATCGTCTCGTAAATGAAGCGCGGCCGGAGGTTGGCCGGGGCGAAGCCGAAGCCCCCGGCTGGCTGAGTACTCCAGCCGAATTCGGTCACGTACAACGGGACCGAGCCCATCCCGAGCGAACGAAGAGCGAGACGGGCCGCGCGCACCCGAGCCAGAACAGCCTCGGGATCGTGCCCGTATGGATGGATGGCGACTCCGTCGATGTGCCCTCGGAGCATCGGCTCCGCGGAAAGCAATTCGGGTAGAAACGTGCGCGGATTCGTCAGCCCGCCGACGATCACGCGGGCAGTCGGCTGGACCGACGTGATCGCGACCCGCGCCCGCAGATAGAGCCGGGCATAGGCTGCCGGGTCCGGGCGCGGCTGCCAGAAGAGGGCGCTATCAGGCTCGTTCCAGATTTCGTAGGTCTGCACCGGCTCTGGCGGCAGTTCGGGGTGGGCGCGCCAGAACGTGCCGCCGGTCCCGTAGCGCGCCGCCAGAGCTCCGGCGTAGGCCGCGTAGGCGGCTGCTGAGCTCGGGGCAGAGTGAGCGAGCCCTCGGACCGACCGGACCCAGGGCGGCGAGTAGTCGATTATCGGGAGCCATTGCAGGTGGTGCGCCGCCAGCGCCGACGCGATCCGGTCATCCAATCTCCAGTCGTAGTGAATCCCGTGCACGGGTGGCGCAGGCTCGGCTGCCTCCCATGGAGCGTCGAACCGGACGAGCGTCGCCCCGGTACGGGCCAGGGCCGATAGCTGGGCGTAGATGAGAGCTTGGCCGTAGATCCTCAGGCTGAACAGCAGGCCGATGTTGACCCCGAGTTGCTCGGTCCTGGGGGGTGGTTGTGCTGGGGGGCCGGGCCGGAGCGGCCCGATCCGCAGCGGCCATGGCGGCTTTCCCAGGCGCCCGAACGCGGTGACCGTCTCAGGGTGATTTTGACCGCCGGGGGAGGCCAGGATCAGTGCCAGCAGCCCCGCCAGAACGAGGGCGCCGGCTGCGGCAGCCACTCTCGCCCGGCGGCGCCTATCTGTCACCCCGGTGCACCAGACTGCGCAGCTTGATCAGGCCCCGCTGGGTGGGGGGCAGGGGATGGACGAGGATCGAGTCGATGTAGCTCACCGGCACACGGCGGCTGGCCTGCACCAGGCGGCGTTTGGCCAGCAGCTGGGGGAGGTGGCAAAGCGCGTCCCGGTACGCGTCGGCGATCGACCAGAACCGCCGCCGGCGCACATCGTTGGCTGCCATCAGCGAGAGCCCGGCCAGGAACTTGGGGAGGTATTTCCAGCACAGTGGGTGAGGAAGATTCTTGACGTACAGGTAGATGCAGTTGCGGACCGCGTGGTAGCGCCCGAAGTTGCTGATCGTGGAACTTGTCCCCATCAGCCTGTGGTAGGCCACCGCCGCCGGCTCGTACCGGGCCTTCCAGCCCATGAGCTGCGCCCGGAAGCCGATGTCCTGGTCCTCGAGGTAGGCGAAATAGTCCTCGTCGAAGAGACCCACGTCCTTGAGCATCTCGACGCGGTACAGGCTGGCGCCGCCTGAGCCGCAGAACACCTCTCTGAACTGCGGCTCGTCGTACTGGCCATGATCGGGCTCGTCTCGCCCTCGCGGGTAGGCCCATCCCCATGAGGAGTAGAAGTCTCCGGTGCTGTCGATATGCACCCGGTCGTCGAGCATCAGCTTGGAGGTCACGGTGCCCGCGTCAGGGTGGGCCAGCGCGGTGGCGAGGAGTCGCTCGAGCCAATCTGCTGCGGCCACGGCATCGTTATTGAGCAGGGCGACGAACTCCGCCCCGTCGCTCAGCGCGACCTCGATCCCCCGGTTCACGGCACCGGCAAAGCCCGCGTTTCGCTCCAAGGCGAGCACGATGACGTCGGGAAAACGTTCCGAGACCAGCTCGCGAGAGCCGTCGGTCGAAGCCCCATCGACCACGATCAGTCGGGCCGGGGCCGTCTGAGAGACGAGCGAGGTCAGGCAGTCCGCCAGGAAGCGCGCGCCGTTCCAGTTTGGGACCACGACGGCGACCTCGGCCACCGCGCGAGCGTAGCGCGGCCCGATACGATGGCCGACTTGCAGGTAAATCTGGACTGGCCGCTCCCAGCCGGCCTCGCCATCGGAGCTGGGACGGCCCTGTTCGTGGGCGGCACCTGCTTTGACGCCGAGGCGGAAATCCGTTCCTTGCGCCTCGTGGTGGACGGTCAGGAGCAGCCGGTCTGGGCTCACGGGATGCCTCGGCTGGACTACTTCCGCTCCCTGCACGCGGAGCTTCAGGACCACTCGAGCGCGCCTGGCGGAGGCGAGCCCGTTGAGGACTCAGCGCTTCTCGGTTATTGGAGCGGGTTCTGGGGCCTGGTCAGGATCGAGAAGCAACCGGGAGGGCCCACGCTCGAACTCTGTCTGGAGGCCACGCTGGCCGGTGGCGCGACCGAGACGGTGCCGCTGGCCACTATCACCGTCTCCCCGAAGGCGGCACCGGTCGCCAGCGCAGGCGTGAGCGGACCGGGACCACTGGTGGCCATCGGGATGGCCACCTACAACCCACCGACCGAGCTGTTTAGGCGCCAGGTCGAGTCGATCCGGGCCCAGACCCACTGTCGATGGGTGTGCCTGATCAGCGACGACTGCTCAAGGCCGGAGCGCTACGGAGAGATCGAGCGAATCGTCGATGGCGATGAAAGGTTCGTGGTTTCTCGCTCCGAGCGTCGCCAGGGGTTTTACCTGAACTTCGAACGTGCTCTGGGCATGGTGCCTCCAGACGCCGCCTACGTGACCCTCGCCGATCAGGATGACCGGTGGTACCCGGACAAGCTCGAGACGCTCCTGCACCAGATCGGAGACGCTCACCTCATCTACAGCGACGCCCGCATCGTCGGACGCGACGGCGAGGAGATCTCACCGACCTTCTGGGAGCGGCGTCGTCCCAACCACGACGACCTCCTCTCCCTGCTTGTGGCCAATTGCGTTACCGGCGCGGCTTCGCTGTTTCGCCGCGAGCTGCTCGACGCGGCGCTCCCCTTCCCGCCAGCTCAATTCTCGCACTACCACGATCACTGGATCGCCCTCGTGGCCCGAATGATGGGCCGGATCGAATTCATCGACCGGCCGCTCTACGACTACGTCCAGCACGGCCAGTCGGCCATCGGGCATGCAGCCGCGACGCGGATCTACACGCTGCGACACCGGGCCAGCAAGCTGTTCGCCGACCCGCACGAGCGGGTCCGCATCTACCGGGGCAGGTACTTCCGGGACGTCATGCGCCTGATGGCTTTCGCCACGGTGCTCCAGATGCGCTGCGGCTCGCGGGCCTCGGCGGCCGATCGCCGGACGCTGGAGCAGTTTTTGCGCCTCGAGCGATCCTGGCCAGCTCTGACCCGGCTGGGCTGGCGGGCGGTCCGGCAAGTCACCGGCATGGCGGAGATTTTCGGTGCTGTCCTGTGGCGGCGGGCGCTCTCGGCCAGCGTCGGCCGCCGCCCTGACCAGTCGCTGCGCCTGGACGCGGCCGGACCAACCGACCTGGCGCCTCGGGGCGAGCGGCGCACGCTGGGCGATGAGGCGTCTCGGTTCGTAGCCCAGAAAATCCAGCCGCTGGAGTTGGTGGTAGCCGAGTCGGCCCCCAGGCGGATCAACATGCTGATCCCCACGATCGATCTGGACCACTTCTTCGGGGGCTACATCGCCAAGCTCAACCTGGCCCGTGTACTGGCGAAGCGCGGCGCACGCGTCCGGCTTGTCACCGTCGATCGGGTTGGCCAGCTGCCGAGTGGCTGGAAGCGCACGATCGAGTCCTACAGCGGTCTGGCTGGGCTCTTTGACCACGTCGAGATCGAGTTCGGTCGGGAGGCCGGAAGCCTCGAAGTCAATCCGGCGGACTCGTTCGTGGCCTCGACCTGGTGGACGGCTCATGTCGCCCGTGAAGCCTCTGAGACGCTCGGGCGGGCCGGCTTTCTGTACCTGATTCAAGAGTTCGAGCCGATGACGTTTCCCTGGGGCACCATGTCGGCGCTGGCTAACCAGTCGTACCGGTTTCCCCATTTCGCACTCTTCTCCAGTGAGCTGCTCAGGGAGTATTTCCAGCGTCACCGGATCGGTGTCTACGCTGGTGACCAGGCGGCGGGTGACGAGTCGTCGGTCTCATTTCAGAACGCGATCACCCAGGTGGCGGCCCCCGCCCCTGACGAGCTCGCCGCCCGGCGTCAGCGCCGGCTCCTCTTCTACGCCAGGCCTGAGCGCCACGCGGCGCGCAACATGTTCGAGCTCGGGATCCTCGCCCTGGGGAGGGCGCTGGAGGACGGCGCGTTCCGTCGAGGCTGGGAGCTGCGCGGGATCGGAACCGTCGCCGGCGCCCGGCGGATCGACCTCGGCGGCGACCTCGAGCTCAAGCTGACGCCCAGGTCCGCCCAGCGAGACTACGCTCGCGTGCTCGCCGAGCACGACGTCGGACTTGCGCTGATGTGCTCACCCCACCCCAGCCTCGTCCCGATCGAGATGGCATCGGCCGGGCTCATAACCGTGACGAACACGTTCGAGAACAAAACTGAAGCAGCCTTACAGGAGATCTCAGGCAACCTGATCGCGGGTGAGCCCACGGTGGAGGGCATCAGCAGCGCCCTCCTGGAGGCGGTGGGGCACGCGGAGGACTTCGAGCGCAGGTCCCGCGAGGCGGCGGTGCGCTGGAGCGAGCATTGGGCCGATTCGTTCGATGGCCGGTTGTTGGAACGGCTTGAGGAGTACTTGGCTTTCCCGGCGCGTGCGGCGTAGACTGGCCGGGTGGGGCCCGTGTTGGACAGCCTGAATAGCGGACCTGATATCGGACGCACGCCGCGAGTGGCCCTCGTCCACGATTTCCTGCTCGACATCCGTGGCGGGGAGCGGGTGTTCCTTGAGCTCTGCCGCCTGTGGCCTGAGGCAGACCTGTACACAGCCCTGTATGACGAGGAGGGCACGGAAGGCAGGTTCGCCGACCGCAACGTCCACACCTCATATCTTCAGCGCCTGCGTCCGTCGGCCCGATCCTTCCGGACGCTGCTACCGCTCTATCCCTCAGCGATTGAGTCGCTCGATCTGAGCGGATACGACCTGGTGATCTCCAGCTCGTCGGCCTGGGCCCACGCGGTGCTGTGCGACGAGCGGGCCACCCACGTGACCTACTGCCACAACCCGTTCCGCTACGCCTGGAACGATCGCGAGCGGACGCTGGCTCGACGTCGTGATCCGCTCAGCAGAGCGATCTTGCGGGGCCTGTTCCGGCGGTGGCGGCAGTGGGATTGGATCGCCGCCCAGCGAAGCGATCGCTTCGTGGCCAATAGCCGGACCACTCAGGCCCGGATTCAGGCGTACTTCGGCCGGGACTCGTCGATCGTGCACCCGCCGGCGGAGACCGAGCGGTTTTCCCCCGGTCCCGTTGAGAGCCACTACGTGCTCGTGTCCGAGCTCATGCCCCACAAAGAGATCGACGTTGCCGTGGAGGCTTTCAACCAGCTCCGCCTGCCTCTGATCATCGTGGGCGACGGCCCTGAATACCGTCAACTGCGCCGCCTGGCTGGTCGCACGGTTCAGCTGGCCGGGCGGCTGCCGGACGATGCTGTGGCGCGGCTTCTTCAGCGGGCCCGGGCGCTGGTGATGACGGCCGTCGAGGAGTTCGGGATCGTGGCCGTCGAGAGTCAGGCGGCGGGCCGGCCGGTGATCGCCCGGCGGGGTGGAGGCGCGCTTGAGACGATCGTCGAGGGAGTCACTGGCTGCCTTTGGTCTGGCGGGCCGCGGGAGCTTGCTCGGGCGGTGCTCGAGTTCGACGACGGAGCCATCGACCCGCAGGCCTGCGTAGGGAATGCCGCCAGGTTCACGGCGGCCGTCTTCCGCCGCCGGATGATGTCTGAAGTGGAGGCTGCCATCAGGCAGGGACCCCAGCACGGCGTAGGCGAAGTACGCCTCCGGACCGGACGGCGGCCAGCCCGAGCCGCTGGGTCGGATCGCAGCCGCTGACTGGCACCCCGGTGGCCGGACCAGCCAGGATGCGGGGGTACGCGCTCACGGCTGCCCGATGGGCGCTCCTGGCCGGACCCACCGCACTGTCCTTCTTCGCCGGGGGGTACTTCGACGAACCGCGGGATTGGGCCGGCTTGGCGGTCTGGGTGCTCCTGGCCGTCGGCCTCGTGTTGCGTGCCGGCCGCGCTCCTCGTTCCCGCTCCAGCTGGGTGGCCCTGGCCGGGATCGGGCTCCTGGCTGCGTGGACGCTCGCCTCGATTGCCTGGGCTCCGATCGCCGGCGACGCCTATCGGGCGGGCCAGATCGTCGTTCTGTACGCCGGCGGGCTCGCGGCGGCCATGGTGCTCTTGCGGGCGCCTTCGGCGCAGTATTGGGTCGAGCCCGTGTTGGCCGGTGGGACCCTGGTCGTGATCGGATACGGGCTGTCCGAGCGGTTGCTCCCCGGGGTATTGCATTTCGCCCGTTCCATCAGCGCCCAGGGCCGGCTTGAGCAGCCGCTGACTTACTGGAACTCGATGGGGGAGGTGGCTGCGATCGGGTTTGTCCTCTGCGCCCACCTGGCCGGCGCCCGCGGGCGCCCCCGCTGGTTGGGGGTCGCGGGCGCGGCGGCATGCGCCCCCCTGGGGATGGGCGTGTACATAAGTTTTTCCCGGGGCGCGCTGTTTGCCTGTGTGGCCGGTTTGATCGCTCTCCTTGCCGCCTCTCCACGGCGCGACCAGCTGAAGGCGCTGGCGATCACCGTCGCGGCGGGAGCGCTGTCCGTCGCTGGAGCGGCGCCGTTCAAAGGCGTGACCTCTCTGTCCGGGGACCTCGCCACGCGCGAGCACCAGGGGACGATCGCGCTGCTTGCGCTGGCTCTGGTCATGCTGGCCGCCGGGGCCGCCCAGCTGTGGGTGGTGGGTCGCAGTGAGGACCGGCGGCTGCGGTTACCCAGTCGCACCCCATGGATTGCGCTCGTTCTGATCTGCGGCGGCCTGGCCCTGGCCATCACCCTGGGGGCCAAGGAGACTACGGCCGCACCAAAACTGGGTGGAGGGGCGGGACGCCTGGTCAGCCTGCAAAGCAACCGCTACGACTACTGGAGTGTGGCGCTGAACGCGTTCGCGGCCGAACCGCTGCGGGGTGTTGGAGCTGGAGGCTGGGCGGTCTGGTGGCTGAGCCACCGCAAGGTGAACGAGTTCGCCCAGGACGCGCATTCGTTGCCCCTCCAGACCGCCGCCGAGCTCGGCCTGGTGGGCCTGGTCGCCCTGGCGATGCTGTTCGGGGGAGTGGCCGTCGCGGCCCGGGCGGCTCATCGCGCGGCCCCAGGGCTTACTGCCGGCCTGATCGCCGGGCTGGTGACGTACACAGCTCACGCCCCCCTTGACTGGGATTGGCAGATGCCGGCGGTAACGCTGGTGGCCGTCGTCTCAGCGGGCATGCTGCTGGCGCTGGCGGACGCGGCGGTCCCTCAGGCCCCCATGTCGATCGAGCCGTCTGCCTATAGCGCCTCGGCGATCCGGGGCGCCTCGCGACCGAAGATCCATACGGCAAACACGCACACCGACACATAGATCGCGATCGGGACCGCGATCTGGATGGTTCCGCCGCTCACCGGAGCGCTTGGATCGATCATCCATCGCCGGGCCAGCTCGAGGATTGGGGCGATCGGATTGAGCGACACGATCGTGAACAGTGTGTGGTGCCGGGCCAGTAGCTGCAAGGTGTAGATGACGGGGCTGGCGTAGAACAGGGCGGTCACGACCACCCCCCAGATGATCCCCACGTCGCGGAACCTCGGATACAGCGCCGAAAGAGTCATGGAGACGGCGGTGGCGAGCACGAACAGTGGGATGAGCAGGACCGGGAGCAGGAGCCAGCTGAGCATCGGGGTGATGCCGAAACCCAGCAGGAAGATGACCGTCACGACGAGATTCAGCCCAAGGTTGAACGAGCTCGTGAGCACCACGGCCAGCGGGATTATCAGCCGCGGGAACTGCGTCTTACGGACGATCCCCTCCTGCGAGACGACCGACGCGACGGCGTTGGAAGTCGCCTCCTGGAAGAAGCTGAACAGGACGATGTTCAGAAGCAGCAGCACCGGGTAGTGCGGGACGTGGAAGCGGATCAGGTGGCTGAATACCTCGAGCAGGACCGCGAACAGCAGAAGCGGCCGGCCCACTGACCACAGGTAGCCGAGCATCGTCCCGAAGTACAGGCGCTTGAACTCGGTCGAGGCGATCAGGTAGAGCAGTTCGAGGGCTCGGCGCCAGCCGCCGCCCAGCGCCGATGGACCGCGGACGTCTCGCAGCTCGAGCGCCGGCTCAGCCATCGTCCGCCTCGATCGTCACGGTCAGATCCGACTGCACCGAGACGCTTCCTGGACCTGGTTGGGTTCCGTAAACGACAAACTCGAGGAGCCGCAGCGCGTGAACCGCCAGGTCGCCCTTGTGGCGGCTGCGGGAGATCATCGCCGTCATGTAGTAGCGGCCGGGCAGGAGGCGGTTCTCGATCGTTCCCGAGATTCGGACGCGCTGGCCGGCGCGCAAGACGTCCGGCTCTCCCTCTGCCAGGTCCAGCCTGAGGTTGAATCCGAACACCTGCACCCCCTCCGCCGTGAGGCAGTGAAACCCGAAAATCGGATCAGCCAGGTCATGCCGGGCCTGGACCAGCGCGTTGAAGCCGATCGGCTCGTCCTGTTCGACGTTGTCGACCCGTTGCCCGCTGCGGTTCTCAAGCCACGCATCGAGCACGGACACGTTGACGTCCGGGATGTCGCCCGCGGCCCGGTCGTCGCTCGAGCCTCCGAAGTTCAGGCGGTAGTAGCGCAGTGCGGTCTCCTCGGGATCGCCGATGTAGCGCATCTCTCCGTCGTGGATCAGCATCGCCCGGTCGCAGAAGCTCTGCACCGTGGGCATGTCGTGGGTGACCAGAACCACGGTCCGTCCCGCGTCCCGCCGCGCGCGGAAGACGTCCGTGCATTTCTGGGCGAAGGCCGCGTCGCCCACGGCCAGGACCTCATCGATCAGCATGATGTCCGTGTTGGCCTGGACCATGACTGCGAAGGCAAGCCTCACCATCATCCCCGAGGAATAGTTCTTGAGCTTCAGGTCGGCGAACTCCTCGAGCTCGGCGAACTCGAGCACCGCACCGAGCATCCCGCGAGCCTCCTGACGAGTCAACCCCATGAGCACGCCGTTCAGGAGGACGTTCTGTCTCGACGTCAGCTCCGGGTTGAATCCGACGCCCAGCTCGATGAATGGCGCGAGCTGACCGGCCATCCGGATCCGGCCGCTGTCGGCTCGGTAGATGCTGGCCATGATCTTGAGCAGCGTGCTCTTGCCCGACCCGTTGCGGCCCACGATTCCGAAGAACTCGCCCGCGTGAACTTCAAAGGAGATGTCCCGAAGCGCATGGAGCAGCCGGTAGCTCGGTCGACGTAGGGGATGAGTCACGCGCTCCCTGAAGCTGTCGATCCGCTGGTCCGGAATCCGAAATGTCTTGTTGATCCCGCGGGCCTCGATCACGACCGGGCGAGCCAGCACCGGGACCCTCGAACGCGCGGGCGCCGGCGCGAGCATCAGGCTCTCCTCGTCAGGCAGCATGCGCGCCGAGCGTACCGCCGCGCGAAGCCCGATTCGCTCAGTGGCCAGACCGCCAGCGCTCCAGACGTCGCTGACGGAACTGCGGCGGGTCGGGAAACGAGGTGTCGTAGGACAGCCTGCGGGGACGCTCAGCTCGCCAGCTCAGCACTTCGATCAGCCAGCGCCACGCGATCCCTCGCGCGAGCGGTGCTTCTCCGCCCAATGTCTCGTCACGGCCGACAACCCGCCGCAGCGGCCGCAGCGCGAGCCACAGGAACGCTCCCGGGGAGTGGGCTGCGGCCACGAAACGCTCGAGCGCCCGACGCTTGCGCGCCGTCAGGAGGGGGCCGCAGCGGAGCAGGAGAGTGCGTGCCTGGACCTCGCGCATCGCGTAACCGCCGAAGTAAGAGCCTCGCCAGCTGGCCCGCGCTCGCCCGGCCTGACCATGGTCCGCCCGTGACACCGCCGCCGGGTGCTGGACCCAGTCATACAGCGGCCGATCGACGTATCGAAGCTCGCCGCTGGCCAGTGCCACCAAGGCCAGCCAGTGGTCGTGGTAGCGGTCGCCGGGTGGGTCGGGGAAGGGCAGCGCGCGGTCGAGCAGGCGCCGGTGAAACATCATCGCCGCGCCGGGGACGGTGTTGGCCACCAGCAGCGAGGCCAGGTTCCGGTACTCGTTGCGCCGCCCCCTCCACAACGAATCTCTCACCAGCGTGCCCTCGGACGTGACCCACCGCAGGTCGGAGTAGACGAGCTCCGCGGAGCCGATTGCTTCTCTAAGCACCGCGAGCTTTTCGGGATACCAGCGATCGTCCTGATCGCACAGGGCCACGAGGCCGGCCCCGGGGGGGACCATCCGCAGAGCGCGCTCGAAGTTCTCGTATGGTCCCAACCGAACTTCCGAGTGGGAGATCCGGAAGCGACTGTCACCCGCCACGAGCTGGTCGAGGTGCTCGAACCGCTCCGCAGAGGACCCGCCATCACTGATCAGGCACAGCCAGCGGCCATCGGTCTGAGCCTTCAGCGAGTCGATCTGGGCCCGTACAAACTCAGGATCGGGCTCGAACGTCGCCATGCAGACTACGATCGTCTCGGGGCCGGCGCCGGCCGGCGCGGGCGGCGCGGGTGGCCGAATTGGGATTTCTCCGAGCTTTACGCTGAGCGCTCGGCCGCTCCGCAGCGTCAGCTGCGCCTCCAGCTCCACCGCGGTCTGATTCGCGGCGGCGTGCACCGGGATGGTCGCCCAGAACCCGCTGCGGTAGCTGTGGCCGAGCGGGTCGGCCTCGCTCCCGCCCAGCCGCCCGAGCAAATCAGGGCGCGGCATGCCCATCGCCGTCGGAGCATGGGCCACCCCGCCGGCTCTGAGGCGCAGCTGAACCACCGCTTCCGAGCGCCCGAAGCAGTGGCCGACGCAGTAGAGCGCCGTTTCGCTAGCGGGCGGCAGCGACGGAGGGAGGTGGCTCTCCAGCGTCACGCGGACCTCGGGGGTCGGGGGCGGGCTGCTCATCGGCGGCCACTGTACGCAAGCGGGCAGCGCTATCCTCGCCGCGATGTCAGTGGCCGGCCCCGCGTCCGAGCCGCCGAGCGTGGCCGCCGCACGCCTCCTGGAGATCCTCGAAGATCAGTTCGGCCGCGGTCTGGAGGCGGCTCGCGACCCCCATGCCCGTCGTCCCCGCCCCGAGGCGGAGGCGCTACGGCTGGCCTACCTCGATGTCCTCAAGCTCTGCCTCTGCGATCTCGGGGGCACGCGGACCACGTCCGTCACGCGCACCTTCTCAGGCGAGGTGATGTCCCGGGAGCTGGAGGGCGACCAACTGCGCTTTCGCACGGCCGGGATGGATTGGCCGCTGCACGGCTTGACGATGGTCGGATTGGCCAGGCTCGACGATCTTCAGGCGTGCGTTGAGCAGCTGGTCCGTGACCAGGTACCGGGCGATCTGATCGAGGCGGGCAGCTGGCGGGGAGGGGCGTCGATCTTGACCCGAGCCACGCTCGACAGTCTCGGGGCCGATGATCGGACTCTGTGGGTGGCAGATTCCTTTCAGGGCTTTCCCCCAGCCGAGGCCGAAGGCGACGGTTATGACCTGCGCGTTGATCTGGCCGGCGTCGATTTCCTGGCCGCCCCGCTCGACGAGGTCAAGCAGAGCTTCGCCCGTTTCGGCGTCAGCGACGGGGTCGCGTTCGTGCCCGGTTTCTTCGAGGACACACTCCCCACGATGAAAGGTCGCCGCTGGTCGATGGTGCGTCTCGACGGGGATACCTACGAGGCGACCTGGCTGTCCCTGGAGATCCTCTATCCGGGCCTGCAGGAGGGTGGTTTTCTGATCGTCGACGATTACCTGCAGATCGAGCCCTGCCGGAAGGCCGTCGATGAGTTTCGCCGAGCGCACGGCATCAACGAGCCTCTTGAAGAGGTCGACTGGAGCGGAGCGCGGTGGCGGCGCGAAACCCCGCCCGACCCCGCTCCCGAGATGCCGTTGGAGCCGGCGAGCGCTGACCATCGTCCACCCATCGATCCCGTTCCGCGCTCGCCGGTCACCGTGCCCACGATCAGCGAGGTGGAGCTCCGCCACGAGCTCGAGCACTTGCAAGTCCGGTTGGTGGCCGCCGAGGCCGAGGTGGCGAGGCTGTCGATCTCCCCGCTCGAGCATCCGCGAGCCTGGCTCCGCAACCAGATCGCCACGGCTCGCCAGAGGCGGCGATGATCGCCTTCGGCAGCCCGATCACCGATGAGCCGGCCTACCGGCGCTTCGCCGAGCCTGGGATCCAGCGCGCCGCGGAGTCTGACTCGCTGATTCTGCCCACCGCCACCGCGGGGTCGCTGTTCAAGACCTACAACCTGATCCTGGACACGGTCGCCGGCCGCGATGATCTCGAAGCGCTCGTGCTCGTTCATCAGGACGCCGAACTGGTCGATCCCGATTTCTGCTCAAAGCTCCGGGCCGCGTTGAGCGATCCGGAGGTCGGAGTCGTAGGGTGCGTCGGTGCGGTGGGCGTGCGGAGCATCGCCTGGTGGGAAGGGTCGGTCACCTGGGGGTCATTCGTCCATCGCCACTCCGAGCTCGGGGGGGAGACCTCCCCGCGTTCTCCTGGAACGAGGACAAGCTGCCGGCATACGCCCGCACGGGCGAGGTGGAGACCGTGGACGGGTTCGTGCTGGGGCTGAGCCCATGGACCGTTCGCAACATCCGCTTCGACGAGTCGCTGGGCTCGCTGCACGGCTACGACTTCGACCTCTGCCTCCAGGTCCGCGAGGCCGGTCGCAAGGTCGTCACGACCAACTTCAAGGCCATCCACCACCATTCGCTTGACCTCGTCGGCGACCCCGAGGGATGGATGGCGGCGCACATACGGGTCGCCGAGAAATGGAACGGGCGCATGCCCCACGTGGGAGAGGCCGGGGGTGACTGGAAGCTGAGGGCCCGCCGGGCCGAGGCGGAGGCAGCCCTCCGCCAGGCCCAGGTGGTCTCCAATCAGCTCAAGTTCGAAGCCCAGATGCGGGTGATCGAGACCAGCATCAGCTGGCGCATCACGGCTCCACTGCGTCGCCTGAATTACTGGGTCCGGCGGCTCACCCGGCGTGAACAGTCGGAGTAGAGGGCTCGGCAGGCTTCCCAGCCTCGGCCGTCCTACTGCTCAAGCGCCTTGCGGATCCGCTCGCGGCTGATCGCCGGAGCGCCCCGGCGGGCCAGTCGCGAAATCGCCGTCGCGAGCGCGAACGCCCGGGACTCCAGGAGCTCGCCGAGGATCGCGTTCCGGGGCTCCAGGCGCTCGGAGCACCATGAGGCCCGCACCATCTCGTGCTGCCAGGAGGCGAGGTGCCGTACGCGATTGGCCTCCAGGCGCTCGAGCATGGAGTTGCGGTCCCAGGGACCCAGCAGCGCCTCGAGCTCGGCGGCGTAGGAGGCTCGCCGCTCCCAGATGACGCCGAGCCCGAAGAAAGCCGGCACGAGCGCGAAGCGCAGCTCGTCGCGGCCGTCGAGGAAGTCTTCGATCGCCGTCAGGACGCCGTTTCGAGCGCCCCCCTCCCGCATGGCCGGCCACTGGTAGACCAGCCCTCCTTCCCATAGGCCGGGCTCGCCGGGAAAGACGTACCCCCCCTCGGCCAGCTCCTGACGGTGCTCTGCGGGGATGGTCTGCGGGGCGTAGTAGGTGTCCCGCCTGGCGTGCGGCCAGCCCACGTCATGGCACAGCAGCAGAGGCAACTCGCTGTCGCAACGTCCTTGGTCGATCAGCCGCAACTCCTCGGAGACCGTGTAGTAGTTGTGGTCGCCGTCGATGATCACGGCGTCGGCTGGTGGCAGCTTGCCCAATGCCTCGAGACTCGTGGCCCGCACCAGCTCGAGCGCCGGGTTTGCCTCAGCCAACTGAACCAGCGCGTCCTGGGGGTCGGGGTCGATCGAGACGACCTTCGCCCTGCAACCAGCGGCCCAATCAAGCACGATTGCAGTCAGGTCGCCCGCGTAGGCGCCCACCTCGACCACGGTGGACGGCGCGGCCGCGTCGAGCACCGGAAGCCAGATCTCGGCCAGGTTCGCCATCGAGTGGCCCCACTTTCCGGGGTCCGTGTCCATCGGGTCCTTCTTGAGCGCTCGAAGTCCCACGAGCGGCGAGTCTAGAGACAGCGCTGAGCCTTCAGAGCCACATCCACCGACGCCATAATCCGCCTCCAATGGGAGCCACTTCGCTAGAGCCACCCGGATCGCGATTCCGGCAGATCCTCGGCCCCCACCCTGCGACGGGGCGGCGCCAGCCCCCGTCCTGGATGTTTCCCGCGCTGCTCATCGCGGTCACCGGGCTTGGTTTCGCGATCCGCGTGATCGGCCTGAGTCAGGGCCTGTTTGGGGACGAACTCTCGACGGCCTGGATCGTGCATGGCCGGAGCCTCGGTCGGGTCATCAGCCTGGTGTACAGCGACGCCGAGATCACGCCTCCGCTGTCATTCGTGCTGGCCTGGCTCAGCCTGAAGATCGGCTCGAGCTGGGTTTGGCTGCGGCTGCCATCGCTGCTTGCCGGCACGGCCACGATCCCGATCGTGTACGGGATCGGGACCAGAACGGCCGGCCGTACAGCCGGGCTGATCGCGGCCACCATCGCCGCTCTTAGCGCGGTCATGATCATGTTCTCCACAGAGGCTCGTAACTACTCGTTCATGATGGCCGCGGTGGCCGGATCCACGCTGTCGATGCTTCTGGCCCTGGACACCTCACGCGTCCGCTGGTGGGTTCTCTATGGCGTTTGCTCGTGCCTGGCGATGTACAGCCACTACTCCGCGGCGTTCGTGCTCATCGCCCAGGGCGCGTGGCTGCTCTGGCGCCAGCCGGACGCTCGGCGCCCCGCGATCCTGGCCAACATCGGCGCGGCCGTGGCGTACGCCCCCTGGATCCCAGGGTGGATCAAGGACACCCACTCGGTCACGATCCCGATCGTCAATGCGCTGGTCCCGTGGAGCCTCGGGTACGTGCGGACGTCGGTCGAGCAGTGGGCGGCGGGATATCCCTATCTAGAGATTCATCAAGCGCCCGGGATCACGTTTGCCGTTCTGATCGGCGCCGGCGGGGTGATCGCGCTCATCGGCGTGCTCCGGCGGCTGATCATCTCGAGCCGAGTGGGACCCAGCGCGGTGAGGAGCCTGTTCACCGAGCGGATCGTTCTGATCTTCGTCCTGGCCGGCGCGACCTTGGTTGGCGAGGCGATCTACAGCACCGTGGGCACCCACGTTCTGGACTCCCGCAACCTCAACGCTTCGCTGCCCGCGCTGATGGTCTCGATCGGAATCCTGGTCACGATGGCCGGCACCGTCCTGGGTGCGGTGTCCTGCGCCCTCGTCATCGCCGGGTACGGCGCCGGGGCCGCGGACACGCTCCAGACCCAATACCAGCGGCCCGACTACCCGGCCGTGGCTCAATTCATCTCGGCTCATGTCCGGCCGGGCGACGAGATCATCGACGCCTCCAACATCACGCCCGTCGTCCCGCTGACGCCGCTCGATGCATATCTCCCGCAGACGCATCGTGAGTTCCGGCTGGGTCTGCCCGCGGGCCCGCCGCCTTATACGCCGTTCTCCAAGGTGACCCCGTCCGGCGTCCTTCTAGAGCAGGCCGTGCACGGCGTCGGGCGAGGGCGGATCTTCCTGGTGACCGGGTCCGAGCCAGGCGGCGGTGGCCCGGGACAAGCCGCCCAGCTCCTTCGAGCGGAGCTCGGCCCCGGTCGGGTGCTCACCCTCCTGGGCCCCAGATACGGCGTTCGACTGCGCAGATCGTTCCCGGGCATCGAGACGTTGACGGTGTCGTTGATCGCCCCGGTAGCGCCTTCCGGCGCCGGGTCGGGAAGCGGGTCTAGCCCCTAGAGATGGCGCTGCTCCTTCCCAGGAGTGAGCCCGCGGCCCCGAGCGCCGAGCGGTCCGGCGCGTTTCTGGCCACGCTCGCCCTGACGATCACTGCGGCCTGCGCCGCCATGCTTGTGCTGATTTCCGGCGCCGTCCTGGCTCATCCGTCGACCCATCTGCCGGGAGCGTTGGCCAATCTTGGAGACCAGAACCAGAGCGTCAAGACCACGCTGTACCTGCTGGCGTTCTTGGTCGTGCTCCCGGTCTCGGTGCTCGTCGTCCCCCGGATCGCCGATCGCTTCCGGGACGGACCGAGTGGCGACGGTCTGGGTTTCCTGGCCGCGCTACTGGCTGGTGCTCTGACCCTGGCCGTGATCCTCGCTCGCATCTCGGCCCGCCTGCCCTGGGGGGACGGTGTGGCCGTCGTTTTCACGGCGGGCTGTTGCTGGTGGGTGCTAGCCGCCGCGGTGTTCCTCCGGGGATTGAATCCTCGGCCCTGGCCGGCGCTCGTGAAAGCGACCCCGTTCACCTCGGCGGTAGCCGGGGCGGCCGCCGTCGGAGCTATCGGCGCAGTCCTGGCAGTGACCCGCCTGGGCCGGCTGAGCATGATCGCCCTGGTGTTGGGCGCGGTCGGTGCCGCTCTGACGGTGGGGCTTTCTCGCCGGGTCCGCTTGCCCACGCTCACCGGGAGGGTGGCTGTGGCTGCGGAGCTGGTGATCGCGGTCGTGCTGTTCCTGGCCATCCCTGATTTGAACATCTTCAAGCCGGCGGCCACGCCCGCGCTGACCCACTTCAACGACGTTGTGATCGAGGGTCAGGAGAACTTCCTGCTCGGTCCCACCAACCAACTCTTGGCGGGCGGCACGATGCTCGTCAACACGTTCTCGCAATACGGCGTCGGCTCGATCTATTTCTTGGACGGCTGGTTTCACCTGGCTCCGGCCGGCTACGGCACGCTCGGCTTTCTGGACGGAGTCCTGACGGCGCTCTGCTACCTCGCCGGTTATCTGGTCCTGCGGCTGGCCGGCGTATCGCGCCTGCTGGCTTCGTGTTCGCTCGCACTGGGAGTGATCGCACTCCTCTACAACCTGACCTATCCGGTGGGAGCGCTGGCTGAGCACGGGCCGCTCCGCTTCGGGTTGCCGATGGCCGCGCTCTTGGCGGTGAGCGTTGGACTGCGTTTTCCGCGCTGGGCTGGTCGCGCAAAAGGGGCCGCGCTGATCCTCGTCGCGCTCGCCTCATTGTGGTCGATCGAGGCGTTTGCCTACACCGTGTTCGTGCTGGGTGTGATGGCCTGCGTGAACGCGCTCCGACGTGAGGGTGGCACGCGGCGGAGCTGGCTGATTCGCCAAGCCGTCCTCGCCGCTGGCGCCGTAGTCACGGTGCAGATCATCTTCGCTCTGGGGACTCTGGCCGGGTCGGGCCAGCTGCCCAATTGGGGCGAGTACTTCGCCTACTTCAGGGCCTTCCTGTCGGGGAGCGTGGCCTACCTGACTTACGGCTTCGCCCGCTGGTCTCCGGGCCTCGCCGTTGCCGCCGCTTACCTGTCTTCGGCGATCGCGATCGGGCTCCTGATCTGGCGGGCTCCGGGGTTCTTTCGGCGGCGGCCCGGGACGTTGACCGCTTTGGCAGGGATGACCGCCTACGGCATCGCGCTGTTCAGCTACTTCGACAACCGATCGGCCACCTACCTCGTCCTCTACGTCTCCCTGCCAGCCCTGCTGACCGTGACCATGTGGCTCGCGCTCGTGCTGGACGTGGCCCGCGAGGGGTATCTTCCGCTCGGGCGGTGCGTGCTCGGCTTCGTGCTGTCGCTGGCCGCGATCGTGCTGGCCGCGGCCTGGTCGCCGATCAGCTCGCGCTTCTCGGACTCCGCGCTGGCCTATGTCGTCCCAGGCGGGCCGTCGCTTGGCAGGGCGCTGCACGGACTCTGGCATCCGCCTCCACTGAATCCGCTGGCCGGCGAGGGTCAGCGACTGCTGGCCCGGTACATGCCCGGGGAGTCACATAGTCTCCTGTTCACAATCGGGGTGCCTGATCTGAGCACCGAGATCCTGATCCGCAGCCGGCGGGGGAACCGTCTGCCGCTGGGCGATCCGGTCGAGGACAGCATCGTGCCCGACAGCCGCCTGCCGGCTCTCGGCCGGGCGATCGCCACGCTTGCGCCGGGACAGCGCCTGCTGCTGAATCAGGCCGCAGAGTCCTACGTGCGTCTGGTTCGCGCGGGTCGGGCGCCCAATCCGCTCAGAACCAACTACCCCGAGGGCGGAACGGCGCTGGAGGAGTGGGCCCTTGAGCGCATCGCGCAGCGCTTTGCCCTGCGGACGGTGACGGCGGACGGGCGGGGATTCATCGTGGCGGTCCTTGAGAAGCGCTAGCGGGCGGTTCCCCAGAGGCGCTGGCGCCCGGACGGGCCACGACCACGTTGTGGGCGGCGTACCTGCCCAGCAGCGGCGCTCTCTCAAGCAGCCGTTCAGCCGCCGCCGCCACGGGGAGCGCGGCCCGTGGAGTGAAATCGGGCACCAGCCCGAGCTGCTCGACGCTCAGCACCTGCCCCCCTGACTGCGTCAGCCCGGCGGTGATCTCGGCGGCTCCGATCAGCCGCTCCTCGCCAGTGTCCTGCGGAACGCGGGCCATCAGGCTCCCCCAGTAGGGATTTCGAGGGTTGTGGTCCCAGATCACGACTCGGCCAGTGGGGCGGCAGACGCGAACCATTTCGCCCAGGGTCCGCCTCACCTCGTCGGGCGCCGCGATGTGATGAAACGTGGCCACGCTCACCACCAGATCGAACTGCCCGTCTCCAAGGGGCAACGAGCTCCCGGGAGCTTGAATTGCCTTGACGCCGGGGGCCCTGGACCGCATCACGTCGAGCATTCCGGCGGACGGATCGACCCCGACCACCTCATATCCCCGATCGTGCAGGAGGCTGGCGAGGGCGCCCGTCCCGCAGCCCACATCCAGGACCGCTCCGGAAGAACACAGCCCGGTCAGGTAGTCAGCTCGCTTGCGCAGGTAGTGCTCCACGACATGCCGGGGCAGCGAGGAGTCATAGGCCGGCGCTATCTCATCGAAGTGGGAGCTGCTCATGTCTGGACGGTTCACCTGCGGCATCGACGGCGAAAGCCTCGGGTCGGGGGTAGCGCCGCGGTACCTGCCGGCGCATTCGCAAGGTCAGCTCGATCATCCGCAGCCCCACCTGCATCGCCTTGATCGGGTGGCCTGTCACCGAGGACTTCCCCACACGTGGCAAATAGTTCACAGGGACCTCGACAAAGCGCGCGCCGGAGAGGATCGTCAGCAGCATGATCTCGATCCCGGCGTGGTTGCCCCCAACTGTCATGTCCTCGGCCACTCGCGCCGCGGTCTGCGCCCGCAGCAGGCGGTAAGTGCAGCCGACGTCGCTGAGATGGCTGGTGTTGTAGAGCACCTCAATCAGCTTGGCCACGGCCCAGTTGCCCCAGCGCAGCAGGGGTGCCATGTTGGCCCCGGCCCAGATCAACTCACGGGTCGTGCGGGTGCCGAAGACGACATCGCACTCCCCGCTGTACACGAGCAGCTTGAGGATGTCCTGAGCGAGGAATGTTCCGTCGGGCTCCGCCAAGACGATCAGGTCGCCGGTCGCCTCGGCGAGGCCGCGTCGCGTGGCGTGGCCATAGCCCTGGCGGGGCTCATGCACCAGTCGCGCAGACGTGCGGCCGACCTCCTCGGCCGTTCCCGGCTGGGCGTTGTTGTCCACCACCAGCACCTCGTCGACGAGGTCGGTGGCGAAGAAGCTTTCAATCACCCCTCTGATCGAGTCCCGCTCGGCATAGGTCATGAGCACGACCGAAACGCTCTTTCCGTTCCACATGACCGGCTCCTATTTCGGGCGCCCGACCAGACTGAGCTCCTTACGGAAGGCCGTCTCGGCCAGGCGGGTGCGCAGCTGCGAGTTGGGGAGTCCCGCGGCGGCGATGCTCAACTCTCTCCAGGCCGTGAGATTGAGCGGCTCCGCTTGAACCACGTGTTCCAAGATCCTCACGGCCAGCCGAGGTCTGTGCTGCTTCTCGGCCAGCTGGGCCCGCGTGATCTCGACGGTGCGATCGGGATTGAGATCCCCCGCCGTGCCGAGCAGCGCCGAAGCCTGCTTGGCTTGGCCGGGTGAGAGCCGTGTACCCGAGATCAGCGCCTGTGCTCTTCCGAGGTCCCGGGCTTGAGTCCAGCTCAGGGCAAACCAGGCGGCTACGATGGCCGCCCCGGTGAACCCTGCCCATCGGAGGATCAGTCGCACAGGCACATCATCGCCCATGACGGGTGAACAGGTTCACTGCGCGTGGTGCGGGTCACCCGCTCTGCCCGCTGCTAACGGCCTGGCCTTCTGCCCGAGCTGCGGAAGTGCCACGACCTATCCGCGGCTCACTGCCGATGAGCTCGAGCGAGCTTATGCGTCCTGGTATCGCCCGCCGGGCGGGCGCTTCAGCGCGGGCGGCGATCGGCTGCTGGCGCTGTCAAGAGCGCGGCTGGCTCGACGGATCGACCAAGTCGCGCCTCCCGGGCCGGCGCTCGACGTGGGAGCCGGCGAGGGAACGCTCGTTGAGGCGATCCAGGCCCGCGGACGCGAGGCCCTGGGCTTGGAACGAGTTGCTCGCGGTCCCGACGTAGTTGCCCAGGACATTGGGAGCTTTGAACGGCGGATGGGTGAGTGGGCCGCGGTCGTGTTCTGGCACTCGTTGGAGCACCTGCCGGAGCCTGCTCGGGCAGTCGATCAGGCCTGCCGCCTGCTCGCGCCTCGGGGAGTTCTCATGCTGGCGCTTCCGAACCTCCAAAGCTGGCAGGCCCGGTGCTTCGGCGCTGATTGGTTTCATCTCGACCTCCCGCGCCACGTGGTCCACCTGACGGCCGACGCGCTCGTGGTCGGGCTTCGAGAGCGAGGCTTGGAGGTTGAGCGGGTCAGCCACTGGCGGGCGGGGCAACTCATGTTCGGCTGGCTGCACGGGCTTACCGGGATGCTTCCAGGAAAGCCGGATCTCTATGACGCAGTCCGGCGGGCGGAGGCCCGCAGCGACGTCATCTCGGGCCGCCGCCGCGCCGCCGCGCTGGCTGTGGGCGCTGCACTGGCCCCCGTAGCCGGCGTGCTGAGCGCTGGCGAAGTGGCCGCCCGCGCCGGGGGCACGATCTACGTGGAGGCTCGCCGGCGATGATCACCGGCGAGCGGGTGAGTGTCCCGGAAGGAGGCTTCAACCCCACCTTCCAGCGACACGTCGCGGCCTATCGTCTGATCGCCCCGTTGCTTCCAGACGGGCGGGTGCTCGATTTGGGCTGCGGCGTGGGGCATTCCTATCGCGAGCTGGCTCCCCGGGTCAGCGTGGGGGTGGACCTAGAGCCGAGCGTGCTGGTCGGCCAGGACCGTGAGACCCACACGGCCGACATGCGCCGCCTCCCCTTCCCAGACGCCAGCTTCGCCTCATTGATCTCCGTGCAATCGCTCGAACACGTTCCCGACCCCGAGTCGGTGCTCGCCGAAGCGGTTCGAGTGCTCACGCCTGGCGGGCGAGCGGTGTTCGTCACCCCCAACCGCCTGACGTTCGGCGTCCCCGACGAGATCATCGATCCCTACCACTTCGTGGAGTACGACGAGCATGAGCTACGGGCGCTGTGCAGCCGTTTCTTTCCCCGCGTCGAGATCAACGGACTCCACGGCTCCGAGCGCTACCTGTCGATCGTCGACTGCGAACGCCGTGAGCTGAGCCGTCTGCTCGCGCTCGACCCATTCCGGATCCGCCGGCTACTGCCCAGGCGGCTGCGCCAAAGGCTCTATGACTCGAGGCTCCGCCGCGACCGTGCGCGGCCCAGGGCGGGCGCTCTCGAGATAGCTCCCGACGACTTCCGTCTCTCTGGCGATCAGCTCCAAACCGCGCTTGACCTCGTGGCCGTTTGCGACGTCGCTCCACAGTGATAGGTGCTACGGGGCGAACTTCTTGGACCGCAAGACGCGCAGGCGGTGCAGCAGCAACCGGCCCGCGGTAGCAAGCGTCTTCAGGCCATACACGATCGATTGGCCCGCCGATGCCGACGAAGCCTCAGGGAAGTACCGGGTTTTGGCTGGAACCTCGGCGATGTGAAAGCCGAAGTGCACGGCCTGCATGACCATCTCGGAGTCGAATACGAAGTCGATCGAGTTGCGCAGGAAGGGCACGGTCAGCAGCAGCCGGCGGGAGTAGGCGCGGTAACCGGTGTGCAGCTCCGAGAACGAGGTGCCAAGGACGGCGTTTTCGATCCGGGTCAGTCCCCGGTTGGCCAGGAACTTGTAACGGGGCATGCCGCTCGTCCGCCAGGCACCACGCTGGCTCAGCCGGGATCCCAGGACCATGTCGGCCTGTCCAGAGAGAATCGGCTCGACCATGCGCGGGATCAAGGACGGCTCGTACTGGCCGTCCGGATGGAGCATCACCACGACGTCTGCCCCCCGCTGGAGCGCCTCGAGGTAACACGTCTTCTGGTTGCCGCCGTAGCCGACGTTGTGGGGGTGCCAGATGAGGTGCAGGGGCAGGCGGCGAGCGACCTCGATCGTGCCGTCCGTGGAGCCGTCGTCGACCAGGATGATCTCGTCGACGACATCCGTCGGGATCGCCTTGAATGTCGCCTCGAGGGTCCGGGCGGCGTTCCGCGCGGGCATCACCACGATCACCTTGGCCGACCTCACATCGCCGGCAAGGCCAATCCGCTCACCCGGCCCAGCGATCTCTGCTTGCCCCATGGGCGAAGGGTAACCGCCGCTAAACTGCCCAGCGTGAGGGGCCTCACGACGTTGCGACTTTCGCTGCTGGCCGGGCTCTTGGCCGGCACCGTCTACGTGCTGGCCCTGGCCGCGCCGGCGGGCGCGACGAGGTCTGGCGCGAGGTCATCGTCGGTGCCGACCGGGTTCATAGGCATGAATGCCGACGAGTCCGCCCTGTCGGCTAAGGCAAACCCCGCCAAGCAACTGGGGATGATGCGCGCGAACGGAGCGTCGCGCGTGCGCGTGCAATTCAGTTGGAGGGATGCCCAGCCGTACGCCAGCTGGAAGGATGTGCCGCCCCATCAACGCGGTGAGTTCACCGACGGCCCCGGGGGGGTTCCCACAGACTTCGGAGGCACTGACCTGTATGTGGCCGCCGCTGCGGTCGAGAAGGTGTCCTTGACCGCGGTGGTGGAGTATTCCCCCAGCTGGGACGCCTCCCCCAAGGGCAATCACGTGCAGCCCGCGCACGACAAGCCATACGGCCAATACCTGACCGCGTTGGCCAAGCGCTACGGCCCGGGCGGCAGCTTCTGGAAGGCAAATCCCTCACTGCCGGCCGACCCGATCGTGCGCTGGCAGATCTGGAATGAACCGGAGCTGGGCTATTTCTGGGACACCCGTCCCTTTGCCCCCAGCTATGTGGGACTGCTCCGGGTGGCCCACAACGCGATCAAAGCGGTTGATCCCTCGGCCACCGTCGTGCTGGGCGCCCTGACGAACCACAGCTGGTCAGACCTGGCGTCGATCTACAAGGTTCATGGCTCTCGCCGCCTTTTCGACGAGGTCGCTGCCGATCCGTACACCCGCAGCGCGCAGGGAGTGATCACGATCCTCGGCAACATCCGCAAGGTCATGAACAAGAACGGCGACAAGAACAAGCCGCTCCTCGCAAGCGAGGTGGGGTGGCCGGCTGCCGTCGGAAAGACCAAGAAGCAGTACGGCTTTGACACCAACTCGCAGGGCCAGGCCACCAAGCTTTCACAGTTGATGCCACTGCTCGTCTCCAACCGCCAGAAGCTGGGGCTCGGCGGCTACTACTACTACACGTGGATGTCGAGCTACAAGCATGGCGCCCCGACGCCCTTCGCCTTCTCTGGACTCCTGCGCCTCCACGGCAAACAGGTGTGCGCCGAGCCGTCCTATGCCGTGTTTCGCAAGGCGGCACTCTCAGAACAAGCGATGAAGCCCACGGGCTCGACCCCACACCGCTGTTCGAGCTGACGGCCGCCCCGTTCAGACAGACGCCGAAAGCGACCGAGCGGCCAGGGCCAGGATCTCCACGCAGGCGCTGAGTTCGACGGCCGTCGAGTCGATCAGCACGTGGTAGAGCGCGGGGTCCCGGATGTCCGCGCCGTAGAAGCGCCGCGCATACTCGGCGTGGGTCCGATCGAAGCGCTGAAGCGCAGACTCGGCCGCTTCTCGATCGAGCCCGCCCAGCGCCATCGCCTGGGCTGTGCGCCGCTCACGCGGCCCGTCCAGCCTGACCCGCAATACCTCCGAGCGGTCTCGCAGCACAACGGCGCTGGCCCGACCGAGGATGACGCCATGGCCCGTGTCGGCCTGGCATAGGAGAACATCCTCGGTCGCCTGGCGGAAGTCCTCGGATGTGAACGTCTCCGCGGGCATCGGAGCGGGAACGCTTGAGTCGGTATTGGTGAAGCCCCGCAGGATCCGGTCCAGCCAGCTGGTCGATGCCGTCTCCTCGTCGTGTGCCTCGGCATCATCGACCGGCACCTCCAGCCTAGCCGCCACGGCGAGCGGAATGGCCCGGTCGACGAATTCGACTCCGAGCGCTTTGGCCAGCTCAGGACCGACCACCGTACCCCCGGCGCCATAAGCGGCCGAGATCGCGACGACTGTCATCGCCCTGCTCCCGCGTGGGCGGGGGTCGGCGCTGGGGGTACGGCCGCCGCGTCCGGGGACTCCTCATCGGCCGCGAAGTGGTACTTCCCCCCGCGCAGCCAGGAGGCAGCGGCCGCGATCAGACAGGCCACGAACGAGAACGTGAAGGCGTAGCTCAGGGCGGTGGAGAACGGTGTGGTCATCAGATGCGGGAAGAACCCGCGCCCGGTCAGCGCAGCCGCTTGGCCTGAAGACAGATGGCCCAGCAGCGGGCCCAGCAGGTGCTGGATGGGGTTGTAGCCCAAGAATGCGGCGAAGAGGCTTGCCACCGGCGGAAGGTGGGCGATCCGAGTCGCCTGAGCAGCGGGTACCCCGTGGGCGCTCAGGCCGTGCTGCAAGCTGGAGGGCAGATTCGCCGCCAATCCCACGATCAACAGCGTGAAAAAGAGTGAGATCGAGAGCACCATCGCGGAGTTCTGGAAGGTGGCGTTCATGCCGGCACCCGCTCCCCGCTGGCGGGGCGGAAGACTGTTCATCACGCCAGCTCGGTTCGGAGAGGCAAACAGGCCCATGCCCACGCCGTTGAGCAGGAGGAGCGCGGCGAAAGGCAGGTAGGAGAAATCCACCGGCAGCTGCTCCAGCAGGATGAATGAGATCGCCGCCAGGATCATGCCCCCGGTGGCAAAGGGCCGCGCCCCGTACTTGTCAGACAGGAAGCCCGAGAGCGGGCCCGCGATCAGGAACCCCGCGGTCAGCGGGAGCATGTAGATCCCGGCCCACAGCGGCGTCTCGGTGAAGCTGTACCCGTGCTGGGGAAGCCAGATCCCCTGTAGCCAGATGATCAGCACGAACTGAAGGCCCCCTCGCCCGATGGCAGACAGGAGCGTCGCGACGTTCCCCGCGGTGAACGCCCTGATCCGGAAGAGCTTGAGGTTGAACATCGGCTCCGGCACCCGGGTCTCGATCACGGCGAAGATCAGGAGCATGACCGTGCCGCCGATCAGCTCGGCAAGCACCGTTGGGTTGGTCCAGCCCATCGTGTGGTGGCCGTAGGGCTGGATGCCGTAGGTCATTCCCACCATCACGGCCACGAGCCCGACCGCGAATGTGAGGTTGCCCAGCCAGTCCAGGCGAGCTCGACGGCGCGGGCCAGGCGCCTCCACCAATTTCGTGTACGCCCGAACCGTGCCCAGCAGACCGAATGGCACCGAAACCAGGAACACCAGGCGCCAGTCGACTGGCGCCAGGACGCCGCCCAGGATCAGGCCAAGGAACGAGCCCGCGATGGCCGCCACGCCGTTGATGCCCAGCGCCAACCCTCGCTGGTTCTCTGGGAAAGAGTCGGTGATGATGGCGCTCGAGTTGGCGAACAGCATCGCGCCGCCGACTCCCTGTCCGACCCGCATTCCGATCAGCCAGAGCGCCCCGCCGCTTCCGCTCAGCGGAGTTACGGCCAGCAGGATCGAGAACACGGTGAATACGGCGAATCCGAGGTTGTACGTGCGGACCCGCCCGTACATGTCCCCGAGCCGTCCAAGGCTCACCACCAAGACGGCGGTGACGATCAAGAACGAGAGGATCATCCACAGCAGGTAGTTGGTGTTTCCCGGGGCGAGCGGGTTGATGTGGATCCCGCGGAAGATGTCCGGAAGCGAGATCAGCAGGATCGATGAATTGATCGTGGCCAGGAGCATCCCGATCGTCGTGTTGGAAAGGACGATCCACTTGTAGTTGGAGGGCTGACTTGTTGGGGGCACGATCGGATCGGTCGACGCCGACATGCTTGAGCATTGCCCCTTAGGCTCGGCGCCAACCGTGCGCTAGGTTGTGGGCGCCTTTAGAAACCACCAGCCTGGAGCAGCCACATGACGAGCGCCAATCCAACCACCATCGAGCTCGCCCAGCTTCGCGACTCGGTGGGCAAGCATCTCGGGTTCACCGACTGGCAGGAGATGAGCCAGGATCGGGTCAACCTGTTCGCCGACGCCACCGACGATCATCAGTTCATCCACGTGGATGTTGAACGGGCCAAGGAGACGCCATTCGGCGGGACGATCGCCCACGGCTATCTGACGCTGTCGCTGATGGCGCCCGTGATGGGAGAGCTGCTCAAGGTCTCCGGAGTCACGATGGGCATCAACTACGGATTGGACCGGGTTCGCTTCCCCGCGCCGCTCCCGGTGGGAGCGCGCTGGCGAGGCGGCGCGGAGATCGTCGAGGTCACCGAGGTCGGGGGCGGGCTCCAGGTTAAGGCCAGGGGCACGATTGAGGTGGAGGGGGCGGATAAACCGGCCTGCGTGGCCGAGTGCCTCGTCCGGCTCTACGGCTGACCACGCGCCATGGGGACCTACAGCAGAGAAATTCAGTTGGCTGCTCGGCCGGCTGGGGAGCCAAAACCAGACGACTTCAAGCTCGCCGAGGTGGAGGTTCCGAATCCTTCGAACGGGGAGCTACTGGTTCGCAATCACTGGATGTCGGTCGACCCATACATGCGGGGCCGGATGAACGATGTCCGGTCCTATGTGCAGCCGTTTGCTCTGGGCGCTCCGCTGGATGGGGGCGCGG
This sequence comes from uncultured Solirubrobacterales bacterium, assembly GCA_963785205.1. GTDB lineage: Bacteria > Actinomycetota > Thermoleophilia > Solirubrobacterales > Solirubrobacteraceae > Palsa-465. The sequence goes on from CAWAUJ010000004.1 coordinate 1,110,213, forward strand.
TGGGCGAGGTCGTCGCTTCAGAAGACGGGCGCTTCGAGCCGGGTCAACTGGTGCTCCACCAGCTCGGGTGGAGGGAATACGCGGTGGTCCCGGCTGACCACGCCCGCCTCGTGGATCCCAATCTGGCGCCAGCCTCGGCCTATCTGGGCGTGCTCGGCATGCCGGGTCTGACCGCCTATGTCGGACTACTCGATATCGCGGCGTTGCGCGACGGCGACGTGGTGTTTGTCTCCGCCGCCGCCGGGGCGGTGGGATCGGTCGCCGGGCAGATCGCCAGGCTCCGAGGCTGCCGGGTGATTGGCAGCGCTGGATCGGCCGAGAAGGTGGCCTTTGTCCAGGAGGAGCTCGGGTTCGACGCGGCGTTCAGCTATCGAGATGGCGACGTGAGGGAGTTGCTCGCACAGGCGGCCCCCGAGGGGATCGACGTCTACTTCGACAACGTCGGGGGCGAGCATCTCGAGGCAGCCCTGTTCGCTCTGCGCAACTATGGCCGGGTCGCGATGTGCGGTGCCATCTCGGTCTACAACGCCACCACACCGCCTCCGGGCCCGCGCAACATCGCGCTCGCGGTCAGTCGGCGGCTGACCTTGCGCGGTTTCATCGTCAGCGATCACTTCGACCGCTCTCCAGACTTCGCCGCGGAGGTCGGACCCTGGGTGCGGGACGGCAAGCTCCGCTATCGAGAAACGGTGGTCGAGGGAATCGAGCGGGCCCCCGAGGCATTCATCGGTCTATTCCGGGGGGAGAACCTCGGCAAATTGGTCGTGCGGCTCGGCTAGCTCGCCTGGTTTGCCTGCCCTGCCGCCCGTCTGGCGGCCCCTCCCCACCGCCTCCTGAGCGACCGCGGATGCCCGCCGGGCGAAGCAGCAAATCTTGCGGTCAGCAGGCAAACGTAAAGAGCCCAGCAAATAGTGCCGATATGGACGTATGTTCGATGTCGCGCGGGATGAGGACCAGCGCGCGGGTACCGTCCAATCCGAGCCGGATAAAGCTGGGCGGGCGGCGCGCTCGCCGGCCACCACGGCAGCCGAAATGACCACCTGGACGGACCCAGACCATCATGTTGGAAGCGATTTCGCTGAGCACGGTGACGTGCGAGCGCTGACCCGCGAGCTGCCGTTCGGCGCGGACGAGGTGACGGCGGTGCTCGACGAGCGCGGACTCGTCGTGTCGGTCTCGCCCAACTGTGAGGAGCTGCTGGGGTATTCGCCAGGCGAGCTGACGACCACGTATGCCCACGCGCTGCTTCACCCAGACGACTCGCGCTCGCTCGTCCCGGCCACTCGGGCCTTGGTCGAAGGACTCACCGATCATGTCCACTCCCTGCTGCGCATCTACCACAAGCATCTGGGTTACATGCTGGTTGAGATGACGCTACAGGCCACGCGCCCGCAGGCCGGACGTCGGCCGGAGGGCGCCGTTGTAAGCGTCAAGGCTCCTGAGTCGACGGAGCGGGTCCCCGAGCATCCGATCCTCACCTCCGCGCCCTCCGCCATCGGTACCGCCTATGCGTGGGTCGTGGCCGGCTCGCGACGCGGTGTCCTCGCCTCGGCCGACCCCGTCTTCGCCGCCCTGCTGGGCAGCACGACCGCGCGTCTGGTCGGCCGGCCACTCGAGGAGCTCACCGATCCCGACGCGCCCGCCACCGGGCAGGCGCGCTTGCTGGCTTTGCTTGATGGCTCGAGCGGGACCTACCAGGTCGAGCGGGAGTTGCCGGAGTCGGGTTCGACCATCGAGTTGACAGTGTCGCTCCTGCCTCTGCCCGACAAGCCTGGCCACTCAGTGGTGGTTCAGGCGCGTGACATCACCGGTCGCCGTGAGGCCGACCGTGCGGCCCGGGATTCGCTCACAGAGCTGAGGCGGTCCAATCAGGAGCTCGAAGCCTTTGCGACGGTGGCGGCGCACGACCTGGCGGCGCCGTTGCGCGTGGTCGTGGGATACGCGGAGATGCTCGCTCGCAATGGGAACGAATGCAGTCCGCAGATGGCCGAACTCCTGGAGAAGGTGGCCAGCACGAGCCGGAGGATGCAGGCGCAAGTCGATGGACTCATGCTCCTGTCCCGGGTTGAGGACGAAGAGCTTCCGATCGGTCAGTACGACGCGCGAGGCCTGCTCGAGGAGGCGCTGGAGCCGCTGCGTGGCGAGATCGAGCGCCAAGGAGCGCTCATCGAAATCGGGCATCTGCCCACGTTGGCGTGCAACGCAACAGGCGTCGTCCAGGTCTTCACCAACCTGATTGCGAACGCGCTCAAGTACGGCGGCCGGCGGCCCGTAGTGAGTTTGCATGCCGCGAGGGTGTCGGGGGCGTGGCAGTTCACGGTCGCTGACCGCGGGATTGGTGTTCCAGAGGTCGGTGAGGACCGGCTGTTCGAACTCTTTCACCGCGGAGATGGCGTAGGCAGCGTGACCGGAGCCGGCATTGGACTGGCCGTCTGCCGGCGGATCATCTCGCGGCACGGCGGGCGGATCTGGTGTACCCGCCGGCACGGTGGCGGATCAGAGTTCCATTTCACTCTTCCTGACGGGCGACCTGACGCACGAGGGCCCGTGTGACCGAAGCAGGCCCCGAGCTTTCGCCCGTAGCCGGGGAGGACGAAGCGATTCGGCGTGTCCGGGCGATCGTGGTGGACGACGATCCAGTAGTCCGCAGGACCGTGCACGACGCCCTGCAGGAGGCTGGAGTGACCGTGATCGCCCAGGCCAGCGATGGGCGTCAGGGCGTGGAACTCGTCTGGCACTACAAGCCGGACGTGGTCGTCCTGGACGTCTTCATGCCCGGGTTCGATGGCCTGGCCGCGATGGCGCGGATTCACGAGCGGCTTCCCGATACCTGCTGCGTCATGCTCTCGGTGTCCTCGGACACCGAGCTCGGAGTGCTGGCTTTGCGGGCAGGGGCCGCGGGCTTCCTGACCAAAGGTGCGATCAGCCCGGACAGCCTTGCCGCAATCATCGATGGGACGCTCAAGGGAGAGGTCGCTGCGTCACCGAAGCTCGTAGCCGACGTGGTGGCCGAGCTCAGACGGGTTCCTCAGGGGGGGATCGGAATGCGACCGGTCCGCAGCGTTCTCACACCGCGCGAATGGGAGGTGCTCGACCTCATGTCGATCGGTCGCAGTACCAAGGAGATCGCCGAAACACTCGTGCTGTCGACCGAGACGGTTCGAAGTCACATCAAGAACCTGATGCGCAAGCTGGGGGCCGGCTCCCGCAATGAAGCTGTCGAGCTTGGAGCCCGCGAGCGCCACCTGGACGAGTTCAGCGACTCGTTGCACCAGATGCCGCTTTTGGGGCGGCACTAACAGCGCTGTCGCGCTCAACGCGTCGCGTCCGGGACCCCGGCAGCGCTCAGAACTTGATTGCGCCGTCGGGGAGCTCGACCCCCGGGAACAGTCGAGCCCCTGCGCTCAGCACGTTCTCGGCACCGAGTTTGACCCCTTCTCCGAGAACGGCTCTGCCCTCGAGCACGCAGTGGTCGCCGATCCGGGCGCGCGGGCCGACGATTGCGCAGCGGATCCGGGTCGCCCTGCCCACGCTCACGCCGTCCAGCAGGACGGCGTCCTCGATCTGGCTCCCCGCGCCGACCGTCACGTCGCGACCGAGCACAGCGCGGCCTCCGACCGTGGCCGAGGCGGCTATCACGGATCCCTCCCCGATCACCACAGGAGCAACCGTGCGGCCCTCGACGCTTGCCGCCCCTACCAGCACACCATCGGCATCTTCAAGCGCGGGGCCGATTTCCGTCCGAACCTTTCCCTCGAGAATGTCGAACGTCCCTTGGAGATAGCGCTCGGGGGTTCCGATGTCGATCCAGTAGCCCTCCGCCTCATAGCCAAACAGTCCACGTTGCACCAGCTTGGGAAAGACATCCCGTTCGATCGAGATGGTGGTTCCCGGCTCGGCCATCTCCTCGACCACGGATCGCTCCAGGATGTATGCGCCGGCGTTGATGAGGTTGGTATCGGCCTCATCCGGGCTCGGCTTCTCAACGAACTCGCTGACCGAGAGATCGGCACGGCGGCGCACCAGGCCGTAGGCGGAGGGATCGTCGACCGCCACGAGCGCGAGCGTCGCTCGCGCGCCCGTGTCTTCGTGCTGACGCAGCTGGGCCGTTAGGTCGACGTCCGTGAGAACGTCCCCATTGAGCATGAAAAAGCGCTCAGCGAGCAGCTCGCCTGCGAACCTGAGCGCGCCTCCGGTGCCCAATGGCCGTGGCTCCTCCACATAGCGAAGACGGACGCCGAGCTTCTCGCCCGTGCCGAGCACCTGGCGCACGCCCTCGGCCAAGAACCCGCACGACAGGATCACGTCGTCGACCCCGTGCCACCGCAGCCATTCGATCATCAGCTCGAGGTGGGGGCGGTTCGCCAGCGGAACCACCGGCTTGGGCATCGTCGTGGTCAGCGGACGCAGCCGAGTGCCCTCGCCGCCGGCCAGGATCAACGCTTGCATCGGGCGGCAAGCTACACGTTCCACCCAGCGGGTAGGAAAACCACCCCCATCGTCCGCGCTCTTATGCCGACAAAGCAAGGGCACCTGCTCGCTGCTCTGCCGTAATGTCGGATACGGTTGGGGCTCCGCGCGGTGACCGGAAGACCCGCGCCCCTAGACCAAACACGTGTCCGACCTCCGCGAGACCCTCGACCAGCTCGACCGAAGGCTGGACGACCTCCGGCACAAGATCGCGACGCTGGCGGAGGAGCCACGGGCAGCCGCGGCACCCGGCGCTCCTGCTCGTGCGCCCGAGCCCCCCGCTTCAACCCCACATCCTCCTCCGACCCCCGAGCCTTCCCCTCGCGCGCCAGCCGCATCGCCTCACTCGGGTTCGGCCGAGGGTCCGTCCGAAGGCGACCGGCCCAAGGGTCTGGATGTTCTCTTCGGCAGGGCCGCGCCGCCGGGGCCCGAGGCCGAGATTGAGCACGAGATTGAGCCCGAGGCCGAGATTGAGCCCGAGCCAGCCTCTGAGCCCGAGCCGCCCCCCCCACCGGAGCCAGCGCCCGCATCCGGGCAGCCGCCGGAGCCGGCTCCCGCGGCAGAGCCGGCGCCCCCGCCCGGCGCGGAGCGCGTTCAAGTAGCCGCGCAGATCCAAGAGCTGATCGACCTGCGTGACCAGCTGCTGGCCGACTCCCGTGAACTCGTGCGGGCCTACGGGCAGAAGCTGGACACACTCGAGCAGATGGCGGCGGCCGGGCTCGCCGCGGTCGCCGCAGTCTCGCCTGGCGCCGCGGACGAATCCCCGCCAGCCGAATCGCCGCCGGCCGCTTCCTGGGCCGGCGAACAGCAGGGTGTCTTCTTTGAGGGGACCGTAACGCTCGTCGTGTCCGGCGCTCACCAGGTTCAGACCATCGAGGTCCTGGAGGATTCGCTCGGTCGGGCTAGTCAGGTTGAGCAGGTTTACATCCGCCGCTGCTTCCAGGGGCAGGTCTGGCTCGAGCTCACGCTTTCCTCAGAAGTGGAGCTGGTCGACGAGTTGGGCCGCGTGTTGCCGTTCCGATTTGCAGTGATCTCTTTAGCCGGGAATGAGATCGCGCTCACGCCTCGAGGATGGGCCATGACCAGCTCCGAGCGGGCGGCCCTCCAGGTTGCGCAGGAAGAGCGATCTCCCCTATCAGGGGCTCCGAGGCCTGAGGCCGGATCCCAACCTTCTGCTGTATCTCCCGGCCGCTCTGGCCCGGACGGGCGCCGTCGCGCCGCTGGGTCTCAAGGACAACGTCCTCCAGCTCGCCTGCACCACACCCGATCCAGACCTTGGCGGCGCTGCGGGATCGCTTCCCGCGCCTGGCGCTAGATCTCTGCGTCTCGCCGGCCGAGGACATCCGTGACCTCTTGGCCGGGATGCGGGAGCGGACCCTATGAGCGCCTGGGCGGTCGAGGACTGCCGCCGGCGGGCCGATCATGCTGGCGTGCGGTTTGTCACGCTCGAGCCCACGCCGGGGGCGCAGGATGCCCTTCTGCCCGCGGATCCGGCGGTCCGCGCTCTGCTCCCCGCCGAGCTGTGCCGTCAGCTTGGCGTGCTTCCCGGTGGCGGTTGAGGACGGGACCGTCCTCATCGCGGCTGCAGAGCCGGTCCAGTACCTCCCCTACGACGTGGCGGCGAGTCTTCAGGGACAGCCGGTCAGCTTCGTGCTGGCGCCGGCCGATCAACTTGCCCGAGCGCTTGGCGCCGAGGACCCAGCCTGCATGAGCGGAACCGAGCACGAGTCGCTGGCCGCGGCGATGGCCAGTCAGATCGAGGCTGCGGTGGCGGCCGCAGAGCAGGCCGCGAACGAGTTTCGCCAGCAGGTGGAGACCTCGGCTCAGGAGCAGGCGGCCAGAACGCGGGAGGCGGCCGAGTCCGACGCCAGGCGAATCAGGCAGGAGACGGCCGCGTGGGCGGCTGAGTACCTGGAGGACTCCAAACGCATCATCGATGAGTTCACCGCCGAGCGGTTGACTCGGATCTCGAGCCTTACCGACGAGCTCATCCAGGGTGCCGAGTCACTGCAGCGACGGTTCACGGAGGCCCAGACCATTCGGCGCCAGGTCTACGACCTGATCTCCGCGCTGGGAGCGGTGGCGGAGATAATCGCGCTGGAGGCCAAGGTCGCCTCCCCTGAGCTGCCGGTTTTCAACGAGCCGCCCGCCGAGGGCCCGCCGCCCTCAGAGAGCGCAGACTTCCAAGCCTGAGGCGTCGCGCGCTTTAGCTCGCGCTTAGCGCGCGGTCATCGGGTAGGTACGGTGTGAGGTTCAATCGTGCCGGGTCTTACGGAGCTAAACCGCCGCCGCGTCGTCTTTGGCGTGCTCCTGATTCTGGCCGCCCTCGGGGGCCTGTATTTCCTCATTCCGAAACTCGCCGGCCTCAATCAGACCTGGGGCCGGCTGCGTCATGGCGACCCCGTGTATCTCGGGGTCGGGGCCTTTCTGGAGTTTGCCTCGGTAGCCGGCTATGCGCTCCTGTTCGCCACCGTTTTCGGCCGAGGCATGCCCCGGATCGATTGGCGCGCCAGCGTCAAGATCCCGCTCGCGGGCATCGCGGCCATCCGCTTGCTCGCCGCCGCGGGCGCGGGGGGGGTGGCCGTGACGGTCTGGGCCCTGCGACGGGCCGGAATGGAGCCCGGGGTGATCGCTTGCCGGATGGTGGCCAGCTACGTCCTTCAGTATTCGGTCTACCTGGGGGCCCTGGTGGTGTGCGGGCTGGGACTGCGCATCGGGCGTGTTCAGCGGAGGCGGCCCGGTTGAGCTGACGCTCGTGCCCGCGCTGTTGGCTGCTGGAGGGATTGTGCTCGTGGCCAGCATGGCGTTCGTCCCGGAGGACTTCAAGCGGCGCCTCGAGCAGCTGGCCCAACGGCGGGGGAGGATCGGCCGGTGGGCCGCCCGCCTGGCCACCGTGCCCGACGCGCTTCGGCTCAGGCGTGCGCACGGCGCTCGACCTGATCCGGGAGCGGCGGATCGGACTGGTGGGAGCGCTCATCTACTGGGGCTTTGACATCGCGGTTCTTGGGTTCTCGTTCCGTGCTTTCGGAAACGTGCTTCCGGTGGCCGTGCTCATCATGGGCTACTTCCTCGGCACGCTCGGAAGCCTGCTCCCGCTCCCCGGGGGGATCGGTGGGGTTGAGGGAGGCATGATCGGAGCGTTTGCCGCCTTCGGCGTGCCGGGAGGTCAAGCCGTGGTGGCCGTGCTGGCCTACCGTGCGATCTCGTTCTGGCTGCCGACGCTGCCGGGCATCGCCGGGTACCTGTCGCTGCGCGGGAGCGTCAAGGACTGGCAGGCGGAGGATGAGCGGCAGGCCCAGCTGGGTGAGGGACGGTCGTGGCGGAGGCATCCTCGCGATGAGCACCTCCCAGCCCAGGGCGAACCCGACCGGTGGGCCAGGTCATCTGGAGCATGATCCGGTGGCTGGCCCGGCACGTCAGGGGCCAGGTCGTAGCCGGGTGGGCGGGCCGGCCAGGGCCCGGGTGATCGTCCTGTTCGCGGCCGTGCTGGCCCTCAACGGAGCGGACACCGCCACGGTGGGGGCGGTGGCCCCGCAGCTCAAGGCCGGGCTTCATATCGGCGACGCCGATATCGGGCTGCTGGCCTCAGTCAGCCTCCTCGTAGGAGCCGTGTTCACGATCCCGGTCGGGCTGCTCGTGGACCGGGCCCACCGGATGCCGTTGCTGGCCTTCAGCATCATCCTGTGGAGCCTGGCCTCGCTGATGAGCGCCTTCGCAGGAAGCTTCTCGGGCCTCCTGCTCAGCCGCCTGGCTCTCGGCGCCGTCGCCGCCACGGCCGGGCCGGCGATCGCATCGCTCACCGGGGATTACTTCCCGGCCCGCGAGCGGGGCCGGGTGTACGCCTACATCCTGGGGGGTGAGGTCGCGGGTTCGGCCGTCGGTTTCATCATTTCGGGGTCGGTGGCCAGCCTGATCAGCTGGCAGGCGGCCTTCGTCCTATTGGCGATCCCGGGCTTCTTTCTGGCCCGAGAGCTGTGGCGGACCGTCCCCGAGCCCCTGCGGGGCGGTCAGAGCCGCCTGGAACCGGGGGTGGTGGACCTGACCCAGGCCGTCGCGGAGGCCCGCCAGCGAGCCGACTCAAGTCCGGGGGAGTCTCAAGCGGACAGCCGAAGAAGCGCTCGTCCGAGAGGACGAACTCGCTCAGCGAGCCGCCGAGCAGCAGGGAGCACAGGCCCGACCCGCGCCTGGTCCTGACCGAGGACCCGCAGACGATCAGCCTGGTGCGGGCGGTCAAGTACCTGCTGGCGATCCCGTCGAATCTCCTGATGATCATCGGCTCGTCGCTGGGCTATTTCTTCTTCGCCGGGCTCCAGACGTTCGCCCTGGAGTTCGTCAAGAGTCACTACCGCACCGATCAGGCCACGGCCGAACTCGCTCTGGCCATGCTCGTCGTGGGTGCGCTGATCGGCACGCTGGCCAGTGGCCGGATCACCGACGCGATGCTCCGCCGGGGGAACCTCACGGCTCGGGTAGCTGTTCCGGCTGATCTGTTACGTGGGCGCCGCCGCCCTGCTGATTCCCGGCTTCGTATCGAGCAGCCTCACGCCGGCGCTGTGGTTCGACGTGGTCGGAGCGGCGCTGATCTCCGCCGCCAACCCGCCACTGCAGGCCGCTCGGCTGGACATCGTTCCCGCCGGTCTGTGGGGGCGGGCCGAGAGCGTCCGGACATCCATCCGCTCGCTGTCCCAGGCCCTCGCTCCACTGCTCTTTGGTGGCCTGGCCGCGCTGGTGGAGGGCTTTGCACCGGCACAGGCTCCGATCGGAACCAAGGATGTGTTTCGTCACGCCGGGCGCTCCGGCACCGGTCTGGGCCTGGAGGTGACATTCCTCGTCATGCTCGTCTCGCTCGTCGCCGCGGGCGTGGTGCTGTATCGCGCCCGAGAGCGTTATCCGATCGACGTGGCCACCGCCGGCGCCTCACGGCAAGCTCATGCGCGTTCCGAAGCGCCAACCGAGGTGACCCCCGGCCGACGAGGCGCAACCGAGGTGGTCAAAGCGAACGGATGGCGACAGAGGTCACGCGGCCCATGCCTCGTCCGCGGCCCGACTGATCGGGCAGGAAATCTTCACGACGGCCCGAGCCGCTACCGTCCCGGGGCCGTGGGCACTACTTCCGCCGTTCAGGCCGCCGATTTCTCCTCTTTCGCGATCGGGTTCGATCACCGCGATCGTTCGCGCCTGCACGCGCTAATCGACGAGGTCCTCGATTCCGAGCGCTGGAGCGAGGGCGAGATGGTGGTGAGACTCGAGGCGGCCTGGGAGGCCTGGAATGGCGGCCCGGCGCTCGCGCTCTCAGGCTGGTTCGGCGGAGCGCTGGCCGCGCTGGATTTCGCTGGCGTACGCGGGAGAGACGGTGCTCTGCCCCTCCAACACATTCATGGCCACTCCTCTGGCCGCCCTCCACGCCGGGGCGCGGGTCCAGTTCGTCGACTGCAACCGCCACGACCTCTGCCTCTCGCTGGCCGACTTCCAAGCTCAGGCGGAGCGCTATCGGCCGCGCGCGGCCATCATCGTCCACATCGGTGGCCACATCGCGTTCGAGATCGAGGAGATAGCGGATTACTGCCGGCAGGAGGGGATCTTCCTGCTCGAGGATTGCGCTCACGCCCACGGCGCCGCATGGGACGGACGCCGGCCGGGCAGCTGGGGCGACGCGGGTGTCTACTCGCTCTACGCCACCAAGACGATCTCGACCGGGCGAAGGGGGGATCCTGGTGTCAACTCGCCCGGAGGTGCTCGAGCACGCGCGGGCGTACCGCAATTACGGAAAGCCCGACTATTGCCGTGCTCGGGTCAAACCACCGGATGAACGAGTTCACCGCCGCTCTCGGTCTGGTCCAGATCGAGCGGCTGCCTGAGATCGTGGACTGGAAGAACGCAAATCGCTCGCACAGAGCTCGATCCGCGGTACGCGAGCCGGCTCCAGCTGCCGGCAGGAATGGTCTCGGGTCTCTATAAGTACATCGTGTTCGACTGGCTCGAGCGCTCGACCGGGCGCGTGTACGACGAGCCATGCCACCGGATCATGGATCATGATGTGGACCTCCCGAACACCGATTGGGTAGCCCAAAACCACTCATGCGTGCCGCTCTACTACCGCCCGCAGCCCAGGAGTTGACGCCGTGAGGGTGCTCGTCACCGGAGGCTCAGGCTTCATCGGCTCCCACGTCGTGGACAAGCTGCGCGAGCGAGGCCATGAGCCGGTCATCTATGACCTGCGGCCCTCTCCTTGGCACGAGGCGGGAAGTGTGCCCACGGTCTTGGGTTCGATCACGGACCGGGAGGCGCTGGAGCGCGCGCTACACAGCTGCGATGCCGTGGCGCATCTGGCCGCCGTTGCGGACGTCAACGACGTGCATGCCGAGCCTGAGGACGCCGAGCGGGTCAATGCGCGGGGGACCGTGGCTGTGCTCGAGGCGGCTCGGCGGGCCGGCGTAAAGCGGATCGTCTATGCCTCGACGATCTGGGTCTACTCCGACTGCCACGAGGAGGAGGTAGACGAGGACACGCTTCTCCCCGCGCCGAGCCATCTCTACACGAGCACGAAGTTGGCGGGCGAGCTGTACTGCAAGGCCTATCAGGAGCTGTACGGGATCGACTACACGATCCTGCGCTTCGGCATCCCGTACGGGCCGAGGGCTCGTGAGGCCGCCGTGATTCCCGCCTTCGTCGGCAAGGCGCTGCGTGGAGAGGCGCTGACCCTCGCCGGTGATGGCAGCCAGTCTCGCCGGTTCGTCTACGTGGAGGACCTGGCTGACGGAGTCGCCGCCGGGCTGGCCGACGTCGCCTCCGGCCGCGTCTACAACCTGGCCAGCGAAGAGAACGTGACGATCAGGCAGATCGCTGAGAACGTCAGAGAGCTGATGGGCGATGTCGAGATCGTCTACACCGAGGCCCGGGCCGGCGACTTCAGCGGCAAGATCGTGTCCAGCGAGCGGGCCAAGCGCGAACTCGGCTGGACCGCTGCTACCCCGTTCTCCGAGGGCGTTCGCCGCTACGTGGAGTGGCGTCTGGAGCAGGAGAAGGCCAAGGCGGAAACCGAGGACTGGGCGGTGATCCCCGCCGGGGAGCCGGATGCGGAGGCAAAGCCGCGCCAGGTGCTGATCATCTCGGCCGACATCGGGGAAGGGCACGACCTGCCCGCGCGGGCCGTCGCGCGGGAACTGCGCGACGAGGACCCCGACGCACAGGTGTCGATCGTCAACGGCCTGCCCGCGATGGGGCCGATCCTGACCAAGTCGCTGCGCGAGAACTCCGCGTTCATGTTCCGCTGGGTTCCGTGGCTCTTCGACCTCCAATACACGCTGTTCATGAACTTCTGGCCGACCAGATGGCTCGCTTCACGCCTCCTGTGGATCTTTGGCCGTCGCGGGCTGATGCGGCTGATCCGGGCGCACGACCCGGACTTGATCCTTTCGACGTATCCCGGAGTGACAGCGCTGCTGGGCCAGCTGCGCCGGCGCGGGAAGCTCGATATACCGTGCTACTCGTCGATCACCGATCTGGCCGGCCTTCACTTCTGGGCGCACCGGGGAATCGACCTTCACTTCATCACCCACCCAGAGTCCGCCGAGGAGGTCGAGCGGATCGCTGGCTCGGGAAGCGTTCGCTGGGCCAAGCCGCCGACGGCTCCCGCATTTCTGGCCGCTCGGTCACGGGCCGACGCTCGCCGGGCCCTTGGCCTGCCCCCGGAGGCCAAGGTGATCGCCGTCTCGGGTGGTGGCTGGGGCGTGGGCGACCTGCTCGGTGCCACCCGCGCCGCACTGCAGGTGCCGGACGCGATCGTCCTGTGTCTGTGTGGTCGCAACGACAAGCTCCGGGCCCGGGTGGCCAAACGGCTGGGAGGTGAGCCACGGCTGCGCCTGATGGGCTTCACCGACCGTATGGGGGACGTGCTGGCAGCCAGCGACGCCCTCATCCATTCGAGCGCCGGGCTCACCGTGCTGGAGGCCATCATCCGAGGCTGCCCGGTGATCTCCTACGGGTTTGGCTATGGCCACGTCCGGGCCAGCAACCGAGCGCTCGTACGCTTCGGGCTGGCTCAGGTGGCGCGCAACGAGCAGGCGCTACGTCCGGCGCTCGAGCGTGCCCTGTCTCAGCGGCCCGAGCCGGATCCTTCGTTTGCCCGCCGGCCTTCGACCGCGTCATTGATGCTCTCGAACGAGCGTCACTCCCGCCCGGAGCCGCGCTGGCAGCGCAGGGCGGTGCAAACGGCCACCACATCGCTCGCCACCTTCGGGGTGGCCGCCTGGACTCTGACAACTGGAGCCTCCTACAGCCTGATGTCTCATTTCGTGCACATGCGCCCGGTGACCTCGGTGTCGACCACGCGCCCGGAGGTCGGGCTGCTGGTCGATGTACCCGCCCGCGAGATCCCGGCTCTGGCCAGGACGCTTCAGCGCGACCATGTGGCTGCTTCCTTCGCGGTCAGCCAGACCCCCACCCGAGCGGAGCTGAGCGTCGTCCTGCGCCAAGGCGATCAGGCGATCCCCCGATTGGGAGGAGGCGGAGTCTTCCGATGGCTTGAGACCGGCGACCAGCTCCACCGTCTCACCCGGCCTCTGGGTTCCAACCAGCACGACTTCATCTATGCCTCCAGCGGACCGAGCATCGGGCAGTACTTGCTCGCCCACGGCGCCGGCGGTGAGCTCGTGGGGGGCGCCGTGCGGTTGCGGAGTCCCCAAAACCGCATCGGGCCGTTGAGGACGGGCGAGGTGATCGAGATCAGCGGGCGGAGCACGGGAAGCATCACTGCGATCCTCAGTCGCCTATGCCCGGACCTGCAGGATCAGCATCTGCGAGCCGTGCCGCTGAGCCGGCTGATGCGGGACGCCGGAGCCTCGGTCTAGCTCTGAACGGCTAGGGCTGCTGGGTCCAGCTGTCGCGTGGATTGCGCAGCTGCACGAGGTGAGGCTCGATCTGGTCCCGCAGGTGTTCGAATTGTGGAGTCAGCGAGAGCTTGGACCCGAGCTGGTCAGCGGGTTCGTCGACGTCGAATCCGGGCCCGATCGTGGCGATCTCGAACAGCACGCCTGACGGCTCGCGAAAGTAGATCGAGCGGAAGTAATAGCGATCGATCACAGGCGTGGGCCGTCCGCCATGGGAAATAACCGCGTCCCGCCAGGCGTCGTGGTCTTCAGGGGGTGAGGCGAATGCCACGTGGTGGACGGTGCCGGCGCCTTGCAATCCTGCAGCCTCGGGCGCCGGCTCTAGGAGGTAGAACCCCCCGCGCCGCTCGCCCCGGACCTCGAACGAGCGAATCTGGTCCTGCTGGCCGGCCGTGGCGGGCTCAGAGAAATTGAGCCCTTCTACGAGCAGCGGACGGCTACGGTCCGGCTCGACGGCATAGGCTCGGACGGCATGGAAACCCTGAAGAGCGAGCTCGGGCGGGATCTCGGGGTGCCTGGCGATCAGCGGTTCGTCGCTCACTTCCTCGGTGCGCAGCTCGTGGGTCGAGCCCCTCCGGGTCGTCGAACACGATGCTGTCTCCGTGATCCTGAGCGGAGTGACCGCGCTCTCCGAGCCGCTCGAGCCAGAAGTCGAGCGCGGCTCGGTCGGCCACGCGCCAGATGATCCGGTGCACCATGCCCGCCCCGGGACGGCCCAGAGGCACGCCCGGATACTCGAAGAAGGTGATATCCGAGCCTGGGTCGCCGTTCTCATCGGCGTAAAAGAGGTGGTAGACCGTTGTGTCGTCCTGGTTGACGGACTTCTTGACGAGACGCAGTCCCAGCACGTCGGCGTAGAAGTCGACGTTGCGCTGGGCGTCGGCCGTGATCGCGGTGATGTGATGGATGCCCTCGAGCTTTACCAATGCACTCCTCGCGTGGCCCGGACGAACGCTCGCTGCTCAGCCGTGAGCTCCGCAGATTTGGTTTTCCCGTCGCCCTCGGGTAGGAGCTGGTAGGCCCGGTTGGCCACCAGGTCCTGGGCCCCTGGCGCGACGGCGTAGGTCACCTGGGCAAGCGTTCCCAGGGTGGTGGCGATGCGCTTGGGCCGGCGGCGAATCGCGTCCGCGATCATGTCCGCGGCCTCGTCGGGCGTCAGCGTGGGGAAGCGATCGTAGATCTTGGTCGGGGCGATCATCGGCGTGCGCACGAGCGGCATGTAGACGGTCGTTACATGGACGTTGTCGGCTATCACCTCGGACGCCATCGAGCGGGAGAAGGCGTCGAGGGCCGCCTTCGAGGCCACGTAGGCGGAAAACCGGGGCGTGTTGACCTGGAGCCCGATGGTCGAGATGTTGATGATGTGGCCCCGTTTGCGCTGGCGCATCGTGGGCAGCAGATCCAGGATCAGCTTGAGTGGGGCGAAGTAGTTGAGCTGCATCGTGCGCTGGTAGTCGTGAAAGCGATCGTATGTCCGGTTCACCGAGCGCCGGATCGACTTGCCTGCGTTGTTGACCAGGATGTCCACGGCCTCGTGCTGGTCTAAGACCTCCCGGGCCATGCGGTCGATGTCATCCGCGTCTGAGAGATCACAGGGGTGCGAGTAGCCGGTCCCGCCGAGCCCCTCGATCTCGTCGGCCAGTTCGTCCAGCTTCGCCTTGGTGCGGGCCACCAGCAGGACGATCCCACCCGCCTCGCCGATCTTGAGCGCGCTGGCTCGGCCGATACCCGAGGAGGCCCCGGTGATCAGCACGACCCTGCCGTTGACCCGTTCCTTGAGTGATGGGGCTAGAACTCCACCGCCCATCGGGATGCGGCGTCCGAAGGCTTGCAAGGTCCGGACTCCCTCGGCGGCGACCTGGAGCGGGTTGGGCGGCGCCATCATCGGCACCGTATCACCACCTCAGCGCCGGTTAGCTGGGCCTTGGCGTCAAGCCAGGGCTGCGCTCGCAGCCGCCTGGATGTCCGTGTGGACCTGCGGCGGATCGGATCGCTCCCACTGGCGCTGGGTCAGAACGATCACGACCAGGTCTCGGGATGGGTCGACGAGCCAGGTTGTTCCGAGGCCTCCGTCCCAGCCAAAGGCGCCGCCGTCATAGACGGCTTGGCAGAAGGACCACGAGCGGCCCTCAAAGAAATTCGGACCAAGGCCGCCGTGAGCCTTTTGCTCGGGGGTGAGCTGGTCGGTCCGCATCGCGCTGACGGACTCCGCGCTGAGAACGGGGGTGCCATCGCCCATCAGCATCCGTGCAAAAGCAAGGAGGTCATCGACGCTAGAGACCAATCCTGCGGCGCCGTCGGGGAAGGTGGGCGGCTGGCTCCAGCGACCGTCCGGCGGGTCGCTGACCACCAGTCCGTCGGCCTTGGATCGATATGCGGTGGCCAGACGGTCGGCGTCCTCGGTCCAGAACGCCGTGTCGTGCATCCCCAGTGGCTCGAAGATCCTGCTCTGGAGGACCTCGGGGAAGGACTGTTCGGCGGCCCGGGCGCACATCACTCCGGCCACCGAGGCACCTGTGTTGTACAGCCACCGCTCCCCGGGCTGAGCCAGGAGCGGAAGCGTGCCGAGGCGGGCCATCCACTCCTCAGGCCCTGGCTGGTCCCCCGGCCTGGGCGGTCCGAGCGTTCCCAGGGAAAGCTCCCTGGCGGCGCTGACCACGGGCCAGGGGTCGCCCGGCATGAACATCTCCGTGACCATTCCGAAGCCGAACGTGAATGTGAGCAGATCGCGGACGATGATCGCTCGCCGCGCCGGCACGGTGTCCTCGAGCGGGCCGTCCATACGAGTCAGAACTCGGCGGTCGGTCAGCTCTGGGAGCAGCCGCTCCACGGTTTCATCCAGATCCACCAGGCCCTCGCCGGCAAGAGCCAGCGCCGCAACCCCGGTGATGGGCTTGGAGGTGGAGGCGATTCTGAATAACGAGTCTCGCGTCACGGGTGGACCGCCGACGCTCAGGTGACCCAGCGTCTCGACATGCACGTTCTCCCCCCGGGCCACGAGTGCCACCAGTCCCGGCACTCGTTCGTCGCCCACGTGCCCCTCCGCTACGGCGCGCAGGCGCTCGAGTCCTGTATGGGTGAATCCGGGAGTCATAGCGGCACTCTATATGCGAACATGTGTTCCCATGGCCATCGTCTGTGTTCTGCTCCCGCGTTTCCAGCTGACGGTGGCCGCAGCCAGCCGCAGGGAGCTGTTGCAGGCCCCGGCTGCACTGGCGCCAGCCGCCGGCAGCCCGCAGGTCGTGGGCGAAGTCTCGCTGGCCGCCGAGGCGTTCGGGGTCCATCCCGGACTGCGCGTGGGGGAGGCCCTGGGCCGTTGCCCGCGACTGATGCTCGTGCCGCCCGATCCCGGCGGCGTGACCGAGGCTTGGGAGCGAGTGCTCGGGCGTCTTGAGTCGATCGGAGCTGGCGTCGAGCCGGAGCGTCCGGGCCTGGCTTGCTTCGATGCCCGCGGCCTCGAGAGACTGAACCGGGGCCTGGATGGGGTTCTGGACGGGGCACGACGTGCGCTGGCCGCTTGGCCGGCCCGGTACGGCGTCGCCTCCTCGCGCTTTGCCGCCGTGGCGGCCGCGACCCGAGCTCGCGTGCGGCGGCCGGTGATCGTGACCGGAGGCCATCGGCAGGACAGGGCTTTCTTGGCTCCGATGCCAGTCGCTCTCCTGCGAGTCCGTCCTGAGCTGGCCCATCTGCCGGAGGCTCTGGAGCGACTGGGCATCAGGACGCTGGGTGAGCTGGTGGAGCTTTCCCCCGCTGCCCTGGCTGATCGATTTGGACCGGCGGGGCTCCTGGCCCACGAGCTGGCCAGTGGAGAAGACGGTGCGCTTCATCCGAGAGCTCCCAGAGAGCTGATGGAGGAGTCGCTCGATCTTCCCGAGGCGGCCAGTGGCCTTCAGCTCGAGAGCGCTCTGGGACTGCTGATCGATCGGCTGCTGGCTCGGCGCGAACGTCGTGGTCGCACCTTGCGGACGATGGTGCTATGTGCAGTGCTGGTCGAGCATGGTGGGACGTGGCGTGAGCAGGTGGTGTTCCGCGAGGCACTGGCCGACCCGGTCCGGATTCGCCTGGCCACGCTCCCGCGGCTGGCCGGAATCCCGGCTCCCGCTGAGCGGCTGAGGCTGTCGGTGGAGCGTTTCGGACCTCCAGCCGCTGATCAGCGAGGGCTCTTGGAGGACCCCGCCGTTGCTCGGTCCGCTCGTCTGCGTCAGGCAATCCGTCAGGTGGTTGCCGCGGTCGGACCGGACGGAGCTCTACGAGTCGTTCAGGTTGATCCCAGCTCCCGCCTCCCAGAGCGCCGGCTGGTTCTGACGCCATTTGAGGGAGTGAGTGACTAGTCCCCGACGTCTGGCGGTTCCCCGTCGCGCCGCGGTTAGGGCGGCCGGCGATGGAAGGCCCCTTGAGGTGGCTGGCCAGCTCGTGGAGGGCGTGCGCGAATCCTGGCTGGTCGAGGATCGGTGGTGGACCGAGCGTCCTGTGCGCCGGCGTTATTGGGAAGTGGTCACGGTCGGTGGACGGGACGAGATCATCTTCCAGGAGTTGGAGGGTGGGAGATGGTGGCGCCAGCGGTGAGTGCGGCACAAGCGGCGAGACCTACACTCGGGGACGTGCCAGCCACTGATCCTGGACCAACTGCCGTCGGCACCTGGAGTGGGGGCCGCTTCATGCACTTTGGCCAGCCACTCGACGATGAGCGGTTGCTATCTCTGATCGCTCCTGACGGGACGATCTCGACGGTGATCACCGCCGACGTGTACGGCCAGGGCGCGGCCGACCAGATGCTGGGCCGCGCCATCGCCGGCCATCGGCGGGAGGAGATCTGTGTCGTGGGCGCGGTCGGACACGACTTCTACGCCGGGCAGCGGGATGGACCCCGCGGCTTTCCTCGCTTCACCGATCCTGGGCTTCGCTCGGAGGCGGAGTACGGCGACTATCTCCGGATGGCCACCGAGCGCAGCCTCGAGCGCTGCGGTCTTGACAGCTTCGATCTCCTGCTGCTCCACAACCCTGACCACACCGGATATACGAGCGAGAAAGTCTGGTCGGGGATGGCCGCATTGCGTGCGACGGGCCTCACCCGAATGATCGGCGTTGCACCCGGGCCAGCCAACGGGTTCACGCTTGACCTGATCGATTGCCTGGAGCGCTTTGGCTCGCTGATCGACTGGGCGATGATCATCCTGGGGCCGCTCGAGCCCTGGCCGGGAGAGCTATGCCTCCCCGCGGCCGAGGCAGCGGGAGTGAGCATCATCACGCGGGTGGTTGATTACGGCGGGCTCCTGTTCGACGACCTGCTCGGAGGGCAGGAACTCGTCGCGGGCGACCACCGTGGCTTTCGTCCGGCCGGATGGATCGACGCCGGTCGTAGCCGGATCGAGGCGATGCGGCCGATCGCCGAACAGGCTGGACTCACGATGATCCAGCTCGCCTGCCAGTGGAACCTGGCTCATCCGGCGGTGCGGTGCGTCGTTCCCACTCTGATCCAGGAAGCGGGCGATCACGCGCGCCCGGTCGAGGAGAAGCGAGCCGAACTGGCGGCGCTCCCCACCGAGCCTCGCCTTTCAGACGGCGACGTTGAGGCGATCCGGCGAGTGGGCGACAACACCGGATGCATGGCCCTGAAGGGGGCGAACCCTGATCACGCGGGGGAGATTCGGCCGGACCGTTGGGCCCTCGACGGCAGGCTCGCGACTGTGGCCGGTCGCTGGGGCATAGACCCCGAGCGCGATCTCGTAGGATCGGTGGCGTGACCGCCGTCCTCACTGGTGGCTGCAATTGCGGCGCGGTCCGCTTCGAGATCGACGAACCGTTGGTCAGCGCGCGGTACTGCCATTGCACTCGTTGTCAGCGCCGGACGGGAACGGCGGCCTCGGCGAACGCGGCCGTGGTACCCGGGTCGTTTCGGGTGGTCCACGGGGAGTCAGCGCTCAGGGCATGGAAGCCCGACGATGGGCACGAGAAGTGGTTCTGCGGCGAATGCGGATCAGCCATCTTCACGCGCGACCCCGCCGATCACGCCAGGACCGGAGTGAGGATGGGAGCAATCGATGGCGACCCCGGAGTCCGGCCGAGCTACCACCAGTTCGTGACCTACGCCGCCTCCTGGGAACCGATCCCGGATGACGGGCTTCCGCGCTATCCCGAGCGCGCGCCCTCCTGAAGCACCTCTCTGCGGATCCACTCCGAGGCAGCGGACAGGTCCTCCACGCCCATCGCGGCGGCGACGTTCAGCCACATCCCATACCGGATGAACTCATCGACGCGTTCGGGATCCTCGCCTGAGAGCGCCTGAATGTGGGCGACCTGCGCGGCGAAGAGCTGCCGGACCCGGTCACGGATCACCGGGTCGTCGCAGGCCGCGTAGGACTGGTGCTGGAGCATCAGGTAATCGCGGCTCTCCTCGAGAAGGCGGCGGTACGCCAGGCCCATGGCTCGCAGCAGGTCGACGTCAGGGTCGGCGCTCGCCGGGTCGTAGGCCTCGGCCGCCTGAGTGAACGTCTCAGCTGTGACCCGGAAGCCGCGCTCAACGGCGGCTAGAAACAGCTCGCGCTTGCTGCCAAAGAGCGCGAACACGTAGGGCTGTGCCACGCCCACATCGCGGGCGATCCGATCGACGGGGGTCCCGTGCAAGCCCCCTTGGGCGAACTCGTGGACGGCGCTTTCGATCAGCGCGTCCCGCCGTTCGGCGGCTGGGACGCGCTGCTTCCCTGAGGTCGCTTTGGAGGTGCTGGAAGGAGTCATCGGTGCAGATCGGAGTCGCTCAGGCGGCCACGGCCAGCTCTGGGGACGCCGCCTCGGCATTGGCGTGGGCGACCGCGGAGGCGCGGGTGTTGAAGGGGAGCACCAGCGCCACCAGCGAGCCAACGGCCAGTACGCCGACACCTACCCACAGCGCGGGGGTGAGCCCGCTCAAGAACGCGGACGGTGACTGGTAGCCGCCGTTGCCGGTGAACACGGTGGCCAGCACCGCGATTCCCATCACGCCGCCGAGCTCGCGGATGGCATTGGTCGCGCCTGAGGCCTGTCCTGTCTCGACCGTGCGCACCGACGCGAGAATCGCATTCGCCGCGGGAGCGAACACGAGCGACATTCCTGAGCCGGCCAGGACGAACGGGGCGACCATGCTGGCGTAGCTCTGGGTAAGGCTCGCCTCGAGCGCCAGCCAACCGAGGGCTACCGCCTGAAGACCGAGGCCGACGACCATGAAGGACCTGCTGCCCCGGCGCTCGGCGAAGAAGCCAGCCAGTGGCGAGACGACCATCGCCGCGCCGGTCCACGCCAGGAGCTTTACGCCCGCCTGCAACGGGGTGTTGCCCAGCACGTTCTGGAGGTACTGGCTGAGGAAGAAGATGGAGCCAAACATCCCGAAATACATAGACAGGGAGACGACGTTGGTCACGGCGAAACCACGGTTGGCGAAGAAGCGCATCGGCAGCATCGGCTGCTCAGTCCGGAGTTCGTGCCTGATGAAGGCCAGGACGAGCATTGTGCCCGCGCTCAGCGCGACCAGCACCTCGGCGTGGATCCAGCCGATCGACTGCGCGCGGACAAGGCCGTAGACGATCCCGAACAGCCCGGATGAAGCCAGGCCGAGCCCCGCCAGGTCGAGGCGCTGAGCGGGACCGCGACTCTCGGCAAGCCGCGCGGCGGCCAGCGGAACGAGCACCGCCCCGATCGGCACGTTGATCCAGAAGATCCAATGCCACGAACCGGCTTCGGTTACTGCGCCGCCGACGAGTGGGCCAAGTGCCACGGCGACCCCGCTGATTCCGGACCAGATCCCCAGGGCGACTCCCCGACGGGCGGGCGGAAACGCCTCGGCCAGCAGCGTGAGCGTCAGCGGCGTGGCAATGGCTGCGCCGAGACCTTGGAAGGCCCGGGCGGTGATCAGCAGGCCGATCGAGGGCGCGGCGGCCGCTGCCGCCGAGGAGAGGGTGAAGAGCGTGATCCCGGCCATGAACATGCGCTTGCGTCCAAAGCGATCCCCGAGCGCCGAGCCGGTCAGCAGGAACACCGCGTAAGTGAGCACGTACGCATTCACGGTCCACTCCAGAGCCTGGATCGAGGCCCCCAGGTCACGGTGAATGCTGGGCAGGGCCACGTTGACCACGAGGTTGTCCAGGACGACCATGAACAGGCCGACGGAGACGAGCACGAGCGTCCAGATCCGCCGGCGGGGGGAGAGGGGAGTTGTTGCGTCGGGGCCGGAGTTTGAGAAATGTGCGGGGGTGTCGGGCATGACGTTCTCCTGCTCGATTTGGAGGTGAAGCTGCGCTGGAGACAACTTAGCGGCCACTAATAACGACGTCTGTGAGGTGGAGCACTCAACCCGTGGATTGAGGCGAGAAATCAACCCGCGGATCAACCCTCGGGCCGACGACAGGCAGCGGCTGCGGGCGGATCATGACGGCCATGACAACCACCGATTACCTCATCAATGCAGTCTTCGTCTTGATCGTGTTTCGTCAGATGCGTGAGCGTGAGCTCGACCGTCGCAGCGTGATCGTTCCCCTGGCGATCGTGGCCGGATCGCCCGAGCCGGCGGCACGATGTCCGCCGGACCCACGGCCGAAGCGTGGTGCGTCATGATCGAGATGCCCGCGTGACGATCAGCGTCCTGATTGCAGATGACCAGCCGGTTGTCCGCGATGGTCTGGCCATGCTGCTCGCGCTGGTCGACGACTTCGAGGTCGTCGGCACCGCCGCCGACGGCATCGAGGCGGTCGATCAGGCTGGTGCCAAACGGCCTGACGTCGTGCTGATGGACCTGCGGATGCCGCACCTCGAGGGCGCCGAGGCGACCCGCCAGGTGCTCGCGATTCTCCCGGACACGTGCGTTCTGGTTCTCACGACCTACCCCGATGACGAGTTTCTCTTCCCGGCCCTCCAAGCCGGAGCACGGGGCTACCTGACCAAGGATGCGACCGCGGAGGAGATCGAGCACGCGATCAGGGCAGTCGCTGCCGGGGAGACCCATCTCAACCCCGCAGTCCAGCAGCGACTGGTGAGCGCCGTGCTCGACCAGCCACCGCCTCCCGGCGAGTCGGCGCCAACGGTGAGCGCCGAGCGCCCGGATGAGCTCACGCCGCGCGAGGCCGAAGTCCTGAAACTGATCGCCGCGGGCCTGTCAAACAATGAAATTGCCGACGAGCTCGTACTCAGCAACGCCACCGTGAAGACCCACGTGAACAGGATCTTCTACAAGACCGGTGCTCGCGACCGCGCCCAGGCCGTGCGCTACGCGTACCGGCACGGACTCGCATAACGGTCTTTTCAACGCTGCGCTGAGACCTCGGAAGAGGTTTGGTACCTGTCCGCGCCGGGTGCGAACATATGTTCGTGAGTTACGTCGAGCTTCATTGCCACTCCGCCTTCTCGTTTCTGGACGGAGCTTCGATGCCAGACGAGCTCGTGCCCCGGGCGCTGGAGCTCGGGTATGACGCGCTGGCTTTGACCGATCACAACTCGGTCTCAGGTTCGATGGAGTTCGCCGTCTCCGCTAGGGCGCTGGGCCTTCGACCGATTCACGGGGCTGAGGTTGACCTTGACGATGGGCGCCACCTCACCCTGCTCGTCGAGGATGCCCGCGGGTGGTCCAATCTGTGCCGCATCTTGACCCGCGCCCACGCGCACACGCGTGAGCGGCCGGGTCCACCCTCAGACCCGAGTGTGTCTCTTGACGTGGTCCTCGACCATGCCCAGGGCCTCGTTTGCCTCAGCGGCTGTGCGCTGCACGGGGTCCATGATGAGTTCACGCTTCGCCGTCTTCGGGACGCCTTCGGGAGCGAGCGGCTGCGGATCGAGCTCCAGCGACCCTTTCTCCAGGGCGACCAGGCACGTAACCGGCGGCTTGAGCGATTGGCTAGCCAGCTCGGGCTGCCATGCGTGGCTACCGGCAACGTCCACGCTCATTCAGGCCCTCGGGCGCTCCTGCAAGACGCGCTCGTCGCCGTGCGGCTCCACACCACCCTTGACGCCTGCGAGCCTCAGCGCCGGGGCAATCACAGCCACGTGCTGGCCTCGCCGGAGGTCATGACCGCCCGCTTTGAAGGGCATCCTGAGGCGGTGGCCGAGACGACACGTCTGGCCGATCGCCTGCGCTTTGACCTGAGAAGCGACCTCGGCTATCGCTATCCCGGCTCTGAGGACGACTCGGCGATGCGCAAGCTCAGCCAGCTCTGTCAGCACCGCCTCAGAGAGCGCTACACCGATTCCGCCACCTCTCGCCAGCGAGCGCTGGCTCGCCTGGATGAGGAGCTGAGGATCATCGGAACACTCGACCTGCCCGGGTTCTTCCTGCTGCACCACGATCTGCTGGAGCTGGCACGAGAGGTTGCGCGAGATCTGCGCGGGCCGGACGGCGCCCGGGCGCTGTTGCCGCCCGGCCGCGGTCGGGGCTCCAGCGTTTCCTCGATCGTCTGCTACCTGACCGGCCTCTCCCACGTCGATCCGATCGCCAACGAACTGCTGATCGGGCGTTTCCTGAACGAGGAGCTGACGTCGCTACCGGACATCGACCTGGACTTTCCTCGAGATATCCGAGAGCAGCTGATCCCTCGTGTCCACGAGCGTTATGGCCGCGAGCGCTCGGCGTTGGTTGCGGCCTTTCCCACCTACAGGGCACGTGGGGCAATCCGGGAGCTGGGGAAGGCGCTGGGTCTCCCCGCGGTGGAGATCGAGCGGGTGGCCCGAGCCAGCGAGGGGTGGGACGCGCGAGAGGTGGCCAGGGATATCGAGTCGGCATTCGGCTCGGCCTCCGGTTCAGAGAGCGGCCAAGCGATTGGACCGGGGCGCCGCGGATCGTCAGGTCGCTGGTCCTGGCTGGTTCGCCTGGCCTTCGAGGCACACGGCCTGCCGCGCCATCTCAGCCAGCACTCGGGAGGGATGATCGTGGCCACCCGGCCGCTGCTCGACTGTTGCCCGATCGTTCCTGCCGCCTTCACTGCCGGGGCGCCTGTGCAGCAGCGCCGGCAGATCGTCCAGTGGGACAAGGACTCGTGCTCGGATGCGGGCTTTCTGAAGATCGACCTGCTGGGACTGGGAATGCTCTCGGCGGTCGAGCGTTGCGTGGAGCTGATCGCCTCGACGCGCGGCGAGCGAATAGATCTCTCAAAGATCCCCTACGACGATCCGGCCACCTACGAGTGCATCCAGAGCGCGGATACCACAGGCGTGTTCCAGATCGAGAGCCGGGCCCAGATGCAGTCGCTGTGCCGGACACGACCGGAGACACTCCAGGACCTCACGATTCAGGTGGCCATCGTTCGGCCTGGCCCGATCCAGGGCGGCGCAGTCAACCCCTACATCGAGCGCCGCCAGCGCCTTCGGGTGGATCCCGAGTACAAAGTTCCGTACGAGCATCCCTCCCTGGCATCCGTCCTGTCAGAAACGCTGGGGACGATCATCTTCCAAGACCAGGTGCTGGAGGTCGCCATGGCCTTCGCGGGCTTCTCGGTTGGCGAGGCCGAGGGTCTGCGGCGAGCCATGAGTCGCAAGCGCTCTGAGGCGGCTATCCAGGCCTACCACGAGCGCTTCGTGGCCGGTGCCCGCCGCCTGCACGGGGTTGACGAGCAGACCGCCGAGCGTGTGTTCTCGATGGTGCAGGGCTTCTCAGGCTTTGGATTCCCCAAGGCCCATGGCGCTGCCTTCGGGCTCTTGGCCTATCAGTCAACCTGGCTGCGTGTCCATTACGGCTCGGAGCTCCTGTGCTCCTTGCTGAACGAACAGCCGATGGGTTTCTATCCCCCTGACGCCCTGGTCCATGAGGCGCAGCGACGAGGTTTCGATGTCCTGCCGCCGGATGTGAACGAGTCAGAGCTCGAGTGCTCCATCGATGACCGAGGCGCCGTGCGGATCGGACTGGGCTATGTGCGCGGCGTGCGCCGGCAGGAGGTAGGGCAGCTGGTGGCCTCCCGGCAGAAGGGAGGACGGTTTCGCAGCCTCACCGACCTGGCCTCGCGGACGGGAACTGCCTCACCCTCGCTGGAGCTGCTGGCCTGGTCCGGAGCGTGCGACTCGCTGGTGGCGAAGGAGACCGGTGGGTTGGAGGGCGCCGTCCGGAGGGTCGCTCTTTGGCAATTGGGTGTGGCCACGCCCGGTCACAGTGTCCCCGGTGGCACGCAGCTGTCCCTGCCGCTCGAGCTCCCGACACCTCCCGAGTTGCGTGCGCTGTCCAGTTGGGAGACCA
This sequence comes from uncultured Solirubrobacterales bacterium, assembly GCA_963785205.1. Taxonomy (GTDB): domain Bacteria; phylum Actinomycetota; class Thermoleophilia; order Solirubrobacterales; family Solirubrobacteraceae; genus Palsa-465. Next base: position 1,135,752 of record CAWAUJ010000004.1, read on the forward strand.
TGCTGGCCGACTACTCCTCGGCTGGCCTGACCACCCGCACACATCCGCTGGCTCTGCTCCGGGAGCGGCTACCGGCCGATGCCGTCTGTAGTCGAGAGCTCGCGGTCCTTCCGCACGGATCTCGAGTCCGCGTCGGAGGCATGGTCGTGGCCCGCCAGCGGCCCGGTACAGCCAACGGCATCGTCTTCATCCTGCTCGAGGACGAGGATGGGACGATCAACCTGATCGTCCCCTCGAAGCTCTACGAACGCCAGCGACTGATCGTCAGAACCGAGCCGCTGGTGCTGGCTGAGGGGAAGTTGGAACGTCATCCCGCCGCCGGAGGAGCGATCAACGTCCTGGTTGACCGCGTAACCCCGATCGCCGCTCCAGACCAGATCCTGGCCGAGGTGAAGGACTTCTCGATGCTGGATGAGCAGGTGCGAAGGGGCCGGCTGCAGCAGACGGCCGAGCGGCGAACCGCGGACGAGGCCGCAAATGCAGAGGACTTTCGTGCTGTGGCGCCGCCCGTCATGAGCTTCGCGTCCGGCCGGCGGCGCTGAGCGCCGGACGAAAGGCGACCGCGGTCGTCGCCGCCGAGCGCTCCAGCGGCGTCACCCTCCCGGCACGCGCGATAAGGTGCCCGCCGTGCTCGGCACCTGGCTTTTCGTTCTGCTGTGGGTCCTCCTCGGCTTCGGCGTGTTCTTCATCGCGATCCGTGGAGGGCTCGGCGGGGCACGCGCCACATTTCAGTCTCAGACCTACGGCGCCCGCCGGGCGGCCGGAGTGGGTTTCACGGTGGTGTACTTGGCGTTCGGGATAGCGATCCCACTCCTGTTGCTGACTGGCAACCACGCCAACGCCAACGGCCAGTACGCCGGAACCCCGCTGACCCCGGCCGAGAAACGAGGTCGGGAGCTCTTCGGCCAGCACTGCGCCTTCTGCCACACGCTGGCGGCCGCGAACGCGATCGCGAAGGTGGGCCCGAACCTGGACACGCTCCAGCCAACTCCGACTGAGAAGCTGGTCTTCCACACGATCATCCACGGCTGCTTGCAGTCGCCGTCAGCTTCGGAATCGGCCCAGAGCTGCCTCGGGGAGGGCACGATGCCAGCAAACATCGTCACCAGCAGCCAGGCCGCCGACGTGGCCAAGTTTGTGGCCGCGGTCGCCGGCAAGGAGTAGCCGGCGTTTACGGTTGCCGGGCTTGGACCGGTGTCGGCGGTCCGCCAACGGGCGACATCGGCCGAATTTCACGCATTGCGGCGACGCTCCGTCACCTGGCGGTGTTAGCATGCCGCCCGCTTAGAGCTTAATTCCCGACTTGCTCGCTTGAGCGAAGGAAGCGGGGGACCCACGTGTTGGGGCGAATCGCAGCCGCTGCGTAGCGCCACTCTTTCGGCGCGAGCCCGTCAGCTAACCCCGTCAGCCGGAGAAAGAGAATTTGAACGTAGCCCGCACAGGAACCTCCGTGGTTGCCGATCGCATCCGGATAGAGGATGAGGTCTGGGAAGAGGCTTTTGCCACACGCGTCCGGTCGCGGCCGAGACGCGTGCATCGTCATGAGCCGCGACCTGTCCCTGCCCCGTCGGTCGAGCCGGCTGACGAGGCTCGATTCCTACAACCCGTTGCGCGGGAGAGTGCCCTCGCGGCGCGGGTGCCCTTTGGCGTCGACCGTCCGGCGAGTTCGGCGGAGGTAGTCGATTTCCCAGCCCCGGCCCCTGAGGAGCACGCCGAACCGCTCGCCCGGCGAACGATCCATATCCAGGGCCGGGGCGCTGAGCGGCACCTCCCGGCTGCCCGGCCGTACTCGTCGGCCGCCTCCCGCCGCCGCCGGTCGCTGCTGGACGAATACAGCGGATTCCAGCCCGATCGGCTCGCCATGTGGGCGATGCTGCTCGGGGTGGCGCTGATGGCCGTCGCGATTCTGAGCAGCGGTTTCTAGTCGCGGTCTGACGGGCCTCGCCGACCGGCACTCGCGCCTTTCTTACGCGACTCGCGGCGAGCGCTGATCCGTCGTTTATCCCCCGTCGTATAAGGAAAACAGACGGTGGCGTCCCGGAAGGCCGTTGTGCCGGCCACGACAGCGGTGGTGCCGCGTCTTGCATACCCCTCAAACCCTTGTGCGCGACGAATCCACGCTGTACCCTTACCAACCGTAAGCGGGTCTCGAAAGTGAAGGACCCGCGTGACCAACCTGGGCCGTCAGTGCCCCACTGGTGGTAGCCATGAAGACTTCGATGAGCAGGTTTCAAATCCACGACGACCTCACCGCCCCTGAAGCCTCGATGCCGGTGCTCCGCGGCGCGCTGGCCACGGGCGGCCAACTACCTAACTTCCTCGGGGTGCTGGCCGGTTCGCCGGCTGCGCTGCGGGCCTACGCGCGGTTCCGCTCGGAGCTGCGGCATGGGAAGCTCACTCTGGGCACGCTGGAGCGCATCGCGCTCGCCGTGGCCGAGTACTACGGCTCAGAGCCCGGGATCGCCACGCACTCGCGTGCCGCCCGAGCTGCCGGCTTGGCCATCGACGAGGTGGCGCTGGCCCGCCAGTTCAAGTCCAAAGATCGCCGCGAGGCGGCGCTGCTGGAGTACCTGCACGCCGTGCTTGAGGACCGCGGCCGCGCTCCGATGCATCTGCACGAGGAGGCGCGGGAGGCGGGCTGGGACGACGAGCAGATTCTGGAGGCGATAGCCGCCGCTGCTCTGGAGGCGTTCACGGCCCTGGTGAATGTGGCCGGCGAGGTGCCAGTCGACGGCTCGCCCGAAGCATCCCGTACGCTCCAGGCGGCGTGACCCCGGATCTCAAAGTGGGCGCATGGATGTGAGTTCCTCCGCAACGGCGCGTGAGCAGGCAGCGAGCGCCACGGCTGGCTGCTGTCCTCTCTACCACGAGGCGGTGGAACTGATCGGGCGCCGGTGGACAGGGGCAATCCTGCGGGTCCTGATGGACGGCGCGCTGCGGTTCTCCGAGATCGGTCACGCGGTTCCGGAACTCTCGGATCGTCTGCTCTCGGAGCGGATGAAGGAGCTCGAGGCGCGCGGTGTCGTACAACGCCGGGTGATCCCCGGCCCACCGCTCCGCGTCGAATACTCGCTCTCCCGGATGGGGCAGGAGCTCGAGCCCGCGCTGGCGGAGCTTCAGCGCTGGGCGGCTCGATGGCTGGGCACGGATCCGACCGAGGTATCCGAGCCGCCGGCTACCGCAGGTTCGCCGACCGCGTAGTCGCCTTGTAGTCCCAGGTCAGGTGCGACCCGGCCAGGCGCAGCGAGTCGAGCCTGATCCCCGACGGCTCCTTGTCCAGCAGCACGCGTGAGGTCCGATCGGACTTCTCAACCTCGCTGAATACGCTGTGGCCTGATGGAATCGAGCGGTCGTGGGCGATCCAGGCCACCGATCCGTCCCGCTTGACCACGATCGCATCGACGGTCTCGGCGAACTCGGCGCCGGCGCTCCCCGTGATGGCGGCATGGCTACGCACCACATGCCCATCGGTCAGGCGGCGGACGATCACGTCAGCGCTGATCGTGTCGACGCCGAAGTAGGTCAGGCCGTAGGCCACGTCGGTCCCGGCCAGCGCGATCGGCCCGACGCGCCCTTCGGAGGTGGAAGAGACGCTCTCAGTCCCCAAGCGGAAGCTTTGGTTTCCTGCGCGGGTACACCCGAAAACGTTGCCGTCGTTGGCATAGATCCGAGCCGAATGGTCTGCCGCGAGCGTCTTGCCGCTGGCTGGGCCACAGGCCACGGCTCGATCCCTGCGGGCCGTCGCGCCCGCCGTGGAAGCCACGAGCGCGGAGGCGCCCAGCACGAGCCCACTCAGTGCCACCATCACCCTCACCCTCATACCTTGAAGATACGCCGTCCTAGTTCGTCTAGCAAGTAACGTTCGGCCGGTCATGACCGCCACCGCCGAGCCTCTAACCGAGAGCGACGTCCTGTCGCTCGTGGGGGAGCGGGAGATCCGCTTCGTTCGTCTCTGGTTCACGGACATCCTCGGGCAGCTGAAGTCGTTCTCGATCAACGCCACCGAGCTCGAGGACGCATTCGAGGGTGGAATGGGTTTCGACGGCTCCTCGATCACCGGCTTCAACCCAATCGAGGAGTCGGACATGATCGCGATGCCCGACCCGAGCACGTTCGCCGTCCTGCCCTGGCGCCCGGAGGAGCAGGGGGTCGCGCGGATGTTCTGCGACGTGCTGACTCCGGAGCGGGCGCCTTATGAAGGCGACCCTCGCCATGTTCTGCGTCGCGCCCTGCGGCGAGCCGAGGAGATGGGCTTCGACCACTATTACGTGGGACCAGAGCTCGAGTACTTCTACTTCCGCGACAAGCACTCGACCGAGGTGCTCGATGAGGGGGGCTATTTCGATCTGACGACGCTCGACGCGGGTTCGGACCTGCGCCGGGAGACGGTGCTCGCCTTGGAGCAACTCGGCATCCATTCCGAGTACGCCCACCACGAGGTTGGCCCCAGCCAGCACGAGATCGACATGCGCTACGCCGACGCGCTCAAGATGGCCGATGACTGCATGACTTACCGCATCACCGTCAAGGAATACGCGATGAAGCATGGTCTGCACGCCACGTTCATGCCCAAGCCGCTGTTCGGCCGCAACGGGTCAGGGATGCACACCCACCAGTCCCTGTTCCGGGGCGAGCGCAACGCGTTCTTCGATCCCGACGACGAATACTTCCTGTCCGACGTGGGCAAGGCGTTCATCGCCGGGCAACTGCGCCACGCACGCGAAATCTGCTCGATCTTCGCCCAGTGGGTCAACTCCTACAAACGCCTGGTGCCGGGTTACGAGGCTCCCGTGTATGTCGCCTGGTCGCGTCGCAACCGATCGGCTCTGGTCCGAGTACCGCTGTATCACCCCGGCAAGGAGAAGGCGACAAGGATGGAGATCCGCTGCCCGGACCCGGCCTGCAACCCCTATCTGACGTTCGCCGCCCTTTTGCAGGCGGGGTTGGAGGGGATTGAGCACGGCTACGAGATCCCAGAGCCGATGGAGAAGAACCTCTACCACCTGTCGACCGACGAGCGTCGTCGGCTCGGGATCGAGCAACTACCTGAAACTCTTGGTGAGGCGATCGAGCTCACGGCCGAGTCCGAGCTCGTACTCCGGACGCTGGGCGAGCACGTCTTCAATCGCTATGTGGAGATTAAGCGCCAGGAGTGGGAGGAGTATCGCGTGCAGGTGACGCCCTGGGAGCTTGAGCGCTACCTGCCGGTGCTGTGAGGATCGAATCCGAGATCATCGTGGAAAGACCTCGTCAGGAGGTGTTTCACTACCTCCGCGAGGCCACGCGGCTGCCCGAGTACATGACCGAGTTTGCGTCGGTCGCCCAGGTCTCAGACGGTGACCCCGGGACCGGCACTCAGTACCGCTACACGATGGAGCGAGGCCAGGCGCAGGGCACCTTCGAGTGGACGAAGCTCGTGCCGAACTCCCACCTGGCGTGGAGTGGCCCCGCCGTGAAGGCGGGGCTGGGCACGATGCAGCCCGCGGGTTGGTGGGATCTTTCCGACAGCGGTGGCGGGACGCGAGTCCAGCTCGTGATGGCGCCCACTCCAGGCGGCCTGTTCCGACTGCTGGCGCCGTTCATGGCGGCGGCGATGCGCAAGTCAAATCAAGATGCGCTGGAGCGGCTGAAGGAGAAGCTCGAGGCCCCCTCGGCCTGAGGCACTCCGCCCGGCTCGCGCCTCAGCCCACTTCGAGCAGAATCACCACGCCTCCGCTCGACCCAGCCGTACATCGGGCTGGGTCAGTTTTCCGCTGGGCGGCAGAGCCCTAGGCGGCGGACAGCGTGCATGTCGTCTCCTCTCTGGCTCAAGTCTCGGCCCCTCAACTCTCGGCGCGGAAACCTAGCCGATCAGCGCGCTGGGCAAATCCTCGGCTCGGGTCACCGGTGCCTGGCAGGCGAAGTGCAGGCATACGTAGGCCGCGGCGTGGCCGTTCACGGCATCCCGACCCTGCAGTAGTGGTACCCCGTCGGGAGGCCCTCCGGCCAGGACCAGGTGAGGCCGGAAGGCGCCGCGCACGACCTTGAGCAGCTCGTCGGCCTCCTCGCGCGGTCCGACCACGGCCACCTCCCGGACCGACGCCAGATAGAAATCGGCGGCGCGGAGGAGATGGCCAAAGGCCAGGGGATGACGAATGGCAAGTGGGAAAAGCAGGCGCAGCACGCCGACCGCTTGGCGCTCATAGTCCTGATTACCTGAGAGGCGAGCCAGCCGCAGGAGCCCGTAGGCGGCCGCCGAATTCCCCGACGGGATCGGCGAGTCCTCCAGGTCCTTGCGGCGGACGGGTAGCTCGGAGCCATCCTGTGCCGTGGTGAAGAAGCCACCGTGGGTGCTGTCGCCAAAGCGCTTGATCAGCTCGTCGGCCATTGACACCGCCTCGTGGTAGAAGCGCGGGTCGAGACTGCTCTCATAAAGGGTGAGCAGAGCCTCGAGCAGGAAGGCGTGGTCCTCCAGGAAGGCCTCGACGTGAGCCCGCCCGTCCTTCCAGGTTCGCATTAGCTGACCGTCCGCTCCCCGAAGCTCCTCCAGCAAGAACGAGGCGCACTCCACTGCCGCGTCAAGGTAGGGCTGGTGGCCGAGGACCGCGCCGGCCTCGGCGAGGGCGGAGATCATCAGGGCGTTCCAGGAGGTCAGGCGCTTGTCGTCCAGTCCTGGGCGGACCCGCTCGGCCCGGCGGCCGAACAGCCTGCATCGGATCTCGGGCAGCGCCTCGGGTGCGGCGCCGACCGCTTGCAGGACGTTCAGTCCGGGCTCGAAGTTGCCCTCAACCGTGGCCGCGAAGTACTCGATCGCCTCGCCGACCAGTTGCTCCGGCAACACATCGCGAAGCTCGTCGGTCCTCCAGACGTAGAACTTGCCTTCCTCGCCTTCGGAATCGGCATCGAGCGCGGAGCAGAATCCGCCCTCCGGTCCGCGAAGCTCACGGAGCGCCCAGTCGAGCGTTTCGCGGCAGACCTCGACCAATCGCTCCTCGCCGGACACCTGCCATCCGTGCAGGTACGCCCGAGCCAAAAGGGCGTTGTCATAGAGCATCTTTTCGAAGTGAGGCACTCGCCAGGCCGCGTCGACCGAGTAGCGCGCAAAGCCTCCCCCCACCTGGTCGTAGATCCCGCCGGACGCCATCGCGATCAGCGTGTCGAGTGGCATCTCGGTCCGGCCCCGGGTCAGGAGCAGTTCGATCATGCTGGCCTGGGGGAATTTCGGCGCCCCGCCGAAGCCGCCGTTCCGGGCGTCGTAAGAAGCGTTCAGCGAGCCCAGTGACTCCTCCAGGGCGGCGTCGGTGATCGGCTCGACGGAGGGCGCAAGCTCGGCCGTCGCGCCCAGCCTCCGGATGATCTCCGGGCCTCTGCGGCGGATCTCCTCTCGGCGGTTCTCCCAGGCATCGATGACGGCCATCAGCACCATCCGCCAGCTCGGGAGTCCCGGTCGTGGCTCCGGCGGGAAGTACGTCCCGGCATAGAACGGGGCGAGGTCAGGCGTCAGGAAGGCGTTCAAGGGCCAGCCGCCGTGCCCGGTCATGGCCTGGCAGGCCTCCATGCACATCGCATCGACGTCGGGGTGCTCCTCCCGGTCGACCTTGACGCAGACAAAGCGGTCGTTCATCAGAGCGGCGATCTCGGGGTCCTCAAACGACTCATGGGCCATCACGTGGCACCAATGGCAGGCGGAATAGCCGATCGACACGAGGAGTGGAAGGTCAAGCTCCCGCGCCCGGGCGAGCGCGTCATCTCCCCACGGATGCCAGGCGACGGGATTCGCCTGATGCTGGAGCAGGTACGGCGAGCTCTCCCCAGCCAGTTGATTGACCATCGTCCCCAGGCTACCCCCAGCGGGGTCTCATCATTAGGCTGTTGGCAGATGCCTGATTCTCGCCAGTCGATCTTTGCCGCCGACGCTCCGGATGCGGTCGGACCATACGCCCACGCCGTACGGGCCGGAGGGCTCCTCTTCTGTTCGGGTCAGATCCCGCTCGACCCCCGGACCGGGGACCTCGTCGGCGCGAACGTGGCCGATCAGACAGGTCGCTGTCTCGAGAATCTGGCCGCCGTCTGCCACGCCGCGGGCGCCACGCTGGGTGACGCCGTGAGGCTGACGGTCTACACGACGGACATGAACGCCTTTTCCGAGATCAACGAGGTCTACGAGTCGTTCTTCGAATCTGATCCGCCGGCCCGAGTGGCGATCGGAGTGGCTGCGTTGCCGCGCGGAGCCAAGGTGGAGATCGACGCGGTGGTGGCGATCCCTGGCTGACCTGGCCTCAGGGCCCCCCGCCGTCTCGCCGCAGGACATCGTCCGAGCCGCGCAGTCCGGACGTGGAATTGTCAAGCACACTCCGACGCTGACCTCGCGCGCCCTGAGTGAGCGCCTGGGGGCCGAAGTTGTGCTCAAGGCGGAGAACCTCCAGCGAACCGGGTCTTTCAAGATCCGGGGAGCGCTGGCCAAGCTGGCGGCGCTCGGAGATAGCGCGACCGGCGGGGTGATCACGGCCAGCGCCGGTAACCACGGGCAGGCTGTGGCCTACGCCGCGGCGGTGCGCGGCGTGCCCTGCGAGGTGTTCATGCCTGAGCAGGCGCCGATCGCCAAGGTCGAAGCCGCGCGCGCCCGGGGGGCGACCGTCCATCTGGTCGGCCAGACGATCGAGGACTCCCTGGAAGCGGCTCACCTCCGGGCGCGCGCCTCGCAGTTGGCCTTCGTGCATCCCTTCGATGACCCGGACGTGGTGGCCGGTCAGGGTTCGGTCGGTCTGGAGCTGCTGGAAGATCTCGACCAGATCGGCACCGTGGTTGTGCCGGTCGGAGGAGGCGGGCTGATCAGCGGGATAGCGATCGCGCTCAAGTCCCAGCGGCCTGACGTGCGAGTGGTTGGGGTCCAGGTCTCAACCTGCGCTCCGTTCCCGGGCTCGCTCAGCGCGGGCCGCGTGGTGCCGGTCGATTCTGCTCTGACGATCGCCGACGGCATTGCCGTCAAGCGCCCGGGCGAGCTGACGCTTCCGCTGGTCAGGGAATGGGCCGACGACATCGTCGTCGTGGATGAGGACGACATCGCCGAGGCGATTGTGTTTCTGCTCGAGCGCGCCAAGTTGGTGGTGGAGGGAGCGGGTGCCGTGGGCGTGGCCGCTCTGCTGGCCGGTCGGGTGCAGCTATCCGAGACAGGGGCCGTGGCGGTCGTGCTCTCTGGCGGCAACGTCGACGCGGGCCTGCTGGCCGACATCGTCCGCCGCCACGAGAGCCAGGTTGGCCGCCGCCTCGTCCTCCTGGCTCGGATCACCGACCGTCCCGGAAGCCTCGCCCGGCTGCTTTCGCTGGTCGCCCAGGAGCGGGCCAACCTGCTCGAGGTTGCTCACCTCCGAGAGGGACTTGACCTCCATGTCCGCGAGACCGCGGTTCAGCTCGTTCTGGAGACCCGGGGCCCACGGCACGCGCAGCGGGTCGCCGAGGCCGTCAGAAGCGCGGGTTACGGCGAGCCGGCGCTGTTGCGCTGAGCCGCCCCGACCTCGACGGGCTGACGGGCGGCCCGGTATGCCCTCGCCTCCTCGACCAGCGCCTCGACGACCGGGCTGCTCTCGTCGGCCTCGGGATGCCACTGGACGCCGAGCACGAACTGCCTGTCTGGCACCTCGATGGCCTCCGGGAGATCGTCGAGCGTCGAGTGGCCGGTCACCACGAGGTCGGTCCCGATCGCGTCGAGCCCCTGGTGATGATGTGACTTGCTCGAGTGCAGCTCCTCCCCAGCCGCCCTGGCAGCCACGGATCCGGGCTCGAGTCGCACGTCGTGATCAGAGCCGTCAAAACTGCCCGGGTGCAGGCGGTGGGCGCCGTGGCCCACCTCGTCCGGGAGGTGCTGGATGAGCGTCCCACCGAAGGCCACGTTCAGCAGCTGCATCCCCCGGCAGATGCCGAGCACGGGCAGGTCCCGCTCGACCGCCCGCCGGGTCAGGGCCAGCTCCGCTCGGTCGCGCTGCGGGACGGTGTTGCCGGTCTCCTGGTGGCGGCTCGCGCCGTAGGAAGCCGGATCGATGTCATCGCCGCCAGCCAGGATCAGGCCGTCAATCAGATCAAGGACCTCATCGGGATCCTCCTCGAGCTGAGGATCAGGCGGGATCATCAACGCCACGCCGTCCGCGCGCTGGATGGCCAGGATGTAGCCCAGCGGGGTCAAGGCTGCTTCCTGCTCCCAGACTCCCCATCGCGCGTGCACGAGGCTGGTGCAGATGCCGATCACGGGCCGCGTCATGGGGTCGAGGCTAGCTCGGAAAGAGGCGTCACGTCGGATCTTCACGGAGTAGCGCGCGCCTGACCTTCCCGCTCGCGGTCTTGGGCAGGTCCGAGACAAAGTCGACGATCCGGGGGTACTTGTATGGCGCGGTTTGCGCTCGGACATGGGTCTGTAACTCGCTGGTGAGCTGCTCGCCCGGGCTGTATCCGTCCCGGAGCACGACGACCGCCCGGACCACGGATCCACGCTCATCGTCCGGGGCCGCTACGACCGCGGCCTCGGCCACGGCCGGATGCGACACCAGCGCCGACTCGACCTCGAACGGTCCGATCCGGTAGCCGGAGGAAATGATCACGTCGTCGGTCCGGCCCTCGAAGAAGAGATAGCCGTCCTCGTCCTGGGTTACCCGGTCCCCGGTCCGCCATGGCTTCTCGGCTGGGGCGGGGCTCCCGTCCAGATAGCCCACGAAAAAGGTCGGGTCGCTCTGAGGCTCGGCCAGCACTAGCTCGCCATCGACCACCTCGAGCTCGACACCCGGCAGGGCTCGCCCCATCGACCCAGGCCGAACCGGTTCCCCGATCGGGTTACCCGTGAGCTGTCCGGTCTCGGTCTGCCCGTACCCGTCACGGATCTCGATGCCGGTCACCTCGGCGAAAGCTCGGATCACCTCTGGATTGAGTGCCTCGCCGGCGGCCACCAGGGCGCGAAGTGCCGGGAGGGGTTCGAGCGTGGCCCGTTTGGCGATCACCCGGTACTCGGTCGGCGCCATGCAGAGGACGTTGACGTTCTCGGCGGCCAGAACCTCGAGCCGCTCCTGCGGGTCGAAGCGCGCGTCATGGAGCAGCGCGGCCGCCCCCCCCAACCATGGTGCGATGAACGCGTTGCGGGCCGACTTCGACCAGCCGGTGGCGGCCGTGCACCACACGAGCTCCCCCTCCCGGGCATCGAGCCAGTGCTCGGCCTGCAGACGCTGGCCGGGCAGATAGCGCTGTCCGTGGATGACTCCCTTGGCCTCGCCGGTGGTCCCGCTGGTGAAGGTGATCAGACACGGGTCGCGCGGGTCCAGGTCGACGCCGAATACGGGCTGATGCTCGAACAGGGAGCTATCTGGCACCGTCATCACCGGGCAATCGGGTCGCGCCTGCGAGAGCTCGGCGAGATTGCGCTCGTCGGCCAGAACCAGCTTTGGCCCCGCGGTCTCGAGCCGGAGCCGAAGATCCTTGGCTCGGAGCTGTTCGTTGCATGGCAGCGCCACGGCGCCGAGGCGGAAGCAGGCCACCATCCCCAGCACCCACTCGGGCCGGTTGCCGATCAACGTGAGAACCGTGTCGCCGCGCTTCACCCCTCCCGCCTGAAGGGCGCCGGCCAGCCGCGCGCTGGCGTCGGCCAGCTCGCCAAACGTCCATTCTCGGCGACGACCGTCTCGGGCCAGTTCTACGAGCGCCCTGCGCTGCGGCGGCGCGGCATCGACGATGTCGCGCGCAAAGTTCACGTCGCGAGTCTGCCACGATGCCCCGAGTGACCCTGTGGAACGGGATTTTGTGGCTCCACCTGTTAGCGATGGCGTTCTTTTTGGGCGGCCAGCTGATGCTGGCTGGAATCGTGGTTCCCCTCCTGCGGAACGTTCAGAACGGGGAACCGCTGCGGGCCGCCGCCCGCCGGTTCGGCTTCGGGACGATGGCCGCGTTCGTCGTGCTGATCGCCACCGGCTCGGCCATGGCCAGCCATCTGCACCGCTGGGGCGACTCGACGCTCCAGGCCAAGCTCGGATTTGTCGGACTCGTGATCGTGCTGATCGTGGCCCACATGCGAAAGCCGCGCTGGCACGTTCTCGATGCGCTGATCTTCCTGATCTCGCTGACCATCGTGTGGCTGGGCGTCGTGGTGGCGGGCTAGCGTTAGGGCATGGGCCTGATGACTGGCACCGGACCGCTGAGCCGCACGCCGGCCGGCGCGTTCAACTTTGATCCACCGCCGGCGGGCAGCGCCATCTACCTGGAACCGACGCCGAAGCGCATCCGCGTGATCGTGGGCGAGGAAACGGTCGCCGACAGCCGCCGGGCGCTTGTGCTCCAGGAGTCGGGGCTACAGCCGATCTACTACTTCCCTCCCGAGGACGTCCGCCAGGATCTGCTCGAGCCCACCGACAAGCACACCCACTGCCCGAAGAAGGGCGACGCTTCCTACTTCACGATTCGCGCCGGCGACCGAGTGCTCGAGAGCGGAGCGTGGTACTACCCGGACCCGCTTCCCCAGGCTCCTGACGCCCTAAAGGGAAAGATCGCCTTCTACTTCGACCGCATGGACCGCTGGCTGGAGGAGGCCGAGGAGATCGACGTTCATCCCCGCGACCCGTATCACCGGATCGATGTGCTGGCCACCGACCGTCACATCAGGATCTCTTTGGAGGGAGAGCTGCTGGCCGAGACCGAGCGGGCTTTGGCGCTGTTTGAAACTGGGTTGCCGGTTCGCTGGTACCTGCCCTCAGAGGACGTTGTCGCCCAGCTGGAGCCCAGCGACACCGTCACAGGCTGTCCATACAAGGGTGAGGCGAGCTACCACTCGGTCAGGCTGGGCGACGAGCTGAAAAAGGATCTCGTCTGGTGCTACCGGGAGCCGCGGGCCGAGGTCGGCCGGGTCAAGGGACTACTGTGCTTCTTCAACGAGAAGGTCGACATCGAGCTCGACGGCGAGGCGCAGGAGAGACCCCAGTCGCCGTGGAGCTCGAGGTCCTAGGCCAGCCGCGGATCACCCTCTCACTCGGGGGCGTTCGGGAGCCTGCCCGACAGCACGAGCTGAGTGCACACGAAGTTGGCGGCCAGGCGCTCCCCCTTGGTCACCCGGACCTCCCACACCTGGGTTGACCGGCCGCGGTGCAGAGGACGCCCCTCGGCCAGGAGCTCGTCGCCCGGCACTCCAGCCGCAAACACGTTGAGCTTCAGCTCGGCGGTGGTGAAGTTGGCGCCGTGATGGAGGTTGCGCATCGTTCCCCACGCGGCGACGGTGTCGGCAAAGGCGACCCAAACGCCGCCGTGGACATAGCCCCCGGGGTGGAGGTGTCGACGGTCGACCACGAGCCTTGACCGGACGTGGTCGTCGGAGATCTCCACCAGCTCGATGCCAAGGTCGCCCGGGAAAGATCCCTTCAGCACGTGGGCCGACACGTCGACGGTGATGCGCGGGTTGGTCTCAGTGATCGGAGGAGTCTAAGCCGACCTCCGACTCTCGAGAATCGAGTGGAGTCGAGCGGCCTCACGAGCCGGGTCTTTTTTCAGCCGGTCGTAAGTGATCCGGACGGTTGGGATCCTGTGCACAAGCATCGTGGCGTCGCGATCACGATCATCTTCAAACGACTGGCGGCTCCGGTGGTATGGCCAGCCGTCCAATTCCACGATCAGTTCCTCCTGAGGGAAGTAGGCGTCGACCTCGAAGCCATGGACCTTCGTGTTTGTGAGCGGAGTGGGAAGGCCGTGGCGCTTGCAGAAAGTCTGGAAGTCGTCCTCGCCTCCTGAGCGCGTCGGGTTCTGGGTGTTCGCCGCGTGCGCTCGCAGCAACGCCGCACCTGGGTGGCTGGGATTGCGAGCGGCCACGTCGGCGAGAGCCTCCAACGTCAGCAATTCCGCCAGCCGGCCGTTGTTGACGAACCTGGTCAGCGACTTCGGTGGGATCAGCGTCGCCATGTCAAGCAGCATGCGGGCGGCGCTCGTGACGCGAATTCCGTCTCTGAGGACGACGTCCCGGCGGAGCAGGGTCGCGCAGCGGTGGACGTGGATCCCTTTGGGGCGCCGATCGCCCGCGAGAGTTACCTCAAATGGCTCGTCCCAGCGCCTCCAGAAGCCCCAGAGGGTCATGGCCGAGCCGTGGCTCAGGGCGGCGCGCGGGCCGCAGGCCAGGACGGCGGCCGTGGCTTTCTCCAACGGCGCCGCTGGGGGGCGTCCTACGGCGTAGACCCCTCGGTGGACGCGGAAGAGGTGGCCGAGCCCGGGCTGCCGGCTGATCCAGCGCGGGGGATGCACCTAGGGCGAGCAGCTGCTCCCGCGTGATGATCCCGTGCTGTTGCGCGGCGGTCTGGGCGATTTTGATCGCCAGGCGAGCAATATCTCCCACACCCCTACAAGCCCCCAGCGCCAGCCATTCCCCCCCGCCAATCAAAAAAGTGACAGTCTCTCGACGCAATGGCCGCCACGACGCCTCTCGATCGCACCGATGAACAGAAGGCCATCACCGAGATGGTGCGGCAGTTCACCGACGAGCAGATCCTTCCGAACGCCGAGCACTACGACCACGAGGACGAGTTCCCGGAGCCGATCGTCGAGCAGATGAAGGAGCTCGGGCTATTCGGCGTGACGATCCCCGAGGAGTGGGGCGGGATGGGGCTCGACCTGACGACCTACGCGATGATCGTCGAGGAGCTCAGCCGGGGCTGGATCTCGATCTCCGGCGTCGTCAACACCCACTTCATCGGGTCCTACCTGCTGATGAAGTTCGGGACCGATGAGCAGAAGCAGAAGTACCTGCCGCGGATGGCAACTGGCGAGATCCGGGCCGCCTTCTCGCTCTCCGAGCCCGAGCTCGGCTCAGACGTGGCCGCGATCAAGACCTCGGCCAAGAAGGCCGACGACGACACCTACGAGATCAACGGGACCAAGATGTGGGTGACCAATGGCCTGCGGTCGGGACTGGTGTTCGTGCTGGTGAGAACGGACCCGAATGCCGAGCCCAAGCATCGTGGCCTGACCTGCTTCATCGCCGAGAAGGAGCCTGGGGCGGCCGAGAACACCGGTCCCTACCAGGGTCTCAATGTCCCGCCCAAGATCAAGAAGATGGGCTACAAGGGCGTTGAGTCGACCGAGCTGGTGTTCGACGGCTACCGCTGTCCGGCCGAGAACATCCTCGGCGGTGAGGAGTCCGGACTGAACAAGGGCTTCCCTCAGATGATGGATGCCCTTGAGCTCGGCCGCGTCAATGTCGCGGCTCGCGGCGTCGGCTTAGCGCAGCGGGCGCTCGAACTGGCGCTGCGCTACTCCCAGGAGCGCAAGACCTTCGGCAAGCCGATCGCCCAGCACCAGGCGATCCAGTTCAAGCTCGCCGACATGGGTACCCAGGTCGATGCCGCCCGGCTGCTCACCCTCCGCGCGGCTCGGATGAAGGACGCCGGCGAGCGCTCGGATATCGAGGCGGGGATGGCCAAGCTGTTCGCGTCAGAGGCGGCCCGTTTCTGCGCCGAGGAGGCGCTGCGGATCCATGGCGGCTATGGCTATTCCAAGGAGTACGAGATCGAGCGGATCTATCGAGACGCGCCGCTGCTGCTGATCGGCGAAGGGACGTCCGAGATCCAGCGCATGGTGATCGGGCGCAAGCTGTTACAGCGCCACAAGATCTGATCCTCTGGATGGGGGCGCGCATGCGCGCCCCCCGGGGGCGGCACATGTGCCGCCCCCTCGGGTCGGTGCATGCACCGACCCGGGCTGGGCCACATGTGGCCCAGCCAACACACTGTGAGCGTAGACTCGCCCGCCTGGCCTCTCCGTCCGACACCAAGTCCCTGATCGAAACCGCCGCGAAGCGGTTCCTGGCCGAGGTGCCGGCGCTCCAGTCGCTCAAGCTGGTGGCCGGGCTCGAGCTGCGGGGACGGGGGGACGTCCAGATCTATCGCGTCGAGTTGCCCGGGCCGAGGGTCACGAAGGACGTGCCCTCGGACGCCAAGGTCACGCTCTCGATCCCCCGCTCGCATTTCAACGAGCTGGCCACGAAGGGCCGGATCAAGGACTGGCGGGACGCGTTCGCCCACGGCGATGCCAAGGCCACCGGCATCGAGCAGGTGATGAAGCTGATCGTGAACGTGGTCGAGCGCCAGGAAGAGCGCAGCCGCACCCGGAAAGCCCGGGTCTAAGGCTCTAGCCCTGACTCTTGGCCGCCAGCCGCTCGGCCTCTGAGAGCTGCTCTTCGATCAGGGAAAGCCCGGAGTCCCAAAAGCCCGGATCGGCCAGGTCGATCCCCACGATCGCGACCAGCTCCTCGGGGCTCCTCGACCCCCCAGCGGCCAGTAGCTCCAGGTAACGGGAGACGAACGATTCGCCCTCCTCGCGGTAACGGGCATAGGCCGATAGGGCCAGCAGCTGACCGTAGGCATACGCGTACACGTACCCGGGGGTGTTGATGAAGTGCGGGATGTAGGACCACCACATCCGATAGCCGTCGCTCATCTGAAGCGAATCTCCAAACAGCTCGGCCTGGCTTTGCACCCACAGCTCCGAAAGCCGGTCGACCGAGAGCTCGCCCTGCTCGCGCCGGCCGGTGTGGACGAGGTGCTCGAAGCGATTCATCGCCATCTGGCGAAACACAGTGGCGATCGCTCCATCGATCCGGTCGGCGAGCAGGTTCAGGCGCTCTCGGTCGTCGTGCGCCTCGTCCAGCAGGCGCCCGAAGACCAGCGTCTCGCCGAAGACGGATGCCGTTTCGGCCAGCGTCAGCGGGGTGGAATGGTGAAAGATCCCCTGGGGCTGGGCCAGGGCGGCGTGGAGGCCGTGTCCCAGCTCGTGGGCCATGGTCAGAACGTCCCTGCGACGCGCCGTGAAGTTGAGCAGCACATACGGGTGGACGCTTGGAACGGCGTAGGAGCAGAAGGCACCACCGCGCTTGTTCGGCCTGGCCGGGGCGTCGATCCAGTTCTCATCGAAGAAGCGCCGGGCGAGATCGCCCGCCTCGGGCGAGAACGAGGAGTAGGTATCGAGTACCAGCTCGCGTGACTGCGCGTAGGAGAAGCTGACCTCCCCGCCGGGCAGCGGGGCCAGCCGGTCGTAGTCAGCCAGGAGCTCGATGTCGAGCAGCCGAGCCTTGAGCTTGTACCAGCGCTGCGGAATGTCGAACCGACCGCGGACGGCCGCGATGAGCGTGGCCACGGATTCGTCGGAAGCCTCGTTGTCCAGGTTGCGACTGGCCAGCCAGTGGGGGTAGGAGCGCAGTCGATCCTCCACCGACTTGTCGTAGACGAGCGTGTTGTAAATGAAGGCGCGGGTCCGCAGCCCGGGCTCGAGCGCTTCGGTGACCGCCTCGGCACAGCGTCGCCGGGCTTCGCGATCGGAGCCGAGCAGGCGGCTCAAGGCAACATCGAGCGTCAACTCGTCGCCGTCGAGCGTCACCCTCAGGGCAGCCGTGAGCTCGCCGAACAGCCGGGCCCACGACGCTCCACTGACGATCGACTTCTCGGTCAAGATCTTCTCCTCGGGCTCGGAGAGCAGGTGAGGCCGGTAGCGGCGCGCGCTCCGAAGGTGGTGGCGACAGAAGTCAAGGCCAGGCGCGGCCAGCAGCTCTTCAGCCCGCTCATCCTGGAGCGCAGCCCACTCCAGCTCGAAGAAAAGAAGCTTGGTCTCGATCTCGGTGCCGCCCTCCTGCACGCGCGCCAGCAGCGCCCCGCGCTCGGGATCGGCGGTATCGGTGCAGAAGCGAAGCGAGGCGAACGATGCGGCCCTCCCGATCAGATCGGTGATGGCGGCCAGCTCATGCATCGCCTCGGCCAGGCCCGAGGCGTCGAGCCGGCTCACGCTTCCGGCATGGGCCTCGGCGAACGCCGATGCGCGACTGCTCGCCTCGTCCAGCATCCGCTGGACTCCGGCCGCTCCCTCGCCCTCGACCAATGGATCGAGATCCCACTCGGCTTCGAGGAGCTCTGGATCCTCCAGGTGTTCACTGATCGTCGTCATCGGATCCTCCTCGGGGCCGCGGTACTGCGATTTTCGTCCGTCACAGGCACGATTTTCGCTAATCGGTCCACGCTGGGCGGCCGATACTCCAGCATGAGTAGTACCGAGGACTCGGCTTTCCGGGCCACATGGCTCTGCCCGAAGCCGGCTGACCGTGCTCGCATGATCGATATGGAGCGGCGCCTGATGGGGCCGCGAAACCTCGCGCTGGGGGTGCTGGGCCTGGCCCTGGCGGCGAGTGGTCCATGGATGGGGTGGTGGACTCTGGCTCCGCTTGCTGTGGTCGGCCTGGGCTTCCTCCTGGGCGGTCGCGGTGTCGAGCAGAGCTCGCTGCCTGAATACCGAATGGCCTTCGCTTGGTGCATGTCAGAGGTCCTGATCTCGGTGAGCGTCGCCCTGTCCGGGGGGCCGCGGAGCCCCGGGCTGGCCTGGATCGTGATCCCGATCATCACGCTTCCCGCCCGCTTTCGCCTGCGCGGGGTGCTCGCCGGGTCCGCCGTGGCTCTGCTCGTTCTGGTCGTGGACACGTTCGGCGTCAACGCGGCCGCGGTCGTGCACAACCCCTCGCCATTCATCTTCACGTTCGCGATGGTCATCGCGGTGGCCGTGCTGTCGCTGGCCTTGATGCGGTCCGACGTTGATCACCGCAGCGTGGCGGTGATCGACCCCCTGACCAGCATGCTGAATCGAAATGCTCTCGGGACGCGAGTAACCGAGCTCACGCAGCAAGCGCAGATCAGTGGTCAGCCCGTCGCGCTGGTCGTGGGCGACATCGACAGCTTCAAGGCCGTCAACGACGAGCATGGCCACCTGGTGGGGGATGCCGTGCTGCGGGACGTGGCCTACAGAATTCGGGCCGAGCTGAGGGCCTACGATCTCGCCTACCGTTTGGGGGGAGAGGAGTTCCTGGTCGTGCTCCCGGGGGCTGATCTGGACGCGGCTGCCCAGGTCGCCGAGCGCCTCCGAGGCGTGATGGTGGCCAACACGAGTTCGGGTCTTACGCTCAGCATGTCGTTCGGGGTGAGCGCCTCCGCGTCCGGGCCGTTTGACTACCAGGAGGTTTTCGCCGCCGCCGACCAGGCGCTCTACGCAGCCAAGGCGGCGGGAGGCAACTGCGTCCGCCTCTCGGTTTTGAGTGCCTCGGAGGAGGGCGCTGGGCCTATGTCGCCCTCGATCCTGTCCGGGTCGGATCTCCCGCTGGCCCAGGATCCGGTCGGCGCTTCAAGCTGACGGAAACCCGCCCGCCCCGCCCGTAGCCGACAGCCGGCCTGGGCTAGGCTCATGCGCTGCGCATGCGCCTTCGAACATCCAAGCGCCGCGTCCGCCCAACCGTGGTTCTCGCTCTGGCCGCACTGGGGCTCGCGGGTTGCGGACAGGGGGGTTCGCTCGGCTCGCCCCAGCTTCCGCTTCTTTCCGGCGCCCAGGTGGTGGCAAAGGCTCGCCGCTGTGACCACGGAAAGCACGTCTACTGCGACCTCTATCTGGCCGTTGTCGACCCCCATTACTCTGGCTCGCAGGGCTTCATGAGCGCGCAGCGCCGCCACCTGAAGGCCATGAACTGGAGCGTGGGGATTGCCGACATCGGCCAGGAGCAGACCGCGGTCTCACCGGATCACAAATACCGGCTGACCTACGCCACCGACGAGGGCGAGCTGCGGGCTATCGACCTCGGGTGGGTTCAGCGTCCATCCGCCGTGTCCGTGGCGCTGGCCCGGGCGATGTTCCAGGGCACGCCGGCGCTGTCGATCATCGTTGCGGCGGGGCCTTCGTGAGCGCCAGTCGGCCGTCTGGTCCGAGGGCCAGCGCACTTCGGCCGGCCAACAGATCGGCCACGTCTGACCCCACGAGCTCGGAGCGCCAGCCCTCCAGCGTTCGTACCTGAGGTGGTGAATCGTGTCGCCGGGCCGCGCCCACGATCTGCTCGAGTTCGGATCGTGAGGAGATCAGCTCGTAGGCCAGGCCGGCTTCGAGCGCTCGGGCTCGCAGTAGCGCCTCGGCCAGGGCGATCAGCGGCGCGTCGCCCGCCTCGGAGCGGCGGTGCGCCTCTTCCCTTGGAATCGGCGGGGCCTCGAGACCTCGGGCGATCGCGTCAAGGATGCCCTGGCCCCGGCGGCGCAGGCCAGACGGGTGGATGCCCCGGATCTGGTCCAGAGCGTGCCGGCTTGTCGGCTGCCGCTTGGCCAGTTCCACAAGCGGTGAATCGCCAAGCACCGAGCCGACGGGTCGGTCCTCGGTCGAGGCCGTCCGCTCGCGCCAGGCCGCGAGTTCCCGCGCCACGGCCCGAGCCCGGGGATCGAGTGTCCCGATGCGAGGGAGCCGTTCCCAAACTGCCTCCGGGTCGCGCTCGTCGCTGGCGCCTTCCAGACGGCGGCATTCCTCCAGCGCCCACTCGAGCCTTCCGCTGGCCGCCAGGCGCCGCTGA
The DNA here is from genome assembly GCA_963785205.1 of uncultured Solirubrobacterales bacterium. Taxonomy (GTDB): domain Bacteria; phylum Actinomycetota; class Thermoleophilia; order Solirubrobacterales; family Solirubrobacteraceae; genus Palsa-465. Next base: position 1,156,093 of record CAWAUJ010000004.1, read on the forward strand.
AGCTCGTCGGCCAGCTTCAGCAGATGCACCACGTCCTCGGCGGCGTAGGTGAGCTGTTCGCCGGTCAGTGGTCGAGCGTCCCAGCGGGTGTAGCTGGCCGTTTTCCCGACACGCTGGCCGATCATTTGGGAGACGAGGTTCGAGTAACCCGTCTGGGCGCTGGCGCCCGCGAAGCCGGCGGCGATCTGGGTGTCGAAGATATTCGTGATCTCGGTGTTCCAGACCCGGCGCAGAATCGCAACGTCCTGTCGGCCAGCGTGGAGCACGACCTCGATCGCCGGCGCTGCGAGCAGCTCGGCCAAGGGCTGGACCTCGACCGGACTGAGAGCATCGATCAGCAGGATGTGTGGGTCGCGCTCAGACTCAGGCGGATCGACGACGATCTGGACGAGGCACAGCAGCGCGCGATAGCGCCCCTCCGACATGAACTCGGTGTCGATGCCCAGGCGTCCGCGCCCCGAGGCGGCTGCTGCCGCCTCGGCCACATCGGCTGAGGTGGCGAGCCGCCAGTCGGCCATGTGCTGACCCTACCCGGAAGCGGCTGCCCGCTCCACCCGGATAACCGACCCTGCTGGTAGGATATGGGCCATGATCTTCTCCTCCAAGGCGGAGTACGGCGTTCGCCTGATGGTGGAGCTCGGACGTCAGTCGCCTGAGCAGCCGACGAGCCTCAAGGCGATTGCCGATGCCGAGGGCCTTCCCCTGGCCTACCTGGAGCAGGTGGTTGCCCGGCTGCGCAAGGCCGGTCTGGTGAGCAGCGCTCGAGGCGCCCACGGGGGCTACTGGCTCTCCCGGCCCGCGGAGGAGATTCCGATGCACGAGGTGGTCCAGGCGCTCGAGGGTGCGATCGCGCCGATGGAATGCTTCATGCACGAACACACCGAGCGCGTGCTGTGCTCGCACGAACCCGACGCCGGCCGAGGCTGCGCCACGAAGCTGCTGTGGACGCGCGTACAGGGCGGAATCATCCGATCGCTGCAGACGACCACCCTGGCCGAGCTGGTCGAGTTCTCACGCCGTAACGAGCGACTGCCCAGCGCCGTCGCCTAAACCACGACCAAAGAAGATTGAACATGGCAGAGCTCGAGATACGAAACCTTCACGTCCGCGCCGGGGAGCGCGACATCCTGCAGGGCGTTGATCTGGCGGTCGAGCGGGGCGAGATTCACGCCCTGATGGGACCCAACGGATCAGGCAAGTCCACCTTGGCCAACGCGATCATGGGTCATCCCGGGCTCGAGGTGACCGAGGGTCAGATCGTCTACCGGGGCCGGGACATAACCGAGACTGACCCAGACGAGCGAGCCCGGATGGGCCTGTTCATGGCCTTCCAGTATCCGGTGTCGGTCCCGGGCGTGACGGTGACCAAGTACCTGCGCACCGTCCTCAACGCCCATCGAGAGGAGCGAGGTGAGGAGCCGATCGCGCTGAAGGATTTCCGCCTCGCGGTCGAGGAGGCGATGGAGCTGGTCGCCGTGCCGAGGGAGTTCTCCACCCGCTACCTGAACGAAGGCTTCTCAGGGGGCGAGAAAAAGCGCATGGAGATCCTCCAGATGGCGCTTCAGCGCCCGAGCATGGCGATCCTGGACGAGACCGACTCGGGGCTGGACATCGACGCTCTGCGGATCGTGGCCGGCGGAGTGAACGCTGTGGCCGGGCCTGAGATGGGAGTCCTGATCATCACGCACTACCAGCGAATCCTGCATCTGGTGAAGCCCAGCCACGTCCATGTGATGTACCGCGGGCGGATCGTCAAGGAGGGCGGGCCGGAGCTGGTTGACGCGCTTGAGAGTCGCGGCTACGGCTGGATCACGGACGAGCTTGAGGCAGGCGCTCCAGTCAGGTGAGCACCGCGACGACAGATCTCCTCCGGGTGGCAGCGCAGTTCCCCGTCCTGGGTAACCGCCAGCCGCTGACGTATCTGGACTCGGCTGCCACGTCGCAGACGCCGCAGCCCGTGATTGACGCAATGACGCGTTATTACACGCACGGTCGAGCCTCCATACACCGGGGCGTCTATCCACTGGCCGTCGAGGCCACCGAGCTTTACGAGAACGCGCGGCGCGCGGCCGCCGACTGGTTGGGAGCAACATCAGCAGAGACGATCTTTACCGCCAACGCGACCGCGGCAATCAACCTCGTGGCCTATGCCTGGGGGCGCCAGAACATTGGCCGGCGAGACCTGGTTGTGCTGACCGAGATGGAGCACCACTCCAACATCGTGCCCTGGCAGCTCGTCTGCCAGGAGCGTGAGGCCGAGCTGGCCTACGTCCCGGTCCTCGAGGACGGGCAGCTCGACATGGAGGCGCTCGACGCGCTCTTGGAGCGCGGTCCCAAACTGGTCGGAGTCGTCCACGTGTCGAACGTCCTGGGGACGATCAACCCGGTGGCCGAGATCGTGCGCCGCGCGCATGACGCGGGCGCGGTGGTCATGGTTGACGGAAGCCAGGCCGTACCCCAGGTACCGGTGGACCTGCGAGCGCTGGGAGCCGACTTCTACGCCTGGACCGGCCACAAGGCCTACGGCCCGACTGGAATTGGCGTCCTTCACGGCCGTCGCGAGCTGTTCGAGGAGATGCCTCCATTCATCGGAGGCGGACATATGATCCGGTCGGTCGCCGCGAGCGAATCCACATGGGCCGAGCTGCCCTGGAAGTTCGAGGCCGGAACCTCGCAGGTGGCGGAGGCAATTGGTCTGGGTGCTGCGGTGCAGTGGATCCAAGAGCTTGGCATCGAGCGGATCCGCGCCCACGAGGAGAGTCTGGTGGCCGAAGCGCTGACCCGCCTGGACGCCGTGCCCGGGCTGTCGATCCACGGCCCGCTTGACCCCGCCGAGCGCGGCGCGGTCGTCTCGTTTGTGCTCGATGGGGCACATCCCCACGACGTGGCCGAGATCCTGGCCAGAGACGGTGTGTGCGTCCGCGCCGGTCATCACTGCGCCCAGCCGCTGATGCGCCGCCTAGGCGTGGCGGCCACCACGCGGGCCTCGTTCGCCGTGCATAACTCGAGCGCCGACATCGACCGGTTGGTCGATGGGCTCGAGGCCGTGAGGCGAGTGCTGGATCTGTAGGGGTGGGCCGCGCTCGCAGCGCGCGAGGGCGGCGCTCGCAGCGCACGAAGAGCGCAGGCGCTACTCGGTAACCGGCGGATCGCGCAGGTTCGTGTTGATCTGATGTGAGAGGGCCTCGGATGCCGCTCGGCGGACCTTGAGCTGCTCCTCCTCACTCTCTCGCCCGATCTGGGCTCGCTGGCGGGTGTCGGAAGCCAGCTCGAACCTTGCTCGCTCGCGCTCGGTCTGGAGCGCCGCTTCCCGCCGACGCTGTTCGGCACGTTCGGCGATCTTGGCCGCTGGCTCCTCGTCGGAGTGGCGCTCGGGGTCGAGAACCTCAAGCTGGAATGTGAACTGGCTCTCGCCGAGCGGCACGGGGCGGTGCCGGACGGTGGCGATCGTCAGTGAGCCGTCGTCCTCGACGTTGGTCGAGACCTCATAGCGGGTGTAGGGCTCGATCGTCTCCAGCCAGCGGCCGCGCTCGGCCTCGGCCTCACGCTCGTGGTGAGAGTCGATCGCGTCGGCGCTGAATGCGGCCACGTGGACCCACCCCCAGTGCGTCGAGACAAGCACAGCCCCCAAGACGACGGCCACCACGGCCATAGTTCCGAAGCCGCTTGAGATCGCATCGAGCGCCCCAATCACGAGCAGCGCAATCCCTCCAAAGAGCGTCAGACCGGTGAGCGTGGCGCCCGTGACGACGAGTTTGCGACGGGCCGGGCTGGGCGGCGGCATGGCCGGTGGCCGTCCGATCGCTTCGGGAAGCAGGCGCCCCTCATCCGAGAGCAGGTCCGGGGCCGCGGTCCGTTCCAGAAGCTCAGCGGGATCAGGCTCTTGACTCATCCTCGGCCTGAAGTTACTCCCCCAAGGTGCCGGATCGGCCAGGATCGAGCAAATTCTCCCGCGGGTTTGGGTTGTCAATTACCATCTACTCAGATGCTCTTCTTTTTCACCGTCGAGCAGCAGGAGCGCGCGATCGTCGAACGGTTCGGCAAGTTCGTGCGGGTCGCGGGTCCGGGTCTCCAAAGCAAGACGCCGTTCGTTGAGCGGGTGGCCGGCCGCGTCACGCTCCAGGTCGAGCAGCTGAACTCACAGATCGAGACCAAGACGAAGGACAACGTCTTCGTCGTGGTCAAGCTGGCAGTCCAGTACAAGGTCGGGATTGACCAGCAACAGGTCCAGGACGCGTACTACAAGCTGGAGGACCCGGAGGTCCAGATGCAGGCCTACGCGTTCGACGTGGTCCGCTCGCACATCCCCAGCATGGACCTCGACGAGGCCTACGCCGATGCGGACACGATTGCCAAGCACATCCAGGACACGCTGCATGAGCAGATGGCCACCTATGGCTACGAGATCGTCAAGGCGCTGATCACCAACATCGAGCCCGATCAACGGGTCAAGGACGCGATGAACAACATCAACGCCTCTCAACGAAACCAGGTGGCTGCTGCCGCCCAGGGAGACGCACAGAAGACGCTGGCGGTCAAGAAGGCCGAGGGCGAGAAGGAGACCATGCGCCTCCAGGGCGAGGGTGTGGCGGCCGAGCGCAAGGCGATCGCCGAGGGCCTGCACGAGTCGCTGGAGATCATCGCCCAGCACGGCCTGGATCCTCGGGAGGCGATGGCCCTGGTGGCGCTGACCCAGTACACGGACATGATCCGGTCATTGGGCGAGGCCGCTCAGACGAACACGATCCTATTGCCGCATTCGCCCAGCGGGGTTGGCGATCTGCTGTCGCAGATCCGGGAGGGCGTCATGGTCGGCGACGTCGCGGCAGCGCGGGGTCGCCTGGGTCCGGCGGGTCGCGGCGGGTCCCAGTCAGGCCAACCCGGCTCGCTGCCGTCGGCCGGGACTTAGCGTCCAGAGACCTGCGCGGTCCGGGAGCACAACGAGTGGTCGCTAGCCTTGGCCAGAGATGGACGACCTGTATCGCGAGAACATCCTCGAGCACTACAAGCGGCCTCGCAACTGGGTACCTCCGGGCGAGCCACTTCATAATGCGGACCTCGAGTTCCACGACCTCAACCCCCTCTGCGGCGACGACCTGACGGTCCAGATGGCCGTCGACGGCGAGGGCCGGATCGCTGAGATTCGCTTCTCCGGTCATGGCTGCGCGATCTCTCAGGCCGCGGCTTCGATGGCCTCTGAAGAGGTCAGGGGGATGCCCGTTCGCGACCTCCTGAGTCTCGACCGCTCGTTCGTGCTTGACCTCCTCGGGATCGATATCTCGGCCACCAGGATGAAATGCGCCCTGCTTGCGCTCAAGGTGATCAAAGGTGCCTCGATTGGCCACGAGGCCGAGTGGGAGCCAGAGACGCCTGAAAGCGCGCTCGGCCAGCCGGGGGATCGGTCGTCGGTTTAGGCCGGCGAGCCGTCACGCCCACCGCTCCCGCGAGCCCCAGCCAAATCCGATCTGTCCGCTAGGATTTAGGTGTGCCCCAGATCATCGAAGTCTGTCCTCTCGAGGAGCTCAAGCCCGGTGAGGTGCGCCTGGTTGAGTGGGAGGACCTTGAGATTGGCGTGTTCAACTGCGCCGGCACGGTCTACGCGATCGAGGACCGTTGCTCGCACGACAACGGCCCGCTGGTGGAGGGAGACTTGGACCAGGTGCAGTGCACGATCGAGTGCCCACGCCACGGCTCATTGTTCGATCTGAAGACTGGGAAGCCGAAGACTTTGCCCGCCTATGTTCCGGTGGACACCTTTCCGGTGCTCATCGAAGACGAAAAGATCAAGCTGGAGGTTGAGTAGTGGCCACCGCCGACACCGCCATTCCGCAGACCCCGCCGCTGACCGAGAACGAGCAGCTTCGCGGCATCAACGCTGACTACGAGGAGCGCTACGGCTTTCACGACGCCGAGAATTACCTCTACAAAGCACCGAAGGGCCTGAGCCGAGAGCTGGTCGAGAAGATCTCCGAGTTCAAGTCGGAGCCCCAGTGGATGCGGAGTTTCCGGCTCAAGGCACTGGACCACTTCCTCGCCCGCCCGCAGCCGACGTGGGGCTCGCCGATGCTGGCCGAGGTGGACTACGACGACATCCACTACTTCGTCCGTGCCTCCGAACGAGCCGAGCGCTCATGGGACGAGGTCCCAGAGGACGTCAAGAATACGTTCGACCGCCTGGGCATACCCGAGGCCGAGCGCAAGTTCCTGGCCGGCGTGGGCGCCCAGTATGAGTCCGAGGTCGTCTACCACCAGGTCCGCGAGGATCTCGAGCAGCAGGGCGTGATCTTCATGGACATGGACTCGGGCTTGCGCGAGCACGAGGACCTCGTGCGTGAGCATTTCGCCACGGTGATCCCGCCCAACGACAACAAGCTCGCCGCGCTGAACTCTGCCGTGTGGTCAGGAGGTTCGTTCGTGTACGTGCCCGAGGGCGTCCATGTCGAAATGCCCCTCCAGGCTTACTTCCGGATCAACACGGAGAACATGGGTCAGTTCGAGCGCACGCTGATCATCGCCGAGCCCGGCTCCTACGTGCACTACGTCGAGGGCTGCACCGCTCCCACGTATTCGAGCTCGAGCCTGCATTCTGCGGTCGTTGAGCTGATCGCCAAGCCGGGGGCGCGGATTCGCTACACGACCGTTCAGAACTGGTCCACGAACGTGTTCAACCTGGTGACCAAGCGGGCCGTGGCCCACGAGGACGCCACCGTGGAATGGGTGGATTGCAACCTCGGCTCCAAGCTCACGATGAAGTTTCCGAGTGTCTATTTGATGGGCGAGCGGGCGCACGGCGAGATCCTGTCGATCGCGTTTGCCGGCAAGGGCCAGCACCAGGACGCTGGGGGCAAGATCATCCACGCCGCCCCCAACACCACGTCCAACATCTTCGCCAAGTCAATCTCCAAGGACGGAGGACGGGGCTCCTACCGCGGCCTGCTGGAGATCGCCAAGGGGGCCCACGGGGCCCGCTCCAAAGTGGTGTGCGACGCGCTCCTTCTTGACGAGCACTCTCGCTCTGACACGTACCCCACGATCCGCATTTCCGAGGACGACGTCAATGTCGGCCACGAAGCGACCGTGTCCAAGGTGGGAGACGACCAGCTCTTCTATCTGATGTCCCATGGCATTCCTGAAGAGGAAGCCTCGAAGCTGATCGTCAACGGGTTCATCGAGCCGATCACCAAGGAGCTCCCGATGGAGTACGCGGTGGAGATGAACCGCCTGATCGAGCTTCAGATGGAGGGCTCGATTGGCTAGCAGCCGGACGACCGAGGCCCGGCCCGGTCGTCCGAGGCTGGATGCCGAAGGGGCCGTAGGCCTCGCAGAGCGCCGCGGGCAGGCGGAGCGGCTGGCCGGAGAGCTCGATCTCCCGAGCTTCAAGGGCCGCCCCGGCTGGGAGTTCACGGACCTCCTGGGGCTGGAGCTCGCGGCGTACGAACCTGTCGCCGACGGCGCGGACACCAACGGCGCCGCAACCCTGTTCGACCTCCCCGCGCCCACGGCGCTCCCGGCCGGGGTGATCGTCTCCACGATCGAGGAGGCCGCCGATCAGCACCCGGAGCTGATCGCGCGCCATCTGGGCGCGATCGTCCAGGCCGATGACCTGTTCGTGGCCCGGAACCAGGCCCGATTCAAGGGCGGAGCGTTCGTGTACGTGCCACGGGGGGTGGTCGTTCCGGACCCGATTGGCCTAACCGCCATCCAGTCGCAGGCCGGCACCGAGCTCGACCGCCGGACGCTGATCGTCCTCGAGGAGGGCGCTCAGGCCGAGGTGTGGGAGCAATTTGTCTCGGCCGAGGATGAACTCGACGGCGTGTTCAACGTTGTGACCGAGCTGGCGGTGGGGGACGGGGCGCGCCTGCGATATGTCTCGGGCCAGGCCCTGTCGGAGCGCAGCTGGATCTTCGGGGCCCAACGGGCTGAAGTCGGGCGCGATGGATATCTGGATTGGGTCGCCCTGGGCTTCGGCTCGATCAAGGGGCGGGTCCGGATGGAGACCAAGCTGGCGGGCGAGGGCGCAGAGGCCCGCGTGACCGGCGCATATGCCACCCGGGGTTCTCAGCACATCGATTTCGACACCACCCAGGAGCACGCCGCGCCGAATACGAGGTCCGACCTGGCCTTCCGCGGGGTGCTCACGGGACGCTCAACGGCTGTCTGGAAGGGCAACATCATCGTCGATCCGGGCGCCCAGAAAACCGATGCCTTTCAGGAGTCACGCAACCTCCTGCTGTCCAAGCGAGCCCACGCTGACGCCATCCCGGGGCTGGAGATTCAGGCTAACGACGTGCGCTGCACCCACGCTGCGGCCGTGGCCCAGGTCGACCCCGAGCAGCTGTTCTACCTCCGCTCCCACGGCCTGGGCGAGGAGCCGGCTCGACGGCTCGTCGTGGAGGGCTTCCTGGCAGCGCTGGTCGAACGCTTCCCGGATGGTCCGGTGCGCGAGCGACTCGCCGGGGTCCTTGAGCGGCGCCTGGCGGAGATCCTGGGCGAATAGGGCCTCGCGGGGGCCCGCTTGCGAGAACAACCCCTGCTGGACGGATGTTGTAGCTAACTCGGGTTGTCCCCCGGCGGGCCGATAACTGAAGCTAGCCCTGTAAGCCCCGCGAGCCCCCCTCCGACCGGGCAGGCCGGGGTACGGGCGGTGAGACGGCTTCTCGAGATGGCAGCGCAAAACGCATATTCCGGCTGGTTCAAACGCCTCAGCGGAGGGTTGGCAGCTCTGCCTGCGACGGAAGCGCCGGAGCGGGGGCAGCTCGACCGCCGGCAACGGCCGCTTAGGTCAACCAGCACCCTAACTCGGTCGGTCTGGATCGCATACGGGGTCCTCGCCGCGTGCGTGTTCGCCTACGCCGTCTCGGTGATCGTCCGCGGCTCGGCCAGCTCGTGGCCCGCCATCGACCACTGGGGCGTGGGCAGCTTTGAGCTCCTGGCCTCCGCCCTCTGCCTGATGCGAGCCGCGGTGAGCCGGACGGGCCGGAGATTGGCACTGGTCATGGGGTTCGGCCTCGTGGCCTGGACGCTGGGCGACCTCACCCTGGCGGCTGAAGGCGGCGCGACGTCAGGACCATCCCTGGCGGACGCCTTCTACATCGCGTTCTACCCGCTGACGTACATCGCTCTGATGCTGCTGGTCCGCCGGGAGGTGAGGAAGTTCAGCGTGGCCACGTGGCTGGACGGCGCCGTCGTCGGGCTCGGAGCCGCCACGATCTGTGCGGCCTTCGTATTCCACGGCGTGCTGCGGTCGGCCGGAGGCCAGGCCGACGACGTCGCCGTCAATCTCATCTATCCCGTCGGCGATCTGCTGCTCCTGGTGATGGTGATCGGAGGGAGCGCGATTCTTCCTGGCCGCCGGCGCGCGCCATGGATGATGCTGGCCACCGGCTACGCATTGAACGCCGTCGGCGATACGTTCAACCTCTTCGGGTCAGGCATCGGCGCCACCCATGTCGGCACCACGTTGAATGCCGTCGCCTGGCCGATCTCGATCCTCCTCATCTCGGCCTCTGTGTGGCTGCGTCCCGCCCCCCGCCAGCTCGCGCTCCACGAGCGTCCCCCCGGCCTGCTTCTTCCGGGCTTGGCCACCCTGTCGTCGCTGCTCATACTCCTGCTCGCCTCGTTGCACCAGGCCGGTACGACGGCCATGGCGTTGGCCACCGGGACGCTTATGGTGGCCGCGGTCCGCGTCGGCATCTCGCTGATGCGCCTGCGGAACCTGACCGAGGAGCGCCACGAGCAGGCGGTCACCGACCAGCTGACCACGCTCGGGAATCGGCGCAGCTTGTTCGAACTGCTCGACGAGCTCCTGCACCAGCACCGGCTCGGTGAAGAAGGCGCCCGGAGCATGGCCTTCCTGTTCGTCGACCTCAATCGCTTCAAAGAGGTCAACGACTCCTTCGGCCACTCCGTCGGGGATGAGCTCCTCAGGCAGCTGGGGGCGAGGCTCAGAGGAGCGCTCCGAACGTCGGACCTTCTGGTGCGGCTGGGCGGTGATGAGTTCGCGGTGGCCCTGCTTGACGCCAATGCCGACTACGGCGCCACGGTGGCCCAGCGGATCGTGGGCAAGCTCGAGGAGCCCTTCCTGCTGGGCAACGTGCGAGCCAGGATCAGCGCCAGCATCGGTATCGCCGTCGTGCCAGGCGACGCCGTCGAGCCCCAGGATCTCTTGCGGTGCGCCGACCTCGCGATGTACCGATCCAAGGTCGAGGGCAAGAGCTTTGCGATCTACCAGGAGGAGATCGACGGTCGGGCCAACCGCCTGGGCCTCGTGGAGGAGCTGCGCACAGCGATCGAAGAACGGCAGCTCGACCTGCACTATCAGCCGCAGGTCGACATCTCGACCGGCGAGGTTGTGGCGGTCGAGGCACTGGTGCGGTGGCAGCACCCCCGCCTCGGATCTTTGCCCCCGCTCGAGTTCCTTCCTTTGGCCGAAGACGCCGAACTGATGGGCCCGCTGACGACGTTCGTCCTGGAGGAAGCTCTCGATCAGCTGGCCCGCTGGCGCAGTTCTCACCCCAGCCTCACGGTCTCGGTCAACATCTCTACGACCAACCTGCTGTCTGACGACTTTCCTGAGCTGGTCATGGGCTTGCTGGCCGAGCGGGGGCTCCCTCCGCAGGTGCTCGTCCTTGAGATCACGGAGACGACCGCGATCGCCGACGTGGATCGTTGTCGCGACATGACTCAGCAGCTGCGTGATCTTGGCCTCGTGGTCTCAGTCGATGACTTCGGCGCCGGCTTCACGTCGCTGGCCTACCTCTCGAGCCTGGCCGTCCGTGAGCTCAAGCTCGACCGGAGCTTCATCAACGGCCTTTCCACCGCGTACGACGCCCGCGACGTTGCCCTGGTTGGCTCGACCATCCAGCTCGCCCATTCCCTCGGTCTGCGCGTAGTGGCCGAAGGCGTCGAGGACGAGTCGTGTCTGAATCTGCTCACCGGGCTCGACTGCGACGTAGCGCAGGGGTACCTCATCAGCAGCCCGAAGCCTGCCTCTGAGCTGTCGCTGCAACCCTTCGTGGCCAGCCGGGCAGAGCCAGAGCCGTCGCTCCCTCCCGCAGCCATTTCGTCAAGCCGCTCGAGCTAGTTACTTCACCGTCGCTGGTCGGTCCACCGACCAATCGGGCCAGCGTCCGGCCTGTTCAGCCGAGCTCGTCCAGCGTGTGCAATTCCTCGTCGCTCAGCTCGAGCTCAGCGGCTTCGAAGTTCTCCTCGAAGTGGGCGATCGACCCCGTGCCAGGGATCGGGAGCGTGGCGGGCGAGTGTTGGAGCAGCCAGGCCAGCGCCACCTGCGCCGGGCTCGCCGAGTGTGCCTCGGCAATTTCGGCCACGACCCCGCCGGGCTCGGCCAGCCTCCCGGTGGCCAGCGGAAACCAGGGTAGAAAGGCCAGCCCATCCTGCTCGCAGACGCGGAGCACCTCCTCGGAGGCCCGATCGGACACGTTGTAGCGGTTCTGGACCGAGACAACGGGAGCTACGTGCCGGGCGCGCTCCAGCTCCTCGACGCTCACGTTGGAGACTCCGATCATGCGGACCTTGCCCTCCTGCTGCAGTTCGGCCAGCGCCCCGATCGAGTCCTCGATCGGAACCTCAGGGTCGACCGCGTGCAGCTGGTAGAGGTCGATGCGCTCGAGTCGCAAGCGACGCAGCGAGTCCTCACAGCAGCGCTTCAGCCGATCAGGCCGACCGGCGCGATTCCACGCCCCCGGGCCAGACCGGGTGAGGCCCCCCTTGGTGGCGATCACCAGCCCCTCGGGATACGGATAGAGCGCCTCGGCGATCAGGTTCTCCGAGACCTCGGGGCCATAGGAATCGGCCGTATCGATCAGGTTGCCTCCCGCCTGAACGACCCGCCGCAGCAGGTCGCGGGCCGCGGCGGAGTCCTCGGGCTCACCCCAAACTCCGTCCCCGGTGATGCGCATCGCGCCGAAGCCGAGCCTGACGACCTCGAGTTCGCCGCCCAGCGCGAATGTCGTCGGAGCGGCGGGCATTAGTTGTTGCCTGGGATGTTGGGGAGTTGTGGTCCGGTGAGGGGGTCGCGGCTGTAGGTCTCGCCGGGGGGAGTGTGGGCGGTGCCTGACCAGGTGCTGCCTTGCGCGCCGGGGGTGTGGGCGTCGGTGACGAGGCTGCGGTTCTTGGGGTCATAGAAGTTCTGCTTGGCCTGATAGCCCCGCTGGCCAGCCTCACAGTCCGCGTAGCCGTTGTTGGTGATCGCCGCCGAATAGGCCGGTGAGTGGTAGTACTCGGCGGAGGGGTCGCCGCCGTTGCCGTCGGCGGGGGCGGTCGCTCCTTGGGAGCCGACGTTATTGGTCTGATGATTGGCGAAGTTCAACAGCGCACGCTGAGCATTCCCGAACCGGGTCTGCTCAGACACCCCATCGGCCAGATAGGACCACATCATGTTCCACGAGTTACACACCGTCACAAACGGCCCCAGGTACTTGAGCATCGGATCCAGCACCCCGACCGTCTGCGTCAAACCGTTCAAAGCGATATTCGTCCCCGGATCAAGCGACAGCGACCGAAGCGCCGCCAACACACCCTCAAGGCGCACATTCATCGACGGCACCCGCGGCAACACCCTGACCCCAGCCCGGAGCGCCGGAACAAGCGACGGCAACGCCGCCCTAAGCGACACCGAAGCCGGACGCATGTAACCCGCAAACCGCGTCAAATCAACCAACAACGGCTGCTGAAAACGAAGCGAAACAGTCGACACCGAAAGCGTCGGCGGCGACTGCCTGATCGTCGACTCCAAAGCAGACGCCGACCGCGACAACGCATCAAACGTACTCGCCTGATCAGCCAACAACCGCACCTGCACCCCCGCCACCGGCGAAACCGTCGAAAAGAACCCACCCAACGCCCCAAAAAAACGCGTCAACCCCGTCGACGGCGCCGACAAATACCCCGCCACCCGCCCCAAATGCAAAAGCAACGCCGGCAACACAGCAAACGTCTCATTCAACGAAGACCCCCGCGCCGCCAACACATCCCCAAACCCCACCAAATCATGCTGCACCGCCACCCGCGTCGGCTCATCAAACATCTTGTTCAAATCATCAAACTGCACCGGCACCGACGTCTGCGCCGCCGGCAACAAACCCCCATCAGAAATCAACCGCCTCGAAACCCCATAGTGCAACTCCACATACTTCAACCCCAACAACGACCTAGGACTAACCGTCGCCGTCGAATCAACCGGCACCCGCCCATACGCCGTCGAGAGCTGCAACACCACCTGCGCCCCCACACCCCCACCCCCCAACCGCACCGGCCGCATACTCGAAACCAACCCCACGTCATAACCCCCCGCCAAAACCTCATTCCCCGGCAACAACGCCGCCCCATTCGGAAGATCCACCCGCAACTCCCGCGTCGGCACAAACGGCAACCCCGTATTCGCGTTATAAGCCAAAAACACAGCCACAATCGCCACCAACACCGTCACAGCCCCAATCAACACCGGATTCGCAAAAGCGGCTCGCCCATCCGAGGCCGCGGTTGATCCCTTCGGGTAGTCCTGGCCACTGAGCAGAACCGCAGGGTCAAACGGAGGGTTCTCCTGGCCGCGCTCCTCTGCCCGGGCCCAGGCCTCGCGAGCGGCATCCCAGTTGCCAGCGAGAGACAGGAGCATCCCGAGCCTGAAGGCCCCGAAGCCGTCACCCGCCCCGTCGGCTTGGCGGTAAAGCTCTTGCGCCTGGTCGAGGTCTCCACCTGACTCCGCGAAGACGCCGGCGTATGCCGCGCCCGTCGGGTGCCCCTGCTCCGCTGCCCGGCGGTATGACTCGGCCGCCTCGTCCATCTCCCCCTGGCGCGCCAGCCGGTTTCCAGCCTCGAACGCGGGCTCACCTGGCCGTTCGTCTGATGCGGGCCTCTCCCCTGCCATGGGCAGCAGCAACGTACCCCTTGGCCGCTATTTCCGTGCCGGCAAAACTGTGAGATCAAGCACAGTGGCCGTAGGATGCGGGTGTGGCCCAACCCGTCCCGCCGCTGGTCGCCCTCGGATACGGCAAGCTCGTGCGGGCCGACCGCGTGTTTGCGCTCGTCCCGCTCGAGGGTGCTGAACGCGGGGACGGCCGGCGGACCCTGGTGTACGTCGACGGCATCGCTGAACCGATCGTGGCCTCTCGCTCGGAGGCCGCGATTGGTCGCGACATCGAGCTTGCTTTAGACAGCGACCGCCCGCGCTCGGGCCGTCACCGCGCCCTGGCCGCCGACCAGGAACCCCTGTTCTAGGCCGACCCTCGTGTTCCGGGCCTATTCGGTCATTGACGTATTCGCCCGGGTCCCCCTGGAGGGCAACCCGGTGGCGGTTTTCGGCGACGGGTCGGGTCTTGACATCGATCTCATGCAACGGACCGCAGGCGAGCTCCAGCTCTCCGAGACCGTCTTCCTGCTACCACCTGAGGACCCCTCGGCGGCCGATGCGTGCGCGCGGATTTTCACCCCCACCGTCGAGCTGCCGTTCGCGGGCCATCCCTTGCTCGGCTCGGGCTTTGTGCTCTCCGAGGGGCGGGCCCGAACGGTCCGGATCCAAACGGGGGCGGGCGTATTCCCGGTTGCCGTCAAGCCGGGGGACGGGGAGGCGCTGGGCGGCGAGTTTGAGCAGCCGATGCCGAGCGCCGAGCCCTTCGCTCGGGAGCGCGAGCTCCTGGATGCGCTGGGCGTCAGTCAGGCGATGCTGCCGATCGAGGCCTACCGGAACGGTCCACGGCACGTCTATGTTGCGCTCGCGGACGAGCGTGAGGTGGCCGAGCTTGAGCCTGACCTGGCGGCCCTGTCGCGGCTTGGCGAGCTCGGCGTCAACTGCTTCGCCGGACAGGGCAAGGAGTTCAAGACGCGCATGTTCGCGCCGGCGCTGGGGGTCGCTGAAGATCCAGCCACCGGCTCGGCGGCCGGACCTCTGCTCGTCCACCTCACCCGGCACGGTGTCGTCGACCCCGGCGTGGAGATCCAGATCCGTCAAGGCGAGGAGATCGGCCGGCCGTCGCTCCTGCGCGCCCGGTTGACGGCCGACGAGGACAGAGTCGTGATCGGCGGGACTGGCTTTGTGGTCGGTCGCGGCGAATATCGGCTCGGTTAGAGTGGCCTGGTGCCCTCGGCTTCGTGGAAGTTGAACGAGCGCCAGCTCCGAGCGCTCCAGGACATCTGCGACACGTTCTGCCCGGCGGGCGACGGATTGCGCAGTGCCCGGGATCTAGGTGTCGCCGAAGCGCTGGCCGAAGCCGTGGCGCTCAATCCACGCTCGGCCGAGCGTCGGCAGCTGGCTCTGCTGCTGTCGCTGTGGGACTCGCCTGTGATGGGGGCGGTGGGCGGCGCCGGCCCGAAGCGATTCTCGAGCCTCTCCGAAGACGGCCGCGAGCAGATCCTGCGCAGCTGGTGTGACTCCGGCTCTACCCAGCGCCGAGCGGCCTTTCAGGCCCTGCGCAAGGGAGCGCTGCTCTTCTACTACATGCTCCCCGGGACGGGCGGACCGCGCAATCCCGCCTGGGACGCGATCGGCTACGACGGACCCCTGGGCCAGCTGGCGCAGGCGCCGGCCAAAGCGCTGTCGCCCACGCCGATCGAGCGCGACACGACGCTTGAATGCGACGTGGTGATCGTCGGTTCCGGCGCGGGCGGTGGAGCGGCCGCCGGCGTGCTGGCGGGCGCGGGTTTGGACGTGATCGTCGTCGAAGGCGGCGACTACTACGACGATCGTGACTTCGACGGCTCAGAGCTCGGCGCGCTCACCCGCTATTACATGGGCGCCCCCAACGCCACCCACGACCAGAGCGTTGGCCTGATCGCCGGCTCCTGCCTGGGTGGCGGCACGGTGGTCAACTACTCGACCTCGTTCCGCACGCCGGACGAGGTCAGATCGGAGTGGGCCGGCCATGGGGTGCCCGCGTTCACGAGCGATGACTACACGGCCAGTCTGGACTCGGTGTGCGAGCGGCTGGGCGTCAACCAGGAGCACAACGACCCCTCCACCCGCGAGCAGAAGCTCCAGGAGGGGTGCGTCGAGCTGGGGTGGCATGTCGACGCGATGCCGCGCGGAGTAAGGCAGTGCGCCCAGGGAAAGGAGTGTGGGTACTGCGGCCTGGGCTGCCGCGTCGGAGCCAAGCAGTCGGTGGTGAAAACGTGGCTGGCCGACGCCCACCAGGCCGGGACTCGGCTGATCGTGCGCACGCGCGTGGACCGCGTCGCCCTCCGAGACGGCGCGGCCCGGGGAATCGAAGGCCGCACGGTCGACGGACACCGGCTCGAGATCTCAGCACGCGCGGTGATCGCGGCCTGCGGCGCCATCCACACACCGGCGCTGCTCAAGCGGTCAGGCCTCCAGAACCCCAACATCGGCAAGCACCTGCGCCTGCATCCCGCCACGGCTGTCTTCGGCGTCTTCGAGGAGGAACTCCGCCCGTGGGAAGGCGTCATGCAGGCCCTGTACTCCGACCAGCACCGCGACCTCGATGGCGGTTACGGCCTGAAGTACGAGACGGCGGCCAACCATCCCCACCTGTTTCTCCAGTTCGCGCCCTGGCGGGGTCGACAGGAGCACTTCACGCTCATGGAGGGGCTGTCCCGGAGCGTGCCCATCGGGGTCCTCCTGCGCGACCGCGACGGAGGCGAGGTGCGGGTCGGGCGCGACGGCGAGCCGGTCGTGCGCTACCGATTGTCCGAGTACGACGCCGGGCATCTGCGCACGGGCATTGACGGGGCGGCCCAGATTCTCGAAGCGGCGGGGGCACGCCGAATTTTCAGCGCCCAGAACCGCTGGGTGGCCTACGACCCCGGTACGAGCGGCTCCAGAGAGCGCTTCATGTCTGAAGCCGACAGCACCGGCTACGGCCCCGGGCAGGTCGTCCTGGGGTCCTTCCACATCATGGGCTCGGTCCGAGTCGGCGGCTCCCCCGCCAGTTCGGCGTGCGACCCGACGGGGCAAACGTGGGACGTCCGCGATCTGTATGTCATGGACGGATCGAGCTTTCCCACCGCGTCCGGAGTCAACCCCCAGATCTCGATTCAGGCCATCGCCCACATGAACGCCCGAGCGCTGGCGGAGCGGCTGTCCTGATGGGATACTCGTGCCCGTCATTAATTCGCGGAGGTGAGTGATGCCGGAGCATGCGAAGGTCCTGGTGGTGGCCCACGAGACTGCGGCCACGACGACCCTGATTGAGGCCGTCAGGGAGCGAGCTGCGAGAGGATCGGTGAGGTTCCACCTGATCGTCCCGCGGCATGCCCACGGCATGCACAGGGTGGTCGACCCCCAGGACGTCGGCGATGAGCCGGCCCAGCAGGTGCTGACGGACGCGCTCCCCAAGTTGTCGGAGGCGGCCGGGCACGAGGTGACGGGCAGCATCGGGGACGCCGAGCCTCTGATGGCGATCGAGGATGCGGTCAACCTCGGCGGGTTTCACGAGATCATCATCTCCACCCATCCCCATGGCATCTCTCGCTGGATCAAGATGGACCTGATCAGCAAGGCACGCGGCCTCGGGCTCCCCGTCACTCACGTGCGGCCGAGCCACGACAAGGCGCCCGCCGGGGCCGCCAGTTGAAGCTGGCCACGTTCCGGACCCCTGAGGGGCCGGTGCGGGCCGGCGAGGTCGTCGGCGACGAGATTCGGGGCTTCGCCGCGGAGCTGACCGTGGGTGATGTCTTGGCTGGCGCCGAGCCGAGGTTCCACAGCGGATCGTGGACGCTCTCCGATGTGATCCTGTTGGCACCGGTTCCTGACCCGGGCACCGTCTACGCGATCGGCCTCAACTACGCCAAGCACATCGAGGAGACCGGCGGCCAGAAACCTGAGTTCCCGATCGTGTTCGTCAAGGTCCGAGGTTCGGTGGCCCCGCCGGGCGGACCGATCCGCTGCCCGGAAGTCGTTCGGCGCCTCGATTACGAGGGCGAGCTGACGATCGTGATGGGTCGAGACGGCCAGATCGCCGGCTACTGCGTGGCCGACGACGTCACAGCCAGAGACCTCCAGGGCCGTGAGCCCCAGTGGACGCGGGCCAAGGGCGCCGACACCTTCTGCCCGCTCGGGCCGTGGGTGACCACCGCCGACGAGGTTCCCGACCCGGAGAAGCTTCAGCTCAAGACGTGGGTCAACGGGGAGCTACGGCAGGATTCGAACACCAGCGATCTGATCTTCGGCTGCCAGGAGCTCGTCGACTTCATCGGCCAGACATGCACCCTGTGTCCCGGTGATCTCATCCTCACCGGGACCCCGAGCGGAGTTGGGATGGGCCTCGATCCGCAGCAGTTCCTTAAGTCGGGAGACATGGTGCGGATCGAGATCGATCGTCTGGGGACGATCGAGCATCCCGTGGCTTAGAGCTACTTCTTGACGTGCTTCTTGGGGTGAGGCTCGGGGGAGTGACGGTGCTCGACCGGGCTTCTCCTGCCCACCCTTGGGGTGTGCTTGGACGACGCAGTCAGACTGGATGCGTAGGTGTCTGCCGCGTAGACCACAACGGCCAGCCTCTTACCCACCTCGCTCGCTTTCACGGTGTAGCTCCGGGAGGTCGCGCCGACGATGTCTGAACAGCCGGTGGCGTCGCACGCCTCCCACTGGTAGACGTAGGTCGTCGGGCTCTTGCTCCACGTGCCCGGTGACGCGATCAGCTTGTCCCCGACGGCGATCATGCTGTGCTTTGCCGTATCGGTGATCGTGGGAGCCGCCTTGTCCACCGGGGCATCCGGGGCGCCGCCCTTGCCGTAGGCATCGGCGGGAGCCCCGGTGTCGGTGCCGGCGCCGGCGCAGTATCCGGTGCCCTCATCGTCGGCGTTGCTCCAGACCGACTGGACGGCGAAGGTTTCACCGGCATTGCCCTTGACGTCGCCGGTGGCGCCCGGAATCGGGAGCGGGGGCCCGGTGTCGGTGGCCGGGTTCAGGCCGACCCACGCGCATTTGTCGCCGATCTCGTCGGCGTCGAACGGGTCATACCAGCCGCCATATTCGATCTTGGTGGCGGGGTCGAGGTCCTCCGCGCCCGGGTCGGTGGCCGTCTCGGAGATCTCGTGCCCGATCGCGACCGAGAATCCGTCGAGCTTGCCCGCCGATCCCGAGTTCACGAAGTTCTCGCCGCACAGGTTCAGGCCGCTCGAGTTGATCTCGAGCAGGTCCGGCGCGTTGGTGTACGCGAGATACGGCGCCGGCTTGCCGTTCGGCAGCTTCAGCCCCTTGTAATAGGAGTTGCCCGGAATGTTGGGGTCGGTGTAATCGTGGAATGCGCAGTAGCCGGAGGCGAGCGCGTTCGGGTCGGTGTACAGCGGCGGTTGGACGATGATGAAGTTGGCGTCCTTCAGCGCTGCACCAGAGACGTGGAAGTGCGCAGCGGCGTCGACGGCTTCCTGGGCCATCAGCCAGTACGTGTTGGTCGGTCCGGCCGGGTTGCTCGACTTTGACGTTGCCATCGCGGCCGGGTTATCACCGATGCTCGGATTCCCGTTGTCGACCCACGCCCCGGCCAGCCAGTTCTTGTCGTTCTGGATGTAGTCGGTGTGTCTCTTGGACCCGTTCTCGTAGTACTGGGTGTTGACCTTGGCCCACCCGGTTCCGCCCATCTGATGGACCCAGTCGGCCAGGTATTTGCCGTAGCTGTCGGCGTCACAGGGCAGCGTGATGTGGACTGAGCCCTCGCCGATCGGCTCCGATGTGCAGGTCGTCCCCTTCGGCCAGGCCCCAGACGATCCCCAGCCCCAGTAAATGAGGTACTCCTTCGGGTGCACCTGTACCGGGCCGCCCCAGTAGCTCATGTTGCCTGGGACCGGTGCGCCCGTAGCGGGAAGCTCGGTGACGCCGCAGTTGCTGAACAGGTAGGGCACCCCTGAGGGCCACCCCGACGGCACGGGGTAGAGGACGCCGTTCTCCGGGCATCCCGGTGCCGGCAGCATGATGCCGTCGGTGGCTGCTTGGGTCCGGGTTGCGTGTGCGACCTGCGCGTCTCGCAACATCCGGACATCCTTCGCCGTCGTCGGCAGGAAGATCGCCGCGGAGGCGGTTCCGGCCAACGTCAGCACAACCCCTGCCGTGATTAGCCCTACTAACCAACTGCGTGCCTGATGCACATCAACCTCCGGGAGCATGCAGTGCGTGATTACCGACCACGTAACGCCGAAGGCAGAGCAAACTTGTGCACATATTTTCGGGGTCGCGCATGCGCGACCCCGCGGCGCGGTGCATGCACCGCGCCGACGGACGGGCACATGTGCCCGTCCGCACCTGATCTATCTCACTTCACCGCAGCCGTGTGCTTGGACGAGGTCGCCAGGCTCGAGCCGAACGCGTTGGCGGCGTAAACCACGACCGCCAGCCTCTTGCCCCGTGCGCTCTTAGTGGGCTTGTAGGACCGCGACGTGGCGCCCGGGATGTCGGTGCAGCCCGTCGAGCTGCATGTCTCCCATTGGTAGACGTAATCGGTCGGGTGACCGCTCCAAGACCCATGGGAGGCCGTAAGGCGCTTGCCCGCTGCCGGGGAGCCTGAGATCTTCGGTCCCGAGCTGTTGGCCGGAGTGTTCTTGGCGTGCCCGCCGTAGGCCGCCGCTCCTGCCGGCGAGTCTGTTCCGGCCCCGGCGCAGTAGCCCGTACCCTGGTCGTCAGCGTTGCTCCAGATCGACTGGACCGGGAACTTCGTTCCCGCGTTACCGGTCATCTCGCCCAGAGCGCCGGGGATGGGCGTGATCCCGCCGGTGATCGGATTGGCCGCCAGGCCGTACCCAACCCAGGCGCACTTGTCGCCGTTCTCGTCGGCGTCGACCGTGTCATACCAGCCGCCGTACTCGACCCTCGACTTCGGATCGAGGTCCTCGGCACCCGGGTCGGTGATGGTTTCCTCGATCTCGTGCCCGAGCACGATCGAGAACCCGTCGAGCTTGCCGCCTTCCACCTTCTCGCCGCATCCTGTGGCCAGCGCAGGGGCGATCTGGTAGGGGATGTTGGAGTACTGAATGTAAGGCGCCTTCGAGCCGTTCGGCAACGTCAGCTTCTGGTAGTAGCCGTTGCCTGGGATGTTGGGGTCGGTGAAATCGTGGAAAGCGCAGTACCCCGCCGCCAGCGCGTTGGGATCGCTGTAGGCCGGCGGCTGGAGGATGACGAAGTTGGCGTCGGTCAAAGCCGACCCCTTGACGCCAAAGTGGGCGGCGGCGCGCAAAGCCTCCTCCGCGAGGCTCCAGTAGGTGTTGGTCGGACCCGACGGGTTGCTTGACCTGGTCTTGGCCAGCGGGGCGATCGGGTTCGAGTCGTCGACCCAAATGCCGGCCAGGACGTGCTTGTCATTGCTGATGTGGTCGGTCTTGCCCTTGACCTTCTCGTAAAACTGGGTGGATACCTTGGCCCATTTCGTCCCGCCCATCTGGTTGACGAAATCGGCCGTGTACTTTCCGGCGCCGTCGGGATCGCATTGCAGGGTCGCGCTGATCGCGCCCTCGGTGATCTTCTCAGGCGAGCAGGTCTGGCCCGGGAAGGCTCCACTCTCGCCCCAGCCCCAATAGACCAGGTACTCCTTGGGGTGAACCTGGACACGGCCCCCGTAGTAGGACATGTTTCCGGGAATGGGAAGTCCCGTGGCCGGAAGCTCGGTGATCCCACAGTTGGAAAACAGGTAGGGAACGGCTGAGGGCCACTCAGACGGCGCCGGATACAGCAGGCCGTTCTCCGGGCAGGGTGGTGCCGGGAGCGTGATCCCGCCTTGCTTGGCCTTGTCTCCGTGCAACGCCCTCTGCTGGGCCAGTCGGTGCCTGAGATTGGGCATGAAGACCGGCTTGGCTGAAGCGGTCGTGGCTGTGACGGCCACGACCGAAGCCATTACTGCTGCTGTGGCTAGGACCAGTCGGACTCGCACGCTATGGACCTCCGTGTTCAAAGGGTGTGCCCTACCCAGGCACCTCGACGGCTAATTCTTCCACCGAAAGCGCCTGGGCGCCAGCGCGTGCCCGCTCAGTGGTGCTCGATCACCTTGTCGATTAGTCCGTACTCGACGGCCTCATCAGGCTTGAAGAAGCGATCGCGCTCCATGTCGGAGTGCACCTGGTCGAGGGGCTGACCGGTGTGATGGGCGTAGATCTCGTCGATGCGCTCGCGGACGTTGAGGATCTCCTGGGCGTGGATCTCAATATCCGTGGCCTGACCCTCGAAGCCGGCTGACGGCTGGTGGATCAGAATCCGGCTGTTGGGCAGCGAGCAGCGCTTGCCCTTCGCTCCGCCGGTCAGCAGGAGCGAGCCCATCGACATCGCGATCCCGACGCAGATGGTCTGGATCTCCGGCTTGATGAACTGCATCGTGTCGTAGATGGCCAGTCCGGAATAGATCGAGCCGCCTGGGCAGTTGATGTAGATCGAGATGTCCTTGTCTGGGTCCTGGGACTCGAGGTGCAGCAGCTGCGCCACGACGAGGTTGGCGATGGTGTCGTCGATCGGCGTGCCCAGGAACACGATCCGCTCGTTCAGCAGCCGGCTGTAGATATCGAACTCGCGCTCGCCGCGAGCGGTGCGCTCGATGACCATTGGAATAAGGGGCATGGCTGTGAGCGTACTCAGCGCTTCACGGGATGAGGACCGCGGTTCCGTCGAAGCGTCCGTCGCGCAGATCTGAGAGGGCGTCTTCGGCCTGCTCGAGCTGGTATGTCGTGACCGTGGTCCTCACGGGCACCCGAGCCGCTACCGGGAGGAACTCCTCGGCGTCGGCCCGGGTGAGGTTGGCCACCGACACGATCCGTCGCTCCATCCATAGCCGTTCATACGGGAAGCTCGGGATGTCACTCATATGGATCCCCGCGCAGACGACGATCCCGCCCGGTGCCAGCCTTGAGAGGGCCTGGGGTACGAGCGGTCCGGCGGGCGCAAAGATGATCGCGGCGTCGAGCGGCTCGGGCGGCGCCTGATCGCTATCTCCAGCCCAGGCAGCGCCGAGGCTGCGGGCGAAGTCCTGGGCTGTGTGGTCACCGGGGCGGGTGAAGGCAAACACCTCACGGCCTTGATAGGAGGCCACCTGGCAGATCATGTGCGCCGCGGAGCCGAATCCATACAGTCCGAGCCTGGACGCGTCGCCGGTAAACCTCAGGCCGCGATAGCCGATCAATCCGCCGCATAGCAGCGGCGCGAGCTGTTCGTCGGCCGGGCCATCGGGCAGGGGAAGGCAATAGCGCTCATCGGCGACCGTCCACTCGGTGTACCCGCCGTCGATGTCGCGTCCGGTGAAGCGAGCGGCGGGGCAGAGGTTCTCCCGGCCTGTTGTGCAGTACTGGCATGTGCCATCCGTCCAGCCCAGCCACGGCACGCCCACACGCCGGCCGTCCTCGGTGCTCCCCACAATCTGGTGCCCCAGGACGACGGGGAGCTTCGTGGCCTCGATCTCGCCGTCTCGGAGGTGCAGGTCGGTGCGGCATACCGCGCAGGCCTTGACCTTGAGTAGTAGCTGCCCCCGGCCTGGCTGGGGCTCGGGCAGCTCTGCCGGTCGCAGCGGCTGTCCGGGCTGGTCGAGGAGCATCGCGCGCACGCTCAGGATCATGACGGCCGCCGCTCGCGCGGTAGCGTTGCCTCAGATGTTCCCGGTCAATGTCCCGAACGTCCTCACGCTGGTGCGAATCCTGCTCGTGCCGGTGCTGGTTGTGGCGTTGCTCAAAAAGACCTCGGGTGGCGACCTGCTGGCGGCGATCGTTTTTGCCACCGCCTCGCTGACCGACGCGATCGACGGCTACCTGGCCCGGTCACGCAATTGGGTGACGACGTTCGGGAAGCTGATGGACCCAGTGGCCGACAAATTGCTGATCGTGGCTGCCCTGGTCGCCCTCGTCTCGCTGGGCCGGCTCGAAGCCTGGGTGGCCATGGTCATCATCGCCCGGGAGTTCGCCGTGACGGCGCTGCGGGTGGCCGTGGGCACGCAGCAGGGGGTCGTGATCCCCGCCAGCCCGTGGGGGAAGCTGAAGACCGCGGTCCAGGTGGCGATGGTGATCTCGCTGATCGCGGTCCACGGTCATCCGGCCTGGTTGACGGCGGTCATCTATCTCACGGTCGCCGTCACCGTTCTCTCAGGCGCGGACTACTTCTTCGGCCTGAAGCGCGGGATGCGGCCGTCGACGGCCGACTCCGCGGACGCGGGCATCCCGCGCATGGATCGTCAGGGGAGCTGATTCAGCCAGGCCTGCCGGCTGGTGTGGCGCGCTGCCGGCGTACCCGTAGTCAGCTCGTGGCGGACTTCACCGAGCGTGCCAAATCGCTCGGCCACGACGTTGTGCTGGTGGATCGTCTCGAGGTTGACCTGACGGGCTGAGACGAACGCGCGGTCATCGAGCGCTGGGAAGCGCTCCACCACGCCACGGATCATCTCCCGGACGCAATCCTCCACGAACCGCGGCCGGCGGTGCGCCTTCTCGACGACGTGAGCTTCGTCTGAGCGCTTCATCAGCTCGTAGATCTCCGAGGACATCGACTGCTCGACGATCTCGAGCAGCTTCGCGGCGTCGATCTCATCCTCACACTGCTCGGTGCACCCGATATGCAGCGTGCCGAGTCCGCGCTGATTGTGGGTGGCGACGGGGACCGCTTGGAGGATCCGCTCGATCTCGGCCGGCTCGAACCCCTCCTCGAGCAAGCGCTCCGCGGCGCTGGAAGACACGAGCCCCTGGGCGCACGGGCAGGCTGTGATGCCCTGGGCGGTGACACCCGTCAGGCGCCGGGTTCCGAGCTCGGTGCAGATCGCCGAGCCGTGGAGGGTGTAGAGCTCTTGGGTCTGGATCCCGGACACGGGCGCTGGCTTGTGCTCGGGGAAGCGCGCCTCGACCGTGACCTCGGCCCGGCGGGCGTTCTGGCGGTTTCGCACCAGTTGGGCGATGTGCTCGGCCAGCGTCTCGGCCTTGAACGTCGACTCGCCCAGCACGACCTCGCCGATCGCTTCGTTGACGACCTCCTCGAAGCGAGACATGTGGGCGCCCTTCTGGTCGGCGCCAAGATCGACCACGCACTCAAAACGGGCGGAGAAGAGCTGCATATCGCCGTTGTGGCGGATCCGGATGACCTTCTCGACGCCGGTGATGCCGACCCGGGAGAGGCTGATCGCGATCGACGGGCTTTGAGCTTGGACGTCGACCAACGTGACACTGCTGGAAGAACTCGAGGCCATAACCAATTGAAGGTTAGAGGGGGCGGTCCGGGCGGCGTCCGACCGGCCGAGGAGACCGGCAGTGGAAATCGGACCCGAGTGTGCTATCAATCCGCCGGTAATTCCGAACGTTTGCGCCGATGGCGTGGTGCTCGGAGAGGTGAGTAGAGGGAGAGAGGGCCACCTGCTTGGGGCATTGGGAGTAGCTCAGGGGACGTGAGCGAACAAGCAACAGTTCTACTCGGCGACGAAACGCCGGTCGCGGAGCTCGACGAGTTTCGCACCTTGATCCTGGAGGGCCAGGAACGGGGGTTTTTGACCTTCGCCGAAATCGAGGCCTGCCTGGAAGAGGCTGAGGTCACCAAGGAACAGGTGCAGGAGCTTCACACGTTCCTAGACGACGCGGGAATCGACGTGGTCGAGTCAGAGAATGTCCCGGCCAAGTCCGACTCGCGTTCCGTCGAGCCCGTGGTCCGCGAGCAGGCCGAGCCGCAGGTCGAGCAACGAAAGAAGGTCGAGGTCGATCTGACGGTCGAGCCCAGCCTCGATTCGCTCCGGCTGTACCTGCGCTCGATCGGGCGAGTGAACCTGCTCACGGCCGAACAGGAGGTCGCGCTGGCCCGGCGCATCGAGCGCGGTGACATGGCGGCCAAGCAGCAGATGATCGAGGCCAACCTCCGGCTGGTGGTCTCAATCGCAAAGTCCTACCTGGGTCGCGGCCTCACGTTTCTCGACCTGATCCAGGAAGGCTCGATGGGGTTGATCCGGGCGGTGGAGAAGTTCGACTACCGCCGTGGATACAAGTTCTCCACGTATGCCACATGGTGGATCCGCCAGGCCGTCACGCGCGCGATCGCCGACAAGGGCCGCACGATCAGGATCCCCGTGCACATGGTCGAGAAGCTCAACAAGGTCGTGCACGTGGAGCGCCAGCTGGTGCAGCAGCTCGGTCGAGAGCCCACGCCGGAGGAGATCGCATATGAGCTCGAGACGACCGTCCGCGAGGTGCGGGATGTGATCCGGATGGCTCAGCAACCCGTCTCGCTCGAGAAGCCGATCGGCGAGGAGGAGGACTCGGAGCTCGGTGACTTCGTCGAGGACCAGACGGCCGAGTCGCCCTTCGAGCTGGCGTCCGAACACTTGCGCCGAGAGAACCTTCGCCGGGCGCTGGCCACGCTGCCCGTGCGCGAGCGCGAGGTGATCGAGATGCGCTTCGGCCTGACCGGCGAGCGTCCCTACACGCTCGAAGAGGTGGGTCGTGCGTTCAACGTAACCCGCGAGCGCATCCGCCAGATCGAGAACCACACGCTGAAGAAGCTCGAGGCGCTGCCCGAGGCGCAGCGACTGCGCGACGCCTCGTAGGGCAGAGGTCGTTTGACGGGGCGGCCACGGGGGCCGGGGCTCTTGGCGGCGGGGCTGTTTCGCGATGGTGCGCAGCCAAATTGTCACAGTTTTGGGCAATGTGTGCCCAGTTTTGTCTCATTTTGCAGGGTTTTCTATCCGGAGTGCGCTCTAGTGTGGCCCGTCGATGGCCAGAGCCTGGACAGCAAGGATCCAAGGAGACGCAGGCGAGCTGTCAGCGATGCAATGGTTCGTCGAGGCTGGGGCTTCGTGTTCGCACCCCTCTTCACTCACCCCAACTACGACCTGATCGCCGATTGGGGGAACCGGGTTGAGCGGGTCCAGGTAAAGACGTCGAGCTGCTGGCAAAACGACCGATTCGTCGTTTCACTTTGCACTCGCGGCGGCAACCAAAGCTGGAATCGCATCATCAAGTATCTGGATGCCTCGCGCTGTGACCAGGTGTTCATCCATGTAGCGAACGGCCGGCGCTGGTACATCCCAGCGCACGCCCTCGGCGGCCGCTCAGCGATAGTGCTCGCGGGCCCCAAATACGCGGAATTCGAGATCGAACGAGGCCGTCCGCTGCCGCCGCGCACGCCGGCTGGAGCACCCTTGTAACGCTAGACTCGACCGCCCTGGCGGGGTAGCGAAGTGGTCAAACGCACCGGACTGTAAATTCGGCCTCTCTGAGTTCGCAGGTTCGAATCCTGCCCCCGCCATCGTTGGCCGACGGCCGTGACCCCGCCACGGTTCCGAGTGGGCTGCAGGGCTGACAAACGGCCTATCCTCGGGCCGCCTTGGAAACTCAATCTCAGCTCACCGCGGCACCGGGCCAGGGCGACGGCGAGCCCGGGCCTGCCGCCCGACGGCTCGCGCGGATTCGGGCTGCGGCGATCCGGATGGATTCGAGGCCCGGCCTGCTGTCCTTCACTCGCCGCATGCGGGGTCGGCTTCCGGGTGACGAGCGCTTCGGCGATCCGCTTTCGACAGCGGGCGAAACGCCCGTGCAGGTGATCGCGCGCGGAGTGTCCGCGCTCCAGCCTGAGCGTGACAGCGTCGCCAAGGAGCTGGGGTTGGCCAGCCTCCAGATCTGGCAGTCGCTCTCGGAGGCCACTGGTCGTGGCCTGGGAGACCGGGAACTGGCTGTGCTGTTCACCGATCTGGTCGACTTCTCGTCCTGGGCGCTGGACGCAGGGGACGCGGCTGCCGTTGAGCTCCTTCGGGAGGTTGGAACAGTTGTCGAGGCCGCGATGCAGGACCGGTCGGGCCGGATCGTCAAGCGATTGGGTGATGGCCTGATGGCTGTCTTCTACGACGCTCAGGGAGCTGTGGACGCAGCGCTTGACGCGCAGGCTGCGCTCGCCACGGTCTCGGTGCAGGGATACCGACCGCGGATGCGCGCGGGCGTCCACTGGGGAAGGCCGCGCAAGCTGGGCGGCGACTATCTGGGAGTCGACGTCAACATTGCCGCGCGGGTCGCCGAGGTGGCCAAGGCGGACCAGGTGATGGTGTCCGACCGAGCGCTCGAGCACCTCGACCTCCAGGGGTACAAAGCCTCACGGCCCAAGCGACTGAGGGCTCAGGGCGCCCCCCGGGAGCTTCGCTGCGCGGCGATCGAGCGCGAGTAGGGGACAGCAGCGTCCACAAGCGGGGCGTCATTCCTGCTGATTGCAGGATCTTTTGCAGGTGGGTTTCGGGGAAGCCCCATCGTTACCCCATCGTTATATTGCTCCGCCTCTGCCCCGTGGGGCAGTTGGGAGGAGATGAGCCGCCCGCGGTCACCCGTGGAACGCTCCGACGACGTATGCCCTGTTCACAACGCACATCGACCACCAGTGCCCGGAGCGCAAAGTCGGGAAGCATGCGGCGGCGCCTCGGCCTATCGCTCGCGCTGGCGCTGCTCTCTGGCGGTGCCCTCGTGGCCTTCGGTCCCGCCCTGGCGGGCGCGGCCAGCATCGGGCAGCTCCAGCAGCAGATCGGCGCGGGTCAGGGCAAGGTCTCACAGCTTTCGGGAGCCGTGAGCTCAGCCTCCAGCCGGCTCTCGCAGCTCAACTCGAGCATCGCCTCGCTCCAGCACCGGATTGACGGCATCCAAAGTCAGCTCAACGCCGACAAGGCGGAGCTGTTCAAGCTTCGTGACGAGCTGACGGCGGCCAAGGCCAAGCTGGCCCGCCTCGAGGCCTACGAGGCCCACGCCGAAAGCGTGCTCTCGCGCCAGCTGGTGAACTCCTACGAACAGGATCAGCCCGATCTCGTCAGCGTTGTCCTTGAATCGACCGGCTTCCAGGATCTACTTGAGCGCTTGGCGTTCGCCAACCGGATCCAGAAGCAGGATGTTCGGGTCGTCACTCAGGTTCGTGCGGCGCGGCGTGCGGTGGCCTCTGAAGCGGTGCGCCTGGGCAAGCTCAACCAGCGCCAGGAACGCATCACCGGCCAGATCCAGAAGGAGCAGGACAGCCTGCTGAGTAGCCGGGCGACGCTCCTGCGCGAGCGAATTGGCGTGGCCCAGCTTCGATCGCATGAGGCCGGGCAGCTGAGCAGCGCGCGCAACCAGGTCGCCTCCCTCCAGCACCAGCTGTCCCAGGCCCAGGCCGCACAAGCGGCACAAGCGGCACAAGCGGCACAAGCGGCACAAGCCGCCCAGGCGGCCTCCCCAGCGCCGTCAAGCGCCAGTTCGGGATCGGGAAGCGCCCCCTCGGCGCCGCCGCCGTCCTCCTCGTCCGGCGGAGGGTTCGTGTTCCCGCTTCCCAAGAGCGCTGCTTCGCCGCCGAGCACATGGTCGCCTGACCAGGGCGTCGACATCTCGGCTCCCGGGGACACGCCCGAGTACGCGGTGTGCTCGGGGACGATCGTGCTGCACGGGA
Source organism: uncultured Solirubrobacterales bacterium (assembly GCA_963785205.1). Taxonomy (GTDB): domain Bacteria; phylum Actinomycetota; class Thermoleophilia; order Solirubrobacterales; family Solirubrobacteraceae; genus Palsa-465. The sequence goes on from CAWAUJ010000004.1 coordinate 1,185,383, forward strand.
TCGGTGGATTCGGTCCCTGGGCCCCGGTCCTGCACTGCGACAGCCCGATCGACGGCTACGACTACGTCTACTACGGACACGCCGGGCCGCTCTATCAGCAGCCCGTGGGTGCACACGTCAGCGCAGGCCAGGTCATGAGTTCGATCGGCCCCGGGATTGTCGGGATCTCCACTGGACCCCATCTCGAGATCGGCTTCGCCGACTCGAGTGGCTCTCCGATCGGGTCGCAGACGGCCGGCACGATGCTCTCGCTGCTTCAGGCGTCGTACTGATCTCGGCCCTGCGCGTTGGGGCTCTCGGACCGCCAAGGCGGCGCCTGCCGCCAGGCCTAACGACGCGCTACGCTCACCGGCGCGCCCTCTTAGCTCAGCTGGTAGAGCACTTCCATGGTAAGGAAGGGGTCGTCGGTTCGAGTCCGACAGAGGGCTCTCTAAAAGCCCAGTTTTGACGGGGGTTTTGTATCTGGGGATTGTTCGATGGGTGTCGAACGTGTCCCCAATATGTCCCGAGAATGGCGGACGATATGCGTGGGGAGGCGTTAGAAGAAGTGGCGTGGCGCGGTGGCTGATTGACTAGCTGGCGCTGGTCTGTCAGTGTCTTAGGGCCTCTACCGGGGGGTGTGGCCAGGCCCCGAGTGAAAGGGTGGCGTGGGTGGTGTGCTGTTGACTAGCGGTTTGGGAGTGGGGCGGAGCGCCGGGCGGCTGGGTCGAGGCGTGGGGTTGGCGTGCGTGGGGGTGTTGCTGTTCGTTTTCCCGGCGGGCGCGTCGGCGGATGCGACGGTGACGACTTGGAGTGGGCTGACCGGCTATGTGGATGGGCTGACGAATGGGCAGACAGAGACCGTTACGTTGGGGGCTGATATTCAGGATGATTCTTCGTCGCAGTTGACGCTTGCTTCGGGTGTGGTTTTGACGCTTGATCTGGATGGGCATTCGTTGACGATCGATAATGCGCCGGCTGGCGATCCGGGGATTGGCGTTCCAACGGGCGCGTCGTTGACGATCGCTGACAGCGCGGGTGGTGGTTCGCTCAGCGCGACCGGCGGCAGCCCCAGCAACTATGACGATGGTGGTGGTGCGGGGGTTGGCGGCGGCGGCGGTGCGAACGGTGTTGGTGGTGGGTCAGGGTCGGTGAGCGTCTCGGGCGGTTTGGTCAGCGCGACCGGCGCCACCGCCGGCAATGTGTTCGCTGCCGGTGGTGGTGGTGCGGGGGTCGGCGGCGGCGGCGGCGGCAACGGCTCCGATGGTGGTGGGTCGGGGTCGGTGAGCGTGTCGGGCGGTTCGCTCAGCGCCACCGGCGGCGGCAGCTATGAGTGGGGTGGTGGTGGAGCGGGGGTCGGCGGCGGCGGCGGCGGCAGCAGCGGCTTGGGCGGTGCGAACGGTGTTGGTGGCGTGTCAGGGTCGGTGAGCGTGTCGAGCGGTTCGCTCAGCGCCACCGGCGGCACCGGGGGTCCGGACGGTGGTGGTGGCGCCGGCGTAGGCGGCGGGGGGGGCGGCCTGAGTGGCGATGGTGGTGGGTCGGGGTCGGTGAGCGTGTCAGCTGGGTCCTTGACCGTCTCGGGCGGCGCTGGCGGTGGTGGTGATGGTGCCGCGCCTGGCGGTTACGGTGATGATGCGGGGGGTGGCGGTGGAGGAAGTGGCTTTCCAGCAGTTGGCGGTAGGCCTCCACTTCCTGCTGGGTCTCCGGGTGGGTTTGGGTGGGTTTCGAACGCAGGGACGATGACCGTCCCGGTGGGGGCTAGCGAGACGGTTCCGTCGGGGAGCACGCTTATGAATTCGGGGACGTTTGACCTCTCGGCCACGCTTGATGGTTCGGGCACGGTGGCTAACACTGGGGTGATCCTGCCGGGGTCGGGCGCGAGCGTTCAGGACACGTTGCACGGCGGGTCTTTGACGATCAGCACCGACAGCTTCCATGTCGGCTTTGATGTCGGCGCGTCGAGCAGCCCGGCGCCACCGGACCAGTACGTGTACGCGCCGTCCTTCGCGAGCGCCGGTCAGTCGCTGCCGCCGGGGCCGTCCGCGCCGTCGGGGTTGGTGTTCGCGGGCTGGTACACCCAGGCTTCGGGGGGAACCCTGGTCGTTAATCAGACGAATCTTCCCGGGGTGTTCGGGGCGGGGCCGGTGAGCGGAACGTTGTACGCGCAGTTCACGCCTCCGCGGCCTAGGATCGCCAGGCCGGGAATCGGCGCGTCCTACACGCGGGGGCAGGTGGTCGACGCCCAGTATTCCTGCACCCCGGCGCTCGCCAGCTGTTCAGGTCCGGTGCCCTCGGGCAGCCCGATCCCGACCCAGGCGGTCGGTAAGCACACGTTCAGCGTCACCGCGTCAGATCAGCAGGGCGACCAGATCACCGTCACCCACTCCTACACCGTGCTGGCGGCCAACGGGTCAGGAGACCTGACTCTCACGCCGAGCAAGGTCAGCGCCTCCTCAAAGCACAACACCCTGACCTTCGCCTATCAGGCCGCGCGGGGAGGGATCTGGCACGCAGAGCTCACGATCACAGTCCCACCAGGCTGGAGCGCGCCGTCAACCACCCCCGGGACACCGGGTTACGTCAGCTCGAGCGAGGGCAAGATCCAGGTCTCTGGGCGCGCGATCGCCGTCTCGATCCCGATTCTGGCCTCCCTGCACACCCTGAGCATCACCTACGGCTCGCGAGCCCACAGAGGCCCCGGCGCCAAGGCCCCCAGCCAAACCGGCACCCAAACCTGGTCCGCCCAGGAAAAATCCCTCCCCCGCGGGCCACTCACCGACCTCAACACCCCGCCCAAGCTGGCCATCAGCTAAGAGCACGGCGCCGCCAAGCACCGCGCAGCTCGCTAGCCAAGAGCCTGCGGGGGCGGCCTGCGCCAGGCAACTGCTCCAGCCCGTGCGCGGCGGTGGTGCCAAGCAGGCCCGGCGCCCTCTGCGGGGAGGGAGCCACCGCTCCGGCTTGGACAGCCATGATGAGAGCCGGGGGGGCCTTGTCCGCCGTCCGCGGCCGGTTTCGCTGGCATCCATGCCGGCGAGCGACGACCTCTCGCAGCGACCCTGCTCCGCCACAGGTTGCCCTATGAGCAAGGGAGAGCGGTCGTGCGCTAACCGCCTTTACGCGCAGTACCGTTGCGGCGCGATCTCGAGCGGCATCTTCGGGAACAAGGGGCGCGCCACCTTCGCGAGGGTGGCAACCACAGCTTTTGGGGCTTCGACAGCGAGCGGTCGACGGCGATTCCGCGTCACCGCGAAGTCAGCTATCGCTTGGCCCGCAAGATCTGCAAGGACCTAGGAGTTCCGCCGCCAACTGGGGCGAGGTGATCTCGGGACACCAACCTCCAGAACTGTCGACCCGTCAAACCGGAAGAACCCGTCGAATGTGTCCCCAACCGTGTCCCGAACTCAGCAAATATGACCCACACTGAGAGCAACTAACCTCACCTAAAAGCCCTTAATCACGGGGTTTCACGCCTCTCTCGGGGCAATGGTAAGGAAGGGGTCGTCGGTTCGAGTCCGACAGAGGGCTCTCTAAAAGCCCAGTTTTGACGGGGGTTTTGTACTGGGGATTGTTCGATGGGTGTCGAACAATCCCCAATATGTCCCGAGAATGGCGGACGATATGGGGGCTTTTGCAGCAGCTTTCCAAGAGCCCGTTGTCGGGCCAGTCGACCACCCTGGTGACCACTCTGCGGCCTCTAGGGGGTCTCAAATCGTCTCGCGAACTTGTCCCAAGAGCGGCGCGGCCTTGGTTGTCCACGCTGGTGGTGGTCCGTGGTGGTGGTCCGCTCTGCTCTTGCTTGTGGCGGAGCGGGGTGCCTGCGAGAGGTGGTCGCCCGCCGGCCACGGACGGCCGGCGGAACAAGTTCGGACGAGGGAAGCCTTCGCTGTGCCTCCCCCCTTTCGATCACAGGGGGAGCCGCGGCGCTAGGGTCGGCGAGGCACGGCGTGCCGGCGCTGGCGTGAAGCCACTTAACATCGTCGATACGCACGGGAGACCTCTGAGTGACCAAGAACTCGAACACCTTCGGGCAGCTGGCCGACACCGCATCGGCTCTGCCGATCGTGGCCGACCGGGCCGCGTTCCAGGCCGAACTTGATGCCCTTCGGGTACGAGAAAAGACGCATACCCGTGAAGGGGATGCGCTCGCCGGAGCTCGTAGACGGCTGCCAATGGTCGAGGTCGACTCCAGCATCGAACTGGTCGGCCCTGACGGTCCAGCTAGGCTGCTCGACGCCTTCGAGGGCCGCCGACAGCTGATCGCGTACTACTTCATGTGGTATCCGGGCAAGCCAGCCGCCGAGCAGTGCGAGGGCTGCACGCTCTACAACGGACAGGTTCGCGAACTCTCCTACCTCCACTCACGGGACGTCACCTACGCGACGTTCTGCTACGGCCCCTATGAGGAGAGCCGGCGCTACCGCGACTTCATGGGCTGGGGTATGCCGTGGTATTCCGTGCAGAACTCGGTCGAGCCGCTGCTGGCCGGGCGCCCATTCAACCGGTTCATGCTGGTCTGCTATCTCCGTGACGAAACCCGGGTGTTCGAGACCTACTGGACCACCGGCCGCGGTGTCGAGCCGATGGCTCCCGGCTACGCGGGGTTGCTGGACGTGACCCCCTACGGACGGCAGGAGACATGGGAGGACTCGCCCGCGGGCTGGCCGCAGCGATGGGGACGCGACACGCCAGAACCCAACGCCTACCGCACGAACGGACGTCCCATCTCCCAGTGGTCTCGACTCCAAGCCGGCCGCTCAGACGACCTCAGCAATCCACCAGCTGACACCCCCTGACCCACCTCTACGCCCAAGCGGACATGCCCCTCCGCGCTCGTTGCCGCTCGTCGATCTGAGCGGAAGCGACTGAGCGCGCGGAGTGTCCGCGCTGCGCGGGTGGCTACGCCGGCTCTAGGATCCTCGTGAACCTGCCGTGCGAAGTCCCGATCCCGGAGGAGCACATGTCCACCCCAGACCGCGAACCGACAGTCCCGATCGCCCTGGCGCCACAAGGCGGGGAAGCTCTGTGGTTCATGGGCAGCCTCGCGCTTGTGAAGGCCGACGCGCAGAGCACTGCGGGCCGAGTCGCCGTCATCGAGCACATCTCCCCTCCAGGAAGCGGATCGCCGCTGCACCGCCACACTCGCGAAGACGAGTGGTTCTACGTCATAGACGGCGAGCTCACCTTCGCTGTGGGAGATGAGGTAATCCCTGCACCGGCGGGGTCGTTCGTGTACGGCCCGTGCGGGATCCCTCACACCTTCTTGGTCACCTCGCCAACAGCGGCACGCTTCTTGCTCGTCACGGAACCTGCCGGCTTTGAGGGATTCATGCGCGCGCTCTCCAGCCCTGCCCAAGAGCTTGCACCTCCCCCTCCCCCGGACCGACCTCCCGACATGGAGCCGGTGATGGCAGCCGCGGCCGAATACGGGATCGAAATCCTCGGGCCGCCGGGCCTTCCCGGCGCCTGACCAGCCACTCGACTACCGGAACAGCCGCATCTCCCCGGCTCTCGAGACTCGATCAATTGGGAAGCGGGCCGCTTCGCCGGCTGAGTGTCGAGTTCGCGCGGAAGCGGGTGTTGCGCGAGCCGCCGGGGAGGGCTCGTCCGCGCTGTCGCTTTCACGCTCGAGTTGCTTGGAGCCCGGGCGGCTGAGCGCGAGCAGCGATGTCGTGGGGATCGCCGACGGCGGGCAGGTGTGGACGCGTGCCGGACGACGTGAAGGCTGATTGCTCGGTCAAGATCAGATCGTTGAGCGGACCTGCTGTGCTCGAGCCTGGCGGTGTCGTCGCTTGACTTGTTGGTCGTGGCGGAGCATGCTGGACTGCAGCCAGGCGATCGAATCGGGCTCACGCTGATCGGGGGCTTGGGTCAATCAGAAAACGGAGGCGCGTGATGCGGTGTTGGCTGAGTGGGGGGATGGGTTTGGGCGGCCGGTGGATGCGACGACTGGCACTTACGGGTGCGACTGTCGTTCTTGTCGCGCTCGTCGCGGTGCCTGCTGCCGCTGCGAGTGTTCGCTTTGCGGCGCCGGGCGCGAGTGGCCCGCAGCCGTGTGTGCAGGCCGATCCGTGCAGTTTGGTTAGGGCTGCGACGGGCAGCGGTGTCCAGGACGGTGATCGGGTGGTCGTCGAGCCTGGTAGCTATCCGCTCACTTCCGGGCTTTCGATTGCGAAGGCGATCGACATCGGCGGCAAGGCGGGTCACCCGCTGCCGACGCTGACCGGCAGCGCCGACAGCCTGTTCTTCGTGTCCAACTCGTCCGCCTACGCGCACGACCTTCGGATCGTCTCGAGCGGCACCAATGCGGCGCTTTTGATGTTCGGCGGCACCGCGGAGCGGATCTACGCCGAATCGACGTACACCGGCGCCCCGGGCGGCGCATACGCGTGCGCCAGCTTTGACGGTGCGTTGCTTCGCGATAGCGTCTGCTGGGGGCGGGGCACGGGCAGCGATGGCTACCTTGACACGAGCAGTGGAGTGCAAAGCCAGACGGCGACGCTTCGGAACGTGACCGCGATCGCCAGCGCCCCCGGCACCGTTGGCCTCGGGGTGGAGTCCACGGGCGGCGCCGCGCAGGTGGTCGACGCCGTAAACGTGATCGCCCGCGGCACGCTCGACGACGTCCAGGCAACGACGGACTCAAGCAGCGGTGCTGGCGCGACGATCAACTTCACGAACTCGAACTACGCAACGGTCAACACGACCGGCACAGGAGCCTCGATAACGACGGCGGGTACGAGCGGAAACCAGACGCCGGCACCCGTGTTCGCGAACGCCGGCTCGGGCGACTTTCATGAGCGGGCGGCATCGCCAACGATCGGAGCCGGGGTGACCGACCCGGCGAACGGCACGCTCGATTTGGGCGGCAATCCCCGCACGGAGAACGGCAAGACCGACATCGGCGCGTACGAGCTAGCGTTCACGCTTGCGGTCGCGAAGAGCGGCTCGGGAACCGGAAAGGTGACGAGCGTCCCAGCGGGGATCAGCTGCGGCGGCAGCTGCTCACACTCCTACGCGCCGGGCACGATCGTGACCCTGACCGCGACCCGCGCTCGTGGGTCGAAGTTCGCAGGCTGGAGCGCGGGTAGCTGCGCGGGCACGGGCACCTGCAAGGTGAAGATGAGCGCCAACCAGACGGTGGGGGCCAAGTTCGTCCTACTCCCGCCCGACACGGCGATCACGAACTCGACGATCAATCAAACGCACCACCAGGCCGGGTTCAGCTTCAAGGCGATCGGCAAGGCAACCGGCTTCCAGTGCGCGCTCGTGAAGGCGACGAAGGCCGGCCAGAAGCAGCCAAAGCCGTCGTACTCGGCGTGCAGCTCGCCGAAGACCTACAAGCACCTGAAGCCCAGCAGCTACACCTTCTTCGTCCGCGCGTTCAACGCCGGCGGAGCCGACCCGACGCCGGCGAAGAAGAGCTTCACAATCCCCTAAAGCACTCGCCAAGCCCAGCAGGCGCCCTTTGCGCACAGACCACCGGCGCTCCGTCGGGAGCCTTGCCACTCCGCCACACGCGAGGCCCGCTCCGATCCCGCGCGGGCGCGAGCCAGACGCGCCACCAACGGCTCAACCAAGCCACAGTCGGCCCCCCGATCCCTAACGCCGCCACGCGGCGAGCGAGCGCCTCCGCTCCGGTTTGCGAGGGGCAGCGAGCGACGGCCAAGCGCTCGCTGCTAGCCGTCGCTGGGCCAATCAGCAAGCAGCCTCACCTCGAAAAGCAGCAGTCCGGCGTGGCCTCCTCCAGCCCTCTCACGACTTGCGAGTTGCGCGAACAGGAGCAGTCTGGCCGCCCTCCGCGAGAATGCTCCTTCGGGCTAGCCGCGGCTGCCGCTCGTCGATCAGAGCGGGAGCGACGGCCGGTCCTCGTCATCGGTTTGGTAGGTATCCCGAAGACCCACCGAGTCATGACGCCAGAAGGGCTCTGGATATACCAGGGTCCCAGTCATCCACGACTCGAGTGCACGGAGGGTCATTACCTGAAACGCCTCGTCGGGGATTCGTAGCGAGGGTTTGCGGAACCCGCGTGGGATGCTCGCGTCCCGCCACGATGGTGTGCGTGGTCCGAGGTGGGCAGTGCACGAAGTCCCAGACATTCAGCGGACGCTCTTCCCCTTCGACGACCAGGTTGTAATCGCCCGTTAGAAGGAGGAAATCCTCCTGCCCGGCATCCTGGTGGTAAAGCACATCGGACATCCGGGCTGCAACCAGAACAGGCTCACTCCCAGGTCATCGAAATGCGCCGCACCCTCGCCACCAAAACGGCACCACGACCGCATGCGATTGTGCAGCCATCGCGCGTCGCGCACATTGACGACAAACCAGCCAGCCGTCACCGGCACGCCGCTTTCCAACACTGCCTCTGCCATTCGGTCCCTCCAAGAGTCGCGAGCTCAAGCTGTCGACAGAAAGTCTGACGCCCTCGTGCATCTCAGTAGGTCTGCGTTCGGCTGCCGGTCCTCGGTCATTAGCGGCAGTCTGGGCGAGACTCCCGCGTGGCCAACTAGGCGGGAGCCTCGTGCTGGGCACCCACTGATGGTGGCCGTGGATCACGAAATGGCCGAAGACGTGACAACGCGGGTTCGGCAGGGCCATCGTCCCCGGGTAGTCTGGGCGAGTGAGGACTGCGGATCGTGGAGCCGGGTGAGCGCGGGAACTGTCGAGGCGGGCGACGGACGCACGTTGACCTTTGAAGAGGTCGGTGATCCGGCGGGTGCTCCGATCTTTGTGCTCCACGGCACCCCCGGTTGTCGGCTGAGCGGCCGCCACCCGGATCTGACTCGCGTAAGCGCCGCGGGCCTGCGGCTGGTCACTTATGACCGTCCGGGCTACGGGCGGTCTACTCGGCATCCTGGCCGTCGCGTGGTCGACTGTGTCCGCGACGTCGCGAAGATCGCTGACGCGCTCGATATTCAGCGCTTCGCGGTAAGCGGCGGGTCAGGCGGCGGCCCTCACGCCTTGGCGGTAGCTGCTCGGTTGCCCGAGCGCGTGACACGGGTGGCGTGCGTGGTCGGCGCTGCGCCTTACGACGCCGAAGACTTCGATTGGTTCGGCGGGATGGATCCCGCCAACGTGAGGGAGTTTGGCTGGGCTCTGACCGGCGAGGCGGTGCTTGCTGCCGAGCTGCAGCGCCTGGCGCAGGGATCTCTGGACCGTGTTGACGAGGACCCCACCGCGCTGTTTGGTGAGGTCGAGCTCTCCGAATCCGATCGCACTGTCCTAAGAGATCCTGGCGTCCGTGAGACGTTGCGTGCTTCAACTCACGAGATGTTTGCCGCGGGTGTGTGGGGTTGGGTGGACGACGATCTCGCGCTTGTCCAGCCCTGGGGCTTCGATCTTCGGGAGCTCCGAGTGTCGGTGGAGATCCGATACGGCGCCACGGACGTGCTCGTGCCCGCCGCCCACGGCAAATGGTTAGCCGCGCACGTCCCACGCGCCGAGGTGATCGTGGATGACCATGGCGGGCACCTGAGCACTCCCGATCGGCGCCTCGAGATGCTGCGGACTCTCGCCGTCACTTGACGAGGGCCGGACACCGCCCGATCCGCAGGCCCGTCGCGGACGACGTGACCGTCGTTGATGGAGACCGTCGTGGCGTCGCAGGCGGGCGTCGAGTTCCCACGTTGGGCACGCTGGCCTGAGCGAGGGGAGCACCATGCTTGGTAGCGCGGAACGTGAAGATGACGTCTCAACCACCTACTAACGGTCTGGTCAAGCCGGAGCCCGGACGGCTGTGAGATCGGGCTACATGCAGCGCTGGTGAATCTCGATCAAGGCACCAGCCGGAGGCGTTCGCGGCTGCGTGTCGGGTTATCCGGAGAGGAGAAGCGCGCTGGCCCGGGACGAGGTGAGTGGGCGGTGTGGGGGCCGGGCTAGTGGAAGGTGAGGATTTTGTGGGCGATTGGGGTTGCGGACTGGGCGATGGTGAGGGTGGTCTGTAGGCGGCCGCGTTTTTTGAGCAGCTGTTGGCCGGTGCTGTTGAGCTCGACGGTGACGGTCTTGGTCTGTCCGGCGGCGATGGTCGCGCTGGCCTGCCCGACCGTCACGGTGTGGAGCGTGTCCGCGTGGTTGGTCGTCTTGAGGGTGAGCGTGGCGTGACACGGGCTGGCCGGCTGGCTGGGGCAGGAGAGCAGCACGCTGGCGGTTGATCCTGAGATCGTCACCTGGCCGATCTTCATCGCGAGGACGGTGTAGGTGATCGATCTTTTGGTCTGCTGGCCGTCCTTTGAGACCGCGAGGACGGTGTAGGTGAACTTGCCCGGGTGGGTGGTGTTAAGCCGTTCCGGGTGATTTGGCGCCGTGTGAGTCCCGGCAGGACTTGATCCCGGGGGCGTAGGCGGCGTCGGTGCACGAGAAGCTGGTGGCGACCTGCTGCCCGATCGTGTAGACCCCGCGTCCGGCCGGCGATGCGATCCGGATCGACGGCGGGCCGACCGAGAACACCGACACCGAGTTATCGCCACTGTTGGCGGTCGCGAGCAGCCCCCCATCCGGGCTGAACGCCACCGAGGAAGGCTCGCTGCCGGTGGCATACGGCGACCCCGACACCTGCGTCAGCGCCCCCGTGGACTGATCGACCGAGAACACCGACACCGTGCCGTCGCCGTAGTTGGCGGTCGCGAGCAGCCCCCCACCCGGGCTGAACGCCACCGAGGAAGGGTGGCTGCCCGTGGTAAACGGCGATCCCGACACCGGGGTCAGCGCCCCCGTGCTCTGATCCACCGAGAACACCGACACGTCGCTGTCGGTGTAGTTGGCGGTCGCGAGCAGCCCCCCACCCGGGCTGAACGCCACCGAGACAGGGATGCTGCCGGTGGCAAACGGCGATCCCATCACCGGGGAGAGCGCCCCCGTGCTCTGATCAACCGAGAACACCGACACCGTGTTGTCGTCCGCGTTGGCGGTAGCCAGCAGCCCCCCACCCGGGCTGAACGCCACCGAGGAAGGGTGGCCGCCAGTGGCAAACGGCGATCCCGACACCGGGGAGAGCGCCCCCGTGCTCTGATCAACCGAGAACACCGACACGTCGTTGCCGATCTCGTTGGCGGTAGCCAGCAGCCCCCCACCCGGGCTGAACGCCACCGAGACAGGGATGCTGCCGGTGGCAAACGGCGATCCCGACACCGGGGAGAGCGCGCCCGTGCTCTGATCAACCGAGAACACCGACACCGTGTTGTCGCCCGCGTTGGCGGTAGCCAGCAGCCCCCCACCCGGGCTGAACGCCACCGAGAAAGGTTGGGTGCCGGTGGCAAACGGCGATCCCGACACCGGGGAGAGCGCCCCCGTGCCCTGATCCACGGAGAACACGGACACCGTGTTGTCGCCCTGGTTGGCGACCGCGAGCAGCCCCCCACCCGGACTGAACGCCACCGAATCAGCCTCGCTGCCGGCGGCAAACGGCGCGCCCGACACCGGCCTGAACACCGCCGCCGCCGAAGCCGACGGGACCCCGAACCACAACACCCCAAGGCCAAGCAACACGACACCCCAAGCTGCCGCCCGACGCCGACTCACGCCCCCACCGACCAAACAGTCATGCTCCCTCACGACAGGATCTTCCTTTCGCTCGGTGCCAGCACCCCAATAGCGAGAGGCAGCCTACAGCAACCGAACCCCATCGCACACCCACCAGCCACCCGCAAAAAGCAAAAACCAGCAGCCACCCAGCGACCTGGTCGCGTCTCTTTGCCGGGGAGTGTCCGAGGATCTGTGTAGGCACGAACGAAAGAGACGTTCATGCCTTCGACCAAAGACGTAGGGAGCATTCCCGAGCGAGCGACTGATCCTGAACTACGGGTCGGAGAGAGTCTTTTAGCTGGGACATCGGAGCCGGCTGGGATCCTTGAGCAGGTGCCTGACGATCTGCGCCGTGTCTTGCCTGACGAGGTCATTGACGAGCTGCTAGCTGGGCGCAAGACCGAGGAGCAGATTGTCGGGCCCGGCGGGCTGCTTTCGCAGTTGACCCGGCGAGTGGTGGAGCGGGCGATGGAGGTCGAGCTGACCGACCACCTGGCTATGAGGCTCACCGGGAGCCGCCGGGTGGCGCGGGCAACACGAGAAACGGGTCCACGCCGAAAACCCTGGCCACTGAGCACGGGCCGGTGGAGATCAAGACGCCCCGGGACCGGGACGGCAGCTTTGAGCCGAAGATCGTCAGAAAGCGCCAGCGGCGCTTTGAAGGGTTCGACGAGAAGATCCTGGCCCTCTACAGCCGAGGACTGTCGACCCGGGATATCGAGGCCCATTTGCGCGAGCTCTATGGGGTCTCAGTCGGCCATGACTTGATCAGTCGGGTCACCGACGCGGTGATCGAGGACGCCAGGGCGTGGCAGTAGCGAGCGCTTGATGACGTCTCCCCGGTCCTGTTCCTCGATGCCTTGGTGGTCAAGGTCCGCGACGGTGGGAGCGTTCAGCGCAAGGCGTGCTACCTGGCGTTGGCGATCACGATGGATGGCCAGCGTGAGGTTCTCGGGATGTGGTTCCAACAGACCGAGGGCGCCAAGTTCTGGATGCAGGTCCTCTCGGAGCCAAAGCAGCGCGGTGTTAGGGACATCCTGATCTGCTGCGTGGACGGCCTCAAAGGGTTCCCGGAAGCGATCGAAGCGGTTTTCCCTGATACCGAGGTGCAGACCTGCATCGTCCATTTGATCCGCCAGAGCCTGAAGTACGTCCCCCGCCGCGAGTACGACAAGGTGGTCAAGGATCTCAAGCCGATCTACCGCCACAGACGCTGACGCCGCTCTGTGGGCGCTCGAGGCGTTCGAGGAGAAATGGGGGCAGCGGTTCCCACCGATCGTCAAAGCCTGGCGCGACGCCTGGGAATACGTGATCCCGTTCATGGCCTTCGAGCCTGACGTCAGGCGGGTGATTTACACGACAAATCCGATCGAGGCCCTGAACCGTCAGCTGCGCAAAGCGATCAAGACCAAAGGACATTTCCCCAACGAGGAGGCCGCCCGCAAACTGATCTACCTAGCCATCACCAACGCGACCCCTAAGTGGACCCGTGTCGCCGGCTGGACAAAAGCCCTCCTGGCATTCAAGATCCACTTCGGAGACCGAGTACCAAACTGAACCAAGAAACCGGCCTACACAGAAAATCGGACGCCCTCAGCGGTTGGACAAGCGCGGGTGCTTGGGCGCGTCTGAGGGCTGCCGATGCGCTAGTGCAGGGTCGCCTGGTCCCAGCGGGTGCCGTTCCAGCGCTCGCTGAGCGGCACCTCGGCGTCCTGGGGATTGGCGTTCCCGACTGCAACACAACGGTTCTGGGCCGAGCAGGAGACTCCAAAGAACACGGCATTGTCGGAAGGGGGTTGAGCCGATTGCGGAGACCAGCGCTGCCCGTTCCATGTCACGATCGAGGGTCCACGTCCCTGCCCCACGGCCACGCACCAGGTGGGTGAGGTGCACGACACGTCGTTCATGTCCAAGTGACGAGGCGATTGTCGCGACCATGACGTGCCGTTCCAGAGTTGCAACAGTCCGCCTCCAACCGCGACGCACCAGCTCGGCGAGGTGCACGAGACCCCGCGCAGCTGGCTCTTGTAGCCGTGTGAATAGTCGACCGTGGGCGGCGTGTTGGACCAAGTGCTGCCGTCCCAGCTCTCCGCGAGCGTTTTGTTGACGTAAGTCCCGACAGCCATGCAACTCGCTGCCGATGTGCACGACACGCTGTTCAGAAAGGGACCACAAGACCGGAACTTATCGGTGTTGCAGGTGCCACTGTTCGTTGGAGGCGCAGCAGGGGTCTGGAGCGACCAGCGCGAGCCGTTCCAGCGCTCGATCAGCGGCCCGCCGCTCCTCTGATCGGTGTAGGAGCCGACGGCAGTGCACTGGCGTGCATTCGTGCACAAGACCGAAACTAGGCTGTTTCCGTAGGTGCCAGGCGAAATGGGAAGCTTCAGAGACCACGTCTTCCCATTCCAGATGTCCGCCACCGCGGTCTCCGGACTCGCAGTTAGAGAGTCCGAGGATCCCACGGCCATGCACATCGATCGCGACGGGCACGAAACGCCCTCAAGTTGATTGAGCTTGCTCCCGGGCGGACTCGGTACCGACTGCCGGGTCGCAGGCGAGCCCAGACGCTCGGCCAGCGGGCGCGTCGCTTTCGGGGTGTAGTACCAGCCGACGCCAAAACACGGGCCCCCCGGATGACACGACACGCCCTGCAGCGAGCCGGACAATGCCCAGGCGCTGCCCGACATCAGCAGCGCGAACGTAACAACGCCTAACGCCGCGACGCCTGCCTGACCTCGGCAACCCATCGGCCTTTAAACGAGCCGAACTCTCAAGAGTTGCGCTCCGCAACGTCAACACCACGACCCCCGGTCCGCGCGGGCCGACCGCTTGCCTTTTCCCGCGCAGTACCGTTTCCACCGTGAGCGAGCCGCTACGTCTGACGATCGTCTATGAGGATGGAGACGACGGCTGGATCGTCGCCTCGGTGCCAGAGGTTCCTGGCGTACACAGCCAAGGTCACACTCGCGACGAAGCGAGAGCCAACGTGATCGACGCCCTGCACGGGATTCTCGAGCTGCGCTTCGGCGAGCACGCACTCAGTGAGCCGGCTGCCGACAGCGAGTCGCTTGAGCTCGTCATCGCCGCGTGAAGCGGCGCGACCTCGAGCGGCATCTCCGGGAACAAGGGGCACGCCACCTTCGCGAGGGTGGCAACCACAGCGCCCCGATTCGTGGCAGCGCCACGTTGACGATCGTCACGTCGAGCAGCACCAGGAAGTACCCGGCGCACATGACCACGACGACGAGCCTCGGGGAGGCTCGGTCACCGCCACCGTCCTGAGTGGACGACGGTCGAGCACGGGCCTGCCTGATGAGCTGGCTCACAGGCACACATCGAGGCTTACCCGGCAGGCGACAGACGAAAGTGTGCGGGGACCCAACGCAGAGCGGCCCACGCGGCTAGTTCGCCGCGCGGGCCGCTCCTGCGCCCATTGCCGGTCAGGTCATCTTGCGAGACCTGACCGGCCCGGTCCCCACAGGCTTATTGGTACTTGGCCTGGCAGGCGGCCAGCTTGGACGGGTCGGTCCCCGCGGCCGCGACGCACGCGGTCAGCTTCTGCGCCTTGCTGAGGGTCTTCTGAGCGGCGCCGTTGCCCTTGAACGCCTTCTCACTCTGCTTGATCGCCTGCTGGCTCTGCTGCAGGCCCTGCTTGAGGGCGTTGTTGGCAGTGTTCTGAGCCGGCAGGATGACCGCGAACAGCACGATCAAAAATATGACCAGCGACGTCGCCATCCCGATCGCCCAAAGGCGCCAATTACCTGTTACGAGAACCATTCCTTCCTCCTTGAGTTGACGTGGTTGTGTGCTTGTTTGGTTTGACGATTTGCGTTCAGCTGGCCGCCTGCCCCACCTGGGCGAGCGCGGCATCCCAATCGATCACGATCTCGTTGTCGTTTCCGTCGGCCATCCGCTTGGCCGGCAACGCGTTGCCGGGATAGAGCAGCGGGATCGCCTCGTCCAGCACGGGGTTGCCGACCTGGGTCTGATAGGGGGGACGGCCGTCTGCCATCACCGTCAGCAGGAAGGCGTACATCGCCTTGCCGGCTGGATTGCGCATCCCCAGTGGCTGGGTCTCGACGATGACGGCTTTGCACGGGACGCCGTACTCGAGGATCCGGGCAGCCGATCCGGTGTTCGCATCGCCCTCACTGGCCAACGTGACGGTGGGCGGCTCCTCTCCCAAAGAAAGTGCGACCCGGCTGTGGTCCTGCTGATCGACGCGCACCGCGACCGTCGCCCCCGGCAGCATCAGTTGGGGTAGGACCGTCGCGCGCACTGCCTGTCGGCAGGTGGCGTTGTAGCGCGGCGTGTCATCGAGCGCCACCTCGACGGTGAAAACACACACGTGGGCGGGATCAAAGTCGGCTCCGGTGCTGACCCCGGTCTGCTGGACGGAGACGATGATCCCCCGGCCGAGCAAGCCCTGCTCAAGCAGTTCCTTCGGGACCGATCCGGTCAGGTTTCGCATTTTGCTCAACAGGCCCATCAAATCCCTCCTTGGGACAAAGTTCGATTGACGCCGGCAGCGTGATCGCCCCCACCAAACCGGCAACAAAGAACCGCCAAAGGCCACCAAAGCCCGGTACTCTTGGGCTGGGGTGGCCGGAGGCTCTGCGCGTTTTGGAGTTCTCGGCCCGCTGGAGTTCGAGCGGGATGGCTTAGCCGTGGCGCTGCCCGGTGGGCGTCCGCGCACACTGCTGGCCCTGATGCTCCTCGGCGGGGGAGTCCCTCTCTCACGTGATCGGCTCATCGACGAGCTGTGGGGCGAGCGGCCGCCCGCCAGCGCGGTGTCGGCCCTACACGTGCATCTCTCGAAGCTGAGGGCGTTCCTCGAGGGCCTGCTCGTGTTGGAGCCGGCGGGCTACGCGCTAAGGCCCGGCGCCTTCGAGGTCGACGTCTGGCAGTTCGACACGCTCGTCGAACAGGCCAGAGAAGAGCCGCAACGCGCCGCCGCGCTTCTAGGGGAGGCGCTCGCCCTCTTCCGCGGCGAGCCCCTATGCGACGTACCCGCTGAGGGAAGCATCGGGCGCTGGCGCAGGGCGCTGGAGGAAAAGCGCCTCCAGGCGACGCTGCTGCGGATCGAGGCAGAACTGGCCGCGGGCGCGGGCGGGGAGCTTGTGTCGGAACTCGAGGAGCTGATCGACCGCAACCCCTACGAAGAGCAGCTCTGGGGGCATTTGATGGTGGCTCACTACCGCGCCGGCCGCCAGGCAGAGGCTTTAGACGCCTATCAGCGGGTTCGTCGGCTGCTGGCCCACGAGCTGGGGCTCGAGCCCGGCGAGCTGCTTGCTGCCCTTCAGCGGCAGATCCTCGAGCACAACGCCGCGCTCCTTCCTGGCGAACAGCCGCGAGACTCCTCCGACGGGCCGGTGTCGAACCTCCCCCACTCACCGACTCGCTTGGTCGGTCGAGAAGAGGATTTGGCCGCTTTGGAGCGGCTCGTGGCCGACCCCGACGTCCGGCTCGTGTCTATCACCGGCCCGGGGGGCGTCGGCAAGACTCGCCTGCTGCTCGAGCACGGTCGAGCCCATGAGGCGCGGTATCGAGACGGTGCGGTGCTAGTCCGGCTCGAGCAGCTGACCGATCCGGCGTTGGTGGCGGGCGAGATTGCCAGTGCGCTGGCCCAGAGGGATGGGACTGACGGTCCAGGGGGCGATGGTCTGGTGAGCTATCTGCGAAAGCGAGAGCTCCTGCTCCTGATCGACAACTTTGAGCACGTGCTGGACGCAGCCGTGCTTCTCGCCGATCTATTGGCCCAGATCCCAACCCTCTGGATCATCGTCTCGACCCGTACGTCGCTTCGCATCCGCGGTGAGCAGGTCTTCGAGCTCGAGCCGCTCGCCCTGCCGCCGGGCGAGAGCAGCCCGGAGCTTTCGCGAAGTCCCGCCGTTCGCTTATTCCTCGAAATCGCGTTGGCGGGCAACCGCAAACTGGACATCGCTGATCCGGCCTTGACGCGCACCGTGGCGCGGATCTGCCGGGCTCTGGACGGGCTACCACTCGCGATCGAACTGGCTGCGGCCCGCGCTCAGTGGATGACGCCCGGCGAGATCGCCGACCGGCTGGCCCAGCCGCTGCGCGTTGGCGAGCACGCGCTGCGAGATCTTCCTGATCGACAGCAGACGCTTCAGGCCACAATCAGCTGGAGCTACGACCTCCTGAACCCCGAGGCGAAATCCCTCTTGCAGCGTGCTTCGGTGTTTCTCGGCGGCTTCACCGTTTCGGCGCTCGAGGAGGTAGGAGATGGGCCGGCAGCTCCACTCATTGACGAGCTGCTTGACGCCAGCCTCGTCCGGCGCCAGGGCGATGAGAGCCGCTTCGAGCTGCTCGAGCTCGTCCGGGCGTTCGCCGGTGAGGAGCTGGAATCCGGCGGGCGAGGGGCTGAGGTGAAGGCTCGCCACCGTCGCTATTACGCGGCACTGGTGACGGAGGCAAGCGACCAGTTTGACGCCGGTGCTGCCCCCGGTGAGCTGGCCGTGCCGCTGTGGGCCGACCACGCCAACCTGCGCTCGGCACTCGAGGACGCGCTCGAGAGCGGCGATGAGGACTCAGCCGTCAGGCTGGCGCTCGGGCTAAGGCCGCTGTGGCTGTCCGGGATGCTCCGTAAGCAGAGCGGTGACGCGGTCGATCGTGTACTGGCGTGCTTCTCGATCGCGCCCCAACACGAGATCGCGCTCATGCGGGCGGTGGTATTTCTTGAGGGCTTCAGTCCGACGGAGCCGGTCTGGAACCGCCGTCTCGCCGCTCGGGCGGCCGAGCTGGGGGATAACGAGTCGCTGGCCACCGCGACGGCCAACCTCTTCGGGCGGGCAACGAATGCGCGCGATCGCGATGAGATGAGGCGGTTGCGCCCCCAGCTTCAGGCGCTGCTCGGTCCCGACACAAGCCCGAAGGCGATCGGCTGGTCGCATTATTTCCTGGCCCTCGACGCGTATGTGGAGGGCCAGCTCGACGCCGCTCTGGAGCACGCCACCCTGAGCGCCGAGCGCGCGGCCGAGATCGGCCATGAGTTCATGCTCGCGAGCGCTACGGGCACAGGGCTCCTCGCCGAGTCGGCGCGGGATGGCGTGATCCGGCAGCCGGCGCTCGCCGGGGCACTCGAGCTCATGCGCAGGCCGAGCATCGCGCCCATGGCCGCGTTCGCGCTCTGGCTCGTGGCGCGGTATGCCGCGGAGATCGCCCCTCAGAAGGCCCGCCATTTCCTGGCCCACGCCGAGCATGCCTTGGCTGATACGGATTCCGAGCTCTGGCCGGAGAGCATCCTGAGAGACGAAACCATGGAGGTCCTGGGGCTCGACGACCTGGACCAGCTCGCTGCGAAGGTTCCGGCGCTCGACCACGTGACCGCCTTGACGGAGGCCTCAGTCTGGCTGGCCGAGAGAGATCCCGCCGAGGTGGCGCCGCGCTCCACGCCCACACACCGGCCCGAACCCACGCGGGCTCGAACCGATTAGGATCCGGGTCGTGTCCGCAGCCGACGCCATCGCGGCCCTTCGGGCCAACATCGGACTCGGAGCCTGGGTGGCTCCTCGCCTGGCGGGAACTCTGTTCGGGCTCGACGCCGAGGCGAACCCGCAGCTGCCTTACATGGGCCGCCTGTTCGGCGTAAGGGACGTTGCCCTGGGGGCGGGCGTGAAGCTGACGAGCGGGAGCACCCGGCGACTCTGGCTCCAGCTCGGGCTGGCGTGCGATGTGGCCGACGCCGCGGCGGGGCTGATGGCCGGGCGCAACGGAGAGATCAGCAAAGTCTCGACGGTGCTTGTCACCGCGCCGGCGCTGATGGGAATCGGGCTTGGACTTGCCGCGCTCCGCCAAGAGGGCGCGGAGCCCTCGGCACTCACATAACGCCGGGCCGCCCGCTGCTGTGGACCGCAACGTCCTGGGCGATCGTCTCCAGATGTGCTGCACCGATCCGTTAACCGGCTTCTATCGGGACGGCTGCTGCCGGACCAGCCCAGAAGACCTGGGCAGCCACACGATCTGTGCAGTGGTGAGCGCGGAGTTCCTGGACTATCAGCAGCAGATCGGCAACGACCTGAGCACGCCGGTCCCGCAGTACGGTTTCCCGGGCCTCGTTCCCGGCGATCGATGGTGTGTCACCGCCCACAACTGGCTGCGGGCACATGAAGCTGGCGTCGGCGCATTCGTCGTACTGGCGGCCAGCCATGAGCGGGCGCTCGAAGTGGTGCCGCTCGAGGTTTTGAGTCAGTACGCCGTCGACGTACCTTCGGACCCTGGGGCGCTCAGAGACTAGGCCGCTTCCCGGGGTGCTCCCACGCCGGTCAGGAGCGGGGTCCGGGAGCTCAGCCGCAGCGACGCGGGCAGCCCGACGAGCACACAGATCCCGGCGGCCACAAGCAGAGCCTCATGGACGGTCGACGCTTTCGCCCCTCCGGATAGCGCAACCCCGCCCAGTGCGCCTCCCACCGCCGCTCCGAGGAGCCGGCCCACGGAAAGGACCGCGGAGGTGCGGCCGTGAAACGCGATCGGGGTGGCATTGAGTGCGGCTCGTGAGGTCGGGACGAACAGCATTCCCAGGCCCAGGCCGACCGGGATCAGAGGGAGGATCGTGACCACGCTGTGCAGCGGGACGCCTGGGATACCCAAGACGGCGAGCCCGAGCGCGGTTCCCGCGAAGCCGAGGAGCGCGGGGAGGCGCTCGCCCTGCTGATCCACCAGGCGCCCGGCCAGCGGCGCGCCGAGACCCACCAGCACGGCGACGAGGATCAGGGCCGCCGAGGCACCCAGCGCCGAGAAGCCGGCCGCGCGCTGCAGGTACTGCTCAGCCAGGAAAAAGGAGCCAATCATCACCGCGAAGGTGAGGGCGGCCACCAGCGTCGCGGTAAGGACCATCGGGTTGACCAGCGGCTGGCGCCCCTCAGCTCTTTCGCCGTGCAGCGATTTCGGGACCTGGCGCTCGATTCCCCAGGCCGCCGCAAGCGCCATTGGAACGAGGACCCACCAGGCCGCCCGCCAGCCGAATGCGACGGTGAGAACTCCACCGAGCAGTGGCCCCACCAGATTGGCGACACCCGCGCTGGCCCCCCAGATTCCCAGCGCGCTGCCCCGTCGCTCGGCCGGAAAGCCGCTCACCGCTGCAGCCAGCGCGGCGGGGCTGACCAGGCCTGCGCCCACGCCCTGGACAACTCGCGTCGCTACAAGCAGCGTGAAGTTGTCGGCCAGCGCGCCAGCTCCGGCGCCGATGGCGAACACACCCAGCCCGGTCAGCGCCAGCCGTCGCGCGCCGTAACGATCGACCAGCGCGCCGGCGGGCAGCAGCACGACCGCGTAGGCCACGAAGTACGCGCTGAGGACGCTGGCCGTGGAGGCGACCGTCGCCCCGAGTCCGCGCCCGACCGAGGGCAGCGCCACGGTGATCAGCGTGCCGTCGAGCTGGAGGAGGGCGGCCGCGCCCGTGCATGCCGCGAGTCTGGTCCAGGCCGAGCGGGGAAGCGGAGCTTGATCTGTTTGACCCGATCGGCCACGCCGTCGACGGGGGCCGGCTGCTCGAGCTCTGCGAGCCAGAAGAGGCATCCGCCCCAGTATGGCGAGCCCGGGTTAGCCCTAAGCCGGGACGGTGGCCCGCGGTGTCAGCTTGCGAAGCTCGTGTCGAGCGATCGTCCGCTTGTGGACCTCGTCAGGGCCATCGGCCAACCGGAGCGTCCGTAGATGGGCATACATCGTGGCGAGCGGGAAATCGTCGGACACGCCCGCTCCTCCGTGGACCTGAATCGCCCGGTCGATGACCTTCAGAGCCACGCTCGGAGCCGCCACCTTGATCGAGGCGATCTCGGTGCGGGCGTGCTTGTTGCCGACCGTGTCCATCAGCCACGCGGCCCGCATCGTGAGCAGGCGGGCCATGTCGATCTCGATCCGGGACTCTGCGATCCAGTCCTGGACATTGGCTCGTTCGGCCAGCGGCTGGCCGAACGTCACGCGCTCTGAGGCCCGCTGGCACATCAGCTCGAGCGCGCGCTCGGCCGCCCCCAGCGTGCGCATGCAATGGTGAATCCGGCCCGGGCCGAGCCTGGCCTGGGCGATCAGGAACCCGTCCCCCTCGTTACCGATCAGGTTGGTCGCCGGCACGCGCACGTTCTCGAACAGAACCTCGGCGTGACCCTCCTGGTCGGTGTAGCCGAACACGGGCAGGTTGCGCAGGATCTTCACCCCTGGGGTGTCGGGCTCCACGAGGATCATCGACTGCTGTCTGAACGGACTCCCACCCGCCCCGTCGAGGTCCGTCTTGCCCATCACGATCATGACCTTGCACCGCGAGCGCATCGCGCCGGAGGTCCACCATTTGCGGCCGTTCAGCACGTATTCCTCGCCGTCCCGCTCGATCCTCAGCTCGATGTTGGTGGCATCCGAGCTGGCGACCGCCGGCTCGGTCATGGCAAAGGCCGACCGGATCTCACCCTCCAACAGCGGCATCAGCCATCGCTCTCTTTGCTCAGGCGATGCGAACAGCGTCAGGACCTCCATGTTGCCCGTGTCCGGCGCGGAGCAATTGGTGGCCTCGGAGGCGATGTGGCTCCGCCCCATAATCTCCGCCAGCGGCGCGTAATCGACGTTGCTGAGCGCCGGTGCCGAACGGTCGGGGAGCTCGTAGGGCAAGAACATGTTCCACAGCCCACGCTCACGCGCGCGCTCCTTGAGCTCCTCCATCACCGGGGGATGGAAGTGTGGATCGCCGGAGGCGACCAGCTGCTCGTGGTAGACGGACTCGGCCGGATAGACGTGCTCGTCCATGAAGGCCGTTAGGCGCTCCTGAAGGTCTTTGCTGCGGTCGCTGGCCTCGAAATCCATTTCTGGATACGGAACACTAGTCTCTCGACCGTCATGGAGCTGGCCGGGCGATGTGTCGTCATCACTGGAGCCGGGAGCGGCATCGGACGGGCGGTGGCTCGCCGGTTCGCGGCCGAGAGCCCGGGCACCCTGGTGGTGGCCGACATCGACCTTGCGACGGCGGAGGCGACCGCCGCGGAGGTCAGTGGTCACGCCGTTCAAGCGGACGTCGGCCAGGAGGACCAGGTCAAGGCCCTGATCGAGCGGGCGCGCGAACTCGGGGGCCCGATCGACCTCTTCTTCTCAAACGCCGGAGTCCCGGGGCCGGCCGGAGGTCCCGAGGCGGACGACGCTGAATGGGATCAAGCCTGGCGGGTCAACGTCATGGCTCATGTTTGGGCAGCGCGAGCGCTGCTGCCGGAGATGGTGCAGCGTGGCGATGGTTATCTGGTCAGCACCGCGTCGGCCGCCGGATTGCTCACCCAGGTCGGGGCACTGGTCTACTCGGTAACGAAGCATGCCGCCGTCTCGGTGGCGGAGTGGCTGGCGATCACCTACGGCGATGCCGGCATCAAGGTGTCCTGCCTGTGTCCGCTGGGCGTAAGAACGCCGATGCTCGACGATGCCCTCACTGACACCGTGGGCGCCGCCGCCCTGCTAGCTGACCAGCTGCTCGAGCCCGAGGAGGTGGCCGAGGTCGTCCTCGAGGCCGTCCGCGCCGAGCGCTTTCTGATCCTGCCTCATCCCAAGGTTGGGGAGTACATGGCCCGCCGCGGGGCCGACGACGATCGTTGGATTGCCGGGATGCGGCGGCTCGTGCGCCGGGCTCGCGACTCAGGGATGAGGGGCTGACCTGACGCGGTTGGCGCAGTGGATCTGGAGGAGGTGCCGGGTGGCACAGGACAACCGCCCCCCCGCCAGGCCAGTGGAGCCCAGCAGAATGGCCAGTGCGCCGACGAGTCCGAGCAGGCCGGCCAGGATGTGGGGCCAGCGCAATTCGAGAAAGCGCCGCCCAGCGCCCAGGATCCCCTGCGCGCGCCGCGGGGCCAGTGTCAGCGTGACCAGGATTCCGATCAGGGGCAGGACGAAGCAGAGGTTGAAGATCAGAAGCAGACCGAGCTCCCTGGGGGTGCCCACGCTCCCTCCGACCAGGGCGGCGATTGCCGCGAAATAAGGGAAGGCCGTGGGGAGCTCAATCGCGGTGATGGTGGCCCCGAGCAGGATGCTCGACCTCCTTCCGCGAGCCTGCGGAAGGCCGCGCTCAACGAAGCGCTTACGACTTCGCCAGACGAGCGCGGCCCCCAGAATCAGAATGGCTCCAGCGAGGATTTCTGCAATGTGCTTGACCGTGAAATGGCCCTTGGGCAGGGCGGAGCGAATCAGCTCGCCGGGCCCGAGCGCGATCAGCACACCTCCGGCCAGGTAGACGAGAAATACGGCGGCCGTGAACTCGGCGACCCTCCGGCGCGGGTGCTCCGCCGTGGCCAGATAGAGAGCGGGCCCGACCGTGCTTGGGTTCAGCGAATCGACCAACCCGATCGAGATCATCAGGCCCAGCAGTCGGATCATGGGCGAATTGTTCCCTGCAGCAGGCGACTCTGCTCTCCCCAGTCGACCGCCGCGTCGGTCGAGTCCTACCGGCTGCTGAGCGAGCTACACGTAGTGGAGGTCCTGGCCCGGATCCTCGTCCGCCGGCTCCTGGCATGTCGGGCACCACCAGCGGGCTTCCATCGGCGTGCCGCAGACGCTGTGGCGAGGGGCGCCCGCCTCGCTCAGGTTGCGCGCGCCCCAACCCGCCAGCAGGCGGAGTGTCCCGGCGAGTTCGGTCCCGGCTGCAGCCAACTCGTAAGACACCCTGAGCGGCCGCTCTGAGTAAGGGCGAGAGACGATGAGTGCGTCGCGCTCGAGCCGCCGGAGCCGGTCAGTGAGGATGTTCGGAGCGATGCCGGCCACGTCCTGCTGGAGCTCACCGAAGCGGCGTGGGCCCTGGAGGAGCGCGCTCACGACCAGGAGCGTCCAGCGGTCTCCGACCGCGGCCAGGGCAACCGCCAAGGCCTCGGCTTCTTCGTTCGCGGGTGGGGCGGGTTCGGGGGCTATGGGGTCGGTCTCGTACGTGGCATCACTTGTTACTTGCAATTTGCTACTCTAGCGGGGCACGATGACGGGTAGCTCCCCTCGTTCGCTCATCGCCGACCTCGAATCGGCCATCCAGTCCGTGGCGGACCGCGTCGGGTCCGCAGTTGTGGGTCTGCGCGGTGGACGCTGGGGTGGTGCGTCGGGGACCGTCGTCGGGGAGGGGCGCGTCATAACGAACGCCCACAACCTTCGCAATGGGGAGGTCATCGTCACCTTCTCCGACGGCCGTGCGGACACGGGCCGCGTGTTCGGCATAGACCTCGATTTGGATCTGGCGGTGATCGAGATCGAGACCGGCGGTGCGCAGCCGCTTGCCTGGTCGCCCACGGGGAGGCTCGCCTTGGGGCGGGCCGTACTGGCCGCGTCGAATCCCGGCGGCCGGGGCTTGCACATCGCGCCGGGGTTCATCTCTTCCATAACGGCCAGCTTCCGCGGGCCCCGTGGGCGCCGGCTGAACGGCGGGGTCGAGCACACCGCGCCGCTCCCCCGCGGCTCGTCCGGAGGACCCCTCGTCGACCTAGACGGCCACCTGTTGGCCCTCAACAGCGTCCGCCTCGACCCTGGCCTGGTGGTGGCGATCCCGCTCGGCGCACCCACCGCCGAACGAGTCGCGCGCTTGGTGGGCGGCGAGCAACGGTCCACGCCGCGTTTGGGTGTGGCGGTGGCGTCCCCTGGCGCCGCCCGGCGGCTTCGGGCCGCGGTTGGGCTTGCGCCGCGAGACGGCGTTCTGGTCCAGGCCGTGCAAGACGGGACTCCCGCTGACCGGGCCGGGCTCGGCCGCGGCGATCTGATCGTGGGCGCCGCGGGCGCCGAAGTCAGCAGCCTTGACGCCCTTTACGAGGCCCTTGATCAGGCCGCCGAACGAGGGGCGCTCGATTTGACGGTGCTGCGTGGGTCCGAGGAGCACGCTGTCTCCGTCGATTTCGCGAGCAGCTGATGGCGCTGAGCACC
This sequence comes from uncultured Solirubrobacterales bacterium, assembly GCA_963785205.1. Lineage (GTDB taxonomy): Bacteria > Actinomycetota > Thermoleophilia > Solirubrobacterales > Solirubrobacteraceae > Palsa-465. The sequence continues at coordinate 1,210,754 of CAWAUJ010000004.1, forward strand.
GCCCCGGAGCGTCCACCCGAGCCCGAGGCGGACGCCGCAGCGCTTGACGCGTATTCCCAGATCGTCGTCCGCGTGGCCGAGCGGCTGTCACCGTCGGTGGCCAATCTCCGTGTGGTGCGGCGCACGCGGCTGGGCAGCATGCCGGCGGGTGCCGGCAGTGCGGTGGTCCTCACTCCAGACGGGTTCCTCCTCACCTCGGCACACGTCGTAAGAGACGTGAGCCGGTCGGGTCGCGCCGCCTTCGTTGATGGACGGGAGCTGAAATTCCGCGTGATCGGAGTGGACCACCTGTCTGACCTGGCGCTGCTCAGGGCCGAGGGGACTGACCTGGTTCCCGCGGAGCTGGGAGACGCCCAGCGGCTGCGGGTGGGCCAGCTCGTGGTTGCCATCGGAAACCCGCATGGATTCGCAGGCTCGCTGACGGCCGGAGTTGTCTCGGCGGTCGGCCGGTCACTCCCGGCTCGCTCCGGGACATCATTGCGTTACATCGACAACGTGATCCAGACCGACGCCGCGCTCAATCCCGGGAACTCCGGAGGCGCGCTGGCTGACAGCGCTGGGCGGGTGGTCGGGATCAACACCGCCGTGGCCGGGATCGGCCTGGGGCTAGCCGTTCCGATCAACGAGGCAACTCGGCGGATCGTGTCGGCGCTGATGCGCGAGGGACGTGTGCGGCGGGCCTATATCGGCGTGGCGGGCGGGCCACGCCCGTTGCCGCCCCACGCCCGGGTCCGGCTTGGCCGCGAGGCTGGGTTTGAGGTCGTGAATGTCGTCTCTGGGAGTCCGGCCGAGCGGGCCGGCCTGCGGGCCGAGGATCTGATCGTTGGGCTCGATGGCATGGCCGTCGAGCGGGCCGACGACCTCCAGCGCCTCCTGACCGAGGCCACGATTGATCAGCGATTGACGGTCTCGCTGCTGCGCTCGGCCCGGTGGCTGGAGTTAGAAATCACGCCCCGGGAACTGGGGTAGCGGCTACACTCCGTGCGTCGGCGGCGGCGCTTCATTGTCGTGCCCGTCCGGCCGCTGATCCGATCCCGACAACGCCTACAAAAGCAGGAATATGGCCCGCGGAGACGTCCGGATTGCTGTCACCCTCGCGTGCGAGGACTGCAAGCGCCGGAACTACCAGACCAATAAGAGCAAGCGCAACGACCCGGAGCGGATCCAGCTGCGCAAATACTGCCGCTGGTGCCGTCGCCATACCTCGCATCGCGAGACCCGCTAGCCCTTCACGCCGTCATGGCCCGCAATCGCAAACGTGCCAAGGAGAGACGGGATCGGCGCCCGCAGACGGTCGGCACTCGCTCATCGCTGAGTGGCAACGGCGGGGCAGCCGATGCAACCCCGGCGCCGCTCGAGCACGCCACTCCCGATGCCGAGCTGGCCGATGCCCAGCTCGCGGTTGGTCGGGCAGAGGCAGAGGCCGGTGGCGGCCTGGCTGACGAGGCCGCATTCGCCGATGGTGACGCTGCCCAGAATGGCGAGGCCGGCTATGCGCCTGCCGACGCCGGAGGCGCACCACCCGCGGGACCACCCGCTCCACCTGCCGGGCTGGGCGGCGGGGACGGAGTTGCTCTGCCTACCCCGGGCAGCGTCCCGGAGCCGAGCGTCCGCCAGCGCAATCGGCTGATCGGATTTCTGGAAGGCAGCTGGCGCGAGCTTCAGCGCGTGCAGTGGCCCGACCGGCGCCAGGTCGTACAGGCGACTGCGGTGGTGCTCGGCTTCGTGATCGTGGCCGGGCTCGTACTGGCTGTGGCCGACACGTTGTCCTCGCATCTGATGAGCTACATCATCACCGGCACCCACTCGGTACTCGCTTGGGTGGCCGTCGCTGTCATAGTCCTGTCGCTGGCCGGCTGGATGCTGGCCGATCGCGACAAGTAGTCCCAGTCCTGAACAACCGCTAGTCCCCCTAGGTCAACATGTTTCGTTGGTATGTCGTAAACACGTATTCCGGCCACGAGAACAAGGTCAAGCAGAACCTTGAGCACCGCGTGGTGTCTCTCGGGCAGCAAACCGCGGTCCGCCAGATCGTCGTCCCCACCGAGTCGGTCTCGGAGATGAAGGACAACCAGAAGATCACGGTCGAGAAGCGGACGATGCCGGGATACGTGCTGGTCAACATGGATCTCAACGAGGACTCGTGGAGCCTCGTCAAGGGTACGCCCGGCGTGACCGGCTTCGTGGGCGCCTCCAACGAGCCCGTCCCGCTGACCCAGGAAGAGGTCAACCGCCTGCTCCACCGCGAGGTCGCCGATCGTCCCGGCCGTCCCCGCGCGCAGTTCGGGATCGGCGAGTCGGTTAAGGTCGTCTCCGGTCCGCTGTCGGACTTCTCGGGCGAGATCTCCGAGGTAAATGAAGACGCTCAGCGCCTCAAGGTGCTCGTCTCGATCTTCGGCCGAGAGACACCCGTTGAGGTTGGCTTCGACCAGGTAAAGAAGATTTAGGGGGCCGCTGCCGCGGCCCGGTGATTACGCTCTATATGCATCATGGCTAAGAAGATCCTGACTCAAATCAAGCTCCAAGCCCCGGCCGGCCAGGCCAGCCCGGCTCCCCCGGTCGGTCCGGCCCTGGGTCAGCACGGCGTCAACATCATGGAGTTCGTCAAGGCCTTTAACGCACAGACGCAATCCGACGCCGGCACCGTGATTCCCGTGGTGATCACCGTCTACGAGGACCGGTCGTTCACGTTTGAGACCAAGAGCCCGCCCGCCGCAATCCTGATCAAGCAGGCGCTGTCGCTCGAGAAGGGCTCCTCCGAGCCTTTCAGGGAGAGCGTCGGAACGATCACCCAGGACCAGCTGCGGGAGATCGCCGAGCGCAAGATGAAGGACCTGAATGCCAACGATGTCGAGGCGGCCAAGAAGATCATCGCCGGGACGGCTCGGTCGATGGGCGTCGAGGTGGCCTGATCGCGATGCCGACTAAGTCCCAGGAGGTTGTGTGATGGCTCGGCGAGGGAAGGCGCATCTGGAGGCTAGGCAGCGCGTTGATCGTGAGCGCGAGTATCCGCCGTCTGAGGCGATCTCGCTGGTCAAGGAAACGAGTCACGCCAAGTTCAACGAGTCGGTCGAGGTCCACATCCGCACCGGGCTGAACGTGCGCCACGCCGATGAGCAGCTGCGCGGAACGGTCGCCCTGCCCAACGGGCTTGGCAAGGAGGTCAAGATCGCCGTCTTTGCCCAGGGCGACAAGGCTCGCGAGGCCGAGGAGGCCGGGGCCGACGTGGTCGGCGCCGAGGACCTTGCCCAGCGGATTCAGGATGGCTTTGACGAGTTTGATGTGGCCATCGCCACCCCGGACCTGATGCCGGTAGTTGGTCGACTGGGGAGGATCCTGGGGCCGGCGGGCAAGATGCCCAACCCGAAGGTCGGCACGGTGACGATGGATGTCGCCAAGGCGGTGGAGGAGTCGAAGGCAGGAAAGGTCGAGTACCGCACCGACCGGAACGCCATCGTGCACCTTGTGATCGGCAAGCGGGACTTCGACGAGAAGCAGCTGCTCGAGAATTACGCCGCCATCATCGACGAGCTGATCCGGGCCAAGCCCTCGGCGGCGAAGGGCCGCTACCTGCGGTCGATCACGCTTGCCACCACGATGGGACCCGGTATCAAGGTGGATCCGACGCGTACCCGCGACATCGTCCAGGAGCCGGTGGCCGCGTAATATCTGAAAGCCAAGAGCGAAGCCCAAGACCTTCGGCAGTTCGCGTAAGACCGAAGCAGGCGGAGACTCCGATGCAGAGCTTCACCCTTTTAGTGAAGCGTGCCCCGGACGCCCGCCTGAGTGCGGGCGTTTTGTTTGGAGAAAGAATGAATCGAGACCAGAAAGCAGCATTGGTAGAAGAGCTGGCCGGGCAGCTACAGAGCGCCGACGCGATCTTTGCCGTCGACTACCGCGGCATCTCCGTGTCTGCGGCCGCTGATCTGCGTGCTCGCCTGCGTGAGGCCGAGACGGTCTTTCGAGTGGTCAAGAACTCACTCACCGAGCGCGCGTCCGACGCCGCTGGCGCCGAGCTCCTCAAGCCGATGCTCGAGGGCCCAACCGCGCTGGCGTTTGTGTCCGGCGACGCCGCGGTGGCCGCCAAGGCGCTGAATGACGCCGCCCGGGCACTCGGCACGCTGGACTTCAAGGGCGGACTCATGGACGGCAACGCCCTGAGCGCTGATGACGTGCGGACGATCGCGCGGCTTCCCGCCAAAGACGTGTTGCATAGCCAGCTGGTGGGCACGATTGCGGCACCGCTCACCGGCCTGGTGCGCACCCTGAACGCCATGATCGCCGGCCTGGCTGTGCAGTTGGGGCAGATCGCCGAGCAAGGACTCGTGACCGGATCGGCGCCGGAGCCCGAGGCCCCAGCGGAGCCCGACGCCGAGGCAGCTTCCGAGCCCGAGGCGGCCGCGGAGCCCGAGCCCGAGGAAGCCCCTCAAGATTCTGAACAACCCGAAACTGACGCCGCCGCCCCCGAGCCGGCGGATGAACCCAAGGAGGAATGATGGCCACCACCACTCAGGACTGGATCGACGAGCTCAAGAGCATCTCGGTGCTCGAGCTCTCCGAGCGGATCAAGGCGCTTGAGGAGACCTTCGGCGTGTCGGCGACCGCCGTTGCGGCCGCAGCACCGGCGGCCGGTGCGGGCGCAGCTGCTGATGGCGGCGGCGAGGCGGAGGAGCAGAGCACTTTCGACGTGCTTCTGACGGCGGCCGGCGACAAGAAGATTCAGGTGATCAAGGTCGTCCGTGCCGCCACCGGACTTGGCCTCAAGGAAGCCAAGGCGCTTGTGGACGAGGCCCCCAAGCCGGTCAAGGAGGGCATCGAGCGCGACGAAGCCGACAAGCTCAAGGCCGAACTCGAAGAGGCCGGGGCGTCGGTCGAACTCAAGTAGAGAAAGTCGTTGGCGGGCCCGCCGGCACCTCGCTGGCGTGGCTCGCCCCTGGCGCTGGATCCGCCGCCTTAGCTTTCGGCTCCACGCCGATGGCATTCCATTCCAGCGGCGAGTCCGGGGCATCAACCTTTACCACGTCGAGCAGCGCGGTGACCACGGCGGGATCGAGCTGGGTGCCAGAAACCGATCTCAGCTCGGCCACCGCCGCCTCGTAGGACAGCGCCGCGCGGTAGACCCGATCAGTACGCATTGCGCTCCAGGTGTCGCAGCAGGCGATGATCCGTGACTCGAGTGGGATCGCCTCGCCGGCCAAACCGTCGGGATAGCCTCCGCCGTCCCAGCGTTCATGGTGCGAGCGGACGATCTGGCCGACCTCGCGCATGAAACCGCCCACGCGCTCGAGCATCTTCTGGCCTTCGAGGGTATGCGTCTGAATGATCGTCCACTCGTCGGGATCAAGCTTTCCGGGCTTGTTGAGGATTCCCTTCGGTATGGCGATCTTGCCCACGTCGTGTAGGAGCGCTCCGAACTCGACATTGCGGCAGTGATCGGCATCGAGCGCGAGCCGATCGGCGACCTCCACCGCCAGCTGAACGACGCTCTTAGAGTGCTCCCCTGTGTAGCCGTCGTCGGCCTCGACCACATCACCGAGGACGAGTGCCGTACCCCGGTAGGCACTGCTGAGCTCGAGCAGGTTGGCCAGCCGGCCGTGCCGCTCGCGGGCGAAGAAGGCGAAGATCGCCAGCAGCGGTAAGAGCGCGAGAAGACCGGCGACGGAATGCTCCATCTGGCGCGCTACGACGAGGCCGATCCCGGCAAGCGCTGCGTCGACGACGTAGACCCAGGTGGACGAGAGTTGACTCTTTAGCCCGACGTTGCGCTCCATCATCGCGCGGGTGGTGAAGCACGCGGAGTCAGCGCCAAATTGTCCGAGCAAAGCCAGCGCAAGCACTAGCGGCGCGGCGTGGCGTGGTGCCGCCCCGGCGATGAGGAACACGGCGACCGCCCCGACCGCGAACCACGCGTTGCTGGGGGTGAAGAGCAAGCGCTCGATCTTGGTGCGACCGCGCAGCACCTCGGGCGTACGAGAGACCATTAGCGCCACGGCGACCGCCGGGGCGACCAGCCCGAGAGGCGTGGCAAACAGCAGCGGGACGAACGCCAACTGGGTCGGAGCGGTGAACCCGAGCGGGGTCTCGAACCAGACCCGAGCCGCGATCGCCAGTACAAGCATGCAGGCCAGCATCGGGAGCACGTTGAAGGTTGAGGGCGGATGGATCGCGACGAGCGCTCCGCTGGCCGCCACGAAACCGAGCAGGATTACGAGCTCAGCGATTCGCTCTCGCGTGGTGGCGGCCGACACGGCTCGCCGAAACGTGCCCTCAAGCAGCTTCTGATCTTGCGCGCTCGGCCCGGCCTCCACCATCCAGATATCGGCAATTTGGGCGTTTACCCTTACGCAGCGGGGCGTTTCGGGGTCGCGGGCACGCGCTGCCCCGCAAGCTGGCCCAAGACCCCGGCATCTCCGTCGACAGGGTGTCCAGACAGCGTCCAGTACCCGAATGCAAATTTCAAGTGCACCGGAAACTGGACCGATGCTCCCCACAGTCCAACTGACGGGGCAAACCCGACGTGAGTCGGGGACGCAAAGCTAGAGGTCTCGTATAGGGCGAGATAGCTCGGCTGCCAGTGAAACACCAGGAAGGTGTCTCAACATGAAGCGGATTCGAGCCCTCGTCGTCGTCGCGGGAGTCGTCGGTGCCAGCGCGGTGCCGGTATCCAACGCGATGGCCGCAGGCACGTACGTCTCAACGGCTGGTACGACCGTACTGGGACTGAAGATCCCGATCGTCAGCACACTCTCGACCACGGTGCCGGTTGCCGTTCCGGGCGAGCCCGACGTGAACGTTGTCGCGAATGTCCATCTCGGCAATCTTCAGCTGGTCAACCTGAACATCGATCCCCACATGATGCCCTGAGCGGAAGGCGCGCCGAGCGCGTCCTCCGGTCAACCTAGTCATATGGAGAGCGCGGCCCGCCCGGTGCGGGCCGCCGTCGTTCTCACACGAAATGATCGCGCCGCCTAGGTTGTTGCAGAAGGTCCGGCCCCGGACCCACCCCGCCAGCACACGCCCACGGCTTGCCTAACTCGGCATTTCCCCCTACACTCTCGCCGTCAGCCGATAGTCGTAGCCGCCCAATCAAGCGGATCCGCGCCACATACGCGGGTGTCCCAGGGCGGGGTCCGTGAGAGCTGAACGGTCCTGCACAGGGCGCCGATGCCGTGTGCTATCTTTGCTGGTCGCGCTCCGTTTGCGCTGGGGCCACCTCTTCGAGGTCGTTCTAGCTCGTGCGGGACGTGATCTCTGCCTCCCTCTCGACCGCCCGAGGAGTCGCCGTCTTGGCAACTAGTCACGCCCCCCGGACGCGCCGCAGCTTCGCGCGTCTGAACAAGGTTCTCGATGTCCCCAACCTGATCGACATCCAACGCAAGTCTTTCCAATGGCTCACCGACCCTAAGAAGGGTGGCCTCCGTGAGACCATTGATGACGTCTCACCGATCGAGGACTACACCGGCAACCTGGCCGTGCAGTTCGGTGAGCTGGCCTTCGACGAGCCCGTGGCCAATCTCGACCAGTGCCGTGAAAAGGACCTCACTTATTCTCGGCCGCTAACCGTCACCGTCTCCTTCATCAACCGTGAGACCGGCGAGATCCGTGAGCAGTCGGTTTTCATGGGCGACTTCCCGTGGATGACCGAGCGTGGAACGTTCGTGATCAACGGCACCGAGCGCGTGGTCGTAACGCAGCTCGTGCGCTCGCCGGGCGCCTACGTGATGGAGCCCAAGGACCGCGAGAAGCAGGTCTTCATCGCCAACTTGATGCCCGCCCGAGGCTCTTGGCTGGAGCTCGAGATCGACAAGAAGGGCCGGGTCTACGTGCGCATCGACCGCAAGCGCAAGCTGCCCGTGACGGTGCTGCTGCGCGCCATGGGCTACGTCACCGACGAGGAGATCCTGGGGCTCTTCGACAACTCTCTTTACATCCGCAACACCATCGACGCCGATCCCGAGATGGTGCGCAGCGAGGAGGGCTCGCTGATCGAGCTGTTCAAGAAGCAGCGTCCCGGCGAGCCGCCGTCGATCGACGCGGCCAAGGCCCTGCTCAACCAGCTGTTCTTCGACCCCAAGCGCTACGACCTGACCCGCGTGGGCCGGTACAAGCTGAACTCGAGGCTCGACCTCGACATCGACCTCGACACCCGGGTCCTGACCCACGAGGACATCATCGCCCTGGTCAAGGAGCTCGTCTCGCTCCCCAGGCTGCTGGGCATGCCGGAAAATCCTGAGGAGGAGATCAAGGACTACGCCGCGGAGGCAATCGTCCTTCCGCGTGAGCCGATCGAGGACCGACTGGACGAGTACGAGCACTTCGGCAACCGTCGCCTGCGGACGGTCGGCGAGTTGATTCAGGAGGCGTTCCGCATCGGGCTCTACCGGATGGAGCGTGTCGTCCGGGAGCGTCTCACCACCGAGGACGCCGACACGATCACTCCTCAGACGATCGTCAATATCCGTCCGGTCGTGGCGGCGCTGAAGGAGTTCTTCGGCTCCTCGCAGCTCAGCCAGTTCATGGACCAGACCAACAGCCTCGCTGGTCTCCGGCATCGCCGGCGGCTGTCGGCGCTCGGTGCCGGTGGACTCACCCGGGAGCGCGCGCCGATCGAGGTTCGCGACGTGCACCCGACTCACTACGGTCGCATGTGCCCGATCGAGACCCCGGAGGGTCCAAACATCGGACTGATCGGTTCGCTGTCCTCGTACGCCGAGATCTCAGAGCACGGCTTCGTGACGACGCCCTACCGGGTCGTCGAGCGCGGCAAGGTGACCGACAAGATCCTCCACCTGGATGCCACCCAGGAGGAAGAGCAGCTGATCGCTCAGGCCAATACCCCGGTCGATTCCAACGGCAAGATCACGGCCAGCGAGGTCGTGTGCCGTACCCAGGCCGGTCATTACGTGACGGCGAGTCCCAAGGACGTCGACCTGATCGACGTTTCGCCTGAGCAGATCTGGTCTGTGACGACCGCGATGATCCCGTTCCTCGAGCACGACGACGCCAACCGGGCGCTGATGGGCTCGAACATGCAGGCCCAGGCCGTCCCGCTGCTCGTCACCGACGCGCCGCTGGTCGGCACCGGTATAGAGCGCCGGGCGGCGGTCGATACCGGTGATCTGGTGATCGCTGAGAACGCCGGCTCGGTGGCCTATGTCGACGCCGAGCAGATCGTCGTCGATCGCAAGTCTGGTGGTCAGGACGAATACTCGCTCCAGAAGTTCATGCGCTCCAACCAGGGGACGCTGATCCACCACAAGCCGATCGTGGACGTCGGCGAGGCGGTTAAGTCCGGTGACGTTTTGGCTGACGGCTCGGCCACCGATCAGGGTGAGATGGCGCTCGGCAAGAACCTGCTTGTCGCGTTCATGTCCTGGGAGGGCTACAACTTCGAGGACGCGATCATCCTCTCCCGGCGGCTCGTGTCGGATGATGAGCTCACCTCGATCCATATCGAGGAGTACGAGATCGACGCCCGCACCACCAAGCTGGGCGACGAGGAAATCACCCGAGACATTCCGAACCGCTCGGAGGAGTCGCTGCGCAACCTGGATGACCGCGGAATCGTGCGGATCGGGGCCGAGGTCGCCTCTGGCGACCTGCTCGTCGGCAAGGTGACGCCCAAGGGCGAGACCGAGCTCACGGCCGAGGAAAAGCTGATTCGGGCGATCTTTAAGGAGAAGGCGCGCGAGGTGCGTGACACCTCGCTCAAGGTCCCGCACGGCGAGGGTGGCGTCGTCATCGACGTCATGACCTTCAGCCGGAGCGAGGGCGACGACCTCCCGCCGGGCGTCAACGAACTCGTGCGGGTGTTCGTAGCCAAGAAGCGCAAGATCGCCGAGGGCGACAAGCTTGCCGGCCGCCACGGCAACAAGGGCGTGATCTCCAAGATCGTCGACGTGGAGGACATGCCGTTCCTGGAGGACGGCACTCCCGTGGACGTGATCCTTAACCCGCTGGGCGTCCCCAGCCGCATGAACCTGGGCCAGATCCTGGAGACCCATCTGGGCTGGGTTGCGGCCAACGGGTGGTACGACGACGGCTCGGATGCATATCGCCAGGCTCATCGCAGCGATGGACGCGACGGCCACTCGGCCAAGGTGTACATAGCCACGCCTGTGTTTGATGGCGCCACCGTGACCGACGTTGACACCGCCCTGGTCAAATGGCAGGACGAGCACCAGGGACTGATCCGGATGGACGTGGACAAACGCCGTCGTCCGGGTGAGCAGGCTTCCGGGAAGGTCCAGCTGTACAACGGGCGGACGGGTGAGCCGTTCGAGGAACAGGTGACCGTCGGTCACATGTACATCCTCAAGCTCCTGCATCTCGTCGATGACAAGATCCACGCCCGCTCAACCGGTCCCTACTCGCTGGTTACCCAGCAGCCCCTGGGCGGTAAAGCCCAGTTCGGCGGGCAGCGATTCGGCGAGATGGAGGTGTGGGCACTCGAGGCCTACGGAGCGGCTTACACCCTCCAGGAGATGCTCACGATCAAGTCCGACGACACGGTCGGCCGCGTCAAGGCCTACGAGGCGATCGTCAAGGGCGAGAACATTGCCGAGCCCTCCATTCCGGAATCGTTCAAGGTCCTGCTCAAGGAGATGCAGTCGCTGGCGCTCGACGTCAATGTCGTCTCCGAGGAAGGCGAGCGCGCCGAGATGCGGGAAGAGGACGACGACCTCCTGCGGGCCGCCGAGGAGCTCGGCATCGACCTCTCCGGGGTTCGGGCTACCGACGGGTCGGCCGCCGACGAGTCGATGGAGCATGAGGGTGAAACCGTCGAAGCCTCCGAGGAGGAGGTGGAGGTCGAGGATCCTGACCTCGAGCCGGGCGAAGACCTCGCGGAGGAGGACTTCGCCAGTGACGGAGACCCGATGATCGAGGAAGACGTCCCAGCGGGCGATGCCGAGGGCGTTCTGGAGGAAGACTGAGTCAGGGGACGTCAGCGGGGGATGGATACCCGCTCTACGCTGGCTTCGCCGGCCACCCCCCTCACCACCATGAGCACAAGAACTGAGGATTGAATTGATCGACATCAACAACTTCGACGCCATCGAAATCGGGCTGGCTTCTTCCAAACAGATCCGGTCCTGGAGCTCAGGCGAGGTCACCAAGCCCGAGACGATCAACTACCGCACGCTCAAGCCTGAGAAGGACGGTCTCTTCTGCGAGCGCATCTTCGGGCCCACCAAGGATTGGGAGTGCTACTGCGGCAAGTACAAGCGTGTCCGTTACAAGGGCATCGTGTGCGAGCGCTGCGGAGTGGAGGTAACTCGGTCCAAGGTCCGTCGTGAGCGTATGGGCCATATCGATCTGGCCGCCCCCGTTTCCCACATCTGGTTCTTCAAGGGCGTCCCCAGCCGGATCGGCTACCTGCTCGACATGGCTCCCAAGGAGCTCGAGAAGGTTCTCTACTTCGCCGCCTCGGTCGTGACCTGGGTCGATGATGAGGCTCGGGCCAAGGACCTCGACTCGCTCGAGGGCGAAGTCAACAAGGTCCTCGACGCCTACGCGGGCGAGAAGGAGGAGCGCGTTCTGGAGCTGCGCGAGTCGCTGGCTCGCCGCGAGCAGTACCTGGAGACCGGCAAGTCAGGACGGGACTTCTCAGACGAGGACCACATCTGGGTTGAAGGGCTCGGCATCAACATCGCCAAGGCCTCCGCGGAGGAGCTCGAGAAGATACGCAAGGACCTGCGCAAGAGCTTCCAGGCCGACATCGACGACACCGAGGCCTACATCGAGGATGCGGCTGAGCGTCTTCGCCAGGTGTGGGAGCTGTTCAAGACGATGAAGCCCAAGGACATCGTCAACGACGAGACGACGTTCCGGGAGCTCAAGGATCGCTTTGGCTCTCCCTACGGCTTCGGCGAGTACTTCCGGGGTGGGATGGGCGCCGAGGCAGTCCGTGACCTACTCCAGCAGGTCGATCTGGACGACGAGGCCGCTGACCTTCAGGACCAGGTCAAGACCGCCAAGGGCCAGAAGCAGGCTCGCGCCGTCAAGCGGCTGAAGGTCGTCTCGGCGTTCATCAACTCAGGCAACAAGCCGGAGATGATGATCCTGGAGGCCGTGCCGGTGATCCCGCCAGAGCTGCGGCCGATGGTTCAGCTCGACGGTGGCCGCTTCGCCACCTCGGACCTCAATGATCTCTATCGCCGGGTCATCAACCGCAACAACCGGCTCAAGCGCCTGCTCGACCTCGGGGCCCCCGAGATCATCGTCAATAACGAAAAGCGGATGCTTCAGGAATCGGTCGACGCACTGTTTGACAATGGCCGCCGTGGCCGCCCCGTGACCGGTCCGGGCAACCGGCCGCTCAAGTCGCTGTCCGACATGCTCAAGGGCAAGCAGGGCCGCTTCCGCCAGAACCTCCTGGGCAAGCGCGTGGACTACTCCGGCCGGTCGGTGATCGTCGCCGGACCATCGCTGCGCCTGCACCAGTGTGGTCTGCCCAAACTGATGGCGCTGGAGCTGTTCAAGCCCTTCATCATGGCTCGGCTAGTCGAGCGCAAGTCCGCCCAGAACATCAAGGCGGCCAAGAAGATGGTCGACTCGATGATCCCGGAGGTGTGGGACGTGCTTGAGGAAGTCATCCACGAGCACCCGGTCCTCCTGAACCGTGCCCCCACGCTGCACCGTCTGGGCATTCAGGCCTTTGAGCCGGTGCTGGTGGAAGGCAAGGCGATTCAGGTCCATCCGCTCGTCTGTCACGCCTTCAACGCCGACTTCGACGGGGACCAGATGGCGGTTCACCTCCCCCTCTCGGCCGAGGCCCAGGCGGAGGCCCGGATCCTGATGCTGTCCGCAAACAACATCCTGTCTCCGGCGCACGGTGCCCCGCTGGCCACGCCCACCCAGGACATGGTCCTGGGTGCGTACTACCTGACCTACGGTCCCGACGCCGAAGAGCTCGAGAAGATCGACCCGGCGAGCCACGACCCACGTCCGCACGTGTACCGGACGGCGCAGGAGGCCGAGTCCTCCTACGAGCATGGAGTGGTCAAGCTCCACGACCTGGCCGAGTATCGGCCGCTGGGACTGGAGGGCGGCCATGTGCTCACCACTGTCGGCCGGATCATCTACAACGACAAGATCGAGCGGGCGCTGGCGCAGGCCCTCGGGGATGAGTTCAGCGCCGGCACGTACGAGTTCATCAACCGGTCGATGAAGAAGAAGGACACGACCAAGCTGGTGGACGACCTTGTGCAGGCCTATGGGGCGCCCACGATTTCCCTCGTTCTGGATGCCTTCAAGGACATCGGGTTCCACTACGCCACTCAGGCGGGTGTGACGATCTCCAAGAACGACGTCCAGACGCCGCCGAGCAAGCAGGAGATCCTGGCCCGCTACGAGGTCCAGCTCCAGACGATCGAGGGGCAGTACGACGCTGGGGAGATCACCCAGGAGGAGCGCCACGAGGCAGTTACCAAGCTCTGGGACCGGGCCACCAACGAGGTGGGGGAGGCCCTCTACGAGCACCTGGATGAGCTCAACCCGATCTACATGATGGCCAACTCCGGGGCGCGCGGCTCGTTCTCACAGATCCGCCAGCTGGCTGGCATGCGGGGCCTGATGGCCAATCCAAAGGGCGAGATCATCGAGCGGCCGATCCGGGCCAACTTCATGGAAGGCCTGAGCGTGCTCGAGTACTTCATCTCGACCCACGGGGCCCGCAAGGGTCTGGCCGACACGGCTCTGCGTACGGCCGACTCCGGCTACCTGACGCGACGTCTGGTCGACGTCGCCCAGGATGTGATCATCCGGCAAGAGGACTGCGGGACCCAGGAGTCGATCGGGATGCCGGTGTCGATGCTCGAAGTCGATCCCGAGACGCGACGGCTGCGTCCAACGGATGAGCCCAACGGCAACCTGATCGGTCGGATCGCCGCTGAGGACGTCAAGACCAAGCGAGGCCGGGTGATCGTCGAGAAGGGCAAGGAGATCGACCGGGCCGAGCTGGCCGACCTCGTCGAGGCCTGGCATGACGACACCGCCAAGAGCGTCGTCATCACCGTGCCTGTCCGTTCGGTGCTCAAGTGTGAGGCCCCCACCGGGGTCTGCCAGGCTTGCTACGGCCGCTCGCTGGCCTCAGGCAAGTTGGCCCAGATCGGCGACGCGGTAGGCATCATCGCCGCCCAGTCGATCGGCGAGCCCGGGACCCAGCTCACGATGCGCACCTTCCATACCGGGGGTGTGGCCGGCGCTGACATCACGCATGGCCTGCCTCGCGTGGTGGAGCTGTTCGAGGCCCGCAAGCCCAAGGGCCTGGCCAAGATCGCCGAGGTGGGCGGCAAGGTCTCGATCGAGGAATCGGATAAGGCGGTCACGGTCGTGATCACCGACGACGGCGGCGAAGAGCACCGTCACACCTTCCCACGCCGGACGCGCCTGTTCGTCGATGGCGGGCAGAAGATCGAGCCCGGAACCCAGCTCAACGAGGGGTCTCTGTATCCCCACGAGCTACTCGCCGTCCGCGGCCGGACCGAGACGGAGCTCTACCTGGTCAGAGAGGTGCAGGAGGTCTACCTGTCCCAGGGCGTGGACATCAACGACAAGCACATCGAGCTGATCGTTCGCCAGATGATGAAGAAGGTTCGGGTCGACCAGAAGGGCGACACCGACCTGCTGCCCGGGCAGTTCGTCGACCGCTACGAGTACGCCCGGATCAACCAGGCGGTGCTCGACGCCAAGGGCGAAGGCGCTCAGGCGGAGGAGATCATCCTCGGCATTACGAAGGCCTCGCTGAACACCGACTCGTTCCTGTCAGCCGCCTCCTTCCAGGAGACGACCAAGGTCCTCACCGACGCTGCCCTGGAGGGCAAGATCGACCGTCTGAACGGGCTCAAGGAGAACGTGATCATCGGCAAGCTGATTCCGGCGGCCACCGGTCTCAAGCGCTATCGCCGGATCGAGATCGAGCCCGCTGAGCCGCTCCCCCGGGGAATCGACGAGGCCGGCCTGCTCGACCACGATGAGCTGGCCGCTGAACTCGGTCTGACCGACGGTGATGGCCTCAGCGGGTTCGGCTCCGTGGACGCCGACCTGGCGGACCTGGAACACCTGGGTAACGGTGGATCTGGCCTGGGCTTTGCCGAGGAGCTCGCCGAGCTCGATCTCCCTGACGAGCCCGAGGAGTAGTCAGCGGCGCATTTGCCAAGGGCGGGCTCAGGCGAGCCCGCCCTTCGGCGTGCTGTGACGGCCGTGTGCTGAGGCCATCGGCCAGCTCCTCTCTTCCGCCCCTTACCGGTTAGGCGACGTGCAGAACAATCAGCAGCACGACGATGACGGCCATCATGAAGATGACGGCCATCGCCCGCGGCAGGAGCGGCGTGTGGGTCCGAAATGCGGCCGGCTCCTGAGTCGCCCGTCGCATTACCATTGCGGCGCCGCGAGACGAGGCTTGCTGCGCCATCTCAGAGTTGAGCTGGTTGACCGTGCCGCGGATCGACTCCCGCTCCCGGATCGCGTCCTGGTGGGCGGCCAGTGCCTCATCGCGCTGGATCTGAGCCTGGTCAAGGAGGGTCTGCGCCAGCTGCCGCTCCTCCTCGGCGTGCGCCAGAGACACGACGGCGGTGTCCCGCTCTGACTCGGCGCGGGTCTGAGCGCCGATCGCGGCACTGCGGTCAGCCAGCGCCAGGTCTCGCTCCTGGCGCGCGGCGTCCCGCTCAAGCCGGGCCACGTCACGCTCCTCGAGCGCAGCGTCGCGGGCCCGCACCGCGGCATCCCGCTCGCCGAGTGCCGCGTCCCGCCCAACAGCGATATCTCCGTGACGGCGATCGAGCTCATCCAGCCGGCCGAGCGCCTCGTCCCGAGCCGCCTGGGCCTGGTCGCGATCCTGGAGCGCCTCGCTGAGATTGCCGAGCAGCTCGTCCAGCCGGGCCGCCGTGTGGGCCCGATCGGCCTCGGCCCGATCGAGCTGGCGCGTGAGCTGGTCTTGGCGGCGCTGCGCCGCCGCCAGCTCGTGTCCCAGGGCGGTCGACACGCTGTCCGATACCGGCTCCGCAGGCGCGCGTGGCTCGGGTTTGGCTGGTTTGGACGGCGCCTTGGCCTTCTGGCCGGATCCTGAACCAGAGACCCGAAGCTCGATCGTGATGTCAGGAGCCACCGTCAACTCGGCCCGTTGAACCTCGTCGGCTTCGAAACGGGACGGGAAAGCCGCCCGCCAGGGCACGCCCTCCTCGGGCGCCCAGGGCTTGTCGTCGAGGTCGGCGAGCAGCCGGATCGACTGATCGTGGACGGTCACCGTCAGGGTGGGACGGATGAACCGCCGGCCGCGCACGCCGAACCAGCGTCCTAGGAGTTGATACTGATCTTCGTTTGCGAGCTCGAAGCGGTCTAGCTCGAACACGACCCGGCCGGCTGCCGCCACGGGCTCAAGCGTCCTGGCCATCTGGTCTAGACCTTAGTAGCCGCGGGTAAGGCTTGCGGTCTCCCTCGCTGTTATGGCCAGGCTTGAAAGCCAGGTTGCAACAAAGGAGCGCGCCTTTCGGGCTCCAGATGCGTTCTTAACCGCACGCAAGCAGGATTGCGATTCAGGTCGCGGAACTGTGAGCCGATAGTTGCATCATGGAGGCACCGAACAAACAACCCTGGTGGGAGAAGCCTGCCAAGGCCCCCGGCGAGTCGGGGTACGAGGCAGAGCAGGAGCGTCTGCGTGAGGCGCTGCGAAGCGCTTGGCGCAATGCTCACGGGCTCCGGCCCCAAGAGGCCATTAGCGGCCGCCGCGGCTGACCGCTCGCTCGTCGGCAACACGATCTCGATTCCCCACGGCGACGCCGACCGCGCTGGCTACAGTCACGACCTGTGAGCCTTGAGCCTCAAAACGCCGAGTCCGGCGACTGGGCGATCAAGGTCGAGAAGCTCGTGCGAGAGTTCCGCAAGGGCCCGAGGGCCGTGGACGGAATCGATCTCACGGTCTCTCGGGGCGAGATCTACGGCTTCTTGGGACCCAATGGCGCCGGCAAGTCCACGACGGTGCTGATGCTTACCACCCTGCTTCCGCCCACCAGCGGCCGAGCCTTTGTGGGCGGGTTCGATGTCGTGCGCCAGGGGCCGCAGGTCAGGGCCACGATCGGCGCCGCCCTCCAAGAGGCGGCACTGGACGCCCTGCTCACGGGCCGCGAGCACCTGATGCTTCAGGCCACGCTGCAGGGGCTGCCCTCAGCCGATCGGGCCTCGCGAGTCCAAACCCTGCTCGAGCGGGTCGGGCTGACGGAGGCCTCTGATCGTCGAGTGGGCGGCTACTCAGGAGGAATGAAGCGGCGCTTGGATCTAGCCCTGGCGCTGGTCCACTCTCCCCGGATCCTGTTCTTGGACGAGCCCACGACCGGGCTTGACCCACAGAGTCGGGCCGCCGTCTGGGAGGAGGTGCAGCGACTGGCGCGCGATGAGGGGATGACGGTGTTCCTGACCACGCAATATCTGGAGGAGGCTGACGCGCTGGCCGACCGGATCGGGATCATCGACCACGGTCACATCGTGGCCGAGGGGACACCCGCCCAACTCAAGGCCGAAATCGGGAGTCCGACGGTGGAGGTCAAGCCGGTGGACCCCGACTCCGGCGACCGGCTGGCCGAGCTCCTGACGGCTTTCGGGGAAATGCGGCGCGATGGCCAGGGGAGCGTGACCGTGCAGCTGCCCGGAGGCGAAGCTCAGCTCGCCGAGATCGTGCGCATCCTCGATAGCGCCAGCGTCCGGGTGCAGACGCTCCAGCTCCACCAGCCCTCGCTCGACGACGTCTTCCTGGCCAAGACCGGGCGCAAGCTCGAAGGCTCGGGGGAGGCGGTCGCCGCGACTCCTGGGCCGCTGCGCCGCCGCAGGAGGCGACGTGGCGACTGACCTCGCGCTGGCCCCGGGGGCAGCGCCGCTTTCCGATTCCGAGCCCCGATTCGTGGAACAGACGCTGGCCGTGGCTCGGCGGGCCACGGTCCGGACGCTGCGCCAGCGCGGGCTGATCGTCTTTCCGATGGTCTTTCCGCTGATCCTGTTTGCGATCAATGGCTCATCGCTCAGCCCGGCGACTCGGATACCCGGGTTTCCGACGCAACAACTATCGGGACTTCCTGATCGCCATGACTTTCGTCCAGGGGGCCATGTTCGTATCGATCACGGCCGGGGTCGACCTGGCCAAGGACATCGAAACCGGCTTTCTGAACCGGCTGGCCCTCACGCCGCTGCGCGGCGAGGCACTGCTGGTTGGTCAGCTGGGAGGTGCGCTGGTCATCGGGGTCATCCAGGCGGTCGTTTACCTCCTCGTTGGCCTGGCCAGCGGCGTGACGCTGGCCAGCGGGGTCGGTGGCGCGGTGGTGCTGCTCGCCCTGTCGATCCTGATCGCATTTGCTTTCGCGAGCCTCGGTGGCCTGCTGGCGTTGCGCTTTGGAACCGGCGAAGCGGTGCAGGGAATCTTCCCGCTGCTGTTCGTCACCCTGTTCCTCAGCTCCTCCAGCCTGCCCCGGAATCTGATCAGCGTGACCTGGTTTCGGGATGTCGCCACCTACAACCCGGTCTCCTATTTGATCGAGGGCTTGCGCAGCCTGGTGATCACCGGCTGGGACGGCCAGGCGCTGGCGCTCGGATTTGGGTTCGCCGCGGTGATACTCGTGATCGCGCTGGCTCTCTCCCAGGCGGCGATGAAGACACGGCTGGCCCGGAAATGAGCCGTTTCTTCAGCGTAACTCGGGCAGTGGCCTGGCGCTCGATCCACAACACCGTGGTGAATCCGGCGATCCTCGTACCGTCGATCATCTTCCCGCTGTTCTTCCTGATCGCATTTGCGGGTGGGCTCTCGCGAATCGCCAACATCCCCAACTTCGATTATCGCCCCGGCTACACGGCGTTCCAGTTCG
Organism: uncultured Solirubrobacterales bacterium; assembly: GCA_963785205.1. GTDB lineage: Bacteria > Actinomycetota > Thermoleophilia > Solirubrobacterales > Solirubrobacteraceae > Palsa-465. Next base: position 1,229,602 of record CAWAUJ010000004.1, read on the forward strand.
TGTTCGTGTTCCTCCAGTCGGCGGCGTTTGGAGGGGTGTTCACGGGCTTTGCCGTGGCCCGGGACTTCGACTCCGGATTCGCCCGCCGGCTCCTGCTGAGCGCGCCCCGGCGCAGCGGCATCATCGCTGGATACCTCGTCGGCGCCCTGGCGCGCTGGCTGATCACCGGAACAGTGGTGACGATCGCCGCGCTGATCGCCGGAATGAATGTCGACGGCAATGGTGTCCAGCTTTTCGGCCTGATCGGTCTGGGGGTGATCCTAAATCTCGTTGCCGCCCTGTGGGCCTGTGGACTAGCGATGTTCCTGCGTACCGAGCAGGCCGGAGCCCTGATTCAGATGCCGGTGTTCGTGCTGCTGTTCCTGGCTCCGGTATACGTGCCCCTTTCGTTGCTCACCGGCTGGATCCATTCGGTGGCGAGGCTCAACCCCTGGACAGCGGTTCTCGAAGCCGGGCGGGGCCTGCTGGCTGGATCGCCGGTCAAGGTCGCGATCTCGTTCGCCGCCCTGTCCGCCGGTGTCCTGCTTTTGACTGCGTTTGCCCGCCGCGGGCTCAGCTCGGCCGAACGCGCGGGCTGAGTCGGGCGGCGTTCGCTCGCGCGCGGACGCGTCCGCGCGCGAGCGAATCCGCCGGCGGGCGCTAGCCGCCGCAGCCCACCCAGGCACCCGCTCCCTGGTGGTCATAGATCGTCTGGGCACAGGCATCCTGGCCCGCTGGTGTCGACAGGTTGCAGCCATAGGCAGCAGCCGTCGAGGGCAGGATCTGGTAGCGCCCGGTGGCACCGGAGCTCGGGTTGGTGTTCGACGGCCCGGTCGAGTAATTGGTTCCCGACTCCGAGGCACACGCGGGTACACCAGCCGCCCCAGCGGGACTCGACGATGCGGCGCGCTGGGGGGTCGCAGGCGCGGAACTGCTCGCCGGTGCGAGCATCCGCTGAAGGACCGTGATCGAGGTGACTACCTGTGCATCGGTCGCCGCCTTACCGCCCGGCCGGCCGTCCTTGACGATGTTGCGCCCGGGGACCCGGCGGCCAAACTCCCGGGCCACCTTTTGGTAGGCCTGCTCGTACTCGCGCACGTGGACGGCGGTGGGCCGCTCCCGCGAGGCGCCGCTGGCCGGAATCGCGGCCATGGCAACACCCGGAGCGACCGCCGTGAGCGCGATGCCCACAGGCAAGATCAACCGTTTCACTGTTTTCAGCACTCCTTGATTTGCTTGCACGTTGCACCGTTCTGCACTCCCGGAATGGAGAGCACGGCCGGTGTCGCGGTCCGGACTACGCCGACAATGCGGCGGGACCGGTTTCCCGTCACAAACCTCGCGACGGCCGCGGCGGCCGATAGCTCGACCGCAAAACAGCCGCCTCAATGTGGGAGACGGCTGAGACCCGAATGGGTGTTCCCTCCAGGTCGCGGCCAACCGTAGCGAGATCAGGGCGGAGGACTGTGCGCTTCGTCACATAATATGTGCGGTTTGCCACATGTGCTCGGAAGGCTTGGGAGACTTTGCTCTCATGGCGCGCAAGATCTCCCGCCGCCGGAATGCCGTCTACCGCCCGCCGGAATACCGAAATCCGGTATACCTAAAGCTAGCCCGCGCAGTGCCGATCCTTAGGTGATGGGAGTCGACGTCAACCCGCCATCTCGTCCGGGCCGGGAGCCCTCCCGTGCTCGAGTCTGGGTCATGCTCGCGTTGATTTTGTTCTTCCTAGCGCCGATTGCCGTTGTCTGGGTGGTGAGCAGCGAAGGGAGGGGCGGGGCCACAGCATCGGAATTCAAACCGCTGGGCTCGACGCCCAGTGCTGCCGCTCCCGCGCGAAGGCCGACCCTTTCCACGCTTCCTCCCGGCTCGGGGGCGCTGGTCGCGCTCGTGGAGCACGAGACGGCGGTGCGTGCTCGTCCTGGCGGCGTGGCGCTCGCCCCGCTCAGACTTCGCACCCCGTTCGGCTCTGCGCAGGCACTCTGGGTGCTTCGCCGCGCTGGGGACTGGCTCGGCGTTACGGGCCCGATGCTGGGCAACGGTCGCATTGGCTGGATCCCTCGGGCCGCGGTGAAGTTACTGCGTGATCCTTGGAGCTTGCACGTCTCCGTGCAAGCCCGCCAGCTGGTCGTTCTCGATGCCGGCCGGTCCGTGGCGCGTTACCGGGTGGCCGTCGGGGCGCCTGACGCTCCGACGCCCGACGGCCGATTTGACGTGACCGACCGACTGCTTACCGGTGACCCCGAAGGCCCCTACGGTTGCTGTGTGCTGGCGCTCTCAGCAGTTGCGCCCCACGCGATCCAAGGCTGGACCGGTGGTAATCGGATCGCGATTCATTCCACGCCTGAGACGTGGTCGATCGGCGAGCCCGTCACCCACGGCTGTCTACGCGTGACCCTCGCGGATGGACGATGGCTCCTGGACCACGTGCCTGACGGCACGCCGGTGATTATCTCAAGCTAACGCTGTGGTCAGTTCACACGGCGGGTCAACCGGCGCAGAACCAGTCCCACGCTGAGAAGCGCTCCGCCTCCGGCCACCAGCAGCCCGAGATCCATCCCCGTGAAGGGAAGCGTCCCGCTGCCCGACGTGAGCGACTGGCACGTCTGCGGGTTGTAGGTCTGGCATTGAGAGCCGTCCGCAAGAGCCGCGCTAGGTGCAACCGCCAACACGACGAGAACTGCCACTGTTGCTAGGTACTTCATTCATTCCCCTCGAGTTTGTCGGGTAGTGATCCTGCCCACGTTGACCAGGAGCGGGCCAGCATACCAGAGTTTTTCCGAAACTCCAAACATGGGTGCAATGTTTGTCCTAGGGTCAAGAATGCCGTGATACGGCGATTAGGGTGACGTCGTTGAGCGCCTGCTCGGCGCTCAGAGGATGAGGGCTGTAGACCTTCGATAGCGCCGCTGTGACAGCCGGTTGACGGGAATTGATTGAGGCTGCACGGGCCAGGTCGCGGTGAGCGGTCGCCCGCTGCCCCAATGAGGAGGCGGCCAGGCCGGCGCCGAACCAGCCGAACCAGCCGCCGGGCTCCCGCGAAATGGCCTGAGCGAACATCTGCTCCGCGGTGCGATAGCGGCCCGTCTGAAGCGCGATCGTTCCGCCGACCTGGCCAGGGGTCGCGCTCAGGGGGTCGAGGTCCCCGGCGAGTTGGAGGTCCCGAATCGCCTGGGCTGGATCGCTGCCCCGGATGTCATTGGCAACCGAGACCTCTCTCACCGACATATACGGCAGCGTGATGAGGACCAGCGCGGCAACCACCGCGCCCCCGGCCCCCAGGACGGCCAGTGGCCGCATCCGCGGCCGAACAGCGATGCTGTGGCCCCGCGCTGGACCGGGGCGGCCCACGGCGCCGGCCAGAGCCAAAAAGCCCAGCGCGGGGCCGCTCAACGCCGGAAACTCCCAGAACCAATCAACCGACCCGTGTATCAGCCAGTCGATCACCGGGAGGAGGGCGGCACCGGCCAGCGCGCCCGTCAGACACGGCCCCGACCGCCGGTTACGTAGCGCCGCAATCAGTGCCGCCCCGATAAATACGGCAAAAAGGGCAAAGCCCACGAGCCCGGTGTGGGCCAGCAGGCGCATCTCAAGACTATGGGTGGTGGCGGATTCGATACCCACGTGCCGGTGGGTGATGTAGTAGTCGGCGAAGTTGTCCTGACCCAGTCCACCGATCGGGTTCGCGAGCAGAGCGTCCAGCGACACCCGCCACATGTCGTACCGGCCACTGCCCGAGACATCGAAATGCGACGCTGTGGGCGAGCTGCTGGCGGGAGTGGTGAAGCCGTGCCACTGCCGGGAGATAAAGCGGAAAGGGAGTCCGTGAGTCGCGATTACCGCGCCACCCCCGACTGCTCCCAGACCAAGAACCACCAGGGTTATTCCGATGATGCGCCGCGTCCTCCCAGCGAGGGGGGTCTGGCTCAGGAGCCGGTGCCCAACTGCGGCCACGCAGCCGGCAAATAAGACCCCCGCGCACGCCGCCAGTCCGACGCGGGCCGCGTCCGTGGCCGCCCGAACGAGGGCGGGCGTTGGAGCAAACCCGCTCACCTGAGCCCGGTAAACGGCCAGCAGGCGATGGAGCATCGCCAATGTGACAGCGACAGGGATGGCCGCCACAAACGCGACCTCGAGGCGATCCCTGACAGCGAACAGCCCGGCCACAGCGACCAGCGGCAGCGTGAACAGCCACCCACGACTCTGGGCCAGGAGCGCCAACTGAAGCTCGGCGCAGGCCATGGCGAGCAGCAGCCCTCGCAGCGCAGGCGGCAGCCGCCGGAGCCCGGCCAGCGCCACGGCCGAAAGCGCACCCGCCGTGAATAGAGCTGCCGTTGCGTTGAAGTAGCCCATCGGCGACAGGAGTCGACCTTCGCTGAACATCCCGCCGCTATCACCCGCCGCCATTCGGATCAGGAGCACGATCGCGACCACGCCGATCGCGATCGTCCAGGCCAGAAAGGCCCCGGCCGCGCGTCGCGGCGTCCACGGGGTGGCAGCAAACAGGGCGAATACGAGCAGGTACAGAAACGCCCTGTTGCTCCCCTGGAGCGCGTCCCCTGGAGACTCGGCCCAGGAGATAGATGCGTAAGACCAGACGACATAAAGCGTGAAAGCCACCAGTGCGATCGTCATCGGACGGGACCGCCGGAGCGAGCCCACGCGGCCCGCGAGGAGCATCGTCACGAGTCCGAGCGTGACCAGGGCTCCCCAGTACCAGGTGTCGGCGTCGTAGCCGCCATCGTGGGCGGCCCACAGCACCATCAGACCCATCCCGACGAATGCGGGACCAACTTGCGCTACTCGGCGCTCCGGCAGGGCCGGCCGTGACCTACCCGCCTGAACGCCACCGGCGCTCGCGCTGCTCAGACGCTGGCGCAGTTGCAGGAGCACGTTTTAGTTCTTGCTCTTCTGTGCTAGTGGCGGGGCACAGCTCCTACTCCAGCACCAGCAGCGTCCTGCGGGCGTAGGGTTGGAGCCGGGGGAACCGCTTTAGGAGCCAGTCATCTACTGAGGAAACGCGTCTGGCGAGTACCCGCTGCAATGCAGCGGGCAGCACGAGGTTGAGAGGCATGAGCGGAATGCTGACCAGCTCCGCCTCACGATGGCTGAAGTTCGGAAAAACGTCCGCGCAACGCTGCCAGTCGGCGACGGTTAGCGGATGCTCGTCCTCGGTGCGGGCGGCGGGAGTCAGCCAGCGCCCGAGGCGCAGCAGTGGATTGTGGGCAAGTGGTTCCAGCAGAACCGCCCGGCCCCCCGGAGCGAGAATCCGTCGTAGCTCGGCGAGAGCCACGGGGACATCTAGGTGGTGCAGGATCGCAATACCAATGACCAGATCGAAAGCGTCATCGGAAAAGCCGGTGTGGTGGGCGTCACCGACGGAAAACTCGACCTGGCGCTCGTAGCCTCGCTCCCGCGCATTACGCCAGGCATCCTCGATCTCAACTTCAGAGACATCGATTCCCGTAACCGACGTGGCGCCGGCTTCCAGCAGGTCTACGGCGCCGTTGGCCGGGCCACAGCCGTAAAGGAGGATCCGTTTTCCGGCGGGGTCATAGAAATCTCGCAGCTCAGCATTCCGGTTGAATGCGCCGATCGCCCGCCATATCAGCTTTCGCCACCGCCGGTAGGTGCCGTGACTGGTGTTATAGAACTGCTTTTCGCGCTCGACGACTTCCGGGCTGCTGTGCTGAACGGCCACGCGGGCCATGCTACTGGCGGTCCAGGCGAGAATCGCGGAGCTCTGCCCTAGCCGCGCTCCTGGTTGAGCAGTTCCTCGTAGAGCTCAACTACGCGTGCGGACCAGCGCGCCAGCGCAAACTGGTCCTCGATCAGGACACGGCTGCGCTGCAGCCGGGCGCTTCGATCAACCACGCCGGCGTCCAGCTCGGCGGCGATCGCCTCGGCGAAGTCCGAACCCCTTCTGGCCGCGAGCCGGCAGCCGGGCAGCCCGCCGGCGACGTATCTGTGGGCCTCGATATCAGACGCCACGACGGGGGTGCCGCAGCTCAGCGCCTCGAGGAGGGAAAACGGGAGTCCCTCGGCGGGACTCGCGGCCACAAATACGTCGGCGGCGGCATACAGGCCGCGAACGTCTTCGGCGGGTGGGATTACGCGTACGTTCCGCTCGAGCCCGCGTCGCGCAGCAGCGGCTCGGGCTGGGTCTGGAGGGCCGACCACCAGCGCGAGCACCGGCCGACCAGCCCGAGATAGCTCGGCCACCGCGTCCAGCAGGAGAGGACCACCCTTTGTTTCCCAATCCCAGCCGAAGAGCAGCAGCACCTCCTCACCGGCCGTCAACGACAGGCGCCCCCGAGCCGCTGCCTGCTCTGGTGGCGTCACCGGTGCAAACCGCGCCATGTCGATTCCGTTGGGAAACAACTGAGTCCGCCGCGCGGGGGCCAGTCGCCCCAGCGCCTTTGCCCGAATCTCAGGGCCGACGCACAGGATCCGCTCGACCATCCTTCCCACCAGCCCGAAACGGACGAGGTTCTTCACCCGCGTGGCTAGTTCATCGGATAGGCGGCTGTGGAGATGCCAGACCACTGGCACCGACAAACCCCGGGTGCCGAGAGCCGTGGGGAGGTCCCAGAAGGAAAAGTGAGTGTGCAGCAGCTGCGGACCTTGGTGGGCCATCGTTAGCTCGCGCACCCATGCGCAGGCCGCGCGTGTTCCCATCCGCGGGGCGACGCTGATCGGCACGCCCTTCTCCAGGAGCTCCCCGTACCAGGCGTGCTTCTCAGCACCGGGCGTGAAGACCGCCTCAAACGCCCAGCCCTTGGACACCGAGGCCCGTTGCGCCGCTTCGAGCATTGGGACGAAGGAGCCTGAATAGGGCCCGCCGTACGCGGCCAGATGTACGACGCGGGGTTGTTCGGCCACTGCGGCGGTGATGCTACAGCCGGCTTCGGGCAGCGATCTGCAGGAACTCCGCCAGCCGGGCGCTTTGAGCTTCGAGCGTGAGGTCGCGCGAACGCTCGTAGCCGGCGTCTACGAGACGCGCCCGCAGGTCCGCATCATCGGCGATCTGGCGCACCGCTGCCGCCGCTGCGCCAGGATCCCCTGGAGGGATGAGCAGCGCGGCATCGCCGACGCCTTCAGGCACACCGCCGACGGCCGTGGCCACCACCGGAAGGCCAAAGGCAAAGGCTTCTATCAACACCTGGGGAAAGCCTTCGGTCCAGGAAACGTGGAGGAGTGCATGGCTCGAGCGGTAGAGCTCGAACAACCGATCGCCGTAGGGTACGTATCCGAGTAAATCCGCTCGACTGGTCAACCCCTGTTCGTGGAGCCGGCCGGACAGCGCGTCTTCCAGGTCGCCCTCGCCACAAACCAGCAGTCGCCAGCCAGGATCGTCTTCTGAGAGCAGGGCCAGAACATCCGCCAGCAACAGGGGATTTTTCTCCTCGTCCAGTCGGCCTACGCTCAGGATGCGCCGCTCGCTGTGATCGTCGCCGCCGGACCAGCCCTCGGTCTGCTGGCTCGTTGTCCCGGCCTTCGGCAGCAGAGATGCAGGGACCAGCGACACAACGAGATCAAGGACGGCCGGGGCGTGTCGGTAGTTGTCGACCAACGCAGGTCCGACCGCAACCACTGGCAGCCGACGCGCGAGGCGCCGCCAGATCCACTCGAGCAGGTCCGCCGCCAGCCACATCCAACGACGGTTAGGCCGGCGTCGTCGGACATAGCTGGGCCAATCCTGGCGTACGCCGAGGACCACCGGGGTCCGCCGGGCAAGGGCGATTAGCACCAGCAGGATCGAGTGAGGGTACGGGCCCAGCACCCAGACCACGTCTATGTCCTGCAGCGCCCGGCGCATGCTTCCGACGGACCTCAAGAGCGAGCGCAGTGCGGCGAACGGCTTGGCCAGGCTCGTGTAGTGCGGGACGGGCAACAGCTCGACCTCCGGCGGCAGGGCGTAACGCGTCTTGCCCTCCTCTCCAGGGGCCATGCGACCGATCAGCCGTAGATGTTCGACCTGGTCGCCCAGCGCCCCCAGGAACACGGCAAAGGCGCGCTCGGCGTAGATCACGCCGTCGATTCGGCGGTAGACGTAGTCGGTGTAGACGGCCAATCTCATTGCTTTTACACCGCGCTGTGCTTCGGTGGCACCTGCATCGGTCATCGACATGTTCTAGGATCAGCCGACCGGAGGCTGCTGCGGGGGGCCTACTTCGCCGCCGTGCCCGTAGCACTGCCTTGCATCGCCTCGACACACTCGTGCCCCGCGTCTGTGCCTGACAGCTCTAGGTCACCCAGCTCCTCCACGGGATTCCCACGGCTCCGCCGGAGCCTCGCGGTCGTGGCGTGGTGCGCGTTACTGCTCCCGCCGCCGCTGGCCGCTTGTGGCAACCTCAGCGCGGCCGCCGTGAGCGGACGGGGGGCGGCCCAGGCTGTGCCTGCCCATGTGCCGACCTGGGCGTACGACGATCGGTGCAACGGGGGCGTCCACACGCCCGGGCGGCTGGTACGCCACTGGCTCACCTTCGCCTTCAGCAATTGCGGGGGGCATCGCTCGAAGGCCCTACGCGACTGCCGCTGGCACCACGTCACCTACTGCACCGCCGTGCAGTATGTGAACGCAAACTGGATCTTCAAGGACGGAGGAGCCCCGATCGCCAGGGCCGCGCGTGAGGATTGGTGGTTGCACCGCCGTGGCTATGCCGACTCCTCACACCGCATCTACGACCCGAGCGACGGTGGCGCGAACATCGTCGACCAGCTCAACCCCGCTGTGGGCCGCTGGTTCGGGCGCTATGTCCGACGCAACTTCAACTCCTATCAAGCGCTATTCATGGACGACAGCTCTCCAAGCCTGAAAGGTGAGCTGAGCCTGGGCGGGGTAACGACCAGCCAGGAGATCAGGTCCAACACGCGCCTTCGGGCGGCCCACCGAGACATGGCCCGGGCGCTGACGCACCGCGACGGTACGCCTTTCTTGCAAATCGACAACGCGCTGACCCCCAACGAGTATTTGGCGACGCCGTTTCAGATGCTCAACAAGCCGACAGGGGTGGTGGGGCTCATGACGGAGGGATATCCGATGTCCAACGGGACCCTCACCCTCTATTACTCCGGTTTGCTCGATGAGATTGCCTATGTGGATGAGACCCCTTCCGATTTCATCGTGATGGTGTCGGAAGGCACCTCAGCGTCAAATCAGGCCCGGTTGGTCCAGGCCGCGACCGAGCTGCTCGGTTACGACGGCGATCATTTGATCAGCTGGTCCAACCTCGACAGCAGCAGCAGCGCCGAGCTCCAGGTCTGGCCGGAAGAGGGGATCGTGCCAACGGCGCCACTGGAGTCGATGTCCCGACCTGGTGGCACCGGCTGCCTGGCTGGCCAGGGCATCATCTGCTCGACAGGGGGCCATCACGACCTGCAGGTGGCCCCGGGTGTGTACCGGCGCGAATTTCGCGACTGCTATGACCAAAGCAGGCCTTTTGGCCAGTGCGCCGCGATCGTGAACACGACCGCGCGACCGGTCAGGGTCCGGTCGGGATGGCTTCACCAGAGCTACGGCAATCTGATCACGCTGAACGGCGGTGAGGTGCAGGCGGGTGGCACGGTCAGGTTGCACGGGGCGTCTTTCGTCCCGGGCAAGACCGCCGTGCCTGGCGACGGCGCCATCCTCCTCAGCCCGTAGCGCCTCGGTGCCCGAGTTTCGGAGTCCAGCGCCTGAGTGCGCCGGTGATGTCGTTCCGTCGTCCCGGGGACACCAGCGACAGCACGACGAGGAAGATCCCGGCGCCGAGGAGAGTCTGCGCCGCCAGCAGCGTGAGGCCGAGTGGAATCCCCCGCTGATCGGCATGCACGACCGCGTGCTCAAGCGCAAAAAGCAGTCCGGCCATCACGACCGCGGCGATCGCCGGTGGCCAGATCTCAGCCCAACCGGAGCGCGGGGCGAAATCCGCCACGCGCGCCATGCCGCGGGTGGCGTATACCCCGACTCCAATCGCCGCGAGCGAGAGCCCGATGCTCACGCCGATGAGCCCGAACGGGGCCAATCCGGCCGCGAAGACGAACGTCAAGAGAACGGACAGCCCATGCATTCGCGGCAGCATCCGCGTTCGGTCGGCGGCCTTCCATACCTCGCTGGCGATCGAATCGAGCGATAGCGCGGCCGCCATGACCCCGAGCGCCATCGTCGCGTTGCCTGCCTGATGCCACCGCTCGCCGAACAGCAGTACGACCGCGGGGGTGCCCAGTGGGATCAGCAGCAGTCCGGCGGGAAACGCGATCACACATGTCCATCGCAGGGACCGCAGGACCGCCGCGCGAAAGCGGGCATCGTGCTCGGAGAGCCGGGCGAACGCCGGTAAGAGCACGTACGACCCCACGTTGACCACGGCGTCGATCGGCTGAATGGCGATGCGAAGGCCGTAGGTGTACTGGCCCAAGGCGCCGACGCTGACGAACCGTCCCAGCACCACGACGGGGACCTCGACGGCGATCCGGCGCAGGAACTCCGCCAGAACGGCTGGCCGTCCGAACCGGGCCAGCTCTCGCCAGACGCCGAAGCTGGCCATCCGTGGTCGCGGGCGCCACTGCGCCAGCCCCCATGAGGAGATTGTCTGCACGATCATCGTGGCGTAGGTTCCGATCACCAAGGCCCATACGCCCAGGCCGGCCGCGGCGGCGGCAATTGCGCCGCCGGCGAACGCGAGACCGCCCAGCGGATCGACCAGCACACGGCGAAAGAACGAGAACCGGCGCTGGAGCAATGCATCCGGAACAATCACCGCGAGTCGAAGCAGCATCGTTCCCGACATGGCGGCAGCGACCCACCCGACAGTTCGGCTTCCAAACACGAGCCCGACCACCGGGGCTCCCGCCAGGGCCACCAAGGTGAGCCCCAATCCGGCCGCCAGGCTGGCCACGAAGGCCGAGTTGAAAGCTTCCTCCAGACGATTTCGGCGCTGGATGACCGCGCCCAGGAGCCCAGACTCGCCGACCACCATGCCCACTCCGACGATCACGCTGCCCGCGGCGAATTGGCCGAAGGCCCTGGCATTCGTCAGGCGGGCCAGGGCCAGGTACGAAGCGAAGCTGATGACCTGAGTGAGGCCATAGCCCGTCGCGGCCAGCCGCACTCCGCGTATGACCGTTCGTGTGAGACTTGGGGGTGGGGCTGGCGGAGAATCGGGATCTTCACCGGCCGATGCCGCCGTACGATCGCTCACTTACCCGGTGCCGCGGGACGTCGGGCTGACCGGTGGCCTAGGCCGCGGCCCAGTTCGGGGAACGAGGCGGCGACATCCGGTGGTGGTTCGGGCAGTCGTCGCCACCGGCTGCGTATCTCGCGAGTGCTCCCGGCAGCCAGCCGCCTTACGCTCGTCCGCACCCGATCAGGGAAGCGCTGATTGGTCGATCCCTCGAGCAGTGCCTGGGTCGCCGTCAGCCGTTCCTGGGCCACGCTGCGAGCTTGAGGCGACAGCCGGGGTTCGTGCTCTATGAGCATCTGCATCGCGTCTCGGATTCCGGCGAGCATCGAACGCTCGTCATGGTGGCGCGCTCCCGCGCGGTCGCGCACGATTGCCAGTGGGGGTCCAGCGGCCCGAACGCCGCGATAGCCTTGCGCGGCGATTCGCAGCCAAAGCTCGTAGTCCTCGGAATGCGAGACGCTGGCGTTGAATCCGCCTACCTGCTCAAGCACTTCCCGTCGAGCGGTGACGGAGCCGTAGATGAAGTTCTGACGGATCAGGGCTTCGAGAAACGAGGCTGGGTCAGCGGGTGCGTCGGTCACCCGGCTGCGAGACATCGCAGTGGCCCGGCGAAAGCGACCGCTCGATTCCTCAAGCGCCCACGCGTCCGTATAGGCGAAGGCCGCATCCGGAGATTGCTCAAGTGTCGCCACCATCGTCTCGAGGTACCGGGGAAGCCATAGATCGTCGCTGTCGATCGTGCTCACGTATCGCCCGGTCGCGTTGGCGATCGCCGCGTTCCGTGCGGCAGAGGGACCTTGGTTTTCCTGGCGGTAGAGGCGGACGCGGGCATCCGCCAACGACTGCACCACCGCCGCGGTGTCGTCGGTCGAACCGTCATCGACGACGATCACCTCGAAGTCCTGGCTCGTCTGCGCCAGCACCGACCCGATCGTTGCGCCAATGCTCTGAGCAGCGTTATACGCAGCAATGACCACGCTGCAGGCCGGCCCTGCAGGCGAGTCCGTCTTGGGGGGGCGGGTCATGCGGCGGTGATGCTAACGACCGCGTCGTACCGCTTCGGCGCGTGATCAGCCGGCCAGGAGCACTGAGCCCTGCGCGGGCACCGTCGTTTCGCCCTGGTTAAACGCGTCGCCGCTCAGGTCGACGCTGCCGCCAGACTGGACGTCGCCTCCATCCAGTGTGATTCGGTGGCTGTAGTTCTGGCTGAGCCAGGAGCCCTTGATCGTGACGGGCGAATTGTTGGTGTTGACGATCGCCGCGCACGGGCCGAAAGCCGTTCCCTGGTTGTAGCACTGGCCGAACTCCCGGCGGTACACCCCCGACGCGACCTGGAGGTCGAGCGCGCCTCCGCGTGAGCAGAGGTTTCCGTTCCCGGACAGGCAGCCGTCGCCGCCGGGCGCGGACATCGTCTGAAGCGGGTCGGTGGGGACGATGCCCTGCTCAGGCCAGATTGAGAGATCGTTGCTGTTTGTCTCCATATCGGCCCAGCTGACCAGGTGGTCGCCGCTGTAGCCCAGCCAATCGGTGGCGGCCTGCGTGGTGCGCGCCGGCGCCGAGCCTGAGTTGTCGTAGGAGAGCATGACCATGAAGTCGTTACCCGTGTTGTCGATGTACGCGATGTCGTCGAGCATCGTCGAGTAGTAGCTCGTGAGCTGCCCGTTTGACATCGGCGCTCCCTCCGTGAGAACTCCACGGATCCCCGAGTGGTCGAGCATCGCAAACGGAGTCGGCAGATATGGATTGATCGAAAGGGAGTTGTCGATCTGCAGATACGGGCTGCCGTCGGTGTGGGTCAGTGCACCGGCCATGTCCTCGTGAGCCTGTTGAAGCTGTCCATTGGTCGTCAGCTCCTGGCTCGTGGTGTAGCCGGAGTGGTAGAGCTCGGCGTCGAGGCTGGGAGCTTCGTCGTCCATCATCAGCGCTGGGTAGGCGTTGAAATTGGACTGGACATAACGCCTGAACCAGTCCTGTACGCCCGGGTTGCTCTGGTTCAGGACGTTGCCGCCGCCAAAGTCACCCTTGTAAATCCGGTGCGAGGCATTGCTGTAGCCCGGCTCATGCAGCCACCAGTCCTCATGGGCATCGGCGCCAACAGGAACGCTTCCCTGCTGATAGATCCAGTTCGCATCCAGATACTCGACCGGGGTGCACGGGCCTTGGCAGTCCGTCATCACCTTTGTGTCACCAGGACCACAATTGCTCTCGGCGTAGGTGACCCACTGCTGGACCAGCGCGGGAGATGCCCCCTGGCCGCCGTTGCAGCCATCGTCATACGCCCAGGTGGGGACGTGTGCGGGCACGCTCCCGCCGCCGCCGCCGCCGCCGCCGCCGCCACCACCGCCGCCGCCGCCGCCGCCACCGCCACCGCCGCCACCGCCGCCGCCATTACCGCCGCCGCCTCCGTCTCCGCCGCCATTACCGCCGCCGCCATCCCCGCCTGAGCCCCCAGGTTGGGGAGGTGTGATGTCCAGAGCAAGCTGAGCGCTACCCCGAGCCGCAGGAAGCGCTCGCGCGATCTGCGCGCCGCTTCCGCCCTTCAGGTGGCGCATTGCGCGGATGCGAATGGTGTAGCGGCCCTGTGGCGCTGCCTTGAGTGCCCGGATCGTCAGCGTCGTGGAGCCACCTGGAGGTATGAATCTTTGACCGCCCTGAAACGTCGCCGTTGCGCCATGCGGAAGGTGAGTGACCGAAAGCCACACGCGGCGGTTCAGAAAGTGCTCATTGCGCGGGCTGGCTGCAACCCCGATCCTGAGCTCGGTGGCGCCTCCCGCCCGTACCTGGGCCGTACGGCGTGCATGGATGGTGAGACGCACATGCTGGTTTGCCGGCCGCTTCTGCGTCGTCGTCGAGTCGGTTCGCGCCATCGTCGACTCTGTGCGCGCGGGCCAGCTCTTCGACAGCGAGCTCGTCGTGGCCAGGCCGTTCACCAGCGTGCTGCTGCTCTGTGCGGCTCCGCTGCCGGGATCGCCCACGGCCGCCAGGGCTGGAACACCGAAACCGGTAAGCCCAATGAACGCCACGGCGGCGACCAGACGTGGGAGACGGACTCGACGCCGACTTGTCGAAGTGTGAGTCCGTGCTTCGCGACGCGTTGCACCAGAGAGCGGCATATTGGGTGATTCGGCACCCCGGCGCGGCACCAGCGGAACCCGGGGGCGGGGTAGAACGGATGTCCAAGGAGCTTCTAGGCCCCGGGATACGACAACCGTCCAGCCCTCGGATACAACAGCCGCCGGGCCGGGAGGCGGAGAGACAGGCGGCTATGTTTGGCCGATGGCAAGTCGCGGATCGACGACCGCGGGGTTCTTCTCCAACTCAAGCCGGCTGGCGCTGCCGCTGGGACCGGCCATCGACGGCGGTGCAGTGCGCGGGTATCCCATCGACCTTCGCGCGAAGGCGCAGGTGCCCAGGTTCCTTGCTCGAGATCCCTCCACCTTTAGAGGCTTCTACGTGCCGATGGCGCAGTACGGCCTTGGCTGCTGCGAACGGTGGTTGGCAGGGGACGGCGAGATCTGGCTGGAGTGCGCGCTCCAGACCGCCACGTTCCTCGTGGACCGGCAGGAGCCCGACGGCGCTTGGCTACACCCGAAGCCTTTCCCGCATACCTTCGCGCTGCGCGCGCCCTGGACGTGTGCCATGGCTCAGGGGGAGGCGGCCAGCTTGCTCGTCCGGGTTTACCTAAAGACCGGCGATGAGCGATTCGCGCAAGCCGCGCGCCGCGCCGTAGCGCCGCTTACCCGCCCCACCACCGAGGGCGGCGTCTGTGCGGAACTGGCAGACGGCCTATGGCCCGAAGAGTTTCCAGCCAGCCCGCCGGCTCTTGTCCTCAACGGCGCAATCTTCGCCTGGTGGGGCTTGCGCGACGTAGGGGTGGGCTTGGACGACGCCGCTGCCCTAAATGAATTCGAGGCGGGCGTTGACACCCTCGCCCGCAACCTCCATCGGTTCGACACTGGCTCGTGGTCGCTCTATTGCCTGCGTAGGTTTCCGGTGGCGCCCGTCGCGAGCTCCTTCTACCACCAGCTTCACATCGATCAGCTGGCAGCGATGAACCTTCTCTCGCCACGACCGGAGTTCGAGGCGATGAAGGAGCGCTGGATCGGCTACCGCCAGTCCGCGGCGCGCCGCTGGACCGCGATGGCGCGCAAAGTCATCTTCCGGCTGCTGGTCCCGCGTAACGAGCGGCTCGCCTTCAGGCTTCCCTGGACCCGACCGTGATCCTTCGTGGCATCCGGGGCGCTAGTGACGCGCGGGATAAAGCTGGCTGGCCCGCAGGCGGCGGGTGATCCCGTTGATCTTGAGCCGGAAGCGCCGCTCGTCATCGTCGTGATAGATGCCGACGCGAGGCCATAGATGCGGGCCCGCGCGTCTGAGGCTTGACCCCAGGGAGGCTCCGGCCACGTACCCGGCATTTTTCGCGCATCGCGCTACGCGGGCGTCGGCGTCTCCGTACGGGTAGGCGATGGTTCGGCACGGACGGCCGATGTTCTCGGTCACCGCTTCGCGCGACGAGGAAAGCTGCGTCTGCAACGCGGGAAGCTCGAGTTCCGTCAGGCGGGGATGAGAGCACGTGTGCGATCCGATCTCCCAACCCAGGTCCGCCAGCCCCCGGAGGCCGTCCCAATCCATACCTGTGAGCTCGCCGGCGTAGGGCGTATCGGACCAATGCTCAATCCCAGCCCAGCGAAGCGGCCGCCGGGAGCTCATGAAGGCGCTCGGAACGAAGACCGTCGCCGGCATCCCCAGCTTGTTCAGGATGGGCAGCGCCAGCGTTTGGACCGATGCGAATGCGTCATCAAACGTGACGGCAAGCGTGCGGCCGGCGGGAGGATCCAGCACGGCCTCGGTGAAAGTGCTCCCTCGCCAGCCTGCGTCCATCAGGCGTGACAGCTGCCACTCGAAGGCCTCCGGAGTGACAGAAAGGGGGGCCGGCCAGCTCGGACTGACCGCGTGGTAACAGAGCACCAGAACGTCAGTCACGATGACCCACGTCCTCCACCAGTTGCTCATACAGGTCCACGAACCGGTTGGCGACCACCTCGATCGAATATTCGTGTAGCCGGGAGGCGGCTGCCGTCGCCAACGCCCTCCCGAGCTCGGGCTTCGTCAGCAGCCTCTCAAGCGCTTGGGCGAGGGCAGCCGGATCTTGAGGCGGGACGAGGATGCCGGTCTTGCCCTCCTCGATGATCTCAGGCAAGCCCCCAACGTCAGTGGCGACGAGCGGCTTTTCGGCCGCCATGCATTCGAACACGAACAGCGGCATTCCCTCCCAATCCGATGACATAGCCGCAACGTCGACCTGCCGCAGGATCGCGTCGACATCGCGGCGCACGCCCAGCAGATGGACTGCGCGATCAATTCCGAGCCGTTGGATCTGGTCCTCGAGTGCAGTGCGCGTGCTGCCGTCGCCCACGATCACTAGCTTCGCGTCAGGGAGGCGAGTGAGCAGGAGCGCATGTGCGTCAAGCAGGACGTCGAGAGCCTTTTCCGGGCGCAGCACGGCGACGACGCCGATCACCGGAGCATCGGGTCCGATGCCGAGCTCGGCTCGAAGAGAAGTCCCGCCTTGCGCCGTGTGCGGGATATACGCGGTTGGCATCACCGACACCTTCTCGGCCGGAATCCGTTCCAGAGTCACCATTCTCTCTGCGCTGGCCCTCGAGACGGTCACAAAGCGTGTGGCCAGGCGCCCAATGACCCTACCGTCGAGAAACACCCTAACGGGATCACCGCTGTAGGACCAGTTGTGTTCGTGGGCGATCACCACCGGTACGCGACAGGCTCGCCCAGTCAGCGTTCCCCACAGGTTCGAGCCGAATTTGTGAGCATGGATTACGTCGAAGCGCTCGCGGCGAAGCAGCGTCACGAGGCCTGCGAGACGATGCACCTGCCATTTGGATCCTCTTCCCAGGGAAACGTGCGGTACGTCGTGTTCCGCGAGCCACGAGATCCCCGCCGCCCGCCCGCTCCGGGTCGAGCACACCCATGGCGCCACGCGGTCGCGTGGCATGTGCACGGCCAGGCCGGTGGCAAAGCGCTCTGCTCCCCCCGCCTCGCTGGCGTGGTCGACCACGAACAGGACGCGCAGGCGTCTGCTGCCTGTGCCCATCACGCTAGTGCCGCTCTAGCGGCGAGCGCGCGATTTGGAGGAGCGGGAGCGGAAGCGCTAACAGCAGCCAGAACAGGCGCTCGTAATCGTCGGTTATGAAGAAAGCCGCAGTGAGCGTGCCGATGATGGCCAGGCCTACGCTCCGAGCAAGCAAACCGAATGCCGGATCCCCGGATGCCTCGAATCGCGCGCCGCGCTGAAGGCGGCCCGCAGCGATACGCCGACCAAAGTCAAGAACAGGAGCAGCCCCGGGACGCCCATGTCGTCCAGCACCTGGAGATACGTGTTGTGGGCCACATGCGGGACATCGACGATCAGGTCCGCCCGCGTCAGCGCTCCCGGCTGATCCACGTAGTGGATCGCGGCGTTGATGTAGTTCCCGGATCCGACGCCAAGCACCGGGTTTGCCTCCCACATCCGTACACCTACGGTCCAGAGGTCCGTACGGCCGCTGGAGTTCGAGCTGCTCAGGTGCTGGACTGCGGCTGAGGAAGCGATCAGGTTGACGTAGACCACCAGTGCCAGCGCTGACGTGGCCAACAGGACGATCGCGCGCATCCGCCAGCGTCCTCCGACGAATATCCCGGCCACCAGCATCACGCCGAGCCCGATCAGGCCACCGCGCGATCCGGTGGCCAGCACGCCGGCCAGGCAGATTGCCGCCAGCGGCCAGGGCACAGAATTTCTTCGCGGAGCCTCGAGCCCAGACCCCCGCCACCCCGGCGGCCAGCGCCAGTGCGGCGACAAGCACCGCCGCTTCGTCGTTGGGATCGCCGATTCCCCCGGCCAGCCGAGCGCCGGTTGATGATTGCGCCAGACCCAGGAGGGCCGAGACGGCGCTCCCAAAGATGAATGCGCCTGACGATCCAGACGAAGTGGCTGCGCTTGCGGATGGCGGCAAAAACGATCGGCATCAGTAGCGCGTCGAGCCCAGGCGGTAGGTGGAGCTGAAGGCCGTCCCGCTGCTCTGCGCCCATGCCACGCTGAGCGCCGACCAGCGCGACCCAGGCGATCAGGGTGACCCCGAAGAGCGTGTGGTGCTGAAGCAGCGAGCGGCTGTAGCGGTGCCGGCGAGTGCTCGAGGCTGCGAACCAAGACAGGAAGAGGAGGAGACCGGCAACCTTCATGAAGCTGACCGCCGCCCCCGCCGAAGTTGAGTACGTCCACGAAGCAGAGAACCGTGAAGAGGAGCAATCCGATGGTTGGGTCCGCGAACACTGCGAGCGGTGAACGCCACCCCCAGCGCGCCGGCGATCCCGAGCGCCGGCGAGATGCCGGCCAGGATGCCCAGCACCGCACACATCCCGGCAGCCAGACCCACCAGCGCCAGCCTGCTCGCGTCGATCCGGCCGAGCAGCCCCATCACTCTGCTGCCCGTGCGCGGAGAGACTCGTAGAAGTGGGGGCTGAGCCGCTTGGCGGCGCTCTTTGCTTCCCAGCCGATCCTGCGCCGAAGCCAGGCGCTGGCACTGCCGCGGGAGAGCGCGGCGACGCGCGCGGGACTGTCGCTAGCCCAGATCGTGCAGCGCCCGATCACCGCCAGCGATTCCCTCACGAACGACGCTCATCCGCGGCGTGGAGGTGAAGAGGCGCGTATATCCGGCCGCGGCGGCCTGTTCGACGACCGCTGGGGAGGTCGAGCCTCCCGGCACGGCGGCACTGGCAGGAGGGGCGCCCAGGGTCGCCGCGAGCGACTCGGCGCTGGTCCGCCATTCCCAGCCCACTGCGGCCGTATCCCGCCTGGCCATGTAGGACGGATGCGTGTGTGAGTGGCTGCCGATTTCGTGTCCGCGGGCCGAGAGCTCGCGGATTTCGTCAGCATCGAGGAATCCCGGAGTACCTATCCGTGAGGTCACGACGAAGAAGGTGCCGAGCCAGCCTCTGGCCTCCAGGGCCGACGCGATGGCCAGGGCAGAGACCCCGCCGTCGTCGAATGTCAGCACAGTGGAGCTTTGTCGGGAGATCAGATCTGGGCGCAAACGAGGCAGCGGCGATGGCGTCAAGGTGAGCTTCAAACTGCCCTGGCTCGAGCTTGTACTTCGCCGCCACCGGTCCCGGGAAGCCCGCACGGTCGCGCTCTTCCCGCGAGACGACATCGTGAAAGATAAGCGTGGCGACTCGCTCGAGCAACGTGACGCCTAGGTGCTTGGCGGCTGCTAGCCCGAGCTAGCGCCGGCGCTGTCGACTCTCCCAGCGCCTGCGTCCCCGCCCCGCCGAGTTGCCGTTCTCGTAGTAGTAATCGTACGCGTGATGATCGGAGTCTCCAATCAGCATTACACCCGTGGGTGGCCGGCCCTGATCGAGCAGGACGTCGTTCAGATCCGAGAGCTTGGTCAGCTTTGAGCTCCCCAGTCGCGCCACCACCAGGCGCTCGTCGGCGACGATCGCCAGCGGCAGAGCGTCGCCGACTGCGGTTAGAGGCGGCGTGTCCAGCACGACGAAATCGCTGGACTGGACCGCACGTTGGATGAGACGCTGCGCGGTGGCTGCGGAAATGCGAGCCGCGCTCTTGGTGCCGGCCTGGCGTACCGCCAGAACATTGAGCGGTACGCCGCCGAACTCGGCCCTCTGCAGCGCGGCGTCGAAGTCGGCGGCACCGATCAGGACGTCCTCGGTCCCGAATTGCGGATCGAGCATCAGCGAGCGGGCCAGCGTCGGACGCCGCAGATCCGCCTCGATCAGGGTCACTCGGGCGCCTCCCTGGGCCAGGGCCGCGGCCGCGTTGATGGCAGACGTCGTCTTCCCCTCGGCCGGAGCCGAGCTGGTGATCAAGACCACCCGAGGCTGTCCGTGGGAGCGGGCCTGAAGCACAGCCCTCAAAGTTCGGTAACCCTCCAAGGCTTGAGCGGGCAACTCGTCGGGAAGGAGTGGACGACCGTTGTGATGCCTTATGCGCGGGATTCGTGCCATCACGGGAGCCCCAAACACGTCTTGCAGCTGTTCCTCGCGCCGGAAGTGAGGGTCCAGGGCGTTGAGCGCGAACGCCGCGGCGACCCCCAGCAGCAGTCCAGCCACCCCGCCCGCGACGAGCGCGAGTTTTGTGCGCGGCGTGTACGGCGCGCTGGGAAGCGAGGCGAGTGAGGCGATCGTGATCGTTGGATCGGGACTTGAGGCCAGCTGCTCGAGCTGGCTGATCTGATCTCCGATCGTCCCGGGGCCGTTCCGTTCCGACGGCGGGAGCTGGGCCTCCTGAGCCCTGAGGCCCGGGATGACCGCGGCGATCGCGTGGTGGAGGGCGGTCGCACGGGTCGAGACGATCCCGTGCGCGAAGGCATTCGCAATCGCCTGAGCCTGCTTGGCCGATGAGGCGGTGGCTTGAAGTGCGACAAGGTCGCTCTGGCCGATGGGGGTGGCCTGGATGTCGGACAGCACCCCACCTGAACCTCCGCGCAGATGGAGTGAGTGGGCGGCTGCGGTGGCCACTGTGTTGTTCGTCATCAGGCTGGCGCCGGTCAGAACGTCATTGGTGGGATCGGCGGTGGCGTGGAGAACAGGCAGCCCGATCATGGTCGAGTCGTCGGAGGGCACCGGCGAAACGAGCATCTGCGCGGTGGCCGAATACTTGCGCGGGGCGAGCTTGACGTATACGCCAGCACCCAGCAGCGCGACCAACACGCAGATGACTACCACCCAAGGGTGGTCCGTCACCGTCCGGTAGTACTGCTTGAACGCCGCCGCCTGGGACGACGAGGTTCGGTCAGGCGTCAGATCCATGTTTGGGGCGAGTGCAGTAGCCACGCATAATCTAGTCGGTCCCAGGATGGCAAACCTTTACAGTCAGAACGTCGATTGCTCGGTACTGATGCCCGTGCTCGACGAAGAGAGCCACATCGCGGAGAGCATCGCTGCGATGCGAGCGCAGCATTTCGAGGGCCATCTCGAGTTCCTTCTGGTGGACGGGGGGTCGACCGACGAGACACGCGCGATCGTGGAGGCATTTGCCCGTGAGGACCCCCGTATACACCTGCTGGAGAACCCTCGGCGAACGACGCCATGCGCCCTCAATGTCGCTCTGGCACACGCTCGCGGCCGCTGGGTGGTCCGGATGGACGCCCATACCCGATACCCGCCTGACTACATTGCTCTCGGCGTGGAGCGGCTGGCTCGAGGGCGACACTCGGTGGGTCAGTGGCGCCGCGCTGGCCTCGGGCTCCGGCCGCGTTTCACGGGCTGTGGCACTTGCGATGAGGACGCCCCTTGGGAGGGGCGGCTCACGAAAGTGGACCTCCGAGCCTGGAGCGGGCGGTGGGGAGCACGACCTCGATTCGGGGGTTTTCGCCGGCGTCTGGGAGCGCGCGACGCTGCTCGAGTACGGCGGCTGGGACGAGCGGTGGACGCGTAATCAGGACTCGGAAATGGCAGGTCGCTTCCTTGCTCAAGGCGAGCGACTGGTGTGTCTAGCCCAGATGTCCGCCGAGTACACCGCCCGGGGTTCGCTGGCCGGGCTCTGGAGGCAGTACCTCGAGTACGGAGAGTTCCGCGAGAAGACGGCCGTGCGGCATCCACATACGATGCGCCGCTCGCACCTGCTTGCGCCAGCGGTAGTGATTTCTGGCGCTGCTGCGGTGGCCACTCCCCGCCCGGTGCGGCGTTTGGCTCGTGCCGGGCTCGCTCTCTATGCGACCGCGCTCGGGTGGGCCGGCGCGCGGGCGATCCCGGAGGCCGAGAGCAAGCCAGATGCCCTGCTGGTGCCGGCGGTGCTCGCGACAATGCACATCGCCCATGGGACCGGGGCCCTGCGCGGGGTGCTGCGGCATGGCCCTCCCTTGGCTGCCCTTGCCGGCATGCTGGGGCTGTCCCGGCTGGCGCAAACGGCTTGCGCCCGCGCCAGAAGCAGTCTTTGCGCCCTCTCTCCGGGCTTATTCGCAGGACCGGGGAACTGAGAATGGACTGCGCGCGCAGTGAGTGACGCCGACGCCGGCGACGCGTTTCCCTCGCCGATCTCGCTCCAGTGGGCCGCCGGACTCGACGAGTTGGCGGAGCACTGGCCTACCGTTGCTGGGCCGGCGGGGAACATCTTCGCTACGTGGGAGTGGATCTCGACCTGGTGGCGCCACTTCGGTCGTGATCGGGAGTTGCGCGTCGCCCTGGCACGGGCGACCGATGGCCGGCCGGCGGCGATCGTCCCGCTCTACATCTCCACGCAGCGTCCGTTCACGCTGCTCCGGTTCCTCGGCCATGGTCCGGGCGACTGGCAGGGCCCGATCCACGCCCCGGCAGACGGGTCGCTGGCAGCGTCGGCGACGACGCAGATGCTTTCCCAGATGGACGATTGGGACCTTCTGTTCGCTGAGCACGTGAGGCCGCGGCAGTCCTGGGCCGCGCACTCCGAGGCGATCGTCGCGCGGCGGGCCGCGTTTCCCATCCTGCGTTTCAGGGGGCGTAGCTGGGAGGAATTCCTTGCTCAGCGAAGCCGGAACTTTCGCGACCAGGCACGCCGACGCGAGCGCCGGCTCGCCCGAGCTCACGAGTTGCGCTACCGCCTGTCGGACAAGGAGCGCCTGGATCAGGATATGCGGCTGTTGTTTGCGCTCCATGCCGCCCGCTGGAGGCGTGAGGCCTCGGGAGCGCTCGCGGGGAGGCGGCAGGGCTTCCACCTTGACTTCTCGCGATTGGCCCTTGACCGAGGATGGTTGCGACTCTGGGTCATGGAGCTCGATCAGCGGCCTGTCGCGGTCTGGTATGGGTTCCGTTACGCCGGCGTCGAGTGGTATTACCAGGCAGGCTGGGACCCGGCGTTCGCGTCCGCGTCGGTGGGGTTCGTGCTGCTGACACACACAGTCCGGTCCGCCATGCAGGACGGCGCCAGTGCCTACTGGTTCCTGCGCGGAGGGGAGGAGTACAAGGCGCGTTTTGCCGAAGAGGACGCTGGAATCGAAACCCTGCTCCTGCCCCGAAGTGTCCGAGGCCGACTGGCGGCGGTGGGGGCAACATATCTGGACCACATCCCGAGCACCGCCAAGGAGTGGGTCAAGAAGCTGGCCGGTTGAGCAGGCGCTAAGCGTCAGCCGCGTGCTGTTTTTCAGTGGCCGCTGTCTTGAGAAAGTCGGCGACTGTCAGGGCCATGATCCGCAGGTCCAGCCCCAGCGACCAGTTCTGGATATACCAGTTGTCCCATTCGACGCGGTCGGCAATCGAGGTCTGACCCCGAAGGCCACTCACCTGGGCCCAGCCGGTGATTCCAGACTTGACCCGATGGCGATCCGGATAACGGTAGATCTCGGCGCTGAAGCGCTCCACGAATCGGGGCCGTTCGGGTCGTGGCCCGACGAGACTCATTTCGCCGCGCAGGACATTGATGAGCTGAGGTAACTCGTCCAGCGACCGGTCTCGCAACCAGCTTCCAACCCGGGTGCGCCGATCGTCTTCTTCGACTCCGCCGGGGGCGCATCCCTCAGGCGGTTCGAACCACTCGGTGGCAACGGCCTCACGCATCGTCCGGAACTTGAGCACGTCAAAAACCCTGCCGTCACGGCCAACGCGCCGCTGCCGGAAGAGAACGGCTCCTGGCGAACTCAGGCGCACGGCGATGGCGATTCCGATAAGCAGCGGCGCAAGGAGGATCAGCGCAATCAAGGCAACGACCCGGTCAATCGTGTGCTTGACCGCAAACTCCCAGTTGCGCGGATCAACCGGATGCAGGGCGAGGAGCGGAATTCCCCCGACGTGATCGAGCTTTGCCCGGTCGTTGATCTCCTCGTACAACCTGGGCACGAGCGATACGCGAACCCCGAGGCGCTGGCACTCTCTGATGACGCTTACCGTCACCCGATCTGGGACCGAGGAGAACGCCAGGATGACATTGGTTGCCCCCGAGCTCTCCAGAGCCTGCGCAAGATCCTCCGGGCCCCCCAACACCGGCACCGGCAGTGCCGGAGATGTCGCCGATCTGGGGAGTGGATCGGCGTCAAGAAAGCCGACCGGCCGCAGCCCATAAACCGGATCGTCAAGCAGTCGTCTGGCTAGGAGCTCGCCGACCACGCCAGCCCCCATGACCAGCGTCGGCGTGCCGAGCTTGCCGCTGCGCATCGCCTTCACCCGCGCGCCAACAAGAATCCCACGCCCGACTCCGACATACGCGCCGGCATAGACCGCGAGCCGCAGCCCCAGCCAGCCTGGGTCCGAGACGCCCAGCAGCGCCGCTGCCGCCATGGTTATGACCGCCGACAGCGAAACAACGCCAGCCACGTGGGCCAGCACGTCGAACGTCGTACCGCGCAACCGCTCGTCCGCGCTGGGTCGAGCGTGGAGCATCACCAGCGTCAGAACGGCAAAACCGGCCGACAGCAAGCGTGTCGTCGCACCCGAGGAGAAAACGAATATCGCCAAGGCCGCAGTGGCAGTGAGCGCGATTACATCTAGAAACAGTCGGAGGCGAAACCATGTCCGCTGCTCGAGCAAACGGTCGATGCCAGTGGTGCGACGCTGGGGCCGCACCGGCAGCAGAACCCGATCGCTGCCAGGCGCGATTTCGCTGGCACCGGCTGGGGACGCCACCGGGACCTGTATCTCAAGCTCCATGACTCTTCACTTATCGACCTTTGGCAACTGCGGCTGAAGGAACCGCCGGTTCGTCCACTGCCCGACGCCCTAGAAGGTAGAGTATCAGGCGGTGCCGGGTCAAGCGACAGCTGATTGCGCTGCTCGCCCGGTCTGATCGCTGCCCGTGAACGCGGTCTGACAAACAAGGCGCAGAAGCGCCCGCCGCATATCGGACATCGGGCCGCGCGGACGGTTAGGCGACCTTTGCCAGCCGCGCTAACAGTCCGGGCCTGTAATGGCGATATGACACTAGCCTATGATTTCGGCGGGCATGGAACGGAACAAGATCCGCGATCCTCTGCGGTTCTCTGCAGACTCACGAGCGCGTCCAGCTAACGGCGAGCTGACGGTCTGCGACGTCTCATGGGGCGAGAGCGGGTCCGGCTGCGCGCTCGTGGTGATTGCGCGCGGCGGCGATGCCGGTCCGAGCCGTCGCTCGTGGGGAACCCTCATGATCCTCCAAAGCGGCGAGATCAACCGCTTCGATGCCCCGGTCACGGTCACCCAGCACCCGAGGGTCATGGCCGGATCAAGTGAGATGCTCTGTTTCGTCTTCCGGCTCCCGCGTGACGCGCCCGACTGGCCGGTCGAGAGAATGCTCTTGCTGTGGCAGGGGCACGAAATCGTGCTGCCGCTACCCGTGTCAGGCGGCGAGCAGTTGGCTGGACAAGCCGATTCGGTCTCTCTGCCGAAGGCAGATCTGCTGCGCATCGAGCGAGAGCTGGCTGCCCTTCAGCGTGCGCTCGAGCAGGTGATCCGATCCCTCCCAGAGCCAGATTCCGACGGAACTGCCTCGGAGCCTCCGACCATCAACCCGGGTGCTCCGAGCGCGCGCTCGCGCCGCCTGCCGCGCCGGCCCGCTCTGGCAAACGGCACCTTGGGCGGATCGCAGGTCTTCGCGCCCCAGGCGGCTTCGGACCCCGGCGTCGAGCGGTTGACGTTGGCCCCCCCGCCCGCGAGCCGGATGTTGGTCGACATCCATGAGCACCTGCTGCCCGGAATCGATGACGGCCCGCCCGACCTAAGAGCGGCACTCGAGATGGCGCGGGCGGCAGTCACAGCCGGCATCGGCACGGTGGCGCTCACCCCGCATGTGCGGTTCGACTTCCCGGACGTGCACGTCGAAGAGCTATCCGAGCGCTGCGCGCGCCTGGACCACGAGCTCCGCGCCGCGGAGATTCCGCTCAGGGTGCTTCCGGCGGCCGAGGTCTCGCTGATCTCAGCCCTTGAGGCTGACGACGAGCATCTGCGGATGGTCAGCTACAACCAGCGCGGCCGAGACCTTCTGATCGAGACGCCGTCTGATGGCCTGCTCCTCGAGCAGTTGCTCGGGTTCCTTCTGACGCGCGGTATGCGCGTGACGCTCGCACATCCAGAGCGCAGCCGGATCTTCCAGGTCGAACCCGAGAGGCTTCGTGACCTTCAGGACCAAGGGGTGCTCGTGCAAGTGAATGCTTCGTCGCTGCTCCGCCGCCGGAGCGACCGAATTCGCAGATGTGCGGAATACCTCTGCCGGGAGGATTTGGCGCATGTAATCGCTTCCGACGGTCATCGCGCAGAGTCGTGGCGGCCAGTTGGCAGCCTCGCGGCTGCGGTGGGGGCCGCAACCCAGCTCGTGGGAGCGAGCCGCGCTCGGTGGATGACTTCGGTGGCGCCGGCGGCGATCATCGCAGGGACGGCGCTCCCCCCCGCGCCCGCGATCGAGTTTCGGCCTCTCCCCGAGTACTCCAGCGCGGTTGGCTAGCCGAGACGGCGGAGCGCAGCGATGGCCGGTAAACCAAAGTCAGCTGAGATGCATCCCGGGCCGGGCTTCCGGATCCGTTACGACATCGAGCGCACGCCAGCCGAGATAGTCCAGCAGCTGGCCGGCTTCGACACTCCGGCCATCTCGGACCTGATGAACCGTCTCTACACCGTGCACGATCACATCAGCGTGCTCACGGAGCCCAGCCTCCCTGTCCTCGGGACCGCCTGCACGGTCAAGTGCTATCCCGGCGACAACCTGATGGTGCACAAGAGCCTGGACGTCGCTCAGCCCGGCGACGTGCTGGTGATCGACACCAGCGCATCAGGGACCACTGCCGTGCTCGGCGACCTGATCTCAACCAAGGCCCGTCATCGCGGGATCGCCGGGGTCGTGGTGGATGGGTTGGTGCGTGACCTGCCGGCGATCAGGGCGCTGGGAGACTTTCCCGTCTTTGCCCGCGGGGTCACCCCTATCGGACCGCTTCACCGAGGCCCGGGCGAGATCAACCATCCGGTCTGCATCGGAGGCATCGTCGTCAATCCCGGTGACGTCGTCATCGGCGACCTCAACGGCGTGGTGGTAGTGCCTCGGGACATAGCCGCCGAGCTCCTGGACCGCCTGCTCAGCCGCAAGGCGGCGGAGGCCGACTACACACAATCCGTTGCCCGGGGAGACTTCTCCAATGCCTGGGTCGACGAAATTCTTCAGGGCAACGGTGTGGCTATCGAGCAGCCTGACACCGTCGCCTAGAGCGCTCTCGCCGCTCTCGCGATGGCCGTAATCGCCTTCGTTGGCTACGGCGCGCTCGGAGCCGCGCTGGCCGAGGGGCTGGCCGCCGGCGGGCGACACGCGTTGCGGGCGTACCTGCGGACAGTGCCCGAACCGGGATCGCCGCGCCAGCGCCGGCTCACAGACTCACGAATCCGGGCGAGCGAAGATCTTGGCGAGGTCCTGAACGGTGCCGACTGCCTGCTGATAGGTGTCCCGGGCTCGGCGTGCCTGGACGTGGCTTCGCGGTGCAGCCCCCATCTGGCCACAGGCGCGCTCTACGTCGATCTGGCTTCCGCGCCGCCCGAGTCCAAGCGGCAGGCCGCAAAGCTCGTCTCCGAGTGCGGTGGTGAATACGTCGATGGCGCCGTGGTTGGCACGGTCGTCGTCAGTGGCCATCGTGTTCCGGTGTTGGCCAGCGGGCCAGGCGCTGAGCGCTTTCGCCGGCTCGTGGTGCAGGACGGCCTCCGCGTCCAAACGCTCCACGGTCCGCCTGGCGTCGCGGCGACGGTGAAGCTGCTCAGAAGCAGCTACCTCAAGGGGCGTGATGCGCTGATCGTCCAGCTCATGCTGGCTGCGAGACGCCATGGCCTGGAGGAGGTCGTGATTCAGAGCATCGATGGCCCGGGCGAGCGAGTCCCGTTCAGAGAGTTGGTCGAGCGCGTCCTCTGCAGCCTGGCGGTCCATGCCGATCGCCGTAGCGAGGAGCTGGGCGAGGCTGGCCAAATCCTGGAGGAGGCGGGGCTCGATCCGAGCCTGGCCCGCGAAGGGGCGCGGACGCTCCGGGACCTGGCAGCGCTCGGCCTGGCTGATGTTTTCGGCGGCGAGCGGCCCGGTGAGGCCGACGTGGTGCTGTCCGAGATTGACGCCCGGTGGGCGTTCAGGCGACCGTAGCGTCGGTCAGCGGCCCGCGCCGAGCAGCCTTCGCAGGATCGGCACCGCCACTCGGGTGGCGTTGGCCGGATCAGCTACGTCGTAGTGGTAGTGCAGGCCAGGCGGTCCGTTCACCTCGAGGATGACGCCTCCAGCATCGTTCAGCGATGAACCGATGTCGGTGGTAATCAGATCGACACCGGCCAGTCGAAGGCCCACCAAATCGGCCGCCCGGCGAGCCTCCGCCTCCAGTTCGCCACTGACTCCCTCGCGAACCGTCTCGTTGTCGTGCATCGTGCCCTGGCTGACCACCGCCTTGACCGCGATTGTGCTTCCAGCCGGGGGTACCGACGACAACGACAGCCCGGCTCGCCGAAGGGTGAGCACGCACTCCAGGTCGATTCGCAGGGGCCACAGCATGACCTGGTCGCGCTGGGCGATCCGGCGCTTGTTCTCCGCGGCGATCAGCTCTTCGATCGTGGACCGGCCGTCGCCCGTGACCCGCGGCGGATGCCGACGGACCACGTCCAGTAGCTCGCCTTCGAGGAACAGGAACCGGTACGCGTGTCCCTCGATCTGGCGCTCGATCATCAACTTCCGGCTCACACGAGAGGCCCGGAGGCGGGCACGTATCAGCTCCTCCTCGGTCCGGATTCCGCTCGTGACCGCATAGCCGCCACTCGAACCGGTCGGCTTGACAACGCAGGGAACGGGACCGTCCTTCAAGAAACGCAGTGCCGGCCCGAGCTCGGCGGAGTCGAATTCCAGCCAGCTGGGGACCGGCAATCCTGCCCGATCCAGGAGCCGGCTGACCAGGGGCTTCTCGAGCGCGAAGCGCAGCGTCACGGCGTCGTCGAGCATCACGAGGTTGTCCCTCACCCGCGTCCAGCTCTGGCCGGAGGAGATCTCCATGAACCCCCCCGGCAGCTCCGTCACCTCTGCGCCGATTTCCAGGGCGGCGTCTCGCCAGATGCGCGTGTACGGATCCTCGCCGGCAGGTTCGAGGTGCCTGAGCCGTCGGTCGTAGACCAGCCGCCTCCACGCCGCGGACATCCCGGCGGCCCGCGCCAGGTCAACGCGCACCGCCAGTTCCCGTCCGAGCGGGCCGGACTTTCCAAGCTGATCAAGGATCCGGGTCAGCCGGCCAGTCTCCGGTGCCGCCGCCGTCACACCGAGCGTCCTTGCGAGCGACCGTAGAGCCGTCGCAGCCGCCGCCGCACCCGTCTGGCGAGATGACCGATTGACGGACCTGGGTCTGTGGGGTCGAAGAGATGGAAGTGCTGGCGGTGCATCAGGCTCCGGACCCACTGACCGACGGTCAGCGCTCCCCGGCGGCGTGACTCCAGGAACGAACGCGTATCGGCTAGGGGAGCCCATAGGTGCACACCGCTGTGGTAGCTATCGCACGTGGGCACCCGGCGCCCGATGAGAGCGTTGTAGGCGACCAGCGGGAGGTTCACCCCCGAATAGCGAAGAGTTTCCTGCCCCAGGGTGAATCTGTGGTTGCACTCGATCAGTTTGAGCTGGCCATCCCGGGAATCGCGCTTGAACTCCACGCACGCTACGCCTCTGAGCCCGATCCCCTGACAGAAACGCAGCCCTTCGGTGGCGAGTTCGTCATCGTGGATGCTGACGTGATACGTCGCCAATCCAAATCCAACTGGGTACTGGCGCAGCTTGCGCTTGGTGAACTGTGCCAGCGGCTTGCCGTCGCGGTCCAGATAGGTGTAAAGCGAGCAGTACGCGTCCTCTGGGCCAGGGATGATCTCCGTCACCATCATGGCCGAGCCCAGCGCCGTGAGGTCGTCCGCCACCCGCTCGAGCTCGGCCCGTTCAGGTAACAGGATGACCTTGGCAGTGCTTCCGAACCGGCGGGCGAACAGGTGGGAGTGAAGCGGCTTGAGCGCGCACGGGAAGCTGATGTCGTACTTCTCCAGAAGGCGATCGATGTCCTCGCGGGCCTCCAGCACGAACCGCCGTGGAACGCCCACTCCTAACCGGGCAGCACGGATATAGGTCTCCTCCTTGTCGAGCATTGCCAGCAGGACTTCGTCGTTGGCCTCGATCGGCAGGTAGCCCAGCTCCTGGAGCTCCGCCCGGCGGCGGGCGACGAGCTCGAGCGATTCGTCGTCGCACGGAAACACCACGGCTTTCCCCACGTGGCGCCCGGCCAGCCATTCCAGGTAACGCTCATCGAGCCTCTCGTGACCAACATCGACAAAGGAAGCGCAGTGCCGGCTGTGGCCAACCGTGTCCCATTCGGCGTCGCCTAGGGCATGGATGGGCACGCCGGCTTCTCCCAGGCTGCGGGCCACAGACACGGCAATCGCTCCTCCGCCAAGGAGGATTACTGGCGGGGACGTGCTCACGCGCCTGATCGGCGAGAACCGTAGCGGCTCTCCAGCCGGGCACGCACCGCCAGGCCCGCTGGCCGGCCGTAGCGCCGCGTCAGATACCGGACAGACGCTGCAGACCGGCGACGGTAGGTTCGGAGGCGCACAACATCCGTTGCGGCAGTAGCGAAGTAGCGTTTGTAGGCCTCATCGGCGCCCAGGAACTCATAGCGTTCGAGCCCGAGCTCAAAGCAATGCTTGAGCGTGCAGTAGTCGATCAGGACTCCAGGCGCGTACCGCCGCGAGCGTTCCTCGATCCCCAGCTTCAGACAGTAGAGCCGCTGGCTCCGCATCAAGCAGAAGCTGAAGGCCGCAGGCTCCCCGTCGATCTCCAGCCAGATCAGCCGGAGCTGGCCGCGGTCATGGTAGGAACGGGCGATCGCCGTATAGAAGCCTCTGGTCTGTGGCGAGCAGAGGATCGCCGTCTTCCGCTCGCCCTTCCACCCGGAGGCTTCGATTAGGTAGCCACGCTCAAGCTCTGCGTCCAGATCCTCGACCGAGTCCTCAAACCGAAACCGGACTCGCTGCTCACGGTTGAGCTTCTTCCAGCGCCGGAGGTTGCCTTTCAGGTGTGGAGCCCGGGAGCTCATGAAGCCCTCGAAATCTCCATCGAGCTCCACATACGGGGAGCGGTACAGCGGCTCGACGAGCAGGCGGCGTCGCTTCTGGGCGGAGGCGTGATGGATCGTCTCGTGCAGCGCGTCGGACAGGGCCACGGGTTGAACCGCGACCTCGCTCATCGGAAGAGAAAGCGCTTCGCCAACCACGGTCTCCAACGCGCTCCGGTCACTTGCGGTCACGCTGAACCGGGGCGTGTGGTAGTTGGCCAGAGCGTTTAACCGCCCGCGATGGAGCGAGAGCGGGAGTGCGGCCCGCAGCTTGCCATCCTCCCAGAGGACGCAGACCCGCAGCTCACCTGTCCCAAAGTTTTCCCACCAGGCAGCAAACCAGGCGTGGTCGCCGAAGGGCGAGAGATTGTCCGAGGCCAGCTCGTCCCATTCGCGGCCCAACGAAGCGAAGCGTTGGCCGTCCGTGACCCACTCGATCTCGATCATTGCTCCATCACCCCGCCAGGATGAAATCACCTGTTTCCCCGCACTGCGGGAATCTGCACCCGAGAGCCGGTGGGGATCCGCCACGTAAATGAAGGGGAGGGGCAGAGTTTCGCCGAAAAATGCCCGGAGACTATGATTTTTCCGGGCCATGGAAGATGAATCGCTAGGGCCTGGCGTGGCGGCCACCACCGAGGCGCCCGTCGGCGTCGGCAACGCTGAGCTGGCGCAGGGTCCGCTGCGGTCCCAGCGCGCAGGGCGGAACATGGATCGGGATCACGCCGATGAGTTGACGATCGCTGGGGTGGGGTGGCGCCCCCTCGGCCCAATGCAGGGGCTCGTCGTAATGGCGAGAGGAAGAGGCAGCGGTCGAGTGGTCGGTTCGCTGGCCACACTCACCGTCGTTCATGGCGACCGCAGCGTCCAGGTGACCGCTCCGGTTGGTGTGATGGGCGCCGCCGGTTCGCTGCAGACGCTTCGGTTCGTATTCCGGCTGCCGCCCTCGGCTCCCAGCTGGCCGATCAG
The DNA here is from genome assembly GCA_963785205.1 of uncultured Solirubrobacterales bacterium. Lineage (GTDB taxonomy): Bacteria > Actinomycetota > Thermoleophilia > Solirubrobacterales > Solirubrobacteraceae > Palsa-465. Next base: position 1,261,757 of record CAWAUJ010000004.1, read on the forward strand.
CAGGCTAGTCCTGCGCTTTCTGGGTCGGAACGTAGACCTCGATCTGCCGGGCGAGGAGCCGAGGACTGGGCCAGAGGCCACGGTGCCGCCGCCGTCCGCCCCGGCGGAGGACCTGCCGCCTGACCTCTTGGTCACGGGCGCCGACCTCGTCTCGCTGCGCACCGATATCGATGAGGTGAGCAACGAGCTCCTGCGGCTCCTGACGGAAACATCCATCGCTGGTCGAAGTCGGCTGGAGCGCGCGCCGGGGCCGGAGCCGAAGCTCGAGCGGGAGTCGGAGCGAGGCGATGATCGCTGGCTGCGCTTGGTGGCGATCCATCTCGAGCAGATGGCGAACGAACTTTCGGAGTGCCGGTCTCAGTTCGATCGGATCAGCCAGCATCTGGAGGCTCGCTCCGCGACGCTCGCGGACGGCGAGCCTCGCCCTGACGTCGCTCCAAGCGAGGAGGTGGCTGTTGAGGAGGAGCCGCTCGGTGAGGAGGTGACTTGCGAGGAGCCCTTCCGCCAGGAGGTCGCGGCGCCCTCTCCGGGCGAGATTGCCGAGGCCCTGGCAGAGCTTCGCGCCGAACTTGTCCGTCAGGCGCTCCCCGAGCCCGAGCCGGACCAGGAAGCGCTTGACGCCGCCCCGGAAGCCTCTGAGGTCGAGCCGGTACTGCCGCCGTGGCTCCCAGATTGGGACGAGCACGAGCCTGGACAGAAATCATGGTTCAGCGTGGCGCTGCGACGGCTGGCCGAGCACGATCTCGAGGCCGCTGGGCGGGTGCTCGTCGCGGTGCTCCCCGCGCAAGCCATCGCGACGCCGCGTTACGGCCGCTACGACCTCATCGTGGGCGACCACACGATCTTCGCGGTGGATGCCCGCCCGCTGGACGCGCAGGTGCAGCGGCTTGAGGATCGCCGGCCGTTGACTGAGACCGGTGCCTGGATCATCGGGAGCTTCGAGGCGCTGGGACGGCTCGTGCTGAAAGGGCGCAGGACACTCCTCTCCAGGCTCTGTCGCCGGGCCGTCAAGGTGAAGGGCAGGCGGCGTTGTCTCAGCGACCTTCTGGCGCTGGTCGCCGCGCCGCTCCGGATCCGAGATCTCTGCGCCGTGGGTGCTCGTGTGCCGCCCGACCTTCTGCTCCGGATGATCATCGAGACAGCTCGGCTCGCACCGACGGTCTCGCGCCCGTTGTCGATCCAGATCGAGCCGCGAGAGCCGCAGGAATCGCGCTGTACGGTGATCTTTGACCAAAGCGGTGCTCGCGTGCTCGGCCCCGGCGCTGGACCACCGGAGCCGACGCTGGTGATTTGGGCATCCTCGAGAGGGCTAATGCATCTAGTCGCGGGGCTCCCGTCCCCAGAGGACGGGACAGCCACGATGGGATCGCCCGAGCCTCTGAGGTTGCTGCAGGATTGCGTCAGGCGCCTGGAGCTAGCGAGATTCGAGGCCGAGCCAGCTCGGCGGTGGGCGTGGCGGCGCTAGGGTACGAGCAGCACCTGAACTCCCCCGCCTGTCCGTATGAATGACGTCTCCGATATCCGTGACGCGCTAGCCCAACTGGATCGCCGCCTGGGAGAGATAAGGCAGCACGTTGGACGACTGCTCCAGGACGAGGAACGCCCCACCGGCGGCCCTGGCGCCGTGGCCGAGGAGGCCGCGCCGGAACCTTTGGAGGAGGCGTCACCGCCACCGATGCAGCCTCCACCGCCACCCGAGCCGGGCGTTGGCGACCGCGATATCGCGGATGCCCAGATCCAGAGGCTGCGGGAATTGCGTGAGGAGCTCTTGAGGGGCACACGCGAGCTGGTCCACTCCTACGAACGCCAGTTGGATGCGCTCGAGGCCAGCTTCGCGCCGGCGCCTCCGCCGGCTCCCGTGTTCGAGGGCACGGTCAGCCTTGTGGTGACCAACGTCACTGGGGTTGCGGTGCTGGCCGAGGTCGAGGCGGCGGTGCGGGGGGTTGGCGGCGTCGAGCGGGCCGCGGTCAGTCGCTATTCGGGGCAGGAGGCGAGCATCGACCTCACCCTGGCGCGTCCCGTCGAGCTGGTCGCCCCTCTGTCCGACGCTCTCCCCAAGGGCTCAGCCATCCGGGCGATCACCGCTGACGAGATCACGGTGGAGCTGGGGGCGCTCGGCTCCGACTAGATCGTGATCGCCAGGCTCGGGGAGCAGGCGATCGACGAGAGCCAGGGCGGGCCTCCCTTCGAATGTTGGCCGAACGTCAGGCCGATAGAGGATGAGCGCAAGGCTCGGGGCGACCATGCAGTCCGCAACGTTCAGCTCGGGGCCTCCCAGGATGCCATCGTTGATCCAGCCGTCGATGCGGTCAAGCATCTCTGAGAGCTGACCCAGGAGCTGGTCAGCCTCGGCCGCCCTGGCAGCAAATATCTGGCGGCCGATGATCGGGGTAATCAGACGGCGCAGGCTCTCCCGGCGATAGAGGAGGTAGCCCAGTCGCCCGTCGCCCGTCGCCTGGCTGAACGCCGCCGGATCAACCAGCACCGCCGCCAGAAGGATCCGGCGGGCCGCCATCTGCAGCTCGTCATTGGCCCACGCCTCTGCCTCCTCTACGGCCTTCCGCGCCTCCGGATCGGCCGGGAACAGAGGGTGTTCAGGATGGCGCTCCTCAAGGAAGCGGGCGATCCGGTGGTTCGTCGAGATCCGCTGTCGGTCGATCGCCAGCCCGGGTACCGTCCCCAGCCAATCGCCCATGCGTAGTCCGGGCGTCCGTCGCCCGGCCGCCGCCCTGCGCTGCCCTCCGGCATTGAAACCGCGTAGACGTGCGCCGATCGGGTGTAGCAGCGTGACGAACTCCACCTGGTGGTATGGGACCTGCTTGTGCTCCAGCATCAGCATCGCGGCCCGGCAGGCGTGCGATCCGGGGATGACGTAGAGCTTGTACATGCGGGCCGTCAGTCCGTGTCGGCGGCTCGCGCTGGCTGATGCGCAGACCCAGAGGCCAAGAGACCCGGCCCCACGCGGATCATCGTCGGCGCCGACCCCGCCCGAACAGCGTGACGATCAGCAGATCGGTGAGCTTGGCCGCGCCCCTGCTGTAAGGGAAGTAGTAGACCTCGCGGTTCATCCCGAAGCGGGTCACCACCAGGTTCTGGCGCTGGCAGTACTTCTGGATGCCGTACTTGCCGTGGCGAGCTCCGACACCTGATTCTTTGACGCCGCCGATCGGGACCTCCATCGCCAGGTAATTGGTCAATGCGTCATTGACGACTGAGCCACCTGACCTGATCCGCCGCGCCACGGACTCGGCGTGCGCGGTGTCGCCGCCGAACACGCTGGAATCGAGACCCATGGTCGAATCGTTGGCGAGGCGAATGGCCTCCTCCTCATTCTGAACTCTCATGATCGGCAGGGTCGGGCCGAACGTCTCCTCGCGCATGATCTTCATCGAGTGATCCACGCCCGTCAAAACCGTGGGCTCGAAGAAACGGCCCGCCCCAGGACGCAGATGGCCGCCGACCTCTATCCGCGCGCCCTTCTCGACTGCGTCGCGCAGATGGTCTTGAATGATCTCTACCTGTTCAGGCGAGGTCAGGGCGCCCAGGTCGACCTGGCCCGGGCCGGCCGGGGCCCCCAGACGCAGCCGACCGACCTTGTCGACCACCTTGGCCACAAAAGACTCGTACACATCGGCCTCGACATAAACGCGCTCCACTGATATGCACGTCTGCCCCGCGTTCTGCAGCGCGCCCCAGACGGCAGCGTTGGCCGCTCGCTCGACGTTGGCGTCCCGGAGCACCACCATCGGGTCCTTGCCGCCGAGCTCGAGCGTGACCGGAAGCAGTCGCTTAGCGCCTTGCACCATGAGCCCCCGTCCAACCTCGGTGGACCCCGTGAAGTGCAGCATGTCGACCGACTCGACCAACGCGCCTCCGACCGTCCCACCCGAGCCCGTGGCCACCGAGAACACATCCTCGGGGACTCCCACCTCGCGCATTCCCTCCGCCATCAGCATCGAGCTCAGCGGCGTGATGCTGGCCGGCTTCAGCACGACGGTGTTGCCCGCGGCCAGCGCGGGGATGGCATCGCCGAAGTTATTGATGAGCGGGTAGTTCCAGGGCCCGATCACACCGACGACGCCGTAGGGCACGTAGCGATTGATGACCTTGCGTCCGAACAGGAGCGGCGAATGCGGGCGCTCGCGCTCGTCGGCCAGCCATTTCGGGGCCTTTTTGGCCCAGAAGCCCAGGGCGTCGGCGCAGTAGAGGATTTCCAGCTGGGCATCCTCATACGTCTTGCCGTTCTCGTCGCACAGCGTCTTGATCGCACGACCCCGATTGGCCACGAGCCATTTGCGCATGTCTCGAAGCAGATCGCCGCGGCCGCCGAAGCCAAGCGCCTCCCACGCTGGCTGGGCGGCACGTGCTCGGCGAACCAGCTCAAGCGTCTGCTTGCGGTGCAGCGAGGGGACCTCGCCCACGGTCTGTCCGGTCGCGGGATTCTCGACTGCCAAGATGGCCGGCGCGCGGCCGTTTCCCGGTCCCTTGGTTACGGTGCTCGCTTCTGCAGGGGCGCTTGCCATGGTTTCTCCCTTGGGGTCGGGTGAGTGTCTCGTCAGTCGCCGGTCTCGTACTTGAACGAGATGCCGACGCGGACGCGGAAGCTCGTCACCTTGCCGTTCTCGATCGTCACATCCTGCCGGATCACCTCTCCGACCCGAAGGTCGCGCACCGACTTCGCCGCGGTCTCTACCGCGTTGCGTGTGGCGGCGGCAAAGGATTCGCTGCTTGTGCCGATCACTTCGGTTACTCGGTATACGCTGTCTGCCATCTCACCCTCCTCTCAGGGTTCGGAGGAGGCTCGAAAGAAGTATCGCCTCCGCCAAGTCGTTGGATGGCCAGCCTATACCTCAGCGATAAACGAGGGGAACGGCGCCAGCCGGACACCGGCAATCGCGCTACTGCGCGATTGCTCCCAGATTGGGCTCTTCCCCGTGGAGCTCGTAGGCGAGAAAGCGGCTGAAGATCTTGTGCGTGGGCCCATGAAAATCAGATGACCCGGTTCTCAGCAGGCCGGCCTGGCCGCAGTGCGACACCAGCAGCCGGGTCTGGGCTTCGGTAAACGTGGGGTAGAAGCATTCCACGCCGTCGACCCCCCACCCCCGGAAGCGATCGATGCAATCCAGAACCGCTTGGTCTGAGTGGACGTCCCAGAAGGGGTGAGCCCAGATGGCGATACCGCCTGCGTCGTGGATCCAGCCGATTGCCTCCTCGAATGTTGGCCGTGTCCGCGGCATGTACGCGGGCGTTCCAGGGATCAGATAGGCCGGGATGAAGCGTTCGATCGTCTCAAGCCCAGCCTCCTTGAGCTTCTCCTGATTGTCAGGGTGGCTCACGACAGCGCCGGCAAGGTGGGGACGGCCGAGCACGGCGCCCGTGGCCCGACGGGCATCGAGCTTGCCCTCGTCGACCGCAAAGCCGAGCTCCCGAAGGCGATCGGCCATGGCGTCGGCCCGCCGGTAGCGGTCGGCCCGGGCCTCCGCCGTCCGCTCCCGGAGCACCGGATCGTGGTGATCGATCCGGTAGCCCAGGACGTGGTAGTCCTCGTATCCGTCCTCCACGGCCGAGAGCTCGACGGCAGGCACGACTGCGATTTCCTCATCCGCCGCCGCGTCGAGCGCCTCGTCGATGCCTTCTACGCTGTCGTGGTCGCTGAGCGCCAGCAAGCCGACACCCGCTTCCGCGGCGCGCTGAACCACTTCCCGGGGCTCAAGCTGGCCATCTGAATAGGTGGAATGTGACTGAAGATCGAAAATTCGCTGTAGCATCGAGTGGTATGAATCCGGAGGGGGTGCCGGGCGTCGACGAACGCGTCCGCCCTGGCACCGATGATCACGCCCAAGTGGACGATTCGACGGTCACAAGACTCGGCGACGATATCGAGGAGCGCATCCGCGCGCACAATGCGCGCACGCTTCTGCGGTTCGTCATGTGCGGGAGCGTCGACGATGGCAAGAGCACGCTGATCGGTCGGCTCCTTTACGAGTCGGGCTCCCTGCTTCAGGATCAGTTGGCCGCGCTCGAGTCGGACTCACGCGTGGCCGGCACTCAGGGTGACGAGCTCGACTTCGCGCTCTTGTTGGACGGGCTGGCTGCCGAGCGGGCCCAGGGGATCACGATCGACGTCGCCTACCGGCACTTCTCCACACCAACCCGGCACTTCATCGTGGCCGATACGCCGGGCCACGAGCAGTACACCCGGAACATGGTCACGGGTGCCTCCACGGCCGACTGTGCGGTGATCCTGGTCGACGCCCGCAAGGGCCTGCTTCGGCAGACCCGGCGGCACAGCCACGTGGTCGCGCTGCTCGGCATCCGAGACGTCGTGCTGGCCGTCAACAAGATGGACCTCGTCGGCTTCTCCGAGAGCCGCTTCAACGAGATCGCCGACGAGTACCGAGCCTTCGGAGCAAAGATTGGACTCGAGCGCGTCACCTGCATTCCCGTATCCGCCCTGCGGGGCGACAACGTGACCAAGCCCAGCGACGCCGTTCCCGGCTTCAGAGGCCCCACGCTCATGAAATATCTCGAAACGGTCGAGATCGATCAGCAGCGGCTCCAGGGAAGCCCGTTCCGGATGCCGGTTCAGTGGGTCAACCGACCTGACCTGGATTTCCGGGGCTACTCGGGGACGGTCGCCGGTGGTGTCGTCAAACCTGGCGACGAGGTCGTGGTGGCGCCGTCAGGGCGACTCACCAAGATCGATCGGATCATCACCCACGCCGGCGAGCTTGACTCAGCGGTGGCCGGAGAGTCCGTCACGCTGACGCTGGCCGACGAGATCGACGTCACCCGGGGGGACGTGATCGCCTCCGCCCACGAGCCGCCCGGAGTGGCGGACCAGTTTGAGGCCACGATCGTCTGGATGGGAGACGAGCCGATGCTCCGAGGGCGGAGCTACCTCATGCACCTGGGGGGAAAGACCGTCCCAGCCACGATCGCGCCCCTGAAGCACAAGCTGAATATCGATTCGATGGAGCCGATCCCCGCCACCAAGTTGGAGCTCAACGAGATCGGCGTCTGCGATCTCGAGCTGAGCCGCCAGATCGCGTTTGACCCCTATCGGGAAAATCGAGACACCGGCGGGTTCATCCTGATCGACCGCATCACCAACAACACGGTCGGTGCGGGGTTGATCCACATGGCGCTGCGGCGCTCGCAGAACGTGCGCTGGCAGGCCGTGAGCGTGGATAAGCACGAGCGGGCGGTCCAGCTTCATCAGCAGCCCACCGCCCTCTGGCTCACCGGGCTCTCCGGCTCCGGCAAGTCAACGCTGGCCAACCTGATCGAGGTGGAGCTGCACCGCCGCGGGCACCTGACGTACCTGCTTGACGGCGACAATGTCCGCCACGGCCTGAACGTCGACCTGGGCTTCACGCCTTCGGACCGGGCCGAGAACATCCGGCGGGTGGCCGAGGTGGCCCACCTGATGGTCGACGCCGGGTTGATCGTGATCGTCTCCTTCATCTCTCCCTTCCGGGCGGAGCGACAGATGGCCAGGTCGCTGTTCGAGCCGGAGGAGTTCCTGGAGATCCACGTCGATGCGCCTCTGTCCGTGACCGAGGAGCGAGACCCCAAGGGTCTTTACGCCAAGGCCCGACGCGGAGAGCTGACCAATTTCACCGGGATCGATTCCCCCTATGAGCCGCCCGATAAGCCCGAGCTCAGGATCGACACCACGGCAGGGACGCCCCAGGACAGCGCCCAGATCATTCTTGATCTCCTCGAGGAATCGGGACGTTTGACCGCCCCGCCGCGGAACTAGCGAGCACCCGCCTGGGATCCGCGCGGACTCGCCGCGTGGAGCCCGCCCACCGAGGTCTTAGAAGTACCCCTCCTGCTTCTTCTTCTCCATCGAAGAAGCGGCGTCGTGGTCGATCACACGCCCCTGGCGCTCTGACGTCTTGGTCGTGAGCATCTCCGTGATGATCTTGGGCAGCGTGTCGGCATCGCTCTCGATCGCGCCCGTCAGGGGGTAGCACCCAAGCGTCCGGAAGCGAACCCGCTTTGAGACCGGCTCCTCGCCGGGCTCGAGCCGCATGCGCTCGTCGTCGACCATGATCAGCGTTCCGTCCCGCTCGACCACCGGTCGCTCGGCGGCCAGATAGAGGGGGACGATCGGGATGTCGTGGAGTTGGATGTAGAGCCATACGTCGAGCTCCGTCCAGTTCGAGAGCGGGAACACACGGAGCGACTCTCCCTGGCGCACCCGGGCGTTGTAGTTACGCCACAGCTCAGGCCGCTGGTTCTTGGGATCCCAGGCGTGTTGGGAAGTTCGGACGGAGAAGATCCGCTCCTTGGCCCGTGACTTCTCCTCGTCACGCCGCGCCCCGCCGAACGCGGCATCAAAGCCGTGCTCGTCGAGAGCCTGCCGGAGGCCCACCGTTTTCATGATGTGGGTGTGGACCTCGGAGCCGTGGTCAAACGGGTTGATTCCCTGCTCTCGTCCCTCGGGATTGATGTGGACGATCAGCTCCATCCCCGACTCACGGCCCACCTTGTCACGGAAGGCGTACATGTCCCGGAACTTCCACTGGGTATCGACGTGCAGCAGCGGAAACGGGGGGTTTGAGGGATAGAACGCCCGGCGGGCGAGCTCGAGCATGACTGCACTGTCCTTGCCGATCGAGTACAGCATCACCGGCTTGCGCGCCTCGGCCGCGACCTCGCGCATGATGTGGACGCTCTCTGCCTCCAGACGCTCCAGATGGTTCAGGACCTTGGGCGTGAATCCGACCGGCGACGCGGAACCGGCTCCGGGCGAGACGGTGGTGCTCTCCGTGGTCATGACCTCAGTATGGCAGCGCGGGTCGGCAGCGCCCGGACAGATAAGATGTGAATCGAGATTCACGCCTGCCGCTGGAGACCCACAGCCCGCAGGCGTCACCTACCGGCAACCGGCGGACGAGGAGCGAAATTGGACCTGAATGACACCCCTGAGCAAGCCGAGTACCGCGAGAAGGTTCGCGGCTGGCTCGAGGACCACAAAGCGCAGGCCCCGCCCCGCTCGGGGTCGTCGGAGGACTCGAGCTACATCGACTCTCGGCGCGCCTGGCAGCGCGAGCTGGCCGAGGCCGGGCTGGCTGGGGTGACCTGGCCGCAGGAATACGGGGGCCAGGGGCTTGGACCGATCGAGCAGGTGATCACCAATCAGGAGATCGGGAGGGCCGAGGTTCCGGGGATCCTGGACGTGATCGGCATCGGCATGCTCGGACCTTGCCTCATCGCGCACGGAACCGACGAGCAGAAGTCACGCCACCTCGGGCCGATGCTCCACGGCGATGAGGTCTGGTGTCAGCTGTTCTCCGAGCCCGCAGCAGGCTCAGACCTGGCAGCGATCCAGACGCGAGCCCGCCAAGGCGACGACGGGACGTGGACCCTGAACGGCCAGAAGGTTTGGACGACCAACGCCCAGTTCGCCTCCTTCGGGCTTCTCCTGGCCCGAACCGATCCGGACGTCCCCAAGCACAAAGGACTCACGATGTTCATCGTGCCGATCGACGCCGAGGGGGTCACGGTCAGAGGACTGCGCCAGATCTCTGGCGAGGCTGAGTTCAACGAGGTCTTCTTCGACGATGTCACCCTCGACGAGGACGCCGTCGTGGGCGGCGTGGGCAACGGCTGGGGGACGGCGCTGACCGTCCTGATGTTCGAGCGCGTGACGATCGGCTTCGGGTCTGAGAACTTCGGCTCTCCGACTCGCTTGGCGGCCACCGTGGCGGGCGACGACGCTGCCCGCCATGACAGCGAGGTCCGGCAGCGGCTGGGCGGGATCATCAGGGAGCTGCTGGCCGTCCGCTTCAATGGCTACCGCGCTCTGACGATGCTCCAGCGGGGGCAGATCCCGGGGCCTGAGGCCGGGCTGGCCAAGGTCACGATGGTCAATGCGGCCATCTCGGCCACTGACCTCGGTGCCGACGTCGTCGGACCCGAAGCGCTTGACCCGGGTAGCGACTGGAGCTACCTGATCTCGTTCCTGCCCGGTCTGAAGTCGGCTGGTGGAACGGAGCAGATCCTGCGCAACACGATCGGTGAGCGGGTACTCGGGCTTCCACCTGAGCCCAGGCTCGACAAGGGAATCCCATTCTCGGAGCTCCGGGCCAAGGAAAAGGAGGCGCTGGCGTCATGAATTTCGCCCTATCTGACGAGCAGGAGTTTCTCCGCGAGGCGGCCAGGGGCGCCCTCTCCCGACACAAGACGATCGAAGCCGCCAGAGAGGCGCTTGAAGATCCAGCCGCCTTGCCTGACCTGTGGCCGGTGGCCGTGGAGGCGGGCTGGCCTGGCCTGCTGATCGATGAGGACCACGGAGGCGCGGGACTTGGCGTCTTCGATGCGTTGCTGGTGGCCGAGGAGTGTGGCCGCGTGCTGGCCTCGGTCCCGCTGCTCGGCCTCGTATCCGCCACCGCGATCCTCGACGCGGCGGGCGACGAGTCGTTGGAGGCAATCGCCAGCGGCGAGCAAAGGCCGGCCTACCTTCCAGCCCGACCGCCAAGCGAGCTTCAGTCAGGGTGGACGGTCGATGCGACCCAGGGATATGCCCGCATGCCTGCCCCCAAGGCCTCGGTCGATGGCGACGCCGTTGTGCTCGAAGGCCCGGTGGCCTTCGTCCCTGACGCGCCGGGAGCCGATTTGCTTCTCGCCGTCGGGCTCACCGAGGATGGCGCGCCGGTTGGAGCGGCGATTGCGGCCGACGCCGACGGTGTGAGCATCGAGCCCGTGACGCGCTACGACGCCACCCGCTCGCTAGGCCATGTCACGCTCTCCGCTGCCAAGGGCCGGAAGCTCGACGTCGGAGCCGACGTGCTCGCCGACGCCTGGTATGTGGCCCAGGCGCTGATCGCCGCCGAGTCGCTTGGCGCGGTGCAGACCTGCCTTGAGACGAGCGTGGCGTACGCCAAGGAGCGGTTCACGTTCGGCCGGGCGATCGGCTCCTACCAGGCGATCAAGCACGAGTTGACCGAGGTGCTGAGGCGTTTGGAGAACGCTCGCGGACTCGAGTACTACGCCGGCTGGGCGCGCCAGTCAAAGGCGGACGAGTTCCCGCTGGCAGCCAGCGCCGCGCGCTCCGCTGCCGGGAGCGCCCTCGAGTTCGCCGCCCGCTCGATGATCAACGTCCACGGCGGCATCGGCGCCACCTGGGAGCACGACGCCCCCCTGTTCTTCCGTCGCGCCGAGCTCTCGCGTCGGCTTCTGGGCGGAACCCACGATGCCACTGACCGCGTAGCCGAGGAGACACTGGCCGGAGCGGTCGCGTAGAGCGCGCGCGGCTGGACAGTCTGGGCCGTCTGGGCCGCGAGGCGCGCGGTCGTCGCCGCGCTAACTCACGGCGTATATGCCGCCGTGTGGCACGGCGTTCCGCCGCAGGTATCTACGACCGCTCCGTTCGGCTCCAAGAAGTCGGAGTCTTGAAGCTGGGCGGCCGGCGTGTTGCGCGGATCCTCGTGTGGATCGTTGTTGTTTGACGCCGACGTCGGCGGGATGTTGCCCACAGGTGGTGGCTGCACCCGCCCCGGTCCGCTGTCCCAGATCGTGATCGCCGAGCCGGCGTACGGGAAGTGAGGGATTGCCGGGACGTCGTAAAACAGGTGCTGGTCCCGGGATCTGACCGGGTCGAGCGCGGGTCTGTACACCGCGGCCCCGACCGTCCTGGCCTCGGCCACGCCCGCGTACATGGAGACCTGGAAGTCGCCGTACGCGATCTGCATCAGAACAACGTGCGTGGGCGTGTCGGGCAGCGGGTGCGAGGTCATCTGCGCGGCGTACCCGTCCGGGTCGCCCCGGTCCCAGAGCTGCTGAATCAGGTCACAGATCACGGGGTACAGCGACTGGTCCGGGTAGGCGCTCTCGAGGATCGCCTTAAAGGTGGAGAAGTCGGTGCTTCGCTGAATCAGGAGGTTGCCGTAGTCCATCCCGGTCACGCCCAGGACCGCCCGGCGGACGTCCGGAGAGACAGCGGTCGTCAGGCCACCCTCGATCCCGCCCTGGCTGTTCCCGTCGTAGTAGAGGTTGGAGGTGTCGATCACAGGCTGCCCGCCAGACTGGAAGGCCGAGTTGGACGCGAAGCCGTGGCGATTGATCATCAGGCGCCCCAGGTAGAGGAAATTCAGGACCCCCTGTTGGAGGCGGTCGACGATCACAGGGAAGTTGTTGAGGTTCGACACCGCCTCGGCCGCCAGCTTGGCGTCGCCCGACGCCAGCCCCCACCAGTTGGTGGCGCAGAAGGCGATGTTGTAGCCAGTCGCCAGCGCCTCGACAGCACCGGACCGGACCTCGCCCGCCGATCCCAGCAATCCGTGCCCGTACAGCGATAGCCGTGCCGGCTGGGAGGGGGTCGCCGAGGTCGGCACGATGCACTGGAACCGTGGGTCCGCGAAGTTGCCCTTCTTCTGCGTTGGGAGTGCATCAGGCCCCTTCGAGCTGTAGTGGAATCCGGTCGTCGCCGTTGGGCCGCAGGTCTCCAGGTAGCAGGGAACTCGGAAGGTGCCCTCTATGTCCTCCAACTGCCCGGACAGGGCCTTGGTGCTCGTGATCGTGTAACTGGGGGCGTGGCCCTGGACGATTCCGTCGGCCAGGTTGTGGTCGCCGAGCCGAGCAAAGGCGTTGTTGCGGATCGCCAGCAGGCGCGAGGTTAGGCTCTTCTCGGACCCGACCGTGAAATCCCACGCCTCGTAGAGATTGCCGCGGCTGATTCCGGCCTTCTTGAGCGCCGCGAAGATCTTCGCGTAGCGCGCCTTCTGCGACTGCTCGTCCGCCGGCAACGCCTTGCCGTCACGCAGCTTCTCAAACCACACCGGCGCGCTCAGAATCGTTCCCGAGGAGTTCCGCAGGTCGCGCAACGCGACCACGTACGTGTGACCTTCGGTGAGCGCTTTCCCCGGCATGACCAGGAGATTGGTGTCGGCCGGGGTCGGAGCGTTCGAATCGAGCTCTGAGTAGACCAGCTGGCGCTTGCCCGTCGCCTCGTCGATCACGACGATCGGCTGGTTTTTGGCGAATTCGGCGCTCATGTTCAGCAGGCCGACCGGATTCGTGCGGGCGAAAGCTTTGGCGTTGTCGAGCCCGGGGACGTGCACGATCATCGCGCTGCCGGGGCTAAAGCCGTCGTTGCGGTCGTATTGCGCGACGCTGACCCTCTGGCCCTTGGTGTTAACGGGCATTGCGTCGGCGGGAAGATGGACCCGCAGCCCCGTCGGGGTCGATGAGTCCTTGACGGTGAACTGGTTGTTGGGGAACGGAAGCAGGCAGGGCGTGGTGGTGAAGGGCTGACAATCGGCCGCCGGCGTCGCGCTGCTGGCCGCTCCGGCCACGGCCGTGGTCCAGCCGATCGCCCCGGCGATCACGGCCAGGCTCGCTCCTGTGAACGCAAGGACCCTCTTGCGGCGTCGGGTGCCCGGTTCGCTGCGGTCGGGTTGGTCGGGTGTGTTCTCGGACCTGCTGGGCATTTCCCCTCCTCCCCTCGTTGGCTGGCGCAGCATATTGCCGCCAGGCTCTTCTCGCACGCGCTTGTGTCACCATCATGACGTGGTCGCTCGGCGCATAGCCGTGCTCGGTTTGGCGGCAATCGGTGGGGCACTGGCGCTGGCCGCCATCGCGGTTGCTGCGCAGCCCGCTGTCACTCACTGGCAGCCGCCGGCCCGCCTGACGTGGTACTGGCAGCTTCAGGGCAAGATCCAGACCCATCCGGTGCAGGCCTACGACGTCGACGGTTTTGACACGAGCGCGGCGGAGGTCGCCCGGCTGCACTCCGCTGGAGCCCACGTCATCTGCTACATCGACGTCGGCACCTGGGAGAACTTCCGTCCGGATGCGAAGGACTTTCCGAAGTCTGTCTTGGGGCGCCCCAACGGATGGCCCGGTGAGCGGTGGTTGGACATTCGCCAGCCGATCGTCCGCCAGCTGATGGCTCGGCGCTTTCGCCAGCAGTGTCAGGCCAAGCACTTCGACGCGATCGAGCCCGACAACATCGACGGCTACCAGAACAACACCGGCTTCCCGATCACGGCCGCCCAGCAGCTGTCCTATGACGAATGGGTGGCGACCCAGGCCCACGCCCTGGGCCTGGCCGTGTTCCAGAAGAACGACACGAGCCAAGCCCGCGAGATGGAGCCGTACTTCGATGGAGTCCTGGACGAGCAGTGCAACCAGTACCACGAGTGCGGGGCGTTCAAGCCGTACCTGACCGCCGGCAAGCCGGTGCTTAACGCCGAGTACAAGCTCTCGACGAGCCAGTTCTGCGCTCACGATCGAGCGCTGGGCATCATGGGCGCGAGATACAACCTGGCCCTCAACGGGAAGCGCTATCAGCCCTGCTGGTAGGGCGCGTCGGCTGGCCACGGGTGGGGCCCCGGACCGGCGACCAGACGAGCACTAGGCGGGATGAGGACCGGGAATAGGGCGCCCGGAACCGGCATATCGCTCATCAGCTCGCAGCTCCCGGTTTGACGTGCTGCGTTTTGCCGGCTATAGGCGGATCAGCGCAACACGTTCACCGCCAGCCCTGTCGCTGATGTGCGTTATGCCGGTGCGGTATGGGCGACCGGTGGGCGCTCCGCGCGGCGCGTCACCTGACCGGCCCACGCGTTCTATGGCAATGGCAGTAACGGCAACCCAACGCCGACCACCGCCGACAAATTGGCCCATCGGGCAATGTGGCCGGCCCGCCTGTTGCCATGTGAATCCGGATTCACTAGCATGGCCCCAATGGCCACCACCGAGCCTCGAACCACGCAGAATGACCCCGCCCTGCGGCCAGCCGAACCCGCGCTGACGCCACCCGATCCCACGCGGGAGGTCCTCAATCAAGCCCCACCGCTCGAGCCGATCAACCTGTTCGAGCGCGACCTCGCGCTGACGGAGGCACTCGGGCGAGAGGGCGGAGGGTGGGGGGTCGACCGCGCCCGTGAGGCCGGGGCAGTTGCGGGCAGCCCGGAAACGCGCGAGCACTCGCGTCGGGCCGAGCGCAACCTTCCGATCCTCCGCACGCACGATCGCTTCGGGAACCGAATCGACGAGGTCGAGCTCGATCCCTCCTGGCACTGGCTCCTCCGAGGGGCCGTGGAGCGGGAGATACATTCTCTGCCCTGGCGGGAGGACCGCCCAGGCGGCCACGTTGTGCGGGCGGCTCTGTTCATGCTCTGGGGCAACGCCAACGACGGCGTCATGTGCCCCGTGTCGATGACTTATGCCGCCGTGCCCGCGCTCCGCGATGGGTCTGAACAGCTGGCCGCAGAGTGGGAGCCACGGCTAACGCGTCCGGACTACGAGAGCGGCGCGCTGGCCGGCATGGCGATGACTGAGCGCCAGGGTGGTTCCGACGTTCGGAAGAACATCACCCGCGCCGACCCGGTGGGCGACGGGCTCTACGAGATCCACGGCCACAAGTGGTTCTGCTCGTACCCACCGTGCAACGTCTTCCTTGTCTTGGCCCAAGCCCCCGCTGGCCTGTCGTGCTTCCTTGTGGAGCGCGGGCCGGGGATGGAGTTTCAGCGGCTGAAGGACAAGCTGGGGACGCGCTCGCTCCCCTCCTCCGAAGTCGAGTTCCGGGGCATCACCGGCCGGCTCTTGGGGGAGGAGGGACGCGGCGTCCCAACGATCATCAGGATGGTCAACCACACACGTCTCGATTGCCTGCTGGGGGCCACCACGGGCCTGCGGCGGGGTGTGCTCGAAGCCGTCCACCACGCCCGGCACCGCTCTGCTTTCGGGGCGCTGCTCGTCAACCAGCCGGCGATGCGCAATGTCCTGGCCGACCTCGCCGTGGAATCAGAGGCAGCGACCGTCGCCGCCATGCGGGTGGCCCGGTCGTACGACGAGCCGGAAGCGGGGGCCTTCCGCCGCTTCGCCACCGCCGTCATGAAGTACTGGGTTTCCAAACGGGCGCCCGGCCACGCGGCCGAGGCGCTGGAGTGCCTCGGAGGCAACGGCTTCATCGAGGATTCGGGGCTTCCCTTGCTTTACCGCGACGCTCCGCTGAACTCGATCTGGGAGGGGTCGGGCAATGTCTCTGCCCTCGATGTGCTCCGCGCGATGGTCAAGGAGCCGGAGGGGCTCCCCGCCTTCCTGGCCGAATGCGAGTTGGCCGCGGGAGCCGACCCCCGGCTGGATTCGCATCTGGACAGCGTGCGGGAGCGGGCGGCGGAGGTGTTCGCATCCGCTGATCCTCAGTTCGAAGCCCGGCGCCTGGTCGAGGAGCTGGCGCTAGCGCTCCAGGCTTCCCTGCTCGTACGCCACGCACCGCATGAGGTCGCTGACGCGTTCTGCGTCAGCCGTCTCGAGGGTCAGGCGGGACGCGTGTACGGCACGCTGCCGTCATCCGTGCAAGCGGAGGCGATCATCGAGCGTGCCGTGCCGGTGTGAGTCCAGCCCGGCGCTGACGTGAGCGACGTCGAGTACGAGGTTGAGGGCCGGATCGCACGGCTGATGCTCAACCGGCCCGACCGGGGCAACGGCATCACGCGGAACCTGTTGGGGGAGCTCGAAGCGGCTGTTGAGGAAGCCGATCTCGACCCCAGGGTGCACGTGATCAAGCTCAGCGGCGCCGGCAAGGGGTTCTGTGGCGGATATGACCTGGTCGAGAGTGCTGAGGGGGGTGAGCGATCACAGGCCACCCCGTCGCCCTCCGGATCGCCGCTCGACCCGGCGGTGATGGCCGCCAACCACGATCCGTCTGTGCCCTGGGATCCAATGGTCGACTACGCGATGATGAGCCGGAACGTGCGTGCGTTCATGTCCCTGCACCACTGCTCGAAGCCGGTGGTTTGCCAGGTCCACGGCTTCTGCGTGGCCGGGGGCACCGACATGGCGCTGTGCTCGGACCTGCTCGTGATCTCGGCGGAGGCCAAGATCGGCTATCCGCCTGCCCGGGTGTGGGGGTCCCCGACCACCTCGATGTGGGCCTACCGGCTCGGCCCCCAGCGGGCCAAGCGGCTGCTCTTCACGGGTGACTCGCTGTCAGGCGCGGAGGCGCTGGAGTGGGGGTTGGCCATCGAGTCGCCGCCGGCCGCACAGCTTGAGGAGCGCTGCGAGGCTTTGCTCGAGCGGATCGCCCGTGTGCCCGTGAACCAGCTTCGGATGATGAAGCTCCTCGTCAATCAGTCCATCTACCAGCAGGGACTCCACGCTACCCAGGTGATCGGGACCCTCTTGGACGGCGCTGCGCGCCACACCTCGGAGGGGTACGGCTTTCAGCAGGCGGCGATGGCCGAAGGCTTCCGGGAAGCGGTCCGGCGCCGCGACCAGCCGTTCGGCGATCTCGGATCCTCAACGTACAAAGGCTGACCCCTCGCCCATGGCTGAACAGCTGTTGCTTCCCACCCGCCAGCGCCTCCTCAAAGGGGCCCAGGAGCTGATCGAGGAGGGGGGCTACGGAGCGGCCTCAGTGGCCGCGATTGCCGACCGGGTGGGCGTGGCCGCCGGAACGCTCTATCGGCATTTCCCGTCCAAAGAGCAGCTGTTCGTGGAGCTGTTTCGCAGCGTGTGCTCGCGAGAGGAGCGGGCCATGCGAGCCGCCGCCGAGCAGATGGACGGCGCCGGTGCCGTCCCGCGCCTGGAGGAGGTACTGGCCACGTTTGCCAGACGGGCCCTGCGCAACCCACGGCTGGCCTGGGCCCTGATCGCGGAGCCGGTCGATCCGCTGGTCGACGCCGAGCGGCTGGCCTACCGCGAGCGCTACACCGCGCTGGTCGGGGAAAGCCTGCGGGCGGGGGTCGCGGCCGGGGAACTGCCCGAGCAGAACGTCACCCTGACCGCCGCCGCACTCGTGGGGGGCTGCGGCGAAGCGCTCGTCGGACCGCTGTCTCCCCTGGCGGCAGAGCGCCCGTCCGGCCAGGAGGTTGTGGCAGCGCTTCGGATTTTCGTACGGCGTGCGGTGGGAGCGCAGCGGTGACTCCCGCGGTGCGGGTGGAGCGCGACGGCCCGGTTTACACCGTGCTCTTGTCGCGGCCCGAGCGCCGCAACGCCGTCGACGGTCCGACCGCGAAGGCGCTGGCTGAGGCCTTCAGGGCGTTTGACGCCGACGACGACGCCGCGGTGGGGGTTCTGCATGGCGAGGGCGGCGTTTTCTGTGCCGGAGCGGACTTGAAGGAGGCCGGGACACCTCAAGGGAACATTGTCCAGGCCGACGGCGACGGCCCAATGGGCCCGACGCGAATGCGGTTGAGCAAGCCTGTGATCGCCGCCGTGGCTGGGCACGCGGTGGCCGGCGGCCTGGAGCTCGCGCTGTGGTGCGACCTCAGGGTGGCCGAGGAATCGGCCATCTTCGGCGTGTTCTGCCGGCGCTGGGGGGTACCACTAATCGATGGCGGCACCGTCCGGCTCCCGCGCCTGATCGGTCAGAGCCGGGCCATGGACATGGTCCTGACCGGACGGCCTGTCGACGCCCAGGAGGCATTGGCGATGGGCCTGGTCAATCGAGTGGTGGACCGTGGTGAGAGCCGCCACGCCGCTGAGCAGCTGGCTCACGAGCTGGCCCGGTTCCCGCAGACCTGCCTGCGGGAGGATCGGTCCTCGCTGCTCGAGCAGTGGGGTTGCGCCGAATCGGCGGCGATGGATCGCGAGCTCGAGCACGGCCTGCGGTCGCTGGCCGAGGTCCAGGCTGGGCTGGAGCGTTTTCGATCCGGCGCGGGACGGCACGGGAGGTTCGATTAGTTTCAGCCTCCACGGCGGTCTATACGATCAGATGCCGATGGCTGTGGTCTCACTACGCGGTCAGCTACGCAAGCTGGCTGGGGGAAGAGCCGAACAGGAACTTGACGGTGACACCGTGCTCGTCCTGCTGCGGGGACTCGAGTCCCGGCACCCGGAGCTGACCGGCTGGATCTTGGATGAGCGGGGGAAGATCCGCCGGCACATCAACGTATTTGTCAATGGCGAACGCGGTGCGGAGAGCACCGCCGTGGCGGACCGCGACCGCGTCGAGGTGCTGCCCGCGATCACAGGAGGGGTGAGATGACCGAACTGCTGCTCGGGACAAAGAAGGGGCTGTTCGTGCTCGAGGGCGATATGGCCGACGGATTTGAGATCACCCTTCGCGCTTTTGCCGGGGAGCCCGTGGATTTTGCGATCCGCGATCCGCGGAGCGGCCGACTCCTGGCCACGATGACATCCCCCTTCTACGGACCGAAGATCTTCTTTACCGACGATCCGGCCGGTGAATGGGAGCAGGCGGAGGGCGTGGTGCTGCCCGAGGGTGGCGACCAGGCGCTCGAACGGATCTGGGTGATGGCCTGCGGGGAGTCCGATGGCGTTGTGTATGCCGGGGGAGATCCCGGCGTGCTGTTTGAGAGCTCCGATGGCGGCGCCACGTGGGCGCTGAACGACGGCCTTTGGTCCCAGCCGAGCCGGAGCCAATGGCAACCCGGAGGGGGAGGGCTGTGCCTTCATTCGATCGCCACCTGGCCGGGCGAGCCTGATCGGGTGGCTGTCGCAATCTCGGCGGCCGGGATGTGGCTCACCGAGGATGGAGGCAGCACGTGGCGGCGCGGCAACACGGGGCTGAACCCCCGCTATCTGCCTGAGGAGGCACTCAAGGATGAGAATGCCGGACGCTGTGTCCACCACGTCGAGCGCGCTCCGGGTCGCCCAGAGCGGTTGTTCATGCAGTTCCATGGCGGGGTGTTCCGGTCCGACGACGCCGGCGAGAGTTGGGTGGAGATCGGGTCCGGACTGCCATCGGACTTCGGCTTTCCCCTGATGGTCGACCCCGCCGACCCGGACAGTGCGTACGTGATCCCGCTCGTGGCCGACATGGACCGCGTCACGCCCGATGGCCGGGTCCGCGTCTATGAGACGCGCGATGCCGGTCAGAGCTGGTCGCCCCGCGGCGATGGCCTCCCCAGCCGCCACGCCTACCTGACCGTCCTGCGCCAGGCCTTTCACCGCGCGGGGAAAGGCCAGGATCTGGAGCTTTATTTCGGAGCGACGTCGGGCGAGGTGTTTGGATCGGCCGACGCGGGAGCGACTTGGTCCACCGTGGCCTCGCGCCTCCCGCCGGTGTTCTCGGTCGTGGCCAGCGCCTGAGCCCATCCCACCAGGACTCTGACCTGCTCGGCGGTCAGACCCACTGCGGGATCAGTGCCGATTAGCAGTGTTGGCCCCGGCCGGGTGGCCGCCCAGCTTTGGCAGTGCTCATCGTGGGCGTCGTCGATCCAGGCCACGGGCCGGTGCTCGCCGGCGTAGCGCTCGATCGCGTCCAGCTTCCAATGGCGCCGCGCCTCGCTCTCCACGTTGCCGAGTTCCAGGTAGGGCCAGGGCCCTGGAAGGCCCAGGGCCTCTGGTAGATACTCGTTGGCCTTCTCCTCCCATCCCGTGCACCAGGCCGGGTCAAACCACCGGCACAGCACGGCCAGATGACCAGCCGCATGCGCGGACAGAAAGTGGGCGATCCCGTCCACGAATCGAAACGTGCCGTCAGGAGGTCGCGAGGGATCGAAGCCGAATAGCGAGATCACCCCGTCCACATCGACCAAGAGCAGCGGACGGTGCGTTTCGAAAGACCTGGCCTTCAAGTGCGTTTGTCCTATGCGATGACCTGGTGGCGTAACCGGTTCGAAAATCTGCTGTACTCCAGGAGCGTTGGTTCAAGCCAGACGCTGACGCTGCCGAGAAATTGCGGGAGGCAGCGTGCCGGTCGGCTGCAGCGCGCTCCTCTTCTGCACTCATGACTCTAGTCATTGGCATAACCCTGGCCGCGCTGTGCGCGCTGGCCACGAACGTGGGCTTTCTGTACAAGCATCGCGGCGCCTGCGCGGCACCCGCGGTAGATGTCCGCCGGCCGATCAGATGCGCTCGGTCCCTGTTCGCCTCGCCGCTGTTTGCCATCGGGATGGCGATTGCCACCGGAGCGTGGGTCTTCCACGTGGCGGCGATGGCCTTCGCGCCGCTGTCGCTGGTGCAGTCGGTGCTGGCGGCTGGGGTCGTGATGCTGGCTGTGATGGCCGAGAGGATGTTCGGCCTGACGATCGGGCGCAGACAGTGGGCCGGGCTCGCCCTGACGGCCGTGGGCCTGGTCCTCCTGGGTGTGAGCCTGCCGGCCACCCACGGCGCGGACTCACACTTCTCGCTTCCGGCCATGATCGCCTTTGAAGGGGGCCTCATCACCAGCGGCACGCTGCTGATCATGGGCCCCAGGATCGGGGCGCCACGCCATCATCACGGGTTCATGCTCGGCGCCGCCTCGGGCATCTTGTTCGGCGTTTCCGACATCGCCATCAAGGCCATCTCGGGCCTGATCGGCTCAGCCGGCCTGATGGGCCTCCTGACTCCCTGGACGCTGGTCTGCGTGCTGGCTTCCGTCGCCGCGTTCTACGCCTCGGCCAAGGGCCTTCAGGACGGGCAGGCCGTTCCGGTGATCGCCGTCACCGGGACCGCGGCCAACGTGTCCGGGATCGTGGGCGGAATCATCGTCTTCGGTGAGCCGCTGTCCGGCAACCCGGCGGTGCTGGCCGTCGAGTGCCTGGCCTTCATGCTCGTGCTGCTGGCCGCCTGGCTGATGCCGGCTCCAGTACGGGCGGTGGGCGGGCGCTTCTCGCCGGCTGCCGCGACTGCGTAGTCGGTCTGCCGCGCTAGGGTTGGGACAGCGGGCCGGTGTGGCCCGCTTTCAGCAGTGTGAGAGAGGAGGGCTCATGGCGAGCACCGAGGATGCAGTCGAGACCCGGCGGTCGGCCCTGCAGGACACCGCCCGCGCCCATCTGTGGATGCATTTCACCCGGATGTCCGCCTATGGCGAGCAGGAGATCCCGATCATCGTCCGGGGTGAGGGGTGCTACGTCTACGACGAGCACGGCAAGCGCTATCTGGACGGGCTGTCCTCGCTCTTCTGCGTGAACATCGGGCACGGCCGGGGTGACATCGCCCAGGCGGGCGCCGACCAGGCGCGCGAACTCGGATTCTTCACCAACTGGTCATACGCCCATCCTCCGGCGATCGAGCTCGCGTCCCGGGTGGCGAGCCTGGCACCCGGAGATCTGAACCGCGTGTTCTTCACCAGCGGCGGAAGCGAAGCGGTTGAGTCCGCGCTCAAACTGGCCCGCCAGTACTTCCACCTCCGTGGGAAGGGAACCAAGCACAAGGTGATAGCTCGGGAGATCGCTTACCACGGCACCTCGTTGGGAGCGCTCTCGGCCACTGGCATCACCGACTTGCGGACTCCATTTGAGCCCCTCACCCCCGGCGGCTGTCATGTCCCGAACACCAATGCCTACCGCATGCCCCACGGCCTGAGCCAGGACCAGCTCGCGGACACGATCGCTGACCGGATCGAGTTCGAAGGCCCGGACACAGTCTCCGCGGTGATCCTCGAGCCCGTCCAGAACGCGGGCGGCTGCTTCACGCCGCCGCCGGGCTACTTCCAGCGGGTGCGGGAAATCTGCAACGAGTACGACGTGCTGCTGATCTCAGACGAGGTCATCTGCTCCTGGGGCCGGCTCGGTGAGTGGTTTGGCTCGGCGCGCTACGACTACGTGCCCGACCTCATAACCACCGCCAAGGGGCTGACCAGCGCGTACGCCCCGATGGGTGCGGTGATCGTCTCCGATCGAGTGGCCGAGCCGTTCATGAGCGGCACCAACAGCTTCACCCACGGGTTCACCTTCGGGGGTCACCCGGTGTGCGCCGCGATCGCGCTGGCCAACCTCGACGCGCTCGAGAACGAGGGCGTGCTCGAGAACGTGCGAGCCCACGAGGGCGAGCTGCGGGCAATGCTCGAGTCTCTGCGGGACCTGGCAATCGTGGGTGACGTACGCGGGGCTGGGTACTTCCAGGCCATCGAACTGGTGAAGGACCGCGATAGCAAGGCGTCGTTTGACGATGAGGAATCAGAGACCCTGCTCAGGGGCTTTCTGTCTGGAGAGCTCTACCGACGGGGCCTGATCTGCCGTGCCGATGACCGTGGCGATCCGGTGATTCAGCTCTCGCCGCCGTTGATTGCCGGCCCCGAGCAGTTCGCCGAAATCGAGGGCATCTTGAGACCGGTGCTGGAAGAGGCCGGCCAGCGAATGCACGTCCACGGCGGCTGATCCGCGATGAAGGTGGGGGTTCCCACAGAAGTCAAGACCGACGAGTACCGCGTCGCGCTGACGCCGGCCGGCGCTCGGGAGCTGGTCGACGCCGGCCACGAGGTGTTCGTCCAGAGCGGCGCGGGGCACGGCTCGGCCATCGAAGATGACGACTACGTGGCCCAGGGCGCCAGGATCGTGGCCGACGCCTCAGAGCTGTTCGGCTCCGCCGAGCTGATCGTCAAGGTCAAGGAGCCCCAGCCTGAGGAGGTGGCGCTGCTCGAGCCGCGGCACACGCTCTTCACCTACCTGCACCTCGCGGCCGACGCCACTCTGACCAAGGGGCTCATGGCCTCGGGAGCGACCTGCATCGCCTATGAGACCGTGGAGGACAACCGGGGCCGGCTTCCACTGCTGGCCCCGATGTCTGAGGTGGCGGGCAAGATCGCCACGCAGGCCGGCGCGTTCATGCTTGAGAAGCCGCTGGGCGGCCGGGGGATCCTGCTGGGCGGAGTCCCGGGCGTTGCCGGCGCCAACGTGATGGTGATCGGCGGAGGCGTGGTAGGCATGAACGCCGCCTTCATCGCGATCGGCATGGAGGCCGCCGTCTACGTCTATGACCGCAACATCGACCGCTTGCGTGAGCTCGACACGGCGTTCGGCGGGCGCGCCGATACGTGCTTCTCGTCCACGCTCGCCGTGGAGGAGCGCCTGCCCGACGCCGATCTGGTGATCGGGGCGGTTCTGATTCACGGCGCCCGGGCACCCCGGGTGGTCACCCGAAAGCAGCTTGGCCTGATGAAGCGCAATGCCGTGCTCGTCGATGTGTCGATCGACCAGGGCGGCTGCTTTGAGACTTCGCGTCCGACCACCCACTCAAACCCGACCTACGAGGTGGACGGAATCACGCATTACTGCGTGACCAACATGCCCGGCGCCGTGCCGATCACCTCGACGTACGCGCTGACCAACGCCACGATCCCGTACGTGTTGCACCTGGCCTCTTCTGGTCTGCGGGGAGCGATCACCGAGAACCCTGGTCTGAAGCTCGGAGTGAACGTCGCCGGAGGACAGGTCACCTATCAGCCAGTCGCCGAGGCCGTCGGGGTGCCGGCCGCCGGCGTCGAGGAAGTGCTCGGGTAGGAAGCGCGCTAAGTTGGCTGCACGGTCTCGGGGGGCGGGCCCGAGCCAGAGGTCCGGCTGCGGGCGGCCGCACCGATGCCAGCGGCCGTAGCGCCAGCCCTCGCCACGCCGCCGCGCACGGCGCCGACTCGACCGCCGTGAGCGGCCTGGCGATCCCCTCCAGTCGTCGCCGCTCAGCCTTGACCCCGAACACGATCTCGGCGACGCCTCCGACGATCATCAGGACCGACCCAATCGACCAGGGCCACGAACACGTCCGAAGTCTTACCGGTCGGGATCAGCCGTCCGAACAGCTGGGGCCCGATGATGCCGCCGATTCCCGTGCCTACGGCGTAGAACAGCGCGATCGCCAGCGCCCGCGTCTCCATCGGGAAGATCTCGCTCACGGTCAGGTAGGCCGCGCTCACGCCGGCCGACGCGAAGAAGAACACCACCGTCCAGGAGATCGTCAGCGTGCCGGCGCTGAGCTGGTGTTGGTCGAACAGATAGCCGGTTACGAGCAGCAGCACGCCTGAGAGGATGTACGTGCCCGAGATCATCGGCTTGCGTCCCACCGAGTCGAACAGCGGCCCGAGGATCAATGGTCCCATCAGATTGCCCGCGGCGAACGCCACCAGGTAGTACGGCGCGTCGCCGGTCGAGACGTGGAAGAACGTGCTCAGCAGCGTGGCGTAGCCGAACAGAATCGCGTTGTACAGGAACGCCTGGCCGATGAACAGGGACAGACCGAGCACCGTGCGCTTCGGGTATCCACGAACGATGGCCACGGCGATCTCCCGCAGCGGGATCGACTTGCGCTGCTGGATCGTGATGCTGTCATCGGGGTCTTCGAGCCGCTGCCCGGTCGATTCCATGACCTGACGCTCGATGTCCCGCGTCACCTCTTCCGCCTCGTCCTCGCGCCCATGGATGAATAGCCATCGAGGGCTCTCTGGGACGCTCCGGCGCACGATCAGGATGGCCAGGCCCAGGATGAACCCCAGCCCGAAGCACACCCGCCAGTCCACGAGCGGCGAGAAGATGTGCAGGGCCGCCACCGACAGCAGCGCCCCTGCCGCGGCGCCCGCCCAGTACGTGCCATTGATGATGATGTCGATGCGACCGCGGTGGTTGGCCGGGATCAGCTCGTCGATGGCAGAGTTGATCGCGCTGTACTCCCCGCCGATGCCCATTCCGGTCACGAAACGGCAGGCGAAGAAGAACACCGGAGTCCACGAGAACGCGGTGGCGAACGTGGCCACCAGGTAGACGCCCAGGGTGATCATGAACAGCCGCTTGCGGCCGAACATGTCGGTGAGACGCCCGAACAGGAGCGCCCCGACGCAAGCCCCGGCCACGTACAGCGACGCCGCCCAACCGGCGATATCGCCCGAAGAGATGCTGATCCCGCTCCCCTTGGCCGAGATGGCCCCGGCGATCGAGCCCACGATCGTCACCTCGAGGCCGTCCAGGATCCAGACCGTCCCCAAACCGATCAGGATCCGCCAGTGCCACCTTGACCAGGGCAGCCGGTCCAGGCGGGCCGGAATGTTGGTCTCGATGATTCCCAGAGTCTCGCCCGTGGTGGCCGACATTCCTCTTCCTCCTCACTCCTTGTGGCGACTACCGCCTTCCTACCCTGGGCAGGGGACCTTGATGCGGCACCGCCCGTGACAGGATGTAGCCGATGGACGAGCACGCTCTGACCGACGAGGTTGCCCAGCTGCTCGAGCTCCGCCGCCCGGAAGCGATGGAGCTCAACCAGCGCTATCTGAACCCGCAGCTCGGCCGGGTCGTGCAGACGCTCGGCTTCGACCGGGAGTGGGAGCGAGGAGAGGGCTCGCACTTGATCGATCGAGACGGTGCTCGATATCTCGACCTGCTCGCGGGTTACGGGGTCTTCTCGCTGGGTCGCAACCACCCGTATGTCAAGGCCCAGCTCCAAAGCGTGCTGGCTGCGGACACGCCGAGTCTCCCGCAGCTTGGGATATCGACCCTCGCGGGTGTGCTGGCGCAGGAGCTGATCGCCCGGACTCCTCCATCGCTGGAAAGCGTTGTCCTGACCAGCTCAGGCACGGAGTCGGTGGAGGCTGCGATCAAGCTTGCCCGGGCGGCCACCCGCCGCCCGGGCCTCGTGTACTGCGATCGGGGCTTTCATGGGCTCACGCTGGGCTCCCTGTCGGTGAACGGCAACGAGGAGTTCCGGGACCGCTTCGGGCCACTGCTGCCCGGGTGCCGGAGTGTCCCCTTCGGTGACCTCGAGGCTCTGGAGCGCGAGCTGCGGGCTGGCGATGCGGCCGCCTTCATCGTCGAGCCAATTCAGGGCAAGGGCGTTTTTCTCCCGCCCGAGGGCTATCTCCAGGGTGCTCAGAAGGTGTGTCGCCAGACCGAGACACTCTTGATCGTGGACGAGGTCCAGACCGGTCTCGGTCGAACGGGCCGGTTTCTCGCCGCCGAGCACTGGGGCATCGAGCCTGACCTGGTCACGCTCTCCAAAGCGCTATCGGGCGGCTACGTCCCGCTGGGGGCGGTGCTGGCGTCGAGAAAGGTCTTCAAAGGCACGTTTGACTCGATGGAACGAAGCGTCGTCCACGGCTCGACATTCGGCGGGGGCGATCTGGCGGCCGCGGCCGGCCTGGCCACGCTTCGGGCCCTCGACAACGAGGGGCTGACGGAGCGGGCAGAGCAGCTCGGCCAGCTACTGATGGAGCTGACCCGGCCACTGGTCGAGCGCTTCGGAATCGTGCGCGAGGTGAGGGGGCTGGGTCTCATGTGGGCGATCGAGCTCGGGCCGCCGGCTGGCCGGGCCGCCCGCGCAGTCTGGGACGCGATCGAGCGCCGTCAGCCTGGCCTGTTCGCCCAGATGCTCACCGTTCCGCTGTTCCGGCGCCATCGCATCCTGACCCAGGTGGCTGGGCATCACATGAACGTGGTCAAGGTGCTGGCTCCGCTGGTGATCGAGGAGAGCGACCTGCGGCAGTTCGTCTCTGCGCTCGAGGAGGTCCTGACCGACATCGAGGCGCGGCTATTCCGGCGTTACGCCAGCTTGGGGCTTGGAGCTGGGGCGCCGAAGCCTGACCGCGCGCTAGCTCTCGACCAGCGCCCGCAATGACTGCTTGAGCGACCGCGTTGAGGCCATCACGGCTGTCGGCTCGTAGCCGCAGTGGGCCATGCAGTTTTCGCACCGCGGATCGCGACCCCGGCCGTACTTGTCCCAGTCGGTTGTCTCCAGCAGCTCCTTATACGTCTTGGCGTAGCCGTCGGACATGAGGTAGCAGGGCCGCTGCCAGCCGAACAGCGAATAGCTCGGGATGCCCCAGGGCGTGCACTGGTAGTCCACCTTCCCCTCAAGGAAATCCAGGAACAACGGGGAGTGGTTGAGCCGCCACCGCTTGCGCCGGCCGTCGGCGAACGCCTCGCGGAAGAGCTTGTTCGTCTGCCTGACGCCGAGGAAGTGCTCCTGATCAGGCGCCTTCTCATAGGCGTAGGCCGGCGAGATCATCATTTGGTCGACGCCGAGCTCGTCGTTGAGGAAGTCCAGGACCTGCCGCACCGTCTCCGGCGAATCGTGGGTGAAGAACGTGGTGTTGGTGGTGACCCGGAAGCCTTGCGCCTTCGCTGCCTTGATCGCCGCCACCGCCTTGTCAAATACACCTTCCCGGCACACCGACTCGTCGTGGCGCTCGCGCAGACCATCCATGTGCACTGCCCAGGCGAAATAGGGCGATGGCTTGAACCGCTCCAGCTTGCGCTCCATCAGCAGGGCATTGGTGCACAGGTAGACGAACTTCTTGCGGGCCACGAGCTGGCGCACGATCTCGTCGATCTCCGGATGAATGAGCGGTTCACCGCCGGCGATCGAGACCATCGGGGCTCCACACTCTTCGATCGCACCGACGGCCTGCTCCACCGGCATCCGCCGGCGCAACGTGTGCTCGGGATGCTGGATCTTCCCGCACCCTGCGCACTCCAGGTTGCACTGGAACAGGGGCTCGAGCTCCACCAGCAGGGGGAACTTCTCACGGCGGTGCAGTTTCTGGCTGAGCAGATAACCGGCCATCCGCATCGACTGTCGCATCGGTGGTGGCATCGTTACCTCCGGGACCGGACCTCGGGTGGCAGCTTGAACTGGACGTCCTCCCGGGCCACCGTCCGCTCTGCGACCGTCACCGCGCCCAGCCCCTCGAGAGCGTGGATCACCTCGCCGACCAGCGACTCGGGAGCCGAGGCGCCGGCCGTGAGCCCGACTCGCCGGGCCTCGCGAAGGCGATCAGGAGGAATGTCGCCGCCATCTTCGACGAGCAGCGCCGGGCAGCCGGCACGCTCGGACACCTCGACCAGACGGCGAGAGTTGGAGGAGTTGCCGGAGCCCACAACCAACACGATGTCACATTCGCTGGCCAGGGCTCTCACGGCGTCCTGCCGGTTCTGGGTGGCGTAGCAGATATCGCTGGAGGCCGGGCCGATCAGCGCGGGGAACCGATCCCGCAGCCGCTCGACGATTCCGGCCGTGTCATCCACGGCCAGCGTGGTCTGGGTCAGGTATGCCACGTGCTCGGGATCTGCGACCTCCAGGTCAGCGATTTCCTCCGCGCTGGCGATCACGTGCATCCGTTCGGGCGCTTCACCGAATGTCCCCTCGACCTCCTCGTGGCCCTCGTGGCCAACGAGCACGATGTCGAAGCCGTTCTGGGCGAACCGTCGGGCCTCGGCGTGGACCTTGGCCACCAGCGGACAGGTGGCGTCGACGACGTCGAGTTCGCGCTCTGCGGCCCGCTCCCGGACCGCCGGGGACACGCCGTGCGCGGAGAAGATGACCGTTGAGCCGTGAGGCACGTCATCCAGCTCCTCGACGAACACCGCCCCGCGAGCCTCGAGGTCGGCGACGACGTGGGTGTTGTGGACGATCTGCTTGCGCACGTAGATGGGGGCTCCGCGGTCCTCCAAGGCTCGCTCGACGATCTCCACGGCGCGCTGGACCCCGGCACACGATGCCCGCGGCGAAGCCAGCAGGAGCTCGCGCGAGGCCAGCGCGCCAGCCCACTCTCCGACGAGCTCGCAGGCCCGGCGCAGCGCCCGGTATGCGGTGGCTGCCGCCGCCAACGTGCGCAGGGGTCGGTGCAGCTCGTGGCGATGAGTGTCCATCACGACGCGAAGGGTGACGAGCGGCTGGCCCTGGACCGCAGGGGCCAGCCAGGCCGATTCCATGTCCACGGCCAGCGCCCCAGAATGCGCAAGCGCCCGTCGGCGCTCGCGCATAACCAGCCGTGGGCTTGAGGCGATGGGCCCCTGGTGCACCCGCAGCCCGCCCCGGCGGAGAACCCCAGCCAGGATCGAGGCGTCGTCGCAGACCGTGGTCCCCGTCGGCCCGCGGAGCTCGGTGGCCAGCACGACATCTCCGGGCTCGAGCGCGGGGTCAAGGGCCCCGCAGAAGCCGGCGATCAAGACCGCGCTTCCCGTCGCGCTCCGGATCAGCTCGGCCGAACGCGTGGCCCGCTTGGGCCCCATCCCCATCTGGTGCACCTGAGCCCACGGAGCCCCGGCCCTGACGGCCGACGCCTCGACTGACAACGGGGCCAGCACGACGAGCTCCGGCTGGGCGGGCGTCCGGCTCGCGGCCGCGGAGGTGGTCATCGCGCGCTCCCGGCCATCACTGCGGATGGGCCGGCCGGGCTCGAGCTCTGGCCGTTGGCCCGGAAGGACCCGAGCGCCTCTCGGGCGGCCGCCAGGCCGCTTCTCACCGCGCCCTCCATCGTTGCCGGCCAGCCAGTGTCCGTGAACGCCCCCGCCAACACGAGCCCTCGGATTCGCGTGCGCGTGCCGGGGCGCAGCTTCCTGGCCCCGGGTGCCGCCCGGAATGTGGCCGAGTGTTCACGGGTAACGAAGAAATTGTCGACATTCGCCCGGCGTGAGTAGGGCAGGAGCTCGGCCAGGGCGTCCACATAGCGCCGGCGGAGCTGATCAGCCGTGAGGCTCAGCTCGGACTGGGCCGCCGACAGTGAGATGGCCAGGTACTGGCCTCGCCTGAGGCCACTGCTCTGGGTACGGTCAAAGAACCACTGCACGGGCGTCCTTACTCCCGCCGCGAAGGGCACGTCGGTCACCTTCCGGTCGAACACAACATGGAGGTTGACGATCGGCGAGCTCCCGAGTCCGGTGAGCGAGCTGGTCGAAACTCCGGCCGCCGGCGGGAGTAGGCGGACCAGTCGGTCTGGAGGGACGGCCAGGATCACGGCCTCGGCTTGGAGTTGGCCGCCGACGGAGTCGACGCTGAAACCCCCCGGAAGAGGGAGGACGCCAGCCGCACCCTGGCGCAAGTTGACCTGCACTCCCGCCTCGCCAAGCGCTCGCTGCGCCGCGTGGTCGTGGATCTCAGACAGCGGCACCCGGGCATAGCCGACGTCCGGAGCGGTGCTGTCCTCTAACAATCCAATCCTGAACACCTGCGCCGCCTGAGCCAGCGAGGCGTCGGCCGGGACCAGATTGAGCGTCGGACGCGCGATCAGGTCCCACACCGCGTCGATCGCCGCCGCGGATTGGTGTTGCTCACTGAGCCAGTCGCCGAATGAGCGCTCGTCGGCCGCGGGGTCATCGGGGTCGACCCGCCGGAGGGCCTGCATGGCCAGCGCCACGCGCCCGCGATCCCGCAGCGAGAGCAGCTGGTAGCGAGACAGAGCCGCGGCCAGGTGCAACGGGGCAGGCAGGCCGGACCGACCCAGCCGGGCGCGAACGCCCCCGGGGGCCAGCACCGCAATGTCAAGGCGAGGCTGGAGCGTCACGCAGCGCTCGGCCTCCAGGTCACGGAGCAGGTTCCGGTAGGCCGTGCAGCAACGCAGGAAGACATGCTGGCCGTTGTCGGCGGTGATCCCATCGCGGGTGAACGAGTAGGCCGCGCCGCCGAGGCGTCCGCGACTCTCCAGCAGGGTCACCTGCGCACCCGCCCGGGCACATTCGAGGCTGGCCGCAATCCCGGCGAGGCCTCCGCCGACGACGATCACCCGTGGCTCGCTCATCCGAATCCGACCTTCACGTGCCGTCCGGACATGCTGCGCGCCGCCACCCAGGCTTTCTCCCAGGCCGGCAGCGAAACCCGCCGGTGAAGTACGGCGCTGGGTTCGAGCGCGATGCGCTCCAGGATGCATCGATAGATCCCCGTCATGGCCAGCACACAGGAGGCACTCCGGCGATCCAGCTGATCGACCAGTGCCAGACCTCGATCAAACCACTGCGCTGCGCGCTGCGCCTCGGATCGAATCAGGTCGGCGGCCTGGGCCTCAGAAAGATCCTCCAACTGTTCGGAGCCGTAGCGCCGGACATCCTCGGTAGGCAGATAAACGCGGCCGCGCTCCCGATCCTCGCGGACGTCACGGAGGACATTTGTCAGCTGCATTGCGACACCGAGGTCATCGGCGAGCTGAGCTGCATCAGCCTGCCTGCCCAGTCCAGGGCCCGTGAAGATGGCCAGGCATAGACGTCCGATCGAGCCGGCCACATGGCGGCAGTACCGCTCGAGCTCCTCGAAGGTCTCAAACCGCGTCCCGAGAACATCCAGCTCGACCCCCTCGATCAAACTCTCGAGCGCCTCGAGCGGGAGGTCGTACAGGGTCACGGCGTGGGCCAGGGCGACCGAGACGGGATCATCCGGCCGGCCGACGCCACGCGCTTCGAGGTCGGACAGCAGCCGACGCTGACCGGCCAGCGCTGTCATCTGAAAGCCGCGGTCCGACTGGTCATCCCCGATGTCATCCACGCGCCGCGCGAAGGCATAGACCGCGCTCATCGCCTGGCGCTTAGACCGGGGGAGCAGACGGATGCCGTAATAGAAGTTGGCTGCCTCCCGGCGGGTGATCTGCTCGGTGGCGCGGTACGCCAGGTCGACTTCGACCGCCGGCATCCTCCTCATTTCAAAGTTGTGACTCATCGTCCCCTTATGGCGTGGGCAAACGCCTTGGCAAATGCACCGCCGCGGCTTGGAGGAGGGCCCTGGGCGACATCGTATGACGCCGCGTTGAGAGCGTCCAGGGCGGCCCGGCCACCGGCCACGAACGAGGCCAGCGCGATCCGCGGTCGCAGGGTCAACGTGGACGTGAGCGGGGCACCGCCATCCAGCAGCCGCGCCGCGCGCTCTGACTCAAAGCGCAAAAGTGCTTTGAGTGGGGCGCTGGCCTGCGGACGGGCCAGATCGGCCTCCTCGCACCCGAAGCGCGCCATGTCCTCGAGCGGCATGTAGATCCGCCCCCGTCCGTAATCCTCGGCCACATCCTGGACGTGCTCGACCACCTGCAGGCCGGCACAGATCTGTTCTGAGAGCGCGAGGCGATCCGGGGTCGCCGACTGAAAGACGTGGAGTACGAGTTCGCCCACCGGTGCGGCCGACAGCCGGCAGTAACCGAGCAGCTGGTCAAAAGTCTCATAGCGGGCGACGATCTGGTCCTGGCGGTTGGCTTGCACCAGGTCCCGGAACGGCCGCTCGGGCAGCGGAGAGAGCTGGATCGCTGCGGCCAGCGCGCGCATGGTTGGGTGCTCGGCCGCGGATCCGGAGTAGACCCGATCAAGCTCTCGATCCAGCCAGTCCAGCGCAGTCTGCCGATCGTCCTGGGTCGGGCCGGCCGCCGGACTGCGCCCGGGTTTTCCAGGTAGATCCTCGTCGCCGATGTCGTCGATCAGCCGAGCCACGCCATAGATGGCCATCAGCTGGCGGCGCTGCCGCTTGGGCAGGAACGCGCTTGCCACCGGGAAGTTCTCCTTGCGGGCCTGGGCCATCACGGCCTCATGGGCCGGGGCCGGTGGCCCCGCGCTCGATCGCTCGCTCTCCCCCGCGCCGGGGGGCGGGTTCTGACTCGCCGACCGGCTCGCTTGCGCGTCGAGCCCCGCGGCCGCGCTCATGAAGCCAAGCGCCCGAGCGCCATGATCGGGAACACGAGCCGGTACAGGTGGTAGTTGATGTAGAAGTCGGACGGGAATCCCGTTCCGGTGTACTGGGGCTCGTCCCATGTCCCGTCAGGCCGCTGCGTCTCGATCAGCCAGCGCAACCCCCGCTCCACGGACGGCGATGTCTCGCCGGCCGCGTGCAGGGCCAGCAGGGCCCATGCAGTCTGCGACGCCGTGCTCTCTCCCCGGCCAATCCATTCCGGATCGTCGTATGAACGGCAGTCCTCGCCCCAGCCTCCGTCGTCGTTCTGGTGTGACTCAAGCCAGCGCACAGCCCGGCGGATAGGGGCCGCAGCGCGGTCCACGCCCGCATCGACCAAAGCCGGAACCGCTGCGCCGGTGCCGTATATGTGGTTCACACCCCAACGCCCAAACCACGAGCCGTCGCGCTCCTGGGAGCGCAGAAGCCATTCCAAGCCGCGCTGGGCGAAGACGCTCCCGGTTTTGCCGGTAGCGGCCAGCATCTCCAGGACGTGGGCGGTCACGTCGGCGGATGGAGGATCGATCACCTCTCCGAAATCGCAGAAAGGCAGGTCGCGAATCAGCTTTCGGCAGTTGTCGGCATCGAAAGCCGCCCATCCGCCGTCCGAGCTCTGCATGCCCTCGAGCCAGGCGGTGGCCCGGTCGACCGCCTCTCGTAGCGGTGGCCCTGCGTCCTTGACCCTCAGCAGGGCAAGGACCACCTCTGCGGTGTCGTCCACGTCCGGGTAATTGACGTTGTCGAACTCGAACGCCCAGCCACCGGGAGGAGTTTCGGGGCGCCTGATCGCCCAGTCGCCACGCGCCGTCACCTCTTCTCCCAACAGCCAGTTGGCCCCGCTCTTCAGCGCGTGGTGGTCTGAGGGCAGACCGGCATCCGACAGAGCCACCAGGGCCAGAGCCGTGTCCCATACCGGCGACTGACACGCCTCCAGACGGCGTGCACCGTCTTCCTCGATCGTGAATCGCCTCAACCCGGCCAGGCCGCGCTTGATAACGGGATGTTCCACGCTGTAGCCGCGGAGGTGGAGCGCCATCAACGAGTAGACCCAGGGCGGCTGTATGCCGCCCCAGGAGCCATCGGCCTCCTGACGATCCACGATCCAGCGCTCGGCTCGCGCCAGGGCCAACTCCC
Organism: uncultured Solirubrobacterales bacterium; assembly: GCA_963785205.1. GTDB lineage: Bacteria > Actinomycetota > Thermoleophilia > Solirubrobacterales > Solirubrobacteraceae > Palsa-465. The sequence continues at coordinate 1,295,915 of CAWAUJ010000004.1, forward strand.
GCAGGCGGCCCAAGGGCCGGTGGTGGTAGATGTGCAGGAACCGGTCGAGGGCCAAGAGAGCTCGATCGGTGATCGACGCCGCCTTGGGGCCTGACCAGGCGTCGGGCCCGTGCAGTTCGTCCAGTCCGAAGCCCAGCGGGCGGGCCGGCCGGTAGGTGAGAACGATCGTCAGAGCGACGACCGTCTGCCGGGCCCAGCAGGCAAAGTCGTAGGCGTTCAGCGGAACCCAGGCGGGGAGAAACATCAGCTCTGGGGGCAGGACGGGAACCTGCTCCCAGGACCAGGCGCCGAACAGGGCCAGCCAGATGTGCGTAAAAACTCGCGCTTTCTCGAGCCCTCCCTCGGCCCGGGCAAACGCAGCGGCAGCTTGCATGTGCTCCTGGCCAGGCGTATCACCGGCCAGTCGGAGAGCCACGTAGGCCTCGATCGTCGTCGAGAGGTCCCCCGGTCCGCCCCAGAAGTTGCTCCACGATCCGTCGTCTCGCTGCTGCGAGCGGATCCAGCGCGCACTCTGCTCGGTCACTTCTGGATCGCGGATCCCGAGGAACTCTCTGAGTAGGAGATCCTCAGCGTCCATCGTCACGTTCGTCTCGAGCTCCGCCTTCCACCACCCTGCCTTGTCCTGGAGGTCGAGCAGGTGATCCGTCGCGCGCTCGAGCGCGTATCGGAGCTCTGAGGAAAGAGCATCTGAGGAGAGGGCGCGCCCGCGCGCTGAGGAGCCATTCCGTTCCGCGAGGCGAGGTTCCCGCACCGCCTGGCCGGCGAAGCCGGTCACAGCAACCTGCGGCACGGCCGAGCCGGCCGATGCCACAGGACGATTCCTACCCATTGGTGTGCGCCACATGCCTTTGATCGTGCTGAGGTCTGAGCGCCCGCCAAGCGCCCACGTAATGTTTCCTTAGCATGACATGGCGGCCGGGCGAGCGCGGTCGAGAGGAATCGTGATACCGCCTGTTCGGGGGGTGTCACCAGCCGGCGGCTGAGAGCGTGACCGTCGTCAGCGCTCGTGACCTGACCCTTTCCACGATGACCGGGGTGGCCGCGGCCGTGCTGCGATGGGAGCCGGCCGAGCTGTACCAGTCGGCGTCGTGCAAGAGGATCACGTCTCCGCCAGTGAGGGCGCGGGTGGCGAGGGCGGCGATCTCGCTCGGTGGGCCGGCTCTCCAGTCTCGGCCCCACTTTGACCACAGTTGTGGTCTCAGGCCACGCCGGCGAACGGTGGCCAGCCCAGGGAGAGTGAAAATGCCGTACGGGGGCCGGTACCAGGTGGGCGCTTGGCCGCAGACCTCGGCGATCGCGGCCAGAGCGCGCTCGAGGTCGTCGGCGAATGCCCCCGGCGTCAGCCGCATCTGGTTGCGGTGCCTGAAGCCATGAATCGCCGGCTCGTGGCCTTCCCGGACGATGTCGAGAGCCAGCTCGGGGTAGCGCTCGACCTGCTCGCCGACGAGGAAGAAGGTCGCCTTGACCCCCTCCTCTCGTAGGGCCTCGAGAACGGCCGGCGTCCCCTCGGGGTGGGGCCCGTCGTCGTAGGTGAGAGCCACGCCTGATCCACGCGGGAGGGTCCGAGGGACTCCGAGCGCGCGAGCCACCGCTGTGGAATGGACCGCCAGCCCCGGTCCGCACCACAGCGCGGCTCCGGCCAGGCCAGCACCGGCAAGGACAGCGGGCCCACTCATCTGCCGAATTGAAGCGATAACGGCGATCGGGGGGTGGCCACGCTGGCGCCCGGAGGGTGGCTAGTCTGGCCAGATGGTCGCCGCGGCGGACTCTCCGCTGTCCACCTTGCTCCGCTTCGTCCGCGAGACGGTCGAGCTCGGGGCGGATGAGTCGCGATCGATCCCCGAGGGCTGGATTGCCCAGACCCCGACGCTGCCCGACGTGTGGTGGCTCAATGGCGTCTGGGTCCAGACCAGGATGGGCTATGAAGAGCTGGCAGGGCTGTGTGAGCGTTACCGCGGCGGCGCGACGTATCACCAGCTTTGTCTTGACGACCAGGCGGGCGGCGAGGAGTTGCTTCCTGCCTTCAGGGCCGCAGGCTGGGAAATCGACGCGGAGGTCCACTCGGTGCTTTCCGGCGAGTCCGACCGGCCGGTCGATACCGGGGGCGTGATCGAGCCACTTCAGGAAGAGTCGCTTGCTCTGATGGAGCGCTGGATCCAGGAGGACAAGACGCTTCACCTCACGGCGGACGGCGTACGCCAGCTCGTCGAAGCCAACCGGCGCACCTGGCCGCTGCGGAACACACGGCGATTTGGTGTTCGTGGCGATGGCGGCGAGCTTCAGGGCATGACCCTTCTTTACTCCGATGGCGCAACGGCCCAGGTCGAGGACGTGTACGTGGTTCCGGAGGCGCGCGGTCGCGGCTACGGCCGGGCAATGGTGTCCGCCGCCGCCGCGCTAGCGCGGCAGCAGAACCACGAGTTGACATTCATCGTGGCCGACGACAACGACTGGCCAAAGCAGCTCTACGCCCAGGTGGGATTTCAACCCGTGGGGCGGAGCTGGTTACTGCATCGGGAGCTCAAGGGCCGAAAGCCGGCTTAGACGGTCATTACCTCGCTCGCTTGACCGCCTCCTGGTGGGCGTGGCGGACCAGCGCCGGGCGGCCGGCCTGCGCCGACGCCGCGGCTCTGCGCTGCGCAGCCGCCCGTGCCTGCGCCCGCACCTGTGGATAAACGCGGTGCTCCAGGGCCGTTAGACCTTTTTTCGCCCCGGTCACCGCATCGCGGTGGGCGCGAACCTTGGCGAGTGCGAAAGCGTGTCGTATCGCCAGACCCTTGGCGGCCTGAAGCGAGGAGCCCGTCGCGCAGTCGTGCGCCGCGGCCACCGACCGCTGCTTGACGGCCAGGTGTCGAGTCGCGCGCACGGTCGAACGGAAGATCCCGCCACGCGTGACGGTTATGACGCCCGCCCGTCCCGAGGCCGTTTGGAGGACCCGCACCGGGACGCTCGCCGTCGCCGTCGATGTAACGCTGCCGTGCATCGACACCTCGGCCTGGGCGTGGGTCGTGACGCAGGCCTGCTGGCGTCCGGGGGCCGGGGCCCGGTTCGTCGTCCCCACTCCGCTGCGCCCCGCACGGCCTTCGCCGACGAGCGCGATGGCGAGGGCTGCTGCGGCGGCGGAGGCGGTCAGAACCATGGCGAACGGCAGGCGGCGAGGGAGCAGGCGCAGTCGCCGTCGCCGTTTTCCTTCAGGGGATTTGGAGCCTGAGTCGCCAGCGGAGTCCGCCATGGGCAAATGATGGCCCCTGCTACGCTGCGCCTCGCATGCCCACCACCAGCCAGCTGATTCGCAAAGGGCGCACGGCGCCCAAAAAGAAGCTTGCCACCCCCGGCCTGAAGTCCGGTAAGGGCCGCAAGCGCCGGGTCGCCGCGCCCCAGCGGCGTGGAGTCTGCACCCGGGTCTACACCACAACGCCCAAGAAGCCGAACTCGGCTCTGCGGAAGGTGGCCCGCGTGCGGCTGACCAACGGCATGGAGGTCGGGGCGTACATCCCCGGCGAAGGACACAATCTTCAGGAGCACTCGGTCGTGCTCGTCCGTGGCGGACGTGTCAAGGACCTCCCGGGCTTCCGGTACAAGGTCATTCGCGGAACGCTGGACGCCGCCGGTGTGGGGGACCGCAAGAAAGCGCGTTCCCAGTACGGCGTGAAGGCCAAATGACGCGCTGATGCCACGCCGCGCCGCCGCATCGGTCCGGCCCCTGCCAGCCGATCCCGTCTATCACAACCGCCTCGTCCAGCAGGTGATCAACAAGGTCATGCTGGATGGCAAGAAGTCCGTAGCCGAGAAGATCGTCTACGACGCCATGGCGATCCTGGCCGAGCGAACCGGCCGCGATCCGGTGGAAGAGCTCGAGGCGGCGATTCGCGCCCTGACGCCGGTGCTCGAGGTGAAGTCTCGCCGCGTCGGAGGCGCGACCTATCAGGTTCCGGTCGAGGTACCCCCGCGGCGCGCCCGCACTCTGGCGGTGCGTTGGCTGGTTGGGTTCGCCCGCAACCGCCGAGAGAAGTCGATGTCGCAGCGCCTGGCCCACGAGCTGCTCGACGCTCAGCAGCAGCAGGGTGGTGCCTACAAGCGCCGGGACGACATCTATCGCATGGCCCAGGCGAACAAGGCGTTCGCCCACTACCGCTGGTAGCTCAGGCGCCGCTTACGGGTCGAGGCAGCCGGTCGCGCCGTCGCCTCGGCGGGAGCTTGCCGGGCAGCCGTGCCCGCGTCGGCTGCTGAAGAGAAAGCGAGGGCCGCCCACCACACGGGACCGGGGGCTGCGGTGGACAACCCTCGCAGAGTGAGATTAGCTGCGGCTCGCGGGCGTCCTCGCCGCCTCCGCTCCAAATGTCAGCTTTCAGACCTTTTTCCGTCCACGGGTGCTGCCGGAACCCGACGAGCGCGGCACAGCGGCCGAGTCCGATTGAGACTGCTTGCTCGCTTTCGGGGATGATCGGCTCGCCCGCTTCGCCCCTCCTGCCTGAGGCCGCTTGGCGGCGGGGGCCTTCTTGGCCGCGGGCTTCCTGGTGGCGGCCGAGGTCGCCTTCGTGACGACGGACTCGGCAGGCGGGGTTCCGTTGGCACCCGGGTTTACCGAGGCAGTCGCCTCCGTCTCCTCGCGAGGCGCCGCCGGTTCCGGCTTCCTCGCGGCCTGAGCCGGCTCGGCCGCCACGGGCTCGCCGAAGAGCAGCCCAAGACCGGCGGTGAGCATCAGCAGCACGGCGCCGAGCGTCTCCATGTACATGCCGACCTTCGGGGACGACGCTCCTCGAACCCAGCCTGTGTGGAGTGACCCCACGAGCCCGGTCCGGCGAGCGTCCGGGAGGTCGTGCAGCAGGCCGATGAGGAGCGCAATCAGGCCCAGCACGGCCACGGCCACGAGCGCCCAGCGATCTCCGAGGCGGATGGCCGCCACGACAAGGACGAGCGCCAACAGCGCGATTGGGATGAGCGCATAGTGATTCTCGGTTCCGGCTGCAACCGGCGGCACGGATGCCGATCCGCGGATCACGCGCACCGCATAGAGGGTCATGAACTCGGCGATGACCAGGACGAGCGCGCTGGCCAGCCCCCCGAGCAGGAGACCGCCCGCCACCGGGGGTCTGAACCTGGTCGGCTGAGCCGGGCGCTGGCGCCAGGATCTGGCCGGAAGCGCTCCGCCCAATCGGAGTGCCATGGCGGATCTGGGTCGTGGTTGCGAGCTCATGTCGACCTATTACACCTCAAAGAGCAGCAAGATGGTGGAGGTTCACCGCTGGTGCAGGGACGACCGGCACGCGATCAGTGGCTTTCTCATGTGGGTTTTGACCCGCTCCGACGAGGGTCCAAAACGGCCCAGGAAGCCCCGCGGTCCCTGCTATATTCGTCTCTCGTCCTGGGCAGCGGGCTCCTCTGCGCGCGCTCCCGGACGCCGGTGAATTAAACGATGGAGAGCACTGCTCCATAACCACCCGTTCCGCCCCGACAGCTGCGTCGTGAACGGGCCCTCTGGGCCCTTTTTCATGTCCGGGACCGAATCCGAGCGATTCCCCCACACAGAGCACTTTCATGCCTCGCAAGTTCTCCCTCGAAAACACCCGCAACATCGGGATCATGGCCCACATCGACGCCGGTAAGACGACGACGACTGAGCGCATCCTTTATTACACGGGGCGGACCTACAAGATGGGGGAGGTCCATGAGGGCGCGGCCGTGATGGACTGGATGGAGCAGGAGCAGGAGCGGGGCATCACGATCACGTCGGCCGCCACCACGGCAGAGTGGAATGGCCACCGGATCAACATCATCGACACCCCTGGGCACGTCGACTTCACGGTCGAGGTCGAGCGGTCACTCCGCGTGCTCGACGGCGCAATCGCGCTGTTCGACTCAGTGGCCGGCGTCGAGCCCCAGTCCGAGACCGTGTGGCGCCAGGCGGACAAGTACCACGTCCCCCGCATCGCCTACATCAACAAGATGGACCGCATCGGAGCCGACTTCGAGCGCGGCGTTCAGACGATGGTCGACCGCCTCGGCGCCCATCCAGTTCCGATCCAGCTCCCGATCGGCTCGGAGTCAGGATTCCGGGGGCTGATCGACCTGGTCCAGGACAAGGCGATCATGTACAAGGACGAGCTGGGCAAGGAGCAGGACGTCGTCGAGATCCCGGCTGAGATGGCCAGCGAGGCGGCGGCGGCCCGCGAGCACCTGCTCGAGGAGGTATCGCACTACGACGACGAGCTGCTCGAGATGATCCTTGAGGAGAAGGAGATCCCGGCCCAACGGCTCAAGCAGGCAATCCGCAAGGCCACGCTTGAGATCAAGCTCACCCCGGTCCTGTGCGGTTCAAGCTTCAAGAACAAGGGCGTCCAGCCCCTCCTCGACGCTGTCCTCGATTACCTTCCCGGCCCACTGGATGTTCCGCCAGTCCAGGGCCTTGAGCCGGCCAAGGGCTCAGCCAACGGCGACGAGCGGGAGGCCGAGCGCGAAGCCTCCGACGACCAGCCGTTCTCCGCGCTGGCCTTCAAGATCATGGCCGACCCCTACGTCGGAAAGCTGACCTACTTCCGTGTTTATTCCGGGCGCCTGGAGGCTGGTTCGCGGATCCTCAACGTGACCACCGGCCGCACCGAGCGGATCGGGCGCATCCTGATGATGCACGCCAACGAGCGCGAGGAGGTCTCAGAGGTATTCGCCGGCGACATCGCCGCCGCCGTCGGGATCAAGCAAGTTTCTACGGGCGACACGCTCGCCGCACCTGACCGCCCAATCCGGCTTGAGACGATCGAATTCCCTGAGCCCGTCATCAAGGTGGCGATTGAGCCCAAGACGAAGGCTGACCAGGAGAAGATGTCAACTGCCCTGGGCCGCTTGGCCGAGGAGGATCCGACCTTCCAGGTCCGGACCAATGAGGAGACCGGGCAGACCGAAATCTCGGGGATGGGCGAGCTCCACCTGGAGGTTCTGGTGGACCGGATGCTCCGCGAGTACAAGGTCGACGCCAACGTCGGCCGTCCGCAGGTGTCCTACCGGGAGACGATCCGAGGCACGGCCCAAAAGGTTGAGGGCCGGCTGGTCCGGCAGACCGGTGGTTCGGGCCAGTATGGAATCGTCTACATCGACGTCGAGCCCGCACCGGGCGAGGGATTTGACTTCGTCAACAAGATCAAGGGCGGCGCGATCCCGACGGAGTTCATCCCCGCGGTCGAGAAGGGCATCGAGGACGCCATGGACAACGGCCCGCGGGCCGGATATCCGATGGTCGATGTCAGGGTGACGCTCGTCGACGGCAAATATCACGACACCGACTCATCCGAGATCGCGTTCCGTGTGGCCGGCTCGCTGGCCCTCAAGGAGGCCGCGCGGCGCGCCAAGCCCGTGCTGCTCGAGCCCGTGTTCAAGGTCGAGGTGGTCACCCCCGAGGAGTTCATGGGCGACGTGATCGGCGACCTGAACCGCCGCCGCGGTCATGTTGCGGGGATGGAACAGCGAGGTAACGCCCAGGCCATCACCGCCTTCGTCCCTCTGGCCGAGATGTTTGGCTACGCGACTGACGTGCGGTCCACAACCCAGGGCCGGGCGACATACACAATGCAATTCGAGCGGTACGACGAGGTACCGAACAACATCGCTGAGAAGGTGGTGGGGGAGCTAGCCGCGTAACCGCCGCCTCACATGAAGTCCGATAGATTCACCAGGTTCGCCCTCAACGCGAACGACACCCACTGAAATAGAAGGAGCAAGACCAAAGTGGCTAAGGCCAAGTTCGAGCGCGATAAGCCCCACGTCAACGTCGGGACCATTGGTCATATCGACCATGGCAAGACGACGCTGACGGCTGCCATCACGAAGGTGCTGAATGAGAAGTACGGCGGCACCGAGGTCCGGTCGTTCGAATCGATCGACAATGCTCCTGAGGAGAAGGCGCGCGGGATCACTATCGCAACCTCCCACGTCGAGTACCAGACGGAAAATCGGCATTACGCGCACGTCGACTGTCCCGGACACGCGGACTACGTCAAGAACATGATCACCGGCGCCGCCCAGATGGACGGCGCGATCCTGGTCGTATCCGCGGCCGACGGTCCGATGCCCCAGACGCGTGAGCACATCCTGCTCGCCCGCCAGGTGGGAGTCCCCTACATCGTGGTGTTCCTTAACAAGGCGGATATGGTCGACGACCCCGAGCTCTTGGAGCTCGTCGAGGTCGAGGTCCGTGACCTGCTCTCCGAGTACGAGTTCCCCGGTGACGACATCCCGTTCGTGACCGGCTCAGCCCTGAAGGCCTTGGAAGGCGATGCTGAATACGAGGCCAAGATAATCGAGCTGGCCGAGGCTCTTGACACATATATCCCCGAGCCCGTGCGCGACCTGGACAAGCCGTTCCTGATGCCGGTGGAGGACGTTTTCTCGATCACCGGCCGCGGGACGGTGGCCACCGGACGGATCGAGCAGGGGATCATCAAGACTGGCGAGACGGTGGAGATCGTGGGGATCAAGGACACGACCTCGACCGTGGTCACCGGCGTCGAGATGTTCAAGAAGATCCTCGACGAGGGCCGGGCTGGCGACAACGTCGGCTGCCTGCTCCGCGGCACCAAGCGTGAGGAGATCGAGCGCGGCCAGGTGCTGTGCAAGCCGAAGTCGATCACGCCGCACACCAAGTTCAAGTCCGAGGTCTACGTCCTCAAAAAGGAGGAGGGCGGTCGTCACACGCCGTTCTTCTCGGGCTACCGGCCTCAGTTCTACTTCCGCACCACCGACGTCACGGGCGTGGCCCATCTCCCTGAAGGCACCGAGATGGTCATGCCCGGCGACAACGTCCAGATGGAGATCGAGCTGATCCAGCCGATCGCCATGGATCAGGGACTGCGGTTCGCGATCCGCGAGGGAGGCCGCACGGTCGGCTCCGGGGTCGTGACCGAAGTCGTTCAGTAGGTACAGGGCGGCCTGGCTGGATTGGATCCCACCCAGGCCCGCCCTTTTTTGAAGAGATACGACTGATTCGGACCCGCCCACCGGGCGCGGTCATTTGGGTCCCGCCCACCCAGGCCGGGGCCGTTTGTACTGAGACGAGCACCATCACATGGCAACGATCGCCCAAAACAAAATCCGCATCCGCCTGAAGTCCTACGACCACTCGGCGATCGAGACCGCGGCCAAAGAGATCGTGGAGACGGCGACCCGTACCGGGGCGACCGTATCCGGTCCCGTGCCACTGCCCACGGAAAAGAACGTGTACTGCGTGATCCGCTCCCCGTTCAAGGACAAGGACTCACGGGAGCACTTCGAGATCCGCACGCACAAGCGACTAATTGATATCCACCAGCCCACACCAAAGACGGTCGACTCGCTCCAGCGGCTTGACCATCTTCCCGCGGGAGTGGATATCGAGATTCGCCTGGCTTCGTGATGGTCGCTGGGCGGACGGAGATCTGATGGCGGCGATCCTGGCTAAGAAGATTGGAATGACCCAGCGCTTCGGGGAGGATGGCCGCGTCGAGCGAGTCACCGTTTTAGAGGCCGGACCCTGTCCGGTGACCGCCATCCGGACTGTGGAGCGCGACGGGTATGAGGCCGTGCAGCTGGCATTTGCCCCCTGTAAGGAGAAGACGCTCACCCGCGCCGAGCTTGGTCATCTCAAGAAGGCCGATGCCTCGCCGCACCGGGTGGTGCGTGAGTTTCGTAATGAGGTAGGCGAGTTGCTGGTCGGCCAGCAGGTGAGGGTCGAAGCGTTCTCGCCTGGAGATCGCGTGAAGGTGTCCGGCGCCTCCAAGGGAAAGGGTTTTCAGGGGACGATCAAGCGTCACAACTTCAAGCGCGGACCAAAGTCCCACGGCTCGCACAACGTCCGGGCGCCCGGTTCAATCGGCGCGTCCGCCACACCTTCCCGCGTGTTTAAGGGACTGCGCGGCCCCGGCCGGATGGGCGGTGGGCGTGTGACCCAGCGTGGTCTGCGAGTGGTCGAGGTGATCGCCGATCAGAACCTCCTGCTTGTCCGGGGCGCGGTTCCCGGCGCGCGCGGCGGCACGGTGGAGGTCAGGTCCGATGCCTAGTGCCACGCGGGCGCGGTCCTCGCGTTCGTCCCGTTCGTCCGCTCTGGCAGCCCCGAAGCTGGGCGGCGGCACGGTGAAGCTCGATGCGGCCGTGTTCTCAGCTCGTTTCAACATGGCCGTCGTCCACGAAACGGTGCGCTCTGAGCTGGCCGCCCGCCGGCGGGGAACCGCCGCCACCAAGACGCGGGGCGAGGTCTCCGGCGGTGGCGCCAAGCCATGGCGCCAGAAGGGAACCGGCCGGGCCCGGGCTGGCTCCTCGCGCTCGCCCGTATGGACGGGCGGCGGCACGGTGTTCGGACCCACGCCCCGCCGGTACACGTTCAAGATCAACCGCAAGGAGCGCCAGGCGGCGCTCAGGAGCGCCCTGTCGGCTCATGTCGAGCGGGAGTCGCTGGCTGTGTTTGACGCCGCCTCGTTCGACGCTCCGTCAAGCAGCAAGGCCGCCCAGCTGCTGGCCGGGTGGGATGTTTCCGGTCCGACCCTTGTGCTGATGACCGATGACGAGATCTTCGCCGGCAAGTCTTTCCGCAACCTGCCCCGAGTGGCCGCTCTGCCCGTGCATGAGGCGGGAGTCGCGGACGTGGTCGGGGCTGCGTCGCTGCTGGTCTCTGAGGCTGCCCTCCCGGCGCTCTCGGCGCGCGCATCTGGCGGCCAGGGGAAGGGCGCATCGGAGGGTGAGGCGACCCCCGCATCCAAGGACGAGGCGGCCGAGGAGGAGTCCGGCTGATGGAGCCCACCCAGGTGATCATCCGCCCGGTCATTTCCGAGAAGTCCTTCGCGCTGGCCGAAACCGGCAAATACACCTTCCGCGTCCACGACCACGCCCACAAGACCGAGATCCGGCAGGCCATCGAGCAGCTGTTCGACGTCAACGTCGTCGAGGTCCGCACGGCGTCGGTCAAGAGCAAGCCCAAGCGGCGCGCTCACACCTCGGGTCGCTCCCGGGAGTGGAAGAAGGCGATCGTCGAGGTGCGCCCCGGTCAGACGATCCCGATCTTCAGAGGATTGGAGGGGGCGGAGTAATGCCGATTCGCAAACCCAAGCCCACCTCTCCCGGACGCCGCTTTGTGATGTATCCCGACTTCGCCGAGATCACGCGCTCGGAGCCCGAGAAGTCGCTTACCGAAGGGCTCAAGAAGTCCGGTGGGCGCAACGTCTACGGCCGCAAGACCTCTCGGCACCGCGGCGGCGGAGCCAAGCGCCTGTACCGCCGGATTGACTTCAAGCGCCGCAAAGACGGGGTCCCGGCCAAGGTGGCGGAGATCGAATACGACCCCAACCGTTCGGCCTATATCGCGCTCCTGCACTACGCCGATGGAGAGAAGCGCTACATCCTGGCGCCGCAGCGGCTCCGGGTGGGGATGACCGTTCAGTCGGGCGACTCAGTGGACATCCGGGTCGGCAACAGCCTGCCCCTGGGGAATATGCCCCCGGGCACCGTCGTCCACAACGTCGAGATGACGCCGGGTCGCGGCGGGCAGATGGCGCGGGCGGCCGGGGCAGGCGTCCAGCTCCTGGCCAAGGAGGGCGACTACGTGACGCTCAGGCTTCCCTCCGGGGAGATGCGGATGGTCCGGGCGGAGTGCCGAGCCACCGTGGGCACGATCGGAAACAGCGATCATCAGAACGTCAAGGTGGGGAAGGCCGGCCGCAAGCGTCATCTCGGGGTCCGCCCGCAGACGCGGGGTACCGCGATGAACCCTGTCGACCATCCGCATGGCGGTGGCGAGGGGTCGACGACGCCGGGACGTCACCCGGTGACGCCGTGGGGTGTCCCCACTCTCGGCTATCGAACTCGGAAGAAGCGCAAGGCGTCTGATCGGTACATCGTGCGAGGCAGAAGAAGAGGTAAGAAGCGATGAGTCGCTCGAGCAAAAAGGGACCGTTCGTAGAGGAGCGCCTGATGGCGCGGATCGAGGCCATGAACTCATCCGGAGACAAGCGAATGCTCCGGACCTGGTCCCGCGCCTCCACGATCTTCCCGGAGATGGTGGGTCACACGATCGCCGTGCACGACGGCCGCAAGCACGTGCCTGTGTTTATCTCGGAGTCGATGGTCGGCCACAAGCTCGGCGAATTCGCTCCCACGCGGCTGTTCCGTGGCCACGCTGGAACCGGAAAGCGACGCTGATGGCAGAAGAAGAGAAGCCCCAGCGGCGCCGCGGTCGCCGCAAACCGGCTACGGAGGAGGAGGGAACGCCTACGCCGGCGGCTGAGGGCACGTCCGAGACTGAACTAAAGCCAACCCCAGACGCTTCCGAGGACGAGGTCGAGGCCACTCTGGCTGATGTCGAAGCGCAGGACGCGGCAGCCGATGTCATGCTCGAAGCCGACGACGAAGCCGAGGGCCGCGCTGCCGGCGAGGGCGACTCCGCGACCGAAGCTGATGAGGCCCCGGCAAAGGAGCCAAAAGCTCCCAAGCGTCCCCGCCGCAGCCGGCGAGCAGCGGCCGAGCCGAAGGGCATTAAACCTGCGGCTCCTACCAAGCCCGCGCCCACCCGTCGCCGGACCAAGCGGGACCCGAGTTTGCCTGCGCCCGTGGTCCGGGCACAAGCTAAGTACGTGCGGTCCTCAGCCCGGAAGGCGCGGCTTGTCTGCGACCACATCCGCGGCAAGAGCGTGGAAGACGCGCGAGCTATCCTGGCTCACACGCCGCGGGCGGTCGCGCGTGACTGGAGCAAGCTCCTGGAGTCCGCGATTGCCAACGCGGAGAACAACCACGAACTCGTTGGCGAGGATCTGTACGTGAAAGCGATCCACGCCGATGAGGGCCCCACGATCAAGAGGTTCCGGCCGCGGGCCATGGGCCGCGCCACCCGGATCCGCAAACGTACAAGTCATCTGACGATCTTGCTGACGCCGAAGGAATAGACGAGCCATGGGACAAAAAGTCCATCCAGAGTCGATCCGAGTTGGGTACATCCACGACTGGAAGTCGAACTGGTTCAACGAGCGGCACTTCGCCGATTATCTGCACGAGGACACCCAGATCCGGCGGCACATCATCGGCCGGCTGGCCCATGCGGGCCTCTCGGACATCACGATCCGTAAGAACGCCACCGAGGTCGAGGTCAACATCCACACCGCCCGCCCGGGGATCGTGATCGGCAAGTCAGGCTCTGAGGTGGATCAGCTGCGCCGCGATCTGCACCGGATCACTTCCAAGCAGGTCAAGGTGAACATCCTTGAGATCAAGCGTCCCGAGCTCGACGCCCGACTGGTGGCCCAGTCGATCGCCGAGCAGCTCCAGAACCGAGTGGCTTTCCGGCGCGCCATGAAGCGCGCCCTGACGAGCGCGATGCGCTCCGGCGCCAAGGGCGTCAAGGTCCAGGTTTCAGGTCGTCTGGGTGGAGCCGAAATGGCCCGCACCGAGGGGTATTCCGATGGTCGGGTCCCATTGCATACGCTGCGGGCCGACATCGATTACGGCTTTTACGAAGCCGCCACCACGTTCGGGCGCATCGGCGTCAAATGCTGGATCAACAAGGGCGAGATCATGCCCGAGGGTTACACCGGCGCCGATCTCACGATCATGGACGAGCCCTCGCCCCAGGGGGCCGGTGGGCCCGGACCCGGGGGGCGTGACGGCCGCGGCGGCCGTGACGGCCGCGGCCGCTCCGGCGGCCCGGGCGGGCGCGGAGGCCGCGGCGGGCCGGGTGGGGGTCGCGGCCGCGGTCCTGGTCCCGGCGGTGGTGGGGGCCGTCGAGGCGATTCCCCAGGCGGCCGGCAAGGAATACAGCGCTGATGCTGGCTCCAAAGCGCGTGAAATTCCGCAAGCACCACCGCGGCCGGCGGGCTGGACTGTCCCGCGGGCAGGTGAAGGTGCAGTTCGGTGAATATGGGCTCAAATCGCTCGAGGCCGGTTGGCTATCCAACCGCCAGATCGAGGCTGCCCGGATCGCCATGACTCGCAAGATCAAGCGTGGCGGCAAGGTCTGGATCAACGTCTACCCGGACAAATCGTTCACCAAGAAGCCTGCGGAGACTCGGATGGGGTCCGGCAAGGGCTCGCCCGAGGGCTGGGTCGCCGTCGTCAAGCCGGGACGCGTGATGTTCGAGTTGGCCGGAGTCCCTGAGCCGCTGGCCAGGGAAGCGATGCGCCTGGCGGGCCACAAGCTTCCTGTTCGGACCAAGTTTGTCCTCCGGGAGGACGGATAGTCGATGAAGCCAGCTGAGCTGCGAGACATGAGCGAGTCTGAACTGCGCGAGCATCTGACCATCGCGCGCCGCGAGCTATTCGGCCTGCGCTTTCAGCACGCCACCGGCGAACTAGACAACACAGCGGCGCTGAGACGGGCCAAACAGGAGATTGCGCGGGCCCTGACCGTGGCAGGCGAACGAGGAATTGAAATTCATGGCTGAGGAAGAGACACCAACACCGGAAGAACAGGAGACCGCCCCGCCGCAGGCCGCGGAGGCAGAGACCCCCGCGCCGGAGAAAGAGGCAGCCGCGCCGGAGGAAGAGGCCGCCGCGCCGGAGGCGGAGGCTGCCGCTGAGGAGGCTTCCTCGGAGCCGGAGCCGGAGCCGGAGCCCGAGCCCGCGGCCGCCGCGCCAGCCGAGGCTCCCTCCCCCAAGCAGCGTCGCCAGCGTGCCCGGGCCACGAAGGCCGCAAAGACCCCTGCCCGGGCCCAGATGACCTCGGAAGAGCGGCAGGCCGAGCGAGATGCGCAGCGGCGCCGGAAGGCGGCCGTCCGCCGAGCCCGCCGTCAGCACGAACGCGAGAAGGGACGCGAGCGTCGCCAGGGGGCGGCCGGCGCAGAGCCGCTGCCCGCACTCCACGGCGAGCGCGCCGGTCAGCAGAAGACCCGCCAGGGCATCGTCGTCTCAGACCGCGCCTCCAAAACAATCACCGTGCGTATCGATGTGGCGCACCGTCATCCCCGATACGAAAAGGTCGTTCGTACCTCGACCACTCTCCACGCCCACGACGAGAAGGGCGATGCCCACATCGGGGATACGGTGGTCGTGCGTGAGAGTCGCCCGCTGTCTCGGACCAAGCGCTGGCGCCTCGTCGAGGTTCTGGAGCGCGCGAAGTGATCCAGAACGAGAGTCGCCTGCGCGTGGCCGACAACACCGGAGCCAGAGAGATTCTTGTGATCCGCGTCAAGGGCGGGCACCGGCGCCGCTACGCCGGCGTGGGGGACGTCATTACCGCCACGGTCAAGCAGGCGACGCCCCAGGGCTCTGTGCGGAAAGGCGAGGTGGTTACCGCGGTGGTCGTCCGGACCAAGAAATCCTATGGCCGTGACGACGGCACCTACATCGCTTTCGATGAGAACGCGGCCGTGCTGATCGACGCCCAGAACAATCCTCGCGGCACCCGGATCTTCGGGCCTGTGGCCCGGGAGCTGCGCGAGCGCAACTTCATGAAGATCGTCTCCCTTGCCCCGGAGGTTCTCTAGCCATGCCTGCGCGGATCAAGAGCGGAGATGAGGTGATCGTGATCGGCGGTAAGGACCGCGGCAAGCGCGGGCGAGTGCTCCGGGTCGATCCGGCCAAGAACAGGCTGTACGTCGAAGGTCTCAACATTGTCAAGCGCCACCAGAAACCCCGCCAGGTTGCGGGAGCTCAGCGCGCTGAGCAGGTGGGAGGCGTGATTGAGCAGGAGGGACCCATTCACGCTTCCAACGTCATGCTGCTCGATCCCAAGGATGGCAAGCCCACCCGTTTGGGGATGGCGATCCAGGATGGCAAGCGCTACCGCGTGACCAGACGGAGTGGGACTCGGATCGATTGACATGCCCGCCGCCCGACTGAAGAGCCGCTATCTCGAGGAGATCCGTCCGGCGCTGATGGAGCGCTTCGGCTACTCCACCCCGATGCAGGCACCGCGCATCTCCAAGGTGACCGTCAACATGGGAGTCGGAGACGCCAAGCAGGATTCTCGCGTGCTCGAGGCTGCCACCGACCAGCTGGCCACGATCACCGGCCAGCGGCCCAGTGTCCGCCGTGCTCGAAAGTCGATCGCCCAGTTCAAGGTCCGCGAGGGGATGCCCGTGGGAGTGGCCGTCACGCTTCGCGGGGAACGCTGCTTTGAGTTTCTGGACCGCCTCATGTCCGTGGCGATCCCCCGGATCCGTGACTTCCGCGGATTGAATCCCTCGGCCTTTGACGGTCGCGGGAACTACTCATTGGGGCTCCGTGAGCAGATCATCTTTCCCGAGGTGGATTACGACGAGATAGACCAGGTGCGCGGCCTGGATGTCACCATCACAACGACAGCTTCCACTGATGAAGAGGCATTCGCTCTGCTCCAGGCGTTCGGAATGCCCTTCGCCGCCGATGGCCGTGCCCAGGCGGCAGCCCAGAATTAGAAGGAGACCATGGCCAAGACTTCGCAGATCGTCCGCCAGCGGCGGACTCCCAAATTCAAGACTCGCGCCTACACCCGGTGTCGGCGATGCGGACGCGCCCGGGCTGTCTACCGGAAGTTCGGCCTGTGCCGCATCTGCCTTCGTGAGCTGGCTCACGACGGCTACATCCCCGGCATGACCAAGGCAAGCTGGTAAGTGGGAGCGAGGGCTAAGCCATGTCGATGACCGACCCGATCGCCGATTTCCTCACCCGGTTGCGCAACGGTGCCAAGGCTCAGCACCACGACGTCACCCTGCCCGCTTCCAATCTCAAGCAGGAGTTGGCCCGGATCCTCAAGGAGGAGGGGTACATCGAGGGCTACGAGCTGCACGCGGCTGGCGGCGGGCGTCCAGGGATGGAGCTGACGGTGACGCTCAAGTACACGGCGCAGCGCAAGCCGGTGATCACCGGGCTGCAACGGGTCTCGAGGCCGGGACAGCGGACGTATGTTGACCATTCGCACATCCCCCGGATCCAGGGAGGGATGGGGACAGCCATCATCTCGACCTCACGTGGACTGATGACCGGTCACGCCGCTCGGCTGGCCGGGGTGGGCGGCGAGGTCGTGGCCGAGGTCTGGTGACGGAGCTTTCTAGGTATGTCCCGAATCGGCAAACAACCCATACCTCTTCCGGCCGGCGTGACGATTTCGATCGAGCCTGAGCGGGTGACCGTGAACGGCCCCCGCGGTGAGCTGTCGGAGCGGATCCACCGCGACATGGAGGTCGAGCGCACCGAACTCGACAACGGCGCACAGGGCGAGCAGCTCGTCGTAAGGCGTCCGACTGATCGGGGCGAGCACCGTGCCCTGCACGGTCTTACTCGGTCGCTGATCGCCAACATGGTGCAGGGAGTGACCGACGGCTTCGAGAAGCGCTTGGAAATCGTGGGCGTCGGTTATCGCGCCCAGCTGCGAGGACGCGACCTCGAGCTGGCCCTGGGCTACTCCCACCCCGTTCCGGTCAAGGCTCCGGACGGAATCGAGTTCGAGGTACCCCAGCCCACCCGGATCGTGGTCCGGGGGGCCTCCAAGCAGCAGGTTGGCGAGGTGGCGGCTTACATCCGCAAGCAGCGCAAGCCGGAGCCATACAAGGGCAAGGGGATTCGATACGAGGGCGAGTACGTGGCCCGGAAGGTCGGGAAGCGAGCATGACCGTCCTGACCGCCCCTCAGCGCCGCCTCAAGCGGCGCCGGCGCGTCCGGGCGAAGGTCCGCGGTAGCGCCGAGCGGCCCCGGATCTCGGTGTTCCGCTCGAATCGGGGCATCTTTGCTCAGTTGATCGACGACGAAAGTGGCCGGACAGTGGCCGCGGCCAACTGGACCGAGGCCGACTTGCGCGGCCTGGCCCCGATGGAGCAGGCCAAGCGCGTCGGCCAAGCGCTGGCTGAGCGCGCGGTCGCGGCCGGAGTGAGCGAAGCAGTATTCGACCGCGGCGGCTACCAGTACCACGGCCGAGTGAAAGCCCTCGCCGAAGGCGCTCGCGAAGCCGGACTCCGGGTCTGAGTGGCTACCCTGAGGCGGTAATGGCAGCCCGCGAGCGCACAGTTTCTTCCTCCGGTCTCGATCTCCAGGAACGCGTGGTCGAGATCAACCGCGTGGCCAAAGTGGTCAAGGGTGGTCGCCGCTTCTCGTTCACCGCCCTTGTTGTGGTTGGCGACGAGCGGGAGATCGTGGGAATCGGCTACGGGAAGGCCGGGGAGGTCCCGGTGGCCATCCAGAAGGCAGTCGAGCGAGCCAAAAAAAACCTTTACCGCGTCCCCAAACACGGCTCGACGATCACCCATCAGACGCTCGGTGTGTTCGGGTCTGGCCGCGTGCTGCTCAAGCCGGCGGCTCCCGGTACCGGCGTCATCGCCGGCGGCGGAGTTCGAGCGGTGCTCGAGCTCGCCGGCATCCACGACATCCTGTCCAAGAGCCTCGGCTCCCAGAACCCCATCAATCTGGTCAAGGCGACGATGGCGGGGCTCGAATCGCTCAGAACGCCTGACGAGGTGGCCGACCTAAGAGGGCTGACCGTGAATCACGTGCTGGGACTTGCGCCCAAGCCTGAGGCGCCACCCTCCGAGACGGTGGCTACTCCCAACGGGCACGCCGAGTCGGACGGCAACGCAGTGGCGGAGGTCTCCGAGGAAGCTGGAGCATGACCACGTTGCGGGTAACTCAGCGCCGCTCCCGCAATGGGTCTGACAAGCGCCAGCGAGACACGCTGCGCTCACTGGGGCTTCGGCGAATCGGCCACACCGTAGAGCACGCCGACTCGCCTCAGGTCCGGGGGATGATCGCCAAAGTGAGACATCTCGTCGAGGTCTCGGATGAGGGTGGCAATGGCTGACGAGACGACCGAGCGAAGCGAAGCTTCGGCGCGAATCGGCCTGCACAGCCTCCATCCGGCCCCCGGCTCGCGGCGGCCCCGCAAGCGAGTCGGTCGCGGAGAGGGTTCAGGGACGGGGAAGACGTCCGGTCGCGGTCAGAAGGGCTGGGGCTCCCGCTCGGGCGCCAAGCGGCGCGCGCGCTTCGAGGGTGGGCAGAACCCGATCCACATGCGGATGCGCAAGCTGCGCGGGCCGCACATGAAGAAGTCGATGCCCTTTGAGCCCTTCCGGACCCATACGCAGGCTGTCAATTTGCTGGATCTGGAGGCTAGGTTCGACTCGGGCGAAGCGGTGACGATCGAGGCGATGAAAGCCAAGGGGCTGGCCGGCCGCAAGGATGTTCCCGTCAAGGTCCTGGCCAAGGGCGAGATCTCAAAGCCCCTCACCGTGCACGCTCACGGCTTCAGCGCGACCGCTCGATCGAAGATCGAGGCCGCCGGCGGGACGTGTCAGGTCGTCGTGGAAAAGGCACCCTCCGCTGCGAAGGGCGGATCGGCCGCCAAGACAAACAAGGCTTCGGAGGACGACACCGAGCGATGATCGGGACGATCCTGAACGCTTTCAGGGTCTCGGAGATCCGCAACAAGATCCTCTTCACCATGGCCATGCTGGCCTTGTACCGGCTGGGGACGCACATCCCCGCTCCGGGTATCAACGCCCACGCCGTGGCTGCGATCCAGAAGAACTTCGGTGGCGGCGGAGTCCTCCAGCTGCTCAACCTGTTTTCCGGTGGCGGACTCGGGCGCATCGCGATCTTCGCGCTCGGGATCATGCCCTACATCACGGCCTCGATCATCCTCCAGCTGCTGACCGTCGTCGTTCCCTCGCTGGAGAAGCTCCAAAAGGAGGGTGAGGTCGGTCAGGCGCGGATCACGCAGTACACGCGCTACCTGACGGTCGGCCTGGCCTTCGCCCAGTCGATCGGCTACGTGTTCCTATTCAAGAGCTTCGAGGGCCAAGCCGGGGTGAAGCTGATCACCGACTTCAACCTGGCCAAGGTCTTCCTGATCGTGGTCTCGCTCACCGCCGGGACCGTTCTCCTGATGTGGATTGGGGAGTTGATCACCCAGAGGGGCATCGGCAACGGAATCTCTCTGCTGATCTTCGCCAGCATCGTGTCCCGCATTCCAGGCGGCCTTCAGGCGTGGTGGAACAACCCCGACCAGGTATTCCGAGTGATGATGCCGTTCATCGCGATTGGTGTGGTGGCGGCGATCGTGTTCGTTCAGGAGGGCCAGCGCCGGATCCCCGTTCAGTACGCCAAACGCGTGATCGGCCGCCGCATGACCCAAGGCGGGCAGACCTACCTACCCTTGCGGGTCAACATGGCGGGCGTGATCCCCGTCATCTTCGCCGCCTCAATCATGGCGATTCCGCCGACCGTGGGCCAGCTGATCGGGCACAACAACCCGCACAACTTCGCCTACAAGATCTCGACCTTCTTCAGCCCGAGCGGCTGGCACTACGTGCTCGGGGAGAGCATCTTCATCATCTTGTTCACCTACTTCTACACCGCGGTGACATTCAACCCGGTTGACCAGGCGGACAACCTCAAGAAGTACGGGGGATTCATCCCCGGTGTGCGACCAGGCAGGCCCACGGCCGAGTTTCTCGACCGCATCCTGGCTCGCCTGACGTTCCCAGGAGCGTTATTCCTGGCCGCGATCGCGGCCTTACCAACGATTCTGATCGCGCGCACGCACGCCAACTTCTTCTTCGGCGGGACCTCCATTCTGATCGTGATCGGCGTCGCGCTGGACACGATGAAGCAGCTCGAAGCCCAGCTGATGATGCGCAACTACGAAGGGTTCTTAAAGTAGGGCGCGCCCGCGCGGGCGGGCCCGGGCGGGCCTTACTCCTCGAGCGCTCCGGCTAGCTCTCGGCGAGACTGGATGTTCAGCTTGCGGTAGGCGTTCCGCAGGTGGTACTCGACGGTCTTGGGCGTAACGAATAGCGTCTGAGCGATCTGGCGGTTGCTCGATCCGTCACACGCGAGCTCGGCAATCCGGCGCTCGCTCGGTGTCAGTGAGGCAGGCCCGCTGAGCAGGGCTTCTCTACGCGGGCGCCCGCCGCTGGCCGAAAGTTCGGTGCGGGCGCGTTCGTAGAGCGAGATCGCGCCGCTGGCCCTGGCCAGGTCAGCCGCGCGCTGAAGGGGCTCACGGGCGGACGCTCGCTCATTTGAGCGCCGCAGGGCCGAGCCGAGCTCGACCAGGGCGCGGATGGATTCGAGCCGTGGAGGTGAGGACATCCCAAGCTCGACCGCGCTGCGGAGAGTCTCGAGCCCGCTCAGCTCCGGCTTACACATCCCGAGGATCCGCTGGGCGCCGATCAGTAGGTGAAGAACCTCGGTTTGGCAGGACCGGCCGTACATGTCCTGAGCGAACTCGAGCGCTCGAGCTCGGTCTCCCATGGCCAACGCGCTCAGCGCGGCCGACCCTCGCCACGGGCAGTAGCCAAGAAACGGAAACTGGCGCTCGGCCAGCCTCCCGGCTTCGAGTGCTATCTCCAGCCCCTCGGCGGCTCGGCCCTGGCTTCGCCGCAGCTCGGCCAGCGCGTACAGCCGCGCGGCGTTGCCAACATCTCCTGTTGGCTGGGCCGGTGCCTCCTCGGTCAACATTTCCTCGGCCGCGGCCAGGTCCCCAATCTCGATCAGGCACAGGGCGTACTGGGCACTCGCCGCGCGGGCGAACTGCCGCCAGCCGAAACGGCGGGCGTCGAGGGCCGATTCCAGATTCGCCATGGCCTGCGTCACCTCGCCCCGCCAGAGCGCGGGGAGTCCCCGCGCGTAGCTCGCGGTGGCGAAGGCGTGCGGCGAGGAGATCCGGCGGGCATCCTCAAGCGCCGCGTCGGCGACCTCGATCGCCCGCTCGAGATCGCCAGCCAAGCACAGAGCGCTGGTAAGCAGGCTCCAAGCCACGCCGTTCGCGCCCTCGTGGGCCAGGAGCCGCCCGCCATCCCAGGCCTGCTCGGCCATTTCGCTCACCTTCGTCGCCGGCTCCCCCGCAAACGCCGCGTGGAGGGCGGCCTGTGCGAGCAGCTGCCGCTGGCCATGGGTCCGTGGGCCGGACATCGCTCGCTTCGTCACCTGCGCAGATCGCATGACCGCCTGGGCCTGAAGCGACGGGACGAGCGACGCCGTGGCGACGAAGCCGGTCTGGAGCGCATCGTGGAGTTCGAGCTCACCCAGGCTCTCCGAATCGCTCGGAAGCTCGGCTAGGCCATGCTCATAGGCCTCGGCCGCGCTCTCGTGAAGCCCCAGGGCATAGAGAACGTGGCCCTTGCGCAGCGCGAGCTCGGCGCGCCGCAGGGGATCATCGGTTGCCGCGACGGCGGCGTCGAGATGTCCGGCCGCTGAGTCAAGTCCGAGCTGGGCTTCCGCCACCCCGAGCTCGGCCAGAAGCTCGCCACGAACGCTCGCCGGCGGCGGTTCCGCGAGCGCCCGCTCCAGATAGCGGGCCACCGACCGCGGGGCCCCGCGGGCGTCCGCGTCACGGGCCGCCCCGCGCAGGCGCTCGACCGCCCACGGGTCGCCCTGGGCGCGACCCACCAGCAGGTGGGCAGCAACCCGCTCGGCGGCGGAAAGCTCCTCGTCAAGCAGGCGGGCCGCGTCCAGATGGCGACTGGCGAGCTCGGAGGCCGGTATGTCGCCCTCGATCGAGTAGCGGACCAGCGGATGGACGAACCGCAGGGGCTCCCGAGCCAGCAGGACCTGAGCCGAGGCGAGTGCATCCGCAGCGGCGCTGGCCGCCTGCATCTCGAGCCCAGAGAGAGCCGCCGCGTGACGTACGGGCACGTCGTCGCCTAGGACCGCCACGGCTCGCGCCAGCTTCGCGGCATCTGCTCCGAGTCGGCCCACCCGAACGCGGACCGATCGAGTGACGGCATCCGGGGCAAGCGAGCGGGTCCGCTCCACCAGTTGCCGCTCGGTCAAGTGAGATTCCTCTTTCAGTGCGAGTAGAAGCTCGCGGAGATAGAAGGGGTTGCCGCCGGTGGCTTCGAGGCACGCCGGTACGAGCTCCGGATGAGTACGCGCGCTGAGCGCCTCTCGGACGAGGTGGTCCACGGCGTCCGCACCCAGCGGTGTGAGCGTTTGGACCCCGGCCCGCGGATGGGCGGCAATCCGGTCAAGCAGGTCCATCACCTCCTCGCCGGCGGCTGGGCGCCGGGTCATCACGATCGCCAGCGGTAGTTCGTCCAGGCGTTGGAGGAGGTACAGCACGAACTCCAGCGACGCGGCATCGCACCAATGGAGATCGTCGATCGCCAGCACCCCGGCGTCACTCTCGAGCGTGGCGGCCAAGAGTGTGAAAAGACCGTGTGAGATGGCCAGGTCATCCCCGGTTTTCGGCTGACCGTTGAGCAGACCCGGCCCCGCGAGGCTGCGCACTGACACCGGCGACTCCTCGAGCAGCGATCGCCGCTGGTCGGGCTGCACCCCGTTCAGGGCGCTCCGGGCCACCTGCGCGGCGAGGCCGAAAGCGAGGTTCTGCTCGAGTTCGGCTCCAGCGGCTCTGAGGACACGCAAACCACGAGCTCGAGCGCCATCCAACGACGCTTCGTACAGCCGGGTCTTCCCGAGTCCCGGATGACCGAGAATGAGCAAGGCCAGACCGGCTTCGGTGCTTGCAGCTTCGAGGACCTCGTCGATGGCCGCCAAGGCGCTGTCTCGCTCGAGCAGCCCACGCCTGCCGCGAACGCGACGTCCCCTCCGATCCTTAACCTCTCCCACCGCCATTGAATTAACTAACGCGGTAAGCGCGTATTAACTAACGCTTTCTGCGCCTAATCCTCGGGTGGTTGCCTGGGGCAAAACCGTCCGGCGCCCGCCATATTACTTTCCGTGAGCGAACGGACGACACAGCTCAGGCTGGTGGTGGACGTGGAATCGGACCCGATTTCCGGCTCGGTGACCGTTGCTGCTGGGCATCCGATGAGCTTTTGCGGATGGATCGAGCTGGTGGCCGCCATCGAGTCCGTCCGGCACAGCGGAGCACTCTTTCCAGCCGAGCTGCCCGAAGCCACCGCCGCCGAGCCGGCCCTGGGCTAGATCCAAGGTGTCGCGAGGGTTCGCGCACCCCCTGGGGTCACTTGGGCCGTAAATACTGGGGTGGTTCCCTGGTGCGAAAGCGTTTTCGGTTCTCTAGCGTTCTGCTCATCGACATACGGCTTGGTCACTGGCCTGCGGGGCTGGCGGCCTGAAGCCAAGCCGCAGGGGGCACCTTGGGGCGAAGTTCGGAGATACCTCCGGTGTGGCGACGGGGCACACGCCACACCGGAGGTTTTCCATCTCTTTAGGGATCGGGCGGGTGTCGATACAGTCCGCCTCCGTGGCAGAGCTAAATCTGATCCTGTTTGGGCCGCCGGGAGCCGGAAAGGGAACCCAGGCGCAGCGCCTGCGCAAGGACTTCCAGCTGCCGTATATCGCCACCGGTGAGATGCTGCGGACGGCGGTGCGGGAAGGAACCGAGCTTGGCAAGCAGGCCAAGGGCTACATGGACGCGGGCGATCTGGTACCCGATGAGCTGATCGTGGCAATGGCCGCCGAGCGCCTCCAGGAGGACGACGCGCGGGACGGTTTCATCCTGGATGGGTTCCCGCGCACCCGGGAGCAGGCCGAGGCGCTTGACGACCAGCTCCGTTCGCTGGGGCGGCGGATTACCGCAGTCCTGCTGCTCGAGGTGCCCGACTCCGAGGTCGTGCGGCGTCTCTCAGGCCGGCGTGTGTGCGTGAAGGGAGGCCACAACTACCACGTCGAGTTCGACCCACCCAAGCACGAGGGTGTTTGTGACCAAGACGGCTCACGCCTGATTCAGCGCGACGACGACAAGCCGGAGGTGGTCGAGAACCGCCTGCGCGTCTACCACAGCAAGACAACTCCGGTGATCGATTACTACGACGAGCGAGGCCTGATGCGCCGGGTCGACGGAACCCGGAATGCGGCCGACGTCCATGACCACATCCGCGCAGTCATCGCGACGATGCGGCTGGAGGAGGACTTTTGAAGCGCGACCGCTACGGTTTGAGGGGCGCCCCGGCCAGGGCCCGAGGAACGAGCGGATGATCATCAAGAAGACAGCGGACGAGATCGATCGCATGGCGGCCGCCGGGGCGATCCTGGTCCGCACGATGAACCTGCTGGCGGGCAAGATCAGGCCTGGTGTATCGACTGCGGAGCTCGACAAGGCCGCCGACCGCTTCATCCGCTCCCAAGGGGCCACGCCCGCTTTCAAGGGCTATCGCGGGTTCCCTGGTTCGATCTGCGCCTCTCCCAATTCGATGATCGTGCACGGCATCCCCGGGCCGTACCGGCTCGGCCGCGGCGACATCCTGTCCGTGGACATCGGCGTGGTGCTTGACGGGTGGGTGGCGGACGCCGCCCGCACTTTCGCCGTCGGGCCGATCACACCGATCGCCCGCAAACTGCTGACCATCACCGAGCAGGCGTTGTTGGTGGCCGTCGAGGAGTGCCGGCCAGACAAGCACTTGGGCGATGTCTCCCACGCCGTCCAGAAGCACGTCGAGGCGGCTGGCTTCTCGATCGTTCGCTCGCTGGTCGGCCACGGCATTGGCCGGAGCATGCACGAGGAGCCCCAGGTGCCCAACTACGGAGCGCCGGGGACGGGAGTCCCGCTTGAGCCGGGGATGGTGCTTGCGATCGAGCCGATGGTCACGGCCGGGCGCCACGGAGTGCGGGTGGGCGATGATCATTGGGCCATCTACTCTCAGGACGGCTCGCTGGCGGCTCACTTTGAGTTCACCGTGGCAATCACCCCCGAGGGCCCGCGGATCCTGACTCCATGGCATGAGGCGGGCGGCGGCCGGGCGGCAGCCTGACCTGGACCTTTCGCTCCGGCGGGGGCGCGGCGCGGGTGGCCCGGCGGGCAGTCGGCGAGGTGGCGACTGTTGCTAACATCCCTCGTTGCGCTCGCAGCGCAATCGTTCGGGCTGCGTGCCGATCTTCAGCGTGGTAGCGGCGACTCCCTGCGGTCTCCAGAGCCGTGCTGAGGCAACTTTGCAAAGCCAACAAGTTCGAGAGCTAAGGCCAGCGTGAAAGTTCGACCCTCGGTCAAACCAATGTGCGAGAAGTGCAAGATCATCCGCCGCAACGGGCGGGTGCTCGTGATCTGCTCTAACCCACGCCACAAGCAGAGGCAGGGCTAATGGCGCGTATTTCCGGCGTGAACATCCCGCTCAACAAGCGCGTTGAGGTCGGGCTGACGTACATCTATGGGATCGGCCGATCGACATCCAACCGCCTCCTCGCCGAGGCCGGTATCGAGCCTGACCGCAAGGTCCGCGACCTGACCGAGGACGAAGTCGTCAAGCTGCGCGAGTCAATCGACTCGAATCTCATGGTTGAGGGCGATCTCCGCAGGGAGCGTTCTCAAAACGTAAAACGGCTGCAGGAGATCGGGTGCTATCGCGGGTTGCGCCACCGCCGGGGGCTCCCGGTACACGGCCAGAACACGAAGACCAACGCGCGCACGCGTAAGGGCCCCAAGCGCATGCAGATCGCCGGCAAGAAGAAGGCGACCAAGAAGTAATGCCAGCAGCCAGACGCCCTCGCGGTCGCCGTCGGGTCCGGAAGAACATCCCGATCGGCCAGGCCCACATCAAGACCTCGTTCAACAACACGATCGTCTCCCTCACCGACCGGGAGGGGAACGTGATTGCGTGGGAGTCGGCCGGCGGCGCGGGCTTCAAGGGCTCTCGCAAGTCGACCCCGTTCGCGGCGCAGGTGACCGCTGACGCCGCCGCCCGCAAGGGTCTGGAGCACGGTCTTCAGAAGGTCGAGGTGTTTGTCAAAGGCCCCGGATCCGGCCGTGAGACGGCCATCCGCTCGCTCCAGGCGGCAGGCCTGGAGGTATTGGGCGTCAAGGACGTCACCCCGCAGGCCCACAACGGCTGTCGCCCCCGCAAGCGGCGGCGGGTATAGGAGCGCTTCGAGATGGCCCGAGATACATCGCCCCAGTGCAAGCAGTGCCGCCGGGAAGGGCAGAAGCTCTTCCTCAAGGGCGAGCGCTGCCTGACGGACAAGTGTGGAGTCGAGCGTCGCTCGTATCCACCCGGCGAGCACGGTCGCGGCCGCCAGAAGCAGAGCGAATACCGCGTCCAGCTGCGGGAGAAGCAGAAGGCCAAGCGCTATTACGGCGTTCTCGAGACGCCGTTCCGCAACTACTACGAGAAGGCCTCTCGGCAGCCCGGGGTGACCGGCGAGAACCTCTTGCGCATGCTCGAGTGCCGTTTCGACAACGTGCTGGTCCGCCTCGGATTCGCGGCGTCCCGCCGTCAAGCCCGCCAGCTTGTGCTCCACGGCCACTGGACGGTCAACGGGCGGCGGGTGAACATTCCGAGCTATCAGTTGCGGGAGGGAGACGTGATTGCGATCCGCACGGAATCTCCGGCGTCGCAAGTCATTCGTGATGCCACCGAGTTGACCGGTCAGGTGCCGGCCTGGCTCCAGGCAGACCACGATTCGCTTACGGCGAAGGTGCTCCGCCGGCCCGAGCGGCGAGAGATCGCCGCGCCGGTGCAGGAGCAGCTCATCGTCGAGCTTTACTCGAAGTAAGACGAACCCTTTCGGCGCGGACGCTTGGCGCCGCGCCGCCCACGGCCGCCGGGGGGCGGCAACAACTCAACGACGACAGGACTTACAGATGCTCGACTTCCAGGTCCCCCGAATCTCCACCGAAGCAGTAGACGACAACCGTGGCTCGTTCACGATCGAGCCTCTCGATCGCGGTTTTGGGTACACGTTTGGCAACTCGCTCCGGCGGGTTCTGCTGTCCTCGCTCTCCGGGGCAGCGGTGACCAGCGTTCGGATCGAAGGAGTGGCGCACGAGTTCTCGACGATCCGAGGCGTCAAGGAGGACGTGACCGATATTGTCCTCAACCTCAAGGGCGTTGTCTGCCGGATGCATACCGACGCGACCGAGGTCGAGGCGCCCCTGGTGGTGACCGGCCCGGGCGAAATCACGGCCAAGGACATCAATCTGCCCGCCGGTGTGGAGATCCTCAACCCCGATGCCCACATCGCCACGCTCGAAAAAAAGACCAAGTTAGAGGTCTACCTGACGATCGGTCGCGGCCGCGGCTACCGGCCGGCCGAGGAGAACAAGTCCCCTGACCAGCCGATCGGAGTAATCCCGATCGACTCGATCTTCTCACCCGTGCGCCGTGTGGCCTACAGCGTCGAGCAGGCCCGCGTGGGTCAGCGCACCGACTACGACAAGCTGACGCTCGACATCGAGACCGACGGCTCGATCGATCCCCATGCCGCGCTTCGCGAGGCGGCCGAGATCCTCATCTCTCAGCTGGCCATCTTCACGGACGCTGACCGAGTCGTCGAGCTGCGAGAGGCCGGGGCTCCTGGCCCCCTCGAGACGGGCCAGCCGGTCGGGGCCGGCGGCGTGCCGGCTCGCCAGCCAAACGCTCTGGACGACATCCTGATCGAGGAGCTCGAGCTCGGCGTGCGGTCATACAACTGCCTCAAGCGCGCCGGGATCCAGACGGTCGGGGACCTGGTGACCAAGACCGAGGGCGAGCTGAACGCGATCCCCAACTTCGGGAAGAAGTCGATCGACGAGGTCGTGGAAACCCTGCAGGCCCGCGGCCTCTCGCTGCGCGACGACTAGTCTGAGCGGCCCTACCGGATACCGTTTGATTCGTCATGCGTCACCAGCGCCAGCGCTACCAGCTAAGCCGGACCGCCTCCCAGCGCAAAGCATTGCTGCGCGGGCTGGTCAAGGAGGTCATAGACCACGAGCGCATCCAGACCACCGAGGCCAAGGCCAAGGCCGTCAAGCCGGAAATCGAGAAGCTCATCACGCTCGCCAAGCGGGGTGACCTCCACGCCCGGCGTCAGGCCCTGTCGGCCCTGGGGCAGGACAAGTTCGTCGTCTACAAGCTGTTCGAGGAGATAGCCCCGCGTTACGCCGAGCGCCCGGGTGGCTACACCCGGATCCTCAAGCTCGGCCCCCGGCGCTCTGACTCCAGCGCGATGGTGCTGCTGGAGCTCGTCTGAGATCAAAGCTGGTCCTGGAGTACGACGGAGGGGGATTCGCGGGCTGGGCGCGCCAGCCCGGTCAGCGGACGGTGCAGGGAGAGGTGGAGCGCGCGCTGGCCGTGGTGCTGCGTCGTGCTGAGGTGCCGGTGACAGTGGCCGGGCGTACTGACGCCGGAGTCCATGCCTGGGGACAGGTGGTGAGCTACGACGGAACGCCGGCGCCGCTGGAGGGGCTGAATGCACTCCTGCCCGGGGACGTTGCGGCTTTGTCGTGCGCGGCGGCTGAGAGCGGCTTTGATGCCCGGCGTGATGCGACATCGCGAGCCTACTGCTACCGGATTCTGCGGCGTCGCGGCCGCTCCGCTCTCGAGGCGGGCCGCGCGCTGCACTGGCGCTGTGCTGTCGATGTGGCGTCGCTCGAGGAGTGCGCTTCACACCTCGTTGGGACCCACGACTTCACGGCGTTCACGCCGACGGAGACCGAGCATGTCCGGTTCGAGCGCGTCGTCTTGGAGGCTGAGTGGCACGTGGACGCCTCGGGAGAGCTGGTGGAGTTCTTCATCGAGGCCGACGCGTTCA
Source organism: uncultured Solirubrobacterales bacterium (assembly GCA_963785205.1). Taxonomy (GTDB): domain Bacteria; phylum Actinomycetota; class Thermoleophilia; order Solirubrobacterales; family Solirubrobacteraceae; genus Palsa-465. The sequence continues at coordinate 1,325,252 of CAWAUJ010000004.1, forward strand.
TGCGCCATATGAACCGGACACTCGTGGGCACAATGCTCGAGGTGGCGTCGGGTCGCCGATCTGTGGAGGATTTCGCGGGCTTGCTCGATGGCCGGCCACGCCGCGAGGCGGGGCCCACGGCGGCGGCCCACGGGCTGTACCTGGTGGGAGTGGGGTATGGGGGCGAGCGGGTGCTGGGACCGGGCCCATCCTCGACTCACCATCAAGGTGTGACGGCTCGGTTGCAATCCGCGAAGTAGGGCTTTCGGACCGTGGGACTGGGGCCATTCTGGACGGATGTCGCCCGAGCCATCCCGTGCCTCCCGTCACAATCCGCGCCTGGCATCAGGCCCGAGTGACGGTAGGTCCAATAGCGCCCCCTTACGTAACACGAAACCGAAGCAGTCCGAGGCGTGTGACGGTAGTCACGCCTGGCGCGCTTGTACCAAGCTGGCCAATGGTCAGCAGGGGATTGTCAGCCACTCACAGCTGCTGGTTGAAGGCATCGATCGCCGGACGATCAAACGGTGGATCCGGAATGGGTCTCTCCACCGGCTCCACTACTGCGTCTACGCCGTCGGCCATCTGGCCCTGGCCCCGTACGCGCCAGAGCAAGCCGCGCTACTCGCGTGTGGCGATGGGGCGGTGCTCACCCATGCCTCCGCGGCCTATCTATGGGGCCTGCTGCCCAGCCGGCCCGCGCCAGTCCACGTAACGCTGATCGGGCGGCAAACTCGGCCGAAGCCGGGCATCAGGATTCATCGTGTTGGGCAGCTGGAGGAGCGTGATCTACGCCGTCGGCACGGCCTTCCCATCACCTCTCCACCACGAACCATGATCGACATGGCCGCTGATGTGGACCTGGATCGGCTGGAGGAGTTGATCTCGGAAGCACGTGTGAGGAGACTGATCGGGGACGGTGAGCTCGAGCGCATCCTCGACCGAGCCGGGCGAACGACTGGCGTGGCCAGAATGCGCCAATTCCTGGCGGCTGAGGACGAACCCGTAATCACTCGCTCGACGGGCGAACGCACCATGCGCCGCCTGCTGACCCAGGCACACCTCCCTCACCCGAAGTTCAATACCTCCGTGGAAGGGTGGAGCGTCGACTGCCTCTGGAAGCAGGAAAAGCTGGTCGTGGAGTTCGATGGCTTCCGGTTTCATCGGCATAGGCAGGCCTTCGAGCGCGACAGGCGTAAGGATGTGGCGCTGGCCGACCTTGGCTATCAGGTGCTCAGGTTCACCTGGCGAGCGCTAGAAAAGGAGCCGTTCGCCGTGATCGCATCCATCGCCCGAGCCCTCGATCGCCGCCGCGCCCTCGCTGGCTAGCATCAGCCCGGTGCGGGTTCTCCTGACAAACGACGACGGGATCGAGGCCTCCGGGCTGCAGACACTGCGGCGGGCGCTGCTCGAGGTCCCGGAGGTCGAGCTGGCGGTTATCGCGCCTGACGGCAACCGGTCGGCCATGGCCCGATCGATCACGACGCGCCGGCCACTCTGGGTGCAGGAGGTGGAGTTCGGCGACGGAACCGTCGGCTATGCCACGGACGGGACACCGGTCGACTGCGTGCGGCTGGCCAACCTCGGGTTGATCCGCGGCTTCCACGCCGAGCTGGTCGTCTCCGGCATCAACCACGGCTCCAACCTGGGCGACGACATCACGTACTCGGGGACCGTCGCCGCCGCGCTGGAGGCGATTGTGCTCGGGCTGCCCGGGATCGCCGTCTCGCAACAGTCGAGCGCGCTGGAGCTCGACTTCCGCACCGGACAGGGATTCGAGTTCCATACCGCGGCTGCATTTACGGCTCGGCTGGTGACCGAGCTGAACAACGTGCCGCTACCTGGTGGCACCCTTCTCAACATCAACGTGCCTGGGTCCGAGCCCTCCGGCGTCGAGGTCGCGAGGCTCGGTAAGCGCATCTATCGGGACGAGCTGGCGCTCCTGGACGAGGACCTCGATCCCGATCGCCCGCGGCGGCTGTACAGGATCTATGGAGACGCCAGCTACGAGCGAGACGAGACCGGCACTGACCTGGCCGCCGTAGCCCAGGGAAAGATCGCGGTGACGCCAATCCACTTCGATCTCACCGACCGAGAGGGGCTGACCGCGCTCCAGCGCTATGACCTGGCACGCCTGATCGCTCCCGCGGCCAGTGAGATGGAGCTTTGAGCCCCCGGGCTCCCGCTCCGGAGGAGAACTGGCGGACGCGAGCAGCCGAGCTTCGGAAGATTCTCGATCACCACGCCTACCGCTATTACGTTCTCGACGACCCCGAGATTGGCGATCACGAGTACGACGGCCTGCTGGACGAGCTGCGGGGGATAGAGGCTGAGCATCCTGAGATCGTCACGCCCGACTCCCCGACGCAGCGCACGGGTGGCGAGCCTGTCTCAGAGCTTGAGAAGGTGCGCCATCCCCAGCGCATGCTCTCCCTGGCCAACGCCCGCTCGGCCGAGGAGCTGCGGGCCTGGATCCAGCGAATGCGCAACTTCCTGGCCCGAGAGGGAATCGGCGATCCGGAGTTCGAATATGTCGTCGAGCCGAAGATCGATGGGCTGGCCATCTCGCTGATCTATCGCAACGGCGTGTTCGAGCGAGGGGCCACGCGGGGGAATGGCGAGGTGGGCGAGGACGTGACCCACAACCTCCGGACGATCATGTCGATCCCGATGAACTTGGGGATCGAGGACCCGCCGCCGCTGGTGGAGGTAAGGGGCGAGGTCTACATGTCTTTGTCCGACTTCGCCAAGCTCAACGAGCGCCGAGCGGAGGCGGGTCTTTCCACGTTCATGAATCCGCGGAACTCGGCCGCCGGAACGATTCGCCAACTCGATCCCAGCCTGGCCGCAGACCGCCCGCTGTCCCTGTGGAGCTATGGCATCGGGGCAACCGAGGGAATCTCGTTCGGGGCCCATTGGGATGGACTGGAGTGGCTGCGCGAGCATCGCTTCCCCGTACACCCGGACATTCAGCGGTTGCAGACCGAGGAGGAAGTCGTGGCCAGGTGTCTCGAGTGGGAGCAGCGTCGCGGGGCGCTCGACTTCGAGATCGACGGCGTTGTCGTGAAGGTCAACGAGATCGAGCTACAGCGACGCCTGGGAGTCGTAGGCCGGGAGCCACGCTGGGCCATCGCGTGGAAGTTCGCGCCCACAACCGCGGTCACGACGCTCAAGCAGATTGGCTGGAACCCCGGAAAATTTGGTGACCTGCACCCGTACGCCATGCTCGAGCCCGTCCACGTCGGAGGGGTGACCGTCAAGCTGGCCACGCTGCACAACGAAGAGGACCTTCGCCGCAAGGACATCAGGGAGGGGGAGGACGTGATCGTGCTGCGGGCGGGGGACGTGATTCCGCAGGTCCTGTCTCCGGCACCGCATGTGGCCGAGCGAGCGGACCGGCCCGATCCGCCGGCGCCGCCGGGGCGCTGCCCCATCTGTCAGACGCCGACCGTCAAACCGGAGGACTCCGTCTTCACCCGGTGCCCAAACCGCGCCTGCCCCGGCCGCCGCTGGCAATTGCTCAAGCACTTCGTCGGAGCGATGGACATCGACGGCCTGGGCGAGAAGCAGGTCAACCTGTTCATGGATCTGGGCTGGGTGACCACGGCCGGGGACTTTTACCGGCTCACCCCGGAGCAGGTCACCACCCAGCCTGGCTTTGGCGAGGTGTCAGCCGGGAAGCTGGTGAGGGCCATCGAGAACTCAAAGCGCCAGCCGTTCGGCCGCGTTCTTTACGCGCTCGGGATCGAGGAGGTCGGTGAGGTCACGGGGCGCAATCTGGCGGCGCAGTTTCGCGAGGTCGACGCCCTCCTGGCAGCCGGGCCTGAGTTGGTCGAGCAGACTCCCGGGGTGGGGCCGAAGATGGCCCAGGTCATCCATGACCAGCTTCACGATGAGCAGATGCTCGCGTTGATCGAGGACCTGCGGGCGCAGGGCCTTCGGTTGGAGGAGGAAGGCCCACCCCCGGGCGATGGGCCTCTGGCCGGCAAGACGTTTGTCCTCACAGGCACACTTCCATCGTTGACTCGGGAAGAGGCGACCGAGCTGATCATGTCTGCGGGCGGCCGCGTCACGGGCTCGGTGTCCCGGAAGACGGACTACCTTGCGGCCGGAGAGAGCCCGGGCTCGAAGCTCGCCCAGGCCGAGCGGCTGGGGGTGAAGGTGATCGACGAGGCGGCGCTCAGAGAGCTGCTCAGCTGAGTACGCGCTCCTCTCGCGCGGCCTCAGCCGTCGTAGGAGATCAGCGCCTCCGCCATGTGATTGCCCTCGATCGCGTGCACGTAGTTGGGGTTGGAGATCCGGTTGGCCAAAAACGCGAATACGAGCGTGTGACCGTCTTTGGCTTGGCAATAGCCGGAGAGATTGGCGACGTCATGAAGGCTGCCGGACTTGCCATGACAGCGCCCTCGCACTCCGCTCCCGGTCATCTCGTACTCAAGCGTTCCGGTCTCGCCCCCAATAGCCAGCGAGCTCACGAAGACCTTGTGGTGCGACATGGTCGTGAGCAACGAGACCACCTGGCGGGCGGTCGTGTGGTCGCGCCGAGATAGCCCCGAGCCGTCGTTGAAACGCGGGTCGAGACCGAACTGGCTTGAGAGCTCGGAAGCCACCACCTTGACGCCATCGGCGGTGGTTCCGCCGCCTCCGAAGCTCGCCCCCAGTCCCTTAAGGAGCATCTCGGCCATGAAGTTGTCCGACGGGGTGTTCGTGAGGCGGAGCAGCGTCGCCATTGTCGGCGAGCGGACAAGCGTCAGCGGCCGCGCGTGAGCCAGGGTCTTGCCGGTGGCAATTCGCGTGTTCGCCGGAACGGATACCCCCGCGGCTCGCAACGCGGCGGCGAACTGTCGTGCGGCGGTGAGGGCGGGGTGTGGCTGGTACGCCGTGCCTGAGTAATTGGCGAAGCCCCGGTCGAACGCCAATCCGCTCAGCTCGCCTTCCATGTAGATGTCCGGCCGGTAATGAGACTCGGCTGTGCTTCGGAGCGAGTCAAAGTAGGACTCGTCTCCCACGATGCTCCCCTTGACCGCGGTAATCCCAGCTTGGTGGGTCAGATTCGAGACAAGCGCCTGGACGGTGGTTCCTGTGTTGCCGTAGGCCGAGTGATCGAACGACGCCCACCCGAAGGTAGGGTCGCCCCCACCCTTCAGATAGATGGTTCCATGCCAGACCCCGTGGGGGTCCTTGAAGCCTCGTCCGAACACTGAGGTGGTCAGCCTGGCGGTGGGGCCAAATCGCAGCAAGACCGTCGTTGTTGTGTAGAGCTTCTCCACGGAGGCCGGTAGCCGCCAGGCGTTGGCCTTGTCGGCGAACAGAGCCTGGCCGGTGTTGAGGTCGACGACGTACGCGCTGCTGGCTCCGCCGATCTGGCGCATGCCTTGCCGCAGCGCCGTCCGGAGCGATCGCAAGGCCGGGCTCGTATGTCCTGCCGCCGTGCCGGCGCCCACGGCCAGGAAGATCGTCAGGGCCACCACGGTCGAGACGAAACGCCGCACGCCGGTATCAAACACGTTTCCTGAACGGAAGATGCGGTAGGCAGCGGGAGCCGCACGGCTGCGCGCTCAGCCGGAATCCATCTCCGGGCGGCGGGTCGCGCCCGCCCAGGGCGGGTTCCCTCGTAAAATCCCCTTTAGATGGGGAAGGTCGTCAAGCTTGAGCCTGGGTCGGCCGACCGGCCAGGCCCCGCCGGCAAGTCCAAGGCCCGGGGGCGCCCCAGGCGCTCAAAGACCGCGCTGGTGCTCGGTGGGGGTGGATTTACCGGAGGCGTCTACGAAATCGGGGCGCTGCGAGCACTCGATCTCTTGTCCGTGAATCGAACGGTCAACGAGTTCGATGTCTACGTGGGAACCAGCGCAGGTGCGTTCGTCGCTGCGACAGTCGCCAACGGCATCACTCCCGAGGAGATGATGCGGGTGATCGTCCAGCAGGTTCCGACCTCGTTTCCCGACGCCCGGGTCAGCTCGCTTCTGCACCCCAACTACACCGAGCTGGTCACGAAGGGAGCGCTGCTGCCCTTCCGCCTCGTCCAGGTGGCCCGGGGCCTGCTGCGGGACCTGGGTCAGGTCTCGGCCGTTGACCTGGTCGTTGGCTTGGCCGAGGCTCTGCCGTCAGGGCTCTACTCCGGGGATGGAATCGAGCGTTATGTAAGGACCGTCCTGTCCGATCCGGACCGGACAAACGACTTCCGGCTGCTGGGCCGGGAGTTGTACGTCGCCGCCACCGATCTCGACACCTGTGAACGGATCGTCTTCGGCGCCCACGGCTGGGACGACGTCCCGATCTCACGGGCCGTCAGCGCCTCCGGGGCGCTGCCGATGATCTACAAGCCGGTCAAGGTGAAGGATCGCGAACTCGTCGACGGTGGGATCGTGTCGACGACCAACGTCGACATTGCAGTTGAGGCAGGGGCTAAGTTCATCGTCGTCCTGAATCCGCTGGTGCCGTACGTCAACGACTTCAACAAGCAGGTCCCGACGCTCACCGGCTCGCGCTCCCGGCGGGTGTCGGATATGGGCTTTCCCCAGATCGGTTATCAGTCGTTCAAGCTGCTGGCGTATCAGCGCCTACACGAGATGGCGCAACGCTGGGAGGAGCGCTATCCGGGCGTGGACATCATCCTGATCGAGCCCGAGCCCAACGACGAGCTGATGTTCCAGACGAGCATCATGAACTTCACCTCACGCGTTGACATCGCGCGCCACGGCTTTCAGTCGGTGACGCTCAAGCTCGCACACGACTATCCCTACTTCAAACGGATCTGCGCACGCCACGGAATCGAGATCTCGGCCACCCGCGTCCGCAAGGTCGTCAAGCACTTCGCGGCTGAGCGTGAGAAAACACGCGCATGGCGAAAGATCCTCGAGCAGACGACCTCGACTCTGCTGCGTCAATCGGCGGGGGAGTAACAGGCAGGCGCCCCGGGGAAGCCGGGGCACACGAAGTCCCGTCGTTCCCCCGGCCGTACGACGGATCTCCCCCGGAGGGGGCGGGAAGGCGGTCTGGCGCCTAGGCGCTGGCCGTCTGGATCTGCTGCGAAGGGAGGGCCTCGCCGTACTCGCGAAGGCTCGACAGGAAGAGCGTTTTGTCGATTCGACCGTTGAAGATTGGGACGCCCAACTCGAGGCATTTGCTGATCACGTACCGGCGCTCAAGACCGGATTCACGCGCCAATTCGGTGGGCGTCAGGTGATTAGCCATCGGGACGGCTCCTCCTTTGTTGTGAACCTCACACAGTATGCCTGCAATGACGGACGGCCTCAAGCAGGCTGGACTGCTGAAAAACAATCAGCCGCAAAGTGCGGACCTCGACGGTTGCCGCCCGCGGCGAGACCGCATCCGGCGACTGGTAGCCTGGGGCTATCGGGGCGTGGCGCAGCCTGGTAGCGCGCACCGTTCGGGTCGGTGAGGTCCCCGGTTCAAATCCGGGCGCCCCGATTTTTTCAGCCACGTGCATCAGACATTCGTGAGCGCCCATGGGGGCTGCGTTACGACGGAGGTGCGAGAGCTGCCACCCGACGGTCGGCCAACACCGGCGAAGGCGTGACCCAGCTTCGATCGCGGCGCGAACAGCGCCTGATCCGTCAGGGTACGGCGGAGCCGCGCTAGGACTCCGATGCGATCACGCAGGAGCGCCCGCCGCGTGACCCGGAAGATGACGCGGTCGGCGGCGGCCGAGTCCTCGCCGATGGCCACGACGGGAAGCTCTCGAACCGGTGCGCCAGCGGAGCCCCCGCGTCACCGAGGGCGACTACACCGAACCGAGGGCAGCCGAGCACCAGGGCCTGGATAGCGTGCAACACGCAGAACGCTTCCCCCCAGGTATGCGGCTGCTCGCGCGCCAGGCGATGTGCGATCAGGTCGCAGGGCGCCAACCATCCGGATCGGCGCGCCAGTCGGGCGAGCTCGGAGCATGGCGGAGCCGGCTCCTGCCAACGCGCGAGCGCCTCCTCCGTTAGCCCACTGGGCGCCACCGACAAGCTCACCAGTGGCCTCGAACATAATCCGCAGCATTGTGGCCACGAGACGATCGTCTCCAAGGAGAAGCACGGACGGGCCGCCGGGAAGCTCCGACGCTGTCCACCGCTTTCCCTCGTCCAGATAGCGGATCGCCGGCCGGGGGCGGCGGCCGGAGAGCAGCTCGAGGTCGGCCTTGAGAACACCGAGCCCCTGGGCCACGACCGACGCGCTGGAAAGGGCCGGAAAGGCCAATCGCCGCCGTTCACCGTCGATGCCCGTCATCAACTGCCCGGCCGTCTGGACGAGCAGCACCCGGATCGGGCTGCTCGTCCACAGCTTCGTGCTCTGGAAGGGGAACTCGCGGTACTTGTGAGCGACCACCCGGTCGCCGTGCGAGTGATGGGCTCGCTGGCGGAGCATCGCGGTGATGGAGCTGCGCTGCCAGTGGACGAGCGCCGCCCGGGGCACGAACGAGAGCTCGTAGCCCGCGAGCTGGGCCCGGAAGGAAAGGTCCATGTCTTCCGAGGCTGGCAGCACCTCGTCGAACCCCCCGAGGCGCCGGAATACCTCGGCCCGGATCGCGAAGTTGGCGCCACAGACGAAGGGCAGGAACCCGCTCCGACCGCGCATATCGTGGTGCCCTGCTCGGCGGCCGTACCACTCGACGAGCGTCCGCGGGGGCGGAACGCGGATCCCGCCGCCGACGAGAGCGGCGCCGCCGGCGAACGCTTGGCGGAGCGCGGCTGCCCAGCCGGGGTCGACCTCCGCGTCATCGTCTACGAAGGCCAGTATCTCGCCACTGGCCCGGGCGGCGCCGCGGTTCCGGGCGGCGCAGATCCCCATGCGGGTGGGAAGCCGCACAACGGTACAGCCGGCCGCGGCCGCAACCTCGGCGGTGCCGTCGACTGACCCGTCGTCCGCGACGATGACCTCGTGGACCTCCGAACGTTCTGGGGCGAGGCTCCTCAGACACCGGGCGAGTTCCCGGGCTCGGTCTCGAGACGAGATCACGACGCTCAATCGATTCATGGTCAGGTGCGGAAGCATAATTTGAGCAACCGGCGCCATCCCGCGGCCGACACGCGATCCCGCCGGCAGCGGTGCCGATCCTGGCTGGCGCGAGTGCGCGCGTCCCGTCTACCTAGCGCACTGCCGCAGGTGTCCCAGCGTCGGCAGCCGCTGCAACGAATGAGCTGCTGGAGCTGAAGGTCTGCGGGGAGCTGGTGAAGGCCTCCAGAAAAAATGGGACGCCGTCGGCCGGCCGCGCGAAGCCAGCAGGAGCCATCAGCCAGTAGGCGAGGCTTCGGCCGGGGGCCAGCACTGAGGGGCCGACGCTAATCTGCCAGATCACGGCACGCCCGGAGACGGTGACGGCAAAGTGCGGCCGCAGCGGTTGATCTGAGCGGTTGTCAACGAGCACCCGCAACTCCCGCACTCGGGCCAGCAAACCCGGGCGAGCACTCAAGATCCGCATGGAGAACGGCTCTGGAGTGGCCAGCGCGATCCCTAAGAACACCACCGTGGGCAGGAACAGACCGGCGAGTGCCGCCCGCCGCCCCCAGCGCGGCAGCGCCCAGCGTGCCGGTGCGGCCAGCTGTGTGGCCCGGGCGACTGCCCCCTCCTGGCTCGTCAGCGCCCCCACGGCGATCACCGCGACCGGCGTCAGCCAGTAGCTGCCGAGCGAGCGGCTGGAGACAAACAGGGCGGCCAGCGGGAGCAGGAAGCACGCGCGCGCCAGCGTCCGGAACCGGGCCAGGTAGAGGATCAGCAGCGCCGCGTACAGACAGGCGGCGGCGTAGTCATAGGCGTCAATCGCGCCGCCGCCCCAGCGCAGGTACAGCGTCAGGTCGACGATGCCCTGTCCGGCGGGAATCGCGGCCGTGGTCAGCGGCATCAAGACGCCGTGTAGCCAGGCGGTCGGACCCCAAAGGATGAACGGGACGTTCACAGCTGCGAACGCAGCAGCTGCCACTCCCAGGTAGCTGAGCGTCACCCGCCGCGCGCGGCGAGCTCCAAGCTCTCCACGGCGCAGCAGGTAGATCCCAAACACCAGGAACGGCGCGATGAACCAGGTCAGCTGATTGGCGGCCGCAGCCAGACCCAAGCAGACCGACCGCAGCCGGTCGCCGCGACTCAGCACACCACCGTGGCCGGTGCTAGTCCATCGGACCGCCACGGGCACCAGGAAGGCCATGGCCAGCGTTTCGTTGACCCCAGCGATGGCGAACGAGCTCAGGATCGGGAAGGCCACGCAGAGGATTACGGCGGCACCCCGGCGACCCTCCGGGAGCACCTTGAACAGATATACCGTTAGCAGCATGACCACAAAGATGTATGCGACCGAGACCACGTGGCTCCCACCAGCCAGCTGCAGGACGCCGGCCACCAGCAGCATCGGGAAAGCGGGATAGCCATACGATGAGATGAAACCGCCACTCATCGTGTAGGTCAGAAACGGGCTGGGGGTGTCGAAAGCGGTGAGCGCCCCGGTCAGGTTGGCCCCGTATGGATCGTGTCCGTGGAGGAGCAGCGTGCCCGCTCCTTGGTCGAAAGCGGCCTCGTCGGTGTTGTAGCCGAGCGTCCCGCGCAGCACCACCGCCGCGGCGACACCCAGCACCAGGAGGCCCAGAACGAGCAGGCACCGGTCCAGGCGGACCAACCTTCGCTCGGTCTTCGCGATGGCGATCGCAGCCATGAGCCCAAGGTCACCCGCCGTCAGAGCCACCAGGCCGATTCCGGCCGCAGGCGCGTAGGTGATGCGCTCCCAAGCTGTCGACATAGGCCAGAGGAGACCGAGCGCCGCCAGCAGCGAGATCATCCTGTGCACTCCGATGGAGTCCGCTGCCGTTGCCTGTCCGCCCGGGGCACCGGACGCCGAGCGCTGGAGCGCTCGGCGGCTGACGGCATCGTTATCGTCCAGCTCCACACGGTCGAGCTGGGTCTCATACGCCGTCCGGCTCGCCCGCAGGCGTCTCACTGCGACACCGCCCCTTCGGGGTAGCCTGCACTCAGTGACTGTCGGGCCGCCCGCGCTGGCTGAGGGCGCACACCGCGGACTGATGGTCCTGGTGTAGCCACGAATGACATCGCCCGGCAGGTGCACGCACGGTACCACCCGCCGCCTGAGCCTCCCACTTGCTCAACGACCATCAGCCCGCCCTGAGCGTGCGGTCGACTGCGAACCAGGCGTCGATGCCGCCAAGGCGCTGCGGCGGGGAGCCGAGAGCGCGTGACACGTAGTGCACGACTGCCGCCGGATCAACCCCCGCCGTAGGGTCAACCACAATCGTCGCCACGTCGTAGCGCCGACAGAAGCGCGCCAGCAGCTGCGGAAGCTTTGGAGAGGGACGCCCGTGCGGGATGGATCGCGGTCCATAGAGCGCCCATGCGAAGAAGCGCTGCACCGCCGTCGGGGCCAGTAGCAGCTCGTTGCCCACACCGAGACCTGACCCACTCGGCTGAGCCGCGTAGGCGCCGATGATCCGAAAGCGCATTCCGCTGACCGCCTGCCACAGCATTGAGCGGGTGTCTGAGGGGAGCCGGAAATGAAGGTTCGGCTTCTGAGCGTTCGGATACGCCAGCAGCACGCTTCCGGCTGGCACGTGACGATCGAGCAGGCCCTCGGTGCTGAAGAAGCGGGGCAGCGGCAGCCGCCCCTGCGCGTACGCCCCGCTGGGCAGGAGGGGTGCCAGCGCGAGGATGGCGATCGCGCAACACACCGCCGACGCCAGACGGCCTGGCCTGATGAAAGACGGCCCGCGCCGTTCCAGGTCAACGCGGAGGCGATCGAGGCCTACCGCCAACGCGATCGCCGCCGCCAGATAGGCAACAAAGACGAACCGGGGGGCCAGCACGCTGTCGAGCAACGGCAGCTGCAACAGCCAGTCGTAGGGGAGCGCGACGGCGCCGTCATGGGCCGAGCCGTGCACGTACAGCGTGGGCCCCAGCGTGAGCACGAGCGCTGCCGCCCCGAGCAGGGTGGACACTGCGACGATGCCGTGACGGCGGTACCTGAGGCCGAAGTAAGCGAGCGCCGCCAACAGCGTGACCCCAAGATAGTTCGCGTGGTCGACAGGATCACCCTGGGTCAGTGCGTCTCCTGTCCTCTTCCACGCCGCGGCTCCGAGGCTCTGGTAGCTGGTGGGGATGATCGTGCTCAGCAGATCGTCGTGGAAGCCGTAGTACACGCCTCTGGGATGCTGAGGCACGCTGAGGTGCCGAGCCCCCGCCAGGTACATGAACACCGGATACCCGGCGAGCAGCCCGAACAGCCCAAGAGCCACCGCCAGCCCCGTCACCACGGCTCTGAATCGCTCCCGCGCGGCGGGGGGACGACGGAGCGCAACCACAGCGATCCCCACTACGGCCATGAGCGCCGTGATGGCCAGCACCTCCGCCGAGATAAGAAGTTGCGCTGCCGCCACGACTCCCAGCAGGGCACCGGCCACTCGAGGCGAGCGCCGCCGGCGGACCAACAGATCGTCGAGCAGCAGCAGCAGCAGAGGAGGGAGAGGTAGGAAGGTCAGAAAGAGATGCGAACGGCCTTCAGCGAACACGAACGGGGAGAAGCCAAACAGGAGCCCGCCGACAAAGGCGGCGGGCCACCAGCGCACCCATCGTCGGAGTACGAACATGAGGGAGCTCGCGGACAGGATCGGGGCGAGTCGCAACAGGAGGTTGTAGGAGGCGACCGGGCCGAGGGTGAGCGATACGGGCGATGAGAGCACGCCCAGCAAAGGCATCGACGTGCTGCTCATGAGGTCGATCCCCCGCGGATAGGCGACAAAATTGCTGTACAGGGGGTTGAGACCGTGGCCGATGGCGTACGCCGGCCAAGCCAGGAACCACACCTCTTGCAGGGCGTCTCCGAACGCCTTCCCCGGGACGTAGTTGGTCGAGACCGGCGACCCCCAGCCGTACAACGCCGCGGCCACCAGGCAGAAGATCCCCACGCACCCGACTGCCTGCCACTGCCTCCTGAGCCAGCCGGGCAACCGCTTGCTCCTGATTGACTTGGTCATCCTCAGGCTAACTCGCGCGCGTGCTCTCGGTCACGAACGCGCCGAGACATCACCACCCTAATCGCTCGTCGCTGCCAAATGTCCCGCAAGGCACCGGCTCCGAGGGGACATGCGTCGGATAGGACCCCGTTCCCGCGCCAAACGGTATGCCAGCGGTATGAAATTGCCGAATCCCCAGTGTCGAAAGGAAGTTGGTCCGGGCGCTCCGACTCAAAAAACCCGCGAATGCTGGGTTTTTTGGTGCCTGAACCGGCTCTCAGGCCCTTTACGCGGCCCACGCCTCGGCTGGTGCGGTGTGCGCGGTCACCAGTGGTTCGAGCCCCAGGTCCCGATCGCTGTCCTCTACGCCGTGAGCAGCGGCTGAGCGCCGCTGAGGGGCGTGGACGGATGATCCGGTCAAGGATGCGCGGGTCGTCGCCGGGGGAGCTTATGCCGATAACCAAGACATGGACTCTCTTCCTCTTTCTCGTGACGCCGCGATCGTCGTAGGTCTGGCGGGCACCGCGCTCGCTTTTGCCAGTTCGACCGACGACGAGGTGGAGCGCTGGCTTCGTCCGCTGCGTCTGTACGGAGATTCAGGGACAGCATTGGAAGGATTGGGCATCGGCGAGGCCCGGCTCACCACAGTGAGGAGTGGAGATGAGCACGCCAGCGATAGCCCGCCCGAACGGACTGTCGAACTGATCGTTGCGGCCGCCTGCAAGCTCGCCGCCGAACGCCACGCCGCCTGCGTGGGCACGCTGGATGTCCTGATCGCTGTGATGCGTCATTACCCAGGGGCATTCGAGCGCGCCCTGGAAACCCGCGGCAGCGATCGGGCCGAGCTCGTTGACAAGCTCGCCCACACGCTCGCGGCGCCGCTGCACTGACGTCGGGGCCCCAACCCGCCCCCGCTCAGGCGCGAGCGGTCAGCAGCGACTGTGGCGAGGCCGGCACCATCGGCGCCGGCTCCTGGACGCTTGAGCCGCGACGATGCGTGTCCTCGGACGCCCCCTGCTCGAAGCTGAGGGGCGGTGAAACGGCCGCGGTGACCGTTCGGGAGCCCCGCACGGCCTTGAACACCGCGGACCCTTCCTCACGGGCGATGCTCAGCGCCTGCGTGCCCAATGACCCGATGTCTTTCGGCTTGACTCCACACGCTTTGAGGAAACGCTCCGCTTGTCCTTCCTCGAGCTGACCGAGACTGACCTCGAACTCTTCGATCGTGACGTCCCAGAGGGCGTCACCGGTCGTTGCCTGGATGATGCAGGCCGCCATGTCGTCCCGGATCTCCTTCGCCTCGGCGCGCACTCGCGAGAGCAGAGTCGATGCCCCATCGGACTCGCCGAGGGGCGCCCAGACCTGGGCTAGCCGGTCACGCCCGAGCAAGCCGTGCTCCGTTTGGGCTTCGGTCAACCCGTCACTGAAAAAGCACGCTGACATGCCCTGCGAGAACGGAATCGTTGTTTGGCGACGACCCGTTGGAACCGACCAGCCCAACGGCGGTGATGCACAGTTGAGAAGCGGAGCGTGCTCGGGCCCGCCCAGCGTGAGCGGTGGCGGATGACCGGCCGTGGCGTATGTCAGCGATGGCCGCATGCTTGTCGTAGACGGCAATCGCGACGGTGGCGAACAGGTCGTCCTCGGCCGCCCCGAAAACTGCGCCGGCAAGTTTGAGCGCAGCTCGAGGCTCGAGGCCGGCTTCCACATACGCCCGCAGCGTGTATCGCATTCGGACGGCATGGGCCAGCGCGGTGCGACCGTGCCCCGAGACATCGCCGAGGATGATCGCGACGCGTCCAGCATCAAGCGCGAAAGCGTCGTAGAAGTCACCGCCCGAGGCAGGACCATCGGCGGGTTGGTAGGCGGCCGAGGCCTTGAGATCACCAACTCGGGCCGGAATCGCCGGAACCAGTGCGGCCTGCATCGAGTCGAGGTCGGCGACTAGTCGCTGCTGGCGGCGCGCGAGGCGCCGAGCCCGGCGTGAGTTGACCCGGGCACGAATACCGAAGCCGAGGGCGACGATCAGGAGCAGCAGGATGATCGGCTTGCTCCAGTCCGGAACCGGTAGCGGAATGGGCAACAGGCGACCGAGCTGGTTGAGCAGGCCGTTGGAGGATCGCGAGCCATGTGCGGCTCGGGCGGGCGCCTGCGCGCTCGCGGCTGGGGCGATGTGAGAGGCTGCGTGGCCTCCCGGCGCCCTGCCGTGGCGCCCCGGCACTCCGGTAGTGCCGGAATGCCGCGACCCGCTCGGCGCGGCGTGTTGGGGTGCGGTGTGGGGGGCACCGGCATGGCGCGATGGGGGCCGCCCGGCGCTCGACGAAGGTGGCTGGCCGCTGTGGTGCGATGGTGCCGGCCCGCCCCCGGGCGACGGACTCGGCTTCGGAGACGGAGATGGCTGTGGCGTGTGGGAGCCCGGAAGCAGCTGGCGCGGGGCGGGCACGCGGACATTGACCGGCGGCGTCGTGACCGGTCCGACCTTGACAGGCGGGATCTTGACGGGCGGGACCTTGACGTGAGGGAGCGTGATATGCGGCGGCTGCAGGTGGGGCAGCTGCGAGGGCCCGAGCACGCCCGCGTTCGCTGCACCGCCGGTGGCCAGGGCCAGGCAGAGGACGGCGGCACCGACGCCTGGAGTCCGCCGGAAGCTCCGACGGGTAACCCACGGCTTCGACCTAGACATCGGCCTCCACCGGCCCATCTGGACGGCGCTTGTGGAGTCGGACCGTGGTCCCATCAGGCTCACGGAGAAGCTCGATCTCGTCAGCAAGGAGCGCCATATACGTGAAACCCCGTCCTCCCTCGGCGAGCGGATCGGCATGTGCCGTGGACGCCCTCACCGGGCCTCGGCCGCGGTCGTTCACCGAACAGATCAGCGTGTCCCCGGTGACGGCGATCCGGAGACCGATCGTGCCGTCCCGATCTGGCTTTCCGTACCGGATTGCATTCGTGACTGCCTCGTTTACGGCGAAGACAAGCTGATAGCGATCCGTGGGGCCGAGGCCGAACTCGGCAGCAGCCTCATCGACATGGCAACGGGCCCGCCGGAGCTCGGAGGGGTGTGAGAGCAGCCGAAGATCGCGTGACGCGGCGTCACACCCTCCGGCTCGCGCGTACCCACCTTCAGGCGGTTTGCGCAAGGGCAGCGACGGCATCGTCGCGCGACTCGTACAGGGGAATGACGTTTTCGAGGCCGACCATCTCGAAAATGCTGCGCACGTTGTGACTGGTGCAGACGACGGCCATGGACCCGCCGACCTCGCCAAGGCGCTTGAGAGCGCCGACCAGAACACCGATCGCGGTCGAATCGATGAATCCGACGTCCGAGAGATCGATGACGATGACTCGATCGCCTTCCTCGATCCTGCGCACGATGCACTTCTTGAATTGCGGTGCCATATCGAAGTCCAGGTAGCCCCCGACGCGGATAAAGCGTGCGCCGCCCTCGGTGGCATGATCGCTCAGGTAGAAGGAACCCACAAAACCTCCAACGATTCGAGTTTCGGGACCGAGAAGAGTCCTCGGCCCTGCATCGTCGGCGGCCCCGCGGGAAAATGCCTGCATAGGGCAAAACTGGACGCATGATCGACGCGACCGGCATTGCCTCCACGATCTACAGGGTTAGGTGTCGATAAGAGCTGCGTGCCTGATTGCACACCCGTGGATGCAACGCAGCCGGTCAGAGACCGGCGCGCCGCTGAACAATCGCTGTGCAACAGCGAGCAGCGACTCCGCGGGATCCTCGAAGCGGCACCGGTGGCGTTCATCTCCTCGGACGCCGACGGGCTGATCGTGGATTGGAATGACCAGGCCGAACTGATCTTCGGTTGGGGGCGCTCCGACGCCCTCGGCCGCAAGCTGGCGCTGACGATCCTTCCGCCGCTCGTCCGCCCCGCCTACCAGCACGAAATCGCGGACCTGCTGGCGCGCGCCGCGCATCTGGGCCGGAGCACACGCATCGAGCTGAGCGCGATGCACAAGGACGGTCATGAGTTCCCGCTCGACATGACGGTTTCCCGGGTTCCGGCGGGAGAGAGCAACCTGTTCCATGTCTTTGCCCGAGACCTAAGCGCCCAGCGGGAAGCCGAGGACGAGCGCCGCTACGCCGAGGAAATGCTCGCCCACCAAGCACTGCACGACCCTCTAACCGGTCTACCCAACCGCGCGCTGCTTCTTGACCGGATCAGTCATGCGATGGCTCTCGTACGCAGACACGGTTCCGCGGCCGCGCTGCTGTGCGCAGACATCGACAACTTCAAGCTCGTCAACGACAGCCTGGGTCACCAGGCCGGCGACGATCTTCTCGTGCAGGTGGCTCGCCGGATCCAGGCAGCCCTCCGGGTCAGCGACACGATGGCGCGTGCGGGGCACGACGTGCTTGCCCGCGTGGGAGGTGACGAATTCGTCTTCCTGTGCGAGTCGCTGGCCGATGAGCGCTCCGCGATCGGCATCGCGGAGCGGATCGATAAAGCGCTCCAGGAACCCTTCGCCGTCGGCGACGAGCGGTTGTTCGTCACGATGAGCATTGGGATTGCGGTTGCCAGTCCCGGCGCCACTGCCGGATCCCTGATCCGTGACGCCGACAGCGCGATGCATCGAGCCAAGGAGCGTGGTGGTTCTCGCTACGAGCTCGCAGACTCCGAAACACGCCTTCGTGTCCTAAATCGGCTTCGGCGGGAGACCGAACTGCGCGAGGCGCTCGAGCGTGAACAGTTGCGCGTCTTCTACCAGCCGATCGTCTCCGTTCAACAGGGAAGCGCAATCGGTGCAGAAGCACTCCTCCGCTGGCAGCACCCTGAGCACGGGCTGCTCGCTCCAGCGGAGTTCATCCCGCTCGCCGAGGAAACTGGCCTGATCGTCCCATTTGGGCGCTGGGTTCTGGAGCAGGCTCTTGAGCATTTGGCTCTCTGGCATACCACAGCGCGCCGCGAGATCCCGCTGCGCGTGTCGGTCAACGTGTCTGCTCGTCAGCTTCACGATGACCACCTGGTCGGACTGATAGGTGAGCTGCTCGGCCAGCACAGTGTGGACCCCTCGCAGCTCATCCTCGAGATTACGGAGAGCGTCCTCCTCCAAGACACGGAGGAGCGGCTCGCCGTGCTGCAGCAGCTACAGGCACTCGGGCTACGGCTGGCCTTGGACGATTTCGGAACCGGTTACTCCTCGCTCAGCTATCTGCGGAGGTTCCCATTTGACCTGCTCAAGCTCGACCGCACGTTCGTCTCCGGCCTGGATCAGTCGGCCACCGATCGGCAGCTTGCCGCCGCGGTGATCGAAATGGGGCGGGCACTGGGCATGACCGTCGTCGGAGAAGGCGTCGAAACATACGAGCAGCTCGTCTGCCTACGCCATCTCGGCTGCCAGTTTGCTCAGGGCTACTACTTCGCACAGCCGATGCCGGCCGACGACCCAGCGGTTGTGCTGCACCTTCGCTCATCGAACGGCTCGACCGGCCACCTACTACCCGATCCCGCTCAACTCAGCTGAGGACTGAATGCCTGCACCAGGCGAAATTGACCCACGACGCACTGAGGCTAGAAAGCTCGAGCGCGCCCAACAGAACGATTACGAACTGGCCGCCGCTCTTCGCAAAGGCACCTGGGAGCTCCTCGAGGGTTACCTGCGGAACGCTGACGGCGAGAAGGACAGCCAGGTCATCGTCGCGTTACAGGACGTGGCCAACTACCTCGGCGTAGTCGAGCAGCGCCTGCGCCCGCCTCGAGCCGCCTGAAGCAAGCACCCAGGGTGCCCGTCCGGAGGGGCCGGCTGTTTCAGTCCTCAGGACGCGTCGCGACTCGCTCGGTAGAGACCCACAGCTCCCCAGCCAAACGCTGCGCACCAGCCGAGTCCCTGAACCGCCGAAAGCCAGGTGGAGCCAATGCCGTGACCGGTTAGCAGAACATTGGCATCGGCGACCTGCATGAAGTCGCCCGCGGCGATCAGCAGGTATGCGGATGCGGCGACAGCAACTGCGAGCGTGAGCACCGCGTCGCGGTCGACCCCGGATTGAAGATCGATATCGCTTGGCCTGATCCGCAATCGCCAGAAGGCACCTGCTCCGATTACGAGAGCGCCGGCGAGGACGAAATTCCCAGCCGTTTCGACTCCGAGGCCGCCAGCGAGACCTGCGGGCAGGTAATGCCCTACGTAGGCGACAAGCAAGAGTGTCGTGTTCACCCCGCTCAGGAGTGCGGCCAGCGCCGCGACGCCGGCGCTTGAGCCGAGCCGCCGCTCGTGGACGCTGGTGGGTTCGAGCGGCTTGCGATATGCGGAGGCGAAAATGACGCTCGCAGCCAGGGCTGCGGCCGCGGCGACGGCGCTCGCGAGCCAACTGGCGGAGAACGCCCCGGGGAAGTGATGGGCGGCGTAGTCTCCTGCCGCCACCGCAGAGCCAATCAGCATGGCTGCGGAGCCTCCGGCGAACATCAGACCGGCCCGATGAAGCCCCGAGGCCCGGTCGTGACGTGGGCTCAAGAACGCGCTGCCTAGGCTCACCCCCGCTCCAGCGGTGGCGAGCGCGCCCAGCAACAGGAATCCATGGCCGACTCCGAGGCCTGCTGAGCCGTAGGTGTGGACTACGTCCACGGTGTCCACCAGCGCCCCGACGGCCGACAGGAAGACGAGTCCTCCGAGCGCCATCCCCGTAATTGCCAGGCAGCGGTCGCGCCGCTCTCGTGATGCGGATATCGAGCTCTCCGCTCCGGGTGATGCTGGGGTCATAGGGACCTATGCGCTCTCCGGGCGGGGTAGCCCGGAGAGCGACGAAGCCTACGACTTTGGCTCGAGACTACGGAACCACTGGGCCTGACGGCGGAGGGCCGGCAGAGCCCACTGGAGGAGGCGGCGGCGCTGCCGGAGCGACCGGAGCGCGACGAGCCTGATCGGCGAAGTACAGCAATGCCACGGTCAGGATGACGGCCAGGTAGAAGCCCCAGTCGAAGTAGCTGAAGTGGATGTGGAGCAGGAACTTCAGGGCAATGAAGAACGCGGCCACTCCAGCCAGCGCCAGTCGGGTCATGATCCGGCTGCCGCCGATGCTCGGAACGGTGGTTTGTGGCGAGAGGCGCTCGAGCGCGAGGTCGGCTATCAGCGCGATGAGTGCGATCACCGCGAGGATTGCCGTCCAACCGTCAGGTGCGTCAGTCGCAGTGAAACTGAACGACAAGGGCCCGATCCCGAAACTGAACCACGGAAATGCGAACAGATCGATCAACAGGAGCAACGCAAGCCCGCCCAGGGTCCAATCATCCCGGCGGATGTTTTCTAGATTCATCTCACCCCCTCCTTAAGGAGCATTGTTTTGCGTGTCGCCTAGACACGCCGATCCCCGCGGATGGCCCCGATGGCCTCCGCTGGGCGCGGACTGTATCGCACGACCCTGGGTGTGTCATCCGAGGCTCGTACGCCGGCTAGCGTGAAATTCGCCCGTGGAGCGCTCGCTCCTGCCCGGTGACCGTTGCGATTCGGGTGGTAGTTTGGAGCTGTGGTCTCTGCCTGGCCCACGCTCCCGCGTTACGACGAATGGAGCGACACGTGCGACACGCTGCACGCCCACACCCAGGTTCTGGGCAAGCTGGCCGGGGCGCTTGCTCCGCGTGAGCCGCAGCTCCAGCACGCCGCGCTGCGCCTGACGGCGCGTGGCTGGGAGACCGCGCCCCTGCCTGCGCCGGATGGCTCGGGTGCGTTCGTGGTGGCCCTCGACCTCCACCAGCACAAGCTCTCGTGGAGCACAGCGACGGGCAGAAGGCACAGGTAGCCCTGGCACCCGACCGCGCCGTCGGCGATGTCACCCGAGAAGTCTTGGCCGCCGTCCGACGGATCGGCGGCGACCTTGAACTCGATCTGCGCCCGGCCGAGGTGCCGTGGACTGTGGCGCTGGACGAAGACGACCAGCACGCAAGCTACGACGCTGCGCTGGTTGAGCGCTACTTTGCGGCGGCGACCCGGGCCGCTCTCGCGCTGGCGGCTTTTCGTGCTCCGTTTCGAGGACGGTCAACACCGGTCAACGCCTGGTGGGGGTCGTTTGACCTCGCGGTGAACCTGTTCTCTGGTGAGCCGGCCGATCCACCCGCGGGGGACTTCATTACCCGAAACGCGATGGACGCGCAGGAGTTTGCCCTCGGGTGGTGGCCCGGAGACGGCCGCTACGGCCAGACCGCGTTCTACGCGTACGCCCATCCGCCGGTGGCCGAGCTCGCCAGTGCGAAGCTCTCACCGTCGTCGGCCCGCTGGGACGGAAAGCTCGGCGAGTACCTCCTCGATTGGGAGGACGTCTGCTCGTCGGCCGATCCGCTCGGCGCTGCGCTGGACTTCGCCCACTCCACGTTCCGTCACACCTGCCAGGTGTGCGCCTGGGAGCCTGGCGCTTCTGGCCAGTGCCGAAGGCGATCCTCCGCCGGTCCGTTAGCCGTTTCCCTCCATAGCCGCCCCCGCTGAGAGCATCTCCGCCTATGACGCAGGTGTTCGGCGGAGTTGAGACCGGTGGAACGTGGTGCGTGTGCGCGGTGGGCCGGGCGCCTGACGAACTGGTCGACCTGGAACAGTTCCCCACCTCTGCTCCTGACGAGACGCTCGAGCGGATCGTAGGTTTCTTCTCCCGCCATTCGCGCCCCGCGGCGATCGGGATCGGTTCGTTCGGGCCGCTGGATCTGGATCCCGGCTCGCCGACCTGGGGCAGCGTGACCACCACCCCGAAGCCCGGCTGGCAGGGAGCTCGCGTCGCTCGCACGATCGCCGAGCGACTGGGAGTGAGGGTGGTCATTGACACCGATGTGAATGCCGCAGCGCTGGCCGAGCACCGCTGGGGAGCGGGCCAGGGGATCGGCAGCCTGTGCTATTTGACGGTGGGGACAGGGATTGGGGCAGGCTTGATCGTCGGTGGAGTGCCCGTACGGGGCCTCGTTCACCCCGAAGCCGGACACATGCGGATCCCGCACGACCACGAACTCGATCCGTTCGACGGCGCCTGTCCATGGCACGGAGATTGCTGGGAGGGGCTCGCGTCAGGCAGCGCGATCGCAAAGCGCTGGGGGTCCGACCCGCTAGACCTGCCAGACGATCACCCCGCCTGGCCGCTGGAGGCGCGATATCTCGCCGCGGGCATTCTCAGCATCGTTTCGGTGGTTTCGCCGTGCCGATTCATCGCGGGCGGCGGAGTGCTGGAGCGCGAACGGCTCCTGCCGATGGTGGCTGACGAGCTGCGATTGCTGGTGGCGGGTTACCTGCAGACGCCGATGCTGGGCGAGCGCATCGATGAGTATCTGGTCGCTCCCGCCCTCGGTGATCGGGCGGGCGTCTTGGGAGCGCTCGCCCTGGCCATGGCGAGCGGCGAGCTGGCGGCGTAGCTCGAGAACGACGTCGGTCGTGAGATGCTGAGCCCATGACACCGCTGGAAGTGCCCGGCCAGGACGTGATCGGGGTTCGGGCCGGGAACCCCAGCCCGTTGACGCTCAGCGGAACCAACTCGTGGATCGTCGGGCGAGACCCCGCTTGGCTGATCGATCCCGGCCCGGCCATGGATGATCACGTGGCCGCGCTGGTTGACGAAATCGAGTCGCGCGGAGGTCTAGGGGGCCTCGCTCTGACCCATGGTCACTCCGACCACTCCGACGCCGTGCCCACGATCCGGAAGCGCTTCCCACACGCGCCCCTGGCCGCGGCGCACACCGACGCGGATGTAAGGCTTGAGGAAGGCTCTTCGTTCGGGCCGCTGACGGTGGTGTCGACCCCCGGTCATGCCCGGGATCACCTGGCGTACATCGCGGGTGAGGTCGGCTTTACCGGTGACGCGGTGCTTGGAGAGGGCAGTGTCTTCATCTCCCCATATCCCGGGGCGCTCCGGGAATACCTGACTGGACTCGAGCGGCTGCGCGGCCAGCCGCTTATGTTCCTGTGCCCCGGCCACGGCCCGGTGATCGAGAATCCGCGGCTCAAGCTCGATCAGTACGTCTCGCATCGCTTGGATCGGGAGAGCCGGCTCGTGGCGGCACTCGGGCGCGGCGCGCGCTCGGTTGCGGAGCTCCTTGACGATGCATGGTCCGATGTTCCCGCTGCGCTACGTCCCGCGGCGGCGTTGACCCTGCGAGCTCACCTCGACAAGCTCGAGGAGGAAGGCCGGTTACCGTCCGGCGTCGAGAAGCCACCAGACGAGCGGCTTCCGCGACACGTCTGAGACCACGGGCTCAGGACGCTCCGGCCAGCCGCTGGCGGGCGCGCTCCATGGCGGCGGCGAGCGGCGTGATGCCCGCGTCCTGAGCAGTTTGGAATATCGCTCGCAGCGTGTCGGCAATGCCACGCACCTGGCGGCGGGCGCGTACCGCGTCGTACCCCGCCATTTCGACGGCCAGGTTGATCAGCCCTCCGGCGTTGACGATGAAGTCCGGCGCCCACAGGACGCCCCGCGCCGCCAGCATGTCGGCGATCCCGTCCGCGGCCAGCTGATTGTTGGCCGCCCCTGCTATCACGCGGGAGCGGAGCCTCGGAACGGTCACCTCATCGAACACCCCGCCCAGCGCACACGGCACGAGGACGTCCACCTTTCGCTCCAAGGCGCGGTCCGGCGTGGTCCACGACGCCCCGAGCTGCTCGGCCATCCGGTGCTTTGAGTCATCTAGGTCCGAAACGGTCAGGGTCGCTCCCGCCCGGGCAAAGCGGCGAGCCACCCGTGATCCGACATGCCCGAGTCCGACCACGCAGACGCTTCGCCCATCGAGCGAGGGTGTCCCAAAGACGCGCTCACAGCAGGCCTTGACCGCGGCTTCGACACCCAGCGCGGTGAGTGGGCTGGGGTCGCCAGATCCTCCCTGAGAGCGCGGACGACCCACCACGAATCGTGTTCGCTGAGCGATCACGTTCATGTCTCGGCTCGAGGTGCCGACATCCTCGGCGGTGAAGTAGTGCCCGTCCAGAGCGTCGACGGTGTCGGCGAAGTCCAACAGAGCCGCTTTGCGGCGCGCGGGGGTGAACGAGACGCGCGGGTCCACCATGATCACCCCCTTCCCGCCGCCCAAGGGGAGGTCGGCTACGGCGGCCTTGAACGTCATCGCTCGGGACAGGCGGAGCACGTCCCGAAGCGCGGCGCGCGCGTCGTGGTAGGCCCACATCCGGCAGCCACCCACGGCGGGCCCGCGGGCCGTGGAATGGACCGCCACGAACGTGAAGAAGCCCGACCGCGCCCCTCTCCTCACGAGTACCTCCTCGTGATCCAGGCTCTCTAGGTGGCGTTCGATCCTGGTGGGAGGCTGCGAGAGCTGGTCAGCGATTGAGGCCAGCTCCCGTCGAGTACCGGCACGGCATCAAGACAACGACACCATCACGTGCTTGATCTCGGTGTAGTCCTCAAGCGAGTAGATGCTGAGGTCCTTGCCGTAGCCGGACTGCTTGAACCCGCCGTGGGGCATCTCCGACGCGAGCGGAATGTGGTCGTTGATCCACACGCATCCGAACTGGAGGGCGCGGGCCATTCGCATGGCCCGGCCGACGTCCTTGGTCCAAACTGAGGAGGCGAGCCCATAGGGCGTGCCATTCGCCCAGGCGATCGCCTCTTCCTCGTCAGAGAACGGCTGGACAGTGATGACAGGGCCGAAGATCTCCCGCTGGATCATCTCGTCGTCCTGCTTGAGGCCGTCGACGACGGTCGGCTCCAGGAAGAACCCGGGGCGGTCGGGCTCGTTCCCGCCGGTGGCGATCGTCGCGTGTCCGGGCGCGCGCTCAAGGAATCCCTCGACGCGCTCGCGCTGACGGCTGGAGTTCAAAGGCCCAAGCGTCGTGTCATCCGAGCGCGTGTCGCCCATTACGAGCGACTTCGCCTGCTCGACCAGGCCTGCCACCACATCGTCGTGGCTCTTGGCCGCAACCAGTACGCGCGTGGCAGCGGTGCAGTCCTGCCCGGCGTTGTAATAGGCCGTACCGGCGATCGTCTCCAAAGCCTCTTCCGGCGCATCGTCAAACACGACGACGGGGGCTTTCCCGCCCAGTTCCAGATGAACGCGCTTCAGGGTGTCGGCGGCGGCCTTGGCGATCCATTGTCCGGTCGGGACGGAACCGGTCAGCGAGACCATTTGCACGTCCGGGTGGGTGACGATCGCCTGACCGACCGGATCGCCGTGCCCCGTCACGACGTTCAGGACTCCGGAGGGGAGCACCTCGGCGGCGAGTTCAGCGAGCTTGAGCGTGGTCAGCGGGGTCGTCTCGGCCGGTTTGAGCACGATCGTGTTACCGGCCGCCAGGGCCGGGCCGATCTTCCAGGCGGCCATCATCAAGGGGTAGTTCCAGGGTGTGATCTGACCGACCACGCCGATCGCCTCCCGGCGGATGAAGGACGTGTAACCGCTCACGTATTCGCCTGCCGCCCGTCCCTCGAGGCAGCGCGCGGCCCCGGCGAAGAAGCGCAGGTTGTCTGCGACGACCGGAATCTCGTCCTCGCGCACCGCAGACAGCGGCTTACCGGCGTTGTCGGACTCGAGCTCGGCCAGTTCGCCACCGTGATCTTCGATCTTCTGGGCGAGAGCCAGAAGCGCGGCGCTTCGCTCGCCCGGTGTGGCGGTGGACCACTGCTCGAATGCCCCACGAGCGGCCGCCACGGCCCGATCCACATCGGCCGCCGTGGACAGCGGGACCTGGGCGATCTCCTCGCCTGTCGCGGGGTTCAGGATGCCTTCGGTTTGGCCTTCGGAGGCGTCCAGAAACTCTCCGCCCACAAAGTTCTGAGTAGCCATGCTCGCCACGCTCCGTCAAACCTACCACTGTGGAATCCAGCGCCCTAGCGGTACTCTGGCCTTAGAAAGATGGATCCAGCCTCAGGCATCGGAATCCCGGTGGCATTTGGTGCGGGGCTGATCTCGTTCCTGTCGCCGTGCGTGCTCCCGCTGGTGCCGGGATACATCTCGGCTGTCGCGGGCGTGGCGCCGGGAGAGATCCGCCCGGCCCGAGTGCTTGGCCCCAGCCTGGCCTTCGTGGCCACGTTCTCGATCATCTTCATCGCACTGGGCCTGCTCGGAGAGCAGGCGATTCACGGTGCGCTTACGGGGCCAACGGCACTCAAAGTTTGCGGCGCGGTGATCGTGTTCATGGGCGTGCTCTTTCTGGCGGCTCCGTTCGTCCCCCGGCTGGCCCGTGACTGGCATGTGTCGAGCCTGACCAGCCGGGCCGGTCGTGGAGGTCCCGTCCTCACGGGGGCCGCGTTTGCGGTGGCCTGGACTCCGTGCACCGGTCCCACCCTCGGGGCGATCATTACGGCGGCCGGCGCGTCACACTCCGCTGCCCACGGCGCCTTCCTACTGGCGGTCTACTGCGCGGGTCTGGGGGTGCCGTTCATCATCACCGGCCTGGCCTTCAGCACCGCCACGTCGGCCTTTGCTGTCGTCAAGCGCCATTACCCACTGGTGATCGGAACGGGTGGCGCGGTGCTGATCGCGATGGGCATCCTGATCTGGACCGGAGAGTTCACCCAGCTCAACATCACGGTCAGCCACTGGCTCTCAAGCCTCCATCTTCCGAACTTCAATTCGGATACGTAGGGGAGAGGGCGCGCAGCCAGACCGGCGATTGCCGCGGCTCACGCGAAATATGGCGATGCGCTTCCACGTGGGCTAGGGGAATCGCCATATTTCGGGCCCCCCGCCCGGCGGGCCGCGGCGCGGCTGCCCGCGCCCCGCACCGGCGGGCCACAGCGGGATGCCCGCGCGCCCGAGCCCCCGCCGGCTGCACTCAGGACTTCACGCGGTAATCAGCGGCACAACTCCGACCTACTGAGTGGGAGTTAGGGGTCCCTAACGTGGTAGCCTCGACTTCTGCTTCCAGCTATTAGGGTGCCCTAACACTTCGTAAGCCGATGTCCTTTTCCGAGACAGCTGCTCTAGGCGCGCTCGCGGGATTCACGATCTATCTAGGTCTCCCCGTGGGCCGATTCTCCGTGCTCACCCGTCGCGCTCGGGTGGCGCTGGCCATGTTCTCGATGGGAGTTCTGGCCTTCATCTTCCTGGATGTCCTCTCCAACGGCGTGGGCATCGTCCACACCGGTCTGCACGAGTTCCAGCACCATCAGCGCTCGATCGCGTATGTGATCTGGCTCGTGGTCCTGCTGGGGGCGGGCTTCACGGCGGGGTGTGCCGGGCTCGCCGTCCTCGAACAGCGCATCCGGCCCCGGGGCTCCAGCCAACCGCCGATCGCCGGAGGGGCGGCCAACACGATCACGGTCGACGAGGCTGACGCACTCGCCCAGGAGCTCGCGGCCAGCCGGCGTCGCGCCCTGCGCACCGGCCTCACGATCGCTGTCGCCATCGGGATGCACAACTTCGCCGAAGGCCTGGCGATCGGCGTTTCGGCTCGGGCCGGTGCGATCAGCCTGGCCACGATCCTGATCATCGGATTTACTCTGCATAACGCGACTGAGGGCTTTGGGATCGTCGGGCCGCTGGGCGGTGTCAAGCCCTCCTGGAAGTGGCTCGGCTTGGCCGGTCTGATCGGCGGCGGACCGACCTTTCTGGGGACGATGGTGGGCTATACCGTCACGAGCCCTTCGCTTGAGCTTGCCTTCTACGCCCTGGCCGGCGGCGCGATCCTGTACGTCATCGGCGAGGTGTGGAACGCGATGCGGCGCCTCGGCTATCGGGAGCTAGGGCTGATCATGTTGAGCGCTGGGTTCATGCTGGGCGTGATCACGGATCTGGTGATCACTTACGGCGGCGGCTGAGCGTTCTCTCGGCGCAGCCCGGCAACTGCCCGGCGTAGCCACCGCCTCACCGAATCAGCCGCTCGTCCCGAGCCGCCTGAACCATCTCCCTCATAGTCTCTCGCGCGTCGTGCCGGGGGCGCCAGCGGAGCTCTCGCCTGGCCTTGGCGGTGTCCATCAGGACGGGGGTTCGCACGCTCTCGATCCACTGGGCTTCGGTCGGTATGAACGGGAGGCGAGCGAGCAGCTCAGCAGTCGCACCGAGAGCCAACTCGGGAATTGGGACGCTGTACCAGCCGAGC
The DNA here is from genome assembly GCA_963785205.1 of uncultured Solirubrobacterales bacterium. Taxonomy (GTDB): domain Bacteria; phylum Actinomycetota; class Thermoleophilia; order Solirubrobacterales; family Solirubrobacteraceae; genus Palsa-465. The sequence goes on from CAWAUJ010000004.1 coordinate 1,353,157, forward strand.
GCGTCAGCGAGGTCGGACATCGTCAGCTGCCCGGGGCCAGCCAGGTTGTAGACGCCCGCGCTGCCGCGGCCGAGCACGGCGGCCCTCATCGCGGTGGCCACGTCATCGTGGTGGACAAGCTGGAACGGGATCCCGGGATCAGGAAGGACGGGCTTGAGCGCGGGCATCAGCTCAAGCGTGCGCAGGAGGGGCCCCGGCATCCGGTCGGAGAGCTTGATGTAGGGGATGTTCTCCAGCAGGGCCAGCGCGTCCGAGCCGGCGACGATGCACGGGCGAAACACGTATGCGTCCGTCTCCGCTTGGTCAACGATCTCGGCGAGGACGCCTTCGAGGGCCGCCTTTTGAGCCGAGTAGTAATGCCGATCCGTGCCACGTGGGGGGACGTCCTCGGTCAGCAACGGCGGGTTGTCCTCGTGAAAGCCATACGCGGCCACTGAAGAGGCGTAGACGAGCCGTCGGGACCCGGCCGCCACGGCGGCCTCAAACACGTTGCGCGACCCCTCGAGATTGATCTGCTCGGTGTCACTCAGACCTCCCACGATCAGGAAGGCCAGGTGCACGACCACGTCCGCTCCCTCGACGAACTCCGCCACCGACTGGCGATCCAGAACGTCGCCGCGGCGGTACTCCGTCTTGCGCAAGCCGTGTTCAGCGGGGTCGAAGGGGCGACGAGCCATCGCGCGGATATGGCTGATCTCACGGGATCGATCGAGAGCACGGAGGAGCGATCGGCCGATGTCTCCCGTGGGACCCGTCACGGCAACCGTCAGATGCGGCTGTGCCCCGCGGCGTTGCCGGGCTGGTGGCACTTACCGACCGGCCATGCCGTGGTTCTTGCTCGCCCCACGTCGGGCCAGCTCCCGCTTGGCGACACGACGAAATCGGCGTGCCTTGCCGACGTTCTGGCGGAGCGCGGCGATGCGAGAGCTCGGGAGTTCGAATCCGCCGACGAGCCTTCGGGGCACCAGCACCCAGGTGTCCTCCCGGAACATGAGATCTCCCCGCACCTGGAAGTTCTGTTGCCAGCTGAACGTCTCGGAATGAACGTGGGCCGTGATGCACGCCAGCCCGGGTTGGAGTGGGAGCCCCGTCGGAGCTCCGCCGATCCTGATCCAACGCGAGGCCTCGTCCACCGCCACAGGCACCCGAACGGCGAACGGGAACCCGTCTGGGGCGATGAACGACAGGACGGCGGTCGGAAAGGCGTTCCCCAGCTCCCGCAGGCGTGGATGCCAGGTGCTGGCTCCGCTCCGGGGATCGGCGTGAAACCGCGTGGGCTCCTCTGAATGCCCGGAACGGACCTCCTCCATGTGCGCGTCGAGCAGTTCGGGCTCAGCGCTGGCATCCCCGCCCGGCCAGACATAGACACGCTCGGGCCGGACGCGGATGTAGATGCGCGTGTAGTACCAGCCGAGCATCCGCTGAATCGGTCGCGGCGGTGTGATAGCCCGCACACCCGGGAGCTTCTCGAGGGACTCGCGGGCGTAACGCTCTCGGTTCGCCTCCAGATCGTGATCGTCTACCTCTGCGGTGCCATGCACAAGGACCATCGGAGCGTCCCGAAGGCCGCTGCCGGTCGGATCGGAGAACAGGAGCGCCACCAGCGAATTGGCCCGAGCGTCGTTGGCCTTTTTTGGATACCCCAGCCCGGTCGTGACATCGATACAGGGGCCGCCGCGAGCGTAGTAAGGGGTGACGGGCCACGTGATCGGCTGCCCTCGACGATCGACGGTCGTCAGCTCGGTGGTGATGAAGCGCTCAAATACCGACTGAACCGCGTCGGGCAGCGAGGCAGTCATCGCGCTAGTCCTCGTACCCCGGCTCTCCGGGCAGCACCACCCGGGCCTGCTCGCCTGACATGACCACGCGCGGCTCAACCGGCCGGATCTCAGTACCCCGCGCGTACTCGAGCAGTTCGCTGGCCGAGCGAAAGCGGGTCAGCTGCTCGAGGTGCTTGATCGTCGGAAAGACGAGCAGAAGCCTGCCCTCCGCGCTGTCCGTGAGGGCCGCCTCGGGCTGATACCAGCGCGCGCTCACAACTTCGTTTCCATCCACCTCTGGAGTTGCCCCAGCCGGAAGCTTGGCCAGAAAGAACCAAGTGTCAAAGCGGATCTTGACCTGTGGGGGAGTGATCCACCGGGAGAACGGAACTAGATCTCCCGATCCGGAAAGGACGATTCCCGCCTCCTCGTGGAGCTCTCGGAGCGCGGCGGCTCGCAGTGCGCCATCTCCCTCACCTTCGTGACGATCCACGGCGCCTCCGGGAAAAACCCATGCCCCACCCATGAACCTCGCGGCGGGGTTTCGTTTGACCAGAAGAACCTCCAGGCTTTGGCTCTCTCCTCGAAGCACGATGACCGTGGCCGCAAGGCGAGGAGCGGTCTCCGACCCGGTGTTGAGCTCCTCCCCGGGTGCCGTCTGGTTGGAGACCACCGGTTCTCCCCGGGAGCCGGCCAGCTCCCCGGACCCGGCCAGCTCCCCGGACCCGGCCATCTCCCCAGACCCGGCCATCTCCCCGGACCCGGCCGTCGCGCCCTCCCGGGAGCCGTCTGATTCGGAGTTCATCGGCGGACCCTAGCGCGACGGCGGAGCGGGGGGACACCCTACGGCTGGGTGTTTTACCCCGCGTCGAGCGCGTTCGCAGGAAGACGGTTAGCTGGCCATGCTGGCGCCTCAACAGACGGCCCCCGCTACATTTCGCGCCCGTGAAGTGGATGTGTGAGTCGTGCGGGTTCATCTACGACCCCGCTCAAGGCGACCCCGACGGCGGCATTCCGCCCGGCACCGCATTTGAGGACATTCCAGAGACGTGGTTCTGCCCCGTGTGCGGAGCACGGAAGCAGGACTTCACTCCGTTCGAGGAGTAACGCCGGCCGTGATACGAAAAGCAGTGCTGAGCGGCTGCCTGGTTGCCGCGGTGATCGTCAGCGGTTGTGGCTCCTCGCAACAGCGGGCACCGGCCCAGACGATCATCTTCAACCACCTTCGACCGCACATGCCCGCGGTAGGGATCCACAAGATCCAGCACGTGGTGATCATCATGCAGGAGAACCGCTCGTTCGACTCCTACTTCGGTACCTACCCGGGGGCCGATGGGATTCCGGGCTTGGCCGGAAATCCCGGCACTGTTCCGTGCGTTCCGGATCCTGATACTGGGGGCTGCGCCCGGCCCTTCCACGACCGCCAGGACCAGAATGTGGGCGGGCCCCACAGCAACAAGGCGTCCGAGGTGGACGTGGGAGGCGGGTTCATGGACGGCTTCGTCGCTGCCCAGGAGCATGGATTGAAGACCTGCAAGCAGGTGTTCAACCCGTACTGCAGCCTCAACCGCACCTCGCACGACGCGATGGGCTATCACGACGGGTCGGATATACCGAACTACTGGTCCTATGCCAAGCACTTCGTGCTCCAGGACCACATGTTCGAATCGGTGGACTCTTGGAGCCTGCCTTCTCACCTGGCCATGGTCTCGGGCTGGGTGGCCCGCTGCGCGGTCCCGCACGACGCGATGAGCTGCCAAAGTAGCTTCAATCCTGAACTCCCACCGGACTTTGCGCGCCGTGACGGGATCCAAAACCCAGGGCCGCCGGATTACGCCTGGACCGACCTGACTTGGCTCCTGCACAAATACGGCGTGAGCTGGAACTACTACGTCTTCAAGGGAAATCAGCCGGACTGCGAGCAGGACTCCCAGGTCATCTGCTCAGCGGTTACGCAGAAAGCGCACACCCCAGGGATCTGGAACCCGCTGCCCTACTTCGACACGGTCCGCCAGGACAACCAGCTCGGCAACATCCAGTCGCTGTCGCATTTTTTCACCGCCGCCAAAGCAGGCGCGCTCCCGGCGGTCTCCTGGATCACCCCCAACAGCACGGTCTCCGAGCACCCACCAGGTTTGGTCAGCGCCGGCCAGACGTACGTGACCGGGCTGATCAACGCGATCATGCGCAGCCCGGACTGGAAGAGCACCGCGATCTTCCTCTCGTGGGATGACTGGGGTGGGTTCTATGACCACGTCGTGCCACCGCAGGTGGACGCCGAGGGGTACGGCATTCGCGTTCCCGGGCTGCTGATCAGCCCGTACGCCAAGCAGGGCTACATCGACCACCAGACGCTCAGCTTCGACGCATACCTGAAATTCATCGAAGATGACTTTCTCGGCGGACAGCGGATCAATCCGAAGACCGATGGTCGGCCCGACCGGCGCCCCGATGTGCGCGAGAGCGAATCGATCCTGGGCAACCTGGTCAACGACTTCAACTTCAACCAAGCTCCCCGACCGCCGATGCTTTTGCCCGTACACCCGCACACGGATCTGATCGAGCCCAGTGCGAGCGCTCTCGCGGCCACTCGGCCACGCGCACCAGCCCGGGCGGGACTGAGCCAGCTGGACCTGCGGATCCTGAGCGCGTATCTCCGGGTTCCAGCCGCGAAGCTGGCCGCCGAGCTTGCGTCAGGTCACTCGCTTCTCAGCGTGATCCTGCGGTACGGCGGGACGCCCACCGGCTTCCGACGATTCCTCGCTCTGTTTGGAGCGGGCCACTCACCAGGGTTGGCTGGTTTGCCTGGACGGAGGCGACGCGGATGATTCGTCGTTCCTGGCTGCTCCAGGTTCTGGCCGCGCTGGTCCTGGTCGGAGCGGGGCTGGCAGCCGTGATTGCGACCAGCAGCTCCAACTCCAGCGCAGCTCGTGTCCCCGGGCGCTGGATGGGATCGATGTTCCAGGACGACAACCACCTGATCTATGCCTCCACGCCGATTGTCACTCGGACGCTCAACACGCTCAAGAGCCTCGGGGTCAACCAGATCCGGGCCACGGTGGAGTGGAAGGCGATCGCGCCTGAGCCGCTCTCCCGAACCAAACCGGCGGGTTTCAAGGCCATCTATCCAGCGGACTACTCCCCGGTCGCGTGGGCGCCGTATGACCGACTCGTGGAATTGGCCCAGGCACGCGGCATCGCGGTCAATTTCGATGTGACTGCGCCCGGACCGCTTTGGGCCATGGCCCGGGGCGCGCCATCGACCCGATATGCCGACCATTGGTACGCGTCGGCCAGCGAGTTCGGCCAGTTTGTCGAGGCTCTGGGCAAGCGGTACAGCGGCACCTTCAAGCCCCCGGGCAGCGGCTCCGCGTTGCCTCGCGTGAGCTACTGGTCGGTCTGGAACGAGCCCAATCAGCCTGGATGGCTCTCGCCTCAATGGCGCTCGTCCAAGCATGGGCTGATCATGGAGGGTCCAGCGCTTTACCGGTCCTACGCGGACGCCGCGTTCAACGCGCTGCTGGCGACGGGCCACCGTCCAACGAGCGACACGATCCTGATCGGGGAACTCGCGCCTGAGGGCTGCGTCCAGGGCGTGCCCTGCCCATGGCCTCGGCCCGACTGGGCGACTCCTCCACTCACGTTCCTGCGGGCGATCTACTGCCTGGGTCCGACGTACCGGCCGCTAATCGGAAGCTCGGCAGCCGCGCTCGATTGCCCCTCGTCAGGCGACCCGAAGTCATTCGTGGCCGCGAACCCCGCCCTCTTCCAGGCCACTGGCTTCGCTCACCACCCGTACTCGTTCTTCCTTGCGCCGGACGCATCCTTGTCAAATCCCCAGTTTGCGCCGCTGTCTGACCTCGACCGACTGGAGCATGCGCTGGACGCGATCTTCGCGACGTATCACGTATCTCGCCACCTGCCCCTGTATCTGACCGAGTACGGGTACGAGACCAAACCAAATCCAATTCGTGGGCTGCGTCCTGCGGTCCAGGCCGTGTACCTCAACGAGGCCGAGTACCTGGCCTGGCGTGATCCCCGGGTCCGGACGATGGCGCAGTTCCTGCTCTACGACTCCCCTCCCAACACCAAATACCCGTCGAGCGACACGGTGGACTACTGGGACACCTTCCAGACCGGGCTCCTCTACCAGAACGGGAAGCCAAAGCCGTCCTTCTATGCCTACGCCGTGCCCATCTTCCTACCCGACCCAGTCCTGAACGGGAGTCATCGCACCCTGGTCTGGGGATTGCTGCGGTCCTCTCCTCGCAATAGCACTCAGCACGCTCAGATCCAATTCAAATCAAGTGGTGGTGCCGCGTTCCGCACGCTGAAGACCGTGAGCACCAGCAGCGAGGATCTGACCGCCTGGATCGACTTTCCCGGGCCGGGATCGGTCCGGATCCTGTGGCGCGCTCCGAGCGGCCAGACCGAATACAGCCGGGCCGCGTCGGTGAAGGGCTGAGCGGCGCCCGGTGAGCCGGGCTACCGCCGGCGTCCGTCTCGCCAGCGCAGCCAAGCCCCCGCGGCCTGGTAACGGGCCTCGGCCGCGCCGTGGCGCCAGCCAGCCGTTCGGCCCGTCCCGCCACGTGACCGCAACCACTGGATAAGCGCGGCGGAGCCTCCCGCCAGAACACCAAGCGCGAGAAGCAGAATCAGGGGAAGGGGCAGGCCGGAGCGGGTGGGCGCGGTGATGGACGAGGGAAGCGCCGGGCCGCCGGGCGACGGCGAGGAGCCACGATTCGTTCGTGCGGTCACGCTGACGGCGTGCTGGTGGCCCCCCGAGCAGGCGCCGCTCGCCCGGGCGGTCAGCGCGGTGTTGATCGCCCCAATGAAGTCGGCGAAGTACTCCTGACCGTAGGCATCGACCTCGTTCAGGGTCGTCGCGAGCTCGGGGCTAGTGAATTCGCAGGGCGGGATCCGTCCGTCCGCCTGGTAGGTGTGCAGGACCTTGTTGTAGAGCGCGCCGACCCCGGCGGCCAACGCTGGAGGGGCGAGCAAATTCACGGCCACACCCGCCACCGCCACACGCCAGACAGAGCCTAAGCCTTCGCATCGCCGCTCACGCTAGCGGCTGATCACGCCAGCCAGGGGAGGCGCGGCCCCGTTCAGGCGGCGAGCGGCTCGTCCGCTTCGAAGTCGAACACCCGCGCGCCGCACGGACGCTCATCGGCGTCGAGGTCGAAGACCCGGGCTCCATATGTGGAGACCTGCTCCGGCGCTTTGCGCGGAGCGGCTGGCCCGGGCCGCCGGCGAACGACCTGTCCGAGACTACGGGCCGCTGCCCGAAGCTCCTCAGGCTGATGCGAAGCCATCACCGTGAGCCGCAATCCGGAGTTGGCGGGCGACACCGCTGGGGGGAGCAGGGTTTGGACAAACGCGTTCTGTTCGATCATCTTCGCCCCCACCTGGGCAGCGTGGCCGGGATCTCCGAGTACGAGCGCCACGATGTGCGTCACGTAGCCGCCGAGATCGAAGCCTTCGCGCTCGAGCTCTCGACGTAGCGCCGACGTGTTGGCTGCAAGACGGCGCACGAGTTCGGGGCGCCCTTCGAGCAATTCGAGGGCGGCCAACGCCCCGGCCATGGCGGGTGGCCCCGCCGCCGTGCAGAAGTTAAACGTGCGCGCCGCGCTGCGCAGGTACCCGACGACGTCTTCGTCGCACGCTACGAACGCGCCCATGGAGCCGAGTGCGTGATCGAGGCTGCCCGCCAGCACGTCGACCTGCTCCTCGAGCCCGGCCGCGGCGACAGCGCCTCGGCCACCCGGCCCAAACGTGCCGATGGCGTGTGCCTCATCGATCATCAGCCGCACTCGATGGCGCTCGGCCAAATACGCAAGGTCGGCGAGGGGAGCCAGGTCTCCGTTGAGGCCGAACACGCTCTCGCTAACGATCAGTGCCGCGCGTCCATCGGTGTTTTCAATCCCCCAGACGAGGTGCTCGAGGTCGAGGTGCTCATAGACGAATATCTGTGCCCCCGACGCCACACACCCGTCCGCCACGGCTGGCTGGTTGAACTCGTCCGAGAAAACTACGTCGCCCGGACCAGCCAGCGCGCTGATAACGCCGGCGCTGGCCTCCAAGCTGGCTCCAAACACAAGCGTGCTCTGACGGCCAACGAAATCGGCCAGCCGCTCCTCGAGTCGACGATGGATGGTCATGGTTCCGCTCAGCGCCCGCGTGGATCCGGCGCTGACGCCCCAACGCATCGCTGCGTCGGCGGCAGCCTGCCGCACCCGCGGATGATCAGACAGCCCGAGATAGTTGCCTGAACACAGGAGCAGAACCGGGCGGCCGTCGAGCACCACATGAGGACCCTGCGGTCCACTCACGAGCCTCGTTCGCTGCTCTGGGCCCGAGCGAGGCAGCTCCGGGAGCTGCGCCCCGATTTCGTTCACGCCCGCGAAGATACGGGCCGCGTCGGACGGCTCAGCGGTCTCGCCAAACCGGCGTGCGCTTCTCGGCGAAGGCGCGCACCGCCTCACGAAAATCCTCGGACGAGAAACACGACTGACGGAGCCCGATCAGCTCTCCCTCTGTGTCCGGGTCGAGCGCACCTCTGGCGGCCAGGACCGCCCTGATCACTCGCTTGTTGCCGCGCTGGGCGATCGGCGCATTGCCGGCGATTTCCTGAGCCAGGTTGAGTGCCTGCCCAGCGAGTTCCTCCTCTGTGGCCAGTGCGTTCACCAACCCCCAGGCGTGTGCGGTCTGCGCATCGATGCGTCTGCCAACCAGGAACAGCTCCCTTGTTCGCGCCGCCCCGATCGTGTCGATGAACTTTCGGATCCCGGTATGGGAATAGACGAGCCCGAGCTTTGCCGGCGGCATGCCGACCGAGATGCCCTCCGCCGCGACGCGGAGGTCGCAGGCCAGCGCCAGCTCCAGTCCTCCTCCGATCGCGTGTCCGTTGAGAGCGGCCACCGTGGGGTAGGTGTATTGCTCGATCGCATCCAGTGCGGCGGTGAACGGATTCGCCACCAGGCGATCGGCTTCTTCGGCGAGCATCTCGTCGGGAAAGCCGCCAAGGTCATAACCCGCGGAGAAGATGCTCCCCTCCCCCGTGATGATCACGCATCGAGCCTCAAGCTCACCCAGCGCGGACGCGAACGTATCCAGGATCGCGTGATCAAGTGCGCCCCTTCGCTGGGGATTGGAGATCGTCAGCCGGGTGACGCCCGGGGCTGGCTCGTCGATCAGAAGGCGCCCAGGGCCTTCGCCTGGGCTACTCGAGGACAACGAGCGTGTCGCCTTCGGAGACCGACTGCCCTTCCTCGCAGCGGACCTCTTTCACAACGCCGGGGTCCTCGGCCTCGACCGGCATCTCCATCTTCATCGACTCGAGGATCACGACGGTGTCGCCCTCTTGCACTTGATCGCCAACGTCGACTTCGACCTTCCACACGGTGCCCGTGATGTGGGCCTCGACCTCCGGCACTGTCGCTCCTCCTGCGGTGAGAGATTCGGGGGACGCAGAATACTTCCAGTTTCCGAAGTCGCCGTCGGCGCGAGCTTGACCGGTACCGGCATCGTGAGCTTGCATTCCGTTCCGATGGAGGACCGGAGCCTTTTCATCAGCTCCTGCACGCGGCGCGACTTGGCGCGCAGGCGTGCTCACCGCCATCTCTTCACCCCGGCAGCCCTGACCCTGGTTGTGCTGGCGGCGGCGTTGGGCGCGTTTATCGCCGCCCGAGGCGGTATCTAACTCCCCATCCCGCGCCTCGCGCCGCCGCCCCCCGGTAAGGCTAGACCGAACCTCAACCGGCTCGGTCTAGCCAGACGCCCTTCGGGGCTGGACCTAGCCAAACGTTTCTGGGTTCGGTCCGGTTCGCTTGCCGTTATCCAGCTCTTCGATCGCTCGCATGTCCTCGTCGGACAGCGAGAAGTCGAAGATGGCGAAGTTCTCCTTGATCCGGGATGGAGTCACCGACCTTGGGATGGCCACGTTGCCCAGCTGCATGTGCCAGCGGAGCACTACCTGTGCCGGTGTGCGCTCGTGAGCCGCGGCGATTTCCTTGAGAACTGGCTCGCTGAGCAGATCGCCCCCTCGAGCTATCGGACTCCACGCCTCGGTGAGGATCTCGTGCTCGGCGTGGAAGCGGCGTAGCTCGGACTGGATCAGGCGAGGATGGAGCTCGATCTGGTTCAACACCGGGACGACGCCGGTGGCCTCGATGATCCGTTCGAGATTCTCGACCGTGAAGTTGGACACGCCGATCGAGCGAGCCCGGCCATCCCGCTGGATTTCGGTGAACGCCTTCCAGGTTTCCACGTACCGGTCCCGCGCGGGCGCGGGCCAGTGGATCAGGTACAGGTCGACGTACTCGAGGCCGAGTCGCTCCAGGCTGTGGTCGAACGCACTCAGCGCCTCGTCATGGCCTTGATCGTCGTTCCAGAGCTTGGTCGTCACGAACAGCTCCTCCCGATCAAGCTCGCTGCGGATGATGGCCTCACCGACCTCGGTCTCGTTGTCGTACGCAGCGGCCGTGTCGATCGAGCGGTATCCGGTCTGGAGCGCGAGCAGAACGCTCGGCACCGTTTCCTCCGCTGAGACCTGGAAGACGCCGAATCCGAGTTGCGGAATCCGATGGCCGTCTCTCAGGTCAAGGAGGGGCGAAGCTGTGGTCTGGTTACTTGTCATCCCTAGGGCCTTCCCGGGCGGGCGCAGATAGATTCATCGGTCGATGATTCTGGCCATCGATCAGGGCACCACCGGCACCACGTGTCTGGTGTTCGACGCCCAGGCCGAACCGATCGGCCGGGCGTATCGAGAGTTCACTCAGCATTTTCCTTCGCCGGGGTGGGTCGAGCACGACCTCGAGGAAATCTGGAAGGTCACTCGCGACGTTGCCGGCGAGGCGATCGCGGACGCGGGTCTCGGCTCCGGTGACCTGGAGGCGGTGGGGATCACCAACCAGCGTGAGACCGTCTGCGTGTGGGACCCGGCCACCGGCCGGCCGCTGCATCGGGCGATTGTCTGGCAGGACCGGCGGACCGCAAACCTCTGTGCCGAGCTGCGCGAGCGCGGGGTCGAGCCCATGGTTCGGGAGCGGACCGGCTTGGTGCTCGACCCCTACTTCTCCGCCACCAAGATCCAGTGGCTGCTTGAGCATGTCGAAGGCCTGGCCCAGCGGGCGCAGGACGGCAACGCCGTATTCGGCACCATCGACGCCTGGCTGGCCTTCAAGCTTTGTGGCCAGGCGGTGACCGAGCCGTCCAACGCGGCGCGGACGATGCTCTTCGACATTCGGAAGGGGAGCTGGGATCGTGAGCTGCTCGACCTGTTCGGCGTACCGGAGCAGGCCCTTCCGAGCCTCGTTCCCACCAGTGGCGAGATCGCCACCACGAAGGCAGAGGCCCTGCATGGACACGAGGTCCCGCTCACCGCAATGGCCGGGGATCAGCAAGCCGCTCTGTTCGGGCAGGCCTGTCTGGATCCCGGGCTGGGGAAGAACACCTACGGCACGGGTTCGTTCGTGCTCCAGAACGCCGGCTGGACCCCTCCTGAGCCCACGCCGGGCCTGCTTGGAACGGTGGCATGGCAGATCGGTGAGGGCCGGCTCAGCTATGCGTTGGAGGCCGCCGTGTTCGTGACCGGCGCCGCTGTGCAGTGGCTACGGGACGGGCTCGGCATCATCCGGGATGCTGGCGAAACCGAGGAACTGGCTCGTTCGCTCGATGGCAACGATGGGGTCTACTTTGTTCCGGCTCTGACCGGACTGGGATCGCCGCATTGGGACCCGCGAGCCCGGGGGACGATCGTGGGCCTGACCCGCGGCACGGGCCGCGCTCACCTGGCGCGGGCAGCGCTTGAGGCAGTGGCCTACCAGACGGTCGACGCCGTCCGGGCGATGGAGGCGGCCTCCGGTGTGACGTTGCCCGAACTGCGCGCCGACGGCGGCGCGACTGCGAACGAGTGGCTGCTGCAATTTCAGGCGGACGTTTTGGGAGTTCCGGTGGTGGTGCCAGAGGTCCCCGAAACGACCGCGCTTGGAGCGGCCTACCTGGCTGGAGTCGGCGCCGGATTGATGACGCTCGAGGATGTCAGGAGCGGTTGGCGCGAGCGGCGGCGATACGAGCCGGCGATGGCTGACGATCAGCGCCAGAGTCTCCTTTACGAGTGGCACCGCGCGCTCGAGCGCTCGCTCGAGTGGGAGGAGGCGTAGGCTCCGTTGGGATGGCCGACGTGGAGCTCAAACCTCAGGTCTACCGGGATTCCCGGTCCGAGGAGTACTTTCGCGCATTTCCACGAGCGAGCTCGGGCCGGCGCCGCGGGCTGGACGTATGAGCTGACCCGTTTCTTCGTGGTTCCCTATTCGCTTCTGGCTTTTCGTCTTCGGGCCATCGGCAGCGAGAACGTTCCCAATGGCCCGGTGATTTTGGCCCCCAACCACGGCTCGTTCATGGATCACTTCTTCAGCGCGGCCTACATCCGCCGCCGGGTTCGGTTCATGGCCAAGTCCCAGCTCTTCCAACCCGGGCCGGCCAGCTACATCTTCAGCCACGGTGGGGTGTTTCCGGTGCGGCGCGGACACCACGACGATGAGGCGTTCACGACCGCATTCCGACTGCTGGATCGCGGGGAGCTCGTAGTCATGTACTGCGAAGGCGGTCGCTCACGGACGGGGAAGATCGCCGCTGAGGCCAAGCCCGGGATTGGACGGCTGGCGCTCCAGTCGGGCGCTCCCGTCGTCCCGGTGGCCATCCTGGGCTCGCACAAGGTGCGTAACTGGAAACGCCTTCAGTTTCCCAAGATCACGGTCCAGTACGGGGAACCATTCAGGTTCGACGTGGTCGAGCAACCGGATCGCCAACAGCAGCAGCAGGCAGCGGACCTGATCTTGGACCGCATCCGGGAGATCCACTCTGGGCTGGCCGAGCTCGGGTACCGGCGCGCCGCGCGAGAAGCCCACCGGCGACCGGCGGCCGCCTAGCCCAAGCGCCGCCGGGCGCGACTACGCGGTGACGACGGACGCGGCCTGCTCGAGGCCGAGCTCCTCGATGGCCTGTTCGCGCATCTTGAACTTCTGCACCTTGCCGGTGACCGTCATCGGGAACGCGTCGACGAACTTCACGTATCGGGGAATCTTGAAGTGCGCGATCTGGCCGCGGCAGAACTCGCGCACGTCCTCTTCGGAGAGGGCGGCGCCCGAGCGGAGCAGCACCCAGGCCATCAGCTCCTCCCCATAACGCTCATCCGGCACGCCGATCACCTGGACGTCGGCGATCTCCGGATGGGTGTAGAGGAACTCCTCGATCTCCCGGGGATAAACGTTCTCGCCACCACGGATGACCATGTCCTTGATCCTTCCGACGATCCGTACGTAGCCGTCCTCGTCCATCGTGGCCAGATCGCCCGAGTGCATCCAGCCGGCCGAATCGATCGCCTCATCGGTCCGCTCCTGGTCATTCCAGTAGCCCCGCATGACCAGATAGCCACGGGCACAAAACTCGCCCGCCTCACCCCGGGGCACAATCCGACCCCCCTCCACATCGGTGATCTTGATCTCGGTGTGGGGCATGACCTGGCCCACCGTCGCGCAGCGATGCTCGAGCGTGTCATCGACCCGGACGAACGTCGACACCGGGCTGGTCTCGGTCTGGCCGAAGGCGATCGAGATTTGCTCGATTCCCATCTGCCTCTCGACGCGTTTCATCACCTCCACGGGGCAGGGCGAGCCGGCCATGATCCCGGTGCGCAACGACCCCAGCTCGTAATCGCCGAAGCGCGGATGCTCAAGCTCGGCGATGAACATCGTCGGGACTCCGTAGAGGCTCGTGCAGCGCTCGGCGGTACAGGCACGCAGCGTTGCCTCGGGCTCAAATGTCTCCGCCGGGTAGACGATGGCGGCGCCACTGACCGTGCACGCCAGGTTGCCCAGGACCATCCCGAAGCAGTGATACAGCGGCACCGGCACGCACACCCGATCGCGCTCGGTGTAGCCCAGCAGCTGGGCCACGAAGTGAGCGTTGTTCAGGATGTTGTTGTGGGTGAGCGTGGCCCCTTTGGGAAAGCCCGTCGTTCCGCTCGTGTACTGGATGTTGATCGGGTCGTCGAAGTCAAGCTCTGCGCATAGCGCCGCCAGCCCGCGATCGGCTGCTGTCGCCGCCAGCTCATCCCAGCCCTCGGTGCCGAAGAACACCACTCGCTCCAGTCCGGGGAGGTTGGGCTTGACATGCTCGACCATCTCCACGAAGTCCGAGCCCCGGCACTCGGGGGCGGCGAACAGAAACCGGCATTCAGACTGCGCCAGGGCGTACTCGAGCTCAGACGTTCGGTAGGCCGGGTTGATGTTGACGAGGATCACGCCGAGCGCGGCCGTGGCGTATTGAACGAGTGCCCATTCGGCGCGATTCGGTGCCCATACTCCGACCCGGTCGCCCCGCCGCAACCCCGCGGCGAGCAGGGCGGCGGCCAGGCGTTCCACCGCCTCGCCAAGCTCGCTGTAGCTGTGGCGGAGGCCCTGATGGCTGGAGATCAGCGCGTCGTGATCGCCGGCGCGCTCGATCGTGCGCGCGAGGTTGAGGCCGATCGTCTCTCCCAGAAGCGGTTCGGCGCTCGCGCCGTGGGCGTAGGACAGCATCGTCTATCTCCTTCCTCTCTAGTGGCCCGAGCGTACTGCGCTCGCTAGCTTGTGGCGCTCATGACGGTGCTCCGCGGCGATCTGCTTCAGGGCCGGGCGGTGGCGCTGGCTCCAGGCGTGCCCGACGATGTGGCCGGCGCCCTGGCCCAGCTCGGCGCTCGCGTGGAGCTGCTGGATGGCCCCGAGGAGATCCTCGACGAGCAGGCGGGTGAATGGGCCCGAGCTCACGGCCCGCTCGACGTGGTCGTATACGACGCGGCTCCGTCCTTTGCCGCCGGGGGCCATGACGGGCTCCTGAACGCGCTGCAGAATGCGTGGCAGGCCATTCGCGAGGTCGCGCTCGGTGAGTTGATCGACTCGCCGCGGGCCGCGAAGGTCATCTTGCTTGGCCCCGCGCCCAGGGCAGGCCCCTGCGCCGGGGCCGCCGCAGCGGCGCTTGAGAACCTGGCCCGGACACTCTCGGTCGAATGGGCCCGACATGGGATCACGTCCGTGATGGTCGCTCGAGGCGAGGAGGTGGCGGAGCCGGCGCTGGCCGAGCTGGTGTGCTTCCTGGCCTCGGTCGGCGGGGAGTACCTGAGCGGGTGCCGGCTGGACTTAACACGGTCAGGTGGGTGACGGGACGAGGGCCATCCCGGCTCGCAGCGGCGGCGGTGATTCTGACCCTGCCCGGCTGCGGCCAGAGCCCTGTCTCCTCGCCGTCCGCCACCCGGGGGGTCGCCTCCACCAACGCCAAGCCGCCGCCGGCTCGCGCTGCGCCGCATCATCGACCGCATCGCCGCCGCGCGGCGCTCGGCTCCCTGCCCCAGACGAGTCAGCGGCCATCGGATACCACCGCGGTCTTTGGCCGAGAGATGAGGTCCTTGTGGCGCGGCGTGGTAGTGGATTCGGCGGCCGCCGCCCGCCCTTCCTTCTTTCCCGTCAGGGCCTATCTCCAGGTGAAGGCGATCGCCGACCCGCGCCTCGACTGGTCGGTTCGCCTGTTTGATTCCTTCAAGCTCGATCTGAACGCTGCCCACGCGCTCCTCGGCGCTGGGGCGAAAGAGGCCAGGTTTGTGGGCGTTCGGGTTCCGACGGAGTTCGAGCACTGGGTCTCGCCCGGCGCTTGCTACAACCGCGTCGGATACTGGGAGGTGCCCAATGCCCGGGTGCTCTACCGGCAGAAAGGCTTGCTGCGGTCGTTCGGAATCGCTTCGATGATCTCCTGGCGGGGCGTGTGGTACGTGGTGCACATGGGTGCGGTGCTGCGCGCTGCCAACGTCGGAGTTGTGGATTCCCCCAGCTCCGGCCCGGGCGTTTCGGTCAATTCCGGGACGTGTTGAGCCCCGCTTAGGGGGCGGGTGATTCAGCCCAGGGCACGACAACCGCGTCCTCATATGGGCTGTTGCGCGCCACCACATACTCGGCCGGATCTCCGTCGGAATCGTTTTCGAGCACGTGGGTTTCACGTGGCGGGACGTAGACCAGATCGCCCGGCTCGAGGGTCAGCTCCCGCTCCAGGCGGTCGCCCCATCTGACCCGCAGCGATCCGGACAGCATGTACACCGCGCTCTCGCAGTTCTCGTGGTAGTGAGGCCGGGACTGCGCACCCGCAGGAACTCGGAACACGCCCATGTAGATGTTGCGCGCCCCCGCGGTGGTCTGGGAGATCTCCGCGCCCCCGACGACACCCCGCGGGACCTCGCGGTCTGCTCCTGGCTTGATGACCTCCATCGGCGGCGAGTCTACTCGGCGCCGATGGACCGCCAGCGACGGCGCAGGCGCTCAGTTCAGCGATGGATCCGGCGGCATGCGAGCCACGAGGGCGTAGCTACCTCCCTTGCGGGCCAGGACCTCGGACCAGAGGACGTCCGGATCGGCGCAGAACGCGTCGTCGGCCCCCGCGGGCTCGAGGATCCAGTCTCCGTGCTCGAGCTCGGCGTCTAGCTGGCCGGGACCCCACCCTGAGTGGCCGGCAAAGGCTCGGGCGGCCAGCAGGTCCGGAGGATCATCCAAGGAGTCCTCCGGCCGGAGCACGCCGACGTCGTCGAAGCTCACGAGTGCGGACTCCTCGGGCCGCTGGAAGCGGGCCAGGACGATGACTCCTGAAGGCTGGACCGGGCCGCCGACGAAGATCACACTGCCGGATTCCACCACCGGCTCAAGCTCGGGAGCGACGTCAGCCACCGTGCTGTCCGAGGAGCGGTTGAGCACCAGGCCCAGCGCGCCCTCGTCGCTGTGCTCGATCACTAGCACCACGGTTCGATGGAAATGCGGGTCCAGGAGAGTCGGCCCCGCGATCAGCAGCTGGCCGCGAGCGGACGGCATCTAAAGCCCCATCGACCTTCCGAGCACTTCCCGCATGATCTCGTCGGTGCCGCCGCCGATCGGCCCGAGTCGGCTGTCCCGAGCCGCCCGCTCGAGACCGGTCTCGACCAGGTAGCCATCCACGCCATGGATCTGGAGGCAGGAATCGATTACTTCAAAGGCGGCGCGCTGGGTGGCCAGCTTGGCCATCGTGACTTCCTTTACCGCGTCGCCTCCCGCCAGGTAGCAGCGCAGGGCGTGATACGTGATGTCTCGGCCGCCCTCGAGCGTGGTGGCGATCTCGGCCAGCTTGTGCCGGATCACCTGGTCCGGCCTGCCCTCCGCGAGCACATGACGGAGGGTCTTTTCAAAGGTGGTCTGCATCGCGCCAACCGCCCCCAGCGCCATCAGCAGACGCTCCCACTGGAAGTTGGCCATGATCAGATAGAAGCCCTGGTTCTCCTGGCCGAGCAGGTTCTCCCGCGGTACGAAAACGTCCTCGAAGCTGATCAGAGCCGTGTCTGAGGCGTGCCAGCCCAGCTTCTCCAGCGCGCTCGAATGCACGCCCGTGCCGCGCTCGATGATCACGAAAGACAGCCCCCGGTGGCCGCCCGCCTCGGTGGTCTTGACGGCCGTGACCAAGACGTCGGCCCGGACCCCGCCGGTGATGAAGGTCTTCGAGCCGTTGACGAGGTAACCACCGTGGACCGCCCGCGCGGTGGTCCGGATCGAGGCCACGTCAGAGCCAGCATCGGGTTCGGTGATGGCCAGCGCGGCGACGAGCTCTCCTCGGATGCCCGGGACGAGGTACCGCTGCTTCTGCTCCTCGGTGCCAAAGCGCCAGATCGGAGGCAGCGCGATTCCCGAATGGGCGCCAATGCTGGCCGCCAGGCCTCCCGATCCGCAACGGGAGAGCTCCTCCACGAACACAGCGTCGGCCACCGGATCCTCGCCGCCACCGTACTGCGCCGGGAACTTGAGCCCGATGTAGCCGTGCTGGGCCAGGAGCTCGAAGACATCGTTCGGGAACCAGCGCTCGCGTTCCCACCGAGCGGAGTGCGGACAGAGCTCGCGCTCCACGAAACGCCGCACGTCGGCACGGAACCGCTCGTGCTCCTCGGTGAACGGCGGCACCGATCGGCGCGTCTGCGCAGCGCCGACGCCCGCCTTGCCGGCTTGTTGGGTAGCGCTCAGGGCGCGGCTGAGCCTACAGCGCGCTCTTTCTCAGAGCGCAGCTCCGCGTAGATCACGACCGCGATCGCAGCCAGCAGGGGGTAGGTGACGATCGCGGCCAGGGCACGGCTGATCCCCTCCAGCACGAGGATTAGGTCGATGTTTGAGGAGCCCGCGGAGCCGAGCGGCGCGTCGAGGAGGAATGTCACTCCGACGACCATGCCCAGGGCGATCAGCAGAACGCCGAAGACCGTCCACCAATGACCCTGGATCAACTCCCAGGAGCGACCCAGCGCGCGGATCGGACCGATCCGCTCCAGCATCAGCGCGGGCACCGAGGCCGACCAGGCCACGGTCAGGAAGATTCCCGGGAGCACGAGCGTGTACGCGATCGTCAGTAGCACGGCGGCCGTCACAACCAGTGCAACGAGCGGGAGCAGTTGCGTGCTCGCGTATCCCAGCGACTCTTGCCAGCTCGTCTGAGGACCGGTGTACGCCTCGCCGAGCAGCCGGCTCAGCGCGCCCACAGCCAGGACCGCTGACAGAAAGCCGAGGAGAAGGATGGCCACCGTCGGCACCGCGGTCGAGCTTGAGGCGTAGATCGTCCCGTTCATCGCCCTGGCGCCGCTGGGGAGCGAGACCCGGACCATTGCCCAGACGAGGACCTGTGCGGGGATCACGATCAGCGCAGCGATCGCCCACAACCCTCGAAGCTCACGGCGGTAGAGGTCGAAGGCTGCGTTCAGGATCGTGCCGACGGTCAACTCGGGTTACAGCCCGTACGAGCGCCCGATCACCTCGAGCATGATTTCGTCGGTGCCGGCGCCAATCCGGTTCAAACGCATGTCGCGCCAAACGCGCTCGATTCCGTACTCCTTCATGTAGCCGTTGCCGCCGTGAATCTGGATGCACTCGTCGGCGACCTCGACCGCGATGCGGGCGGCGTACAGCTTGGCCATCGAGATCTCGCGCACCGGGTACTCGCCGTTCTGAAACCGCCAGGCGGTGGTGTAGACCATCTGCCGGGCGGTCTCGATCTTGGTGGCCATCTCGGCGAACTTGTGCCGGATCACCTGGAAGCTCCCGATTGGGCGTCCGAACGCGGTCCGCTCCTTGGCGTAGGCCAGCGTGCGGTCAAACACGCCCTGGGCTCCGGCCACGCATCCGGCCGCCCCGATCAGCCGCTCCCCCTGCAGCTCCCAGGAGATGTGGTAGAAGCCACGACCCAGCTCGCCCAGCATCGCGGACTCAGGAACGCGTACGTCCTGGAAAGCCAGCAACGCGGTGTCCGAGGCATGCATGCCGAGCTTCTCCAAGCGCTTCTCTCGGATCACTCCGGGCAGGTCCATCGGCAACAGGAACAGCGTGATTCCTCCGTGGCCGGCGTCCGGATCGGTCTTGGTCACGAGCACGATCGCGTGAGCGCGGTGGCCGTTGGTGATGAACGTCTTTGACCCGTTGATCACGTATTCGTCGCCATCTTTGACGGCGCGAGTCTTGATGCCAGCCACGTCCGAGCCCGCGTCAGGCTCGGTGATGCCCAGGCACAGGATCGCCTTGCCCTTGATCGCCGGGACGAGCCATTCCTGCTTCTGCTCCTCGGTCCCGAACTTCAGGATCGGAGGCATGGCCATGTCGGTTTGAACTGCCACGCCCATGCCCAGCCCCCCGCAGTGGGCGTGCCGGAGCTCCTCGGCCAGCACGAGGGTTGTGTAGTAGTCACCGCCCTGCCCGCCGTACTCCTCGGGCTTGTCCAACCCGAGGAACCCGAGCTCGCCCATCCGCTCAAACACCCAGTCGGGGAAGGTCGTCTCCTCCCACTCTGCGGCGTGAGGCTGGAGTTCCTTGATCACGAAGCGGCGAATCGAATCGCGGAGCTGCTCGTGCTCATCGGTGAAGATGAAGTGCTTGCGCTGGGCGGCGTGGTCGGGCTTGAGGACGTCGGCGGTGGTGGTCATTGGCTCACCGTAACGGGTGTCCGGACGAAAGTAAACAGTGGAACGTCCTACTTTCGATAGAGCGCCACGCTCTCGGGAGGCATAGGCTGTGCCGCCCATGCCTTACTCCACCCTGCTCTACGACGTGGCCGAAAGCGGCATCGCCACGATCGCGCTGAACCAGCCGGACACACGCAACGCGCTTTCCGACGAGCTGCTCTCCGAGTTGACGGCGGCATTTGAGGTGGCCCGTCAGGACGAGCAGGTGCGGTGCGTGGTGCTCACCTCAACCCACGACCGGGTCTTTTCGGCGGGAGCGAATCTAGGGGGCTTTGCGGCCGACGTGCCAATCGTCCACAAGCATTTCGCCACCGAGCGCTTCCCCAAGCTGTTCCGGCTCATCGGCGAGCTGGGCAAGCCCACGATCTGCGCAGTCAATGGTCATGTCCTGGCCGGCGCTCTGGGAATCGCCCTGGCTTGCGATTTGATCGTGGCCTCAGAAGAGGCACGCTTCGGGACTCCCGAGATCAATGTGGGCCTGTTCCCGTTCATGATCATGGCGCTGATCTATCGCAACGTTCCTCGTAAGCAGGCCAATCAGCTGCTGCTCCTGGGCGAGCAAATCTCGGCTCAGGAGGCCCACCGGATCGGGATCGTCAACCGGGTCGTGCCCGCCGCCGAGGTTCAGGCTGCGGTGGGTGAGTGGGCCGAGAAGCTCGCGTCCAAGTCGCCCGCGATCATGCGTCTGGGCAAGGACGCGATCTTTCGCCAGATGGATATGGCCTTCGCCGACGCGCTTGACTTCCTCCGAGCGCAGCTGACCATCGCCTTCACCACCGAGGACGTCCAGGAGGGAGTGCGAGCGTTCTTTGAGAAGCGCGACCCCGAATGGAAGGGGCGCTGAGAAGGGCGCCGCCTCGCCGTTGGACGACGTGCAGGCGCCGACCGCGGCCAAATGCGCTCGCCCTGCCGCGATCAGCGCCATCCCCAGCCCTACCGGGAAGCTCTCGGGCGGGCTACCCGCCTAACGCGCTGGCTAATCGACCTACCCCGCGTGCTTGACGCGCCCCCGCCCGGCTGCCAGAGTGGGAAGTAGGACGTTCCACTTTCAGCTGAGAGTGCCGACGCCGCTCGCCTCTCGACGCCGCCATGACCACCGACGCCCCCACAAGCCTGCTCCGTCCTCTGGCCGACGATCTTCGCGCCCGCCGCGAGCAGATCAAGCAGGGCGGTGGGCCGGAGAAGGTGGCGGTCCAGCACGAGCGGGGAAAGCTCACGGCGCGGGAGCGACTCGCCCTGTTGATCGACGAGGGGACGTTTGTCGAGCTCGGCATCCATGGCCGGCCGCACTTCTCCCAGCGAGCGATGGAGGGACGCGAAGCACCGGCGGATGGGGTGGTGACGGGATACGGGAAGGTCGATGGACGTCTCGTGGCCGCGGCCGCGTACGACTTCACGGTGATGGCCGGCTCGATGGGAATGACCGGGGAGCTCAAGGTCTCCCGTCTCAGGGAGATCGCTCTGACCAAGCGCATCCCGATGGTCTGGCTGCTCGACTCGGCCGGGGCGCGGATCCAGGAGGCCGTCGGCTCATTGTTCGCGGGGAGCGGCCACCTGTTCCGCGAGGAGGTCGTGATGAGCGGTGTCATCCCTCAGGTGGCGGCGCTGATGGGGCCGTGCGCCGCCGGGACCGCCTACATACCGGGGCTGGCGGATTTTGTGCCGATGGTCAAAGGCCGAGGCTCGATGGCGCTGGCCGGACCTCATCTCGTCCGAGCCGCGATCGGGGAGGACGTGACCCAGGAGGAGCTCGGGGGCTCACGGGTGCACTGCCGCAAGTCCGGCGTCGGCGACCTGGAGGTGGCCGATGACGAGGAGTGCATCGAGCAGATCAAGCGGTACCTGAGCTACTTCCCCTCGAATTGCGAAGAGCCGGGGCCCGTGAAACCGACCGCCGATCCGGTCACCCGGGGCGACGAGGAGCTGCTCGATGTCCTGCCCGACTCAAACCGCAAGCCCTATGACATGTACGAGGTGATCGGGCGGATCGTCGACGACGGCGTCTATTTCGACATCAAGCCCCAGTTCGCCAAGACGATCATCACCTGCCTGGCTCGCTTTGGAGGCCGCCCTGCCGGGATCGTGGCCAACCAGCCCAAGCAGCTGGGCGGGATCCTGAACAACGACTCCTCCGACAAAGCGGCCCGATTCATCAATCTGTGCAACGCCTTCAACATCCCGCTCGTGTATCTCATGGACGTTCCAGGCTTCATGGTGGGAACCAAGGTTGAGGAGGCCGGGATCATCAGGCACGGGGCCAAGATGCTCTACGCGACCGCGAATGCCACCGTGCCCAAGATCACCGTCGTTCTGCGCAAGGCCTACGGCGCGGGGTACTACGTGATGTGCGGCCGGGCCTATGAGCCCGACCTGATCGTGGCTTGGCCGTCGGCCGAGATCAGCGTGATGGGCGCCGAGGGCGCGGTCGAGATCATCTTCCGCAAGCAGGTGCTCGAGGCAGAGGATCCAGCCGCCAAACGCCAGGAGCTGATTGAGGAGTTCCAGAAGATCATCGACGTCTACCGGGCTGCCGGGAATGACATGATCGACGACGTGATCGATCCGCGGGAGACGCGCGCGACGATCTGCCGGGGGCTCGAGCTCGCCGCGGGCAAGCATGTCGAGCGGCCGTGGAAGCGATCCGGAGTGGTGCCGGTATGAGCCTCGACGATCCGGTGGTCATCACGTGCGCCATCTCCGGCGCGATCGCCAACCGCGACCAGTGTCCGGCCATCCCTTACACGCCGGAGGAGTACGCGGCCGAAGCTCGGCGAATCGTCGATGAGGGCGGCGTCCACATCCACATCCACGCTCGCCGGCCGGACGGGACCCCGAGCTACGAGGTCGAGGACTTCCTCGCCATCTCACAGGCGATCCGCGCAGAGGTCGGCGATCGGGTGATCGTCAACTTCTCGACCGGAACCGTCGGCGTGCCCGTCGAGAAACGGATCGCCTATCTGGAGGCCGGAATGCCGGAGGTGGCCGCGCTCAACATGGGATCGATGAACTACGCCAAGTACTCGCGCAAGCGCCGGGATTTCGTGTTCAAGTTCGTGTTCACGAACCCGTTTGACGAGATCATCGAGCTGCTCGAGGCCATGCGCCGTCTGGGCATCAAGCCCGAGCACGAGTGCTTCGACCTCGGTCATGTCGGATCGCTCGGCCCGCTGGTCGAGATGGGCCTGCTCGAGGGGCCGCTCCACGCCGACTTTGTGATGGGCGTGGTCGGCGGCGTCCCCGCCTCGGCCCGCAACCTGGCGGCGATGGCCGAGAACCTGGGGGAGATAAGTCCCTCGCATCACCCCCACCGTCGGCCCTATCACTGGGGGGTGATCGGGATCGGGCGCGACCAGTGGATGCTGGTGGCCGCGGCGCTGACGCTCGGAGGATCCGTGCGCGTCGGGCTCGAGGACAACTTCTACCTCCCGAGCGGCGAGATGGCTTCATCAAACGGAGAGCTGATCGCGCAGGCGCGGCGGATGACAGAGGAGGTGGGCAGGCGGCCCGCGATGGTCGAGGAAGCCCGAGAATTGTTGGGGATCAAGCCGCCGGTGGCCGCGTGAGTCTCCCGCTGGACGGCCTGCGGGTCCTCGACCTAACGCGCCTTCTGCCGGGCGGCTTCTGCTCGCTGCTGCTCGCCGACTTCGGGGCCGAGGTCATCAAGGTCGAGGACACCGGGCTCGGCGACTACATCCGCTGGTCACCGCCCTATTACGAGGGCGCGGATGAGACGGCCCGCGGAGCGCTGTTCCTGGCCCTGAACCGCGGGAAGCGGTCGATGCGGATCGATCTCAAGAACGAGCAGGGCCGAGAGATCCTGCTGAGGATGGCCCGGGACGCCGACGTCCTGCTCGAGTCCTTCCGTCCCGGGGTGCTTGACCGGCTGGGGGTTGGGTGGGAGCGGCTGCGGGCGGAGAACGAACGCCTCATCTATTGCGCGATCACCGGCTACGGCCAGGACGGGCCCAACCGCGATCGCTCCGGGCACGACATGAACTACCTCGGCCTGAACGGGCTGCTGGGCTTGACCGGAGACCCCGGCGGGCCACCTGTCCAGGCGGCTGGGCAGATCGCCGACCTCGGCGGCGGCGCCCTGATGGCGCTCGTCGGAGTTCTGGTTGCGCTTCAGGAGCGCGAGCGCTCGGGCCAGGGCCAATTTGTCGACTGCTCGATGTTCGATGGCGCTCTGTCCTGGCTGGCGCTGGTGGCCGCGGACATGCTCGCCACCAACCGCGCCCCGGAGCGGGGTCGGCTGCATCTAGCGGGGGGAATCTCGTGCTACCGGCCCTACCGCTGCGTCGATGGCTATGTCACGCTCGGGGCGCTTGAGCCAAAGTTCTGGTCAAACTTCTGCCGCGGCGTCGGCCGGGAGGACTTGCTCGACCACGCTTTCGATCCCCCTGGCTCGCCGACCCATGCGGCACTGGAAGAGGTCTTTCGTGAGCGCACTCGAGAGCAATGGGCGAGCTTTGCCTCGGAGTGCGATTGCTGTCTCGAGCCGGTCCTCGGGCTAGACGAGGCGCTCGATGGTGAGCAGGTCAGCGCCCGAGAAATGGTCGTTGAACTTGACCAGCCGGGCGCGGCGCGGCCGGTCAGGCTGCTGGGAGCGCCGATCAAGCTCAGCCGCACCCCGGCGGATCCGACGCGGGCGCCCGGGCCCGCGCTCGGCCAGGACACCCATGAGCTGCTGATCGGCGCCGGTTACTCCGAGCAGGAAATCGCCGCCCTGCACGAGAGCGGAGCGGTGGCCGGGCCATCCGGAGTGCAGGCCGGGTCGTTCCTCTCTGGCTGACGCGTCGTGGCTACCGCTGAGGGCATGCTCAAAATCTCGGAGTTGGCCGAGCGATCTGGCGTTAGCGCGGCCACGATCAAGCATTACCTGCGGGAGGGGCTCCTGGGAGATGAGGCGGACGTGCTGCGGACCTCCCGCAACATGGCGTATTACCCGCCCCACTTCGTCGACCGGGTGCGGCTGATCAAGCGCCTCCAGGAGGAGCGCTTCATGCCGCTCCGCGTGATCAAACAGGTCCTGGGCTCGGACCCTGAGCGAGCGGTGCGGTTGATTGAGCTCGAGGATCGCATCCTTGAGCGGGCGATCGAGGACCGCGAGACAGACCGGGTTTCCAGGGCTCGGGCCCGAGATACATACGACGTCCCGGCCAACGTCCTCGAGCGGCTTGAGCAGCTCGGCATCCTCAGCCCGAATACCCGTGGCTACGACCCGGACGACGTGGCCATCATCGAAGCGATCTCTCGCTTCCGGGCAGGTGGCTATGAGGAGGCGATCGGCTTCACGGTGTACGACACGCTCCGCTATCGCGAGGCGCTCGAGCCGCTGGTCGAGGAGGAGGTGGCGGTCCTGCTGGAGCGGCTTGGGGCGGTGGATGTGGATCGAGCGGTTGAGATCATCTCCTCCGGCACCGAACCGCTACGCGACCTGATCGGAGCGATGCACTCGAAGCTGCTGCTGGCCGCGCTGCGGCGGGAGAGGGGGATGGCATAGCGGCCGTCGTGCGGATGGCGTGCACGATCACGGGAAAGCCAAACAAAACGTCGTCTCGGAGCCTCCGCATCCCGAGCCGGCGCGCCACCCTCATGATTCGATCACCGACTGCTGGCTGTGAAGGGCGACCACATCCTCGAGGTCGGACAGCTGATCGGCCGCAGAATCAGGCGCTCGGTATCGAGCTGCGCCCCGTCTGGGTGGCGCCGGGCCAGAAGCTCGCTCTCACTACCACTTGGCCTCATGCTCCTCCATCACACCGTAGCCATCCTGGAGCTTGATCTCGCCCGCCAGGACACCACTGAACGAGCCGAATGGCTGCCGATAGTCGCTTCGAAGAAGACCGAAGTTCTGATGGCGCTCCAAGCTGGCCTCGGGTGCGAACTGGAGCTCATCGACGCAAGTCAGGTCGGCGGCGAACGTGCAGGGGCCGACTTCCCGCGGTAGGCCGTCCACCCATACCGTCCGTTCGCTGTTGGTGAGCGGATCGTTGACTCCCTGGACGAGATTCCAGGCCACCTCCTGACCCTCGGCGGAGCGCCCGACGCCGGCACACCAACGCCAGTGTGTGCTCCTGGGATAGAAGGCTGCGGTGTCATCGATGATCGCGGGCCCGTCGATCCGGCGCCGCGATCCCGCCAGCGTCAGGCTCCCGTGAGCCCGGATCCCGCCCTGCTTCCGCGTCCAGGCATAAGCGCCCTCGCAAGGCCAGATTGTTTCCACGCCGGGGGTCTCGTCGAGTTCGAGCTCGAGCTTGACCGAGGTCTCTTCCAGGCGGGCTCCACCGGACCACAATCGAACGCCCCCGGCGCCTAGTCGAGTCCGCTGATAGAGACTTCCGCGGTCACGGTCCCATACGGCCCAGAACGTCTGCCGCGCCCGTCCAATCCGCACGCTGGCCAGGCACAGCATCACCTCGGGCCCGTAGACCCCTACATAACGCCAGGCCTTCAGGGGACGGCTGCCATAGTGGGACGGCAGCGGAGCTGGGGGCAGCGGGAGCCCCTGGAGCGAGAGCGGGCGGGGATCACCGAAGGTGCCCCGGTACGGCACGGGCGTCGACACGACCCCAGTATCCTGACTGACCCGTCAATCAACGCCGCCTGGACCCCCGATAAGCTGGAGCGGCGCCCTATGTCGCGGAAGGGTTTTCGGGATTCCAGGACCAGCCGAGGGAGGATTGGTGCGCGCCGGCGCAGTGCAACTCAATTCGACCGACGACGTCGATCGGAACCTTGAAACCGCCGACCGGCTGGTCCGCGATGCCGTCTCTCAGGGCGCCGAGTTCGTCGTGCTGCCTGAGAAGTGGAGCCTGCTGGGTAGCGGTGAGGCGATGGCGGCCGGGGCGCAGATGCTGGACGGTCCGGCGGTCGGCTGGGCCTGCGCCGTGGCGGCCGAGCTCGGGATCGACCTCGTGGCCGGCTCGATTGTGCAGGCCGCCAGCAACGGGTCAAAGCCCTCGAATACCAGCGTGCATGTGGACCGGAACGGTCATATCCGAGCCACCTATCGCAAGCTGCACATGTTCGATGTCGAAGTCGACGGGGTGACTTACGCGGAGTCCGATCATGAGCAGCCCGGCGATGAGGTCGTCTGCTCAGAGCTGGCCGACGCCACAAAACTCGGCCTGACGGTCTGTTACGACCTGCGCTTTCCCGAGCTCTACCGCGCACTCTCGGCCGCGGGTGCACAGGTCATCTCCGTGCCCGCCGCGTTCACCCTGGCCACCACCCGCGACCACTGGGAGGTCCTCCTCCGAGCGCGGGCGATCGAGAATCAATGTTTCGTGGTCGCTCCCAACCAGGTCGGAAGCCACCCTCCCGGGCATCGGTCAGGCGGGCGATCGATGATCGTCGACCCGTGGGGGCTCGTGCTGGCCTTGGCCCCTGACGCCGAGGTGGCGATCGTCGCCGAGCTCGACTTCACCCTGCTCGAGGATGTGCGCCGTCGTCTGCCCGCTCTGCGCCACCGCCGAGCGGATGTCTACTCATGACCGCGGCGGCCCGCCCCGCCCCTGCCGACAAGCGCCGCCTGATCCTGGACGCTGCCGTGCGCGTATTCGCACACCAGGGCTTTCACACCTGCCGCGTGTCCGACATCGCCGACGAAGCCGGCGTGGCCTATGGCCTCGTCTATCACTACTTCTCCTCCAAGGAGGAGATCCTCGACACGTTGTTCACCCAGCGCTGGGAGCTGATGCTTCAGGCCATCGTCGAGGCCGACCGGCGCGAACGCGCGCCCCAGGACAAGCTGCGGGCGATCGCGGGTTTCATCATCGACTCCTACCGGCACGACCCGGATCTGATGAAAGTGATCATCGTGGAGGTCACCCGCGCTGCCAACACGTTCGGTCGAACCCACCTGGTCAAGATCCGTGAGGCTTACGAGGAGATCGCGGCGATCGTGGAGCGGGCCCAGGCCGAGGGCACGTTTCGCCAGGAGATCGACCCTCCCCTGGCCGCCCTTGCCTTCTACGGATTGATCGAGCAGGTACTGACGAGTTGGATCTTCGATTCGGCACCCGTGGACGACGATCAGCTGGAGCGGGCCAAGACGTTGATCGTGGACACGATCTGCTGGGGACTTGAGGGCTAACCTAGGCGGTCGGTGGGTAGACACACCGCCGAGCCGGTTTGAAAGAATCATCCAGAGCGAAATGAACGAAAGCCCCCTCATGAAGCGTCTCCTCTGGTCAGGTCTGCTGGCCGGCACGGGAGCGTTGGCCACGCTGGTGGCGTCTCGGCTCTCGGGGCTGATCTGGAAGCGCGTCTTTGACGAGGAGCCCCCCGAATGAGCGACGAGGCTCCGCTAACGGCCACCGAACCGCTCACCGCAAGCTTCTCCTCGCCGGGTCAAGGCTCTGCGCCTGTGGCCGCCCCTGAAGCTGACGCCTCAGGCGCGCCGTCCACCCGGCCTGAGTTGGTCCTGGCCGGCGCGTTCGTCGGCGGATTCCTGTTTGCAAAGCTGCTCAGGCGCCGTGGCGACTAAGAACGGCAAGAACAACGGGGCGCCCCGCAACGGCGAGAACATCGCCAAGGCCGTAACCGAGGTTTCCGAGCGCGTGAGCGTGCTCGTCCGCGAGGAGCTCGAGCTGGCCAAGGCCGAGGTGACGCGGAAGGTCACGTCAATCGCCAAGGGGGCTGTGGCTGTGGGCGCCGGCGCCGTCTTCGGCGTCTTTGCCGTGGTCTTCGGGCTGCTTTCGATCGCGTGGGGAATCGATGCGATCGTGGTGAACGGCACGGGCAATATCTGGATCGGCTTCGTCGCTGTGTTTGGTCTCCTGCTCGTTCTCACCATCGCGGCCTTCCTGTTCGCCTGGCGAAAGTTGCGCGTGGGCGCGCCCAAGCCAGACATGGCCATCGACGAGGCGAAGAAGATTCGGGAGACGGTGGCTGTGAAGCAGACCGAGACCGAGACCGTCGCCTGAGGCCTCGGCCGCGTTCGCCCATGCCCACCCGGACGCCAGAGGAGATCCGTGCCTCGATCGAATACAACCGGCAGGAGCTCGGCCAATCGCTCGAGCGTCTGCGCGGCGAGGTCACCCGTTTAACCGACTGGCGTTCTCAGCTGCGCCAGCATCAGAGCGGCGCGATCGCCGCCGCGGCGATCGCAGGCTTTGTCGTGGGCGGTGGCCTGGCCGCCCTATTTGGCGGCGGTAAGAAGCGGTCGAAGAAGCGCTGAGGCCCGAGGCCTCAGCGCAGGAAGGAGCTCGGCAGGCCGCCGACTCCGAGTAGGCCGGGCCCGACGTGGGCGCCGATCACAGGGCCAATCTCCGACACGGTGACGGGATCGCGTCCGAACAGCTCGCGTCCCAGACCGACCAGGCGCTCGGCCTCGGCCGGGGCGCGGATGTGCTGGACCATCCAGGCATCGGCGCCTGCCTGCGCCCGCTCTCCAAGCAGGTCGGTCATCCGGTCAAAGGCACGGCGCGATGTTCGCACCCGTTCGACCGGCGTGATCTGCGCCTCGACCGTGAGGATCGGTTTGATGCTCAGGGCTGACCCCAACCAAGCCTGGGCTCCCCCGATGCGTCCCCCGCGGCGCAGGTACTCGAGTGTGTCCAGGGAGAACCACATCTTCAGCCCCTGGCGGGCCCGTCTGGCTCGGTCCGCCACCGCGGCACCGTCACCGCCGGCCTTAGCCGCCGCGGCCGCCGCCAACACGACCAGGCCCTGGCCGCCACAGGCCGATTCGGAGTCGATCACATGGACCTGCTCGGCGCGAGACCCCAGCGCCTCGCGGGCCTGCAAGGCGCTCCCGACCGTGCCGGACATGCCGCCGGCCAGGTGGATCGACACGATTTCGTGCCCGCTTGCGAGCAACGGCTCGTACACGGCCAGGAAGTCGCCGATCGAGGGCTGGGAAGTCGTTGGGAGATCAGACGCATCACGAAGCCGCCCGTAGAAGGCGTTGTAGTCGGTGATCTCGCTCTCCTTCCAGGTCTCCGAGCCCCAGTGGACGTAGAGGCTGACCAGGTGAATGGAGTTCGCGGCGACCAACTCTGGCGGGAGGTAATGACACGTGTCAGAGACGATCGCCACCGGCATGACGCGGCGGACCCTACCAGCGTGGTCGTGGGCCGCACCGGAGAGGCGCCCGGCGGTCCTGGCGTTGCGCGTGCAGTCAGGAGTCCGCGGAGTGGCGAAGTTTAACGGCCCAACGTCACACGACTTCGCAATCGCCCGGAGCGTGTGACGGCAGGTGCATATAGAGTCGTCTCCTACGTTTGCCCGGCCCTGGCGGGAAAACGTGAGGCCCGGCGGGGGCCGGCGAACTCGTGGCACGTTTGCCCGCGCCCGCAGCGCGGCCGCGCACGGGGCGAGCCCGCAGCGCACCCCGCCCCCCGCGCCTCCTCGCGCGCGCCACTCCCCGTTCGCCACCCGCCACGCCTCCTCTAAGGTCAAGCTCCAATGGCCACCCTCTACCGCTGCTCGACCCCGACCGACTGGCTTTGCCCCTGCGGCCGCGTGGCGCGAACGTTGCGTCAAAACGGGATCAGTTTCCAGCAGGTCGTCGTGCCGCAGCGGCGCTCGCGGCGTCCGGAGGTCGAGGCTCTGAGCGGCCAGCGCCGGGTCCCGGTGCTGGTGATCGACGGTCAGGCGATCTGTGATTCCAGGAGGATCATCGAGCACGTGGAGTGGCGCAGAGATCGCGAAGCTGGCCAGCTCCGACCGGCCTGAACACGCCCGACTCTGCGGAGGGGGTGGCTTAATCAGGGGGTCAACTAGCTCTCGCCGCTGGCCCTCTAGGGCGAAGAACACCACCTTCGTATAGCTGCGCATCGCCGTCCAACCCAACGGCCACACCACCTACCAGAACTTCAACAGGAAAATGCTTTCGTTCTTGACGAAGTGCTGGGCGACGCTCATCGGAGGTGGCGAGCGGACGCCCGGCGGGCGCCTGCCTGCTGTATGAGGTCCCGAATCTGCTCGGGCCCGACCGGCGTCACGACACCCCGTTCGGTAACCAGGGCGCCGACGAGAGCCGCCGGCGTAACGTCGAAGGCGGGATTGCGGCTCGGGATGTCAGACGGTGCCGTAGCTGCGCCCGCTGCCGTCCGGACCTCTTCCGGGTCTCGTTCCTCGATCGTGATGTCCTGGCCGGTGGCGGTGGCGAAATCGATCGTCGAGGTTGGTCCAGCCACCACGAACGGAATGCCGGAGGCCCGGGCCGCGAGCGCCAGCCCGTAGGTGCCGACCTTGTTGACCACGTCGCCGTTGGCCGCCACCCGATCACAGCCCACCACGACCGCGTCGACCTCACCGCGGCAGATCAACCCGGCAGCAGCCGAGTCGACGATCAGTTCGTGGGGGATGCCGAGCCGGGCCAGCTCATACGTGGTCAGCCGGGCCCCTTGAAGCAGCGGACGGGTTTCGGTGACCAGGACAGAACGCAGCGATCCTCGCCCACGCAGTTCCGCGATCACAGCCAGCGCCGTTCCCCGGCCCGGGGCGGCCAGGGCTCCGGTGTTGCAATGGGTCATGACCACACGGGTGCCGGCCAGGAGGTCCGCACCAAAGTCCGCCATAGAGTCGGAGGCCGCGGTCTCTTCGGCCTCGATGGCCTCCGCCTCCCGCAGCGCGGCTGACGCCTCTTCACCCGGGCCCGAAGCCAGCGCCGCCCCTGCCACCCGATCGACCGCGTAGGCCAGGTTCACCGCCGTGGGCCGGGCAGCGCGCAGCAACTCCTGGGCCAGGGGGATGGTCGCGCGTCCCGGAACCCGGTCCAGCTCCAGAGCCATCCCATATGCGCCGGCCACCCCGATCAGCGGCGCGCCACGGATGGCCAGGCGCTGGATGGCTTCGACCACCGCGGTCGCACTGTTCAGTTCCAGCCATCTCTCCTCCCAGGGCAGCTCGGTCTGATCAAGGGTCCGCAGCACGCCGCGCTCGTAGCGCAGAGCGATCAGGGACCGCGCGACCGTTCTTTGAGCCGGGCACATCAGGACGGTGTGACTTCGGCCACTCCACCAAGCTCCTCGATCGCCTCAAGCCAGCATTTCGCCCCCAGCTCTAGGCAGATCTCTCGCGCCTCCTCCAAGTCGTGCGGCGCATCGTGCCGCCGCGTGCGCTCGAGCAGCGTCTGGGCCAGCAGTGGCCGGGCGCCCACCGAGCGCAGCAACTCCACGGCCTCGGCCTCCGCCGCCAAGGCGACCTTGCTGTCTCCGGCGCGGTGGGCCAGTTGGGCGGCCAAGCGGCCACGCCCCGCGCGTAGGAGCGGCGTGGCCCTCACCGGAGGCAGGTCCTCGACATACGCCTTCAGCTCGGCCATGGCCGCTTCGTCGCCCAGGCTCATGGCCGCCTCGCTGGCCAATGCGAAGGCCTGCGTGACGAACTCAGTTGAGACGATCCGCGGTTCAAAGAGCACCTGGCGGGCGCCTTGCAGCGCCTCCTGTACATCGCCACCGGCTAGGGCCACCTGGGCGAGAGTCAGCTGAGCGGCGCCACGGAGATCCACGAAACTCGAGTTGCGCTCAGGCTCGGCGAGCGCGCAGCAGCGTTCGAGCAGGTCGGCCTCCCCGCGGGCGGCGGCGATTAAGGACAGCTGGGCGGTGGCTGACACCGCGGTGAAATCGGCCGATCCGTTGAGCAGCGCCTGGCCCACGGCAAGCGCTTCGTCCCACCGGCCGAGCATGCGTAGCGGCCACATCGACTGCACCAAGAACCCGCGCTCCTCGGGGCGATCGCCCAACTCCCGAGCCAGTGCCAGGCCCTCCTCGACTGCTTCCATCGTCTCCTCCAGCCGATCCTCGTACATCAGCACCCCGGCGAGGTTGTAGCGAATGGCGAGCGCGTCATGTCGCAGGTCGCGCTCGTCGGCCACTTCCGCAGCCAGGCGCAGCAGAGCCAGTGCTTCCCGGGGGCGACCAGTGCCCATCAGGCAGACACCGCGGCCACTGAACGCCCGGGCCAGCGGCCCCCACGCTCGGTGTTGTTCCAAGATCGGCAGGGCTTCGTCGAACAGCGGACCGGCCTCGTGGGCCGCGCCGCTCATTGCCAGCCCTCCGCCAAGGCCGGCCAGCGCATCAGCACGCACGACCTCGTCCACGTCGGGATCGGGCTCGCGGAAGGGCTCAAGCAGAGCCAGGGCCTCGTCCATGCGGCCGGCGTAGCGGAGGATTCGGGAGAGAGTTACAGCGGCCGATCCCCCTGAGCGCCTTCCGGCCTCCTCGTAGAACTCCATCGCTCGCCGGAGCCGCTCCTCGGCGGCATCGTCCTGCCCGGCTCGCCACAGGGCCTGGCCCGCTTGCTCGAACAGCTCCGCCCGTTCGCGATCGTCCTCGGCCAGCTCGGCCGCGCGCTCGAAGTTGCGCTGGGCTTCCGGTCCCAACGCCAGGGCGGCCGCCGCCCGCCCGGCCGCGGTCAGAGCCTCCCGGGCGTGGGCTCTCAGCGCCGGCACATCCTCAGCCTCAGGCTCGGCGCCGATTGCTTCCAGGTAGTGCCCAGCCAGCGCCTGAGCCGCCTCGGCGGCCCCGCTCGGCCAGACCCGCTCGAGATGTTGCGCCGCGGCAAGGTGCCGGGCTTTGCGCGCCCGCCGCCCCAGGGTCCCGTAGGCCACGGCGCGGACCAGGGCCTGGAGGAACGCGTACTGGCCCCGTTCGGCCAACCGGGGGTCGTCATCGTGTGAGAGAAGCTGCTTGCCCACTAGGCCGTCGAGGAGCGCGACCACCTCGGGCTCGGATCGTCCGCTCACCGCCGCCAGCTCAGTGAGGCTGAAGGAATGACCGAGCACGGAGGCGTCCTGCAGGAGCGAGCGCTCTTCGGGGCTCAGGCCGTCGAGCCGGGAGGCCACCAGGGCCTGAAGCGTCTCGGGAACGTCGAGATCCGAGAAGTCCCCTCTGACAACATACCGAGCCCCTTCCTGGGCCAGCAGTCCACGGTCCAGGAGCATGCGCACGGTCTCGACGGCATACAGCGGGATGCCCTCGGCCCGGCCCACGATCTCGCCGACCAGTTTCTCTGGCAGTCCGGGCACGAGGCCCTCGAGCATCTGGGTGATGGCACTGGGAGCGAGTGGTGCCAGCAACAGCGGCTCCCATTCGCTTCGTCGCTCTAGCAGGGCGGGGCGGGCCAGAACCAGGACGAAGATGGGTGCCTCCGCCGACCACTCGAGCAGGTAGTCGATGAAGTCGAGCAGCCCGCTGTCGGCCAGGTGAACATCCTCGAAAGCCAGGATCACCGGATTGCTGTCGGCCATTCGCTCAAAGAACAGACGCCAGCCGCTGAACAGATCGGCCCGGTCAGGATCCGGCCGCTCCTCCAGGTGCAGGAGGTGAGCCAGCCGCGGCTCGATCAGGCGACGCTCACGCTCGTCCACCACTCGTTCGTGCACCGCCTGGGTGAGCTTCTCCTGCGCCAGGGCAGGCGGATCGTCTTCCAGGATGCCCGCCCGGCTGCGGACCATGTCGGCCAGGGCCGCGTAGGCCACGTTGTCGCCGTAAGCGGCGCAACGTCCCTGGTGCCACCACCGGGCCTCTTCGATGCCGTCCAGGTATTTGAAGAACTCCCACGTGAGCCGGGATTTGCCCATCCCCGCCTCGCCCACGACCGTCAGTCGCCGGGCTCGGCGCTCCCGGGCGCTGAGGTCGGAAGCCTCGATCAGGGCGCGAAGCTCGGCGTCGCGGCCCACGAACGGGGCCTCGAGCCCGGTCCCCCGGCGGGCTCCGCCCGCCCCGGCCACGACACGCAGTGCTCGCCAGGCATGCACCGGTTCATCCCGACCTCTGACCGCCTGGAGCCCGGCGTCCTCGTAGGCGATGGCCGCCTCGCTGGCTCGCTGAGTGACCTGATCTACCAGGACTGTTCCAGGTGCCGCCAGCGACTGCAGGCGGCTTGCGGTATTGACCGCGTCGCCCATGACCATGCCCATTCCCTCAGCCCCCACCCGGACAGCCGCGCTGCCCGTGAGCACCCCGGCTCGCAGGCGGAGGTCGGGCTGATCGGCCTCCTGGCCCAGCATCGGCACCATCTGTGTCAGCGCCAGGGCGGCCCGAACCGCCCGCTCGGCGGCGTCCTCCTGGGCCACCGGTGCTCCCCACACGGCCATCACGGCGTCCCCTATGAATTTCTCGATCGTCCCGCCGAAGCGCTCGACCTCCTGGCTGGCCTGGTCGAAGTAGCGAGACAGGAGATCCCGCACATCCTCTGGATCCCGATGCTCGGCCAGGGCGGTGAAGTTCACCAGGTCAGCGAACAGGATCGAGACGAGACGCCGTTCTGGCTCCGCAGCCTGCGAGGCCGAAGGCGGAGCTGCCCTGGGGTCTGCGGGTTGACCGCAGGTCACGCAGAAGCGATCATCGGGCTCCAGGGGCCCGCCGCACGCAGCGCATCGAAGGTCTCCAGCCGCACCGCAGCGGGGGCAGAATCGCGCGCCTTCTCGAAGCTCACCAGCGCAGTTCGAGCAGGTCGGGCGCCCCGTCATCCGAGCGGCCCCTTCACCAGATCAGCTCTCCCAGCCGGTCACGGTCAAGCACTGTGGTACAGCCGCGGGTAAGGGCCACCGACCCCCTTCGCGCTTCCTCGCGCAGGACGCGGTTGACCGTGGCCCGCGAGGTTCCCGCCAGCTCGGCCAGGTCCTCCTGGCGCAGAGGGATGCTCACGCCACCCGCTACTTGGTCGTAGCGCTCGGTAAGTTCGAGCAGGCGCTTGCGAACCCGTGATTCGGCCGGCAGAAACAACGCATCCAGGAGCTGAGAGCTCAGCCGCCGGATCTGCTCGGCTAGCAGGGCCACGATGACCTCGGTGACCTCCGGGTGCTGGCGGCGCAGGCGGGCAAAGTCGGCGTCCAGGATCGAGCGGGTCACCGTCGGCTCGAGCGCGATCACGCTGGCACTGCGCTGGGCGCCTGATCCGACCAGCGCCAGCTCGCCAAAATGCTCACCCGGACCCAGGACGGCCAGCATCACCCGCTGACCGTGGCGGTTGGCGCTGAGCACAGCCACTCGCCCCTGTTCGATCATGTGCACGGTGTTGGCCGGATCGCCCTCGTGGACGATGACCTCGTCTCGCCGGAAGGTCCGCGTCCTGGCCAGCTCGAATACGCGCTGCGCTTCAGGCGCTGGAACGTGGTCCAGAAGTGGCTGTGGCACCTCGTAAGTGTCTCACCGCTGTGTCATGAACGTGACACAACGAGCGTCGCGAGCGCGAACGACAGGCTCTCTGAACGGACGTAGCTTGGTCTCATCGCTGAAAACAAACGAAAAGGAGACCAGCGATGAGAACCAATCTAAAGCACGTTCTTCTCACAGTCGGCTCCACCGCGGTCCTGCTGGCCGCTGTCGGGACGCCGGCTCAGGCGAGGACGATCTCGCTCGGACCGAGCGCCATGCCGGTGGGACACGGCGGCGCTGACTGTAAGCAGCAGGGCGTCGGCTGGAGCAGCGCGCCGCTGTCGGTCACGACCACCGGGCAGATCTGCGCGGGCGCCACGGCCAGCGGCAGCGCGTGTTACAACATCCGGGTCCCTACGAGCGTCCCGGGTTGGGCCGCGCCGTTCGTGAGGGTCACCGGCGTCAACGGCGGTTGTTCCTGGACCACCAACCACGGTGGGGCTGTATTGCTGGCCACTACCACCAGCGTCAGGGTCAGCGATCCGTTTTGCGGACCCGTCGCGAGCGGAACGATCAACGAGTCGGTCGCGATGAATCAGGACGGGCAGACGTGGAAGAGCGCCAGCCCGTCAGTAAACCTCGAGGACACGCTCATCCGCCTGGCTGGATGCCTCGGCGAATCGTTTGCCTGACGCTCGGGACGACACCACGCGGTCTCTAAATTGCCCAAAAGGGGGCGCCCCGCAGGCGCCCCCTTTGTGGCGCTCAGAGCCGGTTTTCGATCGCCAGCGGGGCCGGCTGAATCGTGTCGTCCTCGGCGGCCGGGGTCTCGGCCGGCTCACCGTCCACTCCGAGCGTCTGCTGGAGCTCGCCGGACTGGTAC
Source organism: uncultured Solirubrobacterales bacterium (assembly GCA_963785205.1). GTDB lineage: Bacteria > Actinomycetota > Thermoleophilia > Solirubrobacterales > Solirubrobacteraceae > Palsa-465. The sequence continues at coordinate 1,389,889 of CAWAUJ010000004.1, forward strand.
ATCTCGGTCACGATGTCGCACCCGCCGACCAACTCGCCGTCGACGAACAGCTGCGGGATCGTCGGCCAGTTGGAAATCGCCGAAAGCTCCTGCCTGATTCTGGGGTCGGGGAGGATGTTCACCGCGGCGAACGGACGTCCGAGCGATTTCAAGATCGACACGGTCTGGGCCGAGAATCCGCAGGCCGGCTGATCCGGGGTGCCCTTCATGAACAGGAGCACCGGGTTATCGGAGATGGCCTGCTGGATCTCGTCTCGGATGGGGTTAGTGGACTCCTGGGTCATTGGGTCTGGACCTCTTCTCTTCGCGTGTTGTCCTCAGGTACCCGGGTCTGGATCGACAGGGCATGAATCCGGTCGCCCACCTCTGAGCCGAAGACGTCATACACCAGCCGGTGCTGAGCGATTCGGCTGAGACCCTCGAAGGCCGAGGCCGAGACGACTGCGTTGAAGTGGTGACCGTCGCCGGTCACATCGGCCTGGGCACCGGGGATTTCCGCCTCGATCCGCTCTTTCAGCTCGTCCGGAGTGGCCGACACCCCCTTAGCGTAGCGGGCTAGAGCCGTCGCTATACTCGGTAAAGCAATGATCACGCTGACCGATCAGGGCGCCGAAAAGGTCAGGGAGTTCTTGGCCACGCAGGCCGCGGTCGCGGAGACCGCCGGGCTGCGTGTCGGTGTGCGCGGTGGCGGCTGCTCGGGGTTCCAATATGCCCTCGCCTTCGACGAGCAGCGTGACGGCGACAGGATCTTCGAGGACAAGGGCATCCGGCTGCTCGTTGACGGCCCGAGCCTGCCCTATGTCGAAGGCTCCACGATTGATTTCGTCGACGGCCTCCAGGGCGCCGGCTTCAAGGTGGATAACCCCAACGTGATCGCCGCCTGCGGCTGCGGGTCCTCTTTCCGCGTAGCCGACGAGGAGGAAGTCTCCGCCGTTTAATGATGTTCGGGTCGGCACATGTGCCGACCGACCGGCGCCGCATGCGGCGCCGGGGCCGCGGTGCATGCACCGCGGCCTTAGCAGGAGTGGTCGGGCTCTCCCTTCTGCTCGCGGTCCCGGGCTCCGCGCAGCCGAGCGCCGGGCTTCACGTCTCGCGCAACATGCTCTTGAACGGCCACGGCCGCCCGCTCGTCCTTCAGGGCGTCAACCGTTCAGGCACCGAATACGCCTGCATCCAGGGCTGGGGGATCTTCGACGGCCCGAATACGACCGCCTCGGTGAAGGCGATCGCCTCCTGGCACGTGAACCTCGTACGTGTCCTGATCAACGAGGACTGCTGGCTCGGGATCAACGGGGTCAAGCCGTCGCTGGGCGGCTCCAATTACCGGCGAGCAATCGTCCGCTACGTGGCGCTGCTCCACGCCTACGGCATCTACGCCGAGGTGTCGTTGATCTGGGCCGCCCCCGGTCACTACAAGGCGACCTATCAATCGGCGGCCCCCGACGAGGACCATTCGCCGGCCGTGTGGCGGAGCATGGCCGTCACGTTCAGCCACGACCCAAATGTGATTCTGGCCCCCTGGGGCGAAACGATCGTCGACGCGAACTGCTTCCTCCATGGCGGGTTGTGCGAGGCCACGTTCGGCCCACACAACAAGCCCTACCGCGTGGCCGGGATGCAGCAGGCTGTGAACGTGATGCGGGCTGCGGGATACCGCGGCGTGATCTCGATCCCGGGGATCGACTACGCCAACGATCTTTCGCCGTGGCTCTCGCACGAGCCCCGTGACCCGCTTCACCAGCTGATCGCCGAGGCCCACGTGTACGGCAAGAACACCTGCGCATCGACCTCGTGCTGGGACCGCACGATGGCCCCGGTGGCTCGCAAGGTGCCTCTGATCTTCGGCGAGTTCGGGGAGACCTACGACGACTCGGGTTGCGCCTCCAGCGAGACCTCAACCATCCTTCACTGGGCTCAGGCACATCGCGTGGGCCACGCCGCCTGGACGTGGGACACCTGGGGGGACTGCCTTTCCCTGATCTCGAACTACAACGGCACGCCGGCCGGAGCCTACGGGTCGTTCATCCGGCGCTGGTACCTGGCGCACTGAGGGCTGCTGCCCTACGCCGGCACGGCGTCGAGCGAGCGCCAGAGGTAGAGACAGGCCAGCGTCCGGTGGGGGCTCCATGGCTGGCCCAGAGTCTCCAGCTCAGACGGACTGGGGAGTGCGTCGAGTCCGTAGCGGAGCATCACCGCCCGGCGGATTCCAAGATCCCCCACTGCCAGCACATCCGGGCGCTGGAGGTGGAACATCAAAAACATGTGGGCGGTCCAGACTCCGAGGCCCTTGACCGCCACCAGCTCCTCGATCACCTCCTGGTCGGGCAGCTCATCGAGCCGCTCGAGCTCGAGCGAGCCGTCCGTGACGTGCTCGGCCAGCGAGCGCAGAAAGCCGACCTTGGCCCGGCTGAGACCAGCCGCGGCCCGCATCTTCTCGGGGTCGGCCTCGAGCACCTGAGCGGGTGTCGGTGCGTGGCCGCCGAAGTGCTCGGTGAGGCGGCCGTAGATCGCGCGTGCCGCCTTCGTGGACAGCTGCTGGCCCACGATCGAGCGCACGAGAGCTCCGTAGTGATCCGTGGGCGGGCGACCGCGCCGCGGGTCCCCGAGCCCGTCCGGCCCGAGCTCGTCTATCACCGAGCAGAGGACCGGGTCGGCCGCGCGGAGGTGCGCCACCGCCTGGGCGCTGTCCAGCGCTTTACGGCTGGCCGGCAACGACCCCGGGAACGCCGGTGTTGGTCGAGTACTTGGGCTGGATCTTCTCCTCGGGCCGGATCTCGTGGACGGCCTGGGCCACCGCGATGGCCGACTCGGCAAAGCCGGTGGCGATCAGCTTGAGCTTGCCGGCGAACGTGGTGATGTCGCCGCACGCCCAAACGCGGTCGAGCGTGGTTTTCATCAGCTGGTCGACCACGATCGCGCCCTTTTCGATCTCGAAGCCCCAATCCTTGAGCGGCCCGAGCGCGGTCTTGAAACCGAGCTGGAGGAGGATGTAGTCGACCTCCACCTCGAGCTCCTCCTTCTCGTCCTCGGAGTGGAACAGCCGCACCCGCTCGATCCCGCCGTCGCCAGCCACCTCCCTGATCTGGAAGGGCACGTGCACCGTCACGTCTCCCCGATCGGCCGCTTCCATGACCTGGCCCACGGTCAACTCGTGAGCCCGAAAGCCCTCACGCCGGTGGACGAGGCGGACCTCGGCCGCCGTGTCGAGCAGGTTGATCACCCAGTCCATGGCCGAGTCACCTCCGCCGATGATCATGACCCGCTTACCCTCGAAGATCGACTTCTCCCCGACGATGTAGTGCACGCCTCGGCCCTCCCAGGGAGCCATGTCGTAGCCCGGCAGCTTCTTGGGCTCAAACGCGCCGTGGCCGCCGGCCACGATCACCGTCCGGGACCGAAGCTCACCCCGATCGGTGTGCAGGACGACCACACGGTCCTCGCCCTCTCCCTCCCAGGAGATCGTTTCCACGGTTGTATTGAGATGCACCGGGACGTCGAACTGCTCCACCGCCTGGCGGCGGAGCATCTCGACCAGGTCACGAGCCAGGACCTTGGGGTGGCCCGGTACGTCGAAGATCCACTTCTCCGGGTAGAGCGTGGTCAGCTGTCCGCCGATCTCCGGCAGCGAGTCCACGATCCGCGACGAGGCTTCCCGCATCCCACCCCAAAACGCGGTGCTCATCCCGACGGGCCCTGCGCCGATCACGGTGATGTCGCGAAGCTCGTCGAAATCGTGAGCCAGGTGCACCGGCTGCTCGCTCATGGAGTGGATGCGGCGGTCAGGCTGAGGGCCGCTCCATCCAGCGCCCCCAGGGCACGTTCAACCGAGCATGAGATGCACGTGAACGTGGGGGTGTCCCGCAGCGTGTAGACGCTTGACTCGGTGGTTCGCAGGCGCTGGACCAGATCCAGGAAGTCGGCCGGATTGTCGGTCTCGAAGGCCACGACGAACTCCTGGTCGTCAAGCCCGAAGGAGTAGCTCGTGTTCAGGTCAACGGAGGGATACTCACGGCCGATGCGGATGTGCTCCTGCATGATCCGCCAGCGTTCCTCGGCCGGCAGCGCGTACCACGCCCTGGTCTTGACGAACGGGTAGACGAACAGGTACTTGCCGTGCGCCGGGCGGACCTCGAGCCGTGACTCGTCCGAGTACTCCGACGGTTTGGTCATCGCCAGCAGGGAGTAGGTGGTCGTGCACCACTTCATGAGTCCACTCTGGGCCAGAACGACGTGAAACTCGTGGATTCGCTCCAGGTTCTGAGCCTGGCTGAGAAGCATCAGATCGGCGTCGCCACGGGTCCCGACGAGCGAGAAGGCACGGAGCAAATGACCGTCTGCGAAGTCCTGACAGGCGGCGATGAACTCGCGTTTGTCGGCCGCGCGCTGGTCGTCTTCGAGCCGGCGCCAGGCGGGATCGACCTTCAGGAACGTGTACTTGACGAAATGCCGCGAGGCCACCCATCCGATGATACGCAGCGCTCGGTAGCCCAACTGTGTCCGATTCCCGGACGCATTCAGCGTGGTCCAGGGTCTAGGATTGGAACAGCATGCGGATAGCGTTCCTGTCCCCGTATTCGTGGGCGTATCCAGGGGGCGTGAATCGGCATATCGAGGCGCTCGCCGAGCGATTCCTCGATGACGGTCATCACGTCCGCGTCCTCGCGCCTCACGATCCGCCGGGCAAATTCTCGGCGGCGCTTCACCGCGGCGCACGGCCGCAGCCCGTCAGGCTGCCCGACTACGTGGTGCCCCTCGGCCGGACCTTCGCCCTGAAGGCGAACGGCGCCGTGTCAAACCTGTCCTTCACGCCGTTCGGTCTGGCCACCGCTCAGCGCGAGCTTCGCACGGGTCGCTACGACGTCGTCCACGTTCACGAGCCGATGTCGCCTGTCGCCCCCTGGGTCGTCACCGATTCGACAGATCTGCCGCTGGTCGGGACGTTCCACACATACAACGAGAACCTTTTCTCCAACAACGCCGCCCGCATGATGGGGGCACGGCGGATGCTCAACCGCCTCCATGTTCGGATCGCCGTGTCCGAGGCGTCCGCATGGACGGCCAGCCGCTTTTTTGGGGGGCACTACACGGTGATTCCCAACGGGGTCGACCTGGACCCGGTGCGAGCCGCCCGCGGGGCTGCCCGTGTGCAGGACGAACGGCTCCGAATCCTGTTTGTCGGCCAGGCCGTCGAGCGAAAGGGCCTCCCGCTGCTGCTGCGCGCCTTTGAGGCGCTGCGCGAGCACCTCGCGGCCGAGCTGACCGTGATCGGTCCGACGCGTGAAGAGCTGGCCCCGCTGATGCTCGACGCCCATGACGTGCGCGTGCTGGGCAAGGTTGACGACGAGACAAAGTGGCGCGAGCTCGAGGAGGCCGACGTACTGTGCGCTCCCTCGCTGCGAGGTGAGAGCTTCGGAATGGTCTTGACGGAGGCGTTCGCCGCCGGGACGCCGGTGGTGGCCTCCGACATCGCCGGCTACCGCGACGTCGTGAGCGACGGTGTCGACGGCGTGCTGGTGGCGCCCGGCGATGCGCAGGCTTTGGCCGAGACGCTGCGAGACCTCCATGATCAGCCCGAGCGCCGCGACGCGATGGCCCGGGCGGCGGTCGAAAAGGTCAAGCGGTTTGCCTGGCCCTCGGTGGCGGCCCAGGTGATGGAGACATACGAGGAGGCGATCGTCACTCCCGAGCCGCGGGGCGCGGTGCAACGGGTGGCAGTTGGTGTGGGGCTCAGGGCAGCCGACCTCAAGCCGAACGTGCCACCACGGCGGCTGAAGAGCCTTGAGCCCACGACGCCGGCGGAGCGGCGCGGCCGGCTCTGGTCCCTGGCGCGCCGGGGAGCTGTGGCCAGTGTGAGCCTCGGAGGAGTCGCGCTCGCCGTGCTGGCCCTCCAGAAGATCGGGATCGGAAGCGTCGCCCACTCTCTGATCGACTCGAGTCCAACCTTTGTGCTTTTGGGCCTGGCCGTTATGTGCAGCGCGATGGCCGTCCGAGCGATCTCCTGGCACGCGATCCTCAAGGCCGCCCTGCCCAAGTCACGCGTCCGGCTCTCCGACGCGATGCAGGGCACGTTCATCGGCGTACTCATGTCCTCCACGCTCCCGGCTCGCCTAGGCGAGCCGTCACGAGCGCTCGTCGTGGCCCGTCGGACCGGTCGCCCGCGCCAGAACTTTCCGGTGGTGCTCGGAACGCTCGTTTCGCAGACGCTGCTGAACATCGTCGCGCTGATCATCCTGGGCGCGATCATGTTCTCCTCGGTCGACATCTTCGCCGGCCACGAGGACGCGCTGATGGCGGTGGCCATAGCGCCGGCCGTGCTGCTGGCCCTGGTGGTTCTGGTACCGATAATCCTGCGCCACCCCGCCACCGAGCGGTTCGCCCGGGTGCACACCTTGGCCCGGCAGATCCGGGGCGCGCTGGCCCGCGTACGAGCTGGGCTGACGGTCTTCCGCCAGCCGCGCCTTGGCTCGGTCGCGGCCGGCGCCCAGCTGGGTGCCTGGGCGCTCCAGTCGGTCTCCTGTTACCTGCTACTGGTCGCCCTGGGGCTCGGGCACCTCGGCGTCGCGGCGGCCGCCGCCGTGCTGTTCGCCGTCAACATCACCGCGGTGTTGCCCGCCACGCCGGCCAACCTGGGGGTCTTCCAGGCGGCCTGCGTCGCCGTTCTGCACACGGGGTGGCACGTCGGCTTCGGGACGGCCGTGGCCTACGGAGTCATCCTCCAGGCCGTCGAGGTCACGACCGCCGTCCTGATGGGGATGCCGGCGTTGCTCAAAGAGGGCATGTCCTGGAAGGAGATCAGGCTCCGGGCGATGCACGCGACGCCCGTCAAGCTGCCCCCGCGGGCGAGCTCCCGGGCGGCGGACGCGGTCCGGGTCGAGGCTTAGCGATCGCGTTTCGGCGCATTCGCGCCCGTAAGAGTGAGCAACGTCGGTAAGGGCTGGCGCCACAGAAGGGACGGGAACATGAAGCGTGTTCCGTACGCACTACCAGCGACCGTGGCCGTTTGCGCAGTGATCGCGACGTCCGCGTTCGCAGCGATCAGTGGGACGACGCACAAGGTGCCGGGGGTTCTTGATTTCCAGGGGGTCGGCTGTCCATCCAGCGGTCCCTGCATCGCGGTGGGCGAGACCCCGCGGAACTCGCAGAACTTCTCCACCGGCATATTGGTCCAGGTCTCCGGAGGAAAGCCGGGAGCGGCGAAATCAGTCCCGGGGACGGACCTCCTGAACCGGGTGACCTGTCCCAGCAAAAGCTCGTGCATCGCCGTTGGCTACGCGTTCAGCGGCTCAACGCAGCACGCGATTTACGTGATCATCAGTCACGGCAAAGCGGGCGCGGTGCACAACCTCGGCATCAGCGGAGCGGCGTCAATCGGCTGCGGCAGCTCGAGTTCGTGCTGGGTGCCGGGGGAGGACTTCCCGCAGCACGGCGGCACCACCGCCACACCGATGCTCGTCCACCTCCTCAACGGCAAGGTGGCCAAGGTCTACAAGCTGACCGGGTCGTACAGCTTCTCCGCCGGGGACACAGGAGGGCCCACGCCGTTCTGTACCTCAGCCAACGCGTGCACCCTGGCCGGAACCACCGGGTTCACGGCCAGCGGCAGCGGCGTGATCTTCTCAATGGACAAGGGAGAGGTGAAAATCGAGCACAAGGTGCCGGGAACCACTGCCATCTCCGGGCTGGAATGCACGTCGAGCAAGTTCTGCACGCTGGTCGGTTACAAGAACAGCAGCAAGGGCGAGGAGGGCGAGGTTACGACTCTGTCCTCGGGCAAGCTTGGGCCGGTCAAGTCGGTCAAGTTCGGCCTCTTCCCGCTCGCCTGTAGCTCGGCCAGCGCTTGCTTCTCGTTCGGAGGCGTGTTCACGCAGGCCTCGACGACCGAGTACATCGTTCCGATCGACCACGGCACCCCAGGAAAGCCGCAGAAGATCGACACGTTCGTGTCGGCTGCCGCTTGTCAGGGCAAGGCCTGCATAGGCGTCGGGAACCAGGGCCAATTCCCAAAGGAGCAAGGAACCGTGTTCAGCTTCAACGGCTAGCACGCGGAAGGTGTTTCACGGTCCCCGACCCCGGCAAGACTGCCTGTGATGGCAGTCACGGAAACCGAAGAGCGAGTTAGCGAGTCTGAGGAGGAGCCCGGGCGGGCTGAGGAGTCCGGGAGGGCTTCCGAGTTTGGGCAGGCTGATGAGTCCGAGCAGGCTGAGGAGTCTGGACGGGCTGAGGAGTCCGAGCAGGCCGGCGGGTCGGAGGAGACCGGCGAGTCGGAGGGACCCGGAGCCCGGCAATCTGACCGGGGTGAGAAATCCGGGGAGTCGGAGGAATCCGATGAGGCTGAATCGGCCCCCAAACCCAGCCATCTGCTCCGAAAGGTCGCCGGCGGCGTAGCCGTCTTCCTGCTCCTCGGGATCTATTTCGTCTGGATCGGGAGCGAGATGGGTGCTCATGCCACCGCCGGATCGACTGAGATGTGGGCGATCTTCGGAGGGATCCTGCTCGGCGTCGTCGCGGCGCTCGCCGGCGGCGCCATGATGCGTCGCAACAACTAGAAGCCAGGTCCCACACGGGAGGGTGGTCGAAAAAGCGAACCATGTGTTCGCTTTTTCGACCAGCCCGGTTCAGCGGACGCCGCCCCGCCTATATCCCGATCGCCTGCGGAAACGTGAAGCGGTGGTCGGGGTCAACCCGGCGCTGGACGTCGACCAAGCGCGGGTAGTTCGAGCCGTAGTAGGCATGCCGCCAGTCGGCGAGATCAGGGTCGATGTAGTTCTGGTAGGCCATCCCGGACACGTACTGGCGCATTCGGCCCCACGTTTGGTTGAGCCACTCTGGGCTGCTGTCGTAGGCCAGGTACTGGATGCAGCAGAGCTCGTTCCGATGCACGAACGCGGTGGCCTCCGGGGCCACTCTCCCGATCGCTCCGCCGTAGGAGTCAAACAGGATCGCGCCCGATCCTGACTGACCCTGTTTGGCCTGCACGGCCGCCACGAGCGTTGCCCGGGCCGCGGCCGACAGGGGCGCCGAGACGTAATCCGATTTCGCCCGGAAGCTCGCTCGCTCAAGCGTGCCGCCGGCGTGGGTTCCGACCGTATGGCAGCTGGCCAGCGAGCGGCCCAGGCAGCCGGCCCAGCGCAGCTGGAGGTCGAGATAGCTCGAATCCCCGCTGCTCAAACTCGCCTGGCTCACATTCAGCAATGGAGCGACCCGGGACGCGAGATCTGCGCTCGGCCCGAGGTACTGCCCCGCCACGCTGACGGCCGGCTCTCCGGACGAGGTCTCCAGGTGGAAGACCGTGCTGATCGTCTCGCTGGTATGGGGCGCCCACTGCAGCCAGGCGGCGAGCGCGTCGGATGCGTTGGCCCAAGGCCAGGACACAAAGAACCACGAGGCTGAGCTGGGGACGGGATGGAGGCGAAACTCGAATTGGGTGACGGCGCCGAAGTTGCCGCCTCCGCCTCCGCGCAGCGCCCACAGAAGGTCGGGATCCGATTGGGCGTCCACCTGTTGAACCTGCCCGTCGGCGTCAACCAGCTCCACCGCCATGATGTTGTCCGTGGCCAGTCCGAACGCTCGGCCGGCCAGCCCGACGCCGCCACCCAGGGCGTGGCCCCCGACGCCTACCGACGGGCACGAGCCGGCGGGAATCGTCGTGCCGTGTGCCGCCAGAGCCGTGTAGACGTCGATCAGCTGAGCACCGGCGCCAATCCGGGCCGTGCTGCGATCGGGGGCGACCTGCACCCCGCTCAGAAGCCGGAGGTCAAATACGACGCCGTCCTGGATCGTCGAATACCCGGCGTAGCTATGGCCCCCGGACCGGGCTCGGAACGGCACGTCTCGTGCGACCGCCCACCGGACCCCGGCCGCCAGGTCCGCAGCGTCCACGGGGCGGGCAATCGCCTTTGGGAGCACGCCGTCGTACTGCTCGTTATAGACGTGGGCGGCCTGAGCGAATCCTGGCGCTCCCCGCTTGATCACCTGGCCGCGGATGGCCTCCTCGAGCGTCCTTGGCACGCGTGGTGCTGCCGGGTGCGGCGGCGGCTTTGGCGGGGCGGTGCCTTGCGATCTCGTTGCCGGGAGCTTCGAGCTCGATCCGCAGGCTGCGGCGCTCACCGCCACGGCCGCCGAGCCGGCGCCGGCCAAGAATGCCCGCCGGTCGATCCGCTCCGATCTCACGGATCGTTTTTCAAGGCCGGGCCAGCGTGACCTCTGCGATCCCGGTCGGATCCTTGTCGGTCCCGGCGATCACTTCGTCCGCTGCCTGCCGCGGTGTCTTGGGCAAGAAGCCGGACTTCATTCCGAAGTACACCGCCTGCGGGTGGTGGGCCACGACCGCGAGCGTGGACTGCTCGGGCTCAACCGCGAACCCGCCTGAGAGCCGAAGCCCGATCGACGGCGCGTCGAGCAGCCGGAAGACCTTCTCGTGCTCTGACTGCTCCGGGCAGGCGGGGTAGCCCCAGGAATAACGGCGCCCCTGCGTGGCGCCGATTCCCAGGTCGCGGCGCACCTGGGCATGCAGCCACTCGGCCATCGCCTCCGCCGTCTGGACACCGAGGCCGTGTACGAACAGCTGCTCGGAAAACTCCCCGCGGGACTCCAGATCGGCCAACAGCTGCGTCACCTCGTCTCCCGCGGTGACCGCCTGGAGGGCGACCACGTCGATCTCGCCGGGCTCTCGCGGCCGGTAGAAGTCGGCCAGGCAGATTCGGTCGTGACGCGGCTGGCGGGGGAAAACGAGTCGCTCGAGCTCCCGGGGGTGGGCGGGAGGGTGGGCGGGATCCCAATCCTCTGGATCCCAGATGATCAGCTCGTTGCCCTCGGCGTTGCAGGGGAAGTAGCCGAGCAGCGCCCGGGGATGGAGGTATGACTGCTCCTGCCACATTCTCTCCAAACGGGGCTGGAAGCCCTCCTCGCCGGTCTCGGGATCGCCTGCGACCAAGCGCTGCCACTCCTCCCCCTTGACGCCTCGCCCACCCCAGTGGAGCTTGAACAGCACGTGGGTGTCGATGTGGCGATAAACCTCGTCCATCGCGACTTCGATCTCTCGGGCGCCCCAGAACGGCGGCTCAGGGATCTGGTTGTCGGTGACGGCGGCCGACCTCGTCGATGAGTCGGTCACCGGTGGCAGATCGCTGGGCTCAGCCTGAGGCGTGTCACGGAGCCGCCGGGCCGCCTCGCGAGTCTCGTCCAATAGCGCTTCGCGGCTGCCCGGATCGATTATCCGATCCATCTTGGCCAGGCCCTCGAATGCGTCCTTGCAATAGAACACGCCGGGCTCGTAGAGGGCGTCGTCTCCGTCGAGGTACAGGATCCGCAGCGCGAAGTTGCGGTTGATGGCGGCACCCCCCACCAGCACCGGGAACTGGAGGCCGCGTTCGTGTAGCTCCTGCACGCAGGCCGGCATCTGCTTGGACGTGGAGACCAGCAACGCGCTCAGCCCGATCGCGGTCGCTTCGTTCTCGACGGCTGCCTCGAGGATCGTCGAGATCGGCACCTGCTTGCCCAGGTCGACGACCCGGTAGCCGTTGTTGGTGAGGATCGTCTTGACAAGCGATTTGCCGATGTCGTGAACATCGCCGAAGACGGTCGCGATCACGACGGTGCCCTTGCTGTAGCCCTCGATTCGGTCCAGGTAGCGCTCGAGCTGTGCGACCGCGCGCTTCATGACCTCCGCCGACTGGAGCACGAAGGGCAGAATCAGCTCGCCGGCGCCGAACTTGTCGCCGACCTCCTTCATCGCGGGGAGGAGTACGTCGTTGAGGGTCGGGACGGCGCCGATCTTCTCCACGCTGCGATCGATCCAGCCCTCAACGCCCTCCTTGCGCCGGCGCAGGATGTGGAAGTGCAGCGCCTCCTCGGGCTCCATTCCTTCGGTCGGGTCGCCGTCACCGGCGTCCTCGGTGGACGCGTCGGCCCCTTTGGACTCGAAGTGGGCGATGAAGCGCTCGAGCGCATCCGGGCGCCGGTCAAACACGAGATCGTCAGCCAGCTCCCGCTCCTCCGAGCTGACCTCTGCGTAGGGAGTGATGTGGTTGGGGTTGACCATCGCCAGGTCCAGCCCAGCCTCGACGCAGTGGTGCAGGAACACGCTGTTTAGAACGCTTCGCGCCCCGACCGAGATGCCGAACGAGACATTCGAAACTCCGAGCGACGTCTTGACACCGGGGATCTGCTCCTTCACCAGGCGGATGCCCTCGATCGTCTCGACGGCGCTGTGGCGCCATTCCTCCTCGCCGGTGGTCAGGGTGAACGTCAGGCAGTCGAAGATCAATAGCTCAGGATCGAACCCGTGCTCCTGGGAGCAGAGTTCCGTGATGCGGCGGGCCACCTCGAGCTTTCGCTCGGCCGTCTTGGCCATTCCGACCTCGTCGATCGTGAGCGCGATCAGCGCGGCGCCGTGCGCCTTGGCCAGCGGGACAACGCGATCGAGCTTCTCTCGCCCGGCCTCCAGGTTGATCGAGTTGACAACCGCCCGGCCCGGTATCTGCTCGAGCGCAGCCTCGACGACCTCGGGCTCGGTGGAGTCGATCTGGATCGGGGCGGGCTGGGTGAGGCTGATCCGCTTGACCACCTGACGCATCTGCTCGTCCTCGTCCTGGCGCTCGGTCAGGGCCACACACACATCGAGCACGTGGGCGCCGCCCTCCACCTGATCCTCGGCCACCTGGAGAAGCCCGTCGTAATCCTCGGCCAGCAGGAGCTCCTTGGCTCGCCGAGATCCCTGCGAGTTGACCCGCTCCCCCACGAGCGTTGGGCGGGGGTCCTGGACGAGCAGCGTAGAGGTCATCATCGAGCTCAGCTGACGCGGTCCGGCCGCCGGGCGCGGGGCAGGAGTTCCACCCGCGCACCGCTCGACGATGGCGCTGATGTGGGCCGGCGTCGTGCCGCAGCATCCCCCGACGATCGAGACCCCGTAGCGCTCGACGTACTCGCCCAATACCGCGGCCAGCGGCTCGGGCTGCTCGGGAAACACCGTCTCGCCGTTCGGGCCTTGAATGGGAATCCCGGCGTTCGGGATGCAGTGGACCGGAAGGGGCGAGTACTCGCCCAGATACCGGATCGCGTCCCTCATGTCCTCGGGGCCGGTCGAGCAATTGAGGCCGATCACATCGACGTCGAGTGCCTGAAGCGTCGTCAGCACCGCCCCGATATCGGTGCCGAGCAGCATCTTTCCGCCCTGGGGCAGCAGCGAGACGCTGCACTGGATGGGCAGCGCGCGGCCCAATTCGGCGAACGCCCGGCGGGCGCCGAATACGGCGGCCTTCACCTCCAGGATGTCCTGGGCCGTCTCGATGATCAGGAGGTCGGCCCCGCCCTCGGTCAGGGCGCGCGCCTGTTCGGCGAACACGTCCACGAGCTCCCCGAAAGTGATCTGCCCGAGCGTGGGGTCATCGCTGGCGGGGAGGTGGCCGGTCGGGCCGATCGATCCGGCCACGAAACGGTCCTGGCCAGCGGCCCGGCGGGCGATCTGCGCTGCCTTCAGATTGATCTCATAAGTCTCGTCGTCGAGGCCCCATTCGCTCAGCTTGATTCGGGAGCCCTGAAACGTGTCGGTTTCCAGCACCTCTGCCCCAGCCTCGAGCATCGAGGAGTGAACCCCTTCGATGACGTCCGGACGGTTCAGGACGAGCGCTTCATGACACCGCCCCGGCAGGCGGTAGTCACGCTCGAGGTCCAGGTCGAACTGCTCGAGTGTGGCCCCCATCCCGCCGTCGTAGACGATCACGCGCTCGCGGGTGGCGGCGAGGAAATCGCGCTCGGGCGAGGGCATCGCAGTGATGCTACCAGCGTTCAGGCCAACCTTGACACGACCGTGTGAAGGTTTGTACCGGGGCCCCCGCCTCCGGCGGCGCGATACCGTGCCGCCAAGTTGTCAACTGACAAGCAAGAGCTCCCGTACGGCTCCTGGCCCACACCGATCACTTCGGAGGTCGTGGTCGCGCAGGCGGTCCGCATTTCCGATGTCCAGGTCGACGGCGACGATCTCATCTGGGCCGAGAGCCGTCCGGCCGAGGGCGGGCGAACCGCTCTCGTCCGCCGCTCGCCGGATGGCAGAACTGCGGAGCTGCTTCCCCCAGACGCCAACGCGCGGACGGCCGTGCACGAGTACGGGGGTGGCGCCTGGTGGGTGCGGGACGGCGTGGTCTGGTTCGCCTGCTGGCAGGACCAGCGCCTGTACCGGCGCGACCCCCGGACGGGGGAGGTTGCAGCGCTGACCCCCGAGCCCGAGCAGCCGAAGGGCGATCGCTATGCCGATGGCGAGGTCAGCCCGGATGGCGCTCGGATCGTCTGCGTCCGAGAGCGTCACCCCCGGTCAGGTGGGGTTACCGATGTCCGCAACGAGATCGTCCGGCTGGCCGCGCACGAACCCTCGACGCCCGAGGTGCTGGTGAGCGGGCCGGACTTCGTTTCGAGCCCTCGGTTCAGCCCTGATGGCCAGCGGCTGTGCTGGGTCGAGTGGGACCACCCCAACATGCCCTGGGACGACACCCGGCTCTGCGTGAGCGGGCCCGGAGGCGAGCGCGTCGTCGTGGCCGGCGGCCGAAACGAGTCGGTGATCGAGCCCGCCTGGCTTCCCGACTCCTCGCTGGCCTTCATCAGCGATCGGACGGGCTGGTGGAATCTGTACCGCTGGTTCCCGACCGATGGCCGAGTCGAGCCCCTCACCGAGCTCGAGGCCGAGGTCGGGCTTCCCCCGTGGGTGTTTGGCCTCGCCCGGTATGCCCTGCTGCCTGATGGGCAGATCGCGTTTGCCGCCAGCCGTGAGGGCTTCGAGGGCATATCCATTCGCCTCGCCGATGGCCAGATCGTGCCCCTCGATCTGCCATTCAGCGTGATCCACTGTCTGCGCAGCGCGGACGCCCACGGTCTGGTCGCGGTCGTGTCCAGCCCGCGGGCCGAGGCGGCGGTCGTTCAGATCCTGCTTGACGGCAGCGCGGGCGTGGAGCGCGTAATGACGCTCCGGCCCCCCAGGGATCTGGCCACACTCGGCGTCGAGGCCCGCTTCATCTCGATGCCGGAAGCGCTCGTTTTTCCCTCGGCTGGGGGCAGAACCTCCCACGCCCTCCTTTACGAGCCCACCAATCCGTTCTATGTCGCTCCCGCCGACGAGCTCCCTCCGCTACTCGTTGACATCCACGGCGGTCCCACCGCCGCCGCAGATCCAGAGCTTGACGTAGACATCCAGTATTGGACGAGCCGCGGTTTTGCCGTCATCACCGTCAACTATGGCGGGTCGACCGGCTACGGGCGGGCTTACCGCGAGCTGCTCAAGGGCCAGTGGGGAGTCGTCGACGTCCAAGATTCAATTGCCGTTGCTCGCTGGCTGGCCGGGCAGGGGCGGGTCGACGCGAACCGGATGGCGATTCGGGGAGGGTCGGCGGGCGGATATACGACGCTGGCCGCGCTCGTGGCACCAGATACGCCGTTCGCCGCCGGGGCTGACTACTTCGGCGTGGCCGACCTCGAGGCCATGGCGATCGATACCCACAAATTCGAGAGCCGCTATCTGGATGGCCTCGTCGCCCCCTATCCCGAAGGACGTGATCTATACCGCGAGCGTTCGCCGATCGAGCACATCGACCGCTTCACCCGGCCGCTGATCGTCCTCCAGGGCCTCGAGGACGAAGTGGTGCCTCCGAATCAGGCCACGATGATCGTCGATGCCCTCAAGCGTAAGGGGGTACCGGTCGCCTATCTCCCCTTCGAGGGGGAGCAGCACGGCTTTCGCCGGGCCGAGAACATTCGCCGGGCGCTGGACGGCGAGCTGAGCTTCTACAGCCAGGTTTTCGGATTCGAGCTGCCTGCCCAGGAGGGGATCGCGCCGGTCAAGCTTCAGTGACGGCCCGCGAGGCCTCGGTGACGGGGGCGCGAGTCTCAGTGACGGACCAGCCGTGAGAGCACCACCTGGGAGCGCGTTCGCTGCACCAGGCCGTCTCGCTGAAGGTCCATGATCACTCGCTCCAGATCCTCGTTATCCCGAGTGCGAACTCGAGCGATTGCGTCGGCGTCGCCCGTGACGCTCCAGGCTTCCACCACTTCCGGGTAGGGCCGAAGTGTCCCCGCGACCTGCTCGAGCGTCGTGCCGGGGGCGAAGAAAAGTTCGAGCAGGGCCTCGGTTCTATCTCCCATCGCGACGTGATCGACAACCGCCGTGAAGCCTCTGAGCGCTCCTTGACGGCGCAGTCGATCGACCCGCCGTTTCACCGCCGGAGCAGACAGCGAGACGCGGCTGGCGATGTCGTCGTACGTTCGCCGGCCGTCTTCGACCAGCAACGCAAGAATCTGTCGATCAATGCCGTCCATTCGATGATTTCTTGCCGATGGTACATCGAAATCGACATCGACAGCCGCCGTCCTCCGAGATAGGCTCCTATTCGTGACCCCCCGTGTTCTGTTCGATGAGGCCCACAGCGAGGCCTGGACGATCCGCGCAGAACTGGCTGCCTCGATGCAGCCCAGCCATCCGGCCGATGCGTCGTATTCCAAGGCCGCGGGCGCGCTCGTCGATGAGGCGTTCGAGATCGAGCCCAACCTCGGACCGCTGACGGCTGCCGCCCTCGATCGCTGCGACGTCCTGATCCTCGCTCACCCCTCCGATTCGGCCTGGGAGCGCACCACCGGCACCGGCTCGCCGCAGCTCTCAGATCAGGAGCTCGACGCCGTGGAGGGGTTTGTGGCCGATGGCGGTGGCCTGATTGTGCTGGGGGAGACCGAGCAGGAGAAGTACGGCAACAATCTCAACCGCCTGCTGGCGCGCTTCGGGCTGAGGCTTGAAAACAACACCGTCCAGGATTACGAACACAACCTCCGCGCTCCGACCTGGATTCTGGCCGAGCTATCAGAAGGCCAGAGGGGACGCGGCGGTGACCCGCTGGCGCGGGTCCACGACGCATGCCTGTACCGGGCCACGACAATTGCCCCGAGCAACGGCGCTCGAGTCCTGGCTCGCTCCCATGCCACTGCGTCGACCCCGAACGCCCCGGTGATGGTCGCCACCGAGCACGAGCGGGGAAGGGTCGTTGTTCTGGCTGACTCGGACCTGTTCGGAGACGACTGCCTCGACGAGCTCGACCACCGGACGTTGTGGGTAAACCTGTGCCAATGGGCCGCTCGGCCGGAACGCAGCGTCGATGGCCGGCACGCGACGAGCGCGGCGGACCCGGTCTGGCACAGCCTCCGCGATGAGACCAACGCGCTGGCCCTGCTCCAGGCACCCGACGGATCGCTCACCGGCGACGCCGACCAAGCGCGCTCGCATGTTGAGCGGATCGTCGCGCTTCTCGGTCAGCTCCACGACCGATTTTCACACCAGGTGGACTACCTCGAGGCCGCCGCCCAAGACCTCAGAGCCTGGCCCGAGGATGGCTTTGGCCGCCCGAACTTCACGCGCTCGCTTGATCTGTTCCGGCCGGAGCGCGACCGCCGTGACGGAATCGAGCATCTCGCGTTCTTCCCGATGTACAAGCAGAACGGCTCGCGCGACACCTGCTTTGAGGCGTTGATCGTCCGCGTGCCCTGGCCGGCCCATGTGGCGGCGCTGGAGCACAGTCGCTTCCAGAACTCAAAGTTCGTGCCGGTCGAGCTGGTGGATGCGACCCGGGGCTACGACAGCGAATGCGCCGTGCTGTTCCCAGAGATGGTCGCCACCGGGAACCCCCCCATCAGACCGCCGAGCAACTTCGGAGCGATCTTCTGCGACCGTGAGTCAGAGCGCTTGCGCAGGGTGGCCGGGGCCGGGGCCGACCTGCTGGCACTGAACCTGCCGCCAGACGCCGCCCGAATGTTGAATAGCCCGGAGCTGGCGAAGCAGACCTACATCCTGTGGGACCTGATCCACGATCGCAACCACAGCCACGGCGAGCTTCCGTTCGACCCCTTCATGATCCGCCAGCGCTCGCCCTATTGGATGTACTCGCTGGAGGAGCTTCGCTGCGACCTGGCCACGTTCGCCCAAGCGCGCGAGCTCGAGGCCGACTCTCATCCTGAGGCCAGGTCCGCACGGCCGCTGCCGAGATGCGTCCAGTACGCGATCCTGCTCGATCGGCTTCTCCGGTTCCCGATCGCAGGCTCGCGGGTGCGCAATTACGACGGCCTGGGTGGTCAGTTGCTGTTCGCCTACCTGCACCGGCATGGTCATGTCCTGTGGGCCGACAACCAGCTCACGATCAACTGGGATACCGTGGCGGAGGGCGTCGACGGGCTCCGTCTCGAGGTCGAGAAGCTGTATCGGTCGGGCATCGACCGCACCAAGCTCCAGCATTGGGCGGCCGGCCACGACCTGATCAGCCAGAGCGTCGCCCCGGCGACCGGCTCGCAGTGGGTCGCGCCTCGGCGCAACTTTGAGGAACTCCCCGATCCGCGTCCCTACGTGGATCTGGTCCTGGAGGACGAGTTCCCGCTGTCGATCTTCTACTCGACCCTGAAGGCTAAGCTCGCGCCAGCGTGAGCTCCCGGCGCGGATTCGCCTCCGACAACTCGGCCACCATCCATCCTGAGGTGATGGACGCGATCGCCGCTGCCAATAGCGGGCACGCGTTCGGCTACGGGCACGACGCCCTCACCGAGGGCCTGGCCAGCCGATTCGCAGAACTCTTCGGCGAGCAGGCTCGCGCCTATCCGGTCTGGAGCGGATCGGCGGCAAATGTGCTTTGCCTGCGGGCCGTCTGCCGGCCCTGGGAGGCCGCGATCTGCGCTGACACCGCCCATCTGAACGTCGACGAATGTGGAGCCCCGGAGGCTCTGGCCTCCGTCAAGCTTCTCACCGCTCCCGGCCACGACGGCAAGCTGACGCCGGAGCTCGTGGAGCCCCTGATCACGCGCATTGGGGATGAGCACGCCGTGCAGCCGCGGGTCATTTCGATCTCGCAATGCACGGAGCTCGGAACCGTGTACAGCCTCCAGGAAGTCGAGCAGCTGGCCGAGCTCGCCCACAGTCGAGGACTCCTGCTCCACGTCGATGGCGCCCGGTTGGCCAACGCGGCTGCCGCGCTCGGTCGGTCGCTGGCCGACCTGACCACGCACGCCGGCGTGGACGTGCTGTCGTTCGGTGGCACCAAGAACGGGCTGCTCGGAGCCGAGGCGGTCGTGTTTCTCACGCCGCCGCTGGGCGAGGGCTTTGAGTTTCTGCGCAAGCAGTCACTTCAGCTCGCCTCGAAGATGCGCTTCCTGGCCGCCCAGTTGGACGCATTGCTGTCTGGCGACCTGTGGCTGCGAAATGCGCGCCAGTCCAACGCGATGGCGGCCAGGCTGGCCGAGGCCCTGCGGGATGTGGACGGCGTGCGGATCACTCGGCCGGTGCAGACCAACGCTGTGTTCGCGGAGCTCCCGGCCGGAGCGATCGCGTCGCTACTCGGCGAGTTTGATTTCTACGTATGGGACGAACGTCGCCGGGAGGTCAGGTGGATGACCTCCTGGGACTCCACCGAGGAGGACGTGGAGCAGTTCGTCCAGGCCATCCGGCAGGTGTGCGCAGCGTCGTAGCCTTCGCTCCCGGCCGGGTGAACCTGATCGGGGAGCACACCGATTACAACCAGGGCTTCGCGCTCCCGTTCGCGATCGAGCAGGGCGTGACGGTGAGGGCCTATGAGTTGAGTAGTCCCAGGATCGAGGCCACCGCCCCCGATCTGGACGAGGCCGATGAGTTCCCACTCGCCGGTCCGCCCCACGCGGACGGCTGGCGGGCGTTCGTCCGCGGGACGGTGGCCGAGCTCGGGCGCGTAGTGGACAGGCTCGTCGGAGCCCGGTTGGAGATCACCGGAACGGTGCCGATGGGGGCTGGGCTCGGCTCCTCAGCGGCTCTCGAGGTTGGGGTGGCACGGGCGCTGATCGCCCTGGCCGGTCAGGCCGAACCGGACCGCCTCGAGCTGGCCCGGATCTGCTCCCGGGTCGAGAACGAGTGGGTCGGCGCCCGGACCGGCCTGCTTGACCAGCTGGCCTGTCTCTGGGGGTCTGCGGGCCACGGCGTCCTGATCGACTTCCGGTCGTTTGAGATCACTCCGATTCCGCTTTCATTGGGTGAGTGGCGGATGGCCCTGCTTGATTCGGGCCAAAGGCACGCCACCGCCAGCTCTGGCTACAACGAACGCCGGGCGGAGTGCGCACGGGCGTGCGGGCTACTGGGCATCGGCAACCTTCGGGAGGCCACGCTGGCCGATGCCGACCGGTTGCCCGGGCCACTGGACAGAAGGGTGCGCCATGTTGTCGGGGCTAATCAGCGTGTCCTGGGGGCGGTTGATGCGCTCGATCGCGGCGATCTGTGGAGGCTGGGTGCCCTCATCGATCAGTCGCACGCCAGCCTGCGCGGGTGCTACGAGGTATCGACGCCGGCCGTGGAGGACACCGTGCGCCGCTTCAAGCGTGCTGGGGCAGCGGGCGCCCGGCTCATCGGCGGAGGCTTCGGTGGCTGTGTCCTGGGGCTGCTTCCGCCAGGTGCGGAGCCCCCCGACGGGTCAATCGAGGTCCGGCCGGCAGGTGCGCGCCTGGGGCCGTCAAGTTGCAATCGCCGATCCGCGTTGACAATCCGCCGAATCTCCGCATAGACTGGCGCGCGGTAGGGTGGGGTAGGGAACAACCCCTCAATCCATTAACAGAGAGAGGTGAGTAATTGCAGCCACGCGCTGGTCTTTCTAAAAGAAGTGCTATTCGGCTCACGGCGCTGGTAGGTGCGACATCGGCGACGATGCTTATTGGAGTGGCGTCCGCATCCGCGAGCACGCTCTATGCCTGCGTCGACAGCGGCGGCGGCATACACCACGCGTACGCCGGCACGAGCTGTTCGAAGTATGGGCCTAATTGGTTCAAGATCAGCTGGAATAATGTCGGTCCGCAGGGTCCGACGGGGCCCGCACGGGCCCTAGGGGCGCGACGGGTCCCTCCGGCGGTCCGACGGGTCCGAAGGGTCCAACGGGTAGAACCGGTGCGACGGGCGCCAGAGGCGCCACGGGTCCGACCGGTGCTCGCGGTCCCACGGGCGCGAAGGGTTCGACAGGCTTCACTGGTGCGAAGGGTGCGACTGGTGCGACTGGTGCGAAGGGTGCGACTGGTGCGAAGGGTGCGACTGGTGCGAAGGGTGCGACTGGTGCGACTGGTCCGACTGGTCCAACCGGGCCAACCGGTATGACCGGTCCCACTGGTGCACGCGGTCCCACGGGGCCCGGCGACACCGTTTACCGCGGAGCTGGAACTACGCCAGTAACGGGCGAGAGCGTCGACGTTGGAAGTTGCACAACGCCGTGCTCGCTTACCCCGACGTTCACGACCGTGGACTCGGTCCAGGCGACCTCTGCGCACTCGGATGAGACAGTCCAGGCCACGGCCGGACCCCCGGTAACGATCAACACGTACAACCCCACCACTGGGGCTGCGACGAGCGGATCGACCGTCTACTACTCGATCTGGGGACACTGAGCCGATAGCTCAGGCAACCTGACCGGAACCGCCCGCGCATCTGCGCGGGCGGTTCTGTTTCAGACCTAGGTCGAATATTTCGAAGCTAGGATCCGTTGAGATGACAGAACAGGCAGCGGGCCCCCAAGCGGGCGAGGGGGATCTCGAGTCTGGAAACCGGCCGTCTCGCGTCCGCCTCGGCGCGGTGGTGGCCGTGGCCGCCGCCGTGGCCATCGTGCTGTGGCTCGTCCTCGGCGGCAGTGGCACCTCCAACCAGTCGCAGAACGGCGGCGGCGCCTCGAGCAGCGCCGGCGGGCCGCGGGTGAACCCCTTCCCAGCTCACACCACGACCATCGCCAGCTCCCCACAGGCGCTGATCAGGGGAGTCGATCTCCTTCATCGTCTCGTTTTCTGGAAGGGGCCTCAGTCAGGTAGCGCCTATGCGCTGACCCGCACGACCCAGGGCTGGATCTTCATCAGCTATATGCCCCCGGGCTCGAAGCTCACCTACATCCACAAGTACCCGTTCGTGGCCACTTTCCGTGTCGAGAACGCGTATCACGCCACGCTGGTGGCGGCACACCGTCCAGGCTCGGTAAGAATCACCGCGCCCGCAGGCGCTGTGGCCTTCTACTACCGGCGGTATCCCACGAGTGCCTACCTGGCCTTCAAGGGATCGAGCGAACAGATCGAGGTCTTCGATCCCAGCGCCGGCCGGGTCCAAGCACTGATCAGCTCGGGGGCGATCCGTCCGGTCGCTGCCGGTCACCCCTAGCTCGAGCCCTCCGAGCCTTGGGCTAACCCAGACGTCTTGACCATCTTTCTCTGTTGGGTCGTCTTCCCGCTGGTGCTCGTCCTGCTTGCCGTGGGCTGTGGCCTGCTGGTCGAGCTCGGGTCGGGCTGGCGGCTTCGGGGCCCACTCTTACCGGTCGCCGGGCTGGCGGTGATCATTGTCACCGGCGACTTCGCCACCGCGTTACCGGCGACTGCTCGCCTGGCGACGCCGCTCGTTGTCGCGCTGGCCGTGTGCGGCTACGGACTGTCGATTCCGTCGAGGCGCGGCGGGGAGTCCAGGCTGGCCGCCCTGACCCGGATTTGGGGCGGGCGCCGGATCGACCGCTGGGCCGTCGTCACCGGCTTGGCTGTATATGCGGTCTACGCGGCCCCGATCGTGCTGTCGGGCAGTGCCACCTTCGCCGGCTACATCACGCTCGACGACACCGCAACCTGGCTGGCGTTGACCGACCATGTGATGCAGCACGGACGGTCGCTTTCCGGTCTTTCTCCGTCCACCTACCAGCTGGTCCTGAAGGACTACCTCGAAAGCGGCTACCCGCTGGGCTCCTTCATCCCGATGGGGGTGGGCGGGCAGCTCACCGGCCAAGACCTCGCCTGGCTCTTCCAGCCGACGATCGCCGTCTACGCGACGATGCTCGCACTTGCCATTTATGCCCTGTGCGCTGACCTGGTGGCTTCGCCCCGGCTGCGAGTGCTGGTGGCCTTCCTTGGCGCGCAGCCGGCGCTCCTGTTCCAGTACGCGTTCTGGAGCGGGATCAAGGAGATGGCGGCGGCGATGATGATCGCGCTCATCTGCGCGCTGTTCGGCTCCACGCTCAGACACTGGTCGAGCCTCCGCGGGGCGCTCCCGGCCGCGCTGGGCGTCGCCGGCCTGCTCGCTGTGCTCAGCATCGCGGGCGGCTTCTGGCTCGTCATTCCCGCTGTTCTGGCCGCAGTCATACTGGTCCGTCAGGCACGCGCCGCGTTCCTGGGCTCGGCCGTCCGTCTGGTGGGGCTTTCCGCGGTGCTGTCGATCCCAACCCTGGCACTGGCCTACCGGTTCGTGCGAAGCGCCAGCGGCCAGGCCGGCGCTCTCAATGACACCGGTGGTCTGTTCGGTTCGATCCATTTGGGCAATCTGGGCCATCCGCTCAACAACCTCCAGGTTCTGGGCATCTGGCCGGCCACGGATTTCCGAACCGCGCTTCACAACTCCGCCCTCACGCACGTGCTGTTCGTCGTGCTGGGGCTGGCGATCGTATTCGCGGTGGGCCTGGCCTGGCGCCGACGCGCCTGGACGGTGCCGCTCTATCTGGCGGCCGGGGCGGGTGGGTTCGTCTTCCTGCTCGTACTCGGCCACGTCGGCCTGAGCTCTCCGTGGTTGGACGCCAAAGCGATGGCCGAGGGCTCACCGGCCGTTCTCACCGCCGGGTTTGCCGGCTTGGCGGCGGCGTTCCAGATGGGGCGGCGCACCGAGGGGGTGCTCGCGGGCCTGGCCATTGCAGCCGGGGTACTGTGGTCGAACGGCCTCTCCTACGGCAACGTGTGGCTGGCCCCGCGTGCGCAGCTGGCCGAGCTGCAGACGATCGGACAGCGCTTTGCCGGCGATGGCCCGACGCTCATGACCGAATATCAGCCCTATGGCGCCCGGCACTTCTTGCGCAACCTCGCTCCGGAGGCCGCGGGGGAGCTCCGGGTGCGCGTGGACCCCCTGCGCGCCGGCGGCTCACTGGGCCTGGGGCAATACGCCGACCTCGATCAGTTCGAGCTCGGCGCAGTGCTCGACTACCGGACGCTGGTGCTCCGCACCTCTCCGGTCGAGAGCCGCCCTCCATCGGTCTATCACCTCACGTGGAAGGGCCACTGGTACGAAGTTTGGCAGCGCCCCTTGGACCCCCGCCGGATCCTCGATCATCTGAGTCTGGGCACCTCGCTGAACCCGGCCGCGGTCCCGAGCTGCCGCAGTGTGCTGCGTCTCGCCCAGGAGGCCCGGAACGCAGGGGGCGTGCTCGCCACGGTGTTCCGGCCCCAGGCGCCTGTGCTAGTCAATCTTGGCGCGAGCAATCATCCAGCGGCCTGGGGCAGCGCAGGCGGATCCCTGACGCCCACCGGGCCCGGTACGGCGTCGCTCAAGACCTCCGTGCCCGAAAATGGCGTGTACGAACTGTGGATGGGGGGGTCTTTCCGCCGCACCCTCACCGTGAGCGTCGATGGCCACCAGGTGGGATCCGTCTCGGACCAGCTCAACGAGACCGGGCAGTGGACACCCCTGGGGCAGGCCCGACTGAGCCCTGGTTCGCACACGTTCTCGCTGCGCTACGGAGGATCGGCGCTCGACCCCGGCAGCGGCGGTTTCGCGTTTGTGATGGGTCCTCTCGTCCTGAGCACAACCACCGCGAACCTGCCTGTGTCCTACGTCGATCCCTCCGACGCCCGGTCGCTCTGCGGGAAGCGGTTGGACTGGATCGAAGCGGTCAGCTGAGCGGATGAGTGCCGCGGGTCTTCAGCTGGCTGAGGAGAAGATGCGGGCGGCGGGCCAGCCTGAGGAGGCGATCCGCTCCTTCGCGAGGGCTTACGAGCGCGTGGCCGGCGGCGAGTCGGCTTTGATCGGAAGCGACGAGATCGAGCCCGCCCAGGACGTGCCGCGCTTGGCCGATCTTCCCGGGCACGAGTCTCCCGAGGCGCTCCAGAACATGGCCGTGATCAAGCTCAACGGTGGCCTGGCCACCACCATGGGTCTCCAACAGCCAAAGTCGCTCGTCCCGGCCCACGGAGGCCTGACGTTCCTGGACATCATCATCGGCCAGACGCTCGCCCTGCGCAGGCGCTTTGGAGTCCGCCTGCCACTGCTGCTCATGAACAGCCAGGCCACGCTTGAGGCCACCGTGGCCGCCCTGGCGGACCATCCCGAGCTCGGCGGGGATGAGCTGGACGGAGTTCCGCCGCATTTCATGCAGAGCATGATTCCCAAGCTCGATCCCGAGCTGATGAAGCCCGCGGTCTGGCCGGCGAACCCGGCGCTTGAGTGGTGCCCGCCGGGGCACGGCGACATTTACGGCGCCCTGAGGCGCTCCGGCGTCCTGTCGGCGCTGCTGGAGAACGGCTTTCGCTACGCGATGATCTCCAACTCCGACAATCTGGGTGCTCGAGTCGATCCACGGATCGCGGCCCATATGGCCTCGGAGGAGATTCCCTTCCTGATGGAGGTCATCGAGGGCAGCCCGGCGGACCGCAAGGGCGGCCATATCGCTCGGCGCCGCAGCGACGGCCGGCTGGTGTTGCGAGAGATCGCGCAAACGCCACCAGACGAGGAGGAATCATTTCGTGATTACCGCCGCTGGCGGTACTACAACACGAACAACGTGTGGCTCGACTTGCGGGCGCTGGCCGACGTCCTTGAGCGCTCGGACGGGATCATGGAGCTGGCTCTGATCGTCAATCGAAAGACGGTCGACCCCCGCGATTCATCCACTCCCCCCGTGATCCAGCTCGAGAGCGCGATGGGAGCGGCGATCCAAGATTTCCCAGGCGCCCGCTTGCTGTGCGTGCCCCGGCGCCGGTTCATTCCGGTCAAGACGACCAACGACCTGCTGATCATCCGTTCAGACGTTTACGAGATGGGCGAGGACATGGTCGCGGAGCCCGTGTCCGAGCGCGAAGGCCAGCTGCCCCTGGTTGATCTGGAGTCCCAGTTCTACGGGAGGCTCGACCGATTCGATGCCCGTTTCCCCGCCGGCCCGCCGTCACTGCGCCAATGCGAGCGGCTGACGGTGAGGGGTGACGTCACCTTCGGCGAGAGAGTGATCGTGCGGGGAGCGGTCAAGCTCGACGCTGACGAGCCGCGGACGATCCCAGACGGCTCCGTACTCGACGGCTAATCTGACCCGCCCTGGCCTAACCGGCACCCAGATTGGCCGGAATCTCGTTGGCCACCGCCGGCAGATGGGCTGACCGCGGGATGGCCAACACGAGTCCGGCTCCTCTCGGCCCCGCGGGTTCGCGGGCTGCCTGCGCGGGGTGAGCCCCTTTGGCGGTCCACGTCACGGCAACCGCTGGGTACTGGAGCAGATCGAGCCAGGTTCCGGCGTCGACCTTGCCGCTGACCGGCAGGCTGTGCGCAGTTTGGAAGCTCTTCACCGCTGACTGCGTACCGGAACCAAAGATCCCGTCGATCTTCACGTGGTAGCCCGCGCTCCAAAGATGCTCCTGGGCCCACACGATTAGATCACCCTGGCTCAGCGTTCCCTGGCCATGGCGGGCCAGAACCGGGAGCACCGCAGCCGGCGGTGTATCCAGGCTGCCCAAAACCGCGCCCACCGCTCGCCAGTCTCGCGACGAGGACTCCTGCCAGTCCCACCAGCTGACTCCGGTAGCGCCGTATACGTGGCCCAGTTGGCGGAAACGCTTGACCTGCTTGGGCGGAGGGTTCCCCGCCACCTCGCCCAACGGAGCAATCGGGCGAGCGTAGGGATCGTTGAAGGAATAGGTGTGGGAGTAGACCGCGTCGGTGGTTGTCCCGATGTCAGGCCAGTACATCTGCGGGGTGTTGTACTGCGCGGCGCCCGGCCCCAGGAAAACTGAGTACGGAAACGACGGGTGGTAATCGACGTACGGGAAGCTGGCCAGCGCGACCGGGAATTTGGGCCCGATCAGGTGGCGGAGCTCACGGATGTATTTCTGGGCCTGCACGTACTTGCCCTCGTACTGACTTTCGGCGTCGATTTCCAGGCAGTTGGCACCGGCATGAACCGCCGCTGCAGCGACCTTCGCCTCTGCGATCGGGTGGTCGCCGTAGACGTATTGCCATGCGCAGACCTGGAGTCCCCCGGCGCGAAGGGCGCTTACCAGCTTCGGGCTGAACTGCGACCAGCGGCTTGTCCCATCCCCGGCCTTGATGATCAAGGTCCCGATGTGGTGCCGGCGGGCCGTGGCGATGATTGCGTTCGGCTTTCCGCCGTCGGCCTTGGAGACGTACCAAATCCACATCCCGTTCAGGCTCAGCGGTCCGCTGGTCGGGCCAGTGGTCTTGGAGTGCTGTCCCGACCCTCCGGTGTGGCCGCCCGAGCCACCCCCTGGACCGATTCCGCCCCCGCCCGATCCGTGTCCTCCGGGGTGAGCCGCGCTGGCCCCCGTGGCGCTCAGACCGAACGCCGCCAGGACAGCCAGGACCGGGATTACGGCTGGCACCCTCACTGAGCGCGACGGTAGCAGCGGACTACGCGGCGCGGACGCTCCTCTGATCGCGGCCGCCGGGGAACGTCGCGCTCAGTGTTGGGCGACGACCTTTCCTGAGCTGTTGACGTACGTCTGAGCGGGGGCCTGAGCGATGTTGACGGTGAAGGTGCCGTGGGAGCGCGAGCCACCGGCCGGAACCGCCTTGGCCTTTCCGAACAGGTCGGCCGACACCACCCACGCCACCACGTGCCGTCCGGGCACGACGGCCGTCAGGCCCCAGGTGAAAGTGGCGGTCGCCCCTGGCTTGAGCTTGCCGGCGGCCCACGTGTTGGCGTCGTAGGTGAAGTCTGACCCGGCGCCGCCCTGCTGGCAGCTGTACTCGCACTTGCCCGGGGGACGATCGACGATCCACACGGGCCGCGAGTGGTTGGCCAAGCCGGGCATGTTCAGGTACTCCGCAAACGCATCCACGCTCGTGCCCTCACCGACGGGCGCCGGGTAGGTACACGTGACGTTGCAGACCGTGATGGCTATGTTCGGGATCGTCTTGTGCCCGGCGTTGCGCACGGAGATCGTCATTCGCGTGTGCTGGGAGAGTCTCTGAGCGCTCGGGAACGTGGCCGCCGTTACGGCCACGGGGAAGTTCCCGCGCGGCGCGTTAGCGTCCTGGGGACCGCCGCTTCCGCAGGCGCTCAGTGCCACCGAGCTGATGGCTGTCACAGCCATCGGGATGATGAGCCTGCCAGCGCCTCTCATAGCCTTGCGCCCTGGGGACATTCGTCGTATGCGATCTCCTCCTCCGGGCGGCGCCAACATACCACCTGGACATGGCTTCGGCGTCGGTTCCTGGGCCGGGGCGCGCCGGCGCCGGCCTGCGGTCGGGCCGCCGCCGGTTCCGAGTTGTGTTTTTCGCGGTCGGTCCAATAGGCTTCCTAATCCCCCGCCGCACCGAGCGGGCCGTCGTACCACGGGAGGACGAGATCCTTTGATCAGGGCAGTTGCCGAGCGTACTTTCTTGCCGACCAAGTCGTTGCTGGAAGAGGTCGGCAACATGGTCATCCTCACCGGCAAGACGATGGTCGCCGCTGTGCGCCCGCCCTACCCGTATGGAGCGGAGTTCGTCGGGCAGTTCATGTTCGCGCTCCGGCTGTGCTGGTTTCCGCTGCTGATCTCGACTGTCGCCTTTGGCTACGAGGCACCGGGGCTCCAGGCCGCGGACTTCCTGGTGCTGTTCGGCGCCCTGGACCGGCTCGGCGGCTTTTTCGTGCTGGCCTCGATTCGCGAGTTCGCCCCGTTCGTGACCGCCGTCGTGCTCGCGGGCGTGGCCGGAACTGCCATCACGGCCGATCTGGGAGCTCGAAAGATTCGGGAAGAGCTGGACGCGCTCCAGGTGCTGGGCGTCGACCCGATCAAGAACCTGGTCGTCCCTCGCTTCCTGGCCCTGATGGTGGTCACCGGTCTGTTCGACATCTATGCGCTCCTGTTCGGGATCTTCGGAGGGGTGCTGGCCACGCTGGTCAATCACGCTCCCCTGGGTCCGTTCTGGGCCACCTTTTTCAACAACACCTCCACCACCGATCTCTGGGGATCGGTCCTGAAAACGACGCTGTTCGGGGCGATCATCTCGATCGTCTGCTGCTACAAGGGGATGACTGCGTCCGGAGGCGCCGAGGGCGTGGGGAAAGCGGTCAACGAGGCCGTGGTGATCGCGTTCAACGGGATCTTTGCGTTCAACTACGCCTTCACCCAGACCCTGCTCGCCACCCATCCTGAGATCACCACGATCCCGAAGTAATGGGCGAGCTCGTAGCAGTACCGCGGGGTTGGATTGAGAGCTTTGGCGATCTAGTCAAATTCATCGCCCAGGTCTTCCGCGAGATCTTCGGGCTCCGAGTATTCAAGTTCTTCGGCGAGGCCCTGCGTCAGGCCGGCATCCTGATCGTCGGCTCGACGCTCGTGATCTGGGGCCTGGTGTTCATCTCCGGGCTGGAATGCGGGACCGAGGGCGCCTACTTCAACCGTTCCGTCGGGGCGCCGGCGTATGCAGGTGTGTTTGCCGCCTGGTGCGATTTACGGGAGATCGTTCCGCTGGCTTTCGGCTACATGATGTCGGCCAAGGTCGGAACCGGAATCGTGGCCGAGCTGGGGTCGATGCGGATCTCGGACGAGATCGATGCCCTCGAGGTGATGGGCATCAGCGGCATGACATTCCTGTGCGCGACCCGGCTGCTGGCCGCCTGGATGGTCCTTCCGTTCGTCTATCTGTGCTCGATCGGAGCGGGATTCTTCGCGAGCTGGCTGGCCGTGGTCGAGCAGATCGGCGACGTCTCCTCAGGAGGTTTTTTCCTCATCTTCTGGGAGTTTCAGAACCCCACCGACCTCTTATACAGCGTCATCAAGGCCATGGCCGAGGCCACAATGATCGTGCTCGTGGGCTGCTACTACGGATACACGGCCAGCGGGGGGCCGGTCGGGGTAGGCACCGCCACCGCCAAATCGATGGTGCTCAATATCGTGGGGGTTCATGTCATCGGGATGCTTGGTACACAGCTGTTCTGGGGTGCCAACCCCAGAGCACCGATCGGAGGCTGACGCATGGCGCGCCTAGGAAAATCTGGAAAGAGCGACGACGCAGGCGACCCAAAGACGCCTGACGAGCAGGGCCCGCCTTCGGGCGCAGGCCAAACGGAAGGCGACACGGGCGAGCATGATCGCGTCGCGGCTGGAGACGGTGACGGTGGCGGCCGGTCGGAGTCACGCGCGGCGCCACCACCCTGGGAGTCCCAGAAGGATGATTCCTCGGGACAGTCCTCCTCACGCGTCTCGGTCATAGACGAGCAGCCACCCCGTCCAGCTCCTCCCGAGGGCTCCTCCGAGGACGAGTACAAATGGCACAGCTACCGCGTCTACCCGTCCGGTCGTCCCGACGCCGTCGAATTCATCGATTGCTACAAGTCCTTCGGTCGGTCACGCGTTCTTTCAGGCCTGAACATGGGTCTGCCCGAGGGGATGGTGTCGATGATCCTCGGCCCGTCCGGCACGGGGAAGTCGGTGTGCATCAAGCACATGGTCGGGCTCCTGTACCCCGATCAGGGCGACATCCTGGTTCACGGTGAGTCGGTGCCCGGCATGCCCGACGACGACCTCTTTGAGATGCGCAAGAAGTTCGGCCTGCTGTTCCAGGACGGCGCGCTGTTCGGGTCGATGAACCTGTACGACAACGTCGCCTTTCCGTTGCGCCAGCACACAGAGAAGGGTGAGGACGAGATCGAGGAGATCGTGATGCGCCGTCTCACCGAGGTCGGCCTGGCGGACGCCCGGGAGAAGATGCCCAACGAGCTCTCAGGCGGTATGCGCAAACGTGCCGGCTTCGCCCGCGCGCTGGTGCTCGAGCCCGACATCGTGCTCTTCGACGAGCCTGACTCCGGTCTGGATCCTGTCCGCACCGCCCTGTTGGGTGAGCTGATCCTGGAGATCCATCGTGACGCCATGGAGGAGGCCAAGGACAATCAGAAGCAGCACCTGCCGACGTTCTGCGTGATCACTCACGACATCCTGACCGCGCGACGGGTAGCCGATTACATCAACGTGCTGTGGAAGGGCCGGATCGTCGAGGCGGGGCCCTCGGAGGACATGCTCAACTCCGACAACCCGTTCATCCGCCAGTTCCTCTCGGGCGAGTCCGAGGGGCCGCTGACAATGGATTAAGCCGGAGCTGGGATCTGCACGAGAGCTGGCGCGCCGCCCTCGGGCCAGCGTTAGCCTGATGCCATGTTGCTGAGGGAGCGGTTGGAGCGGCTCGCCGGTGCGGCCGCGCGGCGGCCGCTGCTGACGCTTGCGATCGTCGGAGCGCTGACACTGCTGGGCGGCCTGCTCTCGCTCGGTCTCACGCCGGACACGGGCGATTCATCGTTTGTCAGCTCCTCGTCTCAGAGCTACCAGGCGACCGTCCAGGACGAGCAGCACTTCGGCGGCGAGCCCGTGGTCGTCCTGATCCGCGAGCGCCTGACCGATCTCGTCGAAACACAGGATCTGGCCCGTGTGTCAGAGCTCGAGGCCTGCCTGGCCGGCCAGGAGCTCTCGGCCAACCAGACGCTCGGCTCGTTCGTCCCGGTGGCCGCCAAGCGGGCCAGGCCCTACGGGGGATGGGGCAGCCCGTGTGGAGGACTCATGCGTCTGCGGCCGGTCGAGGTGGTCTACGGGCCGGGGACCTTCCTGAACCGGGCGGTGACCGCGGTCAACACCCGCATCCGAGCCTTGCTCTCCGGTGCCATGAAGGCGGTTCGGAGCTACGCCCAGAAGGCATATCAGCTGGCTCTGGCTCGTGGTCTGAGCAAGCAGAAGGCCCAGTCCGCCGCCAACGCGGCGGCCCAGGTTGAGTACGCCCAGCAGGTCCAGCAGATCGAGCAGCTCTATCTCAGCTCAGGCATCAAGGGGACACCCCGGATCGACGACAAGCAGTTCATCCCGCAGATCGTGTTTGATCCGCTGCGGGGCGCCAACCAGCCGAAGGCCCGCTTCGCCTACCTGTTTCCCACCGCCACCTCGGCTCTGATCCAGGCCCGGCTGAAGCCTGGGCTCAGCTCCGATCAGCGCGCCGAGGCGATCGCTCTGATCCGCCGAGCCGTGAAAATGCCCCAGTTCCATCTCGCCTACGGCGGCACCTACACGGTCACGGGGGTGCCAGTCGTCATCAACGATCTCGGTAACGCGATCACCGGCTCGATCGCGGTGCTTCTGATCGCGGCTCTGCTCGTCATGGCCGTCGCGTTGCTCCTCGTCTTCCGCAGCCGGCTGCGTCTGTTGCCGCTGGTTGTCGCGCTCGCAGCTGTGGGCCTGACATTCGGCGTCACGTTCATCGTGGGCGGGTCGTTGACGATGGCGTCGATCGCGGTCCTGCCGATCCTGATCGGTTTGACTGTCGATTACACAATCCAATTTCAGTCACGAACCCAGGAGGCCCTCGGCGCGCAGGGTGAGACGCCCGGCCGCCTTTTCCACGGGCGGGCCATAGCCCGTGCCGCCGGAGCGGGCGGTCCGGCCATCGTGACGGCCGCCGCCGCCACGGCCACTGGGTTCTTGATCCTGGTGCTCTCGCCCGTGCCGATGGTCCGCGGATTCGGCGTCCTGCTCGTGATCGGGATCGGAGTCGGCCTGATGTGTGCGGTCACCGTGTGCGCCGCCGCGATGGCCCTGACGCGTCGCGACATGAGCGAATTTACGCGCGCTCTGCGCGCCAAGACTCCCACGTGGGCGCGCCGTCCCACTTCCGCGCTCGGCGCATCATTCCGCGGAGCGGGCGAGATCCTCGGCGATGCCCGCCGGACCACCGGCGATCAGCTCTCCCGCGTCGCGCGCCCCCGCACTGCCGGAAAGCTCGGGACTTCGCTGGCGGCCCGCGGCCGGGCGCTGGAGCACTGGATGGCCAGACAGCCGGCCCGCACGATGAAGATCGCCATGCTGGCGGTCCTCGCCCTCGGCCTCGCGCTGGCCGTCACGGGCTGGATCACGGACGCGCACACGCCGGTGCAGTCGGATATCACCAAGCTCGTCCCATCCAACCTGCCGGCGCTCAAGGATCTGCGCACGCTCGAGCACGTGACGGGGGTGTCGGGCGAGATCGATGTGGTCGTCCACGCCCGCGACGTGGCCACCCCTCGGACGATTTCGTGGATGGTGGGCTACGAGGACCGGCTGCTCGCCCACTATGGATACCTGGAGACGAAGGGTTGCTCTCAGTCCACCCTATGTCCAGCGCTCTCGCTCCCGGATCTGTTCTGCTCAGGCGCGCAGACGTCACAGGGGGGCTGCGGCTCGCTGAGCTCGAGCTCGATCCAGGGCCTGCTTTCCGCCGTGCCTGACTACTTCAAGCGAGCCGTGATCACATCCGACCATCGCCAGGCCGCGCTGGCCTTCGGGATCCGGCTGATGCCGCTCGCCCGCCAGGAGAAGGTGATCAACTACATGCGCGCGCAGCTGCGGCCTCCGCCTGGGATCACCGCCCAGCTGGCCGGGATTCCTGTCCTGGCCGCCGATGCCAATGGTGCCCTGTCGTCGGTCAGTCGCCGGCTGCTGACGCTCCTGGCTGGTCTCGTGGCTGTCGGCCTGGTGCTCCTGCTCATCTTCCGGCGGGCCGAGCGGGCGCTGGTGCCGCTGATTCCGATTGTCCTGGCCACCGGATGGTCGGCGCTGATCGTCTATCTGATCGGAATCCCGCTCAACCCGATGTCGGCCGCGCTCGGGGCACTGGTGATCGCGGTCTCGACCGAGTTCAGCGTGCTTCTGTCCGAGCGGTTCCGGCAGGAGCGGGCGGCTGGCTACGACCCCAGGAGCGCCCTGCTGCGGACATACCGCTCCACCGGTCGAGCTGTGATGGCATCCGGAATCACTGCCATCGCCGGCTTCGGAGTGCTGATGTTCTCGAGCATCACGATGCTGCGGGATTTCGGGCTGGTGACGCTGATCGACCTGACGGCTTCGCTGGCCGGAGTCCTGTTCGTACTCCCGGCTGTGCTCGCGCTCTCGGAGCGAGGCTGGTTCACTGCCGCCTTTCGGGGGCTGACAGGCTTCTCGCGCATCGTGAGGCCCAGACCGCGCCGCGGGGCCGGCGTGGCATAGACGGTGAGCACCGAGGAGCCTCCGCGGCGACGTTTGGACCCGGATCGGGCGGCCGAGGTGGCCGCTCAGCGAGCGCGGCGGCGCCCTCCGCCTTCGGTGATCGACACGCGGCGCTATCAGCGGATGATCGGCCTGATTGGGCTCACGCTCGTGGTCGTGATCTCGATCGCCTTTCTCGGCACGCACAGTCCGGGCACGGCGGGCATTCCGGCCGGGCAGCGACTCCATTTCTTCGCCGCCCCGCTGGCCAACACGAACCTGAATGGCGACGCGAACCTCAACCCACCGTGCACGCTGGCCAAGCACGACCCACGAGCGCTGAACATCTGCTTGCTGGCCGCGCGCAAGCCGCTCGTGCTGACTCTCTTCGTCACCAGCTCAAGCGGCTGCGAAGCGCAGGTGAGCGCGCTCCAGGCGCTGTCCAAGCGATTCCCGCCGGGCCAGGTGCAATTCGCTGCTGTGGCAGTCAGGACCAGCCACAGCGACGCTGCCACGGCCGTGCGCCAGCACCACTGGACGATCCCCGTGGGCTATGACGCCGATGGTGCCGTCGCCGCTACCTATGGCGTGGAGGTCTGCCCGATCACCGAGCTGGCCTATCGCGGCGGAGTTGTCAAGCAGCGCCTGATTGGTGAGCACTGGACCGATCCCTCCGTGCTGGAAGGCCCGGTTCGCGCGCTGGTCGAGCATCCGCAGAAACCGTGACGGGCGAGCTCGAGCTGACCGCCGCCGCCGGGTTCATCGACCCGGCTGTGGGCGTCGAGTTCCCTGGGCTACGGCTGTCGTGGCTCACTGTCCCAGCACGGGCTCGGGCCAGCCCGCGGGCTGTCAAGGCGCGGCTGCGCGCGATGTCCAACCGCCAGCGTGGCGCCAGCGTAGTGGCAATGAGGACGCAGCCGATTCCCCACGCCTACCGAGCCTTCTTCCACCAGATCGGCCTCGACCCGGACGTGATCAGGATTCCCAGCGAGGAGATCGCCGTGGCGCGGCTGCTCCACGGCGGCCTGCGAGCGGAGGGGTTGCCCGCCGATGCCCTTCAGATTGCGCTGATCGAAACGGGTGTCCCCGTGTGGGCGCTCGATGCCGAGTGCGTCGATGTGGAAGGTCCCGGCATCCGCCTGAGCGCCCCCGGTGAGACCTTCGGAGCCGGCAACTATCCGCTCGCTCCCAGCAGGCTCGTTGTGGCCGATGCCCGGTCCGTGCACGCGCTGCTGTTCGGCCCGATCGCGCCCGGCCACGAGGTCACCCGGACGACTTCGCGACTGACGCTGTTCGCGGTCGGGGTCGAGGGGGTCCCGGACATCCACCTCGAAGAGGCCCTGTGGGTGTGCGGTGAGGTGTTGAGTACCCCCCCAGGCGGGTAGATCTCGCTGGTAGGATTGAGCCTCCCAGAGGAGGGTGCGATGGAGCTCCTGCAGCAGGACATCGGTGCGTCTTTAGACACGGCCCTTCCCGGATCGGCTGTTCGGGAGGAACTCGGTTTCGGGCATTCCGAGGAACTCGCCGCCCGCCGCTCGATGCGGGCTCAGATCGCCCGGCTTGAGCGCGAGCTCGGCGACGCGTTTGTCACCGCCTATCCAATGGGCGGGCTCGATGTGATCACCCGGGCCGCTCCGCACGATCCCCGTCTGCTCACGCTTGGAGAGCTGGAGCTGGTCCGGGATGAGCTGGCCGGTCGGCTTGCCGGCGCCCGGACCCTGATCGCTGAGCTTGCGGACCGGCAGGCAGAAAAGCGGGTGGCGCTCGAGCGAATGCTGCTCGAGCCAGGTCGGCACCGCTTCGAGCGCATCTCATGCCAAGAGCTGGGGGAGCCGGGTTGCGGAGCGTGGGAGGTACGCCCGCGGCTCGGGCTGATTGGCATGCTGATGGGGTGGTGGCAGGTCAAACTCTCCTCGGGCTGTCCGTTACCCCGGGCCGCGGTTTCGGTCGCGGCCAGATAGACGCCCAGGTGGCCCTGCTCCCCGCTCGCGCGGACGTGTGCTCCGCGGCGGCGCGGTGACACTGCATGCGTGACGTGCTTAGAACGGGCATGGCCGCGCTCCTGGTCGTTTCGATCATGGTGATCGGAAGCCTCGTCCTGTGGCTCGGGACGCCCCTGCTATGGCTCTGGATCGGGTCCCAGATCGAGGCGTCCACATCTTCGCTGGGCGCCGCCATCGGGGCGACTTTCCTGGGCGCCGTTCTGACGATCGTCCTGGTGGCGGGAGTCCTGGCTCGGCTGAGCAACTTCTACAGGGCCAACTGCGTCGCTCGAGGGATGAACGACCCCGGGCACTTCGTGCTCGAGATGGTTCTGGTCGTGAGCGCCGGAGTCTCACTGGTCGCCTTCGTGGTCTGGTTCTTCTTCTTCGCGGGGGCGGAGCCCCTCCCGGTCGGGATCAAGTTCTGAGCCGGTGGCGACGCCGGAGGGCCCGGCGCCGCCACCGCAGCGCTTCGAGATGGCGGCGGCGGATCGGCCGCGCCGCCAGCCCGCCGCACCAGTGCTCAGCCGGGCACAAGCGCTAGCTCGGCCTGCTTGGCCACAACCGAGGACAGCTGCCCAGCGAGCAGATGCCGCTGGCGGTCGGTCAACGCCCCCACTGGCTTGGTCTCACTGATGTGATTGCGCAGCAGAAACTTGCGACAGCGCGTATTGCCCCACCGACGCTGGCTCAACAAGAGCTCAGAGATGGCCCAGCTTTCCGCCTCCGAGGGCGGATCGAGGATCACGTTGGCCGCCGAGGCCGTGCCGCAGGCGATCTGCCGCTTGAGCTCGGCACGCGCGAGCCTGATCTCATTGGCCCGTTCAAGTGCCCGCAGTCGCTGTGGCGCTCGACTCGTGATCGCTGTCTCGGTCATCAACACATCTCTCTCCCTGCTTCCCTAGGGGAAGCGACGCTCGCCAACCCGTCCCCACCCAGCGGCTCACGCCGCCGATCAGGCGGATCGGGCAGTTATTTGCTCTGTAAGCCGTCCAGCACCGTGCGTCTCACGCGTTCCTCTCGCACCCCGAGCTTCACGCTGTGAGTCGCTCACCGAACGACGCGGGGAACGGTAACGGGAGCGATGCTTGCAAGGCAACCACAACGGTGGTTGACGATGCGCTCAGAGCGGGTTTTTTTTCCGCCGAGAGCCTTGTGCGCTAGTGGACAAACTCTGGGTCAGAAATGGCTGTTGCCGAAACAGTCATTTCAGGAAGCGGCGAGCGGGCCATGCTCCGCCTCGAACGCGCGCTTGACCGAGGCGAAGATCTCAAGCGCCCGGTCGAGCGTCCGGCGGTCGTGGGTGGCCATCACGCTCGTTCGCAGGAGCGCTCCACCCGGGGGCACAGCCGGATGGATCATCACGTTGACGTAAATCCCCGAGTCATAAAGAGCCTTCCAGAGCAGCCCGGCCTTCCAGTCATCGCCGATCAGAATCGGCACCACCGGGGTCACCACCTCTGTGCCGTCCGGCAACGTTGTCGGCTCGATCATCGTGAAGCCCAGGTCGGCGAGACCTCGGTGCAGGTAGCGCGCGTTCTCCAGGACGCGGGCGAACAGGGGTGGGCCCTCCTCCGAGCGGCAGATCTGAACCGCCGCGAGTGTCGCCCCCACGGCCGCGGGCACTGCCGAGGCCGTGAAGATGAAGGACCGGGCCTGAAAGCGCAAGAACTCGATCACCTCGGCGGGGCCGGCGATGACGCCGCCGCATGACGCCAGTGACTTGGAGAAAGTGGCCATGCGCAGATCGACCCTGTCCTCCACGCCCAGCAGCTCGCACGTGCCCGCGCCTCGGGCGCCGAGAACACCGAGGGCGTGGGCCTCGTCCACCATCAGCCGGGCGCCAAAGCGCTCGCACAGATCGGCAATTTCGCGTAGCGGCGCCACATCGCCCTCCGCCGAGAACACCCCGTCCACCACCACGAGGATGCCTCCACCATCGCCGGCCGCCGCTTCGAGACGGCGCTCCAGGAGGTCGAGGCGGTTGTGGCGGAAGGCGCGCAGCTTGGCTCGGGAAAGAATCACGCCGTCGAGGATTGAGGCGTGGTCACCTGAGTCCGCGATCACCGTGTCGCCCGGCCCGAGAATCGTTCCCAAGGTGCCCACGTTGGCCTGGTGACCGGTCGTGAAAACGAGCGCGTCCTCCGTGCCCAGCCAGTCCGCGAGCTCGTGCTCGAGCGTCAGGTGGAGGTCGAGCGTTCCGTTCAGGAAGCGCGAGCCGGTGATTCCAGTCCCATAGCGGCTAAGTGCCTCCAGCGCGCCCCGCTGGACCCGCTCGTCTCCCGTCAGCCCGAGATAGTTGTTCGAGCCGAGCATGATTCGAGCCTGGCCCTCCATCTCGACCACCGGCAGAGTGGGTCCCTCCAGCACTCTGAAGTACGGGAGCAGGTCGTGCTCGCGGGCGGCCCGGAGGATCTCCAAGCGCTCGTGCTCCCGCGCTTTGGCGAAGACATCGATAGTGGTCCGCATGCATTGACAGTATCCCGCCCGTGAGCGCGACCGAGCATCCCGCAGTCCAGGTGGTGGCCGAGGTCCGGCCGCGCTGGACTTTCAGGCTCCCGCTTCACTCCGGAATGGATGGCCTGCTGCGCGCGCGGCGAGGTGTGCTTCGCCGGCTTCTGCATGTGGGCGGTGCCCCGGTTGTGGTCCTCGTGGGGCAGCCGGCGCGCGATCGTGTGAAGTTCGCCGCCCGGGCGGCCGATCGCCAGAGCGCGGAGTGGGGGATCGAGCGGATGCGGGCGGCCCTCGGGGTGGACCAGGACCTGCGGCCCTTCTACGACCGCTTTCGCTCGGACCCGCTGATCGGACCGAGCGTGCGACTGCATCCGTGGCTGAGGGTGTGGGGCAAGCCCGAACCGTTTGAGGCGCTCGCCTGGGCGGTATGCGAACAACTCATCGAGCTCCAGCAGGCGGCGGTGATCGAGCGCCGGCTGGTGTCCGTCTTTGGCCGTAGGTGTCCCGAAACCGGCCTGAGGGACGCTCCCAGCGCCCAGGTTCTTTCCGGCGCCGCCCCGGCGCGGCTGTGCTCGCTCGGACTGAGCGAATCCCGCGCCGTGGCTCTGGTGCGGGCGGCCAGAGAGGTGGCCCTGGGGCGTGTGGATTTGTACAGCGCCGACCATGAGGCGGGGTGGCGCCGGCTCCGGGCGATCAGAGGTATCGGCTCATGGACGCTTCAGATGCTGGCCCTCACGGGCCAAGGCCGTCTCGACCAGATTCCGGCAGGGGATCTCAACTATCTGAAGATGGTGGGGCGTCTGCTCTCAGGCGGAGACCCATGGGCCCGCGCCACCGAAGAAGAGGTGATGGAGCTGTTCGCCCCGTACGCGCCCTGGGCCGGGCTGGCGGGTCTTCATGCGCTGCGCGCCAGCAGGAGTTCCAGGGTCTCCAGCGGCGCCTGGGTGAGGCCGAGGCGCATCTCGGCCCCGTCCCGGAAGCGCTCAGGAAGCCTTCGTCCCTCGCAGCGGACCGTCACGGCATCGGCGGCAAATGGCCAGGGCTCGAGTCTGAACGAGCCACCCGAGGCCGAGCGCACCTCGAGGTCCACCTGGCCATCACGGCTAGGCGCGCCTTTGGCCGTGGCCGGGTCCCAGCCCAGGCACAGGGCCAGCGAGAGGTAATCCCAGGTCCAGAGCAGCAGGCTGTTGCGTTCGAGTACCTCGGGGTCGGTCCCCGGCGCGGCCCCCTGCTGTTGGCGGAGGTTCGAGATGAGGTCGTCCTGGAGGCGGCGCTGGGCGTCCAGGAATCCGCGGATCGCCTCCGCCTCCTCCGGGGGCGAGCGGTCCAGGTCGCGCCTCGCGTAAAGCCGCCAACCGTGCATCGACACCAGCACCGCCGCATACGCGCTCTGCGAGACGAGCCGGCGGGGGCCCTGCAGCCACAGGTCAAGGTGCACTGCCAACGGCATCTCCATGAACGAGTAGGGAAGTCCGGTGTCCGGGTCAAAGCCGGGCTCGAGGTCCCAGGCGGCCATGCCCACGTCGTGCTGGTCGGCCGCCAGGCACACCTCCTCATGGGGCTCGGGCGAGCTGAACTGCTCGTTTCCCCACGCGCGGGCCAGCTGTCCTGACAGCCAGGCGTGCGAGGCCTGGCCAATGGCTAGAACGCCCTCCTCATCCCGTCGCAGGAGCACTAGCGGCGCGTCCCGTCACAACCCCTGGCCGGCCAGCTCCTCATTCGTCGAGGCAGCCACCACCGCCTGTGGGTTGGTGATCAGGTGGTGGCTGAGCATCCACTGGCCGTACGCGTTCCACTGCGACTGATCCTGCCACCCCCAGGGCTTCCCCGGTTGGCTGGGGAAGAAAGCCGGCAGCGTCGCCTGCACGCTGGCCTGCTGAAGCTTTTGATCGAGTCCGGGGTTGAGGCGCACCAGATTGGCCACGGCGCCGGCCGGGTCACTCTTGGCCGCCTCGTAACCCCGGGCCACCGCCTGGACGAACCGGCGGAGCAGGTCAGGGTGCTGCTCGAGCAGTCCGGTCCGCGTGACCAGGACGAGCTCGTCGTAGGGGGGAACCCCGACCTGGTTCATCCGGATTACCTTTGGATGCTTGCGCAGCTGCGCGAGCTGGACAGCCTCGTAGTTCCAGTAGCCCCCGAGGATCGCGTTGACCCGGCCCGACACCAGCGCGGGGACCAGGTTGGCTCCGACGTTGACCTCCTTGACCGAGCT
This sequence comes from uncultured Solirubrobacterales bacterium, assembly GCA_963785205.1. Lineage (GTDB taxonomy): Bacteria > Actinomycetota > Thermoleophilia > Solirubrobacterales > Solirubrobacteraceae > Palsa-465. Next base: position 1,430,467 of record CAWAUJ010000004.1, read on the forward strand.
GGAGGCGACGTGGGCGTGGGCCAGGATCGTGTCCAGATACGCGTGCTGGTAGGAGATCCCAGCGTCACCGACGGTCTTGCCCTTGAGCTGCGCCGGGCTGCGAATGGCGTGCTTACCGATCGAGATCAGCGAGGTGAGCGGCTCCTGAACGATCGCCCCGATCGACACCACCGGCAGGTTCTGGTTGCGCGCCAGCAGGACCTCGGGCTCGTACGAGACGGCCACGTCGGCCTTGCCGGCGGCCACCAGCTGGAGCGGATCGGCCACGTTGCCCGGGACCTGGATATGAACGTCCAGCCCCGCCTGGGCGAAGTATCCCTTCGCCTGCGCTTCGTAGATCCCGACGTGATCGGCATTGGGGAACCAATCCAGGAGGAGCGTCAGATGCTGCAAGCGCTGACCCGAAGGCGTCGTGACGTTTTCGTTTTTTTCACCGCAGGCCGCAAGGGCCAGCGCGGGGAGGAGGATCAAGGGCAGCAGACGTTTCATTGGGATAGCTCTCCTCTTGCTGTGTAGGCCCAGGGCACGGCGAAGCGCTCGACGAGCGAGAGCAACGCAAATAAGGCGACCGCGAACGCGGAGAGAACCAAGACGATGGCATATGCCAGCGGCATCAGGTACTGACTCTGCGCCTGAACGTATAGGTAGCCAAGTCCGGCGGTTGAGCTCTGCCATTCAGCGAAGACCGCGCCGATCACCGCCACGGCGGCCGCGATCTTGGCTCCGGTGAGCACGCCCGGCAACGCAGTGGGCAGCTCCACGTGCCAGAACGTCCGGTGGCGAGGGGCGTCGAACGTGCGCATCAGTTTCAGCAGGTCGGGGTCTACGGTGGCCAGACCGGCAAGCGTGGTGACCACGATCGGGAAAAAGGTCACGAGTGCGATCACGAGCAGCTTGGGGACGAGTCCAAACCCGAGCCAGAGTAGGAGCACCGAGGCGAAGATCGGGATCGGAATCGCCTGCGAGCCCACGAGCAGCGGGTACACGGCCTGGCGGAGGGTCCGTGAGAAATGGATCGGGATAGCCAGCAGCAGGCTGGCCACCGCGGACACGAGCATCCCCAGCAGGATCTCCTTGGCCGTTACGAGGAAGTTCGACCACAGGAGCGAGCGGTCGGTGTAAAGCGCGCTGGCCACGGAATGGGGTGCCGGAAGAACACCGTTGGCGCCACCCCCAAGGTCGACGTAAAGCTCCCAAATGCCAAATAGGGCAACCACAATCAAAAGGGCCTTCCACCCGACGCGCGGTCGGCCCGACGGGATCCAGGCCCACCATGTCCTCATCTCCACACCCCCAGCGCCTTCAGCGCATGCTCCCTCAACCGCACCACAGCCAGGTCGGTGGGGTGCCGGGGCCGGGGAAGGTCGACTTCGATCTCCTCGACGGCGTGCCCAGGTCGGGGCGACATCACGACCACTCGGTCGGCGAGCACCACCGCCTCCTCGACGTCATGGGTGACGAGCACGACCGTTCGCGGCTCCTCCTCGAGCACGTGAGTCAGCCAGCTCTGCATCTCGGCTCGCGTGATCGCGTCCAGGGCAGCGAACGGCTCATCCAGGGCGAGCACGGGCTTGCCCGCCAGCAATGTCCGCAGGAACGAGACCCGCTGGCGCATTCCGCCTGAGAGCTGGGCGGGCCGGGTCTGCTCGAATCCCGACAACCCGAAGCGCCCCAGCCAGGGCGCCACTCGCCTGCGTGCGTCCTCCCGCCCGAGGCCCTTGGCCCGCAACGCCAGGGCCGCGTTGTCCTGCGCCCCGAGCCATGGAAGCAGCAGGTCACGCTGGGGCATCAGGGCTGCCGGCGCGCTGGAGACCGATCCCTTGTCCGGTTGCTGCAGACCGCAGATCAGCTCGAGCAGTGTCGTCTTGCCGCACCCGCTGGGTCCGACCACCGCCACCACCTCGTGAGGTGCGGCCGTGAGCGACATGCCCCTGAGGGCCTGGACCTCGCGCTTGCGAGACCGGAACGTGCGCGCCACAGCGTCGACGGCCACGCCGCCGGACTCATGAACTAAACGAGGCTCCTGGACGGGAGCCTCGAGATCGGTTGTTGCTCCCTTCGCGGGCATTACCCCACAGGTTCGAAGGGTCAGCGTCAGGGCTCCGGTCGCTGCCGCCATGGGCGACGGGCGGTGGTCGTGCAGGGCGCTATCTCAGCCGGCTTTCCCGCCAGCACCCCTGGTTTTCAGGTCCCGATGGATCCTAGCGGGCGCCGGACATGCACCGATCTCCGGCGCTGTCGCATCGCTTAGGCCACGATCGGCGCCGTCAACGCCTTGACGAACTCCTCCAGCTGGTCTGTGCGCCAGCACTCGAACGCGGTGCAGTGGCGCTCATAGGCGGCGATCACCGAATCGCCGTAGTTCCAGTAGAGCCGTGGCTCCGGGTTTAGCCAGAAGGTGCGGCCGGCCCGAGCGGTGATGGCGGCGAAGACGTCGTCGCGCGGCGGGCGGCCGTTGGTGCGGGCATCGCCCAGGACGATCACCGTCGCTCGCGGGTGGAGCTCATCCACCACGAGGGAGAGGAACTCCTCCCACACGCGCCCGTAGTCCGTGTAGCCGGAGATGTCGGCGACGCCGGCGTCCCTGGATATCGCTTCGCTGGCGGCCCGGAAGTCTCGCTCGCGTTCGAACACCTCGGTGACTTCGGAGATCCGCTCGATGAAGACGAACGACCGGAGCTTGCGAAACGCGTCGTGCAGAGCGTGCAGGACGCTCAGGAAGAAGGTCGAGGCGCTGGTCACGCTGGTCGAGACGTCGCATAGAACGAGGATCTCCGGGCGGCGCGGGCGCTGCGGCCGGTACTTCAAAACGACCGGCACGCCGCCCGTCTGAAGCGACGCCCTCATGGTCCGCCGGACGTCGACGTGGGCGTGGCGCTTGCGCCCGCGCAGCTCGTGACCCTGAGTGGCCAGGCGCCGCTTGAGCTGGGCCACCACCCGGTGAACCGCCTCGAGGTCCTGGATCGGGCCGGAGGGCAGCGCGCGATCGAGCTCATTCAAAGGCCGCTTGGGGGGCAGCGATGACGTCCGCTCGATCATGGCCCGCTCGAGCTCGCGGCGCAGATGGGCCTCGAAGCGCCGCAACTGCTCTCTCGGGAGGCCGTCGTGGCGAGGGTCGTCAGCCGGGAGATCGGGCTGCGGCTCGACCCTCAGGCCCAGCGCGCGGCGAATGCGCTGGACGTCGACCCCAAGTACTCCTGACCCCTGGCCCTGACCGAAGGCGGCGATCGCCAGGCGCGCCAGGTCCCGCAACGCCGCCTCTGAGCCATCGCGGAGCGCGGCGGCGATCTGTAGGCGCAACGTATCCAGATCCAGCTCGCCGGTTTCCTCCAGGCCGCCCTCGCTCTCGGTGATCTGGCGTCGTGCCGCCTCGGCCTCGGCGGCCCGGAAGAAGAAGCGGTCGAAGACGAGGTCGAACACCCGCCGGTCCTCGGCCGACTTGGCCAGGGTCGCGGCCATCGCCTCCCGGAAGTCCGTTTGGCTGCTCCAGGGGACATGCTCCAGGGCGCCGAACGCGTCCAGGATCTCGGAGGTCCCCACGGCCACGCCCTCGATGCGCAGATCGTCGGCGAAGGCCAGCAGCTCCCCGGCCAGGCCCCCCGGCGGGCGGTCCGGCAGCGCCAGCGTCGGACGCTCAGCCGGCACTGGCCGCAGATGGCTCGAGCACCACTCCAACCCTGGCCGCCACCGTGTCGAGGTCGGTGCGGTGCTTGAGGATCACACTCATCGTCTCTTCAAAAACGCGTTGGTCGATATCCCGGGCTCCCAGGAGCAGCAGCGTCCTGGCCCAGTCGATCGACTCGGCGATGCTGGGTGGCTTCTTCAGGTCCAGGTCACGGATCCGGTGGACGACCTCCACCAGCTTGCGGGCCACGCCCTCGCCGAGGTCCGGTGAGTGCAGCCGAACGATCTCGAGCTCGTGCTCCATGTCGGGGTAGTCGAGCCACAGATACAGGCACCGGCGTTTCAACGCCTCCGTCAGCTCACGGGTGTTGTTTGAAGTCAGCAGCACAACCGGTTGGGTGCGGGCCTCGATCCGGCCGAGCTCCGGGACCGAGATCTGAAAGTCCGAGAGCAGTTCGAGCAGCATGGCCTCGAACTCCTGGTCTGTCTTGTCGATCTCGTCGATCAGCAGGACGACCGGCTCGGCCGCGGCGATGGCCGTCATCAGCGGGCGCTCCAGCAAGAACTCCTCGCCGAAGATGTCCTCCTGGACCTCCTGCCACCCGGCTCCCGCAGACTCGCTCTGGATTCTCAGGAGTTGCTTGCGGTAGTTCCACTCGTACAGAGCCTTCGCCTCGTCGAGGCCCTCGTAGCACTGCAGGCGCACCAGCCGGCGGCCCAGGAAGTCTGCCAATGACTTGGCCAGCTGTGTCTTTCCGACTCCGGCCGGCCCCTCGACGAGCACCGGCTTGCCCAGCTTTGTGGCCAGGAACGACACCAGCGCCGTGGACTCTCCGGGCAGGTAGCCCACCTGGCGCAAACCCTGTGCGACCACCTGCGGGGAGTCGGGCGTTCCGAACTCGCGCTGTTGCGGTGATGTGGGCACGGCGTCCATCGGTGCAGGCCAAATATAGGGTTCCTACGATGGCGTCCTTGATTCCACTTGCTGCGACCGCTTCGATCGGGCCCTACGCTGCGGTGATGGCCGCTGGCTTCCTGATCGGAATCGTCGGGCATCTGGCCCGCTCCCGGCTGGTGATCCTGACCGGAATCTTGATCGTGGGTGGGGTCAGCGCGTACTTCGCGTTCGTGGTGGGGAAGCTCGGATGAGGCTGGAAGACGTCGACCTCGGATCGCTGGAATTCTGGGATCAACCCGCTCCCGCGCGCGACGAGGCATTTGCTGTGCTGCGGCGCTCGGCGCCGGTGTCCCACCACCAGCCTCTCGAGGACATCCTTGGCCTGACCGATCGTGACGAGCGCGGATATTGGGCGGTCGTCCGCTACGAGGACATCCGAAGGGTCTCCCGAGATCCCGTCACGTTCTGCTCGGGCCAGGGGGTTCAGTTCGGTGACGCCCCGCCCGAGATGCTGGAGGCGTCTCAGTCATTCCTGGCCATGGACGCGCCTCGGCACACCAAGCTGCGCGGCTTGGTGTCAGCGGCGTTCACCCCGCGACAGGTCGCGCGGATCGAGGACGGGATCCGAGCCAACGCCCGGCTGGTGGTTGAGGAGGCAGCTCCCACGGGAGGCGGGGACTTCGTCTCGCTGATCGCCAAGCGCCTTCCGCTGATCACGATCTCGGACATGATTGGCGTTCCCGAGGCCGAGCGGGAGCGCATCGTCCACGCCGCCGACACCCTCGTGACCGTTTCCGACCCCGAGGTCACCGGGGACAAGCCCCCGCTCCAAGCGCTCGGTGAGGCGTTGTGGACGCTGACCACCTTCGCCAAGGAGCTGGCCGCCGACCGCGAGCAGACGCCCGGCGACGATCTCATGACGGCCCTCGTGGAGGCGGAGGTCGATGGCGAGCACCTGACCCACGACGAGATCGCGGCCTTCTTCGTGCTTCTGTCGGTGGCCGGAAACGACACCACCCGACACACCACCTCGCATGCCATGCGCGCCCTGACCCTCAATCAGGATCAGCGGTCAAAGCTCGTTTCAAATCTCGATCAACTGATGCCCACGGCCGCCGAGGAATTCGTCCGTTGGGCCACGCCCGTTTTGACATTTCGCCGCACCGCCACGCGCGATACAGAGGTGGCCGGCCAGCCGATCGCACAGGGTGAGAAGGTCGTGCTCTTCTACCACTCGGGCAATCGCGACGAGACCTACTTCGACGATCCGTGGAAGTTTGATGTCGCCCGCCAGCCCAACCACCACCTCGGCTTCGGGGGAGGTGGGCCGCACTACTGCCTCGGGGCGTCGCTGGCTCGTACCCAGCTGCGGTCGCTGTTCTCCGAGCTGCTGCGGGTACTGCCCGACATCGAGGCCGGGGAGCCCGAGATGTTCCGCTCGAGTGCGTTCATCCACGGGGTCAAGCGGATGCCCTGCCAGTTCCAGGCCCGAGCCTAGGACCGCGACTCCTCGAACCGGCGACTACTCGATCGGGATGTCCTTCACCTGCGGAGGATCGACGTGCCGCTGCTCCAGGCGCTCGATGTAGTAGTCGATCAGCCCCCGCAGAGCCAGGAGTACCTCTTTGAGGGCCTCGGCGAGCCGCTGCACCACCTCTGGCGGGACGAGGTCCCGCAGCGATCGGATTGCGTTCACAAGCGCCTCAAGCTCGCTGCTCATGGGGCTCTCCGGCGCTTCGTCCCGTGGACTCGCCCACCCCGAGGGAGGAGTGGTCCGCTCGGCTCGCCGTGACTCGGCCGCCTCCCGGATCAACCGCTCCGCGTTCTCGGAGGCCTCGCCGAGCTGTGCCTCGAGTTTGCGCAGGGGCTCTGAGCGCTCATCAGGCACGATCAGAACCCGGTCGGATGGAGCCCTCGAACGTGATCTCCAGGCTGCCGTCCTCGAACCGGGCTCCCTGCGGCTCAAACCCGGCCAGAGCGCTGGGCAGCATGATCATCCGCTTGTGTCCGTCGACGCGCACGATCAACTCGAGGCCGATCTTCTTGAGGCTGATCTCACCCTTGCGGGCCAGAGGGAGAGCAAGCCGTAGGCGCGCCTCGCCGTCTGAGACCTCGAGCTCTTGGGTGACGTCCTGGTGCAGAACATCCGACGGATCGTCGTCCAGCCCGGAGAAAAGCTCGCCAGCCAGCCGATCGAGCATCTCGGGTCCCACCACCTCCTGCTCGAAATAGGGAGCGCACAGAATGGGTACCGGAGCAAACGCGGAGCGGACGAGATCGAGGTGCTCCTCCTGCACCTTGCGCCATCCCGCGAAGTAGTCCCCCACATCCGAAGGAAACACTCGGTTGACGATCACCGCGTCGGTCAGGTAGCCATAAAGGTTCAGATAGGTGAACGTGCGCATCGCCTCGCCGATCACCATCTTCTCCGGATTCATGACCAGGCGGACGCTGGCGCACTCCCGGTCACGGAGGATCTCGTTCATCGCGATCAGGTTCTCTGACAGTCGCTTGAGGTCGGCGAAGGCAGCGTGTGTTGGCAGCGGGATGTCGAGCAGCGACCTGGCCAAGGGAGCGGCCACGGCCAGCAGCTGGCCCTCGATCGGGAACACCTTCTCAATCCACCAGCGGGCCACGTCCGGGAAGGAGAGCAGCCGCAGCGTCTCGCCCGTCGGGGCGCAGTCGACGACGATCACCTCCCACTCGTCGGATTCGTACGCGGCCTGGAGTCGCAGCAGCGAGAAGAGCTCGTCCATGCCAGGGGGGACGGTCAGCTCCTCGGCCGAGATGCGATCGATCCCTCGCTCGACGAACAGCTCGCTCAGCCAGTCCTGGACCCCAGCCCAGTGGCGTTCCATCTCCTCCTGCGCTCCCACCTGCTGGGCGAACAGATTTCCCTCAACCCCCTGGGGTTCGTGGCTCAAGGCCACCCCCAGCGAATCCGTCAGGCTGTGGGCCGGGTCGGTGGACATCAGGAGCGTCCTGCGACCGGCCGCGGCACTGGCCCTGGCCGTGCAGGCGGCGACCGACGTTTTACCCACGCCGCCCTTCCCCGTGTAGAGGATCGTGCGTGTCCTCATCGCCGCACGAGTCTATGAGGAGTGGGCTGACGAAGAGCCGAAAACCGGCGCCCGGTCAATATGACGCTGCTACATTCGCGCTGGTTGCACATGCGTAATCGCCACGTGATTCCGCGACTGGGGGCGCTCCTGTCGGTGATCCTCACCGCCGCGGTTTTGGCTGGCTGCGGGGGCAGCAGTAGCTCTCAGACGGCGCTGTCGCTACTCCGCGATACCTTCAGCGGCACTCACCAGGTCAACAGTGGCAATCTTCAGGTTGCGCTCACGATCAGCCCCTCCGGCTCGCGCACGTTCACCGGTCCGATCTCACTCACGTTTGGTGGGCCGTTCCAGAGCCAGGGAAGCGGCAAGCTGCCGGAGTCGAACTTCACCGTCAACCTGAGCGCACTCGGTCAGGGCGCGTCGATCGGGATCATCTCGACCGGCCACGCCGGCTATGTCACCTTCGAGGGCTCGGCCTATCAGCTTCCGCAGGCCTCCTTTGAGCGCCTCGAGTCGAGCTTCTCTCAGCTCACCGCCTCGCCGGGAGCGAGCCACTCGAGCGTTCTGGGCAAGCTCGGGATCTCACCCCTTCACTGGCTGAGCAATCCGCAGGTCGTTGGTAACGAGAACGTCGGCGGTGTCTCCACGACCCACATCAAGGCAGGGATCAACGTCTCCGCTCTGCTGGGGGACCTCTCGACCTTCCTTCAGAAGGCCTCCTCGCTCGGCGTGTCGGGAAGCTCCGGGTTCTCGACCGGCCTTCCCCCCAGCACCGTCACCAAGGTCGCCGACGAGATCCAGAATCCCACCTTCGATGTCTGGACCGGCAAGTCCGACCAGACGCTGCGCCGCCTGCAGATCCATCTCACGCTGCCGGTCAGCGGACAGACCTCGACGTTGCTGGGCGGGCTGCGGTCTGCCGGCATCTCATTGAGCATGAGCTATGGCCAGCTGAACCAGCCGCAGAGCATCTCCGCGCCCACGTCAGTGGCTCCGTACAGCGAGTTCCAATCAAAGCTGACCGCCTTCATCTCCGCGATTCGCGGCGAGCTCACCAATGCACTCGGCGGCGGCGCGCTGGGTGGGACCTCGACCGGATCGAGCGGGGCCGGATCATCCGGCACCGGCAGCGCGACCGGAGCAACGTCCAACTACCAGAAGTACAGCAACTGCATCCAGGCTGCGAACGGCAACGTGACCAACATGCAGAAGTGCGCGCCGCTGCTCAACGGCAAGAAGTAATCGGTTCTAGCTCGGGCGCCTGGCGCGCCGGCACGCCGGCGCTCGATTACTCGAGCTCGTCGACGTCGAGCTCGTCGAGTTCCTCTTCGTCCTCGTCGTCGTCGAGCTCGTCAGCCGTCAGGCTCGTCTGGAACGTCTCGAGCAGCTCATCACGCCGATGCTCGTCGACCGGAACTTCGTCTGCGATCAGCACCCAGTCGGCCCCCTCGAACTCCTCCATGTTGAAGATCTCAGAGTCCAGCTCGGGTGAGTCGTCGACGACCACCAGCACTTCGGTCTGCGGGTTGAAATATGTGCCCGGGCGGTTGAGTAACTCGTCGAGCTCGAAGCGGCGTCCTTCAGCCATGGTTTCGCAGCCTACCCGGAACGGGACCGATCCGTCTCACGTTGAAGCTCCCGCACCTTCTCGAGCTCTCGCGTCACCTCGGCCTCGACATCAAGAGCCGGCTTGCCGGCACGCGTGCGACGGTAGTTGCGGGCCAGGACCAGCTGGCGAATCTCCGAGCGCAGCTGGGGGTCGACGCTGGGAGGGCTCAGACGCGCGATTTCTTCCTCGAGATCCAGTGGCTCCTCGCCTCGACGCCGGCGCCGGGCGTTGCGCGCCTCGATCATCTGGCGGATCTCCTCGTCTCGCTCCTGGTCGGCCGCCGGGGTGCCAGCGGCTGGCGTCCGCCTGAGCTCGGAGTCCATCAGGAGCCCGTTCTTGCCGAAGTCCTGCCAGGTCTTGCGCGACGAGATCAGCGCCACGAAAGCAAGGACCGCGGCCGCGATGCACACCACCCATAGAACGGTCTCGAAAGCGCCGTGCACAGTCTGATCATAGGCCTGGCGGCGTACCCCGGCATGTAACGGGAACAACTGTTCGGAGTACGCTTAGAATGTGGTTGACTGACTAGTCAATCAAGTCCGGCATCAAGCCCAGATGGCTGCCACAAGGCAGGGCGGCAAGACAAGGAGAAGCACCGTGGTTGATTTCACGCTCACTGACGAGCAGCAGAGCCTGCGCGAGATGGCTCATGACTTCGCCCAGAAGGAGATCCGTCCCGTCGCCTGGGAGTACGACCGTGACGCCACGTGGCCGCAGGAGATCATCGAGAAGGCCTGGGAGCTCGGGCTGCTCAACACCCATCTGCCTTCCGAATACGGCGGCGCGGGACTGGGCTACCTCGATGGGGCCCTGATCGAGGAGGAGCTGGCCTGGGGCTGCTCGGGCATCAGCACCTCGTTGTCGGCCAACGGTCTGGCCAGCGCCCCGATCATGCTCGCCGCCTCCGAGGAGCTAAAGCAGGAGTACCTGGGCCGCCTCGCCGAAGCCCCGCTTCTGGCCTCCTTCTGCCTGACCGAGCCTGACGCCGGCTCCGACGTCTCCGGCATGAAGACCACGGCCACCCGCAAGGGCGACAAGTGGATCATCAACGGGTCAAAGACCTTCATCACCAACGGCGAGTACGCCAACTGGTACACGGTCTATGCCAAGACCGACAAGGCTGCCGGCCACCGCGGGATCTCCTGCTTCATCGTCCCCCGTGACGCCGGTGTCGTCGTCGACAAGCACGAGGACAAGATGGGTCAGCGGGCCTCAAACACGGCCACGATCACCTTCCCTGAGGTCGAGATTCCAGCCGAGAACCTCGTCGGCGAGGAGAACAAAGGCTTCAAGATCGCGATGATGACGCTGGACCGGACGCGTCCCGGGGTAGCTGCGATGGCCACCGGCGTCGCCCGCGCGGCCATGGAGTTCGCCGTGGACTACTCCAAGGAGCGCGTCCAGTTCGGTGTCCCGATCGCGATGCATCAGGCGATCCAGTTCATGATCGCTGACATGGCCACCAAGGTCCATCTGGCCCGGCTGGCCACGTGGAACTCGGCCGTGCTGCTCGACCAGGGCCGGCGCAACACGCTGGAGTCCTCCCACGCCAAGCGCTTTTCCGCCGATACGGCGATGGAGGTCACCACCGACGCCGTGCAGGTCTACGGCGGCTATGGCTTCATCAAGGAGTACCCCGTGGAGAAGCTCATGCGGGACGCCAAGATCCTCCAGCTCTACGAGGGCACCGCGCAGATCCAGCGCCTGGTGATCGCACGGGAGACGCTGCTGCCGCGACGCGTCGAGGAGCCGGCACCGGCGCACGCGTAGCGCCTCGCGTCGGCCGCAGCACGCACCGGCTACCGGTGGCCCCGGACCTCCACAACCTGGTGATAGGTCCCGCGATCCTGCCAGGGGAACGGAGGGGTGGCCACCGCGCCAGCCGTGATCGGCACCTCCTGGTCGCACGAGGGAGGATTCGTCTGGGGGCACGTGGCCAGCACCTTCCACCTGGCGGAGTTGGCGCCCTGCCGCTTGCTGACCACCGCAATGGCCGCATTGAGCGTCCGGAGCAGCACGCTGCGGCAGCGGGACCGAGCAGCACGGAGCGCGGCTCCGTGGAGCCCCCGGGCTGGCTGGCTGGATGGACCGCCACAGTAAACGTGTGAGTAGCGTCCGCGTTCGGGTGCACCCAGCGCGCTGCGGAGGTCCTTCTGAACCTGGCTTGTCCAGTTGTAGTTAAAGCCGATCGTGGGCAGCGACAGGACGTACTTCTCGACCAGTCCCATCAGCTTGCTCCCAAGCGCAGGTTGGAACTCCGCGGTGACAAACCGTGGCCACCAGGCGTCGAACAGCGCGATGGCGGCGCTGTGGCGGTACACGTTCGATCCGGGCGGCTGGACGCGCTGAGCGCCGGAACGCTGCCACATTTTCAGGAGGGTCAGGAGGCGCGCCGGTGTGCCCTTGGCCTGCCCGATGACTCGCAGCATCCACGGGAGGTCATCCAGACCGCGCAGGTCGGTGGTCGCGGTCTGGTCGGCATCCTGAGCGACCTGGCCCAGGTTCACGTGCCCACGGTGAGAGTGCAACTCCCACTCCAGCCGCTGTTGGAGGATCAATGAGTGGTCCAGCGGCCCGGCGGTCCAGTCGGTGGGACCGGGGTGCCAACCGCGGGCCTCGACGTTATTCCACGAGATGATGAAGCCATCACGCGGGTCGGTGGCCCGCGGGCGATGGCTGGCCGGGACGTAACAGGCCGTGTACGTGTGGGGATCAAAGCATTGCCAATCCGCCCGCCCGTCTCCCCACCAGGGAAGGTCGACGCTCGAGTGCCGGGCGTGCTTGGGATAGATCCCGGATTGAATCCACCCCACGTCGTGATCGTCGGCATAGAACCAGTTCTCGCTCCCCGGGAAGCGACCCATGATGGTCATGAACTGATGGACGTTGTGGGGCCTGTTCTCCGAGAGCTCCATAAACGGAATCGCCGCGGAGAGCTCGTGGAAGTCGACCGCCTTGGCCACGGTCAGCGCCACCGGCGTGCCGTGGACAGTGGCGTAAGCAAAAACCGGACCGTGGACGGAGCGCTTGGTCTCATACACGATCTTCTGAGGCGGCCCGGGGCTGGTTGGGGCCACAGGCGTGGTCACCGACTGCTTACGCATCAGGAACGGGATGCACCGCCCCTTGTACATGTAGTGCGTGCTGGCGTCGGTCGGCCGCGAGCCGTCCGGGTTGCACAGCCGCTCCACGAAGGTGTCCTCGTTATCGCCGTTGGCCGTCGTACCGCTCCAGGCGAAGTCGATCCCATGGCCGATCAGCGGCCAGGGCGCAGCTCCGGGGAACACGACCCCCTCGGAGTTGATGCCACCACCGTGCAGCTCGTATTCCGTGAAGATCTGGGGCGAGTAGTAGCCCACCTGGGGCCCCATGGCGGCCAGCGCGTGCCCGTCTGAGGACAGCCGGGGAGCCACCATCAGCGCGTTTGACTCGAGGTGGGGAAGCTCGGTGCGTAGATTCTCCGTGGTTCTGATCCAGCTGGGCAGCTGCGCCGCGAGCTGTTCTGACCGCTGGGCGCTCGGCCCCTGAATCTCGGCGTTGCGCGGCTTGATCGAGCCGAAATCAAGCCAGGCGTTCAGGTGGAGCTTGGGCTCGTAGCGGCCCGGGTTGTCCGAGTGAAACGGGACCTTGGCGACCGTGAACGCCTCGGGGTCATCCGCCTCGCGGAGATCGTCGTAGAACGCATGCCAACGGGAGCCAAAGCGCCGCTGAAAAGCTTCCTGAAGCTGTTCGTTGATCTCCTCCGAACCATTGTTGACCGTGAACTGCGTAACCAGGAACACCGCCTCGGCGGCGGAGTCCGAGATCCGCCACGGAGCGGGCGTGGTGCCAAGCGCCGCGTACTCGGAGGGCATCAGCAGCGGATCTTTCTTGGCCTGGTTGATGTAGGCGTTGATGCCAGCCACGTAGTTCCCCAGGTCCTGGTGGGCCCGTTGCCCCGGAGCGCCGTATTTGGCCGGCAGCTGGTTGTACTGCCGCATCAGTTCCTGGGTGGAGAAATCCTGATTTGTCAGTTGAGTGGCGTCTCCAGGCGCTGCGCTCGGGCCGAGCAGTCCGGCCAGGGTTCCTTCGGCCGTTCGCCGCAGGACATCCATCAGAAAAAGCCTCTCCTGCGCCTGGGCGTACCCCGCGGCGTACATCAAGCTGGCCCTGGACTTGGCGTAGATGTGGGCCATGCCAAAGCGGGCGTCGCGATAGATCTTTGCCCCGGGGTCTCCAGGGGGCACCGTGACCGACGCGATGCCACCGGGCATCTGGCCGAAGCCGCTGTCCTTGTAAAAACGGTCGAGGTTTGCCGTGGTGAGGCTTCCCGCCACCGGCATCACGCCGGCGTAGAGACGCTGCTGGCTGATGAAGCTCTCCGGCGGTTTATGCGTGGCCTCGTAGCGCGCCAGTTGGGCGCCGTTGACCGTCTGGCCCTCTCCTTGGGCAAGGACCGAGTTGAAGCTGCCGAAGACTGGAACAGTCAGATGCGGGAGCGAGGCAGCGGTGGCCGGGGTAGTGATCGCCAGCACCAGCAGCGCCCCGGCGACGGCCCCTATCAGCGCAACTCTCCGACCCATCGGGGCGAAAGCGTACCGCCCGCCCCTAGGCCCCGTGCTCTCACTCGGTCCGGCTGAACTCCCAGATCGCGATCGAGAGCATGATCAGACCGAGGCCGATGATCACGGCGATCTCAAGGGTCACGGGAACGTGCCAGCCCCACCAGCTGACGCCCGGCGACAGCGCGTGCCGGGCCACCGGCGAGATGTTGAGGTGGTTGAAGACCAGCTTGCGCATCGGGTCAACGGCATAAGTCAGAGGGTCGATTCGGTTCAGCACTCCGAGCCAGCCCGGCAGGCCGGAGGTGGGGAACAGTGCGCCTGAGATGAAGAACATCGGCATGATGATCACCTGCATCACCCCGAAGAACGCCTGCATCTGCTTGATACGCACGGCGATCATCACCCCGAAAGCGGTGATCGTGAAGGCCAGCAGGATCTGAAGGCCAAAGATCCCCAGGATCAGGACCGCGTTATAGGGCACGTGGACCAGCGGTCCGACCAGGATCATGATGACCCCCTGGGTGCATGCCACCGTGGCGCCGCCCAGGCACTTGCCGATGACGATCGAGCTGCGGCGGACCGGGGCCACCATCATCTCGCGCAGGAAGCCGAACTCCCGGTCCCACACGATCGAGGCCGCCGAGAACATGGCCGTGAACATGACGGCTATGCACAGGATGCCGGGGTAGATGAACGTTTTGAGGTTGACCCCGTGGGTGCCGGCGCTGGACAGCCGCTGGAGGCCGGACCCCATGACGAACAGGAACAAGAACGGCTGGACCAGGGAGGCCACGATCCTGATTCGGTCGTTGACGAACCGGATCAGGTCACGACGCCACACGATCCGGATCGCCCGCAGCTCCGAGGCAATGCTGTGGGGCGGGACATGGACTTCGATCGGCGCTTCAGCCGGCCGTACCGCGGCGGTTTCGGCGCTCTGATCGACAGTGGTGCTCATCGTCTGCCCCCGTGCATCATCTGCATCATCATCCGGTTGCGGTTCTTCGCCGCGTCCTCCTCGGCATCCCGGATGGTCGTACCTGTGTAGGACATGAAGACGTCGTCGAGTGTCGGCCGGTGGACGCTGACGCCCTGGATTGGGACGTCGAGCTCGGCGAAGAGCCTGGGGACGAATTCCGCGCCGGCTTCGACGCCAAAGGTGACCGCGCCCTCAGCCACCCGGGCCTCGATGCCGAATCGCTGCGCGAGCTCGTCGATCGCCTTCTGATCGTCAGCCGTGTGGATCATGACTCTGTCCTTCCCCACCCCGGCCTTGAGCTTCTCGGGCTCATCCAGCGCCACGATCTCGCCGTGATCCATGATCGCAATCCGGTCGCACCACTCGGCCTCGTCCATGTAGTGGGTCGTCATGAAGATCGTGATCTCCTCGCGCTCCTTGAGCTCTGCGATGTAGGTCCAGATCGACCGGCGGGTCTGCGGGTCCAGACCGATCGTGGGCTCATCCAGGAACAGGACGCGCGGCGAGTGCAACATCCCACGGGCGATCTCCAGCCGCCTGCGCATCCCGCCGGAGTAGGTGCCAACCGGTGAGTTGCGGCGCTCCCACAGACCGACCATCTCCAGAACCTGGCGGATACGGGGGGCAACGAGCTTCGACTTGATCCCATAGAGCTCGGCGTGCAGCTCGAGATTCTGGGTGCCGGTGAGGTAGTTGTCCAGCGTCGGGTCCTGAAAGACCAAACCGATGTGCCGGCGGACATCGTCGCGTTCTCTCACCACATCGTGGCCCGCTACTCTCGCTGAGCCCGAGGTGGGCTTGGCCAGGGTGCACAGCATGTTGATCGTGGTGGTCTTGCCGGCACCGTTGGGGCCCAGGAAACCGAACACCTCGCCGACGGCCACATCGAAGTCGACGCCGCGCACGGCCTGCACCTCGCCGAAGTGCTTGGTCAGGCCGTCGACCGCAATCGCCGGCGGGCTGGCGGCACCGTTGGGCGAGAAAGCTTCTGGCATGCGTACTAGCTTAGGCCGCGGCCCTCCCAAGCCATCGGAGCTGGCTCGGAAATTGGGCCTTCAGCGTTCAGTACTGATGCAGATGGACGGGGCCCCGACTGGGCCCGGAGTGGCGCGACTTATTCGCTTTCCCCGCCCGACCCGCCGCCCCGGGTGCGTATCCAGTCTGCCGCCTGATCGGCGAGCCCGCCGAGTTGGTTGCCGAGCTTGGTGACGTTCTCGCCGATATCGGCGAACAGAGCCCGGAAACGGGCGGCGTAAAACTCAAATGCGTCCCCGGCTTCTTTCTGGACCGGTGGCTCCTCGCCGCGGCGGACGTACTCGCCGCGCTGAATGCGGTCGTATTCGCCGCTCTGCACCCACCTCAGCACCTCGGACACGCGCCGGACGGCGTAGGGGTGTGTGGCGCTGATTTCATAGAAGAAACGTCGCACGCGATCGGAGGGGTCGTCCCAGTCCTCGTAGTCACGCGCCTGGGCCAGGAACGCGTCCAGATTGAGGTGATCTGCGTGCATCCCGCCGGCCAGCACCATCAGCCCACGGCACACGATCTCCGGATCGCGGACTACCAACGCCTCGGCCCGGTCGCAACTGAGCTCGGCCGCTCGGTACCACTCGAGCAACACCGCCTTCACGGCCCCCGCCGGAATCGCCAGCGGGAACGGGAATCCGCCGCTGGCGCGCAGGAGAATGTCCAGCGCCGTCCTGTAGACCTGATGGTCGGACAGGATGTGCGCCACCTCGTGGGCCAGCACGGCCCGCTGCTCGCCTGAGCCGAGCCGCTGCAGCAGCGGGGCTCCCACGACCACGATCGGGTTTGTCGAGCCGATCGCCACCGCGTTGGCCACGGGCATGTCTGTGACGTAGACGTCATAGGTCTGCGGCATGTCCAGGATCTGGCAAACCGCCACCTGATGGCTCCACAGCTCCGGAAGCTGCCGCTCGCCGACGCGAACGGAGTTCGAGAGGTACATCTGTCGCAGGGCCCGCTCGTAGCGCCACTCGATCAGCTTGCGAACCACGCTGTCGAGCATCGGGATCGCCTTGAGCGCCGCCGTGGCCGCCCGATCTGCCGGATGCTCATACGCCTTGGGCGAGATCTGGGTGTAGGGCTCAATCGTCTCCGGGACGCTCATACGGACATCATCCCACCGGCCCGGTCCGATAAGCAAGTCGCACTGGGGTTGACCGTGAGGTAGCTTCAAACCGATGTTCGTCTTCAAAGTTGCCGTCGTGGGAGCCGGGACGATGGGCGGCGAGATCGCCCAGGCGATCGCCAACTCAGAGCTGCCGGTCGTGCTCAAGGACGTCAAGCAGGAGTTCGTCGACCAGGGCCTCGAGAAGGCGCGGTCGCTCTGGCAGACCCGGGTGGACCAGGGCAAGATGGGTGCCTCCGAGCTGGGGCGCAAGCTGTCGCTGATCCGGGGGACGGTGGACTACGACGGCTTCGGCGATGTCGATTTCGTGATCGAGGCCGTGCCGGAGCGGATGGACCTCAAGCAGGCCGTGTTCGCCGAGCTCGACGAGCTGACCCCGGGTCACGCGATCCTGGCGTCCAATACCTCATCGCTGTCGATCACCGAAATGGGCGAGGCAACGAGCCGTCCCGACAAGGTGGTCGGTTTTCATTTCTTCTACCCCGCCTCGGTGATGCGGCTGATCGAAGTGATCGAGGGCGATGACACCTCGCCTGAAACCACACAGGCCGCCGTCGGCTTCGCCCAGCGCATCCGGAAGATGCCGATCCGTTGCGCGGAGGCCCCCGGATTCGTTGTCAACCGGATTCTCAACTCGGGCGTGTCGGAGTTGTGGCGCATCCAGGAGGAGCAGGGAATCGAGGTCAAGGAGATCGACCGCCTCATCCAAGGGTCGGGAGCGGCGCCGATGGGGCCCTTCTTCCTGACCGACCTGCTCGGGCTCGACACCGTCCTCCACGTCGCCGAATACCTCCACGACTCATACGGCGACCGGTTCTACGTGCATCATGGGATGCGGGATCTCGTGGAGGCGGGCAGCCTCGGGGCCAAGACCGGAAAGGGCTTCTATGAGCACGGAAACTGACCGACCTGGCTCGGACGGAGGAGACGCGGCCGGCGCTGCGCTCGTCGATCGGCTGACGCTGAAGACGCTCGTCGAGTCCTGCCTGGTCCTCGAGGAGGGGATCGCGTCGCTGCGCGAGATCGACCTGGGGATGATGGCCGGTGCCGGGATCATCCCGCCCCCATTCGCGCGCGCGGACCAAATCGGGCTCGACGAGGTGCTGAGCAGCCTCGAGCGCGCCCAGGTCGAGTGGGGAGAGAACTACGAGCCTCCGAGGATTCTGCGCAGGCTCGTGGCTCAGGGCCGCCTGGGCGTGAAGGCAGGCCAGGGCTTCTTCCCGTACGCCCAGCCTGATCCCGGCTGGGAGGACGGTCCGGTGAAGCTCGAGACCCGTTCCGTGGACGGGCATCAGGTCGCGATCGCATGGCTTGACCGTCCCCCAGCCAACTCGATCGCCCCCGAAATGGTGCAGGCGCTTGAGAAGGTATGGAGCTCGGTCACGAGCGCTGGGCAGATCCGAGCCCTCGTGTTCGCCTCGGCCAACCCGATGCTTTTCTGCGCCGGAGCGGACATCAAGTCGTTCACGAGCATGGACCTCGAGGGCGGACGGGAGCTGCTCGACCGGATGCACGCTCTTCTGCGCGATATGGAGCGCTCTCCGGTGGTGGTAATCGCGGCCGTCAACGCGGTGGCCCTGGGCGGGGGGAATGAGTTGGTCATGGCATGTGACGTCCGGCTGGCCGCCGAATCGGCCAGCTTCGGTCAGCCCGAGATCAACCTGGGGATCATCCCCGGATTTGGGGGCACCCAGCGGCTCCCCCGGCTGATCGGCGAGGCCAGGGCGCTCGAGCTCAATCTTGTGGGCGATTCGATCGACGCCGGTGAGGCGTACTCGCTTGGTTTGGTGCACCGGGTCGTTCCGGACCACGAACTGTTCGACAGCGCCCTGGCCTGGGCCCGGAGACTGGCCGCCCAGGCGCCGGTGGCCGTGGAGCAGATCAAACGAGTTTCAGCAGTGGGAGACCTCACGGCCGGACTCGAGGCCGAAAAGCAGGGCTTCATCGCGGCGTTCGGCTCGGAGGACGCCCGTGAGGGGATCTCGGCTTTCCTGGAGAAGCGCCAGGCCCACTTCGAGGGTCGATGAGCGGTGCCGTCCGCAGCGCGTGATCCTAGGTCGGCGACCGTGGCAGGCGACAGTGCTGCTCGTCTGGCCGGATTGATCCGCTCGGCGCGGTCGGTCGTCGCCCTCACGGGCGCCGGCATCTCGGTCCCGTCGGGCATCCCTGACTTTCGCTCCCCGGGCAGCGGGCTCTGGGAGCGGGTCGACCCGATGGAGGTGGCTCACATCGACGCCTTCCATCGCGACCCCGCCCGCTTTTGGAGCTTCTACAGCACGCGGTTTCAGATCCTGGCCGACAAGGAGCCCAACCCGGCGCACCTCGCGCTGAGCAGGCTCGAGGAGGCGGGGCTCCTGGACGCTGTCATCACCCAGAACATCGACCGCCTGCACCGCAAGGCCGGCTCGCGAGAGGTGATCGAGGTCCACGGGTCGATCGACAGCTGCTCCTGCCTGGTCTGTCGCACCCGCTACCCGCTTGAGGAGATCGGGGCGCGGCAGGAGCAGGACGTGGCCGGCGTACCCCGCTGCGAGTGCGGGCAGCCGCTCAAGCCAGATGTCGTCCTGTTCGGCGAGCTGCTTCCGGGGGAGGCGATCGAGCGCGCCCAGCAACTCGCCGCGGCCGCCGACCTCATGCTGTGCATCGGGTCCTCGCTCGAGGTCTACCCGGTGGCCGCACTGCCCGAGCTGACCCTGTCAGGCCGCGGCAAGGTGGCCATCATCACCCAGGGGCCGACTCTGCTGGACAGCGTCGCCACCGTGCGCATGCGGGGAGACGTCGTCGAGGACCTCGGGGCGGTCGCCGCGGCGCTCGGCCTCAGCTAGCGGTCAGTACCGCCTGGGCCGCATTGTGGCCGGGGATGCCGCTCACGCACCCTCCACGGCGGGCGCCCGATCCGCACAGCCAGATGTTTGGATGCTTGGTCTCCACGCCCCACCGGCCGACTTCTTCCTCGGCCTCGGCGAATGGCCAGGACAGGTCGCCGTGGAAGATGTGACCTCCCGGCATGGCCAGCTCGCGCTCGAGCGCCACGGGAGACACGGCCTCAAGGCACGCCGTCCCGTCGGAGCCCCGGAGGAGGCAGTCCTGTAGCGGTTCGGCCAGAACCGAGTTCACGGAGCGAAGCGTGGCCTGCACCGCCTCGTGGGTGCGCTCCTCAGGGGCATTTTGGAAGAGCCGGGCCGGCATGTGAAGCCCGAACAGGGTCAGGGCATGAACGCCGGCGATGCGAAGCTCTGTCGAAAGGATCGTCGGGTCCGTCAGTGAGTGGCAGTAGAGCTCGCACGGAGGGGTGGTGGGGATCTGTCCCCGCGCGGCCTGCTCGTAGGCCTCCTGGAGCTGACCGTAGCCCTCGTTTACGTGAAACGTCCCCGTGAAGGCCTGCTCGGGTGAGACGCGCGGATCGCGCAGCCGGGGGAGGCGGGCCAGAAGCATGTTGATCTTCAGCTGGGCGCCCTCGGGCTGCTCGGCCGGCGTGCCGTCTTTGAGAAGTGCTCGCAGGATGTCAGGAGCGACCCCGGCCAGAAGGTGGTCGGCGTACAGGGGGTCGCCCTCAGCGCGCCCGACCCGCACTCCGTGGCCGCCGGTATCCAGCGAGACGACCTCGGCGCCGGTCCGCAGCTCGGCCCCCGCGCTGGTGGCCAGCGCCTGGAGCCGACCGCTGATCGCCCCCATGCCGCCGACCGGCACGTCCCAGCTTCCCGTTCCGTTGCCGATCACGTGGTAGAGGAAGCACCGGTTCTGGCGCAGCAGCGGGTCCCCGGCCCAGGAGAACGTGCCGATCAGGGCATCGGTCAGGACCGTGCCGCGCACCAGGTCTGACGCCAGACCGTCCTCGATCAAGAATGCGATGGGCTCCTCAAAGAGCGCAGTGAACGTCTCGTCGTCGTCGATCAGCGCCCGTATCTCTTCCCGGGTTCGCAGTGGCTCCGTCAGCGTGGGGAAGAGCCGCTGGGCCATCCGGGCGAGCTTTTCGTAGAAGCGCTCCCAGTGCTCGTGGGCCGAGGGGTCGCCCGTGACCCGCGTCATCGACTGCCGCGTGATCTCTCGGTCGGCGCTGACCAGCAGGCCATCGGCTCCATCGGGCGAGTACGACTCCACGGCCCGCGGGCGCAGCTCGACGTTCAGCCCGAGTTGCGCCATCAGCTTGCGAGGAAACATGCTCACGAGATACGAGTAGCGAGAGAGCCGCGCCTCGACCCCGGGGAACGGGGACCCGCTGACCGCGGCTCCACCCATCTCGGCTCGCCGCTCGAGCACGATAACGGTGCGGCCTGCTCGGGCGAGCAGCGTCGCCGCGACCAGGGCGTTGTGGCCGCCTCCGACGACGACAACGTCGTAGTGAGACCTAGGCACTGGCGACCGCTCGCGCCCGGAGCGCCGCCTCGATCCGCTCCAGTGCCAGCTCGATCTCGTCCCGATCAGCTGGATCCAGTGCTCCTTCCAGGGCGGCCTGGCCGGCCACCGCCACGGGATCTCTGAGCTCTCTGAGCTCATCCAGGCGGTCAGATAGGACGTGCGCCGTTGGGTCCACCGACAGCTCGGCAATCGCTGCGTCCAGGGCCACCAGAATCTGAAGCGCGGCCTCACGGTCTCGGTCGTGGTCGAGATCGAGCCGGGCTCTGAGGGCCAGCTCCTCGCAGGCCAGCGGCTGCTCTCGCCGGGAGAGCAGAGCAGCCAGGCGCACCTGCGGCTGGAGCACCTTGGACCGCCGCGAGCGACGCTCAGGCGTGGTGAGCACCCGCGCTTCGGTCCAGCGCCCCTCCGATACCTCATCGCCCACGCCGAAGCCGATCCGGGCCACGATTGCCTGGTGCCGGCCCACTGGATGCAGGTACGGGTCGGCGACGACCAGCCGGAATGCGTGCAGCGCCCGGTTGAGGACCGCCACGTCTTCGCTCAGCTCATCTTCGCCTGCGCCAGCCAGCCAACGCTCTGCCTCCTCGCGATTCTCGAATGTACGGTCGACCGTGATGATCGTTGCCCGTCCCGTAACCACCGCCGAAGGCTCAGGCTCTACTTCAGCCTTCGCCCGTGTCCGCCGCCGCGCCACAAGACTCCGCCGCTCCGGGGCGCCGAGGACAGCGATCACGAGTACGTGCGATGGGGCCTCCGAGCCTTCGTGGTCAGCGCGATCGCCGCCGGTCCGGTCACGGAGCAGATACCGCCCGGGAGGAGGGCCGAGCGGCCAGGGCAGCTCGAACTGGCTGAAACGGAACAGGCTAGGGGGCGCCGCTGGAACTGCCGTCCTTGATCGCGTACTTGCTCGGGGCGATCGGAACGACAGGCTCGGGAATCTGGCTGATGCGGTTGATGAGCTGGACCCACTGACCCGGTTTGAGCAGCGTGGCCAGCTGGGTCGAGAGCTTGCTGTTCTGCCCGAACAGCGGCGTGTACGTGACCTGGACCCTGTTGGCGTGATCCTTCATCGCAAACGTGTTCGTGTGGCCCTTGTAGGTCATAAGCGAGACGATCGCGTCGGGTTCGAAGACGCCCTGGAGGGTCAGGAGCTGGCGGACCGTGGTGTCGGTGATCGTGCCCTTCCCCTGGTGTCCCTGGATCGGGATGTTGTTGATCGCCGAGATGTCGACCGATGCCCCGGTGGCTCCAGCCGGATCCACCCCGGTGCTCCCGGACGAACTGTGGCCGCAATCCAGGCCGGACACGGTCGGATAGAGCTTCGAGGCCGAGAGGAACTCGATCACGGCCAGGATCCGACGGTCGATCAGGCCGGCCTCGATGTCACGCCGGCCGCAGCTGTAGATCTTCACGTGGGGATCGGCCAGGACCCGGAACGCGAGCTGGTCCTTTGACATGAGCAGGATCTGGCCGATCGTGGCCGGCTTCTTGGCGCTGGAGAATGGATCCAGGCCCTCAGCCCGGTACACGTTGGTCTCCGCCAGGAGCCGCCAGCCATCGAGGATCGGCTTGGGATCGATGTAGGGCGCGTTCTTGCCGGCGGGACGAATCATGAAACTGATGTATGGCCCGAGGCCGCCGGCCTTGGCCTTGCCGACGTGGCCCAGAATCGTCCCGGCCACCACACTGGCTCCCGCCTTCAGCGGCTGGAGCGTGTACTGGTTCTTGGCCAGATGCAGAACGTTCGCGAAGTAGTTGTTGAAGCTGGACAGCTGCGTGGCGTTGTTCTTGACCTGAAGGTCGCCGCCGGCCGCCCAGGATGCGGGTCGGTAAGGATCGGCGAACAGCCTCTCCTTGGGCATCGGCTGCGCGATCGTGCTCGACGTGGGCTGGGACGACGAGGACGAGCCGCCGCTCGAGTTCGAGTTGCTCGACGAGCTTGAGGTAGTCGTCGTGTTCGGCGTCGTGGTCGTGACGGGCAGCGTGATGGCCTGGTGGCTGGCCACCTTGGTGGCCTTGGCCGAACTCGGCACCGCGGGCGTGCCCTGCGAGCCTGCGGTGGCCGGCCCGCTGGGGCTGGGCGCTGACGGCGTGGTCGAGGTCGTCGGAGCTGACGACGAGTGAGACGACGACGACGAGTTGGCTTTGGAGGACGAGGTCAGCGACTGGGCGATCTGACTCTTGGTCACCGAGACCGGTTTCGGAACGGGATAGGTCTTGGGGATCGAGCCGAGGTGCGTGTACGTGTAGATGTTGCCGGTCGAGTCCTGGAGCTCGACGTAGTTGCCCCACTTGGGGGTGTTCCCGATCTTGATCACCTTGCCGTCGTTGACGGCGATCACCGGCGAGCCGGCCTTGGAGTAGATGTCCGTGGTGGTGCTGGTGGGATTTGAATGGACGGCGATGGCCGCGTTGCCTGACTTCACGTGCTGGTTGGCCAGCTTCGTCACGGCGCTGTCGGCGTACTTGGAAGGAGCCGCCACCGGGAACCTTCCCTCGACCAGGCCGGTCAGGGTCCCGATCAGCTGGTTGGGCATCCCGCCGATCAGCTTGGCCCGCAGCAGGACGGACTGGACGTACCACGACGCGTGGTTGTACGAGTAGATCGCCTTGGAGATGTTCTGGGAGGCGCCGGCCGCGTGGAGGTAACGAGCGGCGGCAAAGATTGCGTCAACCGGGTTGTAAGGATCGGCGTAACCCGTTCCGGTGACGTCCATCCCGTAGCGCTTCCACGTCGAGGGCAGGAACTGCATCCAACCGACAGCGCCGGCGCTGGACACGGAGAGGTTGCGACCGTAGTCGGTCTCAATCTCGTTGATCGCCGCCAGCACCTGCCAGGGGACGTTGTACTCGATCCCCGCGGCCTGATAGATCGGCAGCAGGAAGGGCGGGATCTGGAAGGAGTCGATGAAGAAGTTCGGGACGCCGAACGGGGAGGCGCCGGGGATCGCGAAGGATGAGCTCCCCGCGGCGCTGCCGGACGAGGACTTGCTCTTGGATTTCTTGGAACTCTTGCTGCTCTTCTTCTGCCCGGGCTTGGAGCCCTTGCCGCCGGAGCTCGAGTGAGGGGATTTGTTCTTCGTGGTCGACCCGCTCGAGTTGTTGCCCGAGCCGCCTGAGTGGTTGCCCGACCCTCCGCCGTGGTGGTTCTGGGAGGTCTTGGAGCCCGTGCTACTCGTCGTCGTGGTCGTGCGGGTGCTGGTCGACGTCGTGGTGGTCGTCGTGGTGGTCGTGCTGGATGAGGTGCTCGAGCACGACGCCTGAACGTTCTTCACCGGCCCCGTGCCCTTGGGAACGAGCGCCGACGCCGGGGTCCCGGCCGGGGCGCTGACGGTGAACGTCAGCTTCTGGCCCGTGATCAGGGTCACGGTAACCCTGCATGTGTCAGCCGAGGCTGATGGGATGGCCGCGATGCCCATCGTGCCGAGCGCGCAGCCTGCCGCAATGGCTAGGAATTGCAGCTTTCGCCGAATGGACACCTTGGTTCGCTTTCCTCCCGCGGGTATGACTAGAAAGCCCTGCTGCGACGTTGAAACGGCACGCTACTGCCCTTGATCGACGTTTGCAACGGGGAACCGACGCGGATTGACGATGTTTTCACGATTCTGGCCCCTCCGGAGGCCCTCATGGCCAGATACACACGATCGCACAGCATCCTGATATGGATCTAACGACCCCGTATACGCCCTTCTTGCGCGTATCACAGCCCTTTCTAGGCGGCTCCTCCAGGGCCCAAGAGCTCCTGGTCGACGGTCCGGGAACCCTCCGGTGGGACAGTTTGGAACTAAGGCAGTTGAAAAGGTAGGGGAGAGACTTGGGGCAGGAGTAGGTGAGAGGCTTGGGGCGGGAGTACGTGAGAGGCTTGGGGCGGGGGTAGCTGGAGGGGCCAGCGCGTGTACCTCGGAGCGCCACCCCGGGGTGAGTTGGAGGCGTCTACGAGGGCCTCTACCTCAACTGGAGGTTGACCTTCTTCTGCCGAGCCGTTCTTCGGGACCCCCTCTCGGCGGACCTTTCGTAACAACCTGCGCGCGCCCACTCGCGCTTGTGAGGAAAGGTCCGTATATGCCCCCTAACGTCACAAACTTCCCGCACCCACTCGCGCTTCTGACGCAAGGGTCCTCGCATCCGATCGCCTGCCCCAGGCTTCGACCGCTACATTCCCCGTGTGGCTGATTCAGGAGCCGACAAAGGGATTCGCCAAAAGGTGACCCGGCAGGGCGAGGAGGCGATTGGGAAGCTCGCCCAGGAGTTGCTCGAGAATCCGATGGTCAGCGGGGCCATCTCGGCGGCGTTCGAGACGCGCGAGCGGGCCGTGAAGGCTCAGGAGGCGGCGATGAGCGCCCTCAATCTCCCCTCGGCCAGCGACCTCGAGCGGCTGACGCGGCGGTTGCGGTCGGTCTCACAACGGATGGAAGCGCTCGAGGACGGAATCGACCGCGTCGAGCAGCGGGTCAACGGGCTGGCGATCAGCAAGCTCGAGGAGAGGCTCGAGGCAATCGAGTCGGCGCTGGCCCGGATCGAAGCCGCGCTCCCAGCGTCAGTCGAGTAGGGCGCTCAGCGCCGCCTCACCGAGTCGTCGCTCCCCATCGCGGAGAGCCTCCTCGGAAAGGCGCACGCGCTCACCGAGCACCAGGTCTGAGACGAGGAGCACGGCGGCCGCCTGCAGGGAGCGTCGGCGGGCCACGGCGAACAGCGTGGCCGTCTCCATCTCGACGGCCAGGGCCCCGGCGGCCAACCACTCCTCCTGCTCCCGGGGTGGAGTGTCGTAGAAGAGGTCGGTAGAGGCGACAGGCCCGACGTGGGCGGTCGCCGCTTGCCCGTCAAGGGCTTCGAACAGGTCCCCGTCCGGCATCAGTCCGCCATCTGCCCGCTCCCCAGCGTCATGATGCGACAAGGCGCGGCTCGTGCCATCGAAGGGGAGTGCCACAGCGACCACGAGCAGGTCGCCCAATGACAACTCGCTGGACAGGCTGCCACACGTTCCCACCCGTATCAGTCGCCGCGCGCCCAAATCGGCCAGCTCCGAGACGACGATCGCGGCGCTCGGTCCGCCCATTCCGGTGCTCTGGATGGTGAGCCTCTCGCCGTCCGCGGCCATGCCCGTATAGCCCCATAGCCCGCGATGGTGGTTGAACATGATCGGATCCTTGAGGAGCGTTTGGGCGAGCAGCAGCGCGCGGGCGGGATCGCCGGGCAAGAGCACCCGCTCGGCTAGCGGCGCCGTCGGATGGAGGTGGATGGAGGCCCGGGATAGACTGCGGCGCGATGACTCCACGGGGCAGGGATCCTCGCAGCCAAATAAATCCCGCGCCCTCCGATTTGGCCGAGCACAGTGCGTCCTTCGATTCGGCCGGCGAGCGGAGGCGTGCGTGACCGTCTTCAAGTCCCCGCAGGAGTTCAAGGAGGTGATGGACCGGACGTTCACGCTCATGAGCGAGGACCCGGAGATGGGCTCGCGCCTGCGAGCGGCCGATACGCCGCAGCGGTTCGAGTTCACCGACCTCGAGATGGTGGTCAACATCCGGTCCGGCGCCGATGGGGAGCCGAACCTGGCCTGGGAATGGTCCGATGAGATCTCCTGGGAGCCGTCGGTCAGGATGACGATGAGCTCGGAGACGGCGAACCGGTACTTCCAGGGCAAGGAGAACGTCGCGATCGCGATTGCTCGCCGGCGCATCAAGGCGGGTGGGGACGTCAAGGCGGCCCTGGCCATCATCCCAATCACAAAGCCGCTATTTGCGCGCTACCGAGAGATGATCGCCGCGGACTATCCGCACCTTGACGTTTGACACCGTTGTCATTTCCCAACTTGGGCCATTGACACGCGCCGTCCGGACGAGTAGACCTCACGTTCATTACCAAGGCAACAGGCCGGAGCGTGGCCGACCACCCGGTACCGCCGGGACCGGCCGCGAGGCGCCGCCGGAAACGAGACGAGCGCCAACGGCCGACGCGGCGGGCCGTAACGCCCGCGGGTGGCGGGATTTCGCTCTCCACGAGGTCCCGCCACCGAAGCTGCTCGTTTCCAACACCATCCTTCGCTCGGTGGGGGCGGTGCATCCTGGGGGACGAAGCGAAAATCGTTTGAATGCCTCCGCGACGCCACGACACCGATAGCCGCCGCAACGGCGATCAGTCGGACGAGTCTGCGCTCTCGCTCCAGGAGGTCGCGGACCGAGCCGGGGTAACGACGGCCACGCTGCGCCGCTGGGTGCGGGATGGTCTTTTCCCGGACTACAGCGGGAGTTGGTCGCCGGGTGCTGTTGCCCACGCTCGGATCGTCGCCCGGCTGCGGGAGCGCGGCCATTCGCTCCAGCAGATCCGGAAGGCGACCGACGAGGGCCGGCTGGCCTTTGGCTACATCGAGGCGCTGTTCCCCTCAAGGGAGAGTGACCAGTACACCCTGGAGCAGGCCGCGCGGGAGACCGGTCTCGAGCCGGCTCTGATCGAGCGCATCATCACGGCGCTTGGGCTGAGTCCCATGAATACCGACTCGCTGTCGGCCGAGGACGTTCAGCTGCTCCGCTACGTCGCCGCTGTCCTGTCCGCGGGACTCCCCCTGGTGGCCATGTTGCAGCTCGTC
Organism: uncultured Solirubrobacterales bacterium; assembly: GCA_963785205.1. Classification (GTDB taxonomy): domain Bacteria; phylum Actinomycetota; class Thermoleophilia; order Solirubrobacterales; family Solirubrobacteraceae; genus Palsa-465. The sequence continues at coordinate 1,458,277 of CAWAUJ010000004.1, forward strand.
CGGGTATACGGGCAGGCCATCGCCCAGGTTGCGGACGCCGAGGTGAGGCTCTTCCACCTTTACGTCCACGAGCCCCTGATGCGCTCCGGCGCGACCGGCGTTGAGACGGCTGAGGAGATGCACGAACTCGCCCGCGAGGTCATGCCGCTCGCGTCCCCGGTGATGGACCAGGTCCACCAGCGCTATCTCCAGTACTTCGTTGAGCAGGACGTCGTCGGGCACATGGAGTCAGACCTCGACACCGAGGAGCTCGACCTGGGGAAGATGCGAGTGGCCATCGCGTTTGCCGATCTGGCTGGTTACACGCGCCTGACCGAGGAGGAAGGCGAGCTGGAGGCCGTCGACACGGTGGAGCGATTCATCGAGGCGGTCGAGTCCACGCTGCCTGAGGACGCCCGCGTGATCAAGACGATCGGCGACGAGGTCATGATTGTCGGCTCAGATCCGGCCGCGCTCACCGACTGGGCGGTGGGTTTCCAGCAGCTCTATATGAGCGGGAGCCCGACGACCCCGCCTCGAATTGGGATCCACTGCGGAGATGCGCTGTATCGGGACGGCGACTACTACGGCCGGGCGGTCAACATCGCGTCGCGAGTGGCCGCTCGCTCGGCGGGGGGCGAGGTACTCGTGACCCGGCCGGTCGTGGAGCGGGCAGGCCCGCACCTTGAGTTCCAGCGGATCGCCGACGTGAGGCTCAAGGGCTTCAGCGAGTCCACCGAGATCCTGATTGCCCTCCAGCGCCCCGAGGATTGACCAAGGTGCTCGAGCGCGTGCGGCACGAGGGTCTGCTGGCCGCGAACCGCCCGGTGATCGTCCTGCTCTCAGGCGGCCGGGACTCCACCTGCCTGCTCGACTTGGCAACGAGGATCGTCGGACCCGGGTCCGTCCAGGCGCTGCACGTCAACTACGGCCTCCGCGAGGAGGCCGGCGAGGACGAGCGCCACTGCCATGAGGTATGCCAGTCGCTCGGAGTCGCGCTGCACGTTCGACACCCAAGGCACCCCGGCTCGGGCAACGTCCAGGCGTGGGCGCGCGAGGAGCGCTACCAAGCCGCCGCCGCCCTGGCCGCAGGGGGCGACATCGCAGCCGGCCACACGGCGACCGACCAGGTGGAGACGATCCTCTATCGCCTGGCCTCATCACCCAGCCGCCGCGCGCTGCTCGGGATGTCCCCCCGGGAAGGCTCGCTCGTCCGGCCGCTGCTTGGGTTCAGTCGCGAGCAGACCGCGGAGTACTGCCGCAGCCGCCGGCTCGAGTGGCGGGAGGACGAGAGCAATCAGTCAGACGCGTACGCGCGCGCGAGGATCAGATCCCGTCTGGTGCCGGCGCTGCGAGAGGTCCATCCGGCCGCCGAGGCAAATGTGCTGGCGCTGGCGGCCATCCTCCGTGACGAGGCCGAGGTACTCGATTCGCTGATCGACGAGGCGCTCGGTGGCGGCGGTGAGATTGAGCTCGAGACCCTGCGCGGCCTTCCCCCGGCGCTTCGCCGGCTGGTTGTTCAGCGGCTGGCCGATCAGGCGGCGGGGCGGCCGGCCCCCGGGGCCGGGCGCCGGGCCGATGAGGTGGCCGCGCTCGGCCGCAATGCCGCGCTGGATCTCCCCCACGGCGTCAGGGCCGTGGTAAAGCAGGGGAGTCTGAGCTTCGAGGGCCGACCCACCGGCGCGCCCTACAAAGGGCGCCGGCGGGTGGGAACTAAACTCAAGCGGTGAACGACGACGGCAGGATCGGCGAAATCCTGGTCCCGGCGGACCGGCTGGCCGAACGCGTGCGGGAGCTGGCGGCCGAGGTGTCGCGGGACTACGAGGGGCGCGACCTCGTGCTGGTCGGCGTGCTGAAGGGCGCCGTCTTCTTCCTCTCGGACCTGATGCGGGCGCTTGAGATACCGGTCGAGGTCGATTTCATGGCGGTCGCGTCCTACGGCTCGGCCACGAAGTCATCCGGCGTCGTGCGGATCCTCAAGGACCTGGACGCGGCCATCGAGGGGCGCGATGTGCTGATCGTCGAGGACATCGTGGACTCCGGTCTGACGCTCCAATACCTGCTGCGCAACCTGGCCGCCCGCAATCCCCGGTCGCTGGAAGTGTGCGCCCTGCTGGTCAAGCCCGAGCGCCGAAAGGTCGACCTCCCAACGAGGTATGTCGGCTTTGAGATTCCCAACCGGTTCGCGATTGGATATGGACTGGACCACGCCGAGCGCTACCGGAACCTGCCGTTTGTGGCTTCGCTGCGGGTATGAGACCGTGCTGGCAGGCCTTGGGAGGGTCCAAATCCAACTGCTACGCTTGTTTTTCCGGCCGAACCGCCAGGCCGGCATCACGCGTGTGAGCACGGCATGAGCAGGTTCTTCAAGAGCGCAGCATTCCCGATCCTGATCGTCGTAGTGCTGGCATTTTTCGCCCAGAAACTGATCGGGTCATCTGGGCATACGCCGAACTACACGTACGGCAATCTGGTGACCCAGCTCCAGCAGCACAAGGTCCAGGCGCTGCAGCTCGACCAGAAGGACAACACGGCCAACGTCACGCTGTACACCGGGACGAAGTACAGCGTCGGGTACCCGACTGGCGCCCCGAGCAACACGCTGATCACCCTCGCCCAGCAGGACATCTCGAACCCTGCCAACTTCGACGTTCAGGGCACGGGCTCAAGCGGCTGGCTGTCGCTTTTGACCTACATCCTGCCTTTCATCATCTTCATCGGGTTCTGGATCTTCCTCATGAACCAGGTCCAGGGCGGCGGGTCGAAGGTGATGTCGTTCGGCAAGTCCCGGGCCAAACGCATGTCGGTGGACTCGCCCAAGATCACCTTCCGGGACGTGGCCGGAGTGGACGAGGCTGTGGAGGAGCTCCACGAGATCAAGGAGTTCCTGGAAAACCCGAAGAAATTCCAGGCCCTTGGGGCCCGTATCCCCAAGGGCGTCCTCCTCTACGGGCCGCCCGGCACCGGTAAGACGCTGCTCGCCCGGGCCGTGGCCGGCGAGGCGGGTGTGCCGTTCTTCTCGATCTCCGGCTCTGACTTCGTCGAGATGTTCGTGGGCGTGGGCGCCTCCCGGGTGCGCGATCTCTTCGAGCAGGCCAAGCAGAACAGCCCGTGCATCATCTTCATGGACGAGATTGACGCGGTCGGACGCCATCGCGGCGCCGGCCTGGGCGGAGGCCACGACGAGCGTGAGCAGACTTTGAACCAGCTGCTCGTCGAGATGGACGGCTTCGAGATGAAGGACAACATCATCCTGATCGCCGCCACCAACCGGCCGGACATCCTCGACCCGGCGCTGCTGCGTCCGGGCCGCTTCGACCGCCAGATCGTGGTCGACCGGCCCGACCGTCTTGGGCGCAAGAAGATCCTCGAGGTTCACACCCGTGGCAAGCCGCTCGGCCGCGAGATCGATGTCGACGCCCTGGCCGGACAGACGCCCGGCTTCACCGGCGCCGATCTGTCGAACCTGGTCAACGAGGCGGCTCTGCTGGCCGCCCGCAACGGCAAGCGTGAGATCACCCAGGATGAGCTCGAGGAAGGAATCATGCGGGTGATCGCGGGTCCCGAGAAGAAGACTCGCGTGATGAGCGAGAAGGAGCGGCGGATCACGGCCTACCACGAGATGGGCCACGCCATCGTCGGTCACTACCTGCCCAACTCAGATCCGATTCACAAGATCTCGGTCATTTCCCGCGGCCAGGCGCTCGGGTACACGATCTCGTTGCCTGGTGAGGACAAGTTCCTGACCACCCGGGCCGAGCTCCAGGACACGCTGGCGATGACGCTGGGCGGCCGGGCGGCTGAGGAGATCGTGTTCAGCGAGGTCACGACCGGGGCGTCCAACGACATTGAGAAGGTGACCCAGACGGCGAAGCAGATGGTGATGCGCTTCGGGATGTCAGAGAAGCTCGGCCCGCGGGTGTTCGGCCACGACCAGGGCCTGCCCTTCCTGGGGCGGGAATTTTCAGCCGAGCCCGACTATTCGGATGAGATCGCCCGCGAGATCGACGACGAAATCCGCCGGATCGTCGAGGCCGCCCACGTCCAGGCCAAGGACATTCTGACCGAGCGCCGCCCCGAGCTCGAGAAGCTCTCAGAGATCCTGATCAAGCGCGAGACGATCGAGAAGGAGCAGTTCGAGGCGCTGCTCGGCGGCCAGACCGAAGAGGACGTCTTCGGCTCCGAAGCTCCGCCTCCGCCTGAGCTTCCGGCCGCGCCGGCTCCAGCAGCCGACCGCACGCCTGGGCGTGAGGGGCCGCGGCCGCTGCCCAGGCCCGGGTTGGCGGGCGGCACCGCCGAGTAGTTTCGGCCACCGCGTCCCGGGGACGCGGCGCCCCCCGCAGTACCGTCCCACGCGTGGTTCCGCGCACGCTCCTGATCATCACCCGCTGGGTGCTCCCGGCCATGATTGCGGTCGTCGGCGGGGTGGCGATTGCCGCCGGGCATGCCCGGGCCAACAGCCCGGTCGCCGCCGCGGGCGTGGGTTTGGTCATCGTGGCCGTGATCGTCCTGATGATCAACTGGATGTTCCGGATGAGCGTGCAGAGCAACCGCGAGCGCGATCAGGAGGAGGAGGCGCGGCGATATTTCGACCAGCACGGACGGTGGCCGGGTGAGTGAGGCGCCCTTCACCCTCATGGGCGTGATCAACGTCACGCCTGACTCGTTCTCGGACGGGGGTCGCTTCCTCGATCCGCAAAAGGCCGTCGACCGGGCCAGTGTCCTTGAGCAGGAGGGCGCGCACATCCTCGACATCGGGGGTGAGTCCACCCGCCCGGGCGCCACCGCGGTGACCGCGCGCGACGAGCTGGCGCGTGTCCTTCCAGTGATCGAGGGGATCGTCCAGGGAGGCACAAACGCGCGGGTATCGATCGACACCTCAAAGGCCGAAGTGGCCCGAGCAGCCCTCGCCGCCGGGGCCACCATGGTCAACGACGTCACCGCGCTGCGCGCCCCAGATATGGCCACCGCGATCGCGGAGGCGGACGCCGACTGCGTCCTGATGCACATGCTCGGCGACCCGCGGACGATGCAGGACGATCCCCGCTACGACGATGTCGTGACCGACGTAAAAGCATTTCTGGCTGACCGCCTGCAGTACGCCGTCTCAAGCGGCATCCCCGAAAACAGGATTCTGCTTGACCCCGGGATTGGCTTCGGCAAGACGGTGGAGCACAACCTCGAGCTGCTCGCCCGGCTGGATGAGCTGGTCGAACTGGGGCGCCCCGTGGTCATCGGCACCTCGCGCAAATCCTTCCTGGGTCGGCTGACGGGCCGTCCGGTGGACGATCGCGTGGCGGCGACGATCGCCTCGTGCGTGATCGCGTTCGAGCGGGGGGCCACGGTCTTCCGGGTTCACGACGTGGCACCCCTCCGTGACGCCCTTCAGGTGGTGGCTGCTACGGTCCGGCGGCCATGGCGGACGACGAGTTCGACGAGGTAGACGAGGACGAGGAGGAAGGCGAAGGCCATCGCGAGCCTGAGGTCGCGATCGAGGTCTCGGGCCTGTCGCTGTACACGCACGTGGGGGTTAGCGAGGCCGAGCGCGAGCTGGGCCAGCGGCTGCTGATCGATCTGCGCCTGGATGTGGGCGACGTCGACGCCACGCTGACCGATCGCTTGGAGGACACGGTGGACTACTCCGAGGTCTGCCAACAGGCCAACCTGGTCGCTCAGCAGCGCACGTACAAGACGCTCGAGCGGCTGTGTACGGCGATCGCCGATCGCCTGCTCGAGGCTTACAACGTCCAGGCGGTGTGGGTGAAGGCGTCGAAGCCTGAGCCCCCGATGGCCCTGCCGGTGTCCGAGGTGTCGGTCGAGGTCTGGCGCGAAGCAGCTTGATCGGCTACCTGGGCCTAGGCTGCAACGTCGGCGACCGGCTGGCCAACCTCCAAGGCGCGGTGGCCTCCCTCCGTCAGCACGGGATCGAGATTCTGGCCGCCTCCTCGGTGTATGAGACCGAGCCGGTCGGGCTGGTGCTCGATCAGCCCGACTTCTACAACGCCTGCCTGCGGATCGAGACCGCCGCTGACCCCGAGGAGCTCCTCGACGTCGCCAAAGCGGTCGAGCGCGAGCTGGGGCGAGGTTCCAGTGGTCCGCGGCATGGCCCGCGTCCGATCGACATCGACGTGCTGATCCTGGGCGAGCTTCAGCACCAGTCCGAGCGGCTGACGCTGCCCCACGCGGAGGTCACGTCAAGGCGGTTCGTGCTCGTCCCGCTGCTTGAGCTCGATCCTGAGCTGCGGCTGCCCGACGGCACTGACCTACGCCAGACGCTGGAGGCACTTGGTCCAGGCCAGGAGGTCGGGCGCGTGGCCGGACCCGATTCGATCCTTCCGAACACCTCGCGCCCGCCGCAAGCGGGCGGACCACGTCCTTCCTGACGGCTCCGATCCCGAGCGCAACAGCCTTAGGATTGACCGATGCTGCTGGTGGTCGATGTCGGCAACACCCAGACCCACTTCGGCGTTTTCCGGGAGGGGCAGGACGAGATCGCCGAGCACTGGCGGTTTGCCACGGTGCGCGAGTCCACTGGCGACGAGCTCGCGGCGGCCCTGTCGAGCCTGCTCGAACTTCGCGGGCTCTCGTTCGCTGACGTCGACGCCTCGATCATCGCCTCGACGGTCCCGCAGCTCTCCGAGCAGTGGACGCTCGTGGCGGACCGGTACCTCGGTCATCCAATGCTGGTCGTCGGACCTGCGATCAAGACCGGAATGCCGATCCGGATGGACAACCCGTACGAGGTGGGGGCGGACCGGCTCGTCAACGCCGTGGCCGCCTATGACCGCGTCGGCGATACGTGCATCGTGGTCGACTTCGGCACCGCGATCACCTACGACGCCGTCTCGGCCCAGGGGGAGTATCTGGGGGGGATCATCACGCCCGGAGCGGAGATCTCGATCGAGGCGCTGTCCGAGCGGGCGGCCAAGCTGCCCAAGGTCGAGCTGGCCGAGCCCCGCTCGCTGATCGGCAAGTCGACGGTGGATGCGATCCGCAGCGGCATCGCCTACGGCTTTGCCGGCCAGGTGGAGGGGATCGTCAGGCGGCTCCGAGACGAGCTGGGACTAGAGGCCAAGGTGATTGCCACCGGGGGCCTGGCCCGCGTGGTCGTCCCATTCATCCGTGAGACGATCGACGAGGTGGACGACCTGCTTACGCTGATCGGGCTGCGGCTGATCTGGCGCCTGAATCGCCCCTGAGAGCTTCGACCGCAGGGATCGGGACGTCCGGGGTGCGAGCCACGGTGCAGGCCAGGATCAGGAACGTGATACGCCGGCGATCCTCCGGGTGCTCGGCGGCGTAAAGCTCGAACTCGTCGAGCAGCCACCGCACCGCTTCGAACACCGGCGCGTCGTCGATCTCCTCCGGGACGTCACACGCCAGCCGGGCCAGGGCGACGAGCTCGCCTCCGTCAGCCCCGCGCATCGTGGCGATGGCCGCGATGAGGAGGAACTCGGCCACTCGGTCAAGGAGCACGTGGGGCGCTCGCTCACGCTCCCCGATCGCCTCGCCGGCGGGGACCAGCGGTCCGCCTGCGGCCAACCGCAGCGACTGCTCGGAGGCGACCGAGCGGACCTGTTCAGGGCTGTACCCCACCTCCAGGGCGAGGCGCAGCTGAAACGCCGCCGACATCGCCGTGTGTCCGTAGGGGGCGTCTGAGGCAAACACGATCTGCCCGGGCGGCACAAGCGAGAACAGCGTCAGTAGATCAGCCGGCATCCACCACGCGGTGTCGAAGAGCAGGTTGGGGTGATCGCCGGCCACGCGCCAGATCCACGACAGGTCGCAGATCCCGGCGTGGGCCAGGATCAGCCGGGCATTGGGGAACTCCTCGGCCAGCGCGACCGCGTGCAAGCCGAGAGCGGGTATTCCTCGGCCGGCGTGGATGAGTACGGGGAGCGAGCGCTCGTGCGCGAGGGCGACGAGCGAACGGACCCCCGGATGGTCGAGCGTGAATTGCTCGGCCCGCGGGTGGAGCTTGATGCCTCGGGCCCCTGCGGCCAGGCTGCGCTCCACCTCCGGGAGCGGATCGCGGTCAGGGCTCACCCGGCAGAAGGGGACGAGCAACCCATCGGACTGCGCCGCGGCGCGGATGACCATGTCGTTGGCGGGCGGGTATCCGTCCGGCTCGTGCATGGGGAACACGAACGCGCCCCGCGCCCCGGCGGCCGTGAGCCCCGCGATCAGCTGGTCTGGCGCCTGGCGCATCCCGTCCGGGTCGTGCTCCCCGAGGTGGGTATGGGCGTCGAAGAGCTCGAGACCCGGGACCTGCTCCTCGATGACCTCGAGCCAGGGCTTGAACGTTTCGGTGAGGCTCATGGGCCTGATTCGTACCATGAACGCGATGGGTCGGTCGCTCACAGAAAGTTGGACGCTCGGCGGTGTGCCCGTGTCCAACCGCGTCGTGCTCGCGCCGCTGGCCGGAATCGGCAACTGGTTCGTGCGTCTCCAGGCTCGCCGGCACGGCGCCGGGCTGGCCGTTTCCGAGATGGTCTCGAGCTTCGCCGTGCACTACGGCAACCAGCGCACGATGCGCGAGCTGTTGCGGATCGATCCTCGCGAGCATCCGGTGTCGGTACAGCTGTTCGGCCACGACCCGGACGTGATGGCCTCGGCCGCCGAGGCGGTGGCGGCGGCGGGCGCCGACCTGATCGACATCAACATGGGCTGCCCGGTGCCGAAGGTGTGCAAGACCGGCGCCGGGGCGGCCCTGCTGGCCGAGCCCGAGCGGGCGCTGGCGCTGGCTCGGGCGGCCGGGCGCGGAAGCGGCCTGCCCGTAACGGTCAAGCTTCGCTCCGGCCAGCGCCCGGGAGATAGGTCCGGGATCGAGGTGGCCCGCCGGCTGGCTGGCGAGGGCGCGGTGGCCGGGATCTCGATCCACCCGCGCCACGCCTCGCAGCGCCACAAGGGGAGACCGGACTACGCCCTCGTGCGTGATCTGGCAGACGAGCTGCCCGTTCCGGTGCTCGTCTCCGGGGGGCTTGACAGCCCGAATCGCGTCCGCGATGCCTTCGAGTTGACGGGCGCCGCCGGCGTTCTCCTGGCGCGGGGGGCGCTGGGAAATCCGTGGCTATTCGAGGAGCTGCTCGGCCAGCGCTCCAGTGCACCCACAGATGCCGAGGTCCTGACCGAGCTCGACTGGGTGATCGAGCGGGCTCACGAGCACCTGGGCGAGGAACGGGCTACGCGCTACCTGCGCAAGTTCTATCCGTGGTACATCGAGCGGCTGACGGCCGGGTACGTGGCATCGCTGGGGGGCGGCGCGGGCTTGCGAGCCGCCGTCCAGACCGCGCCCAGCACCGAGGCCGTGCGGGCAATCCTGCGAGGAGCCGGCGCGACGGCCGCGCGGGCGCTGGCGGCTTAGGCGCGGGCGTCGGCGCGGACCCACCGCAACGACCGCGCGGCGCCGAGCGGCCCGGCGCGGCGCCGAGTACCACGAGCCCGCTCCAACCGGTATTTCGCATATCAGCGCCACCCATCACGGCGAACGTGTTGCGTTCCATCGGCTATAGGCGGCAAAACGCAGCACATATCCAGCGAGCCCGGTCGCTTTTGCGCAAAATGCGGCACGTTGTTACCTCGAGCCACTTCGTTACCCCGGGCACTTCGTTACCTCGGTGGAGGCCGAGGGTGGGCGCGAGTGCCGGATTGGGCACACCGCGACCCGGCGTCCGACGCGTGGTGATTGGGGCGAAAACTTCGTCATAGACGGAGGAATCCCCCAAACCTCGGTTGAGCGACAGACCCCCGTCGTTGCCCACCGACGGTGAATCGCCGTTCGCCGGGATAAACCCCCCGGTCGACCGGTCAGCCGCGTTCTATACTCATCCGCCCTCCCCACCCAGGGAGCCATCCGCAAGCCCCCATCCCCGGGGGCACGCGTCCCGCTCAGGCGGGTTTTTTCTCATCAAAAACCGGAAAGCCCCGAGCTCACCCCAGCGATGCCCAAGGACGTAATCCTCACCCCCGAAGGCCTTTCCAACCTCAAGGCCGAGCTTGACGAGCTGACCACGCGGCGTCGCCGCGAGATTGCCCAGCGGATCAAGGAGGCGCGCGAGTTCGGCGACATCTCTGAGAACGCCGAATATGACGACGCCAAAAACGAGCAGGCGATGCTCGAGGCGAGGATCGCTGCGCTGGAGGACAAGCTCCGGTCAGCCACGGTCATCGACTCCTCGGCCATCACCAACGACGTGGTCGGCGTGGGATCCGTCGTCCATGTAAAGGACGAGGCCGGCAAGTCCGTCAAGTACACGATTGTCGGCTCGGCCGAGGCGAGCCCGACCGAGATGAAGCTCTCAAACGAATCGCCGGTGGGCAAGGCCCTGCTGGGACACAAGCGGGGCGAAGAGGTCGTGATCGCAACGCCGCGCGGCAAGCGCAAGCTAAAGATCACCAAGATCGACGTCGTGAAGTGAGCCCGCCGGCAGACGATCCTCCCTCGCCGGCCGAGCCGTCGAGAGCGGACGTTTTCGCCTCCCGCCGGCGCAAGCTGGACGCCCTGCGTGCCCAGGGCACCGAGCCGTTCCCTCACGAGTTCCCCAATGTCGAGCCGATCGCCGATGTGCGTGACCGGCACGCGTCGCTGCAGGCCGGCGATGAGACCGAGCAGGCGCATCGCGTCGCCGGCCGGATCACCGCCCGGAGGGGACAGGGCCGGATGGCCTTCCTTGATCTCGTCGATCGCTCCGGCCGGATCCAGCTTCAGGCCAGGGTCGACGAGCTGGGCGACGACGGCATGGCAGCGGTCCTGGAGCTCGACCTGGGCGACCTCATAGGCGTCGACGGGGTGGCCTTCTCCACCCGCCGGGGCGAGCTGTCGCTCCGCGTCACAAGCTATGAGCTGCTGGCCAAGTCGCTGCGGCCGCTGCCTGAGAAGCACCATGGCCTCAAGGACGTGGAAGTCCGCTTTCGCCACCGTGAGCTCGACCTGCTGGCCAACGAGGTGTCCCGCGAGCTGTTCATCACGCGAGCCCGCGTCGTCTCGGCCACCCGCCGCTTCCTCGACGCCGAGGGATTCATAGAGGTCGAGACCCCCGTGCTCCAGCCGCTCTACGGGGGCGCGCTGGCCCGACCGTTCACCACCCATCACAACACGCTGGACCGGACGCTCTATCTCCGGATCGCCACCGAGCTCTACCTGAAGCGGCTGATCGTCGGGGGGCTCGAGCGCGTCTACGAGCTGGGCAAGGACTTTCGCAACGAGGGCGTCGACTCGACCCACAACCCGGAGTTCACGATGCTCGAGTTCTACGAGGCTTTCGCCGATTACCGGTCGATCGCCGAGCGCTGCGAGCAGCTGGTGGCGCATGTCGCCTCCGAGATCGGCTACGGCGGCCCGATCGACTTCACTCCTCCGTGGCGGCGAGTGACCGTGGCCGAGTCGATCCTCGAGACCACAGGGATCGACATCCGCCGACACAGAGAGCTCGAAGCGCTTCGAGCCGAGATGTCGGCCCACGGGATGAAGCCGGCCGAGGACGATGGCGAGGGTGGGTGGGGTGGGTGGGCTGGGTGGGCCCAAATCATCGATGAGCTGATCTCAAAGCACGTCGAGCCGACGCTGGCCGAGCCCACCTTCCTGCTCGATTACCCGGTCGAGCTCTCGCCGTTCGCCAAGCGCCATCGCAGCGAGGAAGGCTTGGTGGAGCGCTTTGAGGCCTTCGTGGCCGGGATCGAGATCGCCAACGCCTTTACCGAGCTCAACGACCCTGACGAGCAGCGGCGCCGCTTCGAGGACCAACGGCGGCTCGCCACTCAGGGCGACGAGGAGGCCCAGCCCTACGACGAGGCCTTCTTGGAGGCGCTCGAGCTAGGGATGCCGCCCACCGGCGGGATCGGGATCGGGATCGACCGGCTCGTCATGATCCTGACCGGAACGCGCTCGATCCGGGAGGTCGTCCTGTTCCCCGCGATGCGGGACTAGGGAGTCGGCGCGTTGTTCCCACGTCGCCGCGCCGCGTTGATCCTGGCGCTGGCTGTGTCACTTGCCCTCCTGACGGCGCCGGCCGACGGCGCCCAACCACCGTCGGCCCGCCCACACGTCGGTCCAATCGGGTTGCGAGGGCACTGGCGAATCGCGTTCGACGACGAATTCGGCGGCCGCCACTTGAACCACCGCCTCTGGTCGACGGGCTGGTTCGGCCATGGCATCACCGCGGGGCCCAGCAATCTCGAGCAGGAGTGCGACGACCCACGCCAGGTCCACGTTCACGACGGCCTGCGAATCACGGCCGTCGCCCGCGCCGAAACCTGCGGCGGGCACCAGCAGCGCTACGCCTCCGGCCTGATCGAGACCGACGGCAAATTCTCCTTCACGTATGGCGCGATCCAGGCGCGCATCTGGATGCCCGGCCATGGCACGAGGATCGCCGACTGGCCCGCGTTCTGGGCAGACGGCCAGCACTGGCCGAAGGACGGTGAGATCGACGTGGTCGAAGGGCTGGACGGCTCGCCGTGCTGGCACTTTCATTACTCCGGCGGCGGGCCCGGCGGCTGCACGAGCGTCCGCGGTGCGGCTTCCGGGTGGCACACCTACGCCGCCGACTGGGAGCGCGGCTCGATCGCCTACCTGTACGACGGGCGCGTCGTCGGTCGGCAGCGCACGGGCGTGACCTCCAAGCCGATGTATCTGATCGTCAACCTGGCGCTGTCGCGCGCCATATCGCCTCCAAACCGGGTGCCGGAGACGCTGCGCGTGGCCTACGTTCGCGTGTACAAGCACGCCGGGCATTGATTTGGGGATCGGCACATGTGCCGACCCTCCCGGTGGTGCATGCACCACCGGGCGCCGGGCTGCATGCAGCCCGGCGAACACCACGGTGTTAGCCCGCTCACACCGGGAAATACTGGGGCTAGGAACCGCGGGGAGCCGCCGAACCCCGTTGATAGACTGACGTATGGCCCGAGACAGAGACCGTTTGCCGCTCATCCCAGCCGCTCCGGCGGCCGATAGATGGGTGCAACGGCGTTTTGGTGACCCCGAAAAGGCAGACTCCGACACCTGAGTACCCTGGTACGTAGGGAGCAGTAAGCCCGGACCACACACCGACCGACCCCGCCCGAGTCCCGCCAAGAAGAGAAGGACCCTATGTTCGAGCGATTCACAGAGCGAGCACGACAAGTTGTTGTTTTGGCCCAAGAAGAGGCCCGCACGCTCAAGCACAACTACATCGGGACCGAGCACATTCTTTTGGGCCTGCTCCGCGAGGAGGAGGGCCTGGCCGCTCGGGTGCTCGAGTCACTCGACATCACGGTCGAGCGGGTACGGGCCCAGGTGGTCCGGATCGTCGGCTCAGGCGAGGAGGTCACCTCCGGGCAGATCCCCTTCACGCCTCGGGCCAAGAAGGTCCTCGAACTCGCGCTGCGCGAGGCGCTGAGCCTCGGCCACAACTACATCGGGACCGAGCACATCCTGCTCGGCCTGGTGCGGGAGAACGAGGGCGTCGCCGCACGGATCCTGCTCGATTTCGACGCCGACTCCGAGAAGATCCGCAACGAGGTCATCCGGATGCTCTCCGGCCCCGGCGGCCGCCAGCGCTCGGGCGGTGGCTCGCAGAGCCCCGGCCACGCCGGCCCAGAGGGCAAGAAGTCTTCCAAGCTGCTTGACCAGTTCGGCCGCAACCTGACCAAGCTGGCCGCCGACTCGAAGCTCGACCCGGTTGTCGGTCGCGAGACCGAGATCGAGCGGATCATGCAGATCCTCTCTCGGCGGACCAAGAACAACCCCGTGCTGGTGGGCGAGCCGGGCGTGGGCAAGACCGCGGTGGTCGAGGGCCTGGCCCAGCGGATCACCGACGGCGACGTTCCCGAGCTGCTCAAGAACAAGCAGATCTACACCCTTGACCTCGCCGCCCTGGTCGCTGGCTCGAAGTACCGAGGTGAATTCGAGGAGCGCCTCAAGAAGGTGATGAAGGAGATCACCCAGCGCGGCGACATCATCCTGTTCATCGACGAGCTCCACAACCTCGTCGGCGCCGGTGCGGCTGAGGGCGCGATCGACGCCGCGTCGATCCTCAAGCCGGCTCTGGCCCGGGGCGAGCTCCAGACGATCGGCGCCACCACGCTCGAGGAGTACCGCAAGTACCTGGAGCGCGACTCGGCTCTGGAGCGCCGCTTCCAGAAGATCACCGTCGACCAGCCCACGACCGAGGAGACCGTTCAGATCCTCAAGGGCCTGCGCGATCGCTACGAGTCCCACCACAAGGTGCAGATCACCGACGAGGCGCTCGAGGCCGCCGCCGAGCTGGCCGACCGCTACATCTCCGACCGCTTCCTGCCTGACAAGGCGATCGACCTGATCGACGAAGCCGCGTCCCGGATGCGGATCAAGTCGATGACCTCGCCGCCCGTGTACCGCGAGCTCGAGGACGAGATCGAGGAGACACGGCGGGCCAAGGAAGAGGCGATCGAGAACCAGGAGTTCGAGAAGGCGGCCAATCTGCGCGACAAGGAGCGCCGGCTCTCGACCAAGAAGCGCGAGCTGACCGAGCAGTGGGAGGCCGGCGAGTCGACCGAGCGCCCGGCCATCGGGGAGGAGGAGATCGCGGACATCGTCTCGATGTGGACCGGCATCCCCGTCTTCAAGCTGACCGAGGCCGAGACGGCCAAGCTGATGCGCATGGAGGAGGAGCTCCACAAGCGCGTCATCGGCCAGCACCCGGCGATCGAGGTCGTGTCCAAGGCGATCCGTCGCTCTCGGGCCGGGCTCAAGGACCCCAAGCGCCCGACCGGTTCGTTCATCTTCCTCGGCCCCTCAGGCGTGGGCAAGACCGAACTGGCGCGGACGCTGGCCGAGTTCCTGTTCGGCGATGAGGACACGATGATCCGGATCGACATGTCCGAGTACATGGAGAAGCACGCCGTGTCCCGGCTCGTGGGCTCGCCCCCTGGCTACATCGGCTACGACGAGGGCGGCCAGCTCACCGAGGCCGTCCGGCGCAAGCCCTACAGCGTCTTGTTGCTGGACGAGATCGAGAAGGCCCACCCTGACGTGTTCAACATCCTGCTCCAGATCCTGGAGGACGGGCGGCTGACCGACGCCCAGGGCCGCACGGTCGACTTCCGGCACTGCATCGTGATCATGACCTCGAACATCGGGGCCTCTGAGATCTCGCGGCAGTTCAACATCGGCTTCTCCACCTCAGAGGAGGAGACCGGAATCAGCTACGACGACATGAAGAACCGGATCATGGGCGAGCTCAAGAAGGTCTTCCGGCCTGAGTTCATGAACCGGATCGACGAGGTGATCGTCTTCCACAAGCTCTCCAAGAGCGAGATCAAGGAGATCGTCGATCTGCTCCTGACCAGAATCAGAGAGTCGATGGCCGAGCGCGAGCTCCAGCTCGAGCTGTCTGAGGACGCCAAGGACATGCTGGTCGACAAGGGCTGGGACCCGACCATGGGCGCCCGGCCGCTGCGGCGGGCGATCCAGCGCTATATCGAGGATCCCCTCGCGGACTTCGTCCTGCGCTCGCAGGTGCCGTCGGGCTCCACCGTGATGGTCGATACGACGGCGCCCGATGGCGATGGCGAGGCCCCTGGCGGCCCGACCGACGGCGCCGAGCCGGAGGTCAAGCTGACCGTGATCGAGCCCAAGCACAAGCCCGAGGAGCCGACGCCGGTGGCTGTCGGGGCCGAGAGCAGCTCGGAGGAGGGCGACGACGCGTCAGGCGGGGACCAACCGGGGGCCGGCGACGGGGCGTCCGAAACGTAGCCGCGCGCTCCCGCGCGGTGCCATTCCCTGGCCAATCGTGACATCTCGGCTACGACGTCGAACGTTTCTGTAACGAACGCCCTCTAGAAGCCGATCACGTCGGCACCGGCGCGTAGGCTGGGGGAATGCCCTCGTCGAGTCGCTCCAGCGCCGTCTTCATCTGCTCCGCC
Source organism: uncultured Solirubrobacterales bacterium (assembly GCA_963785205.1). Lineage (GTDB taxonomy): Bacteria > Actinomycetota > Thermoleophilia > Solirubrobacterales > Solirubrobacteraceae > Palsa-465. The sequence continues at coordinate 1,474,141 of CAWAUJ010000004.1, forward strand.
TGCGGCCAGGAGACCGGGCGCTGGGCCGGCCGGTGTCCGGGCTGTGGCGAGTGGAACTCGCTGGTCGAGGAGCTGCGGACTCCGTCGGGCGGCGGCGCGCGCGGGGGCAAGGCATCGCGGTCACGCAAGCCCGCCGCCAAGCCAATCGCTCTGAGCGAGGTCGACGGGGGCGAGCAGGAACGGCTGCGAACTGGCATCGGCGAACTCGACGCCGTGCTCGGGGGTGGCCTGGTGCCTGGGTCGCTTGTCCTGATCGGGGGCTCACCCGGCATCGGCAAGTCGACCCTGACCACGATGGCGCTGGCCAATCTGCTCGCCGCCGGTCGGCGCACCCTGTATGTGTCGGCCGAGGAGTCGGCGGCCCAGGTCCGCCTTCGGGCGCAGCGGCTCAAGCAGCCCGCCGCTCTCTCGATCCCTGTGCTGGCCGAAACGGATCTGCACACCGTGCTGCTGGCCCTCGAACGGGAGCGCCCCGAGGTGTGCGTGATCGATTCGGTGCAGACACTGCACTTCGACGAGCTCTCGAGCGGCGCCGGATCGGTCGCGCAGGTTCGCGAGGTGGCCGGGCAGATCATGCAGGTGGCCAAGGAGCGCGGGATCGCGGTGCTGCTCGTTGGACATGTGACAAAGGAGGGAAGCCTGGCCGGACCGCGCGTGCTCGAGCATCTGGTCGACTGCGTGCTCCAGTTCGAGGGGGAGCGTGAACGGACATACCGGACGGTCCGAGCGGTCAAGAACCGCTTCGGCTCGACCAATGAGGTCGGCGTGTTCGAGATGCGCGAGGAGGGGCTGATCGAGGTGCTCGATGCCTCGGCGCGCTTTCTCGCCGAGGCCACCAGGGCACCCGGAAGCGTTGTGCTCTGCGCGATGGAGGGGTCCCGCCCGCTGCTGGTCGAAGTACAGGCGCTCGTCGCGGGCTCAGAGCTCGTGCCCCCGCGCCGCGTCGTGGCGGGGCTTGATCGGAACCGCGTCGCGCTCGTACTCGCCGTGCTGGGTAGGCATGCCGGGATCGGACTTGGGTCGGCGGACGTGTTCGTCAATGTCGTCGGCGGCGTGCGGGTTGACGAGCCTGGGGCCGATCTTGCCGTGGCCCTGGCCGTGGCCAGTGCGGCCAAGCGAGTCGCCCTCGTCGGCTCCAACCACGGCCCGCCCGCCACGCCGCCACCGTTGGCCTGTTTCGGCGAGATCGGCCTCACCGGCGAGCTGCGCAGCGTGGCGCACGCGGAACGACGATTGGCCGAAGCTTCGAAGTTCGGGCTCGGTCCCGTGATCGAGCCGGGCGCGCAACCCAGCCTGCGGGACGCGCTGCGCGCGGCGTTCGCCAGTGCCGCGGGTCAGCGGATGGCTGCGTAGCAGCGGCGCCGGGACGCCCACCCCGCCGGGGTTATTCCCCGGAATACGGGCTAAAATTGGCTGATGCCGCCGCGTTCCGGGGAAGAGCTCAAGGAGGAGCTCGAATCGCGACAGGACTCGCGGATCGTCCGGGCACTGGAGATGGTGGCGCCCGGGACCTCGCTCCGGCAGGGGATCGACAACATCCTGCACGCTCACAGCGGCGGGCTGATCGTGATCGGCGAGGTGGACGAGTTGGCCTTTCTGTTCTCAGGTGGGATCAAGATGGAGCTCGAGTACTCGCCTGAGGTTCTCTACGAGCTGGCCAAGATGGACGGCGCGATCGTCCTGAGCGCCAACGCGACCACGATCTCTCAGGTCAACGTCCAGCTCACGCCTGACCCGACGATCCTCACGCTTGAGACGGGCACGCGTCACCGCACCGCCGAGCGAGTGTCCAAGCAGACGGACGCGCTCGTCGTGGCCGTGTCCGAGCGTCGAGGTGTTGTCTCGCTGTACGTGGACGGGATCAAGTACATCCTGGAGGACATCCCGGTGGTGCTGGCCAAGGCCAACCAGGCGCTGGCCACGCTCGACAAGTACCGCACCCGCCTGGATCAGGTGTCGACCCGGCTCACCGCGCTCGAGTTCGAAGGCGGCGCCACCCTGCACGATGTCCTGACCGTGCTCCAGCGCGCCGAGCTGGTCACGCGGATGGCCGTCGAGATCGAGCGCTACATCGTGGAGCTGGGAAGGGAGGGACGCCTGATCGAGATGCAGCTCGATGAGACGATGGTCGGTGTCTCGGCCGACAAGGCCGCGCTCGTCCACGACTACCTGGTCGAGGACTCCGATCAGAACTTCGCCACGGCTTTTGACCAGCTCGTGCGCCTGCCCCATCAAGACTTGCTCGACTTCGGTCTACTGGCCGACCTGCTCGGTTACGACCGCAAGCTCAACACCCTCGATTACCCCATCTCGCCCAGGGGCTTTCGGATCCTGGGTCGCATCCCGCGGCTGCCTCGGCAGGTCGTGCAACGGATCGTGGACGAGTTCGGGGGACTCGAGGAGCTGCTCGCCGCCACCGATGGCGAGCTGGAGACCGTCGACGGCGTCGGCGAGATCCGGGCGAAGGACATCCGCGAGGGCCTTCGCCGTCAGCAGGAGATCAACCTGGTGGACAGGTACCTGCAGACCTAGCGCTATCCAATCGCCTGTGGGTCTTGCACCCTGCCGGCCGTAAAGAGGAGGACACCATCACAGAGCTAATCGGAGAGCATCTTGAAGACCACGAGATCGAGTCACTCGAGCCCGAGCCCCTCCCGAACGTCGAGTTTGAGGTGGGCGACAGCGTGGTCTACCCGCACCACGGTGCCGGCAAGGTGCTGCGCAAGGAGGAGAAGGAGGTCCTAGGGGACCGCCGTGAGTACCTGACGATCAAGATCCTGCACAACGACATGACGGTGATGGTTCCGACCGAGAACGCTGCCTTAGCGGGGCTGCGCCGGGTGATCGATGAGGAGACGGTCAAGAAGGTGCAGGCGGTGCTCTCGGACGAGTGCTCGGAGATGCCCAAGAACTGGAACCGGCGGTTCAAGCACAACCGCGACAAGATCAAGACCGGTGATATCTACGAGCTCGCGGAGGTGGTGCGCAACCTCGCCATCCGGGAGTCCCAGAAGGGCCTGTCCACCGGGGAGAAGCAGATGTTCACCCGCGCGAAGCGGATCCTCTGCTCCGAGCTGATGTACGCGCTCGCCATGGATGAGGAGGACGTGGAGGAGCACATCTACGCGCTGATGGGTACCACCCCCACGCACACCGGCCGCAAGGTGGCGGTGGCCGCCGAATAGGTATCGGTGGCGGTCGCGTTGATCGTGGCCGCTGGACGGGGCGAGCGCCTCGGGCTCGGCCGGCCCAAGGCGCTCGTTCTGCTAGCGGGCCGGCCGATGCTCGAGTGGAGCGTCGACGCTCTGCGGCGCGTGGATGCGGTCCAGCGGATCGTGGTCGCGCTCCCGCCCGAGCATCTGGACGCGGCGCCGTTCGGCACCGTGGCGGTGGCGGGGGGAGAGTTCAGGTCCCAGTCGGTGCGGGCTGCGCTCGGCGCGTCGGGTGCGGGAGATCCGGTGATCGTCCACGACGCCGCCCGGCCGCTGGCCCGGCCCCGTCTCTTCGAGGCCGCCCTGGCCGAGCTGACCGGATCGGGGGCCGATGGCGTCGTGGCGGCCGCTCTCGTTCCTGACACGATCAAAGAGGTGGGAACCGACGGCGCCACGATCACTCGAACACTTGACCGCAGGAGCCTGTGGGCGGTCCAGACGCCACAGGTGTTCCGCAGAGCCGCGCTCGTGGCGGCCCTCGGCCAGCCTGACGACGTCCTTCGGCGAGCCACCGATGACGCCTGGCTGATCGAGCGGGCCGGCGGCATCGTTCGTGTGCTCCCCAATGCTCAGCCCAACGTCAAGGTCACGACCGAGGTCGAGCTCCGGCTGGCTGAGAGCCTGCTCGAGGCAGGCGGGTCCTCGCAGTGATCAGGAGCGGCATCGGCTATGACGCCCACCGCTTTGCCCCCGGGCGGCCGCTGATTCTTGGCGGGGTCGAGATTCCCCACGACCAGGGACTCGACGGCCACTCCGACGCTGATGTCCTGACCCACGCCGTGATCGACGCGCTGCTCGGCGCGGCGGCGCTTGGGGACATCGGGCAACACTTTCCCGACACCGACGAGCGCTACAAGGACGCCGACTCGCTCGAGCTGCTGCGCGCAGCGATGGGCCTGGTGCGCGGCCAGGGACTCGAGCTGGGGAATGTCGACGCCACGATCGTGCTCGAGCGCCCCTCGGTCTCACCGCACCGAGACGCGATCCGGGCGCGCTTGGCGCAGGCCCTCGATGTCGAGGTCGATCGGGTGAGCGTCAAGGCCACCCGAGGCGAGGGGATGGGATTCATCGGCCGACAGGAGGGCGCGGCCGCACTCGCCGTGGCGACCCTCCTGCCCGACGAGCGCGATCAGTGAGGGCCCCGGCTGGCGATCGTCACGGTGGTCGTGTAGACGGTCGTGCCGGCAGCGTCGGCCTGCGCGGTGTACTGCGGGTAGGCGTTGGACGGTCCGAGCGGTACCCGAAGCTCTAGCCGGCGATCGCTTCCCGCGGTTACGGTCTCAGTTTCGGTCCGGGCCCGGTCGCCTGAGAGGCGGACCGAATAGCGGGTCCCCGGGCGATATCTGGCGGGCGTGAGCACGGTGGCGGTTCCGCTCCCGGCGAGTGTGAACCCGTCCGGGCCGGCCGTCAGGGTCGAGAACTCCCGCGCCCGGCGGTGGATCGCGATCCGCCAGCCGTAGACCGAATACCCGGCGTCGGCGCTTGTGTACGTGAACGGTGATGGGTTGGGCTCGGGGTGGGCGAAGTCGTACATGATCTTTGGAATCGACCACTTCAGATCCCGCGTCCAGTAGGGCCAGGAGTGCGTGCCCGGGCCATACGAGTCGTAATAGGCGGGGATCCGCAGCGTCTCGAGCCGATGACGGAAGGCGATGTTGTCACGCCACACAGCGGCTTCGATCCCGCTGCCCGCGGGACTCGGCGAGGTGTCATATGGCCCCGGTAGCCCATCCCCCCAGTACATGTACATCCGCGTCCAGCGCAGGTTTTCGGCCAGCGTCGCCGGGTCATGAGCCGCCCAGTTGATGCCGTCGGTGAACGGGTTGCCGAAGAACGTGTCCGGGGCGACGTGGTCCAGCCCCACCTCGGTGGCGTTGATGATCGCCATCGCCCCGAGGTGCACGAACGGTCCGTAATAGATGTCAGGCGCGCCCGAATAACCGAGTGCGATGCCGAACAGGTCCGGATGGCGGGCGGCGTAGCTCATCGAGCAGAAGCCGCCCTGGGAGAGACCCGCGATCGCTCGCTCTGACCGCGCCCTGAGCGTGCGCAGGTTCGAGTCGACCCACGGGATCAGCTGGTCGATGTGGAACGTCTCCCAGCGTTGGGCGCCGTCTGGCCAGTTCGTACACCAGCCTCCACCGCCGTCGTGCAGCGCGATGTCCGGCATCACCGTGATCAGCTGGCGACGGCCGATCACCTGCTGGGCCTCGCCCTTCTGGGTCCAGTCAGACGCCGTGCCGCTGGTCCCGTGGAGGAGATAGAAGACCGGGTAGCGCCGCTTCGCCTGCGAGGCATAGCCCGGGGGCAGGAGGATGTAGACGTTGGCCGGCTGCGGAAGCGCAGCTGTCTTGACGACCAGGGCCACGAGCCTCGAGTTGACGTGCTTGACCGAGGTGATCGTCAGGCCGTCGCCGTTGTGAAACGTGAGGGCAGCCGCCGGCGAGGCGATGCAGAGGGCAGCCGCGATCGTCAGGGCAATGATCAAGCGCCTGCTCACGCTCCATAGAACGTCGCGCGGCGCAGATACTGTCGCGGTCGGCTACCCGCTGCGGCAGTTCTTGGCGAAGATATCCGAGCCGAACGAGCGCTCGCCGGGGAGTCCCGCGTATCCCAGATGCGGCAGCCGGAAGATGTCCTCGATGCTGCGGAGCATCGTGTAGTGGTTATAGGCCACGTGAGTCACCGTCCCCGGGGCGATGCAGGGCGACAGCATGACCGCGCCGGTGTCACCGCCGCCGGGTCCGCCGATGCCCGGGCGGGGACTGTTGGGTCCGGGGATCTCTCCGCAGCACGAGCTCGAATCGCTCGTCGAAGCCTCGTCGAAGATGATCAGCAGGAGGCCGTCCTCGTTTTTGTAGGCCGGTGAGGAAGTGATTCTGGGCACCCACAGCTTCAGGAACTGCTCGATCCCGGCAAATCCGCCCGGCCGCTTGGGATTGGCGCAGGTCGCGTCGTGCCCGTCGCCACACACGTCGGGGGTGATGAACACGTAGCTGGGAGTCCGAGAAGCCCGGGCCAGGTCGTGCGGAAGGAGCTTCAGGTTGACCACGTGGCGGTCGCAGTACGCACGGTTGTCGATGATCGAGTGGAAGTAGACGAAGGGGTCGTGACGCGTCACGTATGCATCCTTGGCCGTTTCTGTCTGCGTGTTGTCCCGGTGACCGATCGGCGGATGAGCACACGTCCTGGGCTCACGCGATGGATCCGCACCCATGCTCTGGTTGTAATCACGCCAGCTCAGACCGGCGCCATCAAGCTGGCTGGCGATCGTCTTGACGCTCTTCGGAAACACGCAGCCGGTCCCGATCGCCTGGCCGTGCGGACCGAGGGTCCCGGGCTCGAGGTTGTCAAAGACCTGGCAGTCGGCCTGGTTCTGGGGGTTCGGTGCCTGACCGGAGATCATCGCGATGTAGTTGTCGTTGCTCTCGTGGCCAGTCCCGTAGTAGTTGGGCACGTAGGCGCCCTTGGCGGTCAGGGTCTTGGCCAGATACGGGGCCGGCGAATGCCGACCGAAGGTCGTCGAGCGGGACTCGTTCTCCAGCACGATCACGAACACGTGCTTGATCGGGGGCAGATGTGACTTGGCCCTGCCCACTGCCCGACCAGCTGACGGCAGAACGATCAGGAGCGCCACCGCCAGAGCGGCCACGGCCAGGACCGAGATGCCCGCCGTGCGCCTTGCTCCCCTCAAGGCCAGTAGCCCTCGTTGCGCCATGGATAGGCTGCGCCCGAGCTCCTCAGGCCGCTCGGGCAGCCCGCCGTGTCTCGGCCAGCTCTCTGAGCTGCTCGTGTTCCACCAAGCGCTTGAGAGCCCGCAGGGTGCGCCGAAGGTGGCCAGATAGGGTCGGCGCGGCGATCCGCTCGGCCACCCAGCCGCTGAGACCGGCCCCAGCGACGCCATAGGCCATTCGCAGCTCCACGCGGGTGCCGCCTTCAGAGAGTTGGCGCAGACGCCAGCGTCCGCGCTGGTCGATTCCGAGCACCGAAGTCCAGGCGAGCTCGCGGCCCTCGTCCCACTCCACGAATTCGATCAGCCCGCCGATCTCGGCGGCTCCGATCCGGAACAGGACGCGATAGCGAGCCCCGAGGCCGGTCGTGGGTTCGCCCTCGGACTCCCAGCGGGTGACCCCCGACATGAAGCTCAGCACCCGGGTGGGATCAGAGATCGCCGCCCAAACCCGGTCGGCCGGCGCGCCGATCAGGATCGTGGACCCGACTCTCATCCGAGCACCGGTAGACGCCGCTCGGACGCGAGCGCGTCCAGGGTGTCCTGCATCAGGCGCATCAGATGGTCATAGACCTCCTGGACGTCCGGCTCGGGACCGAACTCCGCTCGCAGGTCGATCGCGGGAAGTGTCTCGATCGTGATCTTGGCGGGCAGCGGGATGTGGGCCAGCATGTCGCCGACGTTGAGCCCCCAGGGGAGCGCCAGCGAGATCGGGAGGACCTTGAGGCGGAAGAGCCGGTCGAGCGCCAGCAGTCGGGCCAGGCGCTCGCCGCGGGACAGGAACAGCGCGGTCTCCTGACCACCGATCGACACGACCGGCACGATTGGGACGTCGCGCTCGAGGGCCAGCCGGATGAAGCCCTTGCGTCCACCGAAATCCACCCGGTTGCCCTCCCAGCTCGGGCGGTGGACCTCGTAGTCGCCGCCGGGGTAGACCAGCAGGGCGGCGTCGGAGTCAAGCGCCTTGCGCGCGTTCTGGGGGGAGGCGGCCACGGTGCCGAATTTGCGCAGCGACCCCAGTGTGGGCATGGCCAGCACCAGGTTGTGGGCCAACTGGTAGAAGCGGCGCTCGACCCCGAAAAAAGTGCTGAAGGCAAGGGTGAAGACGATCGTGTCCGGAGTCAGGTTGCCGCCGGAGTGATTGCCCACCAGGAGCACGGGGCCTGAGTCAGGGATGTTCCCCAGGCCTCTGACCTCGGCCCGGAACCAGATACTGGCCACGAGCCACATCAGCGGGAGGTTCTCCCGGATGTAGTCCGGGTCTCGCTCGTCTAGGTCAGCCCGTGGGATCCTCCGCTGGATCTGGGAAGCCAGCCCGCGGAGCAGCCGCTCCAGCGTCCCCGCGGAGCCGGAACTTCTGGGATCCCGGACCTCGGAATCGACATGGCCGTTTTGACTGGACACCGACGCCAGTCCCGTCCCTTGCATGGGCTCATGCTACCCCGGAGGGGTCGGTCTCGTTCGGGCGCGGGCGCCTTTCGGCGGCCGGTGCCCGGCGCCCGACGGGCTCAGGCTGCGCGGCGATCGGCCCCTGGGTCGGCGGCTGCGTCCGAGGCCAGGTCGAACTCGCCAGACTTCTCCACTCGGGCGAAGAAGTCCAGCAGGAGCTCGTTGATCCGGTCTGAGCACTCGACCTGGGGCACGTGGCCGCAGCCGTCGATCGTGACCTGCTCGGCGCTGGGCAGCCATTTCTTGACGTGGCGGCTGAACGCGGGCGGGACGAGCCTGTCGTGGCTACCCCACACGAAGAGCGCCGGCGGCGTGAGTCCTGAGAGGCGGGGATAGAACCCTCGGGCGCCGAAGGGCGCCTCGAGGTAGATGTTCCGGGCGCTGGCCAGAAAGGCATACCGGGCGCCGGCGGAGTGGTAGATGCGGCGAAACTCATCGACCATCAGCTCGCCCATCGCGGGGTCGAGAACGTCCCGGTTGTGAAAGATGCTCCAGAACTGCGCGGCGACTGTCGAGCGGCGGAAGGCGTGTGGCAGCAGACCGAACTCGGGCCGCAGGAGCCGGACGACCGGATGCAGGCTGCGCCTGATCCAGGCCACGGCCGGGCAGAGGAGGGCGAGTGCCCCCACCCGGTGTGGGGCCTTCAGGCCGATCTCGATCGCCGCCCGGCCGCCCATCGAGTTGCCCACGATGTGGGCCCGCTCGATCTCGAGTTCGTCCATGAGCCCGAGCATCGTCTCGGCGAACCAGCGGGCGTTGTAGGGGCCGAGCGCCGGTTTGCTGGAGGAGCCGAACCCGGGGAGGTCCGGGGCGTGTACGCGGTAGTTGCGGCTCAGGGCGGCCGCGGTCTCAAAGAATGAGGCCCGCGTGCCTCCGAGCCCGTGGATGAGCAGTACATCCGGACCCGATCCCATCGTGAGCGTCGACACCTGGTGGTGGCCCACGGGGATGTCGTGGATCTGGAGCAGCGGGGGCCGGCCCCCGGGGAGCCTGAACAGACCCTCGAACGCGACTGCGTGATCCAGGTTGCCGCGTACGGTCAGGACTCGACGCTGGAACGCCTGCAGCCCGGAGAACTCCCCCTCCCGGAGGCGCATCCACGTGTCCGAGTCGGTGGTGATGGTGACGTCGGGTCTGGTCCGAGACGCTCCCCGGCGCACCCGGGCGGCGTGACGGGTGCAGCGCACCTCCCACGTCCGGCCCAGGTCGCAGAGCTTGACGTGATAGGTGGTGTCGAAGCCGGGATCGGCGCCCAGGTAGCGGTCGGGCAGCGACCGGAATGCCCGCTCGACCGTGTCGAGCCGCTCCTCCTGGCGGTTCGGCGAGAGCACCCCGGACACCCTACAGACGCTCCCCGGTGGCCGGCGGCGCGGTCGCTAGGGTAGGCGCACCTTGGGAAGTTTTGCACCCAACCAGCCTGCCCCGCGAGCCTTTTCGCTCCACGACACGCGCACCGGACGAGTGCTCCCGGTCGAGCCTCGCGACCGCGGGCAGATCGGCATGTACGTCTGCGGCCCGACCGTCTACGGACGGGCCCATGTCGGTAATGCTCGCCCGTTCGTGGTCTTTTCGCTGCTCAAGCGCTTCCTTGACTCGCAGGGTTACCGGACCGAATTTGTAACAAACATTACGGACATCAACGACAAGATCTACGCCGCTGCGCGCGGTCGGCCCGGCGGTAGCGCCCAGCTGGCGGAGGAGATGACCGCGGCCTATGTGGCCGACACCGATCGGCTCGGTCTGGGGCGGCCGGACCATGAGCCCCTGGCTACGCAGAACATCCCCGAGATCATCGCGCTGATCGAGCGGCTCATCGACGGTGGGCATGCGTACGCGGTCTCAGGTGACGTCTACTTCCAGGTCCGGCGCTACCCGCAATACGGGGAGATATCCCACCGCGACATCGACCAGATGGATCAGGGGGAGGGGCTTGAGGGCTCCGAGCGAAAGCGTGATCCGCTTGATTTCGCCCTCTGGAAGGGCCGCCGGCCTGAGGAGGACACGTGGTGGGATGCCCCCTGGGGGGCGGGCCGGCCCGGCTGGCACATCGAGTGCTCGGCCATGTCCGAGGCGCTCCTGGGGACGGGGTTTGACATCCACGGTGGAGGGTCGGACCTGCTGTTTCCACATCACGAAAACGAGGCCGCCCAGACGTTCGCCGCCCAGGGCCAGCCGCTCACCCGCATGTGGGTCCACAACGGGATGGTGCGCCAGAGCGAGGCCAAGATGGCCAAGTCGGTGGGCAACATCTTCCTGCTCCACGAAGCGCTCGACCACTGGGGGCGGGATCCATTGATCGCCTATTTCCTCTCCGGTCACTACCGCCAGCCCGTCGAGTTCGACGATGAGCGGATGGAGCAGGCGGTGGCCAGCGTGCGCCGGGTCAAGGAGGCAGCCCGGCGGCTCACGCCCGGGTCCTCTCCCGGGTGGTCGACTCCGCTCAAGGCGCGCTTTTTCGATGCGCTGGCCGAGGACTTCAACACCCCCCGGGCTCTGGCCACGATCTTCGACTGGGTCGCCGAGGCCAACCGGAGCTCCGAAGCCGTGGGCGCAGCGGACCTCCGGGAGATGCTGGCGGTACTCGGGCTTGAGAACCTGCTCGAGCCAGAGCAGGTCGAGGTCCCCGCCGAGGTCGCCGAACTGGCCGCCAAGCGCCAGCAGGCCCGCGAGGCCGGCGACTACGCCGAGGCGGATCGTCTCCGGGACCGTCTGCGGCAACTGGGCTGGGAGGTGCGAGACAGCGCCGACGGGCCTGAGCTGCGGCCACTTTCATGATCATCTACGGGCGCAACGCGGTCCGCGAGGCGCTGCGCGGCCCGCGCACGGTCGCGGGCGTGTGGGCCACCAAGAACGCGCTCCGAGAGCAATGGCTGAGCGGCGCCTCGGCCGACGTGCAGGCAGCGAGCGCCGAGGAAATCACACGCATCGCCGCCTCGCCCGAGCACCAGGGCGTCTGCGCCGAGGTGCCGGCATTTCCTTATGCGGATGCCGAGTCGCTCCTTGACATGGAGGGGCCGCTGGTAGCGCTCGACCAGGTCCAGGACCCTCAGAATCTGGGCGCGATCTGCCGCTCGGCCGAGTGCGCCGGGGCCGCTGGGGTCGTGATCCCAGAACGTCGAGCGGCCGACGTGACGCCCGCGGTGTGTAAGGCCTCGGCGGGGGCGGTCGAGCATCTGCCCGTAGCCCGCGTGCGCAACCTCGCCGACTTCCTCGCTTCAGCCAAGCAGGCCGGCCGCTGGTGCTACGGCGCGCAGGCTGGCGGGCGAGTGTCCTACGACGGGGTTGATTTCGCCGGGAAGGTCGTGCTGGTGCTCGGATCCGAGGGTCGGGGGCTCCGCCCGCGCGTGGCCGCCTCGTGTGACGAGCTCCTGGCGATCCCGCTTCGGGGGCGGATCGAGAGCCTGAGTGTGAGTGCCGCGGCGGCGGTGCTGCTGTACGCCGCAACTCGTCAGGATCAGGCCGGCTAACCGGGCTCCCCTTATTTCTGCAGGCCCACGCGGCTATCCCCGATGGCCCCTCAGTAGGTCGCCGGAGCCCCCTTCGGGTTTTCCCGCAAATTGCTTGACAGCGCGTCTCCGGTCTGTCAGTCTGCCGCGGGAGATAAGGATCAACTGGAGGTTTAGGCCTCTGGGAGAGAGAGGACGTGCGGTAATTCCGTGCGAATAGGTGCGGCGCCAGGGGAGGTAACGCGCCACGAATTCCACAACTCCTCCGGCGGATGCCGGGGGATGTGAAGGGACAACGCTCGTGGCCAGACTGTTTTCTACCCCTAATTCTCAACCTCAGGTTGAGGATAGGTTTTTGATCGCGCTTGCCAAGCAGGGCAACGCCGAGGCTTGCCATCGGTTGGTGCGCCGCTATTACGGCTTCGTCCGGCTGAAGGCCTCCTCGTACTTCCTGGCCGGCGGCGACAGCGAGGACCTGATCCAGGAGGGGTTGGTCGGGCTCTACAAGGCGATCCGCGACTATCGCTCCGACCGTGAGTCGAGCTTCCGGAACTTCGCCGAGCTCTGCATCACGCGGCAGATCATCACGGCGGTCAAGACAGCCACCCGCAACAAGCACACTCCGCTGAACCAGTACGTCTCGTTCTCAAGCACGCCGGCCGGCGACGCCGGTGAGAACGACTCGACGCTCGACGAAATGCTTCCCGGCTCCTCCGTCCACGATCCGGTGAACCAGGTCATCAGCTCCGAGGAGTTGCGCGCGCTGGTGGCGTGCCTCTCCACCGCCCTCTCCGAGCTCGAGTCTCGGGTGCTCGCGCTATACCTCGACGGCCACTCCTACGAGGAGGTGGGCCGCCGGATCGGCTGCGACTGCAAGACGGTCGACAACGCGCTCCAGCGGGTCAAGCGCAAGGTCGGCCAGCATCTGGCCAAGCGCAGCCTGGCGGCATAAGGTCTCGCCGGCGCCTCATCGCCGGCGAGCTACTTCGCGTGGACCACCAGGTGGCAGGCCGGCAGCGAGATCGCGATCGGCCCGTCGGTGTGGATGATGAGCTTGACGTGACAGTTCACGCCGGCCCGTGATGTGTCGATGGTCGCCGCCGAGATGTTCGTGGCGGTGATCGTGATCGAGTCGCTCTTCTTGACGTGCGGAACCGGTCCCCAGGTCTGGGTCTGGCTCGTGTAATGAATCGGACCGAGGTGTCCTCCGACCAGCTCTCCGGTGCCGTCTTTGACGCCGGAGGGCTTTGGGTCGCCCAGGCCGAAGCCGTGGGAGAAGGCGTCAAAGGTTCCTAGTGAGCCCGGTTTTCTGGCCTTCAGCTTTGACACCCAGTACGCGTGGTTGGCCACGATCCCGTACTTCGGGGCGTCGCGGGCCTTGTCAACCACGAAGGTGACGTGAGGCGGGTTCCGAGGAACGAGCGCGGTGCCGAGGAATGAGGCGGCCGGCTTGAACCAGTCGTTGATGGCCAGCTCCAGATGATTGGGGAGGACAGGGCTGCATTTCGAGCTCCCCGTGCTGGCACAGGGCAGGTGACCGTGCAGGACGATGCGGTACCCCAGCTTCTCCAGCGCGGTCGCGTTCGGCTGCCAATCCTGGACGCCCACGAGCTCATCGCCGTAGACGTTCCACATCTCCACGGGCAGATTGCGCAGCGAGGCCAGCACTCCGCTTTCGGTCTCCTCGCCTACGGTGGGCTGGGCGCGGGCGAACAGGTCGGGGAACTGCGCCCCCATATCGAAGGTCCCGAACCCGCCCATCGAGTATCCGGTGATGTCGGCGTAGTCGGGATTGAGCTTGTAAAGATGGGCCACCGCTGCCCAGACCTCGAACACGTCGGCCTCGCCCAGGCCTTCGTAGAACTGGTCCGGTCCCCTCGCCTCGGGCGTGATGACAATCGAGGGGACCCGCCGCAGGGCGAACTGCTGCTGGTTGCGGGTTCCCAGGTATTGGTTGTAGTTGGCCGACAGCGAGTGCAGCAGGAGGGTCATGCCCCAGCCGCCGGCGGGCGGCTTGCCCGCCGGGATGTAGATCGCGTAGGGCTGGAGCCGACCCCGGTACTCGGGCACGCACGAGCTCGGAGTGCTCGCTCCCTGAATTCCGCACTGGTGGGCGAACTGCTCGCCCGGCCCAGTCGTGAAGTGGCTTGAGAGGATGCGGTCGATCGGACCCGTGCGCGGAACCTTGGAGTTGTCGGTGACATGCCGCCAGAGCTTGCCGAAGCTGACATCGGCGTAGAACGCCGAGACGTTGCCCTTGGCCAGGGCCGTGCCCTGGGCGTTGTCGCGCCACCAGCGGGCGTTGGTGGCCACCTTGAGCCCCTCCGTGGGTGAGGGCCACCGCTCCTGGCGATTGCTCCGGAAGGCCACGTTAAAGAAGGCCGCGGGATGACTCGCCGTTCCCGCGCCGCCGGGTGCCGTGGCACTGGCGGTCTGCTGGGGGAGCAGGTAGGTCTTATGGGCCTTGTCCCACAGGCCCACTCCCATCGCCATGCGAACCGTGCTTCGCCCTGGATTCCAGTCCGCATGGGGGACCATCACCGTGATCTGCTGGCGTTTTCGGTCTACATGGACCGAGGGCGTGGGGCCGTGGATCGGCTTTCCGCTCTTGGCTTGGGTCAGTGTGCCCATCAGGGCCATGTGACCTTGCTTGCCACAGTGCTTGCCTCGCGGGCACGCAGCGCGACCGGGATGGACCGTGAGGAACAGATCCGCCGGCGCAGATACGTTGGCGCCATCGGGGAACGGGTAGGAGTGCCCGGCTTTGCCTCCGATGGCGATCGAAAATGCGATCAGCAGTGGGTTCTTGAGCGTGTTGAGCGTGATGCGGAATGCCGTCGCCACCTTGGTGGGCTTGACCCGGAACTCGACCAAGTCGGCGGCGTTCTCGTCATAACCCGGTCCGGTGGGATAGGTGTAGGTGCCGTTGGGTCGGGAGAACAGGTCGCCGGAAGTCCTGGGGTCGTTGGGATCGGGCGCCTCGCGGGCGCCGTGGTCGTCGTAGATCCAGTCCTGATAGAGAAACTCCCCGTCCCGGTAGGCGGTGGCGCCCGAAACGAGGATCGGCGGCGCGCGCCAGATGCCAGTATTGGTGAGCTCAGGAGCTATCGAGGGCTTGGCGTACAGAATGCTCGGGCCGGGGCGGGGGCCGGGTCCCGAGTACAGCGAGCGATTGCTGGAGGCAGGGCTCGCAGCGCTCGAGCCGCCGTGCACGGCAGCCAGCGCGGCACTCGCGCTGGGCGCGAGAAGCGCCGTCACGGCTGCGGCCATCAACCTCCCTGCACGCATCGGGCGGAAATCCTACGGCAGCCCGGCTGTTCGTGCGCCGCCGGGTAGCTCCGCCGCGGACGGGTAACTGCGGCGGATGGGTCTAGATGCCCAAGGGCGCTCTGCTATCACCCTCGGCATGGCGTCGCTTCCCACCCGTCCGCTGGGCGACAGCGGACTTGAGGCCTCGGTGGTCGGACTGGGCTGCAACAACTTCGGCCGCCGGGTCGGGCTGGATGGAACGCGGGCGGTGGTCGATGCGGCCCTCCAAAACGGCGTCACTTTTCTTGACACCGCGGACATCTACGGTGGCGGCGGGGCGAGCGAGCAACTTCTGGGCGAGGTCCTGAAGGGACGCCGAGACCAGGTGGTCCTCGCCACCAAATTTGGCATGGACATGCAGGACGGCAAGGGGCCGCGAGGAGCCCGCCAGTACGTGCTTGACGCCGCCGAGGCCTCGCTTCGCCGGCTGCAAACCGATGTGATCGACTTCTACTGGTACCACCAACCGGACGGCGTGACCCCCGTCTCCGAGACGCTGGGTGCGCTCGATGAGCTCGTGCGCGCCGGGAAGGTCCGGGCCGTCGGCGCCTCCAACTTCAGCGCGGAGCAGCTCGAAGAGGCCGATGCCGCCGCGCGCCAGGAGGGATTCACCAGATTCACGGCGGTTCAGAACGAATACAGCCTGCTGGACCGCGAGGCCGAGCGCGAGGTGCTCCCGGCGTGCCGCCGGCTGGGGATCGCGTTCATTCCCTACTTCCCGCTCGGCCGCGGACTGTTGACCGGAAAGTACCGGCGTGGCGCCGCGGCGCCCAGCGGCACGCGGCTGGCCGACCGCGAGCAGGTGGCGACCGATGCGCAGTTCGACCTCCTCGAGGGCCTGGATGACTACGCCCGCCAGCGCGATATCTCGATGCTCGAAGTGGCCATCGGCGCCCTCCTGGCCCGGTCCGAAGTGGCGTCGGTGATCGCCGGGGCGACCAAGGCTGAGCAGGTGCAGGCGAACGCCGCGGCGGCCGCTTGGTCTCCGAGCCCGGAGGACTTGAGCGAGCTCGAGCGGCTGCTCGGGTCGCCCTGAACGACGAGCTGCGATGGCCGGCGCACTGCTCGTAATCGACATGCTCAACCCCTATGAGCATGAGGACGCCGAGACGCTGAAGCGCTCCGTCCAGGAGATGATCGCACCACTGTCCGAGCTCATCTCCGAGGCTCGCGAGCACGAGCTACTGACCGTCTACGTCAATGACAATTTCGGAGACTGGAGCGCCGCCCGTCCAGAACTCATCGAGCGCGCTCTGGCCGGGAACGGGCGGGAGCTGGTGGAGCCAATCATGCCCGCTGAGGGCACGCCGTTCGTTGTCAAGGCGCGACACTCAGTCTTTTACGAGACGCAGCTTGAGTATCTGCTCCGCCAGAAGAAGGTAGATCAGGTCCTCTTGGCCGGGCAGGTGACTGAGCAATGCATTCTCTACTCGGCTCTGGATGCCTACGTGCGCCACTTCGAGGTGATCGTCCCGCGGGACTGCGTCGCCCATATTCACGACGACCTGGCGGACGCCGCGCTGCGCATGATGCAGGTGAATATGCGGGCCGAGGTGACCGACTCAGGCACCCAGGCGCTCCGGGCACTGCGCTGAGTCTGATTTTCGCTGAGTATCATCCGCCGGGGGCGGCAGAGGCGTGCCAGCAGCAAAAGCCGATGCCGCTACCCAACCCTGCAACCAGCCCCTACCCACCCCGCTAGCGGGCGAGATCCAATGCGCGGACACATTCGAAGGTGGCTCTTGCTGGTGGGCGTTTGCGCCGCCGGCGTGCTCTACCTGCTCGTGACGGGTCTATCGGGCGCGAGCAGCGCTGCCGCCCACGTCCGCCGGCCGGTGGCCGGCCGCTCGACGGCTCAGGGCGGCTCCTCAGGCAAGACGCCTCTTGCCAGCCCTGCATCGGACCTGTCGGCTCATCGTCGGCACCTCTTGTCGGTGGACACCCGGGAGGGAATCATCGAGCTGCTCGGCACCCACGACGGCAGTCGGGTGGGCTGGAACCGGCACATCGCCGAATGGGGTGGACTGATCGGGCCCCATTGGTGGCAGTCCGCCCTGGCGATGCTGACGCTGATCCACTACGCCGAGCAGACGGATTACCAGAGCCCGCTGCTCGAGCACGTCATCAAGGTCACATACGACCGCAACATCTGGAAGCCCAAGACCGATGAGAAGTTCGACTTCATCAATCAGTACATGGACGACACCGTCTGGTGGGGCCTGGCCTGGCTGGCCGCCTCCCAGTACGAGCTCTATTACCGCCACGATGTCCGTGATGCCACCCGCTACCTGGCGGTGGCGGAAACGGATGCCGCCTATGTCACTCACAAGCGCCAGTGCGGCGGCATCGTCTGGGAGCTCGGCAGCCCCGCCGGCACGATCACCAACGCCGAATATGTCGCGCTGACGGCTGAGCTCTCTCAGTACCGGCGGACCTCGAGCAAGTTCCATGATCCCGCGCTGGCCAACAGCTGGCTGGCCGATGCCCAGGGCACGCTCAGGTGGCTCCAGCGAGCCGGGCTGGTCGATCTGAGCGCGGGCACCGTCAAGGACAGCTTGGCCTCACACCGCTGCCAGACCGTGCTGGGCGGGCCGCTGGCCTACACCGAGGGGGAGGTGGCCGACGCGCTCGTTCAGCTGGGGCTGGCCACGAACGATCCCAGCTATTACCGGACCGCGGATCGCTTTCTGCGCTACGTCCTTGACCCGGCACATGGCTTCCTCAATCACGGGGTGCTCCAGGAGCATTGCGAGGCTTACGAGATCTGCACCCACAGCATCAACCGCTACGACATCACCGCTTTCAAGGGCATCTTCATGCAGGCGGTATCCGACTGGACGATGGCCACGGGTAGTCACGAGTTCTTTCCCTTCATGGATAGGCAGGCGACAGCGGTCGTTCAAAACTCGATCCAGGGTCCGGCTCCTGGCGACGCCTGCCCATCGACCCACAGCTGCCAGTTCGCGTTCTCCTGGAGCCACCCGTTCCACACCACGCCCGGGCCAGAGCGGCTCATCACCGTGGGGACCCAGGAGAGCGCGCTCTCGGCACTGATCGCGGCTCTTTCCTGACACTCGCTCAGCCTTGGACGGCGGCAGGGTTTGGATACCCAGCCGCGAATCAAGTCGCGTGCTCAAAGACTTCAAGCAGTTCCTGCTGCGCGGGAACGTCGTCGACCTGGCGGTGGCTGTCGTCATCGGTGCCGCGTTCGGCGCCGTCGTCACTGCGCTCGTCGCCGACATCCTGACGCCGCTGATCGCGGCCATCTTCGGCAAGCACGATTTCTCGGCGCTCACGTTCACGATCAACAGCAGCACGTTTCGCTATGGCTCGTTCCTGAACGCGGTCATCGCCTTTGTCAGCATCGCGGCCGCGGTGTTCTTCTTCGTGGTCCGTCCGATCAACGCCCTAATGCGCCGGCGGCGCACCAGCGAGCCGGTGGATGAGACGACGCGTGAGTGCCCCGAGTGCCTCAGCCAGATCCCGGTCGAAGCTCGCCGCTGCGCCTTCTGCACCTCCGTGCTGACGGCGCCGGCGTCCTGACGACGGCTCACGCTCGCTCGGGCAGTGGGGGCCAATGGTTGCATCGATACGCTCTTGCCCGGGCGATTGCCCGCGCCCGCCTAGCTCAACTGGCAGAGCACTTCATTTGTAATGAAGGGGTTGGGAGTTCGAGTCTCCCGGCGGGCTTGCTAAAAGCCGCAGGCCGAAGCGCCCTGGCGGATACCCTGATCGATCGCCTTCGAGTTGTCGGGCGTGTGCGTGCCAGCGACGAAACCGCTGTCGTCCCAGGCGTACCAGCCGATCGCCGTAGCGCCATAGGAGCAGAACGCCCTTGCCTGCCTGAGCATCTCGGTAGCGGTCAGCCCTGGCTGGTAGTCCCGCCTGCGTATCGGCCAGCCCATGCCTGGCCGATGCCGAGCAGCGGCGCGCGAGTCAGGCTCCAACCGAAGCGCCTGAGGTCGCGGCCTTCGGTCGCCAAGAGCCTCTTCATCGACCAATCAAGACCCTCGCCCCGTGAGGGATGATGGCGCCCGAAGGGCGAATAGTTGTACCAACCCACCATGGAGCAGCCGGGGTTCGAGTAGTTCTCGGCGGTGCTGAGCGCGAAGCCGCCGCCGCGGCCCGACCTCAGCACCGCGCCACCAAACCCGCAGATCGCTGGGTAGGAGGGAGTCGCCTTTTGGATCTCTCGGTGGATGCTCTGAAGGAGGCCGCGGGCGCTTCCTCCATCCCAGTAGGGCCAGTCGTCGAGTACCCAGTAGCCGCGCACTAGTGGATTGCTCGCGTCATGGCGCAGCCAGCGGGCGATCGTCGACAGCACGACTGCCTTCGAGTCGACGCTCGGCTTCTCATCCGTGGCGCAGTAATCGTTTGGCTGGTGCCGCGGTGGGGGCGCCACGGTATGGGTGCGATGACACTCCCAGTAGAACAGCTCGCCGGAAAAGCGGGCGTCCACGACGGCCATGTGGTGCTCAGAAAGGGCTCGTCCAAGTCTGCTTGTCGGACGCGGCGGCCCCCCGTAGAGGATGTCGGTGGTGATGCCCAGCGCGGCTGCGCTCGCCACCCGAGCGGGCGTGTCGGCGCTGAATCCGGCCACGAAGCGCGTCTTGGGCGCCACTTCTGGCGCGGCCGTCGCACCGGCCGCGGCGAGCGTCGAAGAGGCCACGATTACGGCCAGTGTCTTGGCGCGCATCCTCAGGTGGGGATGCTAACTCAGCTGCCGTTCACTGCTCGTTCGACGGCGGCTCGGGAGATCAGGCCGTGCGTCAGCGGCGCACACGCCAGCCCGGCTGCGAGCAGCGCGGGCTGGTGCAGGTTGACCCCGGCGGCCGTAACCATCTCGGGGGTGAGCTGGCCATTGGTCGCCGGGTCAGGGAAGTTCGGGAATCCGCGGTTGCGCACGCAGTGGGCGAAAACCAGCGCGGCCGCGAGCCGGGTGCGCGCTGGCTGGGCCGTGGTCTCCGGCCCTAGGCCGGTGGGGGGCATCAGGTGCTGGCAGTCTCTGGAAGCTGTCTGGCTTTGGGCGTTATTGAGCAGAACAATCTTGTTTTTCGGGATTCCTTCGCCGGGGACGGGGTCGGGGAAGTCGGGCACTCCGTGTGTGCGCATGCAATGGGAGTAGGCAAAGAGTCCGGCCTGGGCTCTAGCGAAATTGGTCGGGGCGGAGCCACCGCAGCCGGCGGCGATCAGCGAGACGGCGGTGACCGTGACGAGTGAGATGAGTGGGCGGGAGCGCGTCAAGATTGGCTTCCTTTCGACGAACATCGGGCCGGTGAGCCTGCGCGAGCGGGGGTTGCGGCCCAGTTACCGTGTTATCTCGGTGTAACCCGCCATAAGGCATCGTCCACGCCGTGAGATCCGGTCGAAGTCCAAATCAAGCAGCGCTGCGGGCGCTCCTTCCTCGCGCGACGGTTCGTCGGCGGCTGACGCTGCTCTACAGCCTCATGTTCCTGGTCTGTGGAGCCACGCTTCTGGCGATCACCTACTACCTCTTCTCCAACTTCTCCTATTCCCCGCCCAAGCCGGGACCGCTCCCCGGAGGCGGAGCGCCCAGTCCGACCAGCTTCAAGGTCGCGACGGCGATGTCGTTCCAGCGCTCGATCGGCCTGCACCGACTGCAGCTCTACTCGGGGTTGGCGCTGGCGTTCATGACCGTCGTGTCCGTCGTGCTCGGGTGGGTTGTGGCCGGCCGCGTGCTGGCGCCGTTGCGGACAATCACCGCGGCCACCGACCGGATCTCGGACACGAATCTGCACGAGCGCCTGGCGATGCCAGGCCCGCGGGACGAACTCCGTCTGCTGGCCGACACGATTGATCGGCTACTGGCTCGATTGGAAGCCGCGTTTGACGCCCAGCGAAGGTTCGTCGCCAACGCGTCGCATGAGCTCCGCACTCCGCTGGCCATGATGCGCACCACCCTCGATGTGGCGATCGCCAAGCCCGGGGGCGTGCCGGACCAAACTCGCGAGCTTGACGCTGATCTGCGCATGGACCTCGACCACGCGGACAGCCTTCTGGAGAGCTTTCTGTCGCTGGCCCGAGCCCAGAACGGCGAGCGACAGTTGGACGTGCACCAACCTGTCTCGCTCGAGCCGCTGATCACCTCCGCGCTGGCCGATCGAGCCGATCAGGTCGCCGCCCAGAGGTTGAGCGTCACGACGGAGTGCTCTGCGGTCGAGGTCACCGGCAGCGCCGTGCTCCTGGGGCGGATGGTCGCCAATGTGATCGAGAACGCGGTGCGGCACAACCACCCCGGCGGCTCAATCGAGGTCACGCTCGCGTCGCCGTGCGGGGGGCAGGCGCGAGTCGTCGTCGACAGCAGTGGCCCGACTCTCGACCACGATGCCGTCGCGCACCTTGCCCAGCCGTTCAAACGCCTCACCCAGGACCGCACTGGATCACAGAAGGGACACGGACTTGGGCTTTCGATCGTCGCTGCGATCGCTGCCGCACATGATGGGAGTCTTGAGCTCCAGGCCCGTCGTCAGGGCGGCCTCCGAGTCCAGATCACCCTCCCGACTGCCCGCGATCTCGTGGAGGCCACGGGATGAGGGTCCTGGTCGTCGAGGACATCCCCCGTCACGCCAACCGGATCGCGGAGGGACTGCGTGACCAGGGAATGGCTGTCGACATCGCGTACGACGGTCACGAGGCCGCGGCCAAGGTCAACATCACTCCGTACGAGGTCGTGGTTCTCGACCGGGACCTCCCCGGGATCCACGGTGACGCGCTCTGCCAGATCATCACGCGCACCGACGATCCCCCGATGATTCTGATGCTGACCGCTGCGGGCGGCGCCGGGGCTCGCGTCAAGGGGCTCGCGCTGGGGGCCGACGATTACCTCCCCAAGCCGTTTCACTTTCCCGAACTTGTGCTGCGCATCCGGGCGCTTGCCCGTCGCAAACCCACCGTGCACCCCCACATCCTGCGGGCAGCGGGGATCGCCCTGGACCCGGTCACCGGCACCGTCACCCGGGAGGGACGGTCGGTCCAGTTGACAGCAAAAGAGCGAGCGGTGCTGGAGTCGCTCATCAAAGCGAGCCCCGGGGCGATCAGCTCAGAGAGGCTCCTGCAAGTGGCCTGGGACGAGAACGCCGATCCGTTCACCAACACCGTCAAGGTGACCATCTCCCGGCTCAGGCGCAAGCTCGGCCAGCCCGACGTGATCCGCACCACCCCGGGCATCGGCTACAGCATCTCCCAAGCGTCCCAGCCAGGCGGCTAGTCCGGTGACAGCGGGGTGGGCTGGTCGAGCCCACCCCGTGTCACGAGGAGTTACTGGCCCCCGGTGGTGCTCCCGGGCGCCGACCCGCTCATCGTCGTGCGTCCTGAACCCTTCCCCGCGGCGGACCCGAAGCCATAGCCGCTGCTGCAGTGGGCACCCGCTGGGCAGGGGGGCCCGCCGGGCCCGCCCGGTGCGGGCGGGAACGATTGCGTGCTGGTTCCGTTCGCGCTGGCCACCTGGGCGGTCACCGCATGTTCGGTGCCGGGCCACCAGGCGAGGTACCAACCGTTCTGGACGGTCGCCTGGATCAAGCTCCCATCGCTGCGGGTGATCGCCACGCTCGTCACCCCCGAGCCGATCGGGCCGTCGACCATGGTCAACGAGTTTCCGTCCGAGTCGGACTCGCCGGCGCCGTTCAGCTGGATCTTGCCCGCCGGGACGCTGGATTGGCTGCCGCCGTCTCTCTGTGAGCTGATCGTGATGCCGTTGCCCTCCACGCACGTGGAGCCGTCGGCATAGATCGAGGCGGTATACGGCCCCCTGGTGTCGGTCAGGACGGGGGTGCCGTCGCTCTTGCTGCACTGCTGCTGGGCGGCAGCGATCTGACCAGGCCGCGGTGCCGTTGGCCTGGCGCTCCACCCGGCGAATGCCGGCGCGGCGCTCGATCCCAATAGGACCACCGCCCCGGCGACGGCCGCGGCGCCGCTTGCTCCCAGGCCTCCCAGCACAGAGCGAGATGGCCACCGGCTGGACCGCGGGTGGTAGTCGACCGCTCGCAGCCGGGTGGTTGCCTCGGGGGAGATGCGCTCGGCGTGTTCGACGAAAGCTTCGCGCAGATCGTGTTCGAGTAGATCACTCATTGAGTTGCTGCTCCTTGGTTGGAATGGACTGGCTGCAGCACCTCGCGCAGCCGCGCGAGTCCACGCGAGGCGCTGCTCTTGACGGTGCCCGGCGAACAGCCGAGAACCTCGGCCGTGTCCGCCTCCGTCAGGTCGTTGAAGTAGCGCAGGACGAGCACGGCGCGTTGGCGCACGGTCAGCTGGCTCAGCGCCTGCAGCAATTCGACGCGCCCATCGACCGCCACCAGCGGATCGATCGCAATCGCGTCAGCCCGTGCCTCTGGTTCGAGCTCGCTTCGCCGCCGCGCCCGGCCGCGGGCGCCATCGAGTGTCAGATTGACGAGAATCCGTCGGGCGTACGCCGGCGGCCGCTCCATCCGCCGGATGCGCGGCCAGTGGCGCGCCACCTTCAGCAAGCACTCCTGAACGAGGTCCTCCGCCTCGGCCTCGTCCCAGACAATCAGGTAGGCGCTACGGAGGAGGCCATCGACGTTAGCGGTCACGAACTCGTCGAAGTCGGTCATCACCCCTTTAAACCGGCACCGACCGTCAGAAGGTTCCCTGCGGTCGCTAAAGACGATTACGTCGGCTTGAAACTGACGATTTTCCCATCACGCCTGAGAACGAGCGCACCGCCAGCGAAAGGACCGCTCCGTGGTGTCGATCTGCGGCTGCGCAAATCCTGCTGCCGTGAGGCGGCTCCCGAAAGTGTCGGGATCCACGAGATTGAGCGTGTCGCCGATGTGGATCGCCTTGAACAGAACGCCACCGCCGATGCTGTCGCTGCCCGCGAACACGCCTCCGGGTCGCAGCACGCGCGCAGCTTCCGCCAGCGCACGGTCCTGGAGCTCGCGGGAGGGGATGTGGTGCAGCATCGTGAAGCACACCACGGCCGAAAAGCGCTGATCCTCGAAGGGCATTTTGGTGGCGTCGCCTTGCGTAACGGAGACGCGATCACCAAGCTGGGCACGCAGCCGCTCGCAGTAACGCTCCTCGAGCTCGAGGACATGCAGCTTGGTGCACCGTCGAGCGAGCACCTGGGTCGTCGCACCAAAACCAGGCCCAAACTCAAGCACCTCGTCCCCGAGAGGAACCCCATCGAGCGCCCACGGAAGCAACTCCTGCTCGACGCCACGCCGCCACCGGTTCGAGGAGCAGACGAGGTTGTGAGCGCGATTCATTGGAACATGCTGTCAAAGGACCGACTGAGTCGGCCGATAGGATCGCCGCCGTGTCGCCGCCACGCCTGCTCCTAATGGCTGTCTTTGTCGTGCTGGGGGCGGCGGCACTCGGCGGTTGTGGCGGATCCTCTGGCGGCGCGACCGTGAGCGGGGTTCAATCCTGCCTGCAGAACGCCGGCTACGGCGTGACCGTCGTACCAGCCTCGGAGATAAAGGGCAACGGGCCAGAGAATCGCGGACCAGGTCAGACGGGCGAGTTGCTCGTCGGGCTGAACGGGGCCAGACCGCCCGTTGGCGCCGACGGTGCGGATGCTGTTGTTGCCTTCTTCGATTCTGCAAAGCACGCGAGCTCTGCACCCGGGACCCACGAGAGCGACCCGGCCCTCCATGTCAAGGCCATCGGCAAGATCACCGTCCAGGGGACGGCCCACCTCGTTGCCCGGGTGATCAAGCACTCTGGGAGCGCGGTCCAGGCGCGCGCCGCATTCAACGCCCAGCTGAAGAAGATCGAGGGCTGCGCCTAGTCCGACGTCAGCACTGCCTGCGCTTGGGTTACCTGCGCGACCAGTCGGTCGCGCGGGTCGCGCAGTTCAGTGCGCCGCCGTGAAGAACCCCACCGCTCGTGCACAGATCAGCGGCCCAGGCGAGGCGCCCCGCCACGCGCTCGGGGGTGGCTTGGTCAAGCTTGATGCCGAGCTTCCCGGCGAACGGCATCAGATTCAGGAGCCCGCTGGCGTCATTCACTTCGCGAACCACTACCTGCCGGTGCGTTCGCGATGGCTGCACCCCGGCCAGCAGCACGGCCGGCGCATTCCGTCCTCCAGCTCTTCCTGGGTCCGCCGGATGCGGCGCTCGCGGGTCGCCTCCTGCTTGGCGTCCTCCACCCAGCAGATGAACTCGTTACGCGCGAGCGGCGTGATGTCCATCCAGGCAGCGAGTGCGGTGGCGTTCCCAGTCAGCGCCGTTCGTAGATCGGCGGGCAATTTGTGCACCACCCCGCCGGGCACTCTCGGGCCGCTCACAAGCCGATCGTACCGTCAGCGACGGCCCGTCTCCGCCATGCGCACCTCGATCAGCTGCTTGACGAGCCTCTTCGGGAGGGGGCGGTCCACCCGGAAATGCAGCGCGCTCTTGGTCATCGTGTAGCCATCAAGCTCGTCGGCCAGCTGATTTAGAACCGAGCCGCTGAACGGCAGGTAGCTCAGGTGATCCTTGAAGGCGGCAAAGCCCGCGACGATGTGGCGCCCCACTCGGAACGCGGGCACTCGATAAGAGATCACCTGCTCAGCTTCCGGGACCACCTCGAGAATCGCTGTGCGCAACGCTTCGAGCGTGCTGCGCTTCGGCTCGTCGAGGTTGCGCAGATATTCGTCGACCTTCTCGGTCGAGCTGCTCACCTCGGGTTCACCGGCAGGAGCAGCGATGTTCCGTCGTGCCCGCCGAGTCGAATCGTGTTGGTGGCCGGGGGGAGAGGAGTGAACGACGAGGCGGGATTGGCCGGGTTCACGTGGACGGTTCCCGGAAGTGCGTTCGGGAGGTTGCCGGAAGTGATCCGAATCTGGAGTTGATGACCAGGCTTGAACGTGTACATGGTCGGGGCGATCGCGATCTGGAAGGCGTAGAACCGCCCCGGCTTGAGCGGATGGGGGGTGGCCAGACTCTCGAGCGGCTCTTCAGCCGTGCTTCCGGGAGCCAGGGCGCGCAGCGCAGCGCGGAGCTGACCCTGGGTCACGATGCTTTCGCTTCCGTTTGGGGCGACGTCTGAGATCTTCGCGAACCAATCAGTGTTGGTAGCGCTTGAGGCGGCCACGAGACGCAGCGCACTCGGCCCGGCGAGCGTCAGCGACCGCTTGAGTGTGCTCGTGCGCCAGTTCAGGCCCTGGCCAGTTTCGAGGCGCTGGTCCGTCGGCACATACGGCGTTGCCGCCAGGTTCCCCGGCTCGTCGAATGTCATTGAGAAGCCGGCGGCTGGATTGGCGAAGTAGCTCTGAGTAGATGCCTTTTTTGCGGGGCGGGGACCGATCGTGCCGCGGCCCAGGTATTCACGCTGGAACACCGACCGCGGGGGCGGCCAGGTCGTCGTATCGATGTAGTGGTTGGCCTGCTGGTCATACAGCCTGACCCGCGGGAGCCGGGGGACCTTCATGCCCATCAGGTAGCGCTGGTCGAAGCGGATCTCCTGAGCCAGAACGTTGTCCTGGTTTGGCGGGTTGACGGTTGGCGCGAATGGCCCACCGCAGCCCTTATGTGTGCATGGCCCGACGTTGAGGTAGGTGGGCACGCCGCGCCGGTGCTCCAGCGCCTGGAACATGCGGATGTCTCCCGCCTCCAGCGCGTCCCTCCACCCATCCTCGATGAACACGGGGACGTGAATGTTGGCCACTTGCGTGATCGGCGAGCGCACGCGATAGAAGTGGTCGTCAAAGGGGTTCTCGAGGTACGCCAGAGCGAGCGGCGGGCTCGTGGTCTGCTCCTCCTTGGCGGTAACAGTCCCGGGAAGCATGGCCGGGCTGGTGTTCGGGGCCAAGCCCAGCGCCGGCTGAAAAGCGACGTACTGACCGTCGAAGAACAAAGACATGATCCCGCCCGGCGCGAACGCGTCGTTGTAGATGTCGGCCAGCGCGACGTCAGGCGCGATAGCCGCCAGGTGCGATGGATCGGTCTCGGCCGTCTTGAGCTGGGTGATCCCCACGTATGACCCTCCGGACATCCCGACCTTGCCGGTGGACCATTTGCGGGTTCCCAGGTACTGGACCAAGTCGTAACCATCCCGAGCCTCCCGCGGTGAGAAGTAGTTATCGACGTGCCCTTGGCTGCCACCAGTGCCACGCACGTCCACCACGGCCACTGCGAAGCCGCGCAGCGCGAAGTCGACAGCCGGGGCACACGCGCATTCTCCGTCGCGACCGTACGGAGTCATGCTCAGGATCACTGGAAAACGACCCGGCGCCCGCGTCTTGCCGTTCTTGGACGGGAAGGTGATCGTGGCTCCGAGCTGGACCCCGTCGTCCATCGTGATCCACTGCTGCTCCGAGTAGGTCTTGGGGTAGGTCTGTGGTGGCAACGAGCTCGGCACGGGGCTGCCCGCCGAAGCGATCGACGTCGCGGGCAGGAGGGAGACGGCGCAGAACGCGGCAGCGCAGGCCACCAGCAGGCGGCGGAAGATCGAGAGCGCGGGCCGATCCACGATCACACAAACGGGACCGAGTCATGATTACTTGCAGGGCGAGCGATGGCGAAGGGTTCGAGGCAGACATCCATACTGGCGGCGAGGCTCGGTGCCCAGCGCCTCTCAGGACCCCCGGCGACTGATGCCCTCGACGCGGTTCGGCATCTGCTTGCGGTCCAGGGCCAGGATCCCCGTGGCGCCCGGCTGGCTCTCCGCGCTCGGAGCCTTTCCGAGCGCGCCTCAGACATCGATTACGCGTTGACCACCGAACGCTCGCTCGTCATCACCTGGGTCAACCGCGGGACGCTCCATCTGATCGCCGCCGAGGATGAGCCTTTGCTCCACCTCCTCACTACTCCGCAGCTCCGTCGAGCCGCCGACTATGGCCTTGCGAGGGAGGACGTCACCCCGTCCGCCGCCCAGCGAGGAATCGACACGATCGTCAAGGCGCTCGGCAGTCAGGGACCCATGACGCGCGGTCAGATTCGCGCCGCGCTCGAACGGGTGGGGGTGCCCGTGGCCGGACAGGCCCTTGTCTACATCCTGTTCCACGCCACCGTCGAAGGCCTGATCGTGCGAGGACCAATGATGGGCTCCAACCACGCCTTCGTGCTCGCGGCCGAGTGGCTGGGAGAGCGACCGAAGCTCGATCGAGCGAGTGCGCTGAGCGAGCTGGCGCGCCGCTACCTCGTGGCCCACGGGCCGGCTAGCGAACGCGACCTCGCCAAATGGGCGCAGCTCCCGCTCCGTGACGTACGCGCGGGGCTTCAGGGCATCGCGCGGAGTCTCGTGCTTCGCCCCGATGGACTGGTCGATCTCCCACGCGGGCCAGCGCCACGACTGCCGCCACCCCGGCTCCTCGGCCAGTTCGATCCAGTTCTGCTTGGTTGGTGCTCCCGCGAATTTGTCCTGGGCGATGCCGGGAAGGTCGTTACCCGCAACGGGATGTTCAGAGCGATCGCACTCATCAAGGGGCGGGCAGCGGGCACATGGACGATGCCGAACGGTCGCGTGAGGACGGAGTTGTGGGGCGAGCATTCGAAGGCGACCATCGCGGCGCTCCGGCGCGAGGCCTCACGCGTGGAGGCGTACCTAAGCTTCAAGCCATGAAAACGGTCTACGAGGCCGTCGGCGGACACGCTGGACTAGACACCTACGGGGATGAGACGTCGGTCGTTCGCATTCACAGCGGCAATGGCGTTCACGAAGCGATGGACGACCGGGCAATCGAGTGCTTCGATCGGGCCCTGGCCGACGCCGGCTTCGACCACGACCCAGAGCTCCGCGCGGTTCTGCACGACTACTTCGCGTGGGCCACTACGGACTCGATGGCGCGCTATCCCGAGTCGGCGGAAGACGTCCCCGTCGGGCTCGAGATTCCTCACTGGTCCCGGCACGGGCCGGTCTAAAGCCTTGAGTCCCAGCCCTGACGTCGACCCTTAGGTGGCGGCGATCAGCTCGATCCGGTTGCCCCACGGATCCTCCGTGTAGAAGCGACGCCGGTCACCGAGTGCGTCATCCCACTCGACCCTTGCTCCGGCCGCTGAAAGCCGCGTGGCCAGAGCGTCGAGTTGTTCCCGTGCCACGGAGAGCGCGGGATGGGCTTTGCGCGCGGGGGCAAAGGGCTCTTGCACGCCTACGTGGAGTTGCTGGTCTCCAACCATGAACCACACGCCTCCTCGACCCCGCAGCGGCTCGGGCTTGACCACCTCGGGCAAGCCGAGCAGTTGACCGAAGAACTCGCGCGCATCGTCCTCGCTCCCCTTCGGGGCGGCGAGCTGGACGTGGTCGAGAGCCACGACGTCCAAGTCGCTCACTGCCTGCCGTATGGCTGGCCGCAGCCGCTTTCGTGCTGGATGCGGGTCATCGATCTGAGGCTACTTCGCGTCTGCCCCGATGAGTTTCCCGGGCTCCGCCGGTCTTAGCTCACATGGACCAAATTCAACGGGAGGACACCATGCACACCGTGAGTTCGGCTGACGGTACTCAGATCGCTTACGACCGCTACGGCGAGGGTCCGCCTGTGATCCTGGTGACCGGGGCGATGGGCTTCCGGCGCTTCAAGAAGTTTGAGCAGATCGCCGCAGCCCTGTCAGAACACTGCACGGTCATCAACTACGACCGTCGAGGACGGGGTGACAGTGGCCCGGCCGGAGCGGTTTCGGTCCAGCACGAGGTCGATGACATCGCCGCGCTGGTAGATGCGGTCGGAGGTCGGGCGTCGCTCTGGGGCTGGTCTTCGGGAGGTGCGGTGGCTCTTCGGGCGGCGGCCGCAGATATCGGAATCGAGAAGCTCGTCGTCTATGAGACGCCGTTCAAGACCGATCCCGACGCCAAGTACCCCACCGACGATTACGGCCAGCGGCTTCAGGAAATTGTGGCCGAGGGCGACCCGCTGCGCGCTGCCAAGCACTTCATGCGCAACGGGATCGGGATGCCGCGCGCATTCGTCGGAGTGATGGGGCTGATGCCAATGTTCAGAAAGTTCGCCGCCAATGGCTTGACGCTGCCTTTCGACCACGCTGCGCTGGGCGATCACAACATGCACGGCCGGCCGCTCGACCCGGCGGAATGGGCCACGGTCAGCTGTCCCACACTGGTCGTCTATGGCTCGAAGACCTATCCGGTCCTCAAGCACGCGTCCAAGGCGCTGGCCATGGTCCTGCCCGACGCGACACTTCAAGAGCTCCCGGGCCAGAGCCACAACGTCTCGCCGGCGGCGATCGTGCCCGTGCTGGCGCGGTTCTTGGCGGCCGACAACGCTGCCACGCTCTCACAATCTTCTTAGATTTTTGTCACGAGTGGCTTCGCAGGCCCGACGAGGCTTACCTGGTGAAGGTGTACGACGCTTGCCGCGCGAAGTAGCTTTGCCTAGAGGCAACGATGCGTGTTCTGGTGATCGAGGACGACGATGCGGTGCGGGCAGCGCTCAGACGGGCGCTCATGCTCGGCGGCTATGAGGTGATTCAGGCCGAGACGGGCCAGAAGGGACTGCTGTCCGCCCAAAGCGACGTACCGGACGCGATCGTGCTCGACCTTGGCTTGCCCGACATCGACGGCGTGCAGGTTTGCCTGGCCCTTCGTGAAACCGGGGATCGAACCCCGATCTTGATGCTGACCGCGCGGGCAGCCGTTGAGGACAGGGTGGAGGGCCTCGAGGCGGGCGCTGACGACTATCTCGTCAAGCCCTACGACGTTCGGGAGCTCCGCGCACGTCTAAAGGCGATCATGCGCCGTCACCTCGACGGCGCCGACGGCGGAGTACTTCAATTTGCCGAGCTCGAACTAAATCCGGACCTGCATGCGGCTCGCGTTGGCGAGCGGGAGGTCGAGCTCACCCGGACCGAATACCAGCTGCTCGAGCTGCTGATGCTCAACCCGAGGCGCGTCCTTCCGTCCGAGCTGATCTATGACCGAGTATGGGGCTATGACTTCGGTCCCTCGGGCAATGCGCTACGCGTCTACATCGGTTACCTGCGTCGCAAGCTCGAAGCCGATGGCGGGCGGCGCCTGATCCATACCGTGCACGGCGTCGGCTATGTCCTACGAGAACCGTGACGACTCGGCCGTAGCGACCAGCTCATGAGCCTCCGGCGCCGGATCGCTCTGGCCGCAGCCGTGGCAGTGGCCGCTGTAGCCGTCGCGATCAGCGTGGTGGCGTACGTCAGCACTCGGTCGCACCTGATCGGTGAGCTCAAGCAGGAGCTGTGGGTGCGGGCTCGTCCCGAGCTCCGGGACCACGATCGTGACGAGGTGCGCGGTGCCGAGCAGCACGGCAACCCGAAGAGGGGTCCGGGGCCGGGAGGACCCGGTCCGTTGCCCCAGCGGGAATTCGGCGCGGCGCCAGGCTATCTCCAGTGGGTTGAACCGGATGGCACCGTGGCCACGCCTCCAGGAGAGACTGTGAAGCTTCCCGTCGACCAGCGCGTTATTCAGATCGCCCGTCGGGCCACGGGAAGCTTCTTCACCTCGACCACCGACCGGGGAGTGCACCTCGAGGTCCTGACGGTTGGCGACCGCTATGACCACCACGCCATCCAGGTGGCGCTTCCTCTGACCGGGGTGGACTCGGTCTTGGATGGACTGCTGCTCCCATACGGACTACTGATCGGGGGTGGGGTCGTGCTAGCGCTCCTGCTGGGCATCTTGATCTCCCGCTCCGCTCTGTCGCCCATCGAACGCTTCCTTCGGCGGACCGAGATCGTGGCCAGCGATCTGGACAAGCCGGAGCGGATCGAGGAGACCGGCGCTGACGAACTCCGTCGACTGGCGGCGAGCTTTAACCGAACGCTCGACGCGCTTCAGCTCTCCGTGCAGGCCCAGCGCCATCTCGTGGCCGATGCCTCTCACGAACTCCGAACCCCCATGGCCGCACTGCGCAGCAACATCCAGATCTTCCTCGAGTCAAACCAACTGCCACCCGCCGAGCGAGAGAACCTCCAGGAGTCGATCCTGGCTGAGCTCGACGAGCTCAGCCAGGTCGTGGCTGACGTGGTCGAGCTGGCCCGCGGCTCTAGCCCCTCCACTCACGTCGAGTCCGTCGAACTGGACGCGATCGTGGCCGAGGCTGTGGAGCGCGCCCGCCGTCGAGCCCCGACCCTGGAGTTCGAGGTCAGGGTCGAACCAACTGTGGTCGTGGGCGTTCCCGACCGGATTGCCCGCGCCGTGACCAATGTGATCGACAACGCACGCAAATGGAGTCCGCCTGAGAGCACGATCGAAGTTGCGCTTCACGACGGGAAGCTCACGGTTCGCGACCACGGGCCTGGTTTCGCCGAGAGCGACCTCCCGCACGTATTCGATCGTTTCTACCGCGCCAAGGAGGCGCGACGGATGCCCGGGTCAGGGCTCGGGCTGGCGATCGTCAAGCAAACCGCGGATGCGCATGGCGGGAGCGCCCAGGTGTCCAATGCCCCTGATGGCGGCGCCCTCGTCGAGGTCTCGTTCGGCGCGACCCTCGCACCGGCCCGCAGCTCCCACGCCTAGGGAAATTCTTACGTAGGCCCGACGCCGCTCATACGCCGGACGAGGATCGTGGAGCGCATGAGTCAACGAAGGAGGTGAGACATCATGCGCAGATTGCACTCGACTGCCGCCACCGGCGCACGCACCACAACCGGCAGCACCACAACGACAGCCCCCCATCCGCGCGGCGGCGCGCCGCCAAGCGGCGAGCACAACTGTCCCAACATGTGAGCTAGCCGGCGCGACTCACAAGCCAGGGTGCGGCCCGGGAATCCCCGGGCCGCGCCCCTTTAAGGTCATGCTCGAGGTCCACGACTGCCCCGGGAAGTCGTCTCCTAAGTTATCTTGACCGTGAGCGATGAGGCTCGCTCCATAACCGCGGCTGGGCCGCTGATGGCCTCTACCTGTCCACCCGACGCGGAATGGAGAGCATGCCTTGGCGGTCGATCGATCTGAGCTTGCGGCGATCTTCGTGGGCGGCGTCGTGGGCGCGATCGCTCGTGCCGAGTTGGCCACGGCGCTGGCCGTGCGGCCAGGCGGTTGGCCCTGGGCGACGTTTGCCGTCAACCTTGCGGGTGCGGGTCTGCTGGGGTACGTAATCACGAGGCTGCAGGAGCGGCTGCCGCCTTCGCGCTACCGACGGCCCCTGATCGGCACGGGCTTCTGCGGCGCCTTGACCACGTTCTCGACCGCCCAGGTCGAACTCCTGCACATGCTTGACGGCGGGTACTCGGGACTCGCACTGGGCTATGCCGCGGCCACCGTGGTGGCTGGTTTTGCGGCCGTCGCGGTGACCACAAACCTCGTTCGCAGAGCGCGGCTGTCCGGATGACCGTTCTTGAAGTCCTAGGGGTGGGGCTGCTCGGTGGGGTCGGCGCCGTGGCGCGTTTCGTTCTCGACGGCACGATCACTCAGCGGCTGGGGCGAGAGTTTCCCTACGGAACGTTGACCGTCAATCTGCTCGGGTCGTTCCTCGTGGGTGTGCTGGTCGGAGCGGCCCTCGCTCGCGGCGCGTATGAAGTCTTGGGGGTAGGGCTGATCGGTGCCTTCACCACTTTCAGCACCTGGATCTTCGAGAGCCATCGCCTGAGTGAGGATCATCGGTCGGCGCTGGCCGTGGTCAATGTCCTCGGCTCGCTGGTTCTTGGTATCGCCTTCGCGTGGGCCGGGCGGAAGGTGGGGTCCGGACTGTGAACCGGGACAGCCTCAAGTTGACCGCGTATTTCGGCGAGCGCGACCGCGTCAACGGAAAATTTCTGGCCGATGCTTTGAGTGACATCTTCAGCCGCCACCGGCTCCACACGAGCGTCGTGCTGCGGGGAGTGACCGGTTTTGGCCTCAAGCATCATCTGCGCAGCGACCGCCTTCTCACGCTCTCCGAGGATCTGCCCCTGGTCTCGGCAGCGGTCGACGGCTCGATGGCGATCGAGGCGGCGCTGGCCGAAGTCAGCAAGCTGCGGTTCGACGGCTTGGTCACCCTCGAGCGAGCAACGCTGTTGACCGGGCGCTCTGAACCCATCGGTCCAAAGTCAGGTGAGGGACCGGGCGCCAAGCTGACCGTCTACCTCGGCCGCCACGAGCGGGTGGGCGACCAGCAGGGCTATGAGCGGGTGGTCGGGTTGCTTCACGAAGCGGGCCTGGAGGGCGCGATCGCCCTGCTCGGCGTCGACGGGACGCTTCACGGAAAGCGGCAGCGCGCGGCGTTTCTGGCTCGAAACGAAATGGTCCCGTTGATGATCGTCGCCGTGGGCTCGCGCGCTCGAGTCGCCCAGGCACTCCCCAGCGTGGGCAAGATGCTTCCCCGAGCGCCAATGACGGTGGAGCGAATCGAGGTCTGTAAGCGGGAGGGGGAACTCATAGCCCCGCCCCGGCCGCTTCCAGGCCGGGACCGTGGCGGGCTTGAAATCTGGCAAAAACTGATGGTTTACACCGGCGAACACGATCGGTACGACGGAGCGCCTCTCCACGAGCGGCTGATCCGAGAGCTGCGCGGCGCCGGGGCGGCAGGCGCAACCAGCCTCCGAGGGATCTGGGGATTTCACGGCGCCCGAGAGCCGCACGGGGATCGCTTCTGGCAGCTCACGCGCCGAGTTCCGATCGTGACGGTGATCGTCGATGAGCCTGAGCGCGTCCGGCGCTGGTTCGCGATCGCGGATCGCCTGACCCGAGAGACGGGAGTCGTCACCAGCGAGATCGTGCCGGGATTTCGGGCCACCGCACCTGACTTCTATCGCGGAGGATTGCGCCTTGCCGAGAAAATCGCCTGATAGCCGAGCGAACCGCCCGAACCGGGGTTTGTTCTGTCGTTTATGCGAGCAATTTAGGATCCACCGGATGCGACGCTGGGTCCTCATGGGCGGCTTGCTGGCCGCCAGCTTGGTGATCGCCGCCTGCGGCGGCTCGAGTCCGCAGCCCCAGCAGACCACTCATCTGCCTCCGCCGCGCTACCCGCTGACCGGGATCCACAAGATCCGGCACGTGGTCATCATCATGCAGGAGAACCGGTCATTCGATAACTATTTCGGCACCTATCCGGGAGCCGACGGGATCCCTGGATTGGCGGGCAATCCCGGGACCGTTCCGTGCGAGCCCGACCGGTTCACCGGCGGCTGCGATAAGCCATTTCACGACCGCGAGGACCAGAACGTCGGGGGTCCGCATGACACCGGAGCTTCCAGGTCAGATGTCGCCCACGGACTGATGGATGGCTTCGTGGCCGACCAGGAGCACGGGCTGAGGAGCTGCCGCCAGTTCGACAACCCTTACTGCAGTTTGAACGGCCGATCCCACGACTCGATGGGCTACCACAATGGCGCCGACATCCCGAACTATTGGTCCTACGCGAGGCACTTCGTCCTCCAGGACCACATGTTCGAGTCGGTTGGCTCTTGGAGCCTTCCCGCTCATCTGTCGATGGTCTCTGGCTGGGTGGCCCACTGCTCGGTTCCGCACGACGCGATGAGTTGCGTGACCAGCTTCAACCCCGGTCTCCCCCCTGATTACGCCAAGAAGAAGGGGAACATAAACGCAACCCCCCCGGATTACGCGTGGACAGACCTCACCTGGCTGCTGCACAAGTACGGCGTCAGCTGGAGGTACTACATCTTCAAGGGAGGCCAGCCCGACTGTGAAAACGGCGGACAGGTCATCTGCGGCACGGTGGGCCAGTCGGCGCAAACCCCTGGGATTTGGAATCCCCTGCCGTACTTCGACACGGTCCACGAGGACGACCAACTGGGGAACATTCAAGGGCTGACGAGCTTCTTCGCCGCGGCCCGGGCGGGCAAGCTGCCCGCGGTCTCCTGGATCACTCCCAACAAGACGGTGTCCGAGCACCCGCCGGCGCTGGTCAGTGCCGGCCAGACGTACGTCACCGGCCTGATCAACGCGATCATGCACAGCCCGGACTGGAAGAGCACGGCCATTTTCTTGGCCTGGGACGACTGGGGTGGGTTCTACGACAACGTCGTACCCCCGCATGTCGACATCGAGGGGTACGGCATCCGAGTCCCGGGGATCGTCATCAGCCCCTACGCCAAGCAGGGCTACATCGACCACCAGACGCTCAGCTTCGACGCCTACCTGAAGTTCATCGAGGACGACTTCCTAAACGGCCAGCGGATCAATCCCAAAACCGATGGTCGGCCTGATCGGCGCCCGGACGTGCGCGAGAGCGCATCCATCCTGGGCAATCTGGTCAACGACTTCGACTTCAACCAGGCTCCGCGGGCGCCGTTGTTCCTGCCTCTGCACCCCCAGACCGATCTGATCGCTCCGACCCCGGCCCAGATTGCCGCCGCTCAGACGAAGGGCCAGCGGCGCCGGTCGTCCTCTGGCCTGAACCACCTCGAGCTTCAGATCTTGAGCGCCTATCTCAGGGTGCCGGCGCGGAGGCTGGCCGCCCAGCTTGCCTCTGGCCAGCCGCTGGCCGGAATCATCCTCTCCCACGGCGGGACCGTGGCCGGGTTCCGGCGATACCTGGCGCTGTTCATGCCGGGGGCCGCGAATGGGTTTGGTGGGTTGCCTGGGAAGCGACGAAGACGGTGACCCCTGGCGGCCGGATCGGCGCGGCTACGGGCGGCCTAGCGTTAGCGGCGCGACTCGCCTGACGCCGGTTCCCCGGAGGCGGCGCGCTCGATTGACCCGTGACCGTTGCTGGAGACATCGACCGCCGCCGGCGCAGGAGCGGGCTCCGGGGCTGTGTTCAGGCGCCGCTCAAGCTCGCCCAGCGTCAGTCCGAACAGCAGGTGGCGCACGGCGCCCTGGGCGAACGCCCGTCGGTTGCCCTGGAGCCGGGGCAGCTCCTTGCGCGCGGGATGGAAGCGATCTGACAGCGAGCCGAGAGGCCAGAGGGCGACGTGCTCGCCGAGCGACACCGCAGGACCACACACGGGACGGGGGAGCGGAATCGTGCCGACGAAGTTGGCATACAGGGCGCCGAACAGGGCCCCGTTGCCGAGGTGCATCGCCAGCCCGACGGGATAGGCGGCGCGCCCCCGGGCCACGGCCTTGCCCAACAGTTGCACGTCGTCGTATTCGCAGTCGAGTAGCAGCTTGTCGAGCGGCTGCTCGAGCGTCCAGACAGCGGCCGCCACGATGCCGGAGACGGCTCCTCTGAGAGTCCGGGTACGAACGCCTGGATTCACCCTCTGGAACTGTAACTGGCACCGCTGGAGCGGGTAGGTTTGTGAAATGGGTCACGAAGTGCTTGAGCAGCTCGAGAGAGAGGTCAGAGGGCAGGCGCCGCAGGACGAGGTGGACCTGGACGTCTTTCATCGTCGCACCCGGCAGAAGGGCGTGAATCTCCTCGTCTACCTGATCGTGCGGGGCATCTTCCAGCCGTTCTTTCATCTGTATTTCCGCATGCAGCGGATCGGCCGCGAGTACATCCCGCGCACGGGGCCGGTGATCGTCGCCGCCAACCACCGCAGCTTCTTGGACCCATTCGTGATCGGGACGATGGCCAGGCGGCCGATGTACTACGTGGCTAAGAAGGAGCTTTTCAACCGCCGCTGGCAGGCCTGGATTCTCAGCCTGCTCGGCGCCTTCCCGCTCGACCGTGGCGCCAGCGACGAGGAGTCGATTGAGACCGCTCGCGCGATTCTGGCCCGGGGCGGGGTTGTCCTGATCTTCCCCGAGGGGACCCGGATTCGTCCGGGCTCACTCGGCCATCCCCACCGCGGCGTGGGACGGCTCGCCCTCCAGACCGGCGCTCCGGTCGTTCCCGTGGCCGTAATCGGGACCGAGGACATCCGCCGGGGCTGGCGGATCCGGCCGCGTAAGGTGAGGATCCGGGCCGGCCGACCGCTGCGTTTCCCGAGCGTGGAGGACCCCTCCCGCGAGCTGGCGGCGGCCGTCACCCAGCGGATCTGGCCCTGCGTCATGCTCCAGTGGGAGTGGATGGGCGGACTGCCACCGATTCGCCGGGCGGCGATCATCGGGGCGGGAACGTGGGGCACCAGCCTCGCCGTCGCCCTGGGCCGGGCTGGCGTGGAGGTCGAACTCGGGTGCCGAACCCACGAGCAGACCGAGACGCTGCGCAGCGCCGGGGTTAACGAGGCCTACTTGCCCGAGGTCCGCCTGCCTGACGCGGTTCGGGTGGCGCGGGCATCGGAGATGGATCTGGAGAGCGCCGATCTCGTCTGCCTCGCCGTGCCCGCCCGAGCGCTTCCCGGTGTGCTCGCCGCTCAGGGTGAACGCATCACGCGCGGAGCCGGTCTGCTCGTCCTCTCAAAGGGTCTCGTCCCCCCACTGGGCACCCTCCCCTCGGCCTTCGCCTCCGAGCGCTGCGCCGCTCGAGCTGTGGCTGTACTCGGGGGGCCGGCTCACGCCGCCGAAGCGCTTGAACGCGGTGCCTCGGTCGTGCTCGGCTCCACCGATCGGGCGTTCGCCAAGCAGTTGGCCGACGTCCTGCGCCGAGCTCGCCTGGACGTCCAGATCAGCCCCGACGTGACGGGTGTCGAGTTGGCCGGGTGCGCCAAGAACGTGGCCGCTTTGGCCGCGGCGGCCGCGGCTTCGTGCGCCGGTCCGAATGTCGCCGGAGCGGCGGCCGGGAAGGTGTTCGCTGAGGTCGATGCACTGGCCCGTCGCCGGGGGAGCAGGCCTGAGACGTTCGCGGGACTCGCCGGGGTCGGCGACCTGGTCGCGACCGTGGGCCACGCCACGTCACGCAACCGTCGGGCCGGAGAGCTTCTCGCGCAGGGAGTCCCAGCGCCTGAGATCAGCCGGGCACTCGGGCAGACCGCGGAGGCGGTGGACGCGATTCCGCTGCTGGCCACCGTGGCCCGTAACGAGCAGGTGCCGGCCCCAGCCATCGAGGGGCTGGCAGCGTTCGTCGAGGGCCGGCTCGAGCCTGATAGCTGGACCGCGCTTGTGACGGATCCCAGCTGGCTCGGGAAGAAGGGGACCGTCCGAGCAGCCTAGGGGCGTAGCCTCTCGTGGAGTGGAAGACCTTCCCCGGAACAAGGCGGAGCTCGATGCCCGCTTTAGTGATCTCTACCGAGCCCACCTGCGGGACGTCTACTCCTACAGCTACTACCGCGTGGGCAACCACCACGACGCAGAGGACCTCACCGAGCAAACCTTTCTGCAGGCCTACCGCCACTTCGAGCGCGCGCTGCGGGAGTCCGATGGCCGCCCGCTGCGCCCCTGGCTCATCCGCATCGCCCACAACTTGGCGGCCAACTTCTACCGCGACCGAGCTCGCAAGCGGACGACGGCGATCGAGGACGCCGACATGGTCTCGGCGCCGCACACCACCGAGTCGCTCGTTGAGGGGCGGGAGGAGCTGGCGGCGATTCTGGACGGAGTTCAGAAGCTCCCAGACGATCGGCGGGATGCGCTGATCATGCGGTTCGCGCTCGGCATGGACAACCGCGAGATCGCCCGAGCGATGGGGCGGACGGATGGCGCCACGAAGGTGCTTCTGCACCGGGCGATCCGTCAGCTGGAGTCGATCGTGTCCGACGGCCAGGTCAAGATGGAGGACAAGGCATGAGCACGAGCGCGGCGGATTTTGAATCGCTGCTCCGGGAAGCGCTGAGCCCGATCGAGCCGCCCGCCGACCTGGTGGCCCGGCTCGAGGGAACGCTGGTCAGTCTGACCGAGCTGGCCCAGGAGGAACTCGAGTCCTGGGAGCTGGCCGCGATGCGTGACCCCCGCAACTGGGTTCGCCCCGCTGCGGCCGCGGTCGTCGGTGCCAGCGCCGGCACTGCGCTGGTCGTGCTCCGCGTCCGCTCTCGCCACCGGTCCCGCAAGCAGCAATCATCCGGTCTGCTCGATCTCGCGGGACGTACCGTCCGGGACATCACGGAGGAAGCCCGACGGATCCTGCCCAAGGGTTGAACCGGAGCCAATCCGGCGCGGGCGCTCGGGGCGGGTGAGGACGGCAGCCCAGCTTCGGGCCGCCAATCACCCCACTGCTAGCGTCCTTCAGGTCTTCAATGCCCGTCTGTTACCGCCATCCCTCCCGAGAGACGGGCGTGTCGTGCTCGTCATGCGGGCGCCCGATTTGCCCCGATTGCATGACCCCCACTTCGGTGGGCATGCGGTGCCCCGAGTGCTCGCGCGATCGGACCAAGGTCAGAACGATCCGCTCGGACTCCACCACCCCGACGGTCACTCAGGCGCTGATCGCCATCAACGTGATCGTGTTCCTGGCGGAGACAGCGGCCGGGGCGTCGTTGGGGGGTGCCTCCGGAAACGGCGGGTGGATCTGGAATCACGGGGTTTTGTTCGGGCCTTCGATCACCAGCAACACCCAGTTTCCGCATGGGTTTCCATTCGCCGGTCACGACCAGTACTGGCGCCTAATCACCGCCGGGTTCCTCCACGACGGGATCTTCCACATCCTGGTCAACATGGTCTCGCTGTACTTCGTCGGCTCAGCGCTCGAGCCGGGAATCGGCCGTCTGAACCTCGGCGTCATTTACTTCGTGTCGCTGCTGGCCGGCTCGTTCGGTGCGCTGCTCTTCACCCCGGATAGCCCGACGGTCGGCGCCTCAGGGGCGATCTTTGGAATCTTCGGAGCGCTGATCGTCATCGCCAGATCCCGTGGGATCTCGATCTGGCAGAGCGGACTGGGGTTCTTCTTGATCCTCAACCTGTTTATCTCGGTGAGCTACGCGGGCATCTCCCTGGGCGGTCACCTGGGAGGTCTTGTGGCTGGGCTGATCTGCGGCTACCTGATAGTCGAGGTTGGCGAGCGCCGCCGCATGAAGCAACTCGCGCTGGCCGGCTGTGCGCTGGTTGGAGTCCTCAGCGTGATAGGTGCGATCGCCGCGGCCGGCGGCCACGGCATCGCCCCCACCGGCTTCACGATCTAGTCGCCCTGCCGGTGGTTGGGGGGCGCACGGACGCGGGGGGCGCACGGCGGACACGTACCCCGCTGAGGTTGGAGCTGATGCGCGTTATGGGGGTTGCCGCGCCGCCAGCCGCGCTCCTGATGCGCGTAAGGGGGTTGATGGTCGCGGGTGGACACCGGGCGTTGGCGCTCGCGGGGCGCCGCCGTGGCTCTCGGCACCGTCAACTGGGCGAAGACACCGGCATAACGCCCACCAGCCCGCGCCCGCGGCGATGACGACGCGCGTTGTGCCGGCTACAGGCGGCAAATCGCAACGCGTCCCGCGTCTCTGCAGGTGCTGATGCGCGTTATGCCGGTCGCGACCCGCGGTTGCCCCCGGGGCGCCGCCGCGCGCCCCCGACCGCCGCCCCCGCGCCCCCATGCCGCCCCGACACCCCCGCCCGCCCCTAGCGCCCCCGGCCGAACCCTGAACCTAAACCCCCCGCACCTCGTCGTACAGCGCCTGCGTCGCCTCGAGCAACCTGGCTGTCGAAAACCGCGCCTGCACGTCCGCCGCTGCCGCCTCGCCCAGGCGCCTGCGCTGGGCCGGGTCTCCCATCAGCTCGGCCAGCACCCCCGCCAGCTGAGCTGAATCGCCGGGGGCGAACAGGCGCCCGGTCAGTCCGTCCTGGATGATCTCGGGGAGGCCGCCATGGGCGGCGGCCACCACACAGCATCCGCTGGCCGCCGACTCCAGAGCGGCGTTGGGCAGCGGGTCCGGTCGCGTCGAGGGCACCACGACCACATCGGCCGCCCCGTAGACGACCGACGGGTCGACGAATCCAAGCAGCCGCAGCCGCTCGCCGAGTCCGAGCGACTGCGCCAGGTCCCGCAGTCCATCCTCGTATCGCTCCTGGCCAGGCCAGGCCGCTCCCGCCACCAGGCCGATCGCTCCCGACTCATCGAGCGGCCACTCGGCTAGCGCCTTGGCCAGCACCTCCTGTCCCTTCCAGGACGAGATCCGGCCGAGAACGGCGCACACGAATGCTTCGTCGGCCAGGCCAAGCTTCTGTCGGGCCAGGTCACGTGACTCCCTGCGTGCGATCGTCACGGCTTCGTAGATCACCCGGGCGCGGGGACTGGCGCCGAACTGATCGCGCGTGGCGGTCGATGAGCAGCTGAGCGCGGCGGATGTCAACAGGAAGCGGCGGTAGTAGGGCCAGAAACGGGCGAAGTCGGCATAGATCTCGCGCACCGAGAAGACGTGGGGAACGCCGGCCGCCCGCGCGGCTGC
Source organism: uncultured Solirubrobacterales bacterium (assembly GCA_963785205.1). Lineage (GTDB taxonomy): Bacteria > Actinomycetota > Thermoleophilia > Solirubrobacterales > Solirubrobacteraceae > Palsa-465. The sequence continues at coordinate 1,516,244 of CAWAUJ010000004.1, forward strand.
CGCGCCGCTCAAGATGACCGAGGTGTTGCTGTGGACGAGGGCGACGTTTCGGGCGCGGATCAGGCGGCGCAGGTTGATCGCGTCTGCCGCCGCCCGAGCGCTCACGCCGGCCAGACCGCCGGGCGTGAAGAGCGCACGACGAAGCACGGCCAGCGGCCGGATCCGCACCTCGACCCCCACCGAGCGCAGGTCGTCCGCCAGTTCGCCCTCGGAGGGCAAGACGACCATCGGGACGTAGCGTTCCGGGTCGAGCCCGGTGGCCAGCGCTACCAGCTGCCGATCGGCGCCGTAGCGCCCGCTGGAAGAGTTCAGAAAGAGGACTCTGGCCGGTGCAGGCAAGTCGGTCTAGAAGTCCACGCTCAGGGCTTCGGTGGGCGCCTCGGGAAAGATGCTCCGGGTGCAGGATGTGGGCCAGAAGCTCGAGTCCGTCCACGATCCGAGGACCGGGCCGCGAGAAGTAGGAGGCCGCGTCAACCGCGACGACCTCGCCCGCCCCGAGCCTGGAGAGCTCGTCGTGGTGCATCTCGGCCTCCCGATACGCCAGGTCGGCGTCATAGCCGCATGGCATCACGATCACCACGTCCGGCTGGGACAGGCGCACCTCGTCCCAGGTCCGCTCCTCCGAATGCTCACCCGGCGCGCCGAGGACATCCTCGCCTCCGGCGTACTCGATCAGCTGCGGCGTCCAATGGCCGGCCGCAAACGGCGGGTCAAGCCATTCGAGGGCGGCGACCCGAGGCCTCGGCGCCCGGCGGGTCGCGACCCTCACACGGTCGATGCGCCCGGAGGCCGCCCGCACGAGATCGACCGCCGCGTCTTTGGAGCCGGTGACCCGGGCCAGACGGGCGGCGTCGCCCAGAACCTCCCCGACCGTCTGCGGATCGAGCGAGATCACTCGCGGCCGGCTCTCAAGCTCCTCGGCCACGGTCCGGACGTCCTCGTAGGACACCGCACACACGGCGCATAGCGCCTGGGTCACGATCAGGTCGGGTCGCAGCGAGGCCAGCAGCTCGATGTCTAGCTCGTAGATCGACTGTCCGGCCAGCGTCCGCTGCTTGACCGCAGCGTCGATCTCGGCCGAGCTCAAGTCCTCGGGTAGCACGTTCCGGGTCACCCTGGGAAGCTCGGTGGCCTCCGGAGGAAAGTCGCACTCGTGGGTCACAGCCACAAGCTCGCCGCCGAGACCGAGGGCGAAGAGCAACTCGGTGGCCGAGGGAACCAAACTGACGATTCTCATCGCCGGCCGCCCCAAATCCAGGTTTTCGTCCTACCTGGGCGTGGGAAGCTGTTGAGCGACTGATATATCTGCGAAGGAGAGACTATGCCCCAGCTGCTGGCGGAAGACGACATTGCTTCGAGGCTAGAGGACAGCGCCTGGAGCCGCGAGGGCGATGAGATTGTCCGGGAGTGGCGTCTTGAGGACTTCTCGGCGGCGATGGAGTTCGTCAACCGGGTGGCCGATGTAGCCGAGGAGGCAAACCATCATCCGGACATCCTCATATATGGCTGGAACAAGGTCCGTCTGTCGCTCGTCAACCACTCGGCCGGCGGCCTCACCGAGGCGGATTTTGAGATGGCGAAGAGGATCGACGGCCTGGTCTGACGACCCCACGCCGGCTCGCGGCGCACCCGCCGCGAAGCCGGAGGACCCTTTCGGAGTGCGCCTGCCCGACTGCTACCGTTGGCGCCGTCGCTGAATGAACGACGACGACCCATCGCGAAGTAGCGGCGTCAGGCGAGGGGGGCCGGGGCGCCAGCCGCAAGGCCGCCCGCCGATAAACCGGCCGGCCCGACACCCGCGGACGGCTGAGCAGTGAACGCCCTGTTCGTCGTTCTCGCCGTGCTGCTGGTGCTCGTCAATGCGTTCTTCGTGATCGCCGAGTACGCGCTCGTGCGCTCGCGCCGCGAGCGGCTTGAGGCGCTGGCCGAGGAGGGTGCGCGGGGAGCCAGGCTGGTCCTGTCCCAGATCGGGAACATCGGCGAATACCTGTCCGCCTGCCAGGTCGGGATCACGATGGCCTCGATCGGGATCGGAGCTCTGGGCGAGCCTGCCATCGCCCACCTGTTGGAGCAGGCCTTTGGACGCTCGGTCGGGCACGCCCTGGCCGTGGGGGTCTCGGTGGCCATCGCCTACATCCTCATCACGAGCGCTCAGAGCGTGGTCGGCGAGATCGTGCCCAAGCTGTACACGATCCAGCATGCCGAGGGACTGGCCCGGCGGATCGCCCGGCCACTCCAGTTTTTCCGCTGGCTGTTTCATCCCTTCATCTACCTGCTGAACACCGCCTCCTACGGGATGCTGCGTGCGCTGGGCACCGACCCCCACGCCGAGCCGGCGGGGGGCACGCCTGACGAGCTCAAGCGCCTGATCGCCCAGTCCTCCTCTGGCGGCCAGCTCGACGTGGGCGAGGCGAGCATGCTCCGGGGCGTCTTCCACCTCCACGAGCAGGAGGCCCGCCAGGTCATGACCCCGATCCCGGCCGTGGTGACCGTCGACGTGTCAGAGACCGTCGAAGACGCGCTCCGCCGCTGCGTCGCGACTGGCCACTCGCGGCTGGTCGTGACCGAGGACGAGAATCAGGACCGGGTCAAGGGGATCGTGCACGTGAACCAGCTCGTCAAGCTGCTGATGAACGAGGGCGCCGACGCTCGCTTCGAGAGGGTGGTCCGCGAAGCTCCGCTCGTCCCGGAGACCAAGCCGCTCGATGACCTGCTGGCCGATTTGCAGAGGGAGCGGACCGAGCTGGCGATCGTGATCGACGAATACGGGCGCACGGCAGGGATCGTCACGATCGAGGACATCATCGAGGAGGTCGTCGGCGAGATCTCGGACGAGACCGACCCCGCGGGCGGAGCCGTCCGCCGGCTGGCCAATGGCGACTGGTTCGTGCGCGGCCACGTGGCGGTTTCGGATCTCGAGGATTACGGCCTCGAGCTGCCTGTCGACACGGACGCCTACAACTCGGTGGGCGGATTCGTGTTCGCCGAGCTCGGTCGCCTACCCAAGCGCGGGGACACGATCTCCGCCAATGGCTTTTCGATTCGCGTCGAATCGGTTCGCCAGAACCGCGTCGAGGCCGTTCGGATCCGCAACCGGCGAAAGACGCCGGCCGCCGGGCCTGACGGGGCCTGAGGCCCGGCACCGGCGCGCAAGCTCGCGTCATTTGTTACATTCTCCGGCGCATATCAGCGTCGGCGGAGCCGCGGCCTCCCGTTCAGCGGCAGGCTGTCCGAACTTCTTCCGGCGGTTGAGAGGAGAGATGAAGCCGGCTCGTATGGGCCGGCTTCTTTTTTAGCGGCCCCGATGTGAATGGCGATTCGGCCCCGAGGGGTGGGACGCAATCGCCATTCGTTGGCCCTCGCAGCCCGCCCGCTGCCCCGGCATCCACACGCGCATGCCGGGCAAAAAAAGAGCCGGCCCCAATTGGGGCCGGCTCTTTTGCTTCTGGGGAGGAGGTGCTGCTATGAGGTACGTCGCAGCGCGAAGTCTGCGGCCCTTCCCTCAACGAGCCTTAAAAAATTCGTTGGAGGTTCGTCAGTAGACACGCGACCTGCTCGCGGGCGCGGGTCGCCCCCGGCAGTTAGTCGTACGCGTAAAAGCCGCGGCCTGACTTGCGGCCGAGCGCGCCGTCCTGCACCAGCGACGTCAGCTGACCGGGAACATCGGCCTCGATCGACTCGCCGATTGCCTGGGCCACGTCGAGCCCCACGTAATCGAGCAGCGCCAAGGGGCCCATCGGCATCCCGGCCCCCAGGGCCATGCACCGGTCGACGTCCTCGGCCGCCATCCCGCTGCGCTCCATCAGCTGGACCGCGTCAAACAGATACGGGAACAGCAGGCGGTTAACGACGAAGCCGGGTGTATCGGGGACCACCACCGCCGTCTTGTCGAGCGCCTCGCAGAGCTTGCGAGCTCGCTCGCGCGTGCGCGGGGATGCCTCCTCCGGGAAGGCGAGCTCGACCAGTTTCATGCGTGGCACTGGGTTGAAGGGGTGAAAGCCCACGAAGCGGTCGGGGTGACCGCTGGCCTGCGCCAGCTCGGCGATCGATAGCGACGAGGTTGTGGTGGCCAGGACCGCGCCCGCCCCGGCGTGGCGGGAGAGCTCACCGAGCTCGGCGAGGACGTCGGCCTTCAGACCGGGGTGCTCGACCACCGCCTCGACCAGGAATGTGGCTGGCGCCAGCTCGTCCAGGTCGGTGACGATCCGGACATGGTCGGGGTCCACCTCGCCCTTGAGGAGCTTGACGCAGTTGCGGGAGATCGCGGCGTGCGCGCGGCGGGCGGAGTCGCTTGAGCGGGCCCAGAGCAGAACCTCACCGTTCCGGGCGGCAACGGCTGCCAGCCCGCAGCCGATCGTTCCCGAGCCGGCGATTCCGAGTAGTTCCTCCAAGTCAGCTCCTCCTCCGATGCGGTTGGCCGCGGGACCAGAGCGGTCGCCCGCGCCGGGGTACAGTAACGAGAAGCGAAGAATTGACCGCGCAACCACGCAGCACGAGCGAGCGCGCTAACCACCACAAGGAGCAGCTGAATGCCGACTAATGGCCGGGAGGTAGTGATCATCGAGGCGGCCCGCACCCCGATCGGGCGCGGCCACCCCGAGAAGGGCTACTACAAGGACACCCACCCCAACGAACTGCTGGGTGCGGCCTATGGCGCGGTGATCGAGCGGGCCGGGATCGAGCCTGAGCAGGTGGAGAATGTGATCGCCGGCTGCGTCGCTCAGTTCGGGCCCCAGGGCCTGCACGTCGGCCGCAACGCCTGGCTCCAGGCCGGATTCCCGATCGAGACCTCGGCCACAACGATCGACCTCCAATGCGGCTCGGCCCAGCAGGCGGTCAACTTGGCCGCGAGCCAGGTCGCCGCCGGCGTCCACGACGTCGTCATCGGCGGGGGAGTCGAGCACATGGGCAAGCTGCCCTTCTCGGCCACGATGAAGACGCAGGCCGAGTTCGGGGTTGCGTTCACGCCCGAGCTGCTGGCCAAGCACAACGTCGTCGGCCAGGGCCTCGGCGCCGAGATGATCGCCGAGGAGTACGAGATCCCGCGCCCCGAGCTCGACGAGCTGGCGCTGCGCTCCCACCAGCTGGCCCACCGGGCGACCGAGGAGGGGCGCTTCGAGCGGGAGATGATCCCCATGCGGGTCAACGGCGACACCTACGTGACCGACCAGGGCATTCGCCCCGACACCAGCCTAGAGGCGCTCAGCCAACTGAAGACCGTGTTCAAGGAGGACGGTGTTATCACCGCCGGAAACTCGTCGCAGATCTCCGACGGCGCCGCCGCGGTGCTGCTGATGAGCGCCGAGAAGGCGAGCGAACTCGGTCTGACGCCCCGGGCCCGGATCGTGGATCAGACGACCGTGGGCTGTGACCCGGTGAAGATGCTCGAGGGCCCGATCCCGGCCACCAAGAAGATTCTCGAGCGCAACTCGATGACGATCGACGACATCGACCTGATCGAGATCAACGAGGCATTCGCGCCCGTGGTCGCCGCCTGGCGCCGGGTCCACCAGCCCGACATGGACCGCGTCAACGTCAACGGCGGCGCGATGGCGCTGGGCCACCCGCTCGGTTCGACCGGCGCCCGGCTCATCACGACGCTCCTGCACGAGCTCGAGCGCTCCGACAAGCAGGTCGGCTTCGTGACCATGTGCTGCGGCGGCGGGCTCGGTACCGGGACGCTGATCGAGCGGGTGTAGGTCAGCCCTGCTGCTCGGTCGGGCGGATCAGGACCTCATTGACCGCCACGTGGCGCGGCCTGGTGACGATGTAGGCGATCGCGTCGGCGATGTCCGGCGCCTGGAGGCGCTCGATGTCGCCGAATCGCTGCTCGAGCTGCTCGCGGATCTCAGGTCTGTTGTGATCCGGGAGCTCGGTCTCGACAGCCCCGGGCTCGACCAGCGAGATCCGCACATGGCGGCCCGCGACCTCCTGGCGCAGCGACTCGCTGAATGCACCCACGCCGTGCTTGGTCAGGTTGTAGACGCCTGATCCGACGCGGGCCACCCGACCGGCCACCGAGCTGATGTTGACCATGTCGGCCACCTCACGCGGGCCGTCCTCGGCGGCACTCAGCAGGTGGGGGAGAGCTGCATGGGCGCAGTACAGAAGGCCGGACACGTTCACGCCCAGCATCCGCTCCCACTCCTCGAGCGGGGCGTCCTGGACGGGACCGAGGAGCATCACGCCGGCGTTATTGACGAGCGTGTCCAGCCGGCCCAGCTCAGCCACGGTCCGCTCGATCGCCCCCTCTGCCTGCTCACGGTCAGAGACATCGGCCTCGATGGCGAGCGCCTTGCCCGCGTGCTCACCTTCGATCCTTGCCGCCAGATCCTCGATCCGATCCCGGCGCCGAGCCACTAGCGCCACGTCCGCGCCGTGGCTGGCCAGCGCGAGCGCGGTGGCCTCGCCGATTCCGCTGGAGGCCCCGGTGACGAGCGCTACCGTGCCCTGAAGCATGAGTACAACCATACGCGCGGCTCGGCTGCTACAGCATGGTGAGCCGCTTGAAGTCAAGGATGTCGAGCTCCCCGAGCCGGGCCCCGACGAGGTCCTGGTCGAGGTCCGTTTCGCCGGGGTCAATCCAGTCGACTACTACATGGCCCAGGGCCGGGTAGCACCTGACACTCCGCTCCCCAGGACGCTGGGCAGCGAGGGCTCGGGTCTGCTGGACGGGCGCCCGGTGCTGATCGCGGGCGGTGGCCTGGGTGCCGGGCGGGACGGCGTCTGGGCTCAGCAGGCAGTCGTCCCCGAGGCCTCGGTGCTCGCACTGCCGGATGGCGTCGAGCTGCAGGATGCCGCCGCGATGGGCGTAGCCGGGCTGACGGCCCACATGTGCGTGCGTGACCTGGCCGGTGTGACGGGCGAGGATCGTGTGCTCGTTTTGGGGGCGTCGGGCGGTGTCGGCAGCGTGGTCGTCTCACTGGCTCGGGCGCTCGGCGCCACCGTCTGGGGCCAGACGGGCTCGGAGGGGAAAGCGGCGATGATCAAGGCCCAGGGGGCCGAGCGTGTCGTGGTCTCCGGCCCGGAAGGACTGGCCGACCAGCTGGCCTCGCTGACGCCCACGGTCGTATTCGATCCGCTGGGTAATGGCTTCCTGCGGCCGGTGCTCGACTCGATGCAGCCTGGTGGACGGATCGTGTCGTTCGGGACCTCGGCCGGTCCAGAGGTCGAGTTCAACCTCCAGACCCTGTATCGGAAGGGGATCTCGCTGCTGGGCTATGCGGGCATGCTCGTGACCCCCGAAGCGCGCCGCCGGGGGCTGATGGCGGCCCTTGAGTCGCTGCGCGCAGGTGAGCTCCGTGTTGTCGTTGACGAGGTGCTGCCTTTGGAAAAGGTGAATGAGGCGTTCGAGCGGATACTCGAGCGCCGGGTGCAGGGAAACCTGCTGCTCGCGCTGTAGGCTTGCCCGATGGTCAGTGTCACCGAGGAAGCTGCAGGCCGGACGGGCGGCGGCCAAGCTTCGACGCGGATCGCAGTAGAGAACCCCGCGACCGGCGAGACGATCGGGACGGTCCCCTCGCTGGGGCCCGAGGAGATCGCCCACCTGGCCGAGCGGGCGCGCGCCGCGCAGCCGGCGTGGGCGGCACTCCAGTTTGAGGACCGCGGGCGCGTCCTTTACCGCGCTCAGAAGTGGATGGTCGAAAACATCGAGCGGGTGATCGACGTCGTGTCATCGGAGTCCGGTAAGACCTACGAGGACGCGCAGCTCGCCGACTACGGCTATACGGTCGGCGCGCTCGGGTTCTGGGCCAAGCAGGCCGAGGGCTATCTGGCCGACGAGCGCGTCCCCTCCTGGAACAACCCGGTCGTGGCTGGAAAGCGCCTCATCATCCGCTATGCCCCGATCGGCCTCGTCGGCGTGATCGGGCCCTGGAACTATCCGATCGCCAACTCCTTCGGTGATTGCATTCCCGCCCTGGCGGCGGGCAACAGCGTGATTCTCAAGCCGAGCGAGGTCACGCCGCTGAGCTCGCTCTTGATGGCCGAGATGATGCTCGAGTGTGGGCTGCCCGAGGGCATCTTCCAGGTGGCCACGGGCGACGGCTCGACCGGCGCGGCCCTGATCGACCACGTCGATTGCCTGATGTTCACGGGCTCGACCAACACGGGTCGCAAGGTCATGAGGGCGGCCGCCGAGCGGCTGATCCCCTGCTACCTCGAGCTGGGGGGGAAGGACCCAATGATCGTGTGTGCCGACGCCGACCTCGAGCGGGCGGCTAACGCGGCGGCGTTCTATTCGATGAACAACGGCGGGCAGGTGTGCATCTCGGTCGAGCGGGTGTATGTCGAGGAGCCCGTCTACGACCAGTTTGTCCGGAAGGTGACCGACAACGTGCGCCAGCTCCGCCAGGGAGCGCCGGCGGGGATCGGCTCGGTCGACGTCGGGGCTGTGACTTTTCCGCCCCAGATCGAGACCGTGGACGATCACATCCGGGACGCCGTGCAGAAGGGAGCTCGTGTGCTCGTGGGCGGACATCGACGCGCCGGTCAAGGGCGCTTTTACGAGCCCACCGTGCTCGTGGACGTCGACCACTCGATGAAGATCATGAGCGAGGAAACGTTCGGCCCGACGCTCCCGATCATGAAGGTCCCGGACGCCGAGGAGGCCCTGAGGTTGGCCAACGACACCGCCTACGGGCTCCAGGCCAGCGTGTGGACACGCGATGTGGAGCGCGGCGAGGCGCTGGCCCGTCGGATCGAGGCGGGCGTCGTGTGCGTCAACGACGCCCAGGTCAACTACTCGGCTCTGAACCTCCCGATGGGAGGCTGGAAGAGCTCAGGACTCGGGACGCGCCACGGCGCCGCCGGGATCCGCAAGTACACAAAGACCCAGTCTCTGCTCGTCACGCGGCTGGCACCCAAGCGCGACCTCCACATGTTCCCCTACACGCGGCGGCGGACCAAGACGCTCCAGCGGCTGCTCAAGTTCCTGTACGGGCGAGGTAAGCGGGCCTAGGAGCAGCTCGCGGGCGAGCGGCTAGCCCTCGAGGCAGGCCGGAATCTGGAGCGCCGACCAGGCCCCATCAGCCTGCTTCTCCAGTGGCCCCAGCTTTTGCTGAAGCGCCTTGAAGGCCAGGACGGGATCCTCGCCACCGTTGATGATCCCGACCGTCTGATTGAGCGCACTGACCTGTGCCTGCAGCGCTCTGAGTGCGGCGCTAAAGACGGCGTTGACTTCGCCCGCCGCGAGGTGAAGGCGCCGAAGCTGGACGAGCTCCTTCTGGAGGCCCTGCGCGCCTTTCGAGAGGAACACGACCAGCTGCTTCGGGGTCGGCTCGGGCGCCGCCGGCGGAATCACCGGGCTCGTGTCCTTACAGGCATCGGTCGCGCGCGTGCGCAGCGCGACTGGTGAGGAGAGTCCGCTGCTCCCGCAGCCGGCGATGATCGCGGCCGTTAGCAGTGCTGCCGCGGCACGCCTCACTTCAGCTCGATCCCGAACAGCCGCTCGAGCTCGGCGATCGTCTCGGCCGCGTTCGTGTGATGAACCGTGCCCATCCCGAGCTCCGCCGCCGGGGGCAGGTTGAAGGGGAGGTCGTCGACGAACACACATAGGCCAGGCTCCAGACCAATGCTCCTGGCCCCCATCAGATAGATCTCCGGGGTGGGCTTGCGGATCCCCACCTCGCCTGAGAGCACGACGCCGTCGAACAGGCGCTTGAGCAGCTCCCGGTCATAGCGACGGGTGCCCCACGAGTTGGAGATCAGTCCCGTCCGGATCCCGGCGGCGCGGATGGCCTCGACGCCGCCTAGCATCTCAAGATCAGGATGCGAGCCGGCGAACAGTCGGTCGATCAGATTTTCCGGCTGGACCCCGAGGACCGTGGCGAACCGGGGCTCGAAATCTGCTTCCTCCAGTTGGCCGACCTCGAAATCGATCAGGAGCTGCCGACAGTTCGGATCCTCCCGGAAGCTTCGCCTGATCATGTCCGGCTCGAGCCCCTCGCTCTGGCAGAAGGCGCTGAACGAGTCGAACAGGTTGCTCGTCAGGACCCCTCCCCAGTCCACGAGCAGCCCCTGATAGCGCGGATCTGAGGGCGGCACTGAACCGAGCAGGATGCCAAATGGTCGCGACGGGCGGCTTGGCCGGGTCCTGTGGGCGTCTGGCGTGGCGTTCGCGGGGCGTGCGGCTGGCGCGTCCTCGGGGCGTCCGGGGCGCCTTCGGGGCGTGCGGCGTGGCGTCCTCGGGCGCCGGGGTCTGGGAGATATTGCTCGCCTGGCGATCAAAATCGCCCGGGTCGCCGGCCAACCGTCGCCGCAGGTGGAACAATGTGCCCGTGGGTTGGACGCGGACATTCGCCGGCTTGGTTGGGCTTGTGGCGGCGATTCTCGGTCTGGCCGCGATCTCTGGGTCAGGCGTGGCAGCCGCCTCGCGGGCGGTGTGCCCTCATCCCACCGTTCCGGTCCCTCGCCACGAGCCGGTCTACAGGCCCGGACCGACGGAGCTGCTCAGTGGCCTCTACATCCAGGGTGGCGCGGTCCCTCAACCACCGTGCAAGCCCAAGCCACGAGGCCCATACGCCGGCAAGATCACCGTGACCAATCCCGAAACCGGCGCTGTCGTCGCGACCAAGTCGGTGAAGAACGGTCACCTGGCCCACATCGGTCTGCCGGCGGGCATCTACAACGTCTCAGGCCAGATTTCCGGCGGGGGCCCGACGTTGAGCGCTTCGGGAGTCAAGGTCCGTAAGGGGTACAAGGTCCGCCAGGACCTGTTCGAAGACGTGCCGTAGAGAGCCGCTCTACGAGGAGAGCTGCACGACGCTCAATGACGCCTCCACCGTACCCGTGGGCCCGGTGACCGTCACGATTGAGGGACTGGTGTTGATGAGTCCTACGGTGTCACCGGCTGCCAGCGACAGGATCGCGTGTCCTAGGACGGGTGCAGTGGAGCTAGCTACGTAGGAGTAGTACTCCGAGCCTGGGGCGGTCAAGCCGTTGATCGAAAGTGCGAATGCGAGAGGACTGGCGCCGCTGGCCGAGACGTCGTAGGAGACCTCATAGATACCGGTTTGACTGGCGGTGACGGTGCCCGTTGCAGCGTTATACGAGATGGCGCTACCGGTCTGCTCCCCGGTCACCGTGAGGCGCACGCTTGCGCCGGGGGGAACAGCCTGAGCACCAGCGCTCTGCGGCGAGTAGTAATAGCCCGAGCTGGTCACGAGCGATCCGGTCGGGCCCGTCGCGCCGGTGGGCCCCGTCGCGCCTGTCGGGCCCGTGGGACCGGTCGGCCCGGCGGAGCCCGTCGGTCCCATGGGGCCAGTCGCGCCGGTGGGGCCCGTTGCGCCTCTCGGACCTGTGGGGCCAGTCGGGCCGGTAGGCCCGGTTGCGCCTTTTGCCCCGGTCGTGCCGGTGGCGCCCTTCGAGCCGGTTGCCCCGGTTGCGCCCTTCGCCCCGGTCGCGCCCTTCGAGCCGGTCGCCCCGGTTGCGCCCTTTGCCCCGGTCGCGCCGGTGGCGCCCTTCGAGCCGGTCGCGCCGGTGGCGCCCTTCGCCCCGGTTGCGCCCTTCGAGCCGGTCGGTCCAGTTGCACCCTTCGGGCCGGTCGTGCCGGTGGCGCCTTTCGGCCCGGTCGGACCCTGCGGACCGACGCTATCCCAGCTGATCTTGAACCAATGCGGTCCCCATTTTGAGCAGGTAGTCCCGGACCACGCATGATGAATGCCGCCATCGTTGTCGACGCAGGCGTAGAGCGTATGTCCCGAGGCTGAGGCTGCGGATGCCAATAGCAGCATTCCCACGAGCGCCGCAGGCAGCGTGCTCACCGCTCGCACGGCGGGCTTGGGAAGCGAGGCGAAGCTCAACACGTGGCGGGATCATACGCGCCCCCCAGCGGTCGCGTGGGCTTGGGCACCGACGACCTGCCGGCCGTTTTACAGTCCGTGCTGGGACACCGACAGGGCGCGCTGGACGATCTCGATCACGCCTTCCCCGAAGCTCCTCAGATACGGGTCATCCGTGGATCCGGCCAGCGCCCGCTTGTAGTTGCCCTCCATGAAGACGATCGCCTTCCAAAGGGCGAGCGTTACGTACCAGTTGAGCGCACGCATCGAGCGGCCCGAACGCTCTTCGTAGGACGCCACCAACTCCTCCCGGGTGGGGAAGCCAGGCAGGCGGGTGACCGTATGGAGGTTGAATTTGGACTCGGCGTCGCCCGGCTGGGTCCACATCATGACCATGTAGCCCAGGTCGGCTAGCGGGTCTCCAATCGTGGCCATCTCCCAGTCGAAGATCGCGACCAGCCGGGCGGGAGCGTCGGCGGCGAACATGGTGTTGCCCAGCCGGAAGTCACCGTGGACGATCGTGGCCGGCGGCGACTCGGGCATGTTGGTCCGGAGCCACTCGGCGAGCTGCTCAACCTCGGCGAGCTCCCGGGTCTTGTTGTGCTCCCACAGGCCGGTGAAGCGCCGGAGCTGACGCTCCAGGTAGCCCGTCGGGCGCCCGAATCCCTCGAGGCCGGCCGTCTGCCAGTCGACACCGTGAACCTCGACCAGGGCTTCGATCAGTTGATCGGCGATCAGCCGCCTCTGCTCCGGAGTGTCCAGCGGCGGTGGCATCGTGTCGGTGATCACCTCGCCCTGCACCTGCTCCATCACATAGAACGGGGCTCCGATCGTCTCGGAGTTCTCGCACACGGCCAGCACCCGCGGCACGCGGACGGGGGTCGTCTCGAGCGCTCCGAGCAACCGCGCCTCACGGAGGACGTCGTGGGCGCTGGGAGGAAGCGGTCCGCGCGGAGGCCGGCGGAGCACCACTCCGGTCGAGAGGATGAACGTGACGTTCGAGTGTCCCTCGCCGATCGGACTGGCATCGAGATCGGCCGGAGCCTCGAGGCCGTGATCGCTCAGGAAGCCACGCAGCGGCTCGAGCACGAGCAGCGGCTCGCGCGCGTTTGCTGCCGCCTCTTCGTGCGTTCGGGCGACGTCGTCGGGCGCCAGAGTGATCACGTCGGTGGAGCCTATCGACGGTGCCTGAACGAGTTCGGCGCCCGGATAACCTCGATCTAGAGAAACGATGCCCGAGCTGCCTGAGGTCGAAGCCACTGCCCGCCTGCTCACCCGCGCCGTCGCCGGCGTGGAGGTCGAGTCTGCGCTCGCCCCCGGGGTGAATGCGCTCAAAACCTTCGATCCCCCGCTCTCGGCCGTCGAGGGCAAGCGGATCGTCGCCGTCGGGCGTCGGGGAAAGATGCTCACGATCGAGTTCGGTGAGCTAGTCCTGCTCGTACACCTGATGTCGGCCGGGCGGCTGCAGCTGTTCGATACCCGTGCATCGCTGCGCGACCGGACCTCCAGGCTGCTCCTGCGGCTGGACGACGGACGCGAGTTGCGCCTTAGGGAGTTCGGAACGAGGCAGCGGGCATGGGTCAAGCTGCTGCATGCCGAGGATCTCGACGCCGAGGAGGTGATAGCGGCGCTCGGCCCCGAGGCCTGGCCCGATCCGCCACAGCTCGAACAGTTGCTCGACCAGCCGCGGCCACTGCATGGGCTACTGCGCGACCAGCAAGTGATCGCGGGCATCGGACGCTCCTGGGTCGATGAGATCCTCCACGCGGCCAAGCTCTCGCCGTTCAAGCGCGGCTCCGACCTTGACGGCGAGGAGGCGCAGCGGCTTCGCGGATCGATGATCGAGATCCTGGGCCGGGTCATCGATCACTATGACGCGACGTTGTCGCTCCCGATCCCGGACAAGCTCCCGATGCCCCTCACCGTCCACCGCCGGAACGGCGAGCCGTGCCCGCGGTGCGGCGATCAGCTCGAGGCGGTCTTCTACGAGGACTATGTGATGTGCTACTGCCCGAGCTGCCAGACCGAGGGCCGGATCCTGAAGGACCGTCGCCTGTCCCGGTTGCTCAAGTGAGGCGTCGTCGCTGGGGTGGCCTCTGCGCCTTGGGCGTGGGCTTGACCGTGGCTGGTGCCCCAGCCGCGTCGGGACACTCGAAGCCGCCCCCGCGCCCGACCCCCACGATCACAATCTCCTCGCCGCATCGCGGCGCCTCGTACCAGCTCGGTTCCCGGATAAGAGCCCGTTATCGGTGTAGCGAGGACGGTCAGGCCATCGCGAGCTGCCGCGGGACGGTAAGGCGCGGCCAGGAGATCAACACGAGCGCGGTGGGGGTCAAGCGATTTACGGTCACGGCAATCGATTCCTCAGGCCGTCGCTTCAAGAAAACCGATCACTACCGCGTCTGGGCCTACACCAACCCGATGCGATCGGTCCAGTACCTCGGCCAGCGCCGCATCGACATGGGGGTCGATTACTCGGGATCGGGGCCAATCCTGGCGCTCGGCAGTGGCAAGGTGATCAAGGCCAGCAATCACGACGCCGGCCCGGAGAGCTGCTGGGGGAGGACGTGCTGGCCAGGAGGTGGGATCGTGGTCTACCGCCTCTCAGAGGGCCCGTTCGCCGGCAAGTTCGTGTACGCAGCGGAGAACATCACCGTGACCGTGAAGCAGGGGCAGCACGTGAAGGCCGGCCAACAGATAGCCACGATGCACGACGCCTACCCGTATCTGGAGATGGGCTGGGCCTCGGGCCGCGGCAGTGAAACCCTGGCCATCGCCGACAATCACGAGTGCTCGGGCGACCCGGGGTGCTGGTCGACGATCGAGGGGCGAAACTTCAATCAGCTCCTCGTGATCCTTGGCGCCCCGCCCGGATACCTCCAGTACGCGCCTCAGCAGAGCATGCCCCCCGGCTGGCCCTCGATGGCTCGGGTGCGGCGGCACTGAGCCCAGCAGTAGGCTAGGAGCAGATGCTCGCAGCCGGCGACGAGGCTCCAGACTTCACCTTGCCTGACCAGAACGGCGACCCCGTCACCCTGTCCAAGCTGCGCGGCCAGAAGGTCGTTCTGTACTTCTATCCCAAGGCCGACACGCCGGGCTGCACGACTCAGGCGTGCGGGGTCCGGGACCATCGCGCCGACTACAAGCAGGCCGGCGCCGTCGTGCTGGGCGTCTCGCCCGACGAGGTGAAGGCGGTGTCGAAGTTCGACCGCAAGTTCGGCCTCGGGTTCCCGCTGCTGGCCGACTCCGACCACGCCGTGGCCGAGGCCTACGGGGTGTGGGTCGAGAAGTCGATGTACGGCCGCAAGTACATGGGCAACGAGCGCACGACGTTCGTGATCGATGCCGAGGGGAAGATCGAGCAGATCCTGCGGAAGGTCAAGCCGGGCGAGCACGACGAGCTGGTGCTCGAGGCACTGGCAGGCTGACCGGCTCGCTGTCGGAATTAGACCCCCTGTGTCAACCTCCGGCTGTGATGAGGCGTTGCAGGGCGGTGTGCTGCAGCGGGTCGTAGGTGTCGTGGTCTTGCCAGATTCGCCAGATGATCTGGGTCCAAGCGCGTCCGAGGATGCGGGTGGCGTGGGTGTGGCTGGCGCCTCTGGCGCGAGCGCGGTCATAGATGTCGGCTGCCCAGGGGTTGTATCTGCGGCTGGCGTCCGCGAGAGTATGCAGATCGCTTGGCGTAGTCGGTGGTCACAGGCCAAGCGGAACTGGGCATGCTTTGACTTTCCTGATTAGACGGCGACGGGGCATTGGCCGGCGTCGGCGGCGAGTGCTCGGTAGGTGGGGTAGCGCTGGCGGCAGTCGCCGATCTCGGCCAGCATCGTGGCGGCGCATAGCCACGAGTCCTTGGCGATGAACAGCGAGCGGAACGTCTGCCCGTCGGGGTGCGCCTCGAGGGCGTGGCGGATCTCGATCGTCAGCTCGCTGATCCGTTTGACGATTGGCTCGAGCGAGGAGACGAGCGCCAGGACGATCTGCCGTCGGGCTTGGGTCTCATGCTCCTCGGCGCGGCCTTCGGCGCCCTCTCTGAGTTTCTTGAGCAGCTCGCGGGCGGGTTTGCGGCCCGGGTATCCGTGGCGCTTGAGGAACGCATCAAGGCGCTGCTCTCCGAGTCCCCTGGTGCATCTGGGGTGGGATAGCGCCGCAGGAAGGCCAGCGCGATCTGAGTGTCCACCGAGCAGAACACCTTGCTCGCGCCCGGCCAGAACGTCGCCAGCTGATCGCGCAGCTGGTTAGCCAACCCGACCCGAGTGTGCACCAGCGAATCGCGCGCCCGCGTCATCGCTCTGAGCGCCTTCGTCTGGTCCGAGTCAGGCTCAAGCACCCGGAAGCGATGACTGTCCGTCCGCGCGAGCTCGGCCAACACGAAGCTGTCAAACCCGTCGCTCTTGCCACCCGCGACACTGAACCGCGGGCGCGAAGCCTTGACCTGGTTCGGGTGTACCGCCACCACCGTCAGGCCCGCGTCCAAGAGCCGCTCGATCAGCAACCCGTCCGGCCGCTCGAGCGCCACCAGCTTCACCCCGCAGACGCACCAGTCGGGCGCACAGCGCCCGGATCCCCGGTTCGTTGTGGGTATACCGCCGGCCCTCCACGATCCGCCCCTGCTCGTCGACCACGCACACCGCATGCTCCTCGCTGGCCCAATCCACCCCGGCAAACCGACCGTCAGACATGACCGCCACTCCTTCCGCCACTCGATTGACCAAGTGTCGGCGCGAGGTACCCTGGCGGATGCTTACTGATGGCGCTCTAAGGGCGCGACCTCCTGTTGCCGCTCTATAGGCACCTCGACGGAACGTCGGGAAGGCGCTGGTCTAAAAGCGGCCCTCTGCACGGGCAAGCCCAAAGCGGCGCTCTTCCCGACATCCGCCGACCAGCCAATCTTCTCCAGTAAGCCCAAAGCAGTCGCGAGCGTGCGGAGTGCCGAGCTGACCAAGTGCGCAAGCCTATGGGCCGCCGCGCTTCGGCTTAGCTCCACCCACGCCCGCGGTGCACACGCGATCACCCGCGCACGAACACGTACGCCGCCCCGGTCTGGTAGCGCTTACCTGGCGCGGGCGCGCCGATCACCGCGGTCGTGCCCGAAATCGCCAATGAGTAGCCGAAATCGTCGCCCTTGACGCCGTCGGAGGCGGTCAGCTTCTGCTGCTGCGACCAACTCGTCCCTGAGCGCACGAACACGTATGCCGCCCCCATTTTGTTCTTCTGATCCGCGCCGATCACCGTGGTCGCGCCCGAGATCGCCACTGAGTAGCCGAACTCGTCGCCCTTGACGGCGTCGGTGGCGGTCAGCTTCTGCTGCGGCGACCAAGTCGTCCCTGAGCGCACGAACACGTACGCCGCCCCTCTGCCCGCGTAGGCACCAACGATCATGGTCGCGCCCGAGAGCGCTACCGACCAACCGAAGTCGGCGGTGGTACCCGCGGAGGCGTCGGAGGCTGTCAGCTCGTTCTGCTGCGACCAGGTCGTCCCCGAGCGCACGAACACATACGCGGCCCCGGTGTGGTACGTGGCCCCGGTTTCTGAGCCGAAAGGCGCTCCCACCACCGCCGTGGAGCCGGAGATCGCCACCGAGGTGCCGAAGTAAGCGGACGGGGCCGCGTCGGAGGCGGTCAGCCTCTGCTGCGGCGACCAAGTCGTCCCTGAGCGCACGAACACGTACGCCGCCCCCGTTTTGTCGTAAGCGTCCGCGCCCACCACCGCGGTCTGACCGGAGACCGCCACCGAGTAGCCGAACTCGGCGCCGTAGTTGGACGCTGCCCCGCCGGGGGCGGTCAGCTTGGCCTGCTGCGACCAGGTCCTTCCTGAGCGTACGAACACATACGCCAGAGCCATCCCCGGCGCGCCGACCACCGCTGTCTGACCGAAGATCGCCACCGAGAAGCCGAACCTGTCGAGAGGCCCGCCGCGCCGCGCGCTCAACTTCGCCTGCTGCGACCAGGTCCTCCCTGAGCGTACGAACACGTACGCCACCCCCGTCTCGGAGTTCTTGCCGTAGACGCCCACCACCGCGGTCTGACCGGAGACCGCCACCGAGGAACCGAACGCCTCGCCCCCGGTGCCGTGGCGTTCGCTCAACTTGGCCTGCGGGGACCACCCCCCACTCGCGACACGCGCCCCGAGCGTCCGGCGCACCGCCGCGCGTAAACCAGCCGGCGCCCCCGACAGGCTCAGCTCAGAATCCCGCCCGACTCGCGCGTACCCCGCGCCACCCGGCGCGGCCGAGGACGCCGAGCTCGGAAGGAGCGCGCACGCCAGCACCACCGTCGCGACCAACAGTCCAGCCGAGCCCCGCGCGGCCGCCAAAAACAAGCCAAACCTAGGCGCCCCACTGAACAACATCCCTGATCACCCCGATCCTCACATGCGCGGCCCGGCCACGGTAACAACACCGCGATCCTACCTCACTCCACACGCTAGGGCAGCACCCTAACGCGCTGTTCCTAACACTCGCGCAATGATCAA
Organism: uncultured Solirubrobacterales bacterium; assembly: GCA_963785205.1. Lineage (GTDB taxonomy): Bacteria > Actinomycetota > Thermoleophilia > Solirubrobacterales > Solirubrobacteraceae > Palsa-465. The sequence continues at coordinate 1,534,495 of CAWAUJ010000004.1, forward strand.
TCTCGACACCCTTGCTGGGGACGGGATTGCCCCCCAATGCAACGAACTGAACAGCCTCCCGCCCCTCGGGCTCGCTTCCCCTTTGAACGAGTTCCACCAGCGCTGCGTATAGCCCGTTGCGGAAGTAAGTCAGGAACCTAGGGTCATGCCCCCCATGTGGAATATTTGTCCAGTTGACTGGAAATCTGTAAAGCCTTACACTGGATCACGGTCTGACCACTAAGAAAGGACGTTATGCGCCGATTGAGGTACCTAGTGGCGGCTGCTCTGGTCGCCGGCTCGTTCTCGGCAGTGAACGTTGCGGTGGCTGGGGCCAGCAGTGGCTCCAGTGGATCGTGCGTGGACCACGCCGACAACGGCGTCGGGAACGCCGGTGATCCCGGCAACGGTGGCAACCACCACAACGAGAGCAACGGAAAGGGCAACCAGGGCGATCCCGGCAACGCCGGGAACAAGCAGTGCTCTAGCGACGACTAAGGTCGCGGCTAATCCCGCACGAGTGAGAACGCCCGGGTCTCGGCTCGGGCGTTCTTAGCTTCGACGCTCCTGGTCTGATCGACCGATGAAAGTCAAGTCTTTTCGTCGGTCTTTGCGGTTGGTGTTGATGGTGGGGTCTTGTCAGGCTGGCCTGGGCCTCCTAGGTTTTTGGGTGGCGCGAGTGATGACGGGTCAAAGAGCAGGTGCTGGAGCTTTGCCTGCCGCGTGACTGTCCTCGATTGAGTGACTTGAGAATGCGCGCTCCGGTGTCACGCTCGCGCCGACCTTTCTCCGCGGGGCACCCGCTGCTTGGTCCTGGACCATGCGCTTGTATGACGCCTCGGCCTGGAGCGCGAGTTCGCGTTCGGCTTGGCGCATGAGGAGGTTCGTCGACCAGGTGCCTGCGGCACGTCGGGTGTTTTTCGGGGCGCCGGCGGTGATCTCCAGGCGTCGGAGCTTCTTGCGGGTCAGGGTGGGCTGTTGGTGGGCGTAGTCCTCGCCACGGGTGAGCATGCACCAGAACAGGACCGCGAGCTTGCGGGCGGTGGCCACGATCGCTTTGCCGTGCCCGCGACGGTTCTTGGTGCGCTCATAGAACGCGCGCATCGGGCCGGGTTGCAGCACCACGCTCCAGCAGGTTTCCACCAGCGCCCAACGGGCCGATGCTGACCCGCGCTTTGAGATCCTGCCGCTGTGTGCCGGCTCATCGCCTGACTGCTTGACCCGGGGATCCAGGCCGAGATAGGCCACGAGCTTGCGGCTGGTCAGGAACCGGTTGGCGTTCCCCACCGCGGCGAGGAACGACGCGGCGCAGATGAGGTTCACGCCGGGCACGGTCATCAGCCGCCGGATCTCTGGCCAGGAGAGCGCCTGTTGGGCGATCAGCCGATCCACCGCCGCGATCTCTGAGTCCAAGAACTCGACGTGACGCATGGCCGCGTCCACCGACTCGCGCTCCTCAGCCGGCAGCTCCAGCCCGGCCAGCCAGGCGCGGCCCTTGACGCCGAACAGGTCAGAGCACGGTGGCTTGGCCTGCAGCCGGCGCTGCAGCGAGGCGTGGATCTCGTTCTTAGAGCGAGTCCTGGCACGCATCAGCTGCTCACGCCGAGCGAGCCGACGTCGCAGGATCCGGCAGCGTTCATCAGGCATCCACACCGGCTCGAGCTCGCCTCTCCACAAAAGCAGCGCGAGCTGCCGGGCGTCCAGCTTGTCCGTCTTGGCCCGCGCGCTAACGATCCCCGTGTCATCAGGCGAGACCACGACGACCCGGTTCACGTGGGGCTCGAGGATCCTGGCGACCTCCCAGCAGCTGCCCGTCACCTCCAACGCGATCCGGTCCGAGGACAGCAAGCTCTCAGCCAGCGAGCCCAGGCCCTCAGGGGTAGCCGGCACCCGGCCACCGGACCGGACAGTCCCGTCCTCACAGATCGCGATCTCGCAGAACGTACGGTGCACGTCCAGCCCAATCGCGCGACCAACCCATCGCGTCACTCCCATCGCGTCACCTCCAGTTGTTGTTGGCGCGGGAGAACCAGCGGGAAAACGACACAGACCGATACGAGCTCTCAGCGTGGCTCAATCCAGGCAAGTCGCAGGGGCGGCCGAACGAAAAGCCCGGGCTCGAAGCCCATCGATCAAAACGGCCTACCCGTCTGCGTTCTCCCAATGAAGCCCCTGTCCCGGATCGCCCCAACCTAGGAGCCACACCGGACAGAGCCTCACAGCCGCAGTTTCATGCCTCGAGAAGCGGCGGCCGAACGAGGACTCGGCCGTCATGAGTTCAGGCCTGAGCGGCGTGGGCGGCCTGGTCTAGACGGTCATCGCCCCAGAACACCTCGCCTCGGACGATCACTGTGGGCACCCCAGGTGCCCCGAGTTCATGTGCCTTTTCTGTTGCGCTCCGCAGCTCATCCTTGATGTCTTGCTGGGTGACCGCGGCGAGAAGCTCGTCGGCATTGAGACCGATGATCGGAGCAAGCTCGGTGACCTCTTCCGGTCGCCACAGCTCCTTCCCGTCCGCGTGAACCGCTCGAAACGCGGCAAGCGAGAACTCAACCACCCGTCCTCGGCGCTTGGCCACCCTCGCCGCCCTCATAACCGTCAGCCAATTCGTCGGGATACTGCGAAACCAACTAATCCGCGGAAGGCCATAGCCTGCGGCGCGACGCTCAATTTCCGCCTGCCGCTCCTCCCGATCATCGTCGTACAGCCATGAATGCCGCCCGGTGAGCTTGTGCAGCCCCCCAAGAAGGATCGGCTCCCACTCTGCGTCCGGCAAAACGTCGCTCATCCGAGCCGCCGCAAGATATGCAAAGGGCGACGCCACGTCATAGAAGAACACCGGCCGCTCCGTCATACCCGCAAGCGTGGCACGGTTCGCCCTGCGTAGCGCTTCCGTCTTGATCGACCTTCGACAGCTGCGGGTAGCCCGTAGCGGGAGGGAAGGATCTGGGGTCGGGGTTCGTCGCAACTTTGCTCGCGGGCTCGTTTTACACGGGCGAGATGAGGTTTGCGACCAGTTTGGTGCGGGCGCTCCTGGTGGGGTTGTCGGCCGTAGGAGCAGCCGTGTCCTTGGTTGGGCCGGTGGGGGTGGCGGGCGGCCAGCCCCTTTCGTCCCGGGCTGCTGGGATGGCGAGCTTCGAGGGTGGATCCTTCACCGGGGTGTCGTGTGTTTCCAGCAACGATTGCATCGCTGTGGGGGGAGGCGATTACACCGGGTCGCAGCTCTTGGCGGCCGGATGGGATGGCTCCAGCTGGTCACGGCAGTCGGTACCGTCTCCGTCAGGTGCTGGGGATTCATCGCTGGCCGGGGTGTCCTGTGCGTCCAGCACCAGTTGCGTGGCAGTCGGCACGGCGAGCGGACCATCTGTACAGCCATTCACGGAGGTGTGGAACGGCACGACCTGGTCGGCGAGATATGCGCCCGAGCCTCGAGGGACCACGGACGCTCACTTCACGGGTGTGTCCTGCCCGTCGAGGACCGATTGCGTGGCCGTGGGGTGGTTCTTGCCTTCCCATTCCGGTGCTCACGCACTCGCGGAGAGATGGAACGGTCAGCGCTGGTCGATCCAGTCACTGCCTCGCGGCGTGTCGGCGCTAGAAGCAGTCTCATGCCCGACGGCTCGCCGCTGCATGGCTGTCGGCGCGGGAGTTGAGCGCTGGACGGGTCGCCGCTGGGTCGCGTCGTTGAAACCTTCGATAGCGCTCTACGCCGTGTCGTGCTCCTCTGGAAATCGCTGCACCGGCTTGGGCTACAGCAAGAAGATCAACGTATTTGCGCAGCGATGGAACGGCAAGCGCTGGTCAAAGCACTCATTCGACGGAAGTCTGTCCCATGCCGCGGGATATGGAGTCTCCTGCCCGTCAGACAGACGCTGCATCGCGGTCGGCGGCTACGAGCCAGCTGGCGGTACCGGATGGTGGGTCGAGCAATGGGACGGCTCGACCTGGGCACTCGCAGACGACCCCGGGCCTGCTGGCGCTGCTACGGGCAAGGCGGGCGACCTTGGTGCGGTGTCGTGTGCTACTTCGAGCGCATGTATCGCCACAGGTGCGGTCGACAAGGGCGATGGAATGTCCGGCCCGCTCGCATCACGCTGGAATGGCAGAACCTGGTCCGACATATCGCCCTAAATGGCGATACGCGTCCACTGACGGCTCCCCCGATCGATCGAAACGCGGAAGCCGTGGTAGCCGATCCGATCGGTCGTTGACAAGCTGCTTCAAAACGGATTTACTGAGCCGTGGTGGCGAGACGTGGCGCGAGCAGTTGGGGCGGCCCGAGGATTCGGGGATCGGTGGTTCTACTCGTTGTCTTGTGCGGCGTGGTGGCGGCACCCACATCCGCCTACGCGATCCCGCCGCCACTTGGCGGTCTTGAGTTGTTGCCAGGGGCCCATTGCCTGGGCACGACCGCGCTCGCCACCGGGTGCACCGCGACTTCGCAGGCGCTGCAGGCACCGGAAGGCTTGGCGATAAGTCCAAACGGTCGGACGGTGTACATCGTGTCGAGCTACGGATCAGGCGCGGTCGTGGCCATCCGCCGCTCTCCCAACGGCGCGCTCGGGCCGGTCCTCAACTGCATCAGCGCGACGGCGACTTCGAAATGCGGCTCGACGGCCAAGGGGTTGTACGGCCCCCACGCGATCGCGGTCTCTCCGAAGGGCCGCGTGTACGTCGCAACCGAGCAGAATGCGCTCGTCGCGTTCTCTGTCAACTCCAATGGCTCGCTGAAAGCAACGCTCGGTTGCGCCTCGAATCCCTCACAGGCGGCGACGCTGGGCTGCGCCGCTGCGAACGGGATGGGCTACGCCGAGGCCGTCACGGTCGGCGCTGGAGGGACCGTGTACGTGGCCTCATTCCTGGGCTATACAGATGGATCACTCGTGTCGATCCCGACGAAGGCCGACGGGTCACTCGGGACGGAGTCGGGCTGTGTGCAGACGACCGGGTCGTCGGGTTCGTGCTCGACGACGTCGACTTACATCGAAGCCGGGACGGCCGTACGCGTCGCAGGCTCGACGGTGTACATAGCGTCGGCCGACTACCAGGCGAACTACGGGATGGTGACCGCGTTCAGCCTCAATCCCGGCGGTAGCTTGGGCAGCTTCAACGGGTGCGTTGGGAGCGCGACATCCTCCTGCCCGACGGTGGTCTCCGGCCTGCCCGGGGCGCGCGCTCTTGCCATCAGCCCTGACTCCAGGCTTTACGTGGCGGCCTCGCCGATTCCTTCCGGCGGCAGTGGGGGCACGCTCGTCGCCTTCACGCTGCGCGGGGACGGTGGCTTCAACAGCGAGCTCAACTGCTATAGCGCCACGAGCACTACCGGATGCACGTCCGTCGGGGGTCTGCTCGGCGCCGATGCCGTGACGGTCACTTCTGACGGCCGGATCTACACGGCTGCGAACGGGGGCAGTGGCGACGGCGCCGTGGCCGCGTTTGCCCGTACGGCGAGCGGCGCGCTCAAATCCGAGATCGACTGCATCGGAGTGACGAGCGCCACGGGCTGTACCAGGCTCACATCGGGGCTCAACGGCGCCGCCGCGCTCGCTGGAAGTCCCGACGCCGCCACGACGGATTTCTACGTCGCATCCGAGTTCGACCCGAGCGGCACCGATGGGGCGATCGTGCCCCTCACCCGGGAGCTCGCCCCGAGGTGCGCGCCACGTACGGCGAGCACGACGGTCGGCCACGCCGTGACGATAGCCCTCCATGTGCGGACCCAAACCACGACCGAATAACAGTGTCAGTCGCCACCCAGCCGGCCCACGGCAAGGTCGGGAAGGTAACCCAAGCGGACTCTGTCACCTACACGCCTAACCCCGCGTTCTCCGGGATCGACCGATTCACCGTGCACGCCAGCGATGGAAGACTCCTCTCGGCCCCGGCCACCGTCACCGTGAGCGTCAAACGCCCGCGGTGAGCTTCACGCCCAGTGGGTCTATGACGTGGCGACTCCCCTCGCCGCCTTCCGGGACCCATCCGTCCAGAGCAGATCGGTAGTCGGGTAAGCAACCTATTCGGACCTGCTGGTCCGACCGGCGAGCTGGGCATCAAGGCAGAACTTCATGGGCTCCTCGCAACGATCGAGCACCGACAGGGCTTGGTACCTTCTTGAGTGTGACGCCCTTCCTGAGGAGTCGCTTGATGCTGCGGCGATCCTTCTCAGGCGCGCACAGGACCCCGTGCTCGCGGGACTCGACGCGGTTGAGTTCGACGACGAGCCAGTGACAGATGAGGACCGGGCAGCCATCGAAGCTGCGCGCGCCGAGCGGCCGATCGCTTGGGCCGAGGCGAAGGCGGAACTCGCTGACTGAGACGTCGTGGCGGATTGAGATCCGCCCAGCGGCGCTCAAGTCGCTGAAGCGATTGTCGCGGCCTGACCGCGAACGCATCGCTGCGGCTATCGATCGTTTGCCCGAGGGCGACGTGCGCAAGTTACTGGGGTAGAGCGAACATGGCGGCTCCGTGTCCGCGATTGGCGCGTGTTGTTTGTGCTCGATCGCGGCGAGCGCCTCGTTGACGTCCTCGCAATTCGGCCTCGGGGTCGTGCATACGACTAGAGCACTCGCTCCCGCAGCGATCGACGAACAACAGCGCCGGGCGTACAGTTTTGGTCGATGTCGTTCTGGAGCAAGGTCCGAACGATCCGCGCTGACCGGTCTGTAGGCGCGCGTGGTCGAGTGACGAGCCCGCAGAAGCTTTACGAGGAGAAGATCAACGCGAACGAGGAGGCAAGGCGTCGGCGCGAAGATGAGCAGCGTCGAGCCTTCCGGTCTGCTGCCAAGGCGGCCCTTCAGCGCCTCGAATCGCAGGGATTCCCAGGCGCCGTGAAGGTGGCTGACCCGAGCCGGAAGGTGCGGGCAGCGTGGCATGTTTGTGACGTACGAGCGGATGGCCCTTTGGGGGAGTCGGTGGTTAGTCGCTACTACCTGTTCTCCACGGGCGAGATCGCCGACGACCGCGGTAGAGGCGTTGCCGTCGCGCGTGACCCGGAGGAAGTCCTCACGGCACTTGGCCGCCTCGGCGCAGAGCCGGGCGGGTAGCGATTGGCTGCCCGCTTTCGGGCGGTCGCCAGACACGATGTAGTCCGCTCGGCCCTCGCGCCGGAGCGCGGCTGCCTTAATTGATCGCGCACGACAACGCCGCGTGTCGCGCGAAGGGGAAGGGAAGGGAAGGGAAGGGAAGGGTCGTGGGCCCTGGAGCGCGAGAATCTGCCGGTGAGCAGCGCGCTGATTCTTATCGGTGCACCGGGGTCCGGCAAGAGCTCGGTGCTAGACGCCCTGAGCACACTCCTAGCAGTCGACGACGTGCCGTTCGGCGCGATCGAGACCGAGCAGTTGGCGCGAGGTTGGCCGTGGCTGGACGCAGAGGACTGGATGCCGTCCCTGCGAGCACTCATCGAGCTTCAATGTCAAGCCGGGCGCCAACGCTTCCTCGTCGTCGCGACGACCGAAACTGAACAGGAGCTTCAAGCTGTCCTCGATGCCGTTGGTGCCGAGGCTGCCGCCGTCGTTTGCCTCAGCGCTCCATCTGAAGTCGCCGCCCAACGGGTCACCGAGCGAGAACCTGATTCTTGGCCGGGCAAGCTGGCGCTCGCCGAGCATGCCCGTAAGCTCGCCCGCGACATTCCCTCGCTGCCGCGAATCGATGTGGTCCTGTCCACGGTTGGCAGACAGCCGATCGAGGTGGCGACCGAGCTGAGAAATCTCCTCTCAGCAAAAGGGATTCTGCCACCAAGCTAGGGCCGCTTCAGCGCAGATCGGTGCCCACAGCAGGCCTGCGTGGCGGTGGCTTAGAGCGATTCTCGACTCTCGAACCGGGTGGTGTGAAGCCGCCGCTAGGGGAGCGTCTAGCGTATCTGCGCCCAGTGGCGGCCACCTGTTGTGGTGTGCCAGAGCTGGCTAGTTGAGCCGCTGCCGGTGATGACCCAGCCGTTGGTCGGGGTGGTGAAGTCCAATCTGCCCGAGAACCCCCAGAGCCCCCCGATCGGGGATCTCAGCGACCGCCAGCTCGTTCCTGCGTTGGTGGTGATGTACAGCGTTTGTCGGGAGTGGGCGACCCAGACCGTTGGCGAGACGATGTCGACCTGCTCGGGGGGCGGTCGCCCCGGGAGGGCTTGTGCGATCCAGTTGGCGCCCGCGTTCGTCGTCTTATAGATCAATGCTCGGTAGCCGTGTCGGGCGCCGAACACGGCCGTGAACGCGCCATCTCTGGCGCCGAAGAACCGCGGTGGGAGCGTGTAGCCGCCGTAGAGAGTCGGGCGGGCTGGGGTGAGCAGCAGCGACCGCCAGCGCCGGCCGCCATCGAGCGTGTGCGCAATCACCACACGGCCGGCGCAGTCGCCCGTGATCCAGCCCGAGGAGGCATTGGAGAAGCTGAGCCCGGTCTTGTCGCAGCCCACGGTCGGAGCACCCGGCGTCCCGCTCCACATCGGGCCGCTGCTGCTCGCCAGCTCGGTCCAGCGCTCACCCCCGTTCTCGCTGCCGTAGATCGTCACCGGGTCCTGGTCCATGGCCGCGCCCTGGTCGACCATCACCCAGCCGCGCCGCTGGTTGAGAAAGTCGATCCACACCTGTCCGTAGTCGCGTGGAAAGGATCGGACGTCAATCCAGTCTTTGCCGCCATCGACCGTGTGGAGCAGCTTGACCGGAGCACCCCCCGTGGAAGGGGAGTCAAACACGGCTGCCCAGAAGTTCGACCTGCTCAAGAAGAACACTCCGGCAAGCGAGCGCTTGGTCACGCGCCGTGGCCGTCCCAGCTCGGGTGGTGAGATGTTGAACCAGTTTCGCCCCCCGTCGGTGGTCATCAACAGCTGCTGCCCGTCCTCGTCCTCCACCCAACCGACGGTCCGGTTCAGGAACCACACGGACACCGGTGCCGCCAGGCGGACCGTTTGTGCAGTTCTGGTCCGCGCGATCGCTGATGCACCCGCGCCCGCGTGGCTGACGGTGACGTGCGCGGATTGGCTGGCCAGGGCGTACGTCCCTGCCGTAACCAGCAGCACGACCGCAGCTACTAGCGTCCCGGCACGGCGTCTGCGGCGGCGCGCCCGCCGGCGTGCCTCCTCGATCAGTGCCTGGAGCTCATCCTCGTGTGAGGGGCCAGGTGGTGCGGCGATGGTCAGACGATCACTTGCCCCGGTTGCACAATAAAGCTATGCTAACTAGCATCATGTTCGAGGTCAAGGTCGATCACGGCGACCCCGCCAACCTTCACGAGCAGGTCGCTGGCGAGATCCGCCGTGCCCTCGCCGATGGCGAAGCCAAGCCCGGCGAGCGGCTCCCACCAGCCAAAGACCTCGCGGCGGTGATCGGCGTCAACACCAACACGGTTCTGCGGGCACTGCGTACGCTCAGAGACGAGGGTCTGCTCGAGTTCCGACGTGGGCGAGGAATCACGATCGCAGCGGCACCGGAGGGAAGCGCAGTCATCACAAGGGTTCGCGAGCTCGTGATGTTTGCTCGCAAGCACGGCTACCGCACGGCCGAGCTGATCCGCTTGATCGAGAGCCTTGGGTAGGCCGCAATGACACTGCTCGGCTCCGATTGTCGCCGTTCGGACCCGACCGAGGCACGCCCGCCACGGCGGTGCCACCCGGCGGCGACAGGGACGAGGAGGCGACGCGACTCGGAGGCGATGATGGACCAGGCGGCTCCCGAACACCTCCGCCCTCGCTAGCAATTGCGTCCTCCCATCGTCTTCACTCCATCGGGTCCCGCGACCGGGCAGCGCGCACCGTTGCCGGGTCGAATCGGACAAGTCTCCTGCCCGCGGCGCTAACCGGATCCCTCGCCCGCGCCGATCTGCGGCGTTTGTGTGCCGGAGCCCACGTCTGCCTTCAGCTTCGCCAACTCGTCGTCGACCGCGCTCTTGGCCCCGAGCTGGTCAAGCTGTCTGTCGATGTCGTCCTGGGGCGGTCCGAGCGAGGTGAGATCGTCAAACGTCCCGGCGGCCTGGAGCTCCTCCACGGCGGACGCGCGGGCCTGCATCTGATCTGTCTTGTCGATCGCTCGCTGCATCGCCTGGCCGAGATCCGCCATGTGGTCCCCGATGCCCGACGCCGCGTCCGAGATCTGCACCTGGGCCTCCGAAGCCGAGTACTGCGCCTTGATGACCTCCTTCTTGGTGCGGAACTCCTCGATCTTGGTCTGGAGCTTGCGCTCGGAGTCGATCAGCTTCTCTTGCTGTGACTCGAGGTCAGCCACCTGCTGATCAAGCGAGCTGGTCTCCTGGGCGATCAGCTGCTTGCGCTCGATCGCTGCCCGAGCGAGATCCTCGCTGCCGGCGGCCATCGCCTGGCGAGCCTGCCCGTCGAGCTTGTCGGCCTGCTGCCGCAGCTGATCCTCCTGAAGCTGAAGGCGCTTCTTCGCGGTGACGACATCCTCGATCCCCTGCTTGACCTTCTGGAGGTCCTCCATCTGCTGCTCGTAGGCATAGTCGAGCGTCTCGGCGGGATCCTCCGCTCGGTCGAGCAGGTGTGAGATCTTCGCCTTGGTGAGCGTCTCGATCCGGCCTCCCAGTCCAGGCATCAATTCCTCCTATCGGTTGGCGCGAGCGAAGCGTTACTGAAGACCCTCGCGCGCCTCGCGCACGAGCGTCACGGCCTCAGGGAACACGTGGGCCATGACGGCCCGCAGCTGTTCGGCCTGCTGGTCGATGGTGCCCTGAATGTTCACCCGGTTCATCGCCGCAACGGTGAGGTCTACGGCAAGCTTGATCGCGTTGTCAGCCCAGGCCAGCCGCTGGGCTCCCTGCATCGATTCGGCGAACTCGCCGAGCCTACGCTGGAGCTCATCCGGATCGCCGAAGAGTCCTCCAAAACCACTTCCTTCCATAGTCCTAGATGGTAGCCGCCGGAAACCGTCATCGATCCCGGCGGGCGAGGATGGCCACCGTGCCGCCGCGCCGGCAGAGTCCTGCGGCCAACTCGAGCATGGCGGCCAGCGGGGCCAGTGGGATTGCGGCCAGGGCAAAAGCCAGGTCAGGGGATCGCGCTGGGGCGTTTCGCTTGAGCACGTTGTACACGTAGGACGGGTGAGTGGTCACGCGGCTCAGGAGCGTCTGCCACATCCCGAAGGGGTTGTGCTCGAGCAGCACGTGTTGGGTGTGCAGGACCGAGAACCCAGTCGCGGCCAGCAGGCTCTGGAGTCCCCGCGCAGTGAAGTGAGTTCGATGACGCGGGACGTCTAAGTGGTACCAGCGCGCGCCTCCGAGCCGGGCCTGGAGGCTGGCCAGATTCGGTACCCCGACCAGCAGCACGCCGCCGGGAACCAGCCACCCGGCGATACTCTCAAGCGCTCGGCGCGGATCATCCAGGTGCTCGAGTACGTGCCACAGCGTCACGACGTTCAGGGATCCCGGCTCGATCGAGGCCTGTTCGATGCCGAACCGCTCGACCGGCGCTCCAGCGGCGAGTGCCGCCTCGGCTCCCCGCAGCGACGGCTCGATTCCCGAAGCGTCGTAGCCCGCTGCCCGTGCGGCGAGCACAAAGCGACCGCGTCCGGCGCCCACGTCCACGAGTCGACCGGGGGCGGGAGCGGCCGCTCGGAGCAGGGCCAGACGTTGCCGGTCGAACAGCGCGAGAAGCGGGGAGGCCAGTCGGTGTAGCCGCGGCGCACCTGGCCGGTAGGCGCCGGTCTCGTAAAGGTCGGCCGTCTCCCCTTCACCGCCCGTGACGGCGGTTCCGCACGCCGGGCAGCGGGAGAGGCCGAAGCTGGCCGGCAGCAGCATCGGATCCGATGCGGGCACGCTGCGCCAGCGCCGCATAGGGCTGCCGCAGGCGGGACACAGGAGAGCTTCGGACACGGGGTGACCGTACACGGGGTCCGCTCATTCCCTTTTCGTCCGGCAATGTGAGAGGGTGCCCCCACGACCGGGCGCCGGTGTCAGATGGGCCCTCCCCACGCGCCTTCACGTCTACCATTCTGAGACCGATGGCAGTGGCCGATTCAATCCTCGCCGGCGACCCAGTGGCGCGCGAGTCCCGTTTGCGCATGCCGCAGGCCGCGATCGCCAGCGTGGCCGGGATTTGCATGTTCGCGGGCTTTGTGGTCCAGAGCATTGGTCAGCCGAAGGTGGGGGAACTGACCATCACATTGATCGCGATCCACCAGCACACCGCGAGCGAGGTCGGCGGCGCGGTTCTCACTGCAATCGGTCTGCTGGGATTGGCGCTAACGCTCAACTTTCTGGCCCAGGCCAGTAGGGCTCGTCGACCCGAGTCCGCTCCCGCTACGCGGATTGCTGCGCTCGCTGGAGGCGTGCTGGCGTCGGTGGCCACCGTGGCGGACGCCGTCGTGCTCAGCATCAAGGCCACGGACTTCGTCGCCCACGGATCACAAACCTATGTTCAGGCGCATGACCTGGTCACCGGCGGCGTAGGGATCGCTTTGCCCCAGTACGCAGGGCTGCTGGGGTCGCTGCTCGTGGCGATGACACTAGTGCTGATTTCGATGAACGCGATGCGCGTTGGCCTGCTCACGAAGTTCCTGGGCTATGTGGGGATAGTCGCGGCCGCTGCGAGCCTGTTCCTTCTCGGCAGCGTCATCGGGGTTTTCATTGAGGCCTTCTGGCTATTGGCGGTGGCCTACCTCCTGGCCGGTCGGTGGCCAGGTGGCGACCCACCGACCTGGGCCAGCGGCGTGGCTGCGCCCTGGCCCTCTGCGGCCGAGCTGCGCGAGCAGCGCATGGGGGCGTCAGGAAGGACACCGTCCAAGGCGAAGCCAGCGCCCGCCGGCCGCTCGGGCCCGCGTGCCGCTGAGCCTGCAGCGGGAGCGGCGGGGGGACGGGTGGGGGGACGGGTGGGACCTCAAACCACGCGCTCGACCACTCCGAAGCGCAAGCGCAAGCGGCGTAAATAGACACATTTGGGGACCGCGGCGGCGAGCTGACCGCCTGAGCGGCGACCGTTCGTCGCGGTAGGGCGTCCGCTCATCCCGCCCTCACGGCCGCTGGTCGATCCGCGTTGTCCAGGGCTGACCGGGCGTAGAACCTAATTCCCACTTAAGTCAATCCCCACCTAGGAGGGACTAATGGAAGCTGGTGGATTGCCTCCGCGCGAGGCAGACGTGGCTCCGGCACCGCGGGATCCGACCGGTGGTCGGCTCGCAGGGTGGACGCCGGCTGATCCGGGACCGCTGGGACTCGCCGGGTTCGCGATGACGACGTTCGTCTTGAGCATGATCAACGCCAACCTCGTGAGCGGCGGCGGGATCGGCGCCGTGTTGGCGCTGGCCATTGCCTATGGCGGCCTGGCCCAGCTCCTGGCTGGGATGTGGGAGTTCCGAACCGGCAACACGTTCGGCGCCGTCGCGTTCACGTCCTATGGCGCGTTCTGGATCTCGTACTACGTCCTGGTGAACGTGATGGTGCCCGAAAAGCTCGTCACCCCTCACGCGATCGCGCTCTACCTATTCGCATGGGGCTTCTTCACCCTCTACATGTTCGTGGCCTCGCTGAGGACGACCGGAGCCGTCGCGCTCGTATTCGTGTTGCTGACCGCGACGTACATCATTCTCGGCTTCGCGAACATCGGCAATGGTCATCCGACCATCATGCACATCGGTGGTGCCGTGGGCATCGCGACCGCGATCGCCGCGTGGTACGCGTCGTTCGCGGCAGTGATCAACTCCACATTCGGGAGGGTCGTCGCGCCGGTATTCCCGCTGCGGCGGGTCTAGTCGAGGCGGTCGCCCGGTAGTAACGTAGTCACGGCAATTGCCGCAAACAAATAGCCGCGCTGGGCACCGGCGAATGGCGCCGGTGCCCAGCCGCGCGGGTCCGACATCGGCGCGGTTTTAGAGAAGGGAGAGGTTTCGATGGCAGAGACGACCCAATCGGCCCCCGAGGAAGAGGAGTACTCGGAGAACCAGATCGCGGTCCATTGGCGGGAAGAGGAGTACTACCAGCCGCCTGAAGAATTCAAAGACCAGGCCAATGCCGGCGACGATTCGATCCTGGAGCGCTTCGCCCCGGATCGTTTCCCGGAGTGCTTTGAGGAGTACGCCGAGCTGCTGGACTGGGAGAAGAAGTGGGACACGCTCTTGGATTCGAGCAATCCGCCCTTCTTCAAATGGTTCGTGGGAGGCAAGCTGAATGCCTGCGTCAACTGCGTTGATCGCCACCTGGAATCTCGCGGGGATGAGAACGCGATCATCTGGGTGCCCGAGCCTGAGGAGGTCGATCCGGTCGAGATCACCTATCGCGACCTTCACCGGCGGGTCAATGAGTTCGCCGCCCTGCTGAAGGACTTCGTTGGGATAAAGCCGCAGGATCGGGTCACCTTCCATCTGCCGATGGTGCCGGAGCTGCCGGTATCGATGCTGGCCTGTGCCCGCCTTGGGGTGATCCACTCCGAGGTGTTCGGTGGGTTCAGCGGCGCCGCGTGCGGTCAGCGCATGGGCGACGCCCAGAGCACGGTCCTCGTGACGATGGACAGCTACTACCGCGCCGGCAATCTGGTCGATCACAAGATCAAGGCCGATGAGGCCATCGAAGCCGCCAAGAAAGAGGGCATCGAGGTCGAGAAGGTGCTCGTGTGGCGCCGGGTTCCCGGCGAGTACCACTCCGAGTCAGAGATGGTGGAAGGCCGGGACTTCTTCGTCGACGAGCTGCTCCCGGACTACGAGGGCAAGGAGGTCGAGCCCGAGTCAATGAAGGCCGAGGACACGCTGTTCCTGATGTACACCAGCGGAACCACGGGCCGGCCGAAGGGCGCCCAGCACTCGATCGGCGGCTACATGTCCTACGTGACCGGGACATCGAAGTACTACCAGGACATCCATCCCGAGGACACCTACTGGTGCTTCGCCGACATAGGATGGATCACCGGGCACTCCTACATCGTTTACGGCCCCCTGGCGCTAGGCACCACGACCGTGATGTACGAGGGCGTTCCGACGCACCCGGATCCCGGCCGCCCGTGGCGGATCGCGGAGAAGCTCGGGGTGGACATCTTCCACACCGCGCCGACGACAATCCGGATGCTCCGCAAGGTCGGTCCGGACGAGCCGGGCAAATACGACTACCACTTCAAGACCATGACCACCGTGGGCGAGCCGATCGAGCCCAATGTATGGCGCTGGTATCACGAGGTGGTAGGTAAGGGCAAGGCGGCCATCACCGATACGTGGTGGATGACCGAGACCGGCGGTTTTCTGGGCTCGACGCTGCCCTTCCTGCAGCCGATGAAGCCAGGTAGCTGCGGGCCCGAAGCGCTCGGGATCCAGCTCGTGATCTATGACGAGAAAGGCGATGAGATCCCGAAGGGCTCAGGCAAGGCCGGATACATCTGCGTGCGCAATCCGTGGCCTGGCCGGATGCTCACGGTATGGGGGCAGGACGAGCGCTTCGTGGACACGTACTACAAGCGGTTCAACAAGAACCCTGACAGCAAGGACTGGAAGGACTGGCCCTTCATGTGCGGCGACGGGGCGGTCGAGGCCGAGGACGGTTATTTCCGGATCCTGGGCCGGATCGACGACGTGATCAACGTCGCGGGCCACCGGCTGGGTACCAAGGAGCTCGAGTCCGCGGCCACCACTGTCGACGAGGTCGCCGAGGCAGCCGCCGTCCCGGTGGTGGACGAGGTCCGGGGCAAGGTGGTGGAGATGTACGTGGCGCTGAAGCCGGACTCCGGAGGGGCCGAGGACGCGGCCCAGAAGGTCTCGGCGGCGATCGAGCGGGAGATCGGCAAGATCGCCCGGCCCAAGAACGTCTGGGTCGTGCCCGACATGCCCAAGACCCGCTCGGGAAAGATCATGCGCCGGGTCATCGCCGGCATCTCGAACTTCGCCGATGTGGGAGATGTCTCGACGCTGGCCAACCCGGAGGTCGTTGACCAGATCAAGGATCAGGTGCAGAGCGCCAAGCGCGAGCGCGGCGAGGACGTAAAAGAGCTCTCAAAGTCGGAGGAGCAGGAGATCGCCGAATTCGGCAAGTCGTCTGAGTAGCAGCTTGAGTCGCCTCCGCTCCGTCAGGAGCGGAGGCGGTCGCTACACCGAGATCCGGCGTTCGAGTTCTGTGACGTGGCGGCGCGCGACCGGGATCGAACGCCCATCGCCGAAGCTGAGCAGCGCTGTGCCCCCGAACTGCGGCATCAGCTCGACAGCGCGGTTGAGATTGGCCAGGTACTGGCGGTGGACCCGGACAAATCCGTAGGGCTCCCAGCGCCGGGTCAGGTCGCTGAGGGTGTTACGGAGCAGGTAGCGACCGTCCTCGGACACGATCCGGACGAAGTCCCCGTAGGACTGAACATACAGGATCGAGCTACGGGCAATCAGTCGCGTGGAGCCAGGTGAGCGTGCGTTGGCCACGGCCACGATCTCGTTCTCAGGCACGCTCGGGGTGTTCGGCTCCCCGCCGCCGTTGCCATTGTGAAGAGCCACGCTCATCGCCGAGACGACGCGTTTAAGCGCTTCCTGGAGACGGTCGCGCCCGACGGGCTTGAGCAGGTAATCCAGCGCGTGGAGCTCGAACGCGTCCACGGCGGCGTTGTCGTATGCGCTCACGAACACAAGCTGCGGGGGCGCGGCGAAGCGCCGCAGCACGCGCGCGAGCTCGATCCCGTCGAGGTCGGGCATCCGCACGTCCAGGAAGATCGCGTCAAACGCGTTGCTTGACAGCTTGAGCAGCGCCTCCCGGCCGTCGGTGGCTAACTCCACCCTGTTCACCATGGGCGAGTCGCCGAGCAGTCGGGCCAGATCCTTCAGCTGAGGCTGCTCGTCGTCGACGACCAACACCGTCATCCCGGCGTCGCTCACACCGCCAGCTCCGCGACCCGGGGTGCTCCGCGCTCACCCGGGAGGTTTGGCACCCGCATCACCGCGGTGGTGCCGTGTCCGAGCTCGGACTCGATCTGGAGGGCGTAACGCTCCCCGAAGGTGGCCCTCAGCCGAGCGTCGACGTTCGAGATACCGATTCCTCCACCCGCTCCCGCCAGTACCTCTGGCACTCGTCCCGGCTCGATCCCCACGCCGTCGTCGGTGACCCGAAGCTCGACGTCGTCGTCGTGCACGCGCGCCGTGACGGTCACCCTCCCGGAACCTGCCCTGCGCTCCACGCCGTGGCGGACGGCGTTCTCCACCAGCGGCTGGATCGACATGGCAGGCACGACGGCACTCCGAGCCTCGTCGGCGACATCGATCGTCACGTCCAGGTCCGGGAAACGCGCCCGCTCCAGACGGAGGTAGCGCTCGACATGTTCGATCTCCTCAGCCAGCGTGACGTAGGAGCGACCGTCCCTGAACAGGTAGCGCGTGAACTGAGCGAAGTCGATCAGGAGGTCTCGCGCCGCCTCGGGCCGGGCGTGGATCTCCCCGGCCACCGCGGCCAGCGCGTTGTAAATGAAGTGGGGAGAGATCTGCGCCCGCAGCGCCCGAAGCTCGGCCTGGGAGAGTCGTTTCTCCTGCTCAGCCAGGACCGAGAGCTCCACCTGGGCGGCCACCAGGCTGGCCGCCTCCTGGACCACCCGCAGCTCGGCCTGGCTCGGGCGGCCGGAGCTTCGGTAGAAGGTGATGAGTGTCCCGGCGCGCTTGCCGTTGACGACCAGCGGGGCCAGCACCGCTGAGCGCAACGGGCAGGTCGGGTCAGAGGAGACGAGCAACGGCTCGATGTGAACGCGGTCGTCCGGTGTCCGTCTCAGGAGATGTGACAGCAGGTCTCCGGGCCTGACCTGCTCTCGCCCCTCGCCCTCGATGGCGAGGACGGCGCGCGTGTCGGCCAAGGCAATCGCAGCTGCCCCGGTGAGCGCCTGAAGGTGCGGGAGAGCGTTCTCGGCCGTGCGAGGGTTCAATCCACGCCTCAGATAGGGCAGGGTGGCGCTGGCGGCGTGAAGCGCCGATTGCATCGCCGCCGCCTGGCGACCGCTGGCTTGCCGAGCGCGGTGAGCTCTCCAGACGACCAGGAAGGTCGCTGCCAGTCCTACTCCGAGCAGAACTCCCAGGCCAAAGTCCATGGGACTCTTGCGGAGTGTATTGAGCGATCGAGACGATCGTCACATGATCCGTGCCGCGGCTTGCGGCCCGAGGGGCGGTGGTCCACGGTCGCGCCCTACGAACTGGGGTAAGCGCGGCGCGGGCGTAGGGGCCGTCGCACGGATTCGCAGGAGGAGGTACGGCATGAGCCATATGGCTCGAAGAGGAGGTGTGCTGGCCCTGACGGTTGCTACGGCTGCCGTTGCAGCGGCGTCGGCGCTGAGCGCATCATCGGCCATGGCGCGTCCGACGTTGCCCGCCGCCGCGGCGAAGGTGCACTTGTACTGGGTGGACCCGCGGGCATGCTCAGCTATGCCGGGGTATCTGGACCTGCGCCCGGCGCGGGGTTCTGCAACAACGCCAACGACGTGGCCAATATTCCGCTGGCGGCGCCGGTCGCGACGGGCCAGCGCGTGACCGTCAGTTCGCGCCCTGACCACTCTGCACGTGGCGCGGATCCAGGTGCATCTCGTCGGCAACCATGGTTTCGTGAAAAGTGGGATAGCGGGCAAGCCGACGGGCTGCCGGGGTCCAGCTGGTCGAGACGGATGAGTGGAGCGGGGGTACGACGACGGCCGAGCTCGGCACCGTCAGCTCCACCCAGCCGCTCGATTGGCGAGACCATGTACGGCTCGTTCACGGCTCACGCGAAGTGACGCCGGTCATAACCCTGACCATTGTCAGAGGCGGAAAGGGCCGCGGCAAACCGATCAGGTTCGGCAACGCCGACTCCTCCTGGGTGTGAGGGTGAAGGGGCTGTCTCCCGGCAACTACGTTGCCCAGTGGACAGTTCGTGACCTGAACGGAGACACCCGGACGGTGACCACACGCTTCACAGAACACCGGCCGGGCCAGCACTCGTAGGCCCAGTCGGCGAGGCGCTCCGCGCGCCGGTCCACCGCTTTCTGGTTGCGTCGGCCGTGGGCGTGTTATAGCCTCGCGGACGTAACAAAGGGGAACGTGCGTTCACCTCGGGGGGACGTGGGGGCCCCTTTCCATCTTCGTTGTAAGGAGGGAGAAGTGAGTCAACTGACTCGCCGGTGGGCGTTGCTCGCCGCTTTGCTCTGCCTGTCCTGCGGGGCGCTGTCATCAAGCGCCTTGGCAGCCGGCACCAAGTCGCACTTCAGGCCCAGAATCGGTAACGGGTTGGGCCTGGTCCCCCCGGTCCAGGACTGGGGAAAGAAGGGCTGGGAGCCATCCGAAGGCGGGGTCTTCGACCCGGCCACCTATCGAGGCGGCCCGACCATGACCGGGGGCGTGACCGTACACACGATCTTCTGGGCCCCTTCGGGCTATGCCTTCCAGGGCTCGCCCGACCCGGGAGCCGGCGTCCCCACATACGAGGGGATGATCGAGCAGTTCTTCTCGGACGCGGCCGCCGGCAGCACCGGGACCTCAGGTCAAACGTGCTCGACGACGGCTTGCAATCCGTTCACCGTCGAGCCCCAATACGCGTGGGGTACGACCCCCGGCGGGATCACGCGGGGCGATAACCAGATCAGCTACAACGGCACCGCCACGACCTTCCCAGCGGGCTACACGTCGGGCGATGACGCGATCGTTGACACCGACCCCTACCCCGCCCACGGGTGCACCTCACCCGAGGACGACAAGGCGTGCCTGACCGACGCGCAGGTCCAGGCCGAGGTCGACAAGATCGTCCAGGCGACGTCTGGGACCCCGCGGGGTCTTCACAACCTCTGGTACGTCTACACGCCGCCCAACGTCGACGAGTGCATCAGCGGCACGTCGTGCGAAACGACCGCCTTCGGCGGCTACCACTCACTCTCGAACGTGGGTCATGGCGTCACGATCTACGCCTACACGGGCGATGCGCTGGTCGAGAGCGACAGCGTGTACGCGTTCCCGCATCCGGAGGGAAACCCGGATGCCGAGGTGACCGTCGACATCAGCCTGCACGAGACGAACGAGGCGATGAGCGATCCCGAAGGGACGGGCTACATCGACTCGAACGCCTACGAGATTGGCGACAAGTGCGAGTTCGGCCGCCCCGTCCAGCCGCTTGGCTACGCCGGTAACGGGCAGCCGTTCGACACCGTCATCCATGGCCACCAGTACTGGACCCAGTCGCTCTGGTCAAACGACGACGGGGGCTGCGTGGGCGCGACGACCAACACGTCCAACCCTCTACCGCTGCCCCAGGTCAACCTGACCCAGTACAGCTCGACCGTCACCGGCAACACGGAGAACAACAAGGCCGGGATCCACGTCACCGTGCGCGTGAAGAGGGCGACCCCGTCCGGTGCCCCCACCGTGGTGGCGCATGGCACGGGCACGACCAACGGCACCGGAGCGTGGAGCGTAACTCTGTCGGGCCATCACGCGGTCGGCGATGACCGGGATGAGGTCGACGTCATCTACTCGGGTACGGGTGCTCCAACGCCCAACCACCAGGTGATCCTGTCCGGTAACGGCGGGAACGCCTGGATCGAGGGCGGATGGACCGGCTGGACTGACATGAACCAGGGCAACGTCCTGACCAACAACGACCAGGCACCATGGGCCACTCCGCTGACCCGGGGCGGACCCTCGTTGACGATGGCCCCGTGCTTCCAGACCGGAGTGCTCGGCTACACGATCAACGGGACGCCGGGTCCGGAGTCGCCAACGGATTACTGCAGCACGTCGTTTGACACCGCAGATACTCCGTTGAGCTCCAAGGTGAGTTCGAGCGACAAGGTCGTAACGAGCTCGAACGACAACCGGGCCTTCCAGCCCAGCGACGCGCCGTTCCCCAACCCCGTCGGCGGGCTGGTCAAGCTGAGCGTGAAGGTCGGCGAGCCGGACTCGGTCCTCACGGAACCAGGCTCGCTCTTCCCGTTGACCGACCCGCTCGGGATCTCGCCGAGCGGCCCGCCATCCTGCCGGGCCAACCTCGGCGATCAGGCTGTGAAGTGCATCGGTCTGGTGCCCGGCGATTCGTACACCGTCAGCGATGGCTCGCAGTCCAAGTCGGCTTCGGCCGACGCCACGGGAACGGCTCACACCTCGATGACGCTCCACCGAGGTGACGTGGTCAAGCTCAGCGACTCGGGCGTGACCATGACGGTCCTGCATGTGGCGAACCTGCGGGTTCACCTCATCGGAGACGGCAGTACCGTCGCCTCGGGCATCTGCTCGCCTGATGAGTACTGGGGCGGGCCGCTGACCTCGCCGCCGATCAACGCCTTCGCGGGTGAAGGATCGTTCACCCCGCTAGGCGCCGGCGGTGCCGCGCTGACCGGCCAGATCTGCCCGAAGAGCGGAAACGCTGCGGGTCTGCCGACCAGCACTCTGTCTCAGACCGATGAGCGGAGCGGTGGCGCCACAGTCACCGAGGTGGCTGACATCACCGATACCTCGCCGATCGAGGGTGAGACGATGTACGGCAAGTTCATCGCGCTGGCGGAGACGACGGATGGCAAGTCGCCCGTGAGCCTGAAGATCACGCCGTCCAGCGGCGGAAAGTCGGTCGTGTTCCGGAAGAACGTGAACACGCCCAACGGCTCGGCGGTGAGTGCGCTGAAGCCTGGCACCTACACGGCCACATGGGTCGTGAGTGATCCCAACGGGGATACCCGGACGGTGACGACTCGATTCGTCGAGGAGTCCTCGAGCCAGTCCTCGGGCTCGCACGCGACCCGGGTCAATTGCCACTCGACGGGCGGCAAGCACCAGAAGCTCCGGTGCAACGTGTCGTTCGCCAAGAGCGCGAATGCCAGCGGTACGGTGCGGATGCGCCTGAGCCGCGGCGGCAACGTGGCGGCGCTGGGCCACACCCGTCTGCACAACGGATCGGCCACGGTCACCATGGGTGAGCTGCGCTCGCTGAAGAGCGGGACGTGGAGGATCACGCTGGTGTACCGCAGTGGTCACCAGACGCGGACGGTCACTATGCGGCTGATGGTCGCCTAACCAGAAGGTTCGTCAGATGGGCGCGCTCGCTCACGCGGGCGCGCCCACTCTGGCGTTGACTTTTCGCGGGCTCTAGTGACCGCTGGCTGCGGCGCGGGCGTGCGAGCGCATCTCAGACAGAATCCGCTCCAGCCGGGCCTCGGTCTCCAGATCCACGTGCGTCATGGCTGCAGCCACGCCTGGGTGGACGGAGGCAATCTGGGCGTGCATCTGGAGGGCCACGGCCCGGTAGGCAGGATGCCCCTCCCGTCCTGAGCGCAGCTCGATCAGCTGCATCGCCTCGCGGGCATTCAGATCGAGGATGAACCGGATCCGGTAGCCGAGACAAAGGGCATAGGGGGCGGCATCGCCGAGCCCGTTCTCATGCAGACGCTCGTACTCGTGGCGGGAGATCTCGAGAGCCCGGCGATAATCCTCACCGCAATCGGCGAGCTCGACCTGCTCGGGGACCCCTGCCCCGAGATACGGGGTCAGCGACTGCCACTGGATCGTGAGCATCCGATGGCGCTGGAGGTCACGAAAGGCGCCGTAATCGGCCACGATCTCGAAGCGGTAGCGCAGCGACTCAAGGCCCCGTCCCGGCCGGTGACGACGGTTGGCCCGGGTGCCCACGAGGTCGCACAAAAGCTCGGCGCGTTGGGCGTCTCCGAGCCCCGCCACCGTCTCACGAATCGTCTCTTCCGAGACGCTCGTGGCCTCGAACAGCAAGGCGCACAGCAGATCGTCCTCGTCGCCGTGGACCGCCGTCAAGGCGACAGAGGGACCGAGATCGACCTCTGTCGACTCATCGAGGCCCAGCCGCCGTGACCAGCGCCGCCCAACAGACGATCGACGTTCCAGGTAGCGGACCCACTCGCCACCCCGGTCGGGGCGTTCCACCCGGGCCACGAAACTCGGCATGATCGTCTTGACCTCGTCCAGGATCATGCGGCCGTAGCTGCGGGCCTCGGGAAGCGGGTGGGCCAGCAGGTGCAAGATCAGCTGCTCGTATGTCTGACCGGTGGCAAAGATGCCCATGTGCGACAGCGAGCTCGCCGGGAGAAGGCCGCGCAGCAGATCCAGCGACTTGGCCTTGATCGCTCGCGCGTAGGCGGCCGGCGGCTCCTCGGCGGCGCGTGGGAAAGCAGCCTCGGCCCAGGCCATGACGCGCGGTAATGAGCGAGAGTAAGTCGTGAACAGCTCGTCCATGGCCGCGTCGTACGGTGGCCCGAGGGTCTCGTCCCGGTAGTAGCGGTAGCGAGGCGGTCCGGCCACCGGTCCGGCCACCGGTCCGGGGCCGTCTCCAGGAATGGGGCTGTCGTAGGCGATGTAGCGGGTTGACTGCTCGAGGTACGCCCCGAGGCGAGGACGCTGAAGGACCTTCGTGAGGACATTTGAGACCCATTCGCAGGCCACGTGGGCGCCGCCCAACTGGGCGACCGAGTCATCGCCGTAGCCGACAAAGATGCGCTCGTAGAGCTGGGCGGCCCGGTTGCCCTCCGAGCTGTCCCATCCCTCTCCCGGCGAAGGAAGGTCGTCGGCGAACTCATCCAAGAAGAGTCGACGCAGCGTCCCCGGATACCGGGAATACCGCGCGAACAGCGCGCCCTTGACTGTTTCAGGCAGGTTTACGAGCGCGAAAACGGGCCGATCAAGGTTCGTGAAATGGGGGCTGAGGCGCTCTTTTTCAGCCTGACTAAAGCTCTCAACCGGGTATCGCACGGACCGATGATCGTACCGGCGGGGGCGGCGGTTTCCGGGGTCGCTCGAGGACCTGGGTGCTCGGGCAGCCCCGCCGTCGTCTAGCCGGCGTTCTCCGGGTGCCCCGTCGACTGAGAGCCCTCCTTGGAAGCGCCGGGATCCTCGGTGGGTCTCTGGTCGCCGGAGTCCTCCGAGGAACCCCCGGAGCCATGAGGAGCCGATGGCTCCTCGGCGTTCTGGTTTGAAGTGTCGCTCGGCGGGTCCTGGTCGCCGAACGTTTCCTCGGTGTCTGAGCGTCGTTCTTCCATAGGGGTGGCTTACCCGGTCGCGGACCTAACGTCACATGCGTTCGGGTTGATCCGGATCGAGTGACGGAAGGTCCATATGCGCCCCCTTTCGTCACACGCGCGGGCGCTCTTATGGATGGTTGTGACGTTAGGTCTGGCCTGGCGACCGCGAAGGGCCTGGCGACTGCAAAGGGCGGCGCCGACCGCGACCGGCGGCGCCGACCGCGAAGGGCGACATCAACCGCAACTGACCGCTGTCGCCCTCTAGAAGATCCCGGTAATCGCGTGGCCGGCGTGCCAGGCGAAGTCAAACAGCGGTGAGGGGATGATCCCGAAGAAGACCACGGCAGCGGCCGAAACGACGCCCACTAGGCCGATCAGCACGCCCGCCGGGGTGCCAGAGCCCTCAGGGGAAGCGGTGGCTGTCTCGGACGGCGCGAGCGGCGCGCCGAACGCGGGCTTGGTCGGCACATGCTCGTCCTCCGAGATGTCCTGGCCACCCTCCTCTGCATCCG
This sequence comes from uncultured Solirubrobacterales bacterium, assembly GCA_963785205.1. GTDB lineage: Bacteria > Actinomycetota > Thermoleophilia > Solirubrobacterales > Solirubrobacteraceae > Palsa-465. The sequence continues at coordinate 1,558,843 of CAWAUJ010000004.1, forward strand.
CCTCCTGGGAGCCGCCGGCCATCGGGGCGAGCGCTCCGACGGGCGCCACGGCGCTCATCGGGCGGAAGCGAGACATCCACATCGTCGCCACGACGCGCAGGTAATAGCCCAGCGAGATCATCGAGCCGATCACGAGCACGATTCCGAGCCACGTGTAGCCGCCGTTCACCAGCGCGTGGATGAGCTGGAACTTGCCCACGAACCCGACGGTTCCAGGGATCCCCGCCAGAGCGAGCATTCCGATCGTCATCGGCCAGGCCAGCCAGGGGTTGCGCGCCCCGAGGCCGGCCAGCGTGGAGATGTCGTCGCCGAATTCGGGCTGCTGCACCTCACAGCCCACGATGCAGGCGAACGCGGCCATGTTCATGGCCAGGTAGGCCAGCAGATAGAGGACCGCGGCCTGGATTCCCAGTTGGCTGCCCACGAGCACTCCGGAGAGCACGTAGCCGGCCTGGGCCACGCCGGAGTAGCCGAGCATCCGCTTCAGGGACGACTGCCCCAGAGCGCCCACGTTCCCCACGATGATCGTGATCGCGGCCACGGTTGCGAGCAGCGGGGCCCATGTGTTCTCAGCCCCGATCGCCGCGACATCGAAGAAGCGCAGGAAGACGCCGATCGCGGCGGCCTTCGTGGCGGTCGCCATGAAGGCCGTGATCGGAGTCGGAGCTCCCTCGTAGACGTCGGGCGTCCACTGGTGAAATGGAGCGATCGAGGCTTTGAAGGCAAAGCCCACGATCACCAGCCCGAGACCTGTGTAGACCATCGGGTCGCCCAGGATTCCGCCGGCCAGCTTGCCGGTCGAAAGCGCGTTTCCGATCGTGGCGAAGTCCGTCGACCCGGTGGCACCGTAGATCAGTGCCAGGCCAAACAGCAACGTGGCCGAGCCGAGCGACCCGATTATCAGGTACTTGAGCCCGGCCTCGAGCGAAGCCTCGCGACGGGTCTGCGACGCGCACAGGATGTAGAGCGGAATCGAGAGCAGCTCGATCGACAAAAACAGCGTGATCAGGTTCTGAGCCGAGACGAAGGCGGCCATCCCAAAGATGCTGAAGACGAGCAAAGCGTGGTACTCGCCGTGGCCGGCGTCCTGTGAGATGGCTCGGCGGATGGACAGGAGCACGGCGGCGATCCCCGAGGCGGCAAACAGCATGTCCAGCTCGAGTGCCAGATCGTCGATCCTCAGTGCCCCGGCGATGATCGTCGCGTGGTGGTGAAAGCGCCAGATGGACAAGCCGATGGCTCCGGCCAGGACGATGATCGTGGCCGCCGGGAGGATCCGCTCCCTGATCAGCCGATTGCGGAAGAGTCCCAGCATCAGCAGGATCACCCCTCCGGCCGAGAGATCGACCAGTGGCGAGAAGGCGGCCCAGCCGATCTTGGGGCCATGCAGATGGGCGGCGGCGAGGACCAGGGTCATGGCGATGTTCTCGTGGCCGGGGCATAGGCGGTCCAGCCCGGCGGGACGCTGGCGTCGAGATGGATGATGTGCGGATAGGCCTGAACCTCCGCGGGCGCCATCGCCGCCCTGACGCTCGCCTGCGACCGGCTCAGCCCGAACTGCGGGAAGAACGCCAGCGCCAGAATCACCAGAACCACCGGGACGATGGCGACCAACTCCGAGGCTCCGAGGTCATACGACACCGCCGTCGAGGGCAGGCGGTTGTGCATGCTGCCGATGAAGAGTCGCAGGGCATAGACCGCCGCCCCGATGACCCCCACGAACGCGATCGCCGCGATCGCGATGTGCGCCCGGAACGTGCCGAGCAGGATCATGAACTCGCCAATGAAGTTCGACGAGCCGGGCATGGCGAGCGTGGCCAGCGTGATGATCAGGAACAGGCCGGCCAGGACCGGAGCCCGGAACGCGATCCCGCCCATGTCGCGCAACTTCTCCGAGCCCTTGGCGCGGGCGGCCAGCGCCGCCACCACGAAGAAGAGCGGGGCTGTCACCAATCCGTGGTTGAGCATCTGGAGGACGGCGCCCTGAGCGCCCTCGGGTCGGAGCGAGAAGATCCCCAGCGTGATGAAGCTGAGTTGGGCCACGCTCGAGTAAGCCACGACCATGCGGGCGTCCGGCGTGGTGAAGGCCGTCGCCGTGGACCAGATGATCGAAACCAGGGCGATCAGGAGGATCAGGTTCTGGAAGTGAGCCGAGGCGTAGGGGAACAGCGGCAGGACGATGCGCAGGAACCCGTAGGCGGCGACCTTGGAGACCACGCCGGAGAAGACGGCGACGGCAGGCACGGGCATCGACTTGTAGGCGTCAGCCAGCCACCCGTGGAACGGGACCAGCGGCATCTTGATCAGGAAAGCCAGGGCGAAGCAGGCAAAGATCCACTCCTGGGTGGAGTGGGATAGCGGCAGGTGCTGCAGCGAGGAGATGACGAACGTGAGCGGTGTCCCGTGGCTGGTGGACGCGAGCACCCCTGTGGCCACGGCGGCGGCCAGCATGAAGAGCGAACCCACGAGGGTGTAGATCACGAGCTTGGTCGTGGCCCGCACGCGCTCGCCGGTGCCCCACATCCCCACCAGGAAGTAGAACGGGATCAGCATCAGGTCAAAGAACGCCACGAACAGGGCCAGGTCCTGAACGCAAAATGCCCCCAGGACCGCGCTCTGGGCCAAGCCGAGATGGAAGTAGAAGAGCCGCAGGCGCTCCCAGCGGCGGAAGGCGCTCCAGGCGATCGCCACGCTGAACAGCAGGCACGTGAGGACGACCAGCAGAACGTTCAGACCATCGAGCCCCAGCTTGTAATGGATCCCCAGTGAGGCGATCCAGACCGAGTCCGTGACGAACTGAAGCCCGGGCATCCCCGAGTGAAAGCGGGCCAGGAAAGAGAGCGCGATGCCCAGCGTGACCAGGCTTCCGAGGAACACCGCTTTCCCCATGAGGTGTCGAGGGAGGAGAGCGCAGACCAGGGAGACGGCCAGTGGGAGCCAGATCAGGATTGAGAGCGTCATCGGGCGGTCACTGTGCTCACGTGCTCGAGATCAGGAAGTAGGCCGCCACCGCGGACATGCAGATGACCATGGCGGCGGCGTAGTAGCGCAAGAAGCCGGTCTGGGCGCGGCGCACGGTGACCGAGCCGGCGCGGATGGTCCCCAGCGGCGCGCCGGTGATAACGCCGCCGATCAGCGTGCGCTCCAGCACCATGTCGATCAACCGCCCCAGCCAGAGCGCGGGCCGCACGACCAGGAAGTCGATCAGCTCGTTCATGTACCAGAGGTGGGAGAGGAACTGGTAAACGCCGGCAAGCCGGTGGCGGAGCTGCTGGGCGATCACCGGCGAGCGGACCCAGATCCGGTAGGCCAGGCCGATGCCGGCGATCGCCACCGCCGCCCCGACGATCAGGCCCAGCCACGCGCTACTCGTCGAGACCTGCGTCGAGGCAAAGCGTGACCCGGCGAAAGTCGGAGCCAGGAACCGGTCCACGGCGCTGTCGACGCCTGGGATTTGGATCACCCCGCCGACCGTGGCCAGCACGGCCAGGATGCCCATGGCCACCTTCATGGGCACCTCGCGCTCGGCGATGAAGTGTCCGGGGCCGGGGAAGCCGACGTCGGTGTCCTCCTCCTCGCCGGTCATCGGATTGCGGGGAACGTCGGCGTGGGCCAGGTGGCCGTGGTCGAGCTCTTGCGCTTCGGGGACCGGCTCGCCGAAAAAGGCTCGAAAGATCATGCGGAACGTGTACAGCGCGGTCAGGAATGCGCCGAGATATCCGATCACCCCCAGCACGACGAACCCGCCCCCGCGCTGAAACAGGAAGCCGAGGATGTCGTCCTTCGAAAGCCAGCCGGAGAAGGGCGGAAACCCGGAAAGCGCCAGACCGCCGACGACAAAGCACGCAAACGTGAACGGCATCACTTTCCGGAAGCCGCCCATGCGGTCCAGCGACTGCGCACCGGCCATCGCCCCGATCAGCGATCCCGCGCCCATGAACAGGAGCGCCTTGAAGAAGGCATGAGTCATGAGATGAAACAGCCCGGCCGAGTAGGCCCCGGCCGAGACGCCCATGATCATGTAGCCGATCTGGGACATGGTCGAGTACGCGATCACCCGCTTTATGTCGGTCATGACAAGCGCGATCGTGGCGGCCAGGACGAGCGTGAACGCCCCCACCGCGGCGCCGACGTCGGCGGCGGTCGGCGCCAGCTCGAACAGGGGATGCATGCGGGCGATCAGATACACCCCCGCGGTGACCATCGTGGCGGCGTGGATCAACGCCGAGACCGGCGTTGGACCCTCCATCGCGTCAGGCAACCAGGTGTGAAGGGGGAACTGGGCCGACTTGGCAAACGCTCCGACCAGCAGCAGGATCGACCCGGCCACGAGGTCCGGACTGTCGCTGTGGAAGACATGGGGGGCGACGGCGAACGTCCGTAGGAAGCCGACGGTGCCGGTGTGGGTGAACAGGAAGAACGTCCCCAGCACGAGCCCGACATCACCCACGACGTTGATTACGAATGCCTTCAGGCCGGCCCGGGTGGCCGTGCCCCGCCGGTACCAGAAGGAGATCAGCAGATATGAGGCGGCGCCGACGAACGCCCACCCGACGATCAGCACGATGAAGTTGCCCGCCAGCACGAGCAACAGCATCGAAAAGACGAAGTAGTTCAGGTAGCAGAAGTAGCGCCGGTAGCCGCGATCCTCGGTCAGGTAGGACACCGAGTACAGGTGGATCAGCGAGGACACCCCGGAAACGATCAGGATCATGAACACCGACAGCGGGTCGACCAGGATTCCGAGCTTGGCGTCGACACCCACGCTGAAGTCGTAGTTCCACAGCGACGAGGTGAGCTCGCGGTGAGCGGGGTCTTTGCCCAGCAGCGTGATCAGGACAATCACGCTGAAGGCAAACGACAGGACGATGGCGGCGGTCGCCAGCCAGCCGGCGCTCCGGCCAGGCAGAGCGCGATGCCCGAGTGCGATCGCCACCGTCCCGACGAGCGGGCACAGCAGCACCAACCAGGCGAATGTCGTCGGCATTAGGGGGCTCCGCCGATCCGGTCCACTTAGCCGTGCAGCTCCGAGAGCTCGTCCACGTCCACGGGCAGGCGACGCCGGTAGAGGGCGACGATCAATCCGAGGCCGACAGTCACCTCAGCCGCCGCCACCACCATCACGACCAGCGCAAACACCTGTCCGTCCTCGCCGCCCCACATGCGAGCGAAGGCGATCAGCGCCAGGTTGGCGCCGTTGAGCATCAGCTCGAGGCAGAGCAGAATCGTCAGCGGGTTGCGCCGGGCCAGCACTCCACCGGCACCAACGCAGAACACGATCGCGGCCACAGCCAGATACCAGCCGATCGCCACTACCAACCGCCTCGTGGAGACGCTTCGGCCACGGGCTCGACCTCCGGCAGGAGCGGGTCATCGCCTCCCGACGGGCGGACGCCGGCGCCCTCGGCCATCGTCCCGGTGTAGGCCGGGCGGGGCGCGCGGACGTGGAACTCTTCGGGCCCCGTCTCGGTGTCGTCCTCGAGGCCCCGGCGCCGCCGGGCCAGAACGACCGCCCCCACGGCGGCGATCAGGAGCAGGATCGAGGCGGCTTCGAACGGGAACAGATACTTGGTCAGGAGCAGCCTGCCGATGTGCGCTGGAGTCCCGAATCCCGGTATGTACCCCGCGCCCTTCCCGTGAATTCCCGTCAGCGCCGAGCCGAGCATGGCGATGCACAGCTCGATGGCCAGGCCCACGGCGAACAGCGGTCCGAGTATTCGCAGAACGGCGCCCGAGGGCTGCTGCTCGCCGCCCCCGACGTAGGCCACGACGAACACGTACAGCACCATGACCGCGCCGGCGTAGACAACGACCTGGACGAAGGCAACAAACTCAGCCCGGAGGAGCAGGAACAGGCCGGCCAGACAGACGAGGTGAAAGGCCAGCGAGAGCACGCCGTAGAACGGATTGCGGAGCATGACCACGCCAATCGCCCCTGAGATGGCGCCGATCGCGGCCAGGAAGAAGAGGACAGCGCTCACAGCTGGCTCACTCCTCGTCGGTGCGCAGCGGTGTGCGCTCGATCGGGTCGGCCAGCAGCATCTCCTTGGTAAAGATCAGGTCCGACCGCGTGTAGTCCGACAGTTCGTAGTCGTGGCCCATCGTGATGGCGTCGAACGGGCACGCCACCTCGCAGTAGCCGCAGAAGATGCAGCGGCTGAGGTTGATCTCGTATACGGCGGCATAGCGCTCCCCGGCCGAGACCCGGTTCTCAGGCGTGTTCTCGGCCGCCACGACGCGGATGCAGTCGGCCGGACAGGCGGCAGCGCAGAGCGAGCAGCCGACGCACTTCTCAAGGCCGGTGTCCTCGAACCGGTGGAGCTTGTGACGGCCCCGAAAGCGCGGGTAGACCGGCGTCTTCTCCTCGGGGTACTGGATCGTGACCGGGCCCTCGACGATCCGAGCGAAGGTGGTCTTGAGTCCCTTGAGCGTGGCGCCAAAGCTTCGGTACACCCCCGCGGCCGCCCCGGGAGCGGGCTCGCGAATGACCTCGACCACGTCTGCGCCCGGGTTGTAAGGACTCACGCTGCCACCACGATCGCGGTCACCAGGAGATTGAGGGTGGCCAGGGGGAGCAGGATCTTCCAGCCCAGCGACATGAGCTGGTCGTACCGGAGGCGGGGGAGGGTGGCCCGGATCCAGATGAAGAATGTGAAGACGATCCCCATCTTGGCCAACACGATGAACGGGTCGATCCAGCCGGGGATGTTCGGGTTGCCAGGCAGCAGCCATCCGCCCAAGAAGAGCGTGGTGGCGATCCCTGAGACCGTGATCATGTTGGCGTACTCGGCGAACATGTAGGAAATCCAGCCCGTGCCGCCGTATTCGGTGAAGTAGCCGATGATTTCCGAGTCGGCCTCCATCAGATCGAATGGCGCCCGGTTTGTCTCGGCGAACGAGGAGATCATGAAGATCAGGAAGCCCACGATCTGCGGACCGATGTACCAGAACCCCTCCTGGGCGTGAACGATGGCCGTCAGCGAAAGGGTCTGGGCGGTGATCACGACGCCCACCAGCGACAGACCCTGGGCGACCTCATAGGAGATCAGCTGCGCGGCCCCGCGCATCGCGCCGAGGAAGGAGTACTTCGAGCCCGAGGCCCAGCCCCCGAGCATGACCCCGTAGAAGGAGATCCCGGCCAGGGCGAACACGTACAGCGGCCCCACGGTCACGTCAATTCCGTATAGCCCCACCCGCGTACCGAAGATGTTCTGGACGTTGCCGAACGGGATCAGGGCCAGCGCGGTCACCGCGGTCAGGATCGAGATCACCGGGGCGATTCGGAACAGGTATGGGACCGAGGTCGCGGGCCGCGAGGGCTCCTTGGTGGCGAACTTGATGATCTCCGCCAGCGGCTGCATCAACCCGAACGGCCCGACGCGGTTGGGTCCGTAGCGGTTCTGAAAGCGCCCCAGCAGCTTGCGCTCGTACACGATCAGGACGGGCAGGATCGCGAAGATCACCCCGAAGATGACGAGCGCCTTGATGATCTGGATCCACCACGGCTCGAAGTAGTTGACGTCGGCCAGCAGCGTCATCCGGCTCTGACCTCCACCTCTTGGCCCTGGCGCAGCGAGTTGGCGGACTCGGCGGCCAGCCCGACGGCCAAGAAGACCGTCCCCTCCGGGACGCCGCTGCGCACGGCTGCGGGCGCGCTGACGCTCGTGCCGTTATGGGAGACGATCACCCGGTCGCCGCTTGAGACATTGAGCCGGCGCGCGTCTTCAGGCGAAAGCTCGGCCTGCTGGCGGGCGATCGTGTACTGAAGAATGGGCGAGATCTCGACCTCCGGCGAGGCCCAGATCGGCCGGAAGAGGCCCAGGCGGAGGCGTGTGCCGGGCTCCGCAGGGGAGGTCTGGGCGATTTTGCTCGCCACGCGAACGAAATCGCCCACATCACCCCCCGACGGCATCGTCGACGCCGCGTCTCGGGCCGGCCAGCGCACTCCGCGGCCGCCGATCTCCTCCAGCGTCAACCCGGCGTAGAACGGCACCGCGTCCACGAGCTGGGCGAACGCCATCGAGCTGGTCAGCACGCCCAGGTCACGACCGCAGCGTTTGGCCACCTCTGCGATCACCCACCAACCGGGACGAACCTGGTCCGGATGGCCGACGGCGGTGCGAAGCCGCTGGAGGCGCCCGTCCGGATGGACGACCGTCCCCTCCTTTTCGGCGTAGGTGTCAGCCGGGAAAATCACATTCGCGTGCTCACGCAGCCCCTCGGTCAGCACCGAAGCATGGGCCACGACCAGGGCTGCCTTGTCCAGAGCGCGATGCCAGAGCTCGCCGTCCGGCTGGTCGCGCAGGGGATCGGTCTCGAACAGGTAGAGCGCGGTGATGTCTCCATCCGCCGCGGCTTGGCCGATCGCGCCGGCGCCTCGGCCGGTCGCAGAGCTGTAGCCGGGACCGGCCATCGGCAGGACACCCGCCTCGCGCAGGCCTCGGCCGTTGGCGAAGGCTGGGATCTCGAGCAGGCCTGCACCCTCCCGATCTCCCAGTCCGAGCGCTGAGGCCACGCTCAGCAGAGCGCGGCGACCGCCGGCGCCCAGTCGCTCGCTGTACACGATCACGACGTCCTCGCCGTCACCGCGCAGCAGCTTGGCCAGGCCAGACCGAGGCTCGCTGGCCAGCTCCTGGGCGAGACCGGCCAGCAGCGAGTCCTCGGCTCCCGGATCGCAGCGCACCACGAGCCCCGCATCCGCATCCAGCGCGCTTGGCCGCGCGCTCACGACGGCCAGCTGCACGCCCCGCCGGCGCACGCCCTTGCGGACGCGCAGGTCGAGCACCGGCGCCTCATCCAGCAGCTCGCACCCCACGACGAGGACCGTGTGGGCGAACTCGAGGTCGGGCACCGTGGCCTGGAGCGCAGGCGAAGCCAGCGCGCGTGTCAGCTTCAGTTCGGCGTCACCCTCACTGGCCCCGGACCCGCTCGCAGCGCCGGCCCGGCAGTCCAGATCCCCTGAGCGCAGACCCTCGCGCATCAGCCGGCCGAGCAGGAAGCCCTCTTCATTCGTGGCCTGACCGCCGATGAGCGCACCCACCCGCCCGCCATGGCGACTCAGGCCGCCGGCTGCATCGAGCGCCCGCTCCCAGGACACGGTGCGCAGCTCGCCGCCGTCACGGACCAGGGGCGCGGTGATCCGCTCATCGACGTGAATGGCCTGGTAGGCGAAGCGGCCCTTGTCGCATAGCCAGCCGTCGTCCACCTCCTCGTTGAAGGGGTCGCGGGCCAGGACCCGCGTCACCTTCTCGTCCCGGACCGTGAGGTCGACGTTGCATTGAGCCGGGCAGAGCATGCAGATTCCGCCGGCACCCTCCACGTCCCACGGCCTGGCCCGGAACCGGTACGCCTTCGAGGTCAGAGCGCCGACGGGGCAGAGCTCGATGATGTTTCCGCTGAACGGCGCGACGTAGGGATGGCCGTCGTGCGTCGAGACAAATGTGTCGGCCCCGCGCTCGGCGAAGATCAGCTGGTAGTCCTCGGCCACCTCCTGGGAGAAGCGGACGCAGCGGTAACAGAGGATGCAGCGCTCGCGGTCGATCGCGATCAGCGGCGAGAGTGACAGTGGCTTGACGAAGTGGCGCTTGGGCTCGATGAACCGAGACCGCCCGAGCCCCCAGCCGAAGGTGATGTCCTGGAGCGGGCACTCGCCACCCTTGTCGCACACCGGGCAGTCCAGGGGGTGGTTGACGAGCAGGAACTCCACGACCGCGTTCTGGGCGTGGTGAACCCGCTCGGTCTGGGTGTGGACAACCATCCCATCCTTCACCGGCGTCGAGCAGGAGGTCTGAAGCTTGGGGATGCCCTCGATCTCGACCAGGCACATTCGGCACGCGCCGACGGGCTGCCCGAGCTTGGGCTGGTAGCAGAAGTACGGGATCTCGACGTCGCCGTGCTTGGCCGCGTCGACGAGCATCATCCCCTCAGGGGCCTTGACCTCGCGACCGTCGATCGTCAGCTGGATGATCTTCTGCTCGGGGCGCGGCACGACCTAGCCCCCGATGGCCCGAGCCGCTGTGGCTGGATCGTGAACCGGCATCGGCCCGGCGTGCTCGTCCGCCACGCCCAGTGCGATCACCGCTTCGAGCTCTCCGGCACCCGCCCGCGCCCGGGCTCGCTCGATCTCGTCCTCGAGCTCGGGCCGGAACTTTTCGATCATCGACCCGACCGGCATGGCCATCGCGTCTCCCAGCACGCACAGGCAGTTACCGATGATCTGGGTCTGAACCGAGGCCATGATGTCGAGGTCCATGGGAGTGGCCTCGCCCGCCTGGATCCGCCGGAGCATCTTGACCGTCCAGTTGGTGCCCTCGCGGCAGGGAACGCATTTCCCGCATGACTCGTGGGCGTAGAACTTGGCCAGCTTGAGCGCCACCTCGAGCACGGTGTGGGTCTCGTCGACGACGATGATCGCCCCCGAGCCCAGCATCGACCCGGCCTTGGCCATCGTGTCGAAGTCGTAGGGCAGATCGAGATCGTCTTTGGTCAGGACGGGCGAGCTTGACCCGCCGGGGAACCAGAACTTGACCTCCCGGCCCTCCGGCGGCCCGCCGGCCAGGTCGTAGATGATCTCCCGGGACGGCGTCCCGAGCACGATCTCGTAGTTGCCGGGCCGTCGCACATCACCTGAGACCGAAACCAGCTTCGTGCCGGTCGAGGTCTCGGTGCCGATCTTGGCGTACTCCTGGCCCCCCATCCGGATGATGAGGGGCACGGTGGAGAGCGTTTCGACGTTGTTGATCAGCGTGGGCCCGTGGTAGAGCCCCTCGATCGCCGGGAACGGTGGCTTGAGCCGGGGGTTTCCTCGCTTGCCCTCCAGCGAGTCGAGCAGGCCCGTCTCCTCGCCACAGATGTAGGCACCGGCACCGCGATGGAGGACCAGGCTGACCGAGTGCTCGGAACCGAGGATGCGCTCGCCGATGTAGCCGGCCTGCTGCGCCTCGGCGATGGCGGCCTCCAGGATCTCGGCCTGCATCTCGTACTCGCCCCGGATGTAGATGAACGTGCGATCGATCTCCGCCGCCCACGAGGCGATCAGGATCCCCTCGATCAACAGGTGCGGGTTCTTCTGCATCAGCTCCCGGTCCTTGAACGTCCCCGGCTCGGACTCGTCGGCGTTGCACACCAGGTACTTGTCCATCTGCCCATGGGGGAGGAAGCCCGCCTTCTGGCCCATCCGGAATCCGGCCCCGCCCCGGCCTCGCAAGCCCGAGTCGCTGATGTTGCTCAAGACCTCCTCCGGGGGCATCGCCAGCGCCTTGCGCAGCGATTCATATCCGCCCCGGCGTTCGTAGACCTCGAGCGTGTTGAGCCCAGGCTCGTCGATGCGGTCGAACAGGAGCTTCACTCGTCGGCTCCATCCACGGGAGTTTCAATCGCCGCCGTCGGACCAGGGCGGTCAGGCTCGTCTCTCAGCCCGGCCGTATCCGCTCTCGCTCCTGAGGGCGCGGAGAACTCGTCGGCGCCCTCGGCCACCCCGGGATCGGCGCACTTGCGAAACCGCAGCTGCTTGTCTTTGAGCACCGGGCGTCCGGCTTCAAGGTCGGCCATGACCTGCTGGGCGTCCGTGGTCTCGAGCGGCCCGATGTATTCGCCGTCCACCGATGCCATCGGGGCGATGTCGCAAGCCCCCAGGCATTCGAACGCGCGCACATGCACATCGGCTCGTCCGGCCGCGGCGGCGACCATCGCGTCGAGCAGGTCGTCCGCTCCCCGCAGCGAGCAGCTGATGTTCGTGCACACGTAAACGTCGTGATGCTTCGGGCGCGCCCGGGTCTCGAGCATGTCGTAGAACGTCGCCACCGACGACAGGTAGGCGGGGGTCACCTGCATTACGGCTGCCACCTGCTGGATCGCTTCCGGGGAGCACCAGCCATGAATGTTCTGGGCGGCGTGGAGGGCCGGGATCACCGCCGAGCGGCGGTCCGGGTACTTGGCCATCGCCGCCTCGATCGTCCCTCGCAGCTCGTCCGGGACGGGCGTGGTGGTCGCATCCGGGATAACCGCCGGGTCCTTGTCGAGGTCGACCGCCTCGTCCCAGCCCGGGACGCGGGAGCCGTGAGTAAATCGGGGGACCCGCCCACCCCCCGCGCTCATCGGTCGATCCCCCCGAGGATCGGATCGAGCATGGCCAGCGTCGCGATCAGGTCCGCGATGTACTCGTCGCGGACCATCGGCGCCAGCGCCTGAAGGTTGACGAAGCTCGGGTCACGCATGTGAACGCGGGCCGGCTTGGCCGAGCCGTCGGCCCGGACGAAGCAGCCGAGCTCGCCTCTCGGACCTTCGATCGGGTAGTAGGCCTCGCCCGGGGGCACGCGAAAGCCCTCGGTCACGAGCTTGAAGTGGTGGATCAGCGCCTCCATGCTCGTGGCCAGCTCGTGCCGGGGCGGGAGGGCGACCTTGCGATCCGGCGTGATGAAGGGTCCTTCGGGCAGGCCATCCAGGGCCTGCTGAACGATCTTGGTCGACTCGTACAGCTCGGCGTGCCGGACGCGATAGCGGTCGTAGTTGTCGCCGACCGTACCGACCGGGATCTTGAAATCGAAATGGTCATAGCTCGAGTAGGGCTGAGCCTTGCGCAGATCCCACGGATTCCCGGTGGCCCGCAGCAGCGGGCCAGTGACCCCCAGCGAGAGCAATGTCTGCTCGTCGACATGAGCCGTTCCACGAAGCCGCTCAAGCACTATCTGGTTGCGGGAGAGCAGATCGGCGTACTGGTCCGCGCGGCGCGGCATGTCCTCGACGAACCGCCTGAGCTTGCGGGCGAACCCAGGTGGAATGTCCTCCATCACACCGCCCACCTGGATGTAGCGCGTATGCATCCGCTGGCCGGATGAGAACTCGAACAGGTCAAGCACCGCCTCGCGCTCCCGGAAGCAGTACCAGAACATCGAAATCGCTCCCAGGTCGAGGGCGCTCGTTCCCAGCCACACCAGATGGGACATGATGCGGTTGAGTTCGAGGTGGATCACCCGCAGGTACTGGGCCCGCGGAGGCACTTCGAGGTCCAGCAGCGTCTCCACGGCCCCGCAGAAGGCCATCGCATTGAAGTAGTAGGACAGGTAGTCCATCCGTTCGATCACCGGGATTGCCTTCCAGTAGGCCTTGTCCTCGGCCGTCTTCTCGATGCCGGTGTGGACGTAGCCGATGATCGGCTTGATGTCCCTGACCACCTCGCCCTCGAGCGTGGTGATCAGCCGCAGGACGCCGTGTGTGGCCGGGTGGTGCGGGCCGATGTTGAGCGTCATCAGCTCATGCGTCTCGCCCTCACCTGCCCGCTCCGCGGAGAGCGTGATCGACTCCTCGCGGCGCCGGTAGTCCTCGGTCAGGGAGGCCAACTAGACGTCCTTCCCATAGGACTGCTCTTCGTTGAAGGTGAACAGCACCGGCTCGCCCCCCATCGGGAAGTCGCGCCGCTGCGGATGGCCCTCATAGTCCTCGGGCAAGAGGATCCGGCGCAGGTCCGGGTGACCTTCGAACTGGACGCCAAACATGTCGTAGGCCTCGCGCTCGGGGAACTCCGCGCCGGGAAACAGTTCCACCACCGAGTCGATGGTCGGGCTGTCAGTCGACACGCGAGCCTTGACCGAGATCCGATCAACCCGCTGCATGTCCAGCAACTCGTACAGGACACCGAGCCGCGGCTCCTCGGGGTAGTAATCCACGCCGTGGAGGCTGGCCAGGAACGTGTAGCCCTTCCCGCGGAGATAATCGAGCACCGGTTTGACCTTCTTGGGATCGGCCACCAGGACAGCCCGCCCGCGGTGAAACTCGGTGTCCAGGATGCAGTCCTGCTCGCGCTCGCGTAATTCCTGGGCGGTGAGCTCGAGCTCTGTCGCGTCAGGCACCGGCGGTGTCTCCGGGGCGCAGGACCGAGATGTCGGCGCTGGCCAGGCCGCTGTCCTCGCGCAGGATCTCCTCGGTTCCGCTCGCCTCGTAGCGCTCGCGCCATCCGGCAGGCGGGTTGCCCATGACCTGGGAACGCAGCCGGAGGATCCCGTGGGCCAGCGCCTCGGGCCGAGGCGGGCAGCCGGGGACGTGGACGTCGATCGGCAGGAACTTGTCGGCCGGCACGAGCGCGTAGTTGTTGAACACGCCCATCGAGGAGCAGCAGGCCCCCATCGAGATCGCCCATTTGGGGTCGAGCATCTGGTCGTAGATCCGGCGGATGACCGGCGCCATCTTGATCGACACCCGGCCGGAGAGGATGATCAGGTCGGCCTGCCGGGGGGAGGCTCGAAAGGCCTCGAACCCGAACCGGGCGATGTCCACCCGGGCGGCCACGATCGACATCATCTCGATCGCGCAGCACGCCAGACCGAAGGTGAGAGGGAAGAACGAGTTCCCGCGCCCCCAGGCGACCGCTCGGTCGAGCGTCGTGGTCATGACCCGTTCCTCGACGTAGCGCTCGAGCTCCTCACCGTCCAGGTCTCCGCGCAGCATCTCACGGGCCTTGAGCTGGCGCGAGCGGAAGTTCTCGGGGAGTGGCTGCCGACTGAGGGGCATTAGACGGGCGCTCCCGATGCGCAGCGCCCGGTCACTTCCACTCCAGGGCGCCGCGGCGCCAGACGTAGGCCAGGGCCACGGTCAGCAGCACGACGAATACGACGGTCTCGACCATGGCGAAGGTTCCGAACGCTTTCAACACCACGGCGATCGGATACAGGAAGATGACCTCGATGTCGAACAGGATGAACAGCATTGCCACGAGGTAGAAGCTGATCCCGAAGCGAAAGCCGTGCTGGATCTCGGAGGGCAGGCCGCACTCGTACGGCTCCTGCTTGGAGCGGTTGGGATGCCGGCGCCCGAGGAACAGATTGAGCACCGCGAATACGGTCCCGACGACTCCTCCCAGGATGAGGAACACGAGCGCAGGCAGGTAGTCACGGAGCACGACAGGCGGTTATACCACTACGGGGATAGGCTTGTAACAAAGTGTTACTTAGTGCGAAATGCGGCTATCTCACGCGCCTCGTAGCCCACGGGGCGGGCGGGAAGGTCCGGGCCGCAGTTACCCGCCGACGGCGAGTCAAACGCCCGCCGAGGGCGAGATGAAACAGGTGCATCTGGTCGTGGGCGTGCTGGCCATCACGCTCAACGCGGGCGTGCTGGTCTTCGGGGGCTGGGAATGGTGGAAGGCCCGGTCAGATCGCCAGTTCTGGTGGCTGCTGCGGGCCGCTCAGCTTGTCGTGGTCATACAGGCGGCGCTCGGCGGGATCCTGGTCGCGCTCGGTCACAAGGCGTCCAGCCTGCACATCCTCTACGGGGTGTTGCCCCTGCTGGTGGCGCTGATCGCCGAGGCATTACGGGCATCGAGCGCACAGATGGTGCTCGATGCGCGGGGCCTGCCCTCGGCCGAGGCCGTGCGCAAGCTTCCGCAGGACGAACAGCAGTCGCTCGTGGCCACGATCATGCAGCGGGAGGTCGGGGTGATGGCCTTGGCGGCGCTGGTGATCGTGGTGCTGCTGCTGCGGGCCGCGCAGACGGCGGGCTGAGCGCCGCCGCCTGGCGAACGGCGGCTCAGGGACTGGCCTTGGCGTTGGCCCACGAGTGATAGCGGCCGGCGAACCAGAGCAGCGGGTCGCCTTCGCCCAGGCCCATCGCGGTCGCTTCGCCGATCGCGATCGTGTGATCGCCGCCGGGAATCAGCTCGCGCAGCTGGCACACCGACCAGGCGAGCGCCCCGTCGATGACCGGGACACCGCCCTCCAGCCGATGGGGTACGCCCTCGAGCTTCTCGGACTCGGGCAGCTTGGACGCGAAAACCGCCGCCAGTGCCTCCTGCTGCGCGCTCAGCATGTTGACGGCAAAGCAGCCCGCTTCACGGACGATCGGAAGCGTCCGGGCCCGGTTCTCAAAGCAGACGAGCACGAGCAGCGGGTCGAGCGACACGGAGCACAGGGCGTTGGCGGTCATCCCTCCGGCCCCGCCGGAGCCCGAACTCGTGATCACCGCCACGCCCGTGGCGAAGCGACCGAACACCTCTCTGAACAGCTCGGAACCCCTTGCCTGGGTGGACGGTTCCTGGTCAGGCACTGGCCTGAGCGTAACCCTCAGGGCGGACCATCAACGCCCAATGCAAAAGAAGGGGGCGCGCGGCCAGCGGCGAATCAACTGCTACCCGGTGCCGGCCGAAGAAGACGTTCGCTCACCCAATCCGCGCCGCGAGCGTCCTCCACGGCGGCAACCAAGGAGCCGGTACCGGGTCCATTTTCCTGGCGCGGGCGGTCGCCCCCGCCCTCACCTCGACACCCGCAACGTCCCGTAGACCCCCAACGACTGATCGAAGAACATCGTCGAGGCCATCACATAGGTGCCGGGGCCCAGGGCGAGGACCAGCGTGGCGCGCGCGCCTGGGCGGATCGGGGGGGTGGCGGCGGCCACCTCGCCGTTGTTCAGGACCGCCAGGTTATGGACGAGCTTTCCGGCGTCCCGAACCACGATCCTCAGCAATCCGCTGTGGGCACGGACGCTTTGCGGCCGGACCTGGTACTCGCTGACGGTGAGATGCAGGGTTCGTCCCGGCGCGATCGACACGGTCCGGCCACAGGCGCTCAGCGCCAGAGCCAGGGTCAAGCCAGGGATGATGCGGGGGAGCCGTCGCAAACGCTCCCGTATGATCTCGCCCCGCATGCGCCGCCTCATCCGGGTTCTATTTTTGGTCGTGGCCGCGGCTGGCCTGGCCGTGGCTGCGAGTGCCTGTGGTAGCGAGAACATCTCGGTACCTAGCTCGGCGCCGGCCGATATCCACGAGGGGGCCACCTTGTTCAACCAGCGCTGCTCGGGTTGTCACACGCTCTCCTACGCCGCCACCCACGGATCGGCGGCATTTGTCCGCACCGCGGAGTTCAACAACGGCCCCAACTTCAACATCCGCTGCGAGCGCCCGATGGATCGTGTGCTGTACGCGATTGAGAACGGAGGCTTCTCCGGCGGGATCATGCCCCAAAACGTCGTGGTGGGACAGCAGGCGATCGACGTGGCCCGATTCGTGGCCACCTACGCGGGCCGCCAGGCGCCGAAGGTGCCCGGGATCACCCAGTGCACGAAGGAGGCGATCGGCAATCCGCCGGCCGCGGCGGCCCCGGGTTCTACGACGGGCGCCCCGAGCCCGACCACCACGACGAGCTCGACCACCACGACGACCTCGACCACGACGAGCACGTCGAGCACACGGGCGTCGCGTGCCAAGAAGCACAAGTAGGCCGGCCAGCCGACCTCGCGGCGCAAGGCAATCCGTCTCAAGACACGGGAGGCCACCATCCTCGATATCCGTGTGATCCGCAGCGAGCCGGACGCGGTCCGGTCCGCGCTAGAGCGCCGCGGCCCTGAGGCGGTGGCCTCGCTTGACCGGCTGCTCGAGCTCGACGAGCGCTGGCGCGCCATCCGCACCGATCTGGAGGAGTTGCAGGCCAAGCGAAATCGAGAGAGCAAGGGCCGCCAGGGCGCGCCCACTCCGCAGGAGCGCGCGCAGCTGGCCGAGCTGGCCGAGCGCGGGCGGGCCCTCAGTGACCAAGAAAACGCCCTGGGTGCCGAGCGTGAGGCGGTGCTGGCCAGCCTGCCCAACCTGCCCGACGCCGACGCGCCAGACGAGGACACGGTTCTCAAGCAGGTGGGGGAAGCCGGGGCCACGGGCCGAGACCATCTCGAGCTGGCCGGGCCCCGGATCGACATGGAGCGCGCCGCTGCCCTGTCCGGCTCTCGTTTCGCCTACCTGCTCGGGGACCTCGTCCTGCTCGAGCTCGCGCTGGTGCGATACGCACTCGGAAAGCTGGGCGCCGAGGGGTTCGTGCCCGTCTCGCCGCCGGTTCTGGTCCGCGAGCGCGCTCTCTATGGCACCGGGTTTCTTCCAGACACCGAGCAGCAGATCTACAAGCTGGCCGAGGACGAGCTTTACCTGATCGGCACCTCGGAGGTCGCGCTGGCGTCACTGCATGCCGGCGAAATCCTGCCCGGAGATTCGCTCCCAATCCGCTACGCCGGCTTCTCCTCCTGCTTCCGTCGAGAGGCTGGGGCGGCCGGCAAGGACACGCGCGGCATCTTCCGCGTGCACCAGTTCGACAAGGTCGAGATGTTCTCGTTCGTCGAGCCGTCGCAGAGCGCGGCTGAGCACGAGCGACTGCTGGCCCTCGAAGAGTCCATCTGCCAGGAGCTGGCGATCCCCTATCGAGTGGTGGCGATCGCGATCGGCGATCTCGGCGCCTCGGCGGCCAAGAAATACGACATCGAGGCCTGGCTCCCCGGCCAGGGCCGCTACCGGGAGCTGACCTCATGCTCCAATACGACCGACTATCAGGCCCGCCGGCTCGATATCCGTTTCCGCGCCTCCGGGGGCGGAAAGCCAGAGCCCGTGCACACGCTCAACGGGACGGCCGTGACCAGCTCACGCACGATCATCGCCCTGCTCGAGAATGGCCAGCTCCCGGACGGCTCGGTCGTGCTCCCAGATGTGCTGGTGTCAAACGGCGCTCCGGCCAAGCTGGAGCCGAGCGGATGACCGGGCCGGCACACGTACGCGCCCGCCGCGAGGCCACGGTGCGTGAGCACATGGAGTCAGAGAACCGCCACGAGTTCGATGTGACGATGAGCACCTTCGATCACCCGCGCTACGAGATCGTCCCCACCGGCGAGATCTACGATGGGGAGGAGGAGGTCCGCGAATACTTCCGGCTGACCCGAGCCGCGTTCCCGGATCAGCGCAACGAGTTGATCGCCCTGCACCACGCCGACGATGCCGTGGTGGCCGAGTTCGACCTCAAGGGGACTCATCAGGGCGAGCTCCGCGGCCTCGCCCCCACGGGCAGGGAATTCACCTGCCGCTGCGTCGCGCTGTTCCTGTTCGAGGAGGATCGCCTTCTCTGCGAGCGCGTCTACTTCGACGTCCTGACGATCGTCTCCCAGCTCGGGGTGACCCCACCTGGATAAAGGTGTTGGCGGGCGCGCATGCGCGCCCGCCGGGTCGGTGCATGCACCGACCGTGGGGAGGCACATGTGCCTCCCCACGGGGGGCCGCATGCGGCCCCCCGAACACCGATTCAGTTGGCTCCCGGCTGCTGCAACCACTCGAGCGTCGCCTCGAGCCCGGCCTTGTAATCGACGCGCGGCTCCCAGCCCAGAAGCTCGCGTGCCTTGTGGTTGCTGAAGTCCTGATTGCGGCCCATGACCTGAACCGCCTGCCGCGACAGTAGGGGCGGCAGAGACAGGCGCGTTGTCCTGCGCAGCAGGCGGTAGCCGTGCTCGAGCGAGAACCCGAGCGCGTGCGCCATCCAGTAGGGAATGCTCCAGCGCACGGGCGGGGCGCCCAGGCCGTCGGCCAGGCTCGCGGTGAACTCCCGCCACGTTACGCCCAGGCCATCGGTCACGTTGAAGGCCTGACCGGACGCGGCTTCGTGGCGGAGGGCCAGGACCGCCGCATCGATCAGGTTGGCCACGTAACACAATCCAGCCACAGCGCGTCCACGTTCGATCAGGAGCATGTTGCCGCCGCGGATCGCCTTGGCGATCTCGCCCACGACCTCCTGCGACCGCGGGCCATAGACGGTGGCCGGCCGCAGGATCACCACCTCCATCTCGCTCGCCTGCTGCACCCGGCGGACCTCGGCTTCGGCGGCCAGCTTGGTCTGCGCGTACCAATTGGCAAAACCCGTCGCCGAATAGGTCTCGTCGATGGCCCGACCACCGGGGCTGCCGTAGATGTCGGTCGTGGAGAAGTGAATGAGCCGCCCGACCGAGGCGGCGACCGCGGCGCTCAGGACGTTGCGGGTCCCGGCCACGTTGACCCGCGCGATCTCCTGCGGGGTCGCCCAGTCTGAGACCAGGGCGGCGCAATGAGCGACGTGGCGGCAGCCGGTGATGGCCCGAGCGACGGACTCCGAGCTGCCAAGGTCGCCGACGACGATCTCGACATCGAGCTTTTCGAGCAGCGAGGTGTCGCTCGTCTTCCGGACCAGCGCACGCACCGGGACCCCGTCGCGGACCAGGCGCTCGGCCAGATGTCCTCCAATGAAGCCGGTGGCGCCGGTGATCAGGCAGGATCCCTCCTTGGCTGGCTTGACCGCCCGGACCTCCCGCGGCTGCCCGGCCGTCGGCGGCGGCCGGCGACGCAGCGTGGCCAGCGCGATGTCACGGACGACACCCCAGTTCTTGCTCGCCGAGCTGTGGCAGTCGTGGAGAACCTCCTCCAGTGCGGCCAGAAAGCTTCTTGCCTCGGCCTCGGACAGCGTAAGCGGCGGCAACAGCTTGATCACGTCGTTCTTGCCCGACGCCATCGTTATCACGCCGTGATCGCGATGCAGCGGAATCACGATCAGCTGCGGGAACAGTCCTTCGCTGGCCCTGTGGGCCAGGTGCCAGCTGACGAGCCCGATCTTCGATTTCGGAGGACCCAGCTCGATCCCGACCATCAGGCCGCGGCCGCGTACCTCCTTGACCATGTCGTATTTGGCCTGGAGCTCGGAGAGGCCGTCGAGGAGCAGCTCGCCGATCGTGGCCGCGTTCTCGACGAGCCGATCGCGTTCGATGATCCGCAGCGTGGCCAGGCCGGCGGCCATCGACAGGCGGTTGCGCCCGAAGGTGGACTGGTGAACATACGAGCGCTCGAGCGTGCCCACCGCCCGGTCGTGAATCTCGCGCGTGGTGACCATCGCGGCGACCGGCACATACCCCCCGCTGAGCGCCTTGCCCACGAGCACGAAGTCGGGCGCTACGCCCCAGTGCTCGCCGGCGAACCAGCGCCCCGTGCGCCCCAGGCCAGTCTGGATCTCGTCGAGCACGAACAGCGTTCCGTAGCGCCGGCACAGGTCGGCCGCGGCCTGTAGATAGCCGTCCGGGGGCAGCGTCACCTCGCGGCCCTGGATCGGCTCGACGATGAACGCCGCCACGTCCCGGCCGCGGAGCTCGACCTCGAGGGTGCGCAGATCACCGAACGGGATCCGCTGGCAGCCTGGTAGCAGCGGGCCGAAGCCCTCCTTGAAGAAGTCGTCTCCAACCAGAGAGAGGGGGCCGAGCGTCACGCCGTGGAAGGACGAATCGCATGAGAGCAGTCGGGGCCGTCCCGTCGCGGCCCGAGCGAACTTCATTGCCGAGTCGACGGCTTCCGCCCCCGTGCTGGTGAAGAAGACGGCATCGAGTCCATCGGGAAGCCGCCGCGAGATCGCCTCGGCCAGCATTCCCGCCAGCACGGAGTAATGGATCTGAACGCCGTCGAGGAGGTTCAACGACATCGCGGCCTCGAGGGTGTTCCGTACATCCGGATGGTTGTGGCCGAGGCTGGCGAATCCCTCGCCGGTGTGAAGATCAAGGTGGGCGCGGCCCTCGGCGTCGTACAGATAGGACCCCTCGGCCGTCCGGTACTCGCGGTCGAAGCCGAGGATCCGCAGCACGGCGACCAGCGACGGATCGAGGTGCCGGGCGGCCAGCTCGAACGTCTCGTCGGCCCGGGCGTCGGCGTCCGCTAGGACGCCAAGCGAATCGAGTCCGCTCTTGGGCTGCTCGCGCGGGATTGGCCGGGCCCTAATGTGGCCCGCGGCGAGCCGTGATGAGGGTCACCGCCAGGACCGCCACGCCCGCGACGAGCACGATCACTCCCAGCGGTGTGCGGGGCGATGTGTCGCCGGGCGTCGGCCCCAGGATTCCGGGCAGGTTCTCGCAGGCCACGCTGAGGTAGACGACCCCGATGCCCAGTAGGAGCGCTCCGAACGCCCCAGCGGCACCGGCCACGATCCGGGGAAGGCTTCGCACGCCGCCATTTTAGGGCTCGGCGGGCGCCGCCGTCCAGGCTGAGTTTCCTGGGATTTTCTGGCGCATGGACGCGTCTCTTTCAAGCTCAAGGACGCTCTGGGGCGTGTCGATTAGGTCAGGGTGAAGCGGTTGGTCGAGCGCTGGTGGCTGGTTGGGGCCGTACTGCTGGTGGCGGTCCTCGTTCTGGCCCGGGCGATCTACTCAACTGAAGCCGGCAATCGACGGCAGCAGCAACGCGCGGTCCAGCATCAGGCGGCCAACATCCTGGGTGAGGCCGTTCACGACGTTTTGGGTCGTGAGCTGGCGCTGACCAGGGTCATCCGGGCCGTCGGGGCGCCGCGGGCGTCCAGCTGGCCGGCGCTGGCCAGCATCGTGACCAGTCAGCCGGCCGCTACGAGTGCTGGCTTTATCGTGCCCGTTCCGGATCGGGATCGCCTGGCCTTTGAGCGCCGTACCGGGCTGCGACTGGTGGTGTCACCGAGCCCGGGTGTCGTTGAGCCGGACACCACGCACTCGCTGCATCTCGTGTCCGTGGACGGTTTGTCCAAGACATCGAAGCCGCTGCTCGGACTCGATGTCGGCACGAATGCGCTGCGCCGCAGCCTGCTCCTCCAGGCAGCCGCCACCAACCGCCAGCTCGCCACGCCTCCGCTGGAGTTCCTCGGGCCGGTGGCCCATCGGCACGGCGTCGTCGTGTACGCGCCCGTCTTCGGCGCCGGCCACCATCTCGAGGGCTGGGTTTCTGCCTCTTATCAGACCGAGCAGTTGTCGAACGCCCTCCACGCCGCCCTGCCGAAAGTTGGGGTCACGGTCCGGGACGGAGCCAAGACGCTGCTCGACGGAGACCGCGGGGCCAGCGGCTCGCCGGTGACGATCACGGTCGCCGGCCGACAGTGGAACGTGTGGGCGGTGGCCGGTGGAACACCGATCTCGCCGGTGCCGTGGCTCGTTCTCGGCTTCGGACTGGCCCTCGTCGCCGCTGTCACGCTGATCTTGCGCCAGGCTGCAGGACGTGAGCGGTACGCCGCCCGCAAGCTGGCCGAGCACGACGCCGAAGAGGCGGCCTTAAGCCGCATTGCCACCCTCGTGGCCAGGAGCAACGAGCCTGAGGCGGTGTTCACCGCGGTCGCGCGGGAGGTCGGGGTGCTTCTTAGCGCTCGCACGGCCGCGATCAGCCGCTTCGACGGTGGCGGAGGCCAGGGGGTGGTCGTGGGCGGCTGGACTCCTGACGGCGAGACGCTGACCGGGAGCGTCTTCGCCCTGGACGGGGTCACCGCCTCCTCGCTCGTCTACCGAACGGGCAAGGCAGCGCGTACAGAGGCGACCTACGCCAGCCAAATCGATCCGATCGCGCCGCTGATGCGGCAGCTTGGTGGTTCGGGCGGGATCGCGGCCCCGATCTTCGTGGGCGGCGAGCTCTGGGGAGCGTTGGGCGCCGCCTACACCGAGACCACCATTCCCGAAGGCGTCGAGCATCGGCTGGAGCGGTTTGGCCGGCTCGTCGGGCTCGCGATCGCAAACGCCGACGCCTGGGACAAGCTCGACCGTCTGGCCTCGACCGACACGCTGACCGGGATCGCCAACCGGCGCACCCTTGACGATCGCCTCCGGACCGAGCTCGCCCGCGTGCGCCGCCATGACCGGGCGCTCAGCTTGGCCGTCTTTGATCTCGATCACTTCAAGCGGATCAACGACACCCATGGTCACTCCACCGGCGATCGCGTGCTAGCGGAATTTGCCCGCACACTCGTCGAGCACGCACGCCAGAGCGACCTCGTGGCCCGCGTGGGCGGCGAGGAGTTTGTCTGGCTGATGCCTGAGACCGACCAGGACGGGGCCTACATTGCCGCCGAGCGTCTGCGGGCGGACATCGAGCAGACACCACCCGGGGGGCTCGGGCCGGTGACGGTGTCCGGTGGCGTGGCGACGGCCGGCCCCTTCAGCGCGCCTCTTGATCTGATCCACAAAGCCGACCTTGCGCTGTACGAGGCCAAGCGCGAGGGGCGTAACCGGATTGTGCGGGCCGAGGCCGACGAGGTGTCAGGTCCGCGGCCGGCGGGCGAGGAGCCGGTGGCGGCGCCCCCGGCTTCCTGACGCGCTGTTAGCCGGCTGTTATCCCCGAGCTGGTAGAACCGGGCCATCCCTTCGGCCACTCGCAGATATCTGTATCTCGCGGCGGCGATCGCCGCGGCCGGCGCTGGAGCCGTCCTGCCTGAGACCGGGCTAGCCGCTTCGGCGTCCACGCGATCTGCTTCGAACGCCTACTACACGTTCGTCTCGGCGCCCAAGCTCCATCCTCCCAAGCCTCAGATCCTGACTCGCAAGTCGGGCCTCGCCCAGGGCGATTTCCTGGCCGCCCCGACCGGTCCGCTGCGGGGAGGCGGCAGGACCCAGGGTCAGGGTGGGGCGCTGATCCTGGACAGCCATCTCAACCCGGTCTGGTTCGAGCCGGCCCAGGGGGGAGTTTTCAGCCTCCAGCAGGAGACCTACGAGGGCAAACCGGTGCTGGTGTCCTTCCAGGCGTCGGGCGGGGGGCGCGTCAAACGGGGGGCCCACCGACATCGCCCCCGACCCGCCGGGGGACCGGGCGCAGTGGTCGTCTTCAACGAGCACTATCAGAGAATCGCCACCGTGAAGGCCCGCGCTCCCTGGAGCACCGACCTGCACGACGCGTCGATCGTCGGCGGTGACATCTGGATCACAGTCATCCGCTCGGTCAAAGAGAACCTGACCCGCTATGGCGGCCCGCGCGATGGGCAGGTCATCGACGTGGGGCTCCAGGAGTTCTCGCTCAGCACCGGTCAGCTGATCAGGACGTGGGATGCCCTCAACCCCGGGGGCAAGCCGAACGTGCCCCTTTCGGCCTCCGAAGAGCCCGCGGGGTCTGGGCCCAATGTGGGCTCGGGGCCGGGAGTCTGGGACGCCTATCACCTCAACTCCGTCCAAGCGCTCCCGGGCGGCGACCTGCTCGTTTCGATGCGAAACACATGGTCGGTGTATTTGATCGATCCCGTCAAAGACAGGATCATCTGGACGCTGGGAGGTAAGTACTCGACGTTCAGCATCGGATCAGGAGCTACGTTCGCCTGGCAGCACGACGCCCGGCTCGTGAACCCGGCGGGCGCGGGCCAGGGGCAGGCCGTCCAGCTCACGCTGTTCGACGATGACAACGGCGGTCCGACCCAGAAGCCCTCGGCCGGGCTGATCCTGTCCCTGGACACGGCCACCCATCACGCCACGTTGGTCCACGCCTATCGCCACCACCCGCCCCTGTCGGCGGGCATCCTGGGGAGCATGCAGGTGCTTCCTGGGGGTAACGCTCTCGTCGGCTGGGGTTCGCAGCCGTACTTCTCCGAGTATTCGCGCTCGGGCAGTCTGCTGCTCGATGCCCGCTGGCCCGGATCCGCCACGAGCTATCGCACGCTGTTCACCGACACCTGGGTGGGGACGCCGCGGTATTCGCCTCGGGGTGCCGCCCGCGGCAAGAGGGTGTACGCGAGCTGGAACGGGGCCACCCAGGTGGCCAAATGGGAGGTGCTGGCCGGATCGACGGCCGGCCGGCTGAAAGTGGTGGCCACCCGAGCACGCAGCGGTTTCGAAACCGCGATCACGCTTTCCCACACGTATGGCACCTACGAGGTCCGGGCGCTGGAAGCAGGCGGCCTCACGCTGGGGACTTCGAAGCCGTTCTCCTAGCCTCCCCGCGCTAGTCGTAGTGCCGGAGCCGCGGCCACAGGACGCTCCATGGCGCCGTTGGGCGGCAGAGCATCACGGGCAGGCCCTGCTCCTGGTTGTTCAGGCCGACGCCGTTCTCGACGACGGCCAGCGTGTGGCACCCGTTGAACTCGGGACGGGCATCACCCGGACCGTTGAAACCCACCAGCAGCACATGCGTGTCTGTGGACGGCGGCGTGCCCCACTCGCTGAATCCGTTGTGTCCACTGTATGCCCGGGGCAGCCGAGGATCGGAGTGAAGTAGGTCGATCGCCCCCGCCTCGCCGTAATTGCCTGTAAAGATCGCCGTCCGCCGGCGTTCGGTACTCGGGATCCTCTGCCAGGCACGGGACACGGTCTGGATGAACTGGGGCCAGCCCACCATCTCGCCCTGGGCATTGTTCAGGGCCATGACGACGCTCCCCTGCAGGTCGCGCTCCGGCAGAACGGGCAAGGCGATCAGCGCGCTGATGGCGGCGCTGAGCACGGTCGCCTCGGCCAGCAGGGCCGTCCGCCCGGCCCGGCGCATCGACCACTCGGCGGCGGGGATCGCACCGAGCCCGAGCAGCGTGGGGTAGAAGCTGGCCAGGTAATACGCATGTCCGTTGCCGGCGAGGTAGAGCACGGCCAGCACGGCATAGGTGACGGGTAGGAACCGCAGCTCGCGCCAGGGCGCCCGGCGGAATGGAGCCAAGAGCCCAGCCACCCACACGGGGGCCAGCACCGGGCTCACCATCACGAGCTGGAATGGGATGAACCCGGCCCGCCCGCCTTCCTGGCTGCCGGCGATGTTGCGGGCGACGGTGAGCTGGGGCCAGTGGTGCTGCCACTGCCAGATCACGTACGGCAGGGCGAGCGCGATCGCGATGAAGCCAGCGAGGGCGGCCCACCGCGTTCGCAAGGGCGCGCGCGGACCAAGCGCGAACAGGGTCCCCACCATCACGAGCGCGACGAGTCCGACCTGGGGCTTGGCCTCGACGCCAAGACCGACGATGACCCCGGCGGCCACGATGCTGCCCGCGCTCTCCCGCCGGACTGCCCGGATCGCCAGGTAGCCCAGCGCCGTCGTGCTCAGCATGTCGAACGTCGTCGTGCTGACGAGATGTGCCACGGCGAGGGCAAAGCCCGAGCAGGCCGTGGCGCCCGCGGCGATCACCTGGGCCCGAGCGCCTCCATGGAGCTCCCGCGCGATTAGTGCCGACAGGATCGTGGTCGCCCCGGCGACCAGGGCAGACGGCGTCCGCAGCAGCAGCAACGAGCCCGGCGCGAGCGCATTCATCGCCCAGGCCAGCAACGGGACGAGCGGCGGCTGATCCGGGTAGCCGAAGGCGGCATGCGACCCCGCGACGATGAAGTAGAGCTCGTCTCGGTGGTAGCCGTAGCGGGTGCTCATCGCCAGCAGCACGCCAACCTGTGCCGCGGCGATCACCACCACCCAGACGCTCAGAGCGCCCGGCCAGAGCTTCGTCAACGTTTGGCGCGCCACCATTCCCCTTGTCACAGAAACGGAGAGGGGGGGATTCGAACCCCCGAACGAGGTCAACCCCCGTTACGCGATTTCCAGTCGCGCCCGTTCAACCGCTCCGGCACCTCTCCAGGGGCAGCGAAGCCTAGCGGTAACCTTCAGCTCCAACGAGCCCGAAGGACCCCAGCATGTTCCGCAACCCCCTCACCGATTCAATCGTCGCCCTCGTGGTGCTACTGCTGATCTTTGGCCCCAAACGGCTGCCCGTGCTCGGCCGCTCCCTCGGTCACGGCCTTCGTGAGTTCAAGGACTCGATCACCGGCCGGGCGGACGATCAGCAGCCCGAGCAGCATGCCCTGATGCCCGCTCAGAGTGCGCCCGTGTCCGCCACGTCGCCGGTGAGAGGACCGTCACCGCAGTAGCCCCCCATCCCCGGCCGCCGGAGGCGGCTCCCTCGACCGCCGGGCCGGTGGGCGAGGATCAGCCGGTCCGGATGCCGCCTGCGCTGGGCCCGGCGCGCCTGGTGCAAACACTCAAGTTCGGGATTCGCCCGCTCAGCTTCATGCTCGCCCCCAGCCAGCGGTTCGGCGACGTCTGGCAGCTGAGCCTGCTCTCACGAGACGAGCCGATGGCGGTCACCTGCCATCCCGATCATGTCCAGTCGCTGTTCAAGGCCAAGCCCGAGGATGCGCCGTCACTCACGGGTGAGTCGCCCTTGCGTCCGATCCTGGGGCCCAATTCTGTCCTGACGATGGTGGGCGAGCGCCACATGCGGGAGCGCAAGCTCCTGCTGCCACCGTTCCATGGCGACGCCGTCAAGCGCTATGTCGAGATGATCTCCGAGACGATCGAGCGGGAGATCTCCCGCTGGCCCGTCGGGCGGCCCTTTGCCCTCGCTCCCCGGATGCAGGCGGTGACTCTCGACGTGATCATGGCCGGGGTGTTCGGGATCCAGGGCCGGCCCGCGCCCGGCACGCCGGAGCAGCGCATCCGCGACACGATTCGGCGTCTCCAGCGCCTGTCGACCCGTCCGGCCTGGCAGCTCGTCGAGCTGTTCAATCTGGGCCGGGCCGAGCCACGTGGACCGATGCGGATCGTGCTGGGCCGACTCGACCGCGAGCTCTACCCGGCCATACAGGAGCGTCGCGCCGCGGGGCCGACGGGCGACGGCAGCATCCTCTCGCTCCTGCTGGAGGCGAGAGACGAGGACGGCCAACCCCTGTCTGACCAGCACGTCCGGGACGAGCTCGTCTCGATGGTCCTGGCCGGACACGAGACAACCGCCAATTCGCTGGCCTGGACTTTCGAGCGTCTGGTCAGAAATCCCGAGCCCTACGCCCGCCTGCGAGAGCTGATCCGCTCCTCGGACCGCGAGCAAGCGGACGCCTACGTCGAGGCCACGATCTACGAAGGCATGCGAGTCAGGCCGGTGATTCCGATGATCGTGCGCCTGGTCAAGCGGCGCTGGCGCCTGGGCCCGTTCGTTGTTCCCGCCGGCACGCCGGTGGCCGTCAGCATCGTGGCCCTCCATCACCGGGCC
Organism: uncultured Solirubrobacterales bacterium; assembly: GCA_963785205.1. Lineage (GTDB taxonomy): Bacteria > Actinomycetota > Thermoleophilia > Solirubrobacterales > Solirubrobacteraceae > Palsa-465. Next base: position 1,587,300 of record CAWAUJ010000004.1, read on the forward strand.
GACGTTTACCCCGAGCCGTACCGCTTCCGGCCCGAGCGCTTCCTGGAGCACAAGCAGCAGGATGACCCCGGCGCGGACCTTTCAAGCGAGGCTGGACGCCGAGCGGTCCGCAAGCCGGGGACGTACACGTGGATCTCGTTCGGTGGCGGGATTCGTCGGTGTCTGGGTTCCTCGCTGGCGATGGCCGAGCAGCGCGTCGTGCTGGCGGCGATCGCCCGGCAGACCGATCTCGAGCCCGCCGACCCGGCTCCCGAGGCCGCGCGCCAGCGAAACGTCACGATGATCCCCGGCTCAGGCGGCCGGGTGGTGGCGCGCAGCGTCAGGCCGTAGGCACGAGCACGCCCGGGTTCATGATCCCGGCCGGATCGAGTTCCGCCTTCACGGCCCTGAGTACGTTCACGCCCAGCGGACTGATCTCACGCTCGTACCAATCCCGATGGTCGGTGCCGACGCCGTGGTGATGAGTGATCGATCCGCCGGCGGCCAGAATCGCGTCGCTGGCGGCTGACTTGGCGAGCTGCCACTGGGTGATCGGGTCCTCGGTCTGGCCGCACGCCACCGTGAAATACAGCGAAGCTCCGTTCGGATACACGTGCGAGACGTGGCACAGGATCACCGGCGGGGTTCCCTGGGTGGTCAACGAATCACGGAGCGCGGCTGACACCGCGGCGTAGAGACGGTCGAGCGAGGACCAGAACGTCACCGTCTCAAGCGTTTCCACGAGCGCCCCGGCCTCCAAAAGCGCGTCGCGCAGATACGGTCCGCGGTAGCGCTCACGAGCCCAATCGGCCCCGGCCTCGTCTTCCGGTTGTGCCCCCGCGGCCGCGAGCAGCTGTGTGACGCGCTCGCGCCGGAGTTCGACCTCGGACTCGGGGCCTTCGTATCCGACGATCGCCAGCGAACCCCCGGCCAGCGCAGCCGCTGCCACCTGGTCGGGCCGTGGCAGGTTCAGCGCAGTCTCGGCTTCATCGGAGAGGCGGAGCACGGTGGGCAGCGGGCCGTTCTGAGCGAGGTTTCGGAAGACCGCTGCTCCCTCGGCGAAGGAAGCAAAGCGCCAGCCTTCATACAGCCGATGCTCCGGGGAAGGGCGCACCCCCACCTTCAAACCGGTGATCACCCCGAACGCCCCCTCGGAGCCCAGGATCAGCTGGCGCAGATCGGGTCCCGCCGCTGACTTTGGCGCTCGGCCAAGCGTCAGGGTCCCGACCGGCGTGGCCAGGCGCAGCCCCTGCACGAGATCGTCGAAGCGCCCGTAGCCGGCCGAGGCCTGCCCACTCGAACGGGCAGCGGCGAAGCCGCCGAGCGTGGCGTACTCGTAGGACTGAGGAAAGTGGCCGATCGTGTAGCCCCGCTCGCCCAGCAGACTCTCGGCCTCCGGGGCCCGCAGCCCGGGCTCGAGTTCGGCCAGCCGCGAGACCTCGTCGAGCGAGCTGAGCGCGTTCATCCTTCGCACATCCAGCGCCACGAGGCCGTCAAAGCGCTCGGCCCGCGGCGTCACGCCGCCGACCACCGACGTGCCCCCGCCGAACGGCACGACCGCCACTCGCCGCTCCGAGCAGATCCTCAACAGCTCTAGTACCTCATCGTGCGAGCCCGGGAGCAGCACGAGGTCAGGGGCGCCCTCGGCGTGGCCGGCCCTGAGCCGGAGAAGATCCGGCGTCGACCTGCCCGCGGCGTGCCTGACCCTGGACTCGTCGTCGGCCCGGACATGGCTCGATCCCACCACCGCAGAGAGTTGCTGCATGACTCCGGGGCTCAACCGCGGCTCGGGCAGCGTCAGCGAGTCAAGACTCACCGGCGGCCCCAGCGGGCGCTTTATGCCGAGTCCCTGGGTCAGGAGGTCACGCACCTCATCGGACAGGGGCCGGACCTGCTCCGGATCCCCCCAGCCAAACCAGCTGGGGTATGGATATGGCTCTTCAGGGCGCGCCAGGACGATTCGCGGACCGTATCCTGTTCACCGACCAGGAGAGAGACGGATTTGGAGGAGAGCATGACCGAGCGGATGCACAGCGGACTGATGATGGATGACTTTCCGCTCGCCCTGACAGCCGTGGTGGAGCGAGCCGAGCAGCTGACGCCGGGGCGCAAGGTGGTATCCAGGCGGCCGAACGGCGAGCTTCATCACGCGACGCTCGGCGAGTGCGCCACCCAGGCGCGCCGTCTGGCCACCGGGCTGGCCGAGCTGGGGATCGAGGAGGGTGACCGGGTGGCCACGCTGCTCTGGAACCAGCCTGAGCACCTGGAGCTGTACTTCGGCGTGCCGCTGATGGGGGCCGTGCTCCACACGCTCAATCCGCGCCTTCACCGCGACGAGCTCGCGTTCATCGTGGCCGATGCCCAGGACCGAGCGATAGTGGTCGACGAAACGCTGCTCGAGGTCCTCGACTCATTCCGCTCCGACTGGGATTTCGAGCACGTGATCGTGGTGTCACATTCGGGCTCGGCGCCGGAGGGCACGATTGAGTACTCCTCGCTGATCGACGGCTCTGAGCCGATGGTGTGGCCGGAGCTGGACGAGCGACGCGCGTGCTCGATGTGTTACACGTCGGGCACAACCGGGCGGCCCAAGGGCGTGGTCTACTCGCATCGCGCACTCGTGCTGCATTCGCTGATGGCCGCCCTGCCAGACGCGCACGCCATCTCCTCGCGGGACACGATCCTCCCCGTCGTCCCGATGTTCCACGCCAACGCCTGGGGACTGCCGTACATCGCCGCCTTCGCGGGTGCCGGTCTGGTGCTCCCAGGTCCTCGCCTGGACGCCGAGAGCGTGCTCGATCTGATGGCCGGGGAGCGAGTGACGATCACGGCGGGCGTGCCGACCGTATGGATGGCCGTGCTCCAGGCGCTGGACGCCGAGCCGGACAGGTGGGACCTGAGCGCGCTACGGCTGCTCATCGTTGGCGGCTCGGCGGTACCACGAAGCATGTTCGAGGGGTTCGACCGCCACGGGTTGACGATCATTCAGGCCTGGGGGATGACGGAGACCTCGCCGATGGGGACGATCTGTCGGCTGCCACTGGAGCTCGACGACGCCTCCGAGGACGAGCAGTACGAATATCGCGTCCGGCAGGGGATTCCCAGTCCGTACGTGGAGATCCGGGCTCGCAACGACGATGGCGAGCTGATCCCGTGGGACGACGAGACGATGGGAGAGCTCGAGGTGCGCGGGCCGTGGGTCGCGAGGGCGTACCACCGCGGCCAAGGCGCTGAGAAGTTCACCGACGACGGCTGGTTTCAGACCGGCGACGTGGTCCAGATCAACTCATATGGATGTATCAGGATCTGCGACCGATCCAAGGATCTGGTCAAGTCCGGTGGAGAGTGGATTTCCTCGGTCGACCTGGAGAACCACTTGATGGCGCACCCGGCGGTGGCGGAAGCCGCGGTGATCGCGATCCCGGACGACCGCTGGGGGGAGCGTCCGATGGCGGTGGTCGTCCTGCGCGACGGCGAGCAGGCCGGTCCTGAGGAGCTGCGTGAACACCTCGGGCAGCGTTTCGCCAAATGGCAGCTTCCGGAGCGGTTCGAGTTCATCGACGAGATCCCCCGGACCGCCACCGGCAAGTTCAAGAAAACCGATCTGCGAGAGCGGTTCGTGGAGGCGGTGGCCTGAGCGCCAACGGCGAGTAACCTCTGCACGAGCCGGGGCCTCAAGGCCCGCCAGGCGAGGGGCCTCTCAATCAGATGATCGGAGGGACGATGCCTAAGAAGCTCGTCCGTGGAGCCCTGGCCAAGTCCTCGATGTGCGGCCTTCGGTCATCGGCCGGGACGTACAAGCACGTGATCGTGATCTTCGAGGAGAACAACTCGTACGGCTCGATCTACAAGTCGTCCTCGGCTCCGTACATCAACAGCGTCATCAACCAGTGCGGTTTGGCCACGAACTACCACAACATCACCCACCCCAGCCTCCCCAATTACCTCGCCGCCACCACCGGGGCCACGCTGGCGCAGCTGCACGCCTATGACACCGGGCCTACCGCCGACTGCAGCCCGTCGGCAACGTGCGAGTGGAAGGGCAACAACATCTTCGAGGAACTGAACCTCAGGCACCGGCGCTGGCGTGGCTACGCGGAGTCGATGCCCTCACCGTGTTACAAGGCCAATCAGGGCGCCTACGCCCCGAGGCACAATCCGGCGGTCTACGACACCGACCTGAGCAACTGCGCCACCAATGACGTGCCGCTGGGGACGACTTCGAGCTCCCGCCTGCTGAGCGATTTCGCGAGTCCCTCAAAAGCGCCGGCCTACGCCACGCTCACGCCCAACCTGTGCGACGACATGCACGGCATCGGCACGTGCCCGTCGGGCAGTCTGATCACCGCCGGCGACAACTGGCTGAAGCTCTGGCTGCCCAAGATCACGAAAACACCCGTCTACAAGGCGGGCCAGACGGCGATCTTCATCGTGTGGGACGAGGGTGAGCCCGGCACCGACGCTGAAGCGTGTGCCACCAACACGACAGACCAGAGCTGCCACGTGGTCGCGATTGTCGTGGCGCCGTCGGTCAAGCGTGGCAAGAAGGTGGCCACGAGGTTCAACCATTACTCGCTGCTGAAGAGCTCCGAGGATCTCCTCGGGCTTCCGGAGATCGGCAGCGCCAAGACCGCCACCAGCATGGTCAAGGCGTTCGGTCTCTGACTCGGGAACCCAGCCGGCGGCTCGTCAGCCGCCGGCTACATCCCGGCGGAGGAACAGGAGGTAGGCTCCGAACAGGGCGGGCACGCCGTACAGCGCGCACACCCAGGCCGCCTGGACGATCGGCGCCCAGTCGATCGGTGTGCGCAGCAGCCCCTGCCAGGCGTTGAACTGGGTGCTCAGGAGATAGGGCTGAGCTCCGCTCAGCCCGGGCAGGATCCCGATCAGCTGGATCAGCAGCGAGAACATCAGCGTTCCCACGACGGCGGCCGCGCTGTTACGGGTGAGCGTGGACAGCAGCAGGCCGATGCACACGATGGCCGCGATCGGAATCAGGTAGACGAGCAGCGACACGTACACCAGCTCCAGGGCTTTGGGGGCCGACACGATTGTCCCCGAGAGGCTCTGGAGCGAGTTGAAACCCGATTGGATGCTCCCGGCCACGACCGCGACTGTGCCGTTTAGGAGGATTGCGGCGACGGCGTAGGTCGCGGTGGCCAGGGCCTTGCCGGCAAAGATCTGCCAGCGCTCCAGCGAGCGGGTGAGGATCGTCTTGAGCGTCCCGTTGTGGTCCTCAGAGGCGAAGATGTCGCCGGCCACAAGCGCGGTGATCAGCGGGAACATCCAGACCGCGCCGAACAGCAGGATCACCAGTGGCACGGCCAGACCGCTGCGGTCCAGATAGGCCGAAAAGGCGAAGTCGCCGCGCCCTTGATGGTGGCGAAAATGGATCGCCACCACGAAGATGATCGGCACGAGCGCCGCCGCTCCAAGTCCGAGATAGGTGCGCTTCTGATAGCGGAGCTTGGTCAACTCCCACCGGTAGACCGTCCTCACGCTGGGAGAGCTCATCGAGCCTCCTCAGCTGCCCCGACTCCGGCCGGGCTATTGAGCGGGCGTGAGCGATCGGCTGGGGCCTCACTCTCCTCGGTCAACGAGAAGAACAGATCTTCGAGCGTCGCCGTCTGGGGCACGAGCGAGCGGATCAGCGCCCCGGCTTCAATCAGCGCTTGTGAGAGCTCGGCCACGGTCGCCTCGTCGGCCGTGAACCAGATGCGCCCCTGGGTCTGGTGAACCTCGCTGACTCCGGGCTGGGCGCGACAGACCGCCAGCGCGCGCTCGTCGCTGGTCGTGGCCAGCCGGTAACTCGTGCCGGCGGCGCCCTTCAATTCGGCGATCGCTCCCTCGTAGACGATCTTGCCGCCGCGGATGATGGCCACCCGGTTGCACACGTCCTCGACCTCGCCCAGCAGATGGCTTGAGAGCACGATCGTGATTCCCTGCCCGGCCAGACGCTTGATCAGGAGCCGCATGTCCCTCATGCCCGCCGGATCGAGGCCCGTCGTTGGCTCGTCGAGCAGAAGCAGCTTGGGCTCCCGCAGCAAGGCCGCGGCGATCCCCAGGCGCTGGCGCATGCCGTGCGAGTAGCCGCCGACACGATCGCCCGCCCGATGCGAGAGCTCGACGGCATCAAGCGCTGCGTCGATTCTTGAGCTAGCCTCGTGACCGTCGTAGGCGGCCAGCAGGTCCAGGTTGCGCCTCCCTGACAGGTACGGGTAGAACGTCGGCGCTTCCACGAAGCCCGCGACGCCGTCGAGCGCCGCAACCCCGTCCAGGGGGTCGCGGCCAAACAGCCGGACCTGGCCTTCATCGGGACGGATCAGTCCCAGCATCATCCGCAGCGAAGTGGTCTTGCCCGCGCCGTTGGGGCCGAGGTAGCCGTACACGTCGCCGGCTTTGACCGTGATATCGACGCCGCCAACCGCGGTCAGCTGGCCATAGCGCTTGACCAACCCGCGAACCTCGAGCGGCGCGGGCGCGTCGTCACCCGCAGGGGGGTCAGGCTCCGGCAAAGGAGCCGCCTCGGGCTCCGGAGCGGAGGCGGTGCTCACAACCCGCGGGCAGCTGCGTCCGCCGTGGCGGCAGTGACCGAACCGAGCACGGTGTACATCACCCCGGACCGGGTGAAGCGCACAACGGTGCCGATGGCGGTCTCGAGCTCCTGCGCGGTGGAGCCGTGAATTGAGAGGGTGGGCAAGGACAGGCGCGGAGCCCCGTCGCCGCCGGACGGCAGCTGAACGGCCGGCGTCCGGGCTCCCCGCTGCTCGAGCACGATGATCGCCCCCAGGCCCTGGCCGTAAACCAGGAGGGCCGCGGGATGACCTGAGAAGGCGAGGCTATGGACCGATTCCCGCTGCCGGCCAGCCAGGCTGCCCGGCGCGTCGAGCCGGAACGGGAGCTGGCGGGCGACGGCGGTGACGCCGGTGGCCGAGGAATGGGCCATCGGCTTGGCGTGCTTGGTCGCGTGGCTGCTTGACCCGGTCAGCTTGACGACCTTGGCGCCCGTCGGGGGCCTGATGGCGAACACCGAGGCCGATTGAGGGCCGAATGAGATGTCGCTGGCAGATAGTGCGAGTACCGGACTGCTGTCACCGCGGGCATAGAGCCCGATCTGGAGAGGCACCCGGCGCGCGGCATCCCAGGCCAGCTGGAGCGCCCCGATCAGGCTGTTGTTGTGGGCGGGGGATATCCGGACGCTGTAAGCAGGCTGGCCGGCGATGTCGCCCGGGATCGCTTTGCTGATGTCGAGATGGCGGGCGAGGCGGTTCAGGACACCCTGGATCTGGGCGATGGATGGGATTGCATCCTGGCTGGTGGCATGGGAGGCGGCGGTGCCGTGGGAGGCATGACCACGGAGCTTGGGCAGCGTCCCCTCAAAGACAGTGTTGGCCGACGGATCGTAGGCCCAGAAGGAGGAGCCGTTGACGATTACCTGAGCGTCGCCATTGTTGCCCTGGACCTCCAGCCGCAGGTGGTGAGCCGTCACCCAGAGCCGGCCGCTTCCTCCTGTGAGCAACGGGTCGCTGCCCTGGAGCTGCGACGAGCCGATCAGGTTGTTCGTGAATTGGATCCGGGCGTAGACACCGCTCGGGGAGCGGGCGCTCAGTCCCTGGTGAATGGCCTTGGCGAGCGGTTCGTGGCGTGGAACCGGCCCTGAGCCGATGGCGGCCAGGGCGATGGTCGTGCCGACGGCAGCCGCGGCGATCACTCCGATGATCGCGGCCAGAAGATGGCGGGTGGGGGCGGTGCGGAGGAATCTGTTCACTTCGGGGCCTTTCAGCCGGGGGGCCTGATGCTGCCGTTTAAGGTTAGCCAAGCGGCTCAAGCTGCCTTAAGACTTCCCCGCGTTGTGAGCGGCGAACACCGCCCTGAGCTTGGGGCTGTCATTGAGGTCCCCGGCGCTGCTCACATCCCGCGAGGTTGAAGCCATCACGACCCGGCAGATAGGTCCCATTGGACGAGAGGTTTGCGTTCGGCGCGTAGTGAAGGCGTGTGACGGGCGACGCGCCGGTCGCGGCCGCCGCGGTCGCAAGGACGATCGCGCCCGTCAGAGCCAGCGCGCGAACCATGGCCATGAGGACAAGCTAACGGTCCACTCAGCCGAGCAAATCGACTACCGTCGAGCCTGATGTGCCGGTTGTTCGGAATGAGCGGTGGCCCCGAGCGCGTGCGAGCCACGTTCTGGTTGCTGGAGGCGCCGGATTCGCTCTCCCGGCAGAGCCACCGCGAGCCCGACGGGACGGGTCTCGGCGTCTATGACGAACACGGTGCGCCGGAGGTGTTCAAGGCTCCGCTGGCCGCGTACCAGGATCGGGACTTCGCGTGCGAAGCGCGCGAGGTTTGCTCGCGGACGTTCATCGCGCATATTCGCTACGCGTCGACGGGAGGCCTGACCAAGGTCAACACGCATCCGTTCGAGCAGCAGGGGCGTCTGTTTGCCCACAACGGCGTGATCGGCGATGTGCCGGCGCTCGACCGGGAGCTCGGGCCGGCGCTCCAGTGGGTGCACGGAGACACCGACTCAGAGCGCTTCTTCGCCCTGATCACCCGAGAGATCGAGCAGGCCGGCGACGTGGGCCAGGCAATTGCCAGAGCGGCCAGCTGGGTCGCGGAGAACCTTCCGGTGTTCGCGCTCAACGCCATCCTGATCAACGACGGGGAGCTGTGGGCGTTTCGCTATCCGGACACCCACGAGCTGCACGTGCTCGAGCGTGCAGCGGGTGGCGGCCGGGGCCACCGCCACCTGGACCACGCCAGTGCCCGAGGGAGCGTGCGGGTGCGGTCGGGCGACCTCGCCACCCGGCCGGCCGTCATCGTGGCCAGCGAGATGATGGACGAGGACTCGGGCTGGCGGGCGCTCGAGCCTGGGGAGCTGCTGCACGTCGATCCGAACCTGAAATGCTCGGTCAAGCGGGTGCTCGAGGGTCCACCGGCCCATCAGCTGACGCTCGCGGATCTGGGAGACAAGGCCGCGGCCTCGCAGAAGCCATGACGGCCACCGCCTCAGAAGAAGCCGACCACGGCGGAAGCGACGTCCACAGCCGGCTCGCGACTTCCTCCCGGTCCGAGGCTCCCGCGAGCCCTCCAGACGGCCGGCTTCATGTTCGGAGGGGCCCGCTTTCTCGATGCCTGCCGCCGGCGCTACGGCGATGTCGTCTCCTTCAGCACGCTGTTTGACAGCTCGTTCGTGATGGTGTTCGACCCGACGCTGATCAAGGAGGTCTTCCAAGGCTCCGGCCGCCGACTCCATGCCGGAGAGGCGAACGAGCTGCTCGGACCGATCCTCGGGCAGCGCTCGGTGCTGCTGCTCGACGAGGACGAGCACCTGCGCCACCGCCGGCTGATGCTGCCGCAGTTCCACGGGCCGCGAGTGCAGGCATACGCCGAGGTGATGCGCGAGGCGGCCGACATCGAGGTCGACTCCTGGCCGGTGGGGGAGCCCTTCGCGCTGCTGCCCAGCATGCAGTCGCTGACGCTTCGGGTGATCATCCGAGCCGTCTTCGGTTACCAGCCCGGAGCCGCTGCCGACGAACTGGCCCGCCGGCTGCGAACGATGGTCGAGCCGGTGGCCCGGCGGCGAGGACTGCTCGTCATGACGATGATGATGCGGCTACGCCGGGGCGAGAAGGCGGCGGCCCGGTTCGAGGCCGCCCGGCGGGCGGTCGACGAGATCCTGTTTGCCGAAATCGCCCGCCGGAGAAGCGAGGCAGGATCTGGAGGAGCGCAATGACATCTTCTCCGCGCTGCTGCTGGCCGAGGACGACGACGGGCCAACGGCTGTCAGATCAGGAGGTCCGTGACGAGCTCATGACGCTGCTGCTCGCCGGCCATGAGACAACGGCGACCGGCTTGGCCTGGACGTTCGACCTGCTGCTTCACAATCCCAACGTGCTGGACCGGGCGCGTGCAGCGGCCGGTGGAGACGGACCTTCTGGCGAAGCCGGAGACGAGTACCTCGACGCGATCGTCAAGGAATCGCTGCGGCTGCGCCCGGTGATCGCCGCCGTCGGGCGGGTCGTTCGGCGAGAGCCGTTTGCGCTCGGTCCCTACCTCATCCCGGAGGGGTATGAGATCAACCCGTCGATCCGCATCGTCCACCGCCGGGGCGACCTGTACCCCGAGCCGGAGGCTTTTCGGCCCGAGCGCTTTATCGGCCCGGACGCCCCGGACACGTACACCTGGGTTCCCTTCGGCGGCGGCGTGCGCCGATGCCTGGGGGCCAGCTTCGCCCAGATCGAGATGCGGGCGGTCGTGGCGCGAGTGCTTCAGCGCGCGACCCTACGGCCGGCTGATCCATCGCTCGAGGAGCCGATGTTCCGGGGCATCACGCTCTCACCCCGGAACGGAGTGTCGGTGGTCCAGGAGGGGGGTCCGAGGGCGGTGGCCGCCGCAAACTTGGTGAATTAGTCTCCAAAGCCCGTCACCCCGGTCTTTTGTGACGGTGGGTCCGCGATGAGCACCACGCGCTCCCGCCGTCACTCCCCAGCCGCCACCGGCCGTTCCGGGTCGCTCACCCAGTCGCTCCAGGACCCGACGTAGAGCGCCGCGGGTATACCCGCCAGCTCGAGCGCCAGGACCTCGTGGGCCGCTGTGACCCCGGAGCCGCAGTAGGCGCCCACGGCGGCTCCCGGACGCACGCCGAGTCGCTCAAACTCCGCGCGCAGCTCTCCGGCGCTGTGAAAGCGCGCCTGAGGCGTCGACGTTCTCGGTCGTCGGACGGTTGCGCGCGCCCGGAATGTGTCCGGCCACCGGGTCGAGCGGCTCGTGCTGGCCGAGGAAACGCTCAGGCGCTCGCGCGTCCAGTAGCACCCCGCGGCGGGCGATCTCAGCCGCGCCGTCGGCGTCGAGCACTGGCATCCCTCCGGGGTGAGCTTCGAAGTCGCCCGGTTCCACCGACGGCTCACCTGACTCGACCGCGCCGCCGGCAGCCGTCCAGGCCGCCAGTCCTCCATCGAGCACAACGACGTCGTCGTGGCCGAAATACCGAAGTAGCCACCATGCGCGGGCGGCCGCCATCGAGGTAGCTGCGTCGTATACGACGACTCCTCGCCCGGCTGCCACGCCGGCCCGGCGCATTGCGGCGGTGAACTGCGCGGCGTCAGGCAGCGGATGGCGTCCGCCGGCGCCGGCTGGCCCCGCCAGATCCTGGTCGAGATCGACGAATGCGGCGCCCGGAATATGGGCCGAGAGGTAGTCCTGGCGCTCGGGTCCGGACGCGATCGACCAGCGGACATCCACAAGACGGGGCTGCGCGCTTGCATCAGCCAGCCGGCCGGCGAGCTCGTCGGCGCTGAGCAGCGGCCCAGTCAGGCTCGGTCTCGTCCCCGTCGGCGAACCGGGACGCCGGTCACCTTCTGCGCGGCCCGGTTGAGGAAGGCTCGCGGCTCGGTCTTGGCCAACAGGTCGGTGAGCTCTCGTCGCTCTCTCCGGGTCAGGTTTCCGCGATGAAACCGACCTAGCCTGAGCAGCTCCAGCAGCCGCCGCCGCTCGTGCGGCTCGAGCTTTGAGAGGTGCTCCCGGACCAGGACGATCAATTCGGCAACCGCGATCAGTCGCGCCACCGGCATCCGGCGCAGCGCGCGGACGCCGCTGAGACTTCGATCGATCATTGACCCCGCCATTGCGTTCGAGTTTAGGCATACGCTTTGGCCATGCCGCTGGCCGCCGAGCTCGAGCTGCCTCAGCTGGACCACACCGACGCTTCTCTGCGGGGGGAGCGCTATCGGAGTGCGATGGCCTGCACTGGAGGGCTACGACGGATGGCTGGCGGCCAACCCCTTCGGCTTCACCGTGATGGAGCGCGAGGCGGCCGAGTTCTTCCTGCGCACCCGCTCGGCGGTATTCCCCGGGTTGACGATCGCCGAGCTGTTCGGGATCAGCGAAGGGCCGCTGCACGAGGAGATCGTCCGCAACATCATCAATGTCAACGGGCCCGACCACAGCCGTCTGCGCAAGCTCGTCAACCCGGCGCTGTCCCCGCGGGCTGTCGAGCGCTACCGCCCGGCCATGCGCCGGTTCATCGCCCAGCTCCTGGCCGGTGCGCCGGCGGAGCTCGACTTTGTGGCCGACATCGCCAAGCCTTACCCGGCGATGGTCATAGCCGAGGTGATGGGCGCTCCGCTCGCCGACGCGTCCCGTCTTCACCATTGGTCGAACTGGATCCAGCGGCAATTCGACGCCGCCAGTCTGCTGACCGAACGTGGGCAGATCGAAGAGGCCGTGAGCGAGTTCTATGCCTACGAGGACGAGCTGATCGCCGCCCGGCGCCAGAGCCCCGGCGAGGACTTGATCTCATCGTTGATCGCGGCCGAGGTCGAAGGCGATCGCCTGAGTCATGACGAGCTGCGCAACCTGATCTTGAACATCCTGGTTGGGGGCGTCGACACGAGCCAGAGCCAGCTGGCCCACGCCCTCCGCCTCCTGGCCGATTACCCGGACCAGTGGGAGCGCCTGCGGACGGATCCGGCCGGTCTGGCGTCGGCGGCTGTCGACGAGGCGCTGCGCTACGAGCCGATCACGCCGTTCACCGCCCGGATCATGGTCGAGGACCTCGAGTACCGCGGGGTCACGTTCCCCACCGGCTCGATCGTGCTCGTCTCCGCCTGGCACGCGAATCGTGACGGCCTGGAGCCGGACACCTACGACATCACGGCCGATCGAGCGGGCGCCCGCGTCCTCACATTCGGCGCCGGCGTGCACTACTGCGTCGGGGCGAACCTGGCGCGGGCCGAGATGCAGGAGGCGCTCATCTTCCTGGCCGAACGGGTGCATTCGGTAAAGCCGGTCGGCGAGCCCGAGTTCGGCAATGCATCCGGGATCTACGGGCTCGAGAGCCTGCCGGTGCGCTTCGAGCTCGACTGACGCCGATCAGGCCGCCAGCCACAGGGCGTCATCGCCCAGGGCATGGCGTCTTGCCCTTCCGTCGGCTACGAGCTCGAGCAGCGCCCGCTCCGCGGCTGCTCGGTCGGGTGCGTCGTTGCCCTGGCACATGAGGGCGGCCACCTCCTGGGTGGTCAACCCGTCTGGAAAGCGTTCAAGCAGTGGCTCCGGTGTCTCGGGTGCCGGCTCACGCTTGAGGCTCGGATCGAGATTGGCCACCAGGATGTCGTAGGCCTCCACCGGCTGGAACCCACCGGCCACGAGCCGCTGGGCATTGTGCTCGAATACGACCGAGGGGGCGGTGAACCGAACCGGTCCGTCCGTCACACGGGTCTTGCCCTGGAGCTCGGCCGCGGAGCCGGCCGCGCCGCGGCTCTCCAGCTTGTCCTGCTGGTAGGCGGCGACCACGTCCGGATCGTCGATCCGGCTCACTATCCCGCGGCCGTCCAGCTGGGCAAAGCGAGACAGCGCGTCGGCCAGCTGCTCGTCGTCGTCCAGAACCAGCGGCGTGGTGAAGTTGCTTAGTTGGAGGGCGCGAAAGACCTGCCATTCGGCTCCGGGCCGGTCGATCCGGGCGGCGATGACGGCTCGGCAGGCCCGCGCTGTCGCGCTCAGCCGAGCCTTGGGCGCCGGCGAGAACGGCATTCCGTAGCGACGGCGGAAGTGCATCTGGCCGAGCGCGCCTCGCAGCGGGGTGTAGCCGCGAGACTCGTATTGAGAGGCGTCCTCGGTCAGGCCGATCAGCACGAGGCGCCAGTTCAGCTGATCGCCATAGCGCCACTCGATCACTCTCAAAGCAGGTGACTCGGAGTAGGCCCAGGGGCAGGCCGGGTCGCTGTAGAGGGTGGTCTCGATCATGTCGCCGCCTCGAGCACGTAGGCCAACCTGGTCCCAGAATGCGACGACAGGCCGGCCACGGCAAACGCGGGCCGGACCTCGGCACTGGCGAAGCCGGCCTCTTTCAGTGAATCGACCACCTCACCCGGATCACGGAAGTGGAGATACACACGGCCGCGCACGAACGCAGAGAGCACGACGCGGAAGGCTCTGACCTCAAGCGTCTGCAGCGACGAGAGGTGGACATCCGAGATGTAGCGGCCGGCGACGAAGCCAGACAGCGCTGTCGCGGCTCGGCGCCAGATGGCCTCTACATCGGACGTGCTCAGATAGCCGAGCAACCCCTCAGTGATGATGACCAGACCGCGATCCGGATCGAGCTCCCGGGCCAGGGCGGGCAGGCTGCCGGGGCCCGACTCCTTGAGCGCATCGAGGTCGACGATTCGATGATTGCGGGGTTGGCCGTCCATCCGGTCCAGAGAACGGCGTTTGCGTTCGGCCATGTCCGGGAGATCCGCTTCGACGTACGTCAGCGCCGGGTAGCGCGTCGTGAAGCGCCACCCGCGAGCCGACAAGCCGGCGGCTATCTCAACCACCTGGCGGATGTCGTCCTCCTCGATCGCCCGCTCCAGCAGGTGGTCAATGGCCCGGTGGCGGGTCAGCAGATACTGCTCCAGCGAGCCGCGACCCAGGATCGAGCCCAGCGTCATGACTGGCCGCAGCGACTCGAACAGCACGCGACCCTCGAGAGTCCGAAGCGCGGGGTGCGAGAGCCCGTTGCGGGCCCACACATAACCCGTGTAGTGGGCCGTGGGGCTGACGGGGTCGCCGGTACCGAGCATGGGGAGCTTCATACCCGGTCCGCCAGCCGATCTAGCAGCTCGACCTGAGCGGGATTGATCCTCCTCCGTGCCTCCCCGACCGTGAACCATTGCGCCCTGTCGACCTCGGGTATCTCGATCTGGCGTCCGGACCTAGGCGGCCACTCGATCAGGCAGGTGTTGCTGATGATCTCGTGCGCGTCCAGGTCGCCCTGAAGGGCAAAAGCCCGGACAAGCTTCCCCGCCCTCTGGCGGACCTCCCCCAGGTCATGAGCGGGGCCATCCGGTGCAGCCGTGCCCAACTCCTCCTGAAACTCGCGGCGGGCGGCCTTGAGCGGTTCCTCATCGGGCCCGTACTCGCCCTTGGGAATCGACCAGACACCCTCGTCTTTGTGGGCCCAGAACGGTCCGCCAGGATGGACGAGGAGAACCTCGAGCTCATCCGCGGCCTCCCGCCGGTACAGCAGAATTCCCGCGCTGCGGGCCCGGCTGGTGCGGCGTGTGGCTGACGGCGCCATCGCTACATGGTGCTACAGCACTCCGCTCAGCGGTCGTGCCGTCTGCCTACCGCCCGCTCGAAGCTGGCCCCGCCGCGAAGCTCCTGACGGCTATGCCGGTTCGGAAATGAAGTCCTAGAACGCTCCTTCGGCCACGTCGCGCGAAACCAGCGCGGCGTAGAGACCAGCCTCGTCGAGCAGCTCATCGTGCGTGCCGCGCTCGGCAATCCGACCCCGATTCAGCACCACGATCTGGTCCGCGTCCCTCACGGTGGAGAGTCTGTGGGCGATCGTGATCGTGGTGCGGCCTTCGGCCAGCCGCTCGAGCTCGGCCTGAATCGCCGCCTCGGTCTGGGTGTCCAGCGAGCTGGTGGCCTCGTCCAGAACCAGGATCGGCGGGTTGCGCAGGATCGTCCGGGCGATCGACATCCGTTGCTTCTCGCCACCCGAGAAGCGGTAGCCGCGCTCCCCCACGATCGTGTCATAACCCTCGGGCAGCGAGCTGATCAGCTCATGGATCCGGGCGGTTCGGGCCGCGGCCTCGATTTCCTCATCGGTCGCATCGGGACAGGCGAAGCGCAGGTTCTCCCTCACGCTGGCGTGGAACAGATATGTCTCCTGCGAGACCACCCCCACCGTGGCGGCCAGCGACTCAAGTGAGACGTCGACCAGGTCGACGCCGTCGATCCTCACGCGGCCCCGCTGGGGCTCGTACAGGCGCGCCACGAGATACCCCAGTGTCGTCTTGCCCGCTCCCGTCTCACCCACGATCGCCGTCCTGGTCCCGGCCGGCACAGACAGGTTGATGTCTCGAAGCGTCCAGCCCTCGGCCTGGCCGTTAGCGCCGTACCGGAACCACACCTCCTCGAAGGTCACATGGCCGACGACGCGCGAGGGGTTCAACACGACTGGGTGGGGGGCCTCGACAATGTCTACGGGCAGGTCCAGGTACTCGAAAATCCGGTCGAATAGCGCCAATGAGGCCGAGAGGTCGGCTTGGACACCCAGGAGGGACTGGATCGGGAACAAGAGCCGGGTCTGGAGCGTCGTGAACGCGACCACGGTGCCGATCTGGATCGAATGTCCGACGAAGCTCTGACCGGCCAGCCAGTAGATGATTGCCGGCTGGGCGGCGAAGGCGAACTGAATCGTGGCCATCAGCCAGCGCCCGGCCATCCGGGAGCGGACCTCTAGGTCGGCGATGTTCTTGGACTCGGCCGCGAACCGGTCGGCCAGGTCCTGGCCTCGGCCCAGCGTCTTGCCGAGCAGAATCCCGGACACAGACAGCGACTCGGCCACCAGGGCGCTCACGTCGGCCAGGCGGCGCTGTTGCTCGGTCGTGATTCGCCGGCGGGTCCGGCCCACCCGCCTCGTCATCCAGACCGACGGTGGGACGAAGACCAGCGAGACCGCGGCCAGCCGCCAGTCCAGCAGCACCATCGCCACCAGGGCGGCGATCACCGTCGTGGCGTTCTGGGCAATCGAGGTGGCGGTCGTGGTGAGCACACTCTCCAGCCCGCCGATGTCGTTGGCGATCCGGGACTGGACCTCGCCTGTTCGGGTGCGCGTGAAGAAGGCCAGTGACATCCGCTGAAGGTGGTGGTAGACCGCGGCACGGAGGTCGTGCATCACGCGCTGGCCGACGACGTTTGACATGTAGGTCTGCCAGACGCCGGTTGCATTGGCGAAGATGGCCACGCCGATCATCCCGAGGACGGTCTCGGTCAGGACCGTGCCCTCGTGCCTCAGCAAGCCGTCGTCCAGAGCCGCCCGGAGCAAGAACGGGTTGAGCATGCTGACCGCGGCTGAGACGATGATCAGAAGCAGCACGGCGCCCAATGCCACCCGGTAGGGCCGGAACAGGGCCAGAATCCGCCGCGTGTCCCGCTCGCGAGTCGGGTCCAGCAGCGGGGGCGGCTCGCGGCCTCCGCGCTGTGACCGGCGGGACCGCGCGCCCCGGCCCGCGTCTCCGGAGCCATATTGTGCGCGCAGGCCGCTCATCACCTTGCTTCCATGATGACGCACGCGCTTCGCCACGCTCGGTGCAGGCGTTGCCGCGGCCTGTCCCAAACGTGATACTCCGCCCTATGCAGGAGGGAAACGGAGCAGGTCCCAGCCAGCCAGCGACCTTCACACGCGAGCTGACACCCGATGTCACGCTCGGCGGGAGTCCATTTCCGCCGATCGCCGACTACGGGTTTCTGTCGGACTGCGAGTCGATGGCACTCGTGGCTCCGAGCGGCAACGTGGAGTGGCTGTGCCTGCCCCGAGTGGACTCGCCGAGCGTGTTCGGCGCGATGCTCGACCGCAGTGCGGGCTACTTCCGCGTCGGCCCCTCAGGTGTCGCCGTCCCGGCCTCCCGGCGGTATCTGCCCGGCACGATGGTGCTCGAGACAAGCTGGGCCACGGGCGCGGGATGGGTGATCGTGCGGGACGTCCTCTTGATGGGACCCTGGAGGCACGACGGTGAGCGCTCACACACCCATCGCCGGACCCCCACCGACTATGACGCGGAGCACATCCTGCTCCGGACGATGCGGTGCGTCAATGGGGAGGTTGAAGTCACGCTCGACTGCGAGCCGGCATTCGACTTCGGTCGGATCCGGGAGCGTTGGGATTACACCGGCGAGGACTATTACCAGGTCGCGGTGTTCAGTGATGAGATGGGGGTCAGGCTGACGCTGACGAGCGACCTCAACCTGGGGACCGAGGGCCCGAGGGCGACCGCCCGTCATCGGCTAAAGGAAGGTGAGCAGCGCTTCTGCGCGCTGTCCTGGGCGGCCCACGAACCGCCTCACGATTTTGAGGACGCCTACAACCGGCTGGTCTGGACCGCCCACCATTGGCAGCACTGGCTAGACCGGGGTCACTTCCCAGATCATCCCTGGCGCCAGTACCTTCAGCGCAGCGCGCTAACCCTCAAGGGTCTGACGTTTGCTCCGACGGGAGCGCTGCTCGCCGCGGCCACGACGTCACTCCCGGAAACCCCCGGGGGCGAGCGAAACTGGGACTACCGCTACAGCTGGATCCGGGATTCGACGTTCATGCTCTGGGGGCTTTACACGCTGGGCTTTGACTGGGAGGCCAACGACTTCTTCCACTTCATCGCCGACGTGGCCGACACCGATGCGGACTTGCAGGTCATGTACGGCGTGGACGGCGAGCGCAACCTTGAAGAGCGCGTGGTGGATCACCTCGGCGGGTATGAGGGGGCGCGCCCAGTCCGGGTGGGGAACGTCGCGTACAAGCAGCGCCAGCATGATGTCTGGGGTGCGTTGCTCGACTCTGTCTACCTGCACACGCGATCACGAGATTCTCTGGAGGAGCGCGTGTGGCCAATCCTGGTCCGCCAGGTGGAGACGGCGATCGAGAACTGGCGGGAACCTGACCGGGGCATCTGGGAGGTTCGCGGGGAGCCCAAGCACTTCACCTCGTCGAAGATGTTCTGCTGGGTGGCCTGCGATCGCGGTGCCCGCCTGGCCGTGTTGCGTGAGGACGAGGAGCGCGCCGAGCGCTGGCAGGAGGCGGCCGACGAGATCCGAGCCGACGTGTGCGAGAACGCCGTCGACGGGCGTGGGGTTTTCGTGCAGCACTACGACACCGATGCGCTCGATGCGTCGGTCCTGCTGATGCCGCTGGTGCACTTCTTGCCGCCCACCGACGAGCGGATTCGCAACACGGTTCTAACCATCGCCGACGAGCTCACCGAGGACGGGCTCGTCCTGCGCTACCGGACCGACGAGACCGATGATGGCCTCAGCGGACGCGAGGGAACCTTCCTGATCTGCTCTTTCTGGCTCGTGGCTGCGCTGGTCCTGATCGACCAATTGCCCGCGGCGCGGGACCTATGCGAACGGGTCCTCGGCCATGCCAGCCCGCTCGGGCTGTACGCCGAGGAGGTCGATCCGAGGACCGGAAGACATCTGGGCAACTTCCCCCAGGCATTCACCCACCTGGCTCAGATCAACGCCGTGATTCACGTGATTCAGGCTGACGAGCAACGGCTCGCCTACCAGTCGGCGTGGCTCAATCACGACTGACCGGACCCTTCTGCTTCGAGGGCGATCGCTCGCCGGCGGGACGCTTTAGGGCCGCAGCCGAACTGGAAGCGACTTGAGCTGGTTGATGAAGGCCGACTCGGCCATCAATGGCTTGCCGGAGATCTCCATCGCCGGGAAGCGGGCGAGCGTCTCCTCGAACAGCACGTTGAGCTCGAGCCGAGCCAGCGCGGTGCCGAGGCAGAAATGGCGGCCGCCGGCCCCAAAGGCCTGGTGCTCGGGGTTGCGGGTTACGTCGAAGCGGTCCGGATCCTCGTAGCGGGTCGCGTCGCGGTTGGAGGAGACGTACCACATCACGACCTTCTCGCCCTTGCCGATCTTGCGTCCCGCCAGCTCAGTCTCCTGTGTGGTCGTGCGGCGGAAGTGGGCGAAGGCCGGGAACATGCGCAGGGACTCCTCGACGGTCGAGGAGACGAGCGACGGGTCCTCAAGCACCAGCCGGCGCTGGTCCGGGTTTTCCATCAGGGCCCTCATCCCGCTGCAGTAAGTCGCCTTGGTGCTGTCGTTGCCCGCGGCCACAAGCAGGAAGAAGCCCATCACGATCTCGTGCTCCTCGAGCTTTTGGCCCTCAATCT
Source organism: uncultured Solirubrobacterales bacterium (assembly GCA_963785205.1). Taxonomy (GTDB): domain Bacteria; phylum Actinomycetota; class Thermoleophilia; order Solirubrobacterales; family Solirubrobacteraceae; genus Palsa-465. Next base: position 1,606,949 of record CAWAUJ010000004.1, read on the forward strand.
CGGCGTGGACGAGCACGCTCGTGAGGTCGTCGGTGGGCTGCTCACGACGGGCGGCGATCAGCCTGCGGCAGCGTTCGAAGATCTCCGGAATGACCTCGGCCATCAAGCTGTCCACGCCGCCGGGGTTGAGGTCGGCATCGCCTGTTCCGAGCGCGGCGTTCATCAGTGTGGCCCAGACGAGGTCGTCGTCCGGCGGGATTCCCATGAAGCTGCCGATCACCCGGGAGACGACCGGCTGTGCGACATCGGTGACCAGATCACACGTCTCACGATCGCTCACGCGCTCCAGCACGTCGGTCACGATCCGCCGGATCGCGGGCTCGTGGGCGGCGATTCGCTTCGGGGTGAACCCGGCCTGGAAGAGCATCTTCAGGCGGTCGTGCTTGGGCGGGTCCATGCCGATGAACATCGCTTGGAGGAGTTCGAGCGGGATGCCTTCGGTCACGGCGGTGATGCCGCCGAGCTCGGAGGAGTAGGTCTGCCAGTCCCGGCTGACGGTGTGAATGTCGTCCGCGCGGGTGACCGACCAGAACCCCGCCTCGTTCGGATACTCGCTGATTGACTCCGTCCAATGGACGGGGCACTCGTTTCGCAGCCGGGCGAACAGCTCGTGCGGTGGTCCGTCGCCCCAAAACTCCCGCTCGCCGACGAGAGTGTTCTCCAGATCGACGGTATCTACGTCTCTGCGCGTTGCGGTCATCTTCCCTCGTTCCTCGTGGACCGGTGGGCGCGATCCTACTCTGCGTCAGGGCGTGCGAGCAAAGGCTGCTCTTCCTCCGTGGCCTTCCTCACACTGCGCGACGCGACAATCGTTCTATCCCGATGACCCCCAACCACGAAAGCTCCCGCTGGCGACTTCAGTTTCTCCTGACCGCCGCCATCTGGGGCTCGAGCTTCGTCTTCATCAAGGTCCTGGGCCGGCATTGGCCGGCGGTGTGGGTGGCATTCGGTCGCGTGACCGTGGGCGCGCTCACGCTGGCGTTGCTCGTGCTGGTGCGCGGCGAGCGCTTCCCCGTCGATCGCCAACTCTGGCTGCACTCGGCGGTGGCGGCGATTCTGTTCAACGCCGCGCCGTTCACGCTGTTCGCCTTCGGCGAGCAGCACACGTCCTCGATCGTGGCCGGGCTCTGGAACGCGACGACACCGCTATGGGTGCTCATCATCTTGCTGGCAGCGTTCGGGGAGGAGCGGCCAACACGCAGTCGCGTGATCGGGATCTCGGCGGGGTTTGCCGGCGCCCTCATCCTGCTCGGTCCGTGGAGAGGGTTCGGGGGCGGCGCGCTGGTCGGCCAGCTGGCTTGTGCCGGAGCCGCTCTGTGCTACGGCCTCGGCTTTCCTTACACGCGCCGGTACTTGGCCGGGCGCCGGGAAAGCGGCGTCGTTCTATCCGCCTGCCAGCTCAGCTGCGCGGTCGTGGTGCTGGCCCCGTTTCTTGTTCTCGTCTCCTCGCCCACGACCCGCCTCGGACTGGATGGATGGGGCAGTCTGCTCGCGCTCGGTGCGCTCGGTTCGGGAGTGGCCTACGCGCTCAACTACGCAGTCGTACGAGCGCGTGGATCCGCCGCGGCCTCGACGGTCACATATCTGATTCCGGTGTTCTCGACGGTGCTCGGGGTCCTCGTGCTGGGCGAGACGCTGCATTGGAACCAGCCCGTCGGCGCGGTGGTGTTGCTGCTGGGGATCGCCATCTCTGAAGGCCGCTTGGCCCTGAGGTGGCGACAGCCCGCCCACATGCTTCGCTAGCGGCTCGGCCAGTCCCAATCCTCCGCGGGCTCGTCCGGCTCGTCAGCCGGCCTGGGCCGCCGCGGGTCGTCGAGTTCGAGCTCCCCCTGAGGCGCTGGATACAGAAGCACATGGTCGGAGCGCACGAGGGCAAACGGCGTCACGTGGTGCAGCTCAGGTTCACCGCGGAGTCCCAGGTGAAGAACCCGCCAGTTGCGGACGGTCAGCGCGTCGGCGATCAGCCGGCGGTGACAGCGCCACCACTGGGCCTCGGCGCACATCAGGCACGCGGGCTCGTCGGACGCCATCACCTGGAGGCGATCGAGCGCCTCCAAGAACTCCGGGCTCATCATGTGGTCTGCATAGCCCTGAAACGCCGGGACGTCCCATCCATTGTTCGTGGAGCCCGGCCGGGGCCGGCGGAAGCCGCCCAGCGCCCGCTCCTGCCAGTAGGTGATCGCTTCCTGTTCGAGTGCCCCGGCCAGCTGGCCGGCATCGAACTGGGGATTTCGCCGGGATCGAGGCAGCGTGCGAACGTCGACCAGCAGCTTCACATCCATCGCCGCGAGCAGCGAGGTGAATTCTTCGATCGGCCGGGTCGAGTGCCCGATCGTGTAAATCGTGCGGATGCGGCTGGCGCTCGTCCCTGCGCTCCCTAGACCGTCTCGCCCGGCCTCTGGAAAATGATCTCAGGCACCACGCAGGCAGGGGAGACCCGAAGCAGGAAACGGAGCGCCTCGGCGATGTCGCTGGTCTTGAGCATCTCGTCCTGGGACACCGTCCCGCGTACGAACTCGGTCATGTCGGTGTCGACGAAGCCGGGACAGAAGGCGACCGACTTGATCCCATCGGCGTTGAGTTCCTTGTTCATGGCCTGCGTGTAGGCCACCACCGCCGCCTTGGTGGCGGAGTACACAGATAGCCACGGCTGTGGCGACTTGCCCGCGATCGAAGCCAGGTTGACCACGAGCGCGTGGCGGTGCTCTGCGCCGGCCTGACGGAGCATCTCGAGGCATTCCCGGTAGAAGAGGACGATCGCCCGCAGGTTGACGTCGAGCTGAAGGTCGACGTACTTCGTCTGGTGCTCTCCCGCCTGGGCGCCGATGCCGACTCCGGCGTTGTTGACCAACACGTCGAGACGTCCATAACGCTCCCGGTGCAGCGCGACGACCTGGGCAATCGCGTCCTCCTCGGCCATGCTCCCGGCCAGAAACTCGACCTCGTGGCCCTTCTCGCGCAGCTCCTGCGCAGCCTGCTCCAGCGTCTCAGGCTTACGGGCGGCGAGCGTGAGGCCGTAACCGGCCTCGCCGAGCGCCTCGGCGAGAGCTAGCCCAATGCCACGCGAGGCCCCGGTGACTAGTGCGGCGCGATCTGCCATGCGGTCCTTTCTGGAGATGGGAAGGCGCGGCCAGCCTAACGGGCCGCGGCCTCCGGCGTAAGGGCGCTGCGGATCAGGGGACGGGTGCCGGGACGCGCGCTAGCCCCTCGCGCGCGACTCGCTGCAGGTCCCGAAGATAGTCCAGGTGCGCCGCCCAGTCCGGTTCTGCCTCCATGCACCGGGCCAGGTTCGCCGTGTCCTGATGAGCGTCGAGCAGCTCGTAGATCAAGCCGCTCATGAACTCCAGGGCGGCCGTGTCGCTCATATTTGCCTCGATCACCTTGCCATCCTCGCCAATCCTCTGAGGCTCAACGAGGCACCGAACAATGAACCGGGGCGCGGACGGAAAGGCGGCCGCGGTTAAGGGCCCCCGGCCGGTGCCAAGCGCCTCAGCGTCTGCGAGCGGCGGGTTGGAGCGCGGGGTTCGGCCAGCCGCCGTCGGCGGGATTCACGTTGACGCCGGGCGGCACGATCTCGTCGATCCGGTCAAGCATCTGGTCGCTCAGCTCGACATCGGCAGCCGGCAGCTGGGACTGCAGATGTTCCATCGTGCGCGGCCCGATGATGGCCGCCGTCACGGCCGGATGCCGGATCACGAACGCCAGCGCCATCTCGATCAGCGTCATCCCGGCTTCCTCGGCCAGCTTCGCCAGAGCGTCGGCGGCGTCGAGCTTGCGCTGGTTGCCGGGCAATGACATGTCGTATCGCGATGGGATTCGCTCCGCCCGGCGTGACCGGGGCACCTCCGCATCCTTGCGGTAGCGACCGGTCAGCCATCCGCCGGCGAGTGGGCTCCACGGAATCACACCCATGCCATACCGGTGGCAGGTCGGCAGGACGTCGTTTTCGATGGCCCGGACCAGGATCGAATACGGAGGCTGCTCGCACACAAACCTCTCTCGGCCCCGCCGTTCAGACGTCCATTGAGCCTCCACGATCTGGCTCGCCGGGAACGTCGAGGAGCCGATGTAACGCACCTTCCCCGCGTGCACCAGGTCGCTCAACGCGCCCAGTGTCTCGTCGATGTTCGTGTCGGCTTCGGGACGATGGATTTGGTAGAGGTCGATCCAGTCGGTGCCCAGGCGCCGCAAGCTGTTCTCGACCTCGGTGATGATCCAGCGGCGCGAATTGCCGAACTGATTTGGATCTTCTCCCATCGTGCCGTGGACCTTCGTGGCCAGGACGACGTTGTCGCGCCGCCCGCCGGCCAGGGCCCGCCCGACGATCTCCTCCGACTCGCCGCTCGAGTACACGTCCGCCGTGTCGATGAAGTTGATTCCGGCGTCGAGCGCGTGATGGATGATCCGGATCGAGTCCTGCTGATCCGCGTTGCCCCAGGCTCCGAACATCATCGCCCCCAAACACAGGGGACTGACCTTGACTCCGGTGCTGCCGAGGGATCGGTAATCCACAGCGCAACCGTATACCGTCTGGCCCGTAGTGGCTCAGACCGCCCCCCAGACGACCTCGCAGAGCACCGCACCGACCGGCCCGCCGCTTCCAGTGCCCGGGCGGTTAGCTCGTTGGCGCCATGCCCTGGCGACGGTGAACCCACCGTCAGGAGAGCTCGATGCGGTTTCACGCTGGCTTGTCATCACGAGGGCGGGCGTCCTCCCCATGACGCTCACCGCGGGGGCAATTGCCGGCCTTCTGGCTGTCCGCCGCCCCGGATTTGCCGCCGGCTGGTATGCCCTGGCGTTCGTCGGGATCGTCCTGGCTCACGTATCCAACAACCTGCTCAACGATCTGCTGGATACCCAAACCGGGCTTGACACCGACCAGTATCCGCGGGCGCTCTACGCCCCGCACCCGATCCTGTCCGGGATGATCAGCCGGCGGGGCCTGATCCGGGCCGCGGTGGCCGTGAACCTGGCCGATGTGGCGGTCTTGGTGGTGCTGGTGGCCGTCCGCGGATGGGTCGTGCTGGCGCTCGGCCTGGCCGGCGTCGTCCTCAACGTGGCCTACACCGCTCCACCGCTGCGTCTCAAGAAGCGGGGGCTGGGCGAGGTCGATGTGATGCTCGTGTGGGGCCCACTGATGATCGCCGGCACCTATTACGCCGCGGTGGGCAGGATCCCGTGGCAGGTTTGGCCGGCTTCGATTCCCTACGGCCTGCTGTGCACCGCGGTGCTGATGGGCAAGCACATCGACAAGCTCCCCTGGGATGAGACGGCCGGTGTGCGAACGCTGCCGGTGATTCTCGGAGAGCCGCGGGCGCGGCTGTTCACGGTCGCGCTGATGGTCGCTTTCTACGTCGCGGTCGGGGCAGGGGTGGCGGCCGGGGCGCTTCCCTGGCCGGCCCTGGCTTCGCTGGGCGCGCTCCCGCTACTGCACCGTGCCTTCAAGGCGCTCCGAAGGCCCCGCCCGAACCAGCCGCCGCGGGGCTTTCCAATCTGGCCGCTGTGGTTTGCCGCCTTCTGCTTCACCCACACGCGGCGGGCCGGCGCGCTGTTGGTCGCTGGATTGGCCGTGGCGGCGGTATTCGCGCTGGGGCCGGTGTGGCTGCGCTGAGATTGCCGGGCAAGAGCGTGGCCAACCGCTCCCGCTAGCCGGCTCCCAGCCGCTACCCCAAGGCTCTCCGTGCGGCCGACGCGAAGCCCTGGGCCACCAGATCTCCAATGCCCTGGAGGGGGAGGAACCGCGACACCTCCAGCCGCGCTCTGACCTCGACCGCGAGCTCGGTTTCGCTGGGCGGCGCTTCACGGATGCGCCAGGTAACCGACAGCTCCTCGGGATCATCGGCGTCGTGCGCCGCCCTGCTCAGACGGACGACGTTGAGGCTCTCGGACGTGATCGCCATCATCAGATCGAAATCCCGGCGGATCGGGCCGACCCCTAGATGAACCGTTGTCCGGGCCAGCACGGGCGCTCCGTCGGCCGCCGGTCGCACGATCGACACCCGGCGGACGACGTCGGGATACCAGCGGGGGTAACCCTCGATGTCGAGCAGCAGCGCCCGGCAGTCGTGGACCGAAGCCGCGACCGTGGCGCCCGCGCTACCTCGGAGCTCCTTCATCAGGTCCGAACCCTTTCACCCGAGGACAACACGCTCGCGGCTCTCCGCAAGAAGGAATATCGAGGCATTCGCTTCGCCTTCGGTAAGGAGCCAGCGCCTGGGGCCCTGCCGGATCAGCAGCTTGTCGCCGGGCTGGGCTGGAGTGCGGAATTCGATCTCGGCATCAATCCTCTCCGGGTCTGCCTCGCTGAGAAGCTCCTCCTCGAGCGGCTGCCAGTACGCCGCGTTGTTGACGTGGCCAGCGATGTCAACGTCAACCGCCCGAAAGCTCCAACCGCTCCTGTGACCATCGAAATCGGGGCCGGGATGGTGCAGGCGCGCGCTCACGCGCCTTCCGGCGGCGGCCGATCCGTACAGCTCTGCCTCCTGATCGTTGAACGGGATCGGGCGCCAGCTGGTTGGATCGAGGTGCACCCAGATCGCCACCGCCTCCACGTCACTCCCAGGGTCCCCGGCTCGAGCGATGGTTGTCCGCCGCTCGCCCCACATGCGGCCCAATCCACTGCAGAAGGTGGCCATCTCGAGCGTCTCCCCGAACTGCGGGAAGCGCTGCACCCGGATCCTCGTCTTGCGGACGACCCAGACGGCCATCGAGGCCAAGCCGGCGTCGGCTACGTCGGCGTAGGCGATGTCCTGGAGCCAGCGGGCGATCGCATCCAGGCGGACCCGGCCGGAGGGGGCGCAGTCGGCAAACCCCGTCCGGGCCGTTTCCCGGAAGATTCGCGCGCCGTCGGGAGGCCCGACGAGGGTCTCAAGGCCGCTCGCATGCAGATCCTGGCCGCTCAAGGCGGTTAGCGTACCCCCCATGACCGTAGAGACCGAGCACCTCGACGAGCCCGTCGGCCACGGCGGGGCGGTGGTAACCGGCGTCGGCTGGGGGGCCGGTTTCGAGCTGGCGCAAACGCTCGCTGGCCGGGGATTCACCGTCCATGTCACTGATCTCGACGGAGCGGCGGCGACCCGGGCGGCGGAGCAGCTGGGGTCGCCCGCGTTCGGTTCGGCGCTGGACGTTCGCAGTCCCGCCGCCTGCCGAGCGGTGGCGTCCCGGACGCGCCGGCGGACCGGTTCGCTTGACATATGGATCAACAACGCCGCTGCCGCCAGCCCCGGACTGGCCTGGGAGCTCGATGAGCGCACCCGGCAGCGCCTGCTCGAGGTCAATCTGATGGGCACGATCAATGGGACCCTGGCTGCGCTTGAGCTGATGCGGGCCGCCCGGTCGGGTCACGTCGTCAACGTGGTGCCCCTCCCGAAGCGGCTGGCCGTCCCGGGACAGGCGGTGTTCTCGGCCTCTCGCCAGGCGGCGATCGCGTTCAGCGTGGGGACCGGGGCGGATCTCCGCGGCGCGGGACCGTCCGGGGTCAACGTCTCCTGCCTCTGCCCCTCCGATGGATCCGGGGCTGCGCCATCGACGCCCGGGCAGGCGCCAGTTCTGGCCACGCTGCTAGCCCAGGCGCTCGACAATCCTTCGCCCGTGCTGGCCACGCCGGAATGGCGGGCCAGGTTGCTGCGCTTCTATTACCTATGGCCCGGACCAGTGGTGGCCGCCAAGCGGGCGCTGGTTCGTGCTGCTCGCCCTGGCGGGCGGCGAGGATCGGGCTAGAGGGTCAGGCCGGGCGGCCGGTCTTCCGTCCGGCGAGCCAGCCCAGGATGCCGCCCACCACGCCGCCGGCGCTGAGCAGGCTGGCGCTTCGCAGCGGCTGACGCTGCGCCTTTGAGGTCAAGCCGCGCCAGGAATGGCGAACGGTTGCCCTCACCGCTTTCCTTCCGATGTTCTTGCGAACCGAAGTCATGTGTCTCCAGCGTATTGGATCGACGTTCTCCTCTCTGCTCTACCCGGAATTCGTGCAGACCCACCTGACCGCGATGGTCGTTACTCGAGCGCGGCGTCGAGCGAGTCCCGGATGTCGAGATGATCCATCACGCCGGCCAGCCGGAGCGCGTCACCCGCCGGGGATTCGGCGGTCAGGATCAGCGTGAGCGTCTGCCCGCGGCTCTGGAGGCTCTGCCGCAGACGGTAAATGAGGTGGATCCCCGCGCTGTCCATGTAATCGACATCGCTCAGGTCGAGCAGGATCAGCTCGGCCTGGTTGGGCGTAGCCACGACTATCGCCTGCTCGATGCCGCGGGCGTTTGAAAGGTCGATCTCGCCGGTAAGCCGCGCGATTACGACGTTTTCCTGGAGGCTTAGCTCAACATCGCCGAGGCTCACCGCGGCACGCGCCTGCGCATCGAGACTTGGGTCCCAGCATCCGAAGAGTCGATCGTGACTTCGTCCATCGTCGCCTTTACGAGTAGCAGGCCCCGCCCCCGATGCTCCCCTCGCGGAGCCCGCCAGTGCCCGGTATCCGTGACGACGAACGCGAGCTCGCCGTCATCGCGCATGGCTCGGAGCTCGAACTCGGCGGCTTTGGGCGAGTAGGCGTGCTCGATCGCGTTTGCGCACACTTCGTTTACCGCCAGCACGATCTCCCGGCTGTCCCGCTCAAGGACGCCGTGGCTGTTCAGCCAGCGCCGCAGCGTCCGCCGCATCTCGGCCAGCACGGGCGGCTCGGCCGGGAGCCGGAGCGAAAGCTCTTCGGGAATCGGCCCGAAGTGCAGGGCGACCATGGCCACGTCATCTCGGAGTCGCCCAAACGGGATCAGCTGCTCGACCGCGAGCTGGCAGGCCTCCTCTGGGGAGGCTGCAGCTGCCGTGAGCGCGAGCAGCCCGGCGATGCTCTCATTGATGGGAGTGCCCGGCCGCTCGACCAGGCCATCGGTGTAGAAGAGGAGTGTTTCGCCCCCTTGCAACGCGCTTTCCTGCTCTGGCCAGCTGGCGTACGGGAAAGCGCCGAGCGGAGGCGCGGCGATCGTTTCCAGGATCCTCGGGTTCTCGCCGCCAATGATGAGCGGTGGAAGGTGCCCGGCGCTCGAGACACGAAGCGCGCCCGTGTCCGCGTCCAAAACCCCATAGGCCGCGGTGGCCATCGCGGGCTCAGGAAGCGTGCGCATGAACCGATCGACGAGCTGGAGAGTCCGGGACGGGGAATGACCTTCGACGGCGTAGCCGTGGAGCGCCGTCCGGAGCTGGCCCATCAACGCAGCTGCCCGCAGCCCATGCCCCACGACGTCGCCGATCGCGATCCCGAATTGGCCACCAGAGAGGTTGAAGACGTCGTACCAGTCGCCTCCCACTTCGTAGCTGGCCGGCATGTAGCGCGCGGCCGCCGAGACACCGGCCACGTCGACGAGCTGCTGGGGAAGGAGGCTCCTCTGCAGGACCATCGCCACTCGGTGCTCGTGCTCGAGTGCCGAGTACAGGCGGGCGCGCTCGATCCCAGGCGCGGCCCGCGCCGCGGCGACCTGGAGGACGGCCAGGTCTCGCGGGCCGAACATCCGGGGCCTGAGCGAGCCCACGTGCAGCACGCCGATCAGATCTCCCTCCACAATCAGCGGCGTCCCGAGCAGCGAGCGGATCCCCTTCTCACGGAGGATCGGGTTCATGATGTCGGCGTGGTCGACGTCCGCGATGAAGACGGCCACGCGGTCAGCCGCGATGCGACCCGCGAAGCCCCGCCCGATTGGGATCCGGACCCCCTGTTCGACCTCCTCCTCGATCCCCTTCGCCGCGCGCGCCGCGAGCTGCTGGTTCTCCTCGTCGTAGAGGAGGATTGCCACGGTGTCCACCGCCAGGGCCTCACGGACCCTGACCAGGAGCTCGTCCAGGAACTCCTCCAAGCCCAGCTCGGATAGCGCCGGATCGCTTAAGCGGTAGAGAATTCGGACCTGGTCCGTGGGCGCGAGCTCCGCGGCAGGCGCGGGCATCACCACCTGACCGGCTCGCGGAGCGATCTGCCTGGGTTTGTCGTCTGGCTTTCCTAGCGGCACCTGATCAGCTCCTCGGACCGAAGAGTCTGCCGCAGAACGGCGCCGCTTACTACCGAGGCCTGCGCCTGCCCGGGCGGGAAGTTGTCCGACGGGGGGGAGGCGGGGCGAGCCGCTGGGGGCGAGGGGGAGGCGCCGACGGGCTGCGGCCGGCGAGGCGAGCGCGCCAGAGCCGCCACCGGCGCCGGGCGCCCCAGCGGACCGGCGGGCCCAGGCGAGGCCTGGATCCGCGCCCCCTCAAGGCAGATCCCGCGCCATTTGACCGTGCTCGTGGCCGAGATCCCCGAGGCCCGAGGCGGGGCGGGGAGTCGCCTAGGCCCAGCCGGCCGCGAGCGCCGCGGGAACCACGCCGCCTGAGAGCCCGCGTCAGGGCTCCGACGCCGAAAGTCACTACGCAGACCACCAGTACGACAAGACCCACGAGCCCCGGGATGGCCAGACCGGGAGTCAGCACCAGGAGGAGCAGCCCCAGCACCGCGGCCACTGCGACGTCGACCAGCACGACCCGCTGTCTCATAGCGGCAGCCTCCGGAACACCGAGCGGGGAATGTGGCGCAGCACGAAGAAGACGAGCCGAAGCCTGGCCGGAACCCAGACCGTGTGGGCCCCTCTGGCCAGCCCACGGACGGTGGCCTCGGCGACTGCCTGGGGGGAGGTCGACATCGGAGCGCGCGCCAGCCCCTCGGTCATGCGGGTGGTCACGAATCCCGGACGGACCACCAGCACGCCCACTCCGCTGCTGCTGGTGGCATCCGCCAGGCCCTGGGCCAGAGCATCGAGCCCCGCCTTGGCGGCGCCGTAGATCGCGTTGCTTGCGCGAGGCCGTTCGGCCGCCACGGTTGAGAGCACGACCAGCTGACCGTGGCGTTGGTCCTTCAACCGCCGCAGGCAATCCAGCAGCAGCGAGCCTGAGCCCAGAAAGTCCACGTCCATCACCTCGAGTGCCTCATCGCGGTCGGCATCGAGCCCGCTCTGGGCACCCAGAACTCCGACCGCCAGCACGACCACGTCGAATCCGCCGGCGCGTTCAAATGCGTCAGCGATGACGCGCTCATGGCTGCTCACGTCCCGGGCCTCCATCACCGCGGATTCGCCGCGCTCGCAGCCCCTCTGGGTCAGCAGGTCGAGTGCGGCGTCAGTTCGTCCGCGATCCCGTCCAAGCAGAAAGGGCCAGACCGGCCGGTCGGTCGCCATGCGCTCCAGGATCGCCTGCCCGATCTCCGAGGTGCCCCCGAGGAGCAGGACCTTTTGGGCGCCAGTCATTCGCGTGCCGGGACGAGCCCGGTCCGCACGGCCAGGTCGGAGCGCCAAACGTGATCGGGATCGATCCGCTCACGCACTTCTCGCCACTCCTCGAGCCTCGGGTACATCGCTTCGAGCGCCGAGGCGCGCATCCGGACATCCTTCGTCAGATAAACGCGACCGCCGGCCTCCGCGACCAACTGATCGAAGCGATCCAGCAATCCGTCGAGACCCGGTGCAAGCCGCGGGATATCGAGCGTGAGCGTCCAGCCGGTTATCGGGAACGAGAGGGGCGCCCCCGAGGCGGGCCCGAAGTCCTTCAGGATGGCCAGGTAGCAGGGCAGGCGGGCGCTCCGGAGCTCGTCGATCATCCGCCCGAGAACGTCTTCGGCTCCGTATGGGACGACCAGCTGGTACTGGAGAAAGCCCCCGCGGCCGTAGAGCCGCGGCCAGGAGTCGAGCACGTCGAGTGGAAACAGGTGCGCACCAATGCTCTCGACATCGCCGCGCGCTCGACGGGGGGAGTGGCGAAAGCGAAGTTCGTTGAAGGCACGAACCGTGGCCGGCCGGAGCGGCCATCCCGGCCAGATGGCAGGGATCCTGGCCCGGGCGCTCACGGTCGCTCCATCCTGTCGCTCCAGCGGCACCCCGGTCGCCGGCAAATGCTCTGCTCTTGTGACCACGCCGCGGCCCGCAGGGGAGCCCAGCAGGTCCAGCCAGGCCACCCGGTAGGAGCCACCAGGCGTGCCGAGGGCGGCAAATGCCTCGTCAAGGTCGGATACCCGATCGCTATCGACGCTCATGTGGGCGCTGGTCACCGCGTGCAGCCTGATCTGGGCCCACACGATGATCCCGGTCAGACCCATCCCGCCGACCGTGGCCTCGAATAGCCCATCGGGCTGTCGTGGTTCGAGCTCGAGTATCTCTCCGGTCGCGGTCAGCAATCCGAGGCGCTCGACGTGCTGCCCGAACGACCCGACAACGCCGTGATTCTTGCCGTGGATGTCGCTGGCGATCGCGCCCCCGACCGTGACGTGCTGCGTCCCCGGCACGACCGGGACCATCCACCCCGCTGGCACCAATCCGGCCAGCAACTCGCCGACGGTCATGCCAGCCTGCGCGACCACCCTGCCTTTCTGGGGGTCGAGCCGGTAGCCCTTCAGCTTGGTCAGCGCCACGACGAGGCCGCCATCCAGCTGAGCGGCGTCGCCATAGCTGCGTCCCATCCCTCGCGCGATGGCCGACCCGCCGCGGGACCGCCACTCAGCCACGGCGGACGTGATCGATTGGACGTCCTCGGGCTCGACCAGCTCAACCGAGACCGGCTGGCATCCGCCCCAGCCGTGCACGCGCGTGGGCGACGGCAGCGTTGGCGGGACGGAGGCGGTACTTGCCGGAGCGTCAGCCGACAGCATGAACCCCGAGGGCGAACACGACCAGCCAGGCGACTCCCGCCGCCAGCAGCACGCGGTCACGTAGCACCAGATCCTCCGGAGTCTCACCGCCGCCCGCGCGTATGAGGATTCCGTATCGGCCCAGGGCCAAGGCGACAGGGGCGATGCTTAGCGGTCTCCATGGGATCCCGTGGACAACCGGCAGCTTGAACGCCCACACGGTGTAGGCGATCAGGGCGCCCAGTCCGCTCACGGCCAGGATCACGCGCAGCCGCTGTTCGGTGTAGAGGGCCAGCACCCGGCGCCGACCGGCGGCGCCCGCTTCGGTCCGCTTGACCTCGGCCCACCGTTTGCCACCGGCCACAAACACGGCAGCAAAGCTAACCACCAACAGGAACCAGCGTGATAGGACGACCGGGGCAGCTACGCCTCCGGCCACTGCCCGAAGCACGAAGCCCCCCGCGATGGCCGTGATGTCAAACAGCAGCAGGTGCCGCCAGATCAGCGTGTAGCTCAGGGTGAGCAATACGTATCCGCCGCCGACTACCACGAGCAGCGGGCGAATCGCGGCGCACATTCCGATCCCTGCTCCGATGCAGAAGAGTCCGATCATCGTCGCGGCCAGCGGGGACAGCTCGCCGGCAGCCACTGGTCGGTGGCGCTTGCGCGGATGGAGCCGATCCTCGGGGGCGTCGCGCACATCGTTGAGGGCGTACAGCCCGGAGGCCAGCAGGCAGAAGGCGACGAACGCCAGCGTTACACGCACCGGGACATCGTCCCTCCCCAGGGCACCCGCGGCGCCCGCTGCGCCGATCACCAGCACGTTCTTCAGCCACTGCTTGGGGCGGAGCGTGGCCCCAGCAGCCCAAAGCCGTCCCCGCGCACCTCGTCCTGGATCGCCGGCCGGGGACGTGATCTGCAGCGCGGCGGATGGAGTCTCCTCGATTCCTTTCGCCGTCGACGCAGGACCGACCGCTAGCTGCACTCCTCGCACCTTCGTGACCGTACCCCGCTAGCTCAAGCCCGTCTGCGGTGAACGATGAGGATGTTCTCAGCATGTAAGACCTGGAACTGCGCTGTTTTTGGGTACCGCTGGGGGTACGATGAGGATGCTCTCAGCGCTCTTTTACTCCTCGCTGCACTGATCGCTCCAAGCTAACTGCTGTGCTGGCCCCCTCCCGAGCCCCTGTCCGAGTGCCGCCCCCCCGGTCGATCGACCGGCCGGAGCAACCAGTGCGCTCCCGGCGCGGTCCCCGGATCAGGAGGATCGCCTTGATGGTCGCCGTGATCTGCCTGGTTCCGGCGTTCATCTCCTGGGGTGTAGCCATGACTCAGCGCTCCGATTCGAGCCTGTTCATCAGAACGGTGGAGTGGCTAAGCAACAACGGAGCTCGGGCCATCGTGACCTCGGTCGAGAACCTCTACTACACATGGACCGCCCCCGCCCCCGGCGGTCCGGCGCTGCACCGCCTGCCCAAGCAGACCGGTCTGGCGGTGTACACCCCACCCGTCCGCGCCCACGTCACCCCTCACTACGAGCCCCCGAGGATCGCGCCGGTGATCCATCCCGCTCTGCCCGGCGAGGGCGTGTGGCACTCCACCTTCAAGGGAGGGGGGGCCCACCGGCCCGCCCACCCGCCCGTGCTCATCACGAGCTTCCGACCCGATCCCAGCTATCCCCGGATCGTGGCCGGGGTGGCCTGGATCGACCACACGCGCACTAGCACCATGCTTTACCCCGGCATCCAAGAGCCGGCTGTCTCGCTGCCCAATCGAGGGCCGGAAGAGGTCCCGACCAGCATGCGCTCAAAGCTGGTGGCCACCTTCAACAGCGCCTTCAAGCTGAGCGATTCTGGCGGCGGGGTTGCTCTCGGCGGCCACACGTACGCGACCATGCATAACGGGCTGGCCACGATCGTGCGCTATCGCAGCGGGCGGGTGAATGTGGTTCAGTGGAACGGCGGTCCCACCGTCGGTCCAGACGTTCTCTACGCGCGGCAGAACCTGCCGCTGATCGTCAATCATGGCCGGGCCAACCCGAACCTGTCCGACGGGCCCCAGTGGGGCGCGACCCTCGGAAATGCCGTCCAGGTATGGCGGTCGGCCGTCGGGGTGGACCGGCACGGCAACCTCCTGTACGCCGCGGCCGACTATCAGACGGTGGGTTCGCTGGCCCAGATCATGATCCACGCCGGCGCGGTACGCGCGATGGAGATGGACATCAACACCTACTGGCCGAGCTTCATTACATACCGCTTTCCCGGGGCCAAGGACCCAGCCAACCTGCTGCCCACGATGGACCGCTCCCCGTACCGCTACCTGACGCCAGACGATCGCGACTTCTTCGCCGTCTACCTCCGGACGCCGGCCACCCCGTCCACCACGGCGGCGCTTTTGCCGTCAACGAGGCGCCTGCCCTAGGCCGCTCTACCGGACCGGCCCACGGGACCCCCCGGAATCGACACGGTTGATCCACCGCCGATTATGCTTCTAACCTCGGCGAGGGATGGCGCTCAGAGTAGGCATTGATCTCGTGGCAGTGGAGGACGTTCGAGCGTCGCTCGACGCCCACGGCGAGCGGTACCTGGAACGGATTTACACCGAGCGCGAGGTCGCGGACTGCGGTCCGCCCGGGCACCCGGATCCAGAGCGTCTGGCGGCTCGGTTCGCCGCCAAGGAGGCCACGTTCAAGGCCCTCCGGGTGGGTAATCGAGCGATGTCGTGGCGGGAGGCTGAGCTGGTCAGGGGAGTGGACGGTGAGATCGAGCTTGCGCTCGGTCCGGACGCCGCGGCACTGGCCCGCGAGGCGGGTATTACGGACCTAGCGGTGAGCGTCACACACGACAATGGACGCGCTGTTGCGGTTGTGGTTGGGGAAATCTAAGTAGATGCCGATAGATGACGCATGAATGAGACAGTACGCCAAGTGCTGACCGAGCATGCTCGGCTCAGCGTGGACGTCGGTGGCCTGGCCGACGGGGCAGATCTCTACCAGGCCGGGATGACTTCGCACGCCAGCGTCAACGTGATGCTCGCGCTCGAGGACGCTTTCGACGTTGAATTTCCGGACCGGATGCTCAGGCGCGAGGTGTTCGAGAGCATCGCCTCGATCGAGGAGGCGCTGTCCGAACTGCTCGTGGGGGTGGCGTCATGACGGTTTCGGTCGGCCGTGACCAGGAGCTGGTCGAGGCGGTCACCACAATCGCCCGTGATGTGGCATCAGCCAACGCGGACGATGTTGACCGCAACGCCAGGTTCCCGGTCGAGACGATCGACGCGCTGCGCGAGCAGCGAGCCCTTTCGGCCTTTGTGCCGGCGACGCTGGGCGGCGGCGGTGTTTCCTTTGAAGCACTTGCCCAGTGCTGCTTTGAACTCGGCCGGCATTGCGGAGCCAGCGCGCTCGTGTTTGCCATGCACCAGGTGCAGATCGCCTCGATCGTCCGCCACCTGGAGCCTGATTCTTGGTTTGAGTCCTATCTCGGCGAGTTGGCGGCCAACCAGCGGCTGATCGCATCAGTCACATCCGAGATCGGCACTGGCGGAGATTTGGGCAGGTCTGTGGCGGCCGTCACTCCCGCCGAGGGAGGGCTGCTGTCATTCGAGAAGCAGGCTCCGACGGTCAGCTATGGCGCCTACGCGGACGACCTCCTGACGACGCTCCGCCGCGCGCCCGACGCCGAAGCTGGCGACCAGGTCATCGTCCTCACCCATCAGTCCCAGACCAAGCTCGAGCCCACGGGAAGCTGGGATGTCCTGGGTATGCGTGGAACGTGCTCTCCCGGCTTTGTCGTCCGGGGCGAGTTCTCGCCGGAGCAAGTTCTGTCCACGCCGTTTGCCCAGGTGGCGGCCGAGTCGATGGTCCCTGTGTCGCACATCCTCTGGTCGCATGCCTGGCTGGGGATCGCCCAGGACGCCTTCGATCGAACGCGAGCTCTCGTCCGCGCTCAGGCCCGCCGCAGCCCGGGCGAGCCGCCTGCGACCGCGGCCCGGCTCTCACGCCTGCTGAGTGAGCTATCCATGCTGCGCGCCGAGGTTGAGTCAGCTGGCCGCGAGTTCGTCGAGGCCTCGGAGGATCCGGGTCGGGAGCGGCTCTCCACGATGGCCGCCGCGCTTCGGTTTAACAGTCTTAAGATCGCGGCCTCTGAGCGGTCCGCCGACATCTGCCGCACCGCGCTTGACATCTGCGGGATTCAGGGATTTAAGAACGACACGCCGTTTTCAGTGGGTCGCCACCTTCGTGACACGCTGTCGGCGAGCCTGATGGTCGCCAACGAGCGCATCCATCAGACCAACGCTGGCCTGCTGCTGATCGCGAAGGAGGTCTGATGCCCGAGTTTCGCGCTGGCTCGCCCGCGCAGCTCTCCTTTCTGGAGGAGCTCGTCGACGCCGGGCTTCTGACGTATACAGGCGTGCCGGGGCTCTATGCGCGCGGACGCCCGTTCGAGGAAGTGCGTCTGGCGTTCGATCGGCTCGTCACCCGGACGGCCGAGCATCAGTCGCCCGAGCCGCTGTTTTTTCCCCCGCTACTCCCCCGAGAGCAGCTTGAGACGAACGGCTATCTCAGCTCGTTCCCGCACTTGGCCGGAACGGTGTTCGCTTTCGAGGGCGATGAGGAGGCAGCCGCCGAGCAGTACGAGCTTGCCTCCAAGCATGAGGATTGGAGCGTCCACCAGCAGATGAGCGACATGGTGCTGGCACCGGCCGCCTGCTACCCCCTGTACCCCGCGGTTGCTGCCCGGGGTCCCCTGCCCGAGGACGGACTCACGCTCGATACGGGAGATTCCTACGTTTTCCGGCGTGAGCCCTCCACCGACCCCTCGCGGATGCAGATCTTCCACATGCGCGAGATCGTGCGCGTGGCCGATCGGGAGACCGTGATCGAGTGGCGCTCCGGCTGGCGGGCCCGGGCCGAGGAGCTATTACGCTCCCTGGGACTCGAGCTCGAGCAGGATGTGGCCAACGATCCTTTCTTCGGCCGGACCGGCCGCCTCCTGGCTGCCCAGCAGCGCGAACAGGAGCTCAAGTGGGAACTCCTTGCTCCGGTGGCTGGGGAGAAGCCGACGGCGATCGCCTCGTCGAACTACCACCAGGACCACTTCGGCCTCATCTACGACATCAAGACCTCGACGGGAGAGCTCGCCCATACCGGCTGCATGGCCTTCGGCGAGGAGCGGGTCACGCTGGCGCTGTTCAGCGCCCACGGCCTCGATATACGGGAGTGGCCCGGGGAGGTGCGCCAGCGGCTGGAGCTCTCGCTATGAGCGCCGGCCCGTCAACCTCCACGGCTGTCTCGCTATGGGGGACCGATCCCGAGGACTACCAGCCGCACGCGCTGCACGAGGTGGGTCGCACCTACCTCGAGACCAACTGCTACGTCGACGTCCTGATCGAATTGCTGCACGCCCGGGGGGATGAGCCCCTGGCGATGTTGGGGGTGATCGCCCAGACGGACTGGGAGGGCGACCAGTTCAGTTACTTCAAGCCGCCACCGGGCGACCTTTTGCGGCTCTTCGGGATCGAGATCCACGAGATGCTGCCGTACCGCTCCGTGCCGGAGCACATCGAGCAGCAGCTCCGTCTCGGACGGACGGTCCTGGTCGAGATCGATGCCTGGTATCTGCCGGACACTGCGGCCACGAGCTACCGTCGGGAACACCTGAAGACGACCGTGGCCCCCGAGACGATCGACCGGGACGCGCAGCGGATGCGCTACTTCCACAACGCGGGGTTCTTCGAGCTCGATGGCGAGGACTACCAGGGCGCTTTCCGGATGCTCCCGCACTTCGGGGAGGATGTGATGGACCCCTTCATCGAGGTGGTGCGCTTCGACGCCGGCCCTCGTCTGACGGGCGAGGAGCTTCGAGCGGCGGCGCGTGACTTGCTGGCCGGCCACTATGCCCGGCGTCCAGGCCGCAACCCCTTCACCGCCTGGGGCGAACAGCTGGCGGCCGACCTCCCAAGACTGCTTGAGGGCGCCGCGGAGGATTACCACGCGTACGCCTTCGTCACGGTACGGATGGTTGGCTCGGCCTTTGAGCTGCTGGCCGACCACGTCGAGTGGACGCTGGGAGCCGGGGGACGCCCGGCGGCGGACGCATTCCGTCGAATCGTGGAGGGCTCAAAGACGATTTCATTCCGGCTGGCCCGCCGCAGGCCGTTCGATCCCGCTCCGGCGGTCGAGCAGGTGGCCGCGGGCTGGGAGGAGGGCATGGACGCGCTCGGCCGCGCCCTCGAGGACGAGACGTGAGCGATTCGCCCCTCGACGGATGGGAGGTGGCGAGCACTCCTCCGGGCTGGTGCTCGGAGCCGGGCGAGACCGGCGAGCTTCTCTGGCAGCCGGCACAGGTCCCCGGAACAGCCGCCGGGGCGGTGGGTCCAGACCGGGACTTCGACGCGGAGGACTGGTGGTTTCGGACGCAGTTCGTCGCGCCCGGCCTGAATGACGGGGAGCGATTGCACCTCGAGCTCGACGGCATCGCCACCGTCAGCGAGGTGTACCTGAACGGACAGCGATTGCTCGAGTCATCGTCGATGTGGAAGGCCCATCGGGTCGATGTCACTGACCTCGTCGATGAGGAGAACGAGCTGGCGATCGTCTGCCGAGCTTTGCGGCCGCTGCTCGAAATCAAGCGCCGTCCGAGACAGCGCTGGCGGACGCGGCTCGTCGCGGACAGCGGCCTGCGCTGGTTTAGGACGATGATCTTCGGGCGCTCTCCGGGGTACGCGCCGGAGCCCGCGCCCGTCGGGCCATGGCGGCCCGTGCGGCTGAGCCGCCGAGGCCCGGTCTGGGTCGAGTCGCTCACCGCTTCGCCGAGGCTCGAGGGCGGCGATGGCGTCGTCCTGGTTCGCGCCGGGATGCAGGGGAAACCGGGAGAGCTCACGGCGTCGATCGATGGCGTGCGCGTGGCGCTCCAGGCACTCCCGGATGGCACATTTGAGGGGGAGCTGCGCCTGCCGAAGCCCGAACGCTGGTGGCCCCACACCCACGGGGAGCCGGTACTCCATGAGCTGGCTCTGGAGCACGACTACGAGCCGATCCTCACGCGCCGCATTGGCTTCCGAGACCTGGGCTTCGCGGCCAACATCGCAGAAGCCGGCCTCGACCTTCGGGTCAACGGGGTGCCGGTGTTCGTCCGCGGGGCGGTCTGGACTCCGCCCGACCTCGTCTCGCTCGCCCCGTCGCCCGCTGAGCTCCGCCGGCTGCTCGAACGCGCCCGCGACGCCGGGATGAACATGCTCCGACTCGTCGGCACGGGCACCTACGAATCACCGGATTTCCACGATCTGTGCGACGAGCTTGGGCTTCTCGTCTGGCAGGACCTGATGTTTGCCAGCCTGGACTATCCACTGAGTGACCCTGACTTTCGAGCCACGGTGGAGGAGGAGGCAAGAGAGATCATCAGCGGGCTGGCCGGGCGAGCTTCGTTGGCGGTCGTGTGCGGCAATCACGAGGTGGAGCAACAGCCGGCAATGCTCGGACTCGACCGTGATTTGGGTCGGGACGCCCTCTGGGATGAGGGATTGCGCCGGATCGTGGAGGACTCCGGAGCCGACTGCGCGTATTTGCCAAGTACGCCTCTCGGCGGGTGGGTCCCATTTGATCCTCGCCAGGGGATCGCCCACTACTACGGGGTCGGTGGCTACTTCCGCTCTCCCGACGATGTCCGGCGGACGGGCGTGCGATTCGCGGCCGAGTGCCTGCCCTGCGCCAATGTGCCCGACGAAACCGAGTTCCCGATCCACGATCCACGCTCCAAGGCGGGGGTGCTCCGCGACGCTGGAACCGCGTGGCAGGCATTGACCGGATGGGACTTCGATGACGTCCGCGACTTCTACTTCCAGTGGGCTTTCGGCCTTGATCCGGCGGTCATTCGGCGCAGCGATCACGCTCGCTACATTGAGCTATCGCGGGCGGTGTCGGGTGAGCTGATGGCCGAGGTGATGGGAGAGTGGCGGCGGCAGGAGTCACCCTGCCGCGGAGCGTTGTTGCTCTGGCTCAAGGACATGGTTCCGGGTCCAGGATTCGGTGTGCTCGATCATGCCGGCCTGCCCAAGGTCGCCTACCACTACCTGCGGCGGGCTCTGGCGCCGGTCGCGGTTTGGACGACGGACGAGAGTACGGCCGGAATCGACATCCACGTGGCCAACGATCGTCCAAACCCGCTCCGGGCGCGGCTGCGCGTCGCCGTCTACCAGGAACTTCAGGTCCCCATCCTCGAGGGAGAGGAAACCCTTGAGCTTCCGGGCCATGGCGCGGCGCGGCGCGGCGTAGAAGAGGTCCTCGGACGTTTCATCGACGTGTCCTGGTCGTATCTGTTCGGGGTTCCCCAGCACGACGCCGTCGTGGTCAGTCTGGAATCGCTGACGGATCACGGCAAGCTGCTTTCGCAAGCATTCAGGTTCCCGGGCGGCAGGCCGGTACGAGTGGACCGAATCGCGGACCCCAAGGTCGACGCGGTGGCCTCGTTCGGGCCTGACGGTCCGGAGGTCCGACTGCGGAGTTCAAAGCTGCTCTATTGCGTCCGGTTGCGAGTCCCCGGATTCGAGGCTGACGATGACGCCTTTCCGCTCGAACCTGGACGCGAACGGGTAGTAGGCCTGCATGAGACCGAGGATCGAGCCGAGCTCCGGGGTGGAGCCCTGACGGCGCTCAACCTGCTCGGGTCGGCGAGAATAAGGGTTGTGGATGCACCTGAAACCGAGCTGCCGGTGAGGGTGTCGGCCGAGGCGGTGGGGCCATGAACGGGCTTCCCTCGCCGCAGCCGCTTTACGTGGCTTCCGGCCGCCACCAGGTCTACGCCGTGCTTCATCTTCCTCGCTCCCGCGAGCAGCTTGACACCGCGGTGATCCTCTGCCCGCCGTTTGGCTGGGACGAGGTCGCCTCCTACCGCCCGCGCCGCGAGTGGGCCCAGCGCCTGGCTGCGGCGGGCTACCCGACGCTCCGGGTGAACCTGCCCGGAACCGGCGACAGCAGCGGTTCTCCTCATGACCCCGATCTGCTCGACGCGTGGACGGCAGCCATCGAGTCCGCGGCCAGCTGGCTCTTGTCTGCCACCGGCGCCTCCCGCGTCGCCGCGGTCGGGCTGGAGCTCGGTGGCCTTGTGGCTTACCGTGCGTTGTCAAGGGGGGCCTCCGTCGACGAGCTGATCCTGTGGGGGACTCCCCGCTCTGGCCGCAGGCTCGTCAAGCGGCTGCGCGCGCTCTCGAAAATCGAGTCGGCCGCCTTCTACGAAGGCCTTGAACCTCCGCCCCCCCGATCAGACGGCGGGCTGGAGGCTGCCGGGTTTGCGCTCAGCGGACAGACGCTTTCAGAGCTCGGAGCGCTGGACTTGCCGTCGCTTGCGCTGACTCCGGGTCGCCCCAAGAGAGCTCTGATCCTGCATTGCGACTCGACGCCTGTCGATCATGGGGTGGTGAGCGCGCTTGAGCGGGCTGGCGCGGCGGTTACTGTTTCGGACGGACCCGGCTACGGAGAGATGGTCGCCCATCCTCAGCAGAGCGTTGCGCCTGTCGAGGTCATCGACCGTCTAATCGGTTGGCTGGGGGAGACGTCGGCGCGGCGAACGGCCGCCGCGGAGCCGTTGACCACGCGGGCCAGTGTCGAGCTGCCCGGCCGGAACGTTCGGGAGACGTTGCTCTCGATCGAGCAGCCGTTCGGAAAGCTCGCCGGCGTCCTCGCCGAGCCGATCGCCGGACCGGCTTTCCCCGTGTGCCTCGTGCTCCTGAACGCAGGGGCGATTAGGCGCATTGGGCCGAACCGGATCTGGGTTGAGGCAGCGCGGCGCTGGGCGGCCGCGGGGGTTCCCTCGTTCCGGCTGGACATCGAGAGCATCGGTGATTCGGACGGCGCCGAGGATGCCTACCGTGAGGATTCCGGCTTTTACACGACCGACCGACTTCCGCAGGTGCTGGCGACGCTGGACATGCTCGAGCAGCGCGGGGTGGCCAGTCAATTTGCCCTGGGCGGGTTGTGCGCCGGTAGCTATTGGTCGTTCCATGCCGCCCTCCGAGATCCGCGGGTGAGCACAGCGCTATTGGTCAACATAACCCGCGTTTCTTCGTGGGATCCAGGTCTCTCCACGGCCCGTGACCTTCGGCGGCTCGTGACGCAAAGACCGTCGTGGTCAAAGGTTCGACGCGCCTACACCGATGGCCGGATCCGGAACCTGGGCCGGTGGGCTGTGCAGGCGCCAGCGCGCCGCGCGGCTCGCCTGCGCTCCGGCGTACCGAAGACGACCGGCGAGCGGGACTCCCTGCTCGAACAGTTTGAAGCGAGCGGCAAGCGGGCGATGATTCTGTTCTCCGAAGGCGAGGCGTTCGCTAGCGAGCTGAATCGCGCCCGCTGGCTCGAGCGGCTCGGCCGGTCGCCGGCGATCAGGCTCGAGCAAATCCACGTTCGCAACCACATCTTCAAGCCGAGTACGGCCCAGGCCCAGCTTCAGGCCGCGCTCGATCGCGCCGTGGAGCGCGAACTTGCGCTCCTGGGCGAGGCTCGGCGCGGGCGGGTCGCGGCGTAGCCGCCCCGTTTCAGTGACTAACCGGTGGCGTTGGGGCAGCCCTTGGCGCCAGCCTCGTCGGTAGCCGTCGCAGCCGCCCCGCGGGTCAAGCTCACCAGGGCCACGGCCGCCAGGCTAACGACTTCGAGAATGCTTTAGTCATCGATCGTCTCGAGACTGGCGTCATGAGCCACAGTGTTACTTCTCCTCGGTGGGGTAGTACGGCGCCTTTGGCGTGCCGAGGACGGACACGCCGGTGAGCGGGATGGGGAGCGGGACCTTGGCGCACGAGTAGATCGCCCAGGGGACGGTATTGGGCTTGCCGAAGTTCAGGTGCTCCTCGTCGATCATGGTCCCAACCTGGCTGTAGTTGTAAGCCGAGCCCTCGTATGGAATCCCGGTCGGGACGGCGCCGAAAACGCTAGCCAGGTCGATGTCGGGGGCGGCCCCTCCTCCCGGGCCGAACCAGTCATTGTTGGCGGCAACGCCGGAAATCCAGGGCGGGAAGCAGGCGGCCTCCCCGATGCTTCCGTAGTCCGAACCGCTCGTCTCCTCCACGACCATCGCGGCCTGGTTAAAGACGAAGTCCGAATGCACGACATGGGCGACGATCGGCAGCAGGGCGTTGCCTCCGGATCCCATGAATTCATAGTTCAGCGCGTCGCTGGCGTATTTGAAGATGAGGTCCGAGATCGAGGTGGCGCTCTCCAGGTGGTCGAACTGGATCGCGATGCCGTACGCGCCAGTCGTCCCATGTGTCGCCTTGGTCCCGCCGTTGGAGTACCCGCCGATCGAATCGTCGGTGAGGGAAGTGAACACCGCCGCCGGTGACCCGCTGGTGGCGAGGCTCCCCGTCTTGGTCACCTCGACGGTGGGCTGGCTAATGCCAGATTTCACAATCATGTTATTGCTCAGCGACAGGGCTCCAGCGACGGTGAGACCCGGCGGGGCGAGGTAGTCGGTATCAGGCCAGGCAGCCAGAACCGCGCCACTCGTTCCGGACACGCTCCAGGTCTCACCGCTCGGGATCTCACCCCCGGCCAGCGCCACGACTCGCCCGGCGTTCGTGGCTTGATCGAAGTCGTTCGCGTTCGGCCCGGACAGGTCGATTCCCGACGGATCAGAGTTGTACAAAACGACGGCAGGCTGGAATCCCGACGGGCTGGGGGAGCCGTTAAACGGAAAGCTGTTTCGTTCCAGCACCGGCCTATACGACGGAGTGGCCCGGTTGCAGTAACCGAGCTCGATCTCATCATCGATCACCGAGTCGGTCAGATCGAATCGGCCACCCGGCTCGGCTGCGAGGCTGCAGTCCATCTCGAACGCGAACAGGCCGTTGCGGAACACGGCGTTGCTCACGTCAACCGTCGAGCCCTCCGAGGCCGCCACCGCCCACGTGTAGTCCTTCTGGCTGGGCGTGGTTGGCACTCCGGTGGATTCACCGCCAACCGAGTCGTCGTTCATGCTCGTGAAGATGATTGGATCGGCGGGCGTGCCGTGAGCCACGAGCGTCCCGATGTTGCCCAGGCCGACGCCGTAGCCGACGCCGTAGCCGCCGGACTGACCGGCCCCCTGGCCGACCTTGACGATCGTGCCAGGGTCGAGGACGAGCTTGCCTTGAACGGCCAGGCCGGGGTTGCCGAAGACGTACTCCGTCAGGGCATCGATAACGGCACCCGACGCGGGATCTACCGTCCAGGTCTGACCAAGCGGGAGCGAGGCGGCCGTCAGCGCGAGGACACGGCCATTTCCGGTGCCGAGGAACCGGTTGGCCGAGGTGCCCGTGAGCGCGATGCCCTGGACCGGCCAGCCGTAGATCGAGACCTCCGGCGGGCCGTCCTGGGTCAGCTTCGCTTGGGCCGGGGCGAACCGATTGCCCGCGAGTGTCAGCTGGCCGGGATGGCCAGGCGGGGAGAAGTTGAGCTCCGGCACATTGACAGTGAGCCCCGTCTGGCTGTCTGGGGCAACGAAATGGTTCTGCTCGACCGTCAGGCTGTCGCCTCCCGCGCTGTCGCAGGTCCCGATCTGCACCGGTGCAGCGAAGGTCGAATCGGTGATGTGCACCGACTCTCCGCCCTTGGCTAGGCAATCTTGCTCCCAAACGACGGGGGCAGGGTTTGCGCTGAACACCGCATGCGTGATGGCTAGCGCCCCTGCCCCCGTCAGCACAATCCAGGAGCCGTTCTCGAATCTCGCGGGGTGGGACGGGCTACCTGAAACTGCCAGGTGACCGGTCGGCTCGAGAGTCAGCCGCGTATTGCTGAGCCGAGCGCTTGGAGAGATCAGCGTTTTGCCGGCCACCGCGATCTGGCCCTCGAGCGGAACCCCGTCAGGCGAGGCGAAGGCCCACGACTTGCCCGCGGGGACAGAGCCGTTGTTCAACTGGACCGCCACCGGCGCCTGGCTGTCGAACGTCGAAGATGTCCGACCGGCCAGGCTGAACCCCTGCACGGGGAGACTGTCGGTCATGATCGCGTCGGTCGGGGTAGATCCGAGATAGTCGAAGCGGTCCCCTGAGACGACCGCGGTGTCGGTCGGTTTGCCCCAAAGATGCAGGCCAGTCGTCCCCGCGGCCAGACCGAACGTGTCCCCGCTGACGTCGTAATGGGATGCGCCCGTGGTGCCGTCACACTGCCCGAGCGAGACGGGCGAGCTCGTGATCGTTGATGTAAACGTGAGCGATTCGTCACCGCTGGCGGCGCAGCCAGAGATCACCAGCGGGTCGCCGTCAACGACGGAGTTGGTGGCATGGCGGACGTCGGCGTAATCGACGTACACCGATGATCGACCGTCCATCTCGATCAGGTTGCTGTACCCCCACGAGGAGCCCGCTTGACCCGCCGGGGCGGTGTGGCCGCCGACGCTGTTGTCGTAGATCGTCGTGAACACGATCCTTTGCTTGGGGCACGGGACCCGGTGCCAGGGATGGTGGGGAATGCGCGGCGGCTGCGGACACCCTTCGGCGGACAGCCTGCCGCCAGGTGCGACGTAGAAGCCTCCCGGTTGCCCGCCCAGACCGAACTTGACGACGGTCTCCTTCAGGATTGTGAGCGTCGCACCCTTGCCGACCTCGAGGCGGCAGCCAATGAGATAAGCAGACGCCTCCCGTGCCGACCACGTTTCGTTGTGGGTGATGACATCGGTTCCAGAGGTACAGACTGTGACCGGCTTCAGCGCGCTTCCCCGCTTGAGCGCCTGCTCCTGTTTCAGCATGTCCCTGCGCGCGTCCTGCTTGAGCTCACGAGCGCCGATCGCCTGACCAGGCGCGGCAGCGAAGCACCCGACCACGACCGATGCCACCCCCACCGTCCCATGCCAACGACTCCGAGATCCCCGCACGCCCTGTCGTCCCTTTCAGTTAGGCGGAGCGCGACGGCCTCCTCACCGCATGCGCTCGCAACGATCCATCATCGCATTTGTGACCAATCGCATCAATCGAACATTCGTCCAGTCAAGCTCCCCCCTACTCGTGGCTGGCTCACGCACGTGCCACCGGAGTGTTTGGAATGACGCCGAGCCTGCGACCGATCGTGCTGGGCCCGATCTTTGTTCGGCGCGGCTGGGGGGCCGCGACCGAGGCCGGACTCGACCCAGGCGAACTCGAATCCGGCATCAGCGACCCGGCCGTCAAGGCGGCGCTTCGAGAGGCGACGGACGCCGCCTGGGAAGCGGGAGTACGCGGGGCCCCAACGGTCTTCGTCGACGGGGCTCCGTTCTTCGGCGACGATCGCCTCGAGGAGGCGGCGGCCCTCTTGGGTCGGCCTTAGGGCGCAGGGACGGCGGGGTACTCCTCGTCCGTCACGGCCGGATCTCGTAATAAAGATTGGCCGGGTCCTCGAAGTCGTGGACCCGGAACCGAGTGAACCCGGCGTCGCCAGCCAGCCGCTGTAGCGCTCGGGGCGGCAGTCCGATCGTCCCCAGGCCAGCACCGTCTGGCTCGGACAGCGCCGAGGACATGCATGAGGCGATCGAGAAACCGAGGAACATGGCGAGCATCGGGTTGCGACGATTGCCCACCCAGGTGTCGTCGCACCGAATCTCTTTGACAAGCCATGTCCCGTCGTCAGTGATGGCATGCCGGACGGCCGTCGCCGCCCGGTCTGGATGCGTCATGTCGTGCAGGCAATCGAAACTGAGCACCAGGGCGTAGTCAGCCCGACTAGGAAGCTCCTCGGCCCGGCGAGCGTTGACCTCCACATTCGTCAGCCCCAACTCCTCGATCCGCTCACGAGCGCGCGCGACGGCCAGGCGTGAGAGCTCGTATCCATGAAAGGTCGAACGCGGATAGGCCTGAGCGAGCGTGGTTAGCGCCACCCCGGCGCCGCAGCCGACGTCGGCCACAAGTGCGCCGGCTTCGAGGCGGTGGTGAACCTCTTCCAGTGCCGGGATGATTGTCGGTACGAGGCTCAGGCGAGCCCAGGGACCGAGCATGCGCTCGGTCTGATGCACGCCGGCCGGGCCTTGCCGGTCATACGGCAGTCCGATCCCCGTTCGGAAGGCCTGGGCGAGGTCATCGACTAGTGCCGGGTCTGGCGGCGGCCCAAAGGCACCGGCGGCGAACTGGAGGCTTTCCTCCTCACGGGTCAGCACCGCCGCGCCGACGGGGGTCAGCTCAAAGCGCTGGCCTTCTTCCGACATCAGCAGGTCAGCTGCCGCGTTGCCCCGAAGCCACTCACGCAGCCATCGGGGATGCAGTCCGGTCCGATCTGCCAGTTCATCGGCGGTGACCGATCCTGCGCCGTCGAGCGCGCGGTAAAGCCCGAGGCGGTCGCCCAAATGAACCAGCAGCGAGACCATCTCACCCTGCTTGTAGCTCCACACCCGAAAGGCAAACGCCGCTACCTCATCTGGGTCGAGCTGATCGAGTGGCCCCTTGGCGGTGCTCGCATGGGGTTGGCGGTCTCCCATGGACGAAACGTATCGCCTGCCAGCAATTCGGCCCGCTCCGTATAACGCCCGTGCGCAGCCGTTACCGGCGAGTCGTAAACGAGATCTTCTGGGTGTACGTGTGGCCGTTGGGCCCCTTCCACGTGACCGATCCCGTGAACGAGGACGACTTGGGGAGCTTTGGCGGGATCAGGAACGCGACGTCGCCGAAGAGGTAGCCGCGAGAGTTCGCGTGCTTGTCCGCGATGCCCGGGTCCACCATCTTCACGTGGGCGACCACGGCACCGCCTGTCCGCTTCAGTGAGTACGCGCTGATCTCTGCGGAACTGGAGGCTTGCCCGCAATATCCGCACTCGCCAGGCAGCCCGGTGGCGTAGAGGATGATGTAGGGACCGGTCGTCGTCCCAGCCCGGATGCCTACGAGCTGTCCGGGAGTAAACGGGCCCTCTTCTGCCAACTCCGAGGTCGGAACGTTGTGCCGTCCCTGCGCCTGGATGACCATGTAGAAGTGGGGGCTCGACGGTTCCTCGACGGGACCTCCGGCGCCGAAACAATCCTGTCCTTTGTAGCTCTGGTCGCCCATCACGGTGAATAGCGGGTTGTAGAGGGCCTGCTGGTGAAGCGGCGCTCTCAGGTAGGGCGTGGTGGACTTGTTCCAGGTGTCCCGGGGTGACCAGTCCTGCTCCCATTCCCCGGGGGGAAAAGCCGCGCCCTCTCTCGGGCACCAGGCGCTTGCAAAGTTCTGCTGATCCTTCGTAAAGGAGGGAATCCCGTTGACGGAACGCTGGCCGTTGAGGACCCTGAGAACCGCTGTTCCCTGAATGTGGTGCCCGGGTTTCGCCACCGGCGCACGAATCGCGGCGCTGGCAGACGCACCGAATAGGCCGGCGCTTACAAGCGTGACCGCGAGCGCCCCTCGTCCAGCGTTCTTCAGTGGCTTCTGCACAAACCCCACCAACAGCATCACCATGTTTGCCCTCCCTTGTTCGAGTCGGTCAGCGTCGGCCCGGTGACTGCATTGTGACGCCCAGCGGCGCGGACACGACGCCCGTGGGCGGGGACGGTCCTGCGAGGTCAGCTCAGTGAGAACGGCGGGTAGCCGCTGGTGATGAGGTAGATGTAGGCGTTGATGCGCGACTGGTAGCGCACGGCTGAGGCGGCGAGGCCGAACAGTCCTGGTGGGTAGCGCCCGACGACCAGGATGATGAACCACGATATGAACGATGTCACCGCCGCGGCGATCATCAGCCCGTACAGCACGATGATGTGCGGAATCGCCAGGATCGTGCTGAACACGCGCCAGCGGTGAACGCGCCCCGGCGGCGGAACGACAACCTGCACCGGGTAGTTCGGGACCTCGCCGAGGGAGAAGGGTGGGTACCTGTCGGTCAGGAAGTACATGTAGGCCGTGATCCGCGTTCCGTACCGAAGCACGCCTGAGAGAAAGCCGACGAACGCCGCTCGGCCGGTGATCAGCACGACGATGTAGTTGATCACCAGCGCTACGTAGGCGACCAGGCCCACAACAAGCAGGAACAAGAAATGCGGGAATAGCAGGAGGCTCCGAAACAGGAGCAGGAGTCGGCTCGACTTTTCGGGCCGAGCGATCCGCACCTCGACAATGTCGTTGGATAGGGTGGTCATGAAGTGCCCCTTCGGTCGGGAAGGGGCGCATCCTTTCAGGCCAGTCGCCCGAACGCAACCGGCGTTGCGGCTGGCGAACTAGCGGTGCTCGATGGCGAGGCGTAGACCGAGGCCGATCAGCACGACGCCCGTCGCGCGGTCCATTGCTGCCTTAACGCGGGGGCGCTGAAGAGTGGCAGCGGCCCGCGTGGCGACCAGGCAGTAGGCAGAGAGCCACAGCGCAGTCATGAGAACGAACACCGCGCCGAGCGCCAGGAAGGGCAGTAGGACCGGGTGCCCGGGCTCAACGAACTGGGGCAGGAGACTGGTGAAGAAGATCCCGATCTTTGGGTTGGCGAGATCGCTCAGAAAGCCCTGCCGAAAGCCACCGCGTGCGCTCATCGCCGGCCTATTGGCCGTCAGGGAGCCGGCTCCGGTCACGCTGTGGCCTGCGGCGCGCAGCGCTTGGATTCCCAGCCAGACGAGATACAGCGCGCCGACCAGCTTCAGCACCGTGAAGGCCACCGCGGAGGCCCGCACGATTGAGGCGACCCCAACTGCCGCCGCGACCGTCCACACGGCCAGGCCAGCGCTAACCCCGAAGGAGGTGCCAAACGCCGCGCGGCGACCATGGACAAGAATGTTCTTGGTGACGACTGCGGTATCGGGCCCCGGTACCACGATCACAATCGCCGCTACGCCGATGAACACGAACAGGTGCGCACCCACGGCGCCAGTGTGTCAGGGTGCCCAACCGATGTCGAGCACCGTCCTCACACGGTGCGGACTTCGCACTGACGTTGACGCCGAACAGCGGCAGCAGCACGAGGAAGATGCCGAGGCAAGGCCAGAACGATGATGTGCACGTGGCTCGAGAGAGCTCGTGGTACGAATCCGAGGATCTTGTCCAGCCGCGTCTGCGGCTCGAACTGGGCCGTCACCGCCTGGGTTTCCGACGGTGCAATGATCGTCCTTCTGCCCTCTGCCACGAGCTAGGTTGTGGCGTAGATGCTCCGGCACGTCGACCCATCCGAGCGACACGGACAGGTCTACTACGCCGTCTGCCGCTTTGCGACGAGCAGGCTCGGGATGCGGCTCTCGCAGCGAATCGCCTGGAAGCTTGACCCGTACCTGCTGAGGCTCACGCGAGGGCGATTGAGCTCAACGGGCCCGGTCGCCTCGGCTCTCCTTGAAACGCGAGGGGCCCGGACAGGAGCCCGTCGGCGCACCGCGACGCTGTATTTCCACGACGGCGACCGTGTCGTCATCGTGGCGTCGAAACGAGGTCTGCCCACCAATCCGAACTGGTATCACAACATCCGCGTGCACCCCGAAGTGCTCTTCGGGGGAGCGCCTTTCCGGGCCGAGACCGTGGACGACGATGCAGAACGGGAACGCCTCTGGGCACTCGCCGACAGCGTCTTCCCGCAGTTCTCTGACTATCGCGACTGGGCTCGTGTCGCGGGAAGAACAATCCCGATCGTCAAGCTGATCCCGATCTAGGCACGCAACGCCCTACCCGCGGTCGGTGTGTTGGGAGTGGCATCAGTTGTGGCTGGGGGAGCGGGCGGGCTAGCTGAGGGGGTGGGGTCCGGGGTGATCCTCAGCGCCGGCTCCCGGGAAGCGCCCCGGTCGCCCGAGCGCGCAGAGAGCAGGACCTGCGCAGCACGACGGCGCTTGTGGCCGCATCGCGGAAGGTACCCACCGGGCCGGACGTTCACCCGCCGTCAAGGGGTTTCGCCCCGGGATCGCCTGGACGCGCTGGCCTGGCGGGCGGGTCGTTAAAGAGAAATGCGGCCCGGGGGCGGTGACCATGCCTGCTCTCGCACGTAGCCTGCGCGCGGGATAAGCCTGTCGTTCGCCTTCAAGAGCCGCTGCGCTTGGCTTTCGCGAGCTGTGCTCTTTCCCGAACCGCACGCCGGAACCTACTCAAACCCCAAGCACTGCACAACCCGCGACTCCGCACTTTGGGAGAAAAACCGCCTGCCGCAGCGAAAGCCACGTCGGCCCGACAGGGGTATGGTCGAGCGCTAGCACGCGACGTAAGCTGATCCCGAGCGATGAGTTTCGACGGCTGGTCTGGTCCAATGGGTCACCCGGCACGCGGGCCGGTCGGGGCGATGACGCAGCAGCTGTGACGAGAGGAGCACTCATGGGCATCACCCTTCCTGGGGAGTCAGCGGAGTACCGGGCCGCGCGCGATCAGCTGTTGGAGCGAGAGATTGAGCTGCGTCGACTTACCGAGGCGGTCGCTGCCAGTAGCGCGAGCTCCCACCCGGGGGGCGGGTGAAGGAAGACTACGTCTTCCAGGGGGCCGCCGCGAGTGGCCTACCGACTGAGGTGCGGCTCTCTGAGCTGTTTGAGCCGCGCAGGGACTCCCTCGTGATCTACAGCTTCATGTTTCCGCGGGACCCGGGCGATCACACGCCGGGCCCCCGCGACGGCGAGACGGACTGGGTCGAGCAGTTCAACTACGCCTAAGTCCAGGCCGTGGGATACGCGAAAGCGACGACGAGCCCGAGCGGTTGCTGACTGCTGTTCGCTCGGCAGCCCGGCTTAGGGGCGACCGCTGCTTGACGTGGCGGAGCGACGGTCTCGGTCGACCTCACCTTCGTGATGTCGTCGACCGCTGAATCGCAAGGCGGATCCAGCGACGCGTCGCTCGCGTCGGCGCCGATGCTGCTAGCCCGCAGGGGGAGGGAGCCGGGTTGCGGGCTGGCTGCTGGCTTTTGCTTTTTGCGGGAGGCTGGTGGGCGTGCGATGCGGTCCGGTTGCTGTAGGCTGCCTTTCCCTGCTGGGGGTGTTGGCAGCGAGCGAGAGGAAGATCCTGTGGTGGGGCAGCGTGACCGTTTGTGTGGTTGGGGTGCGAGTCGGTGTCGGGCGGCAACTTGGGGCGTTGTGTTGCTTGCCCTTGGGGTGTTGTGGTTTGGGGTCCCGTCGGGTGCGGCGGCGGCGGTGTTCAGTCCGGTGTCGGGTTCGCCGTTTGCCACCGGCAGCGGGCCTGTCTCGGTGGCGTTCAGCCTGGGTGGGGGGCTGCTCGCGACCGCCAACGCCGGCGACGGCACGGTGTCGGTGTTCTCGGTCGATCGGTCCACGGGGGCGTTGACGCAGGTTTCGGGCTCGCCGTTTGCCACCGGCAGCGCGCCTTTCTCGGTGGCGTTCAGCCCGGGTGGGGGGCTGCTCGCGACCGCCAACCGCGTCGACAGCACGGTGTCGGTGTTCTCAGTCGATCGGTCCACGGGGGCGTTGACGCAGGTTTCGGGCTCGCCGTTTGCCACCAGCAGCGCGCCTTATTCGGTGGCGTTCAGCCCGGGTGGGGGGCTGCTCGCGACCGCCAACTACGGCGACCACACGGTGTCGGTGTTCTCGGTCAATCAGTCCACGGGGGCGCTGACGCAGGTGTCGGGCTCGCCGTATGCCACCGGCAGCGAGCCTTCCTCGGTGGCGTTCAGCCCGGATGGGGGGCTGCTCGCGACCGCCAACAACGGCGCCAACACGGTGTCGGTGTTCTCGGTCGATCAGTCCACGGGGGCGCTGACGCAGGTGTCGGGCTCGCCGTTTGCCACCGGCAGCGGGCCTTATTCGATGGCGTTCAGCCCGGGTGGGGGGCTGCTCGCGACCGCCAACCGCGTCGACGGCACGGTGTCGGTGTTCTCAGTCGATCGGTCCACGGGGGCGCTGACGCAGGTGTCGGGCTCGCCGTTTGCCACCAGCAGCGCGCCTTATTCGGTGGCGTTCAGCCCGGGTGGGGGGCTGCTCGCGACCGCCAACTACGGCGACGGCACGGTGTCGGTGTTCTCGGTCGATCAGTCCACGGGGGCGCTGACGCAGGTGTCGGGGTCGCCGTATGCCACCGGCAGCGAGCCTTCCTCGGTGGCGTTCAGCCCGGATGGGGGGCTGCTCGCGACCGCCAACAGTGGCGATAACTCGGTGTCGGTGTTCTCGGTCGGCTCGCCGTCGATCCGGATCGCATCGCCGGCCGGACGTGGGGTCTACACGATCGGGCAGCAGGTCGCCACCAGCTTCTCGTGCACCGACGCCGCCTACGCCCCCGGGATCAAATCCTGCCGGGACTCACACGGCGCCAAATCACCCGGACGGCTTAACACCACCCACCCGGGCAGGTTCACCTACACCGTCCTCGCGGTCTCAAAGGACGGCCAGCAGACCCAAAGATCGATCACCTACACCGTCCTCGCGATGAAGATCGGCCAGGTGACGATCTCAGGGTCAACCGCCAGCGTGCTGCTCTCCTGCCCCAGCCAGCCGGCCAGCCCGTGTCACGCCACGCTCACCCTCAAGACGACCAACCACGCGGACACGCTCCACACCGTGACGGTCGGGCAGGCCAGCGCGACCATCGCCGCCGGACAGACCAAGACCGTCACCGTCGAGCTCAACAGCACCGGCCAACAGCTGCTCAAAAAACGCGGCCGCCTACAGACCACCCTCACCATCGCTCAGTCCGCAACCCCAATCGCCCACAAAATCCTCACCTTCCACTAGCCCGGCCCCCACACCGCCCACTCACCTCGTCCCGGGCCAGCGCGCTTCTCCTCTCCCGGATAACCCGAGACGCAGCCGCGAACGCCGCCGGGTGGTGCCTTGATCGAGCACCAGCGCTGAAGCCCGACTGCTGCGTTGCTGGCAGAGGGCGTGTCTGGCCGGTGCGGGAGCGCGTGGGCGCTCCCGCAGGTTGGCTACAGGGCGAGCCCAGCGCTGGCGTGCATCATCGGTGCCCGCCGGGCATGGACGGTGGAGATGATCTCTTCGCTGTCGATGCCCTGCAGGTAGGTTCCGGTTGTCGACAGATGCGAGTGGCCGAGCTGGCGCTGGATCAGCGGCAGCGGGATCCCTTCGTGCAGCAGCTCAACCGCGTGCGCGTGGCGCAGCTGATGCGGCGCGAACCGCCGCCTGACCCCTGCCCTTGAGCGCGACCTGGTGGAGCTCAATCCGGGCCGAGCTGGCAGACCAGGCGCGGCCGCGGGTCGGCCCGACGATCACGCAGAACAGCGGCCCGACCGGAAGCCTGACACGGTCAGCCAGCCACGGCTCAAGCGCCGACCACGCCCACGCGTCCATCCCGACCTCACGCCGGCGATCATTCTTGCCGTGCCTGACCAGAATCGAACCGGCGCCGCTGATCCAGATCGGTCTCCAGGAGCGACAGCGCTTCGTTGATCCGCAGACCGGCGCGCCACAGCACAACGATCAGAGCGTTGAGGCGGCTGCCCTGGCGAGTGTGGCCGGCCTGGCGCATCACCGCGACAATCTCATCGACCGTGGGCGGGTCCGCCGGGTAGCGCTGGCCCTTATTGGCCGGGGGTATCCCTGCACGCCACCCGGGGGTGGCCGCCGGCGACCGACGCCGACCGGCAGCGTCCAACAACGACTGAGAAGACATGGCTCCCTCCTTATGAGAGCTGGACGATTACATCGCCAGCTCTACGCCCCCACGCTCTCGCAGTCCAGACAAGCAACCGCCAGCAGCCAGCGCTGGTACTCGATCGTTGCGGCAGCGCGCAGAGTGCAGGTGTGCTGAGGCGTGGTCTGATTGGGGACGGTGGAGAATGTCAGCTCCCGAACAGGAGCAGGTATGGAGCAGCTGAGCTTGGGAGTCATCGCCACGTCGCGGAAGTGCGACGAGTATCGGCTCGCCATTCACCCCGAGCACCTGGGACGGATCGACACCGATTTGCGGCGGCGCATCTTTATCGAGCGCGGCTATGGGCAGCGGTTCGGCGTCTCGGACGATCAGCTTGCTCCAAAGGTCGGCGGCCTGCGCTCGCGCGAGCAGCTGATTGATGAGTGTGACGCGGTCCTGCTCCCGAAGCCGACCGAGGAGGACCTGAACGGCATGGCTCCCGGCAAGGTCCTGTGGGGATGGCCGCACTGTGTCCAGGATGCGGTCATCACGCAAGTGGCGATCGACCGCCGTCTGACGCTAATCGCCTGGGAGGCCATGAACTACTGGACCGACGAAGGTCACTTCAGCCTGCACGTCTTTCACAAGAACAACGAGCTCGCTGGGTACTGCTCGGTCGTGCACGCGTTGCAGCTGATGGGCACGACGGGGGCCTACGGCCGGCGTCTGCGTGCTGCGGTAATTAGCTTCGGTGCCACAGCGCGTGGGGCCGTGACCGCGCTGTTCGCGCTCGGGGTGCACGACGTGACCGTGCTCACGCATCGCGGGGTCGCATCGGTCGCATCACCGATGGCGCCCGCTCGGTTAGTCCACTACGACCGTGACCCCGACCGCCCGGGTCGAACGTTGGCTCTCAACACGCCGGGGGGCGGATCGGTCGCTGAGGCCCTCGCGGAGCATGACATCATCGTCAACTGCATCCTGCAAGACACCGATGAGCCGCTCATCTTTGTCAGCGGCGATGAGCTCGGCCTCTTCCGACCCGGGAGCCTTTTCATCGACGTCTCTTGCGATGAGGGAATGGGCTTTGAATGGGCTCGTCCGACTTCGTTCGCCAATCCGATGCTCACGCTGCCAGGCGGCGCGTGCTACTACGCCGTGGACCACAGCCCGTCGTACCTATGGAACTCAGCGACATGGGAGATCAGCGAAGCACTGATCCCCTATCTCGCCACCGTCATGTCCGGGGAGGATGCCTGGGACGCGGACGTGACCATCCGCCGCGCGATCGAGATCCGCGCCGGCGTCGTGCAAAACCACAAGATCCTGAGCTTCCAGTCTCGCTCATCCACATTCCCCTACCCCAGGCAGTGAATGTGAGGCAGGACGGCTCATCAGTCCACCAGTCCGCGCCGCCCTCTCTGTTGCATCTCGATCGATGGGGAAGGCCCGAGGTCCCCGTGGTCGCGTTTCGTTTCCGCGCATTCCGGGACGATGCCCCGCCCGATCGCCTGTTCTGCCCCGGCTGAAATCCGACTCCAGCCACAAGCGACCTGCTCGACCCGAGACGTCAGGTAACGAGCTGCCAGTACTGCGCCTTTTGGCTTGGACTGGCACAGGGTCGTAAGAACACCCGGTTTCCATCAGCAACCGCTGATGCGGTAGTGAGACACTGGCCGGAGCTCACTTCGACGATCTCGCCTGCCGCCGTCACCCTGAACCTCTGGTTCCCACCGTAGGTACAGCTTGAGTTCAAGGCGGGGTTCCCTCTGCCGACTTGGTGGTTGATGTCTAGACACATCCCGAAGTTGCCGACGATCACGGTGGTCCCATCTGCGCCATCGGTCAACGTCCACCGCTGCTCGGGGTGACCGTCACACTTCTTCAAATAGACGCTCGCCACCGTCGACCGAGCCCCCGCGTTGGTCTCAAGGCAAAAGCTGTTGTCAAGCACCGTCTTGATCTGAAAATTCATGCCATGTACCAGAGGTGGCGTTGGCGTGACGCTGCCGTCACCTGCCGCCACGCCCCCAATCGAACCCGCGAGAAGCAAACCCAGTCCCAACGCGCTCAAAAGCTTGGACGCTCTCATCCCACCCCTCCTTCACAGCGGCGAATACGCACCCTCGACGACCATGCTACCCGCCCTCACCGCCAAAATGGAACCGCGCATCCATGTCCCAGCCGAGCGACGCCCCTTCCAGCGCGCATCGAGCGAGGGCAACAGACAAATGACGGCCGCTCATCCCCAACGCCCGGCGAACAGATCCCCGACCAGCCTCGCTCCAACCACCCTCCGACGCCGACACGTGTACCCGGCCCCGCTTCCGCGCCGTGCTACCTCCAGCTGTCGGTGCTCGATCTTCTCGACAGCGAGGCGGGGTCGCTCTGCCGCGGCCCAATTCTCACGCCGGAGCGCGGCGAGTCTCTCGTTGAGGACGAGAGCTACTTGCCCGTCGTGCGGTGAGTTGCGGCGCGGGTGTGACCGGCACGTCCGTGCCCAGCGCCCGCTCCGGCGCGGGCTGCACCACTGGCGGGCAGCGGGGTGCGACGTAGGAGACGCCGCAGCGCGGGGTCGTCGCGTCCCTCCTCGGCACGCTCGGTGAGCGTGTCTGGATGGACCGTGCGAAATACGGGGCCACGCCGAGGGTCCACAACCGCGACTACAGCCTTCAAGCGGCTCGGTAGGTCAAACACGATTCCGTCTCGCACTGCACGACCATCGGTGACCCTCACGAGCTGCCCCACGCTTGTCGACTCCACCCAACGGAGGGTACTCCCGCGAGCAGGAAGGGGTCACTACTCGTTATCCGATCTTGGGGGGGCGATTTACGTCGCGGCTTGATTTCTGCTCCGGACGCGGCGACGTAGCCGCCATTTCAGGGCCGAAACGAGCATCGCAGACATGATCAGTCCGCCACCCGGGCCTAAGGGACCGGCGCGATACCCCTGCTCGATCAAGCCATCGGAGGGCGGCAGTCGTAGTCGACGCATTGGGACCGCCTCTCTCGTCGCGTTACCTGCGGCGCTGTCCCTGACCGTCACAGCGTGAGCAGCGCTACGCGGATTCGGTATCGGCCAGCCATCGCTTGAGCGCGTCACGGCCTACCAGCGTGACCTCGCCTTGAGAGTCGATCCAGTCTCGGGCTCGTAGCTCGCCGACGAGCCCCTCCGCATCTGCCGGACCTGGCCCCTCTCCGTGGGTCACAAGGACGTGGCTGCCGGGCTCGAGCGTCCAGCGGCCAGAATCCAGAGCGCTAAGCGCCAGACCCTGCGCCGCTGTGGGCAGATCCAGCGGATGCGGTCCCGCGCCTCGCGGTGCGTCTCGCTCGAGCATTGCAGCCCTCAGCCCCCCCAGCCAGAGCTCAGCCTCGCGGGCAAAGCTCTCGGTCCGGTCGCTCAGCCAGTGGCCCGCGCTCTCGACAAACTCCCTCGCGCGATCGGGATCGACACCCATCGCCTGAGCAACGTCGTCCGCGTCGAGCTCCCCGAGGCGCGCGACCGACCGGCTGAGCTGCTCCGCGAGCTGACGCAATCCTGCCTCAAAGCTTTCCTCGTGCCCGTCGTCTTCGCTCATCGACGCATGATCGCACGCCAGCCCGGCCACGCCCAGCGGCGGTCATCGCCCACCGGTTCGCGGTACACACACCTCCGCAGTTCGGTTCGCGCCTACTCGTCTTCGATCTTTCCAGCAGCTACGCAAGCGGGTCGCCTTCGCCGCAAGGACTCTCATTCGACCCGCCGGAACCCTTGCAGCAAAACTAGCGACAGCTCGCAGTTCGTGTTTGGGTCACGGACTATGGCGAAAGTCAGCTTCCTCCTAGTCAGCGTGAACGTGTACGTGGCCGGGTTTCGACATCCGAGGAATCGACAGCCTCCCGAGCCGGGCTTCGCGGAGCAGGCTGTGCTGCGATCTCTGAACGTAATTCGTCTGCCGGTGGCCATGTAGACGCCGGAGATGATCACGTTCTTGGATGACTTTCCCGTGTAGTTGAAGGTGTAAGCACCATTGTCCAGCCGAAGCCTCCACACGCCGTTCAACGCCCCAGAGTGAAACTCGCTGTCAACGCGCGTTTGGTAGACGCCGTTCAGCGTCTGCGGCCTAGCGCGGACGGTGGACTTGACGGTGCCAGCGGTTGCACACGCAGACGCGGTGAGGGCCGCAAGCACAACGAATGGGGTGGCCAGGCGCCCTCTCACGCATCTCTCCCTTCGTCGAGTCGCGTTGAAGCGTACGACCAGCACCCGCCCCGCGACAGCTTCACAGCTACCGGCTGTCGCTGCTGCTGTGGGCTACGACCGCTGCTCCTGCTCGATCTACTGAGCAGCGCCAACGGGCTCTCTGTTACGCGGTCCGAGGCGCAGTGCTTGGCAGAAGGTGCTTGCACTCGTCCAGGGCGCGCCGGCCCGCGAACGCGTTGAGACCGGACCTGACCTGTGGCCCGAAGCCGAAGGCGAAGCCGATTTGCGGACGGGGATCTGGGAACCGTGGCACTCCGTGAGCACGCATGCACCACGAGAAAGCCTCAAGCCGCGGGTTCACCTGCGAGCCGCCACACGCGGCCAGGAATTGCAGCAAGAGGGCCAACGCCACGAGTCTTCTCATGAGCTGAGATCGTAACGGCGTCCGCTCCGCTTACGGAAGGACACAGCAGCGCTGTTGCACGTCGATCGATCCGGGAGGCGACGTCGCCCTAGCTACGCGTCGAGTTCGACCCGCACGAGTGCGGGGTCAATCCCGAGCGTCTTAGGGCCACTTCGGGCATAGAAGTTGAAGCGCCTGACCACCGACTTGTCGTACTCATGGATCGTCGCGCGTGCGCGGTGCCAGCGGCCAGAGAGCTTAATCCGAACGTTTGGTGTCTCCAAGAAATTGCGCACCCACTGGGCGTGTCGGCCGTGGACCGAGGCAAGCCATACGACATTGCCATCGACCGGCCCGCGAGCAAGTGGGGTCGTCCTCGGCTCCCCGCTGCGACGTCCGATGGTTTCGAGCAGCACCCACCAAGGAGCGAGACCAGCAAGCAGACGCGTTGGCGGGTTCACTATGCGCCAGAAGATCCGATGACGTGCCCGCCGACGCAGCTGCGACCGGTCGAGCACCGAGACCGAATCGGAACTCATGACAAGTCAGAGTAGCCGCACCTTCCCCAATCGATCGTTGCGGCAGTGACGGGCAGAGTGCTGGGTTCGGCGGAAGGGGGAAGCGGCTGCGGAGTTGAACTTGTGGCTGTAGACCCTCGGTGTCAACCCCGGGCTTGCGGTGGGCGGTGGGGGGGTTGGGGTCGGTTGGGGTCGAGGTCGTGGGTGTCGTGGTCTTGTGGGAGTCGCCTCAAAGCGGGTGCTGGAGCGCATCCGGTGCACGGGGTCGCTCGAACGGCGACCGAACGTCTCTAGGCTGTTCGCCAGATGAGGCGCACGGCATCACCGGAGCCAGCCGGCACCCCGGACCAACGCCCACCTGTCGCTCAGGCCTTGCTAGCACCCGCCGCGGGTGTGAGAATGCCTATCAACCACCTGAAGGGGGACGGCATGGCAAAGCTGAAGCGACGGATGCTCGCGTTGGCGGGGGTCGGAGCGATGGTTACAGCCGCTGCTAGCCGCCACGCTGGCCCTCGCCGACCGCGCCACCTGGCTGCTGTATACCGCGCTCGTCCCCTTCGCCCTCGGCCTCTGCTTCTACGCCTTTGTCCTCAGCCGTTTTCAGTTTCCGAGCGCGCCCGGAGAGATTCGAACTCCCGACCTTCGGTTCCGTAGCCGGGGTTAGGAAGTGCGTTTTTCCCAGTGAAATGGCCGATTTGCTGCCAATTCCCGAGATTAGCAGACGCGCCTTGTGCCTACCCTCTGGCGAAAACCGACCCCTATGGGTAGGTCCCAGGTAGGTCAGCCACCCGTAGCTGTGGGCGTCGCGGCGGGCCAACCTTCGTTTTCGTGACCGGCGGTTGGGACCGGGGCGATACCTAAGCCGATTTGCGACCGATGGCGGCCCACACCCGGCCCTGGCGCGCCGCGGCGCTGGCTGGGCTCGTGGTCGGCTCCCCAGTGGCCCGTAGGGGTGCAGGTTGGGCTGGGCGCGCTGGGCGCGCTGGCTGGCCGCCCTATAGCTCCCTAGGCGCCTAAGGCGCCTATAGGCGCCTTAGTGTCACTTAGTTCCCTTAGTGGAAACTGAAAACAAGTTGTAACTACGCAAGTACCGTGGTAAGGTGCTGTAACCGCATTTAAGCGGGGATAGTTACTTCTACAGGGAGGTGTCACGTATGAATGTTCTGCGACGGTTCAATTCGGAGCAACGCGAACTGCTAATTGCGATCGCATTCTCTGATAGTTACAACTGCCCAGATGACATTGACGGCGTGTTGGACCAGGAACTGATAGAAGAACTGGGGTGGACACACGAAGCGGTCTCCCGCAGCGCGGAATCTTTGGTTCAGGCCGGTGTCATATCCGTGTCGTCGGGCGAATGGTTTAACGAGGGGTGGCATGACCACGCGTATAAGCTGGTGACCGATCCGTCTACACGTGTGAAAGCTCCCGTCACAGCATGATCGAACTCTGGGACGCGTCCACCCCCTGGGGACTGGGGCGCTTCCATCGCCTTAGCCAGCGCCCGCGCACCGTAGTTGCGTGCCCGCGCCGCACCTGCGGCCCAGCACGGCGGCCGAGTGGCCGCTGCCCGCGCCGTAGGCCGCAGCGTCGCACTGCACGCGCCGGTCCGGACCCCGGAGAACCCCCGCCGGGGAGAGCCCGGCTTCTACTTGAGCATCTCGGGCGGCCACCGCCGCCGCTCCTTTCGTTTCTGGAACCGAACGACGACGAAGGGAGTTACGAAGTGCCCACAAAGACGAGATCGCCCGAGCGCAGGCAGGACCTGA
Source organism: uncultured Solirubrobacterales bacterium (assembly GCA_963785205.1). Lineage (GTDB taxonomy): Bacteria > Actinomycetota > Thermoleophilia > Solirubrobacterales > Solirubrobacteraceae > Palsa-465. The sequence goes on from CAWAUJ010000004.1 coordinate 1,648,811, forward strand.
CGCCCGAGCAAATAGCGCACCGGCTTCAAGTGAGCAGGGAGCGCGTCATTAGCTGGATCAAGAAGGGGTGGCTCGACGCCACCGAGCTTCCGCGCGGATGGCGCGTCACGCCGGAGGCTTTCGAGCGCTTCCTCGTGGACAAGCCCTGGCTGGACGAGGGCTGAGTCATGCCGCGAACGAAACGCTGGCACCCGGCCACCACGGCAAGGCCCGGCAACCTGAAGGCCCTCAAACACGGCGCGACGTCGGAGCAGAAGCTTGCGCCGCTCCGCGAGCGGCACCGTGAGCAGTTGCGTGAAGAGTTCCCGGAGCTCGACGAGCGCGTGCTCGCCATGCTCGCTAGCCGCTTGGCGAAGATCGAACTTGCCGAGACGTTCTTGGACGAGCGGGGCGTGATCAAGGACGAGGACGGCGACGTTTATCCGGTGGCCGACCGGGTCGAGAAGTGGTCACGACGAGCGGAGGACCTCCTCCGCGCCGCCGGGATCGAGCGCAGGGATCACGCATCGGTCGATGTTGCCGTGGCTCTCGCGGAATTGAGTGAGGGTGGCAGCGATGACTAAGGCGCCGGCGATCCCAACTCGCGCGGAATCGGACCGGGTCGTGGACGAGATGCTGAAGGGGACAGTGTGGCTCAGCGAGATGGACCGCGAGGCCATCGAGTTGCTCAAGGAGACCCGGTTCGAGCCTCCGCTCGCTCGCGGCGTACGTCACCAAGTTCCCGGCAAAGAAGACGCCCCAGCTGGCCCAACGGCTCGACTTCCTGAGAGCGGAATACCGGCGCCAATTGAAGGACGTCGGCGCAGACCCACTCGCGCGGCGCGAACTGGGCCTCTCGGCAGGCGCAGCGTCACTCGGCGCACAGAATCGTGCCCGGGCTCCGGAAGACCAAGTCGTCGCCTACCGGCGTCCACGGGACCCTCAGCGGCTGATGGACCGACTTGCAGTCGTACTACATGTAACCAGTGCAACAAAGGAGAGTGAATGATGGGCAAAGTAGTTAAGAGTAGCGCCAGTCGCAACGGGTCGTCATCAGTCGGGTGACTCTGGCCCTTCCAGCCAACTCAACCGGTACACGCGTCGGGCACGACCAGTCGTCGCCAGTGATTCACGCCCGAGAACTCCGAAGGTTCTGACGCCCGACAAGCGGATGACGACGCCGTCACTGCCTGGCGTGGCACCGCGCAAGCCCCACGTTCGGGTGACCAACAAGAACAGCGGCCCACGGCCGATGCCAGCGGTTCCGCAGGGGGCGCAGACGGGGACTCCGGGGGTCACCGGCTCGCACCCCGGTGCACCGTTCGAGTAGGAGGCCGAGATGACCGACACACGTCAATTCACATCGCGCTTCGCAGCGTTCGAGGCTGGCCGCAAGACTGGTGCGAGGGAAGAGCGCGAGCGACTCGCCGCTGAACAGGAACAGCACACCGAGGACGACGGCCCTCCAGCCCTCACAATGGACGCTATTCGCGCCGGGCGGTTTTCGATCGACGAGTTGATCGAGCGCAAGGCCGAGGTCGACGCGCTACTCGCAGGGGAGGCGCGATGACTCCGACCGCGGAGAAGGTCAAGGCCGCACAACTCGTCGGTGAGTGTCTGGCTGAGATCAAGCAGGCGCGGCTGGCGGCTGCTGACGCCACGGGCCGGAAGGCCCAGGCCCTAGCTGAGAGCAGGACCGCGGACCAGGAGCGGCAGGAAGCCGCCGAGGCAAAGGCCCGAGGCGAGCCGAACGCCGGGAAGCGGCTTGACGAAGCTCACGCCGCCTGGCTGGATGCTCTCACCCGCTTGGATCGCGCGCAGCTTGAGGACGAAGGCGCCCTCCGCGCCATCCGCAGCGCCGAGGCTCGGTTGTCGCGAGTCCGGAAGGCCCACCTTCCCGAGCTTGCCCAGGACATTGAGCGTGAACAGATCGCCGCCGTGGAGGCAGCGGTCGAAGGGTTCGTGCCCGCGGTGCTGGCCTATGTCTCGGCGTTCAACAAGGCCGCCGGGGCATACAGGGCACTCGGCCCGGCGACCCAGGCAGCGATCCTCGGGGACGACGACGCGCGCGGGCGGCTCCGTGACCCGACGAGCGTCATGGAGGACGCCACGGTGCCGGACTGTCCCCTGGAGCCATCCATCGTCAGAGCGCTGCGCTCAGTTATGCCTCGGCCGCGGTTCTTTGACTCCGCCTACACCCCGTCAGTGGACGACGGTATCGAAGTCACTACTCACACGTAAACCCACGACACCGCCGGGCGTGTGTGATCCGGCGGTGTCGCGGCAACCCAACCAACACGAGGAGGTAAAACCGTGCAGGTTACTAACGCTAAACACCGTACCACATCCGGCAAATTACCTGTAACCACGCCGATTTGGCTGGCGCCCTGCCCAAAATGCGCCGACGGCACCATCCGGGCGGAGCACGGGCAGAGCGTCAACTGGGTCTACGTGTGTTCACATTGCGGGAGCGCGTTTGAGTTACTTGCTGAGGGCTATCAGGTCGCTCGCTGGCGACTCGTCGAAGGTCCGCACGCTTGTCCTCAAATTCCCTGGCGTGGGTCACGTCCGAGACCAAACCTACCGCCAGCCTCGGTGCCCAGTCCCGCCGAGTTCAAAAAATATCGTCGTTTTCTCCGGCGGCACCGTGAAGTACGTGAATGGCTGAACGAGCGCGGCCTGAACGACGACACGATCACTCATTGGCGCTGGGGCTACGGACAACCCGACCCGAGCAGACCGCCGGGACTGATCATCCCTATCCCACGCTACCGCCCAGTCACCTATCGGATCCGCTACTGGCCCGAGCCGTGGGTCCCGCCGGGGGTCGAGAGCGGGGCCGTGAAGATCGCCACGCCGCGCGGTCACCCTCAGCACCTTTGGCCACACGTGCCACACGGACGGGGGACGCTGCTCACCGAGGGCGAGCTTCGACGCGGCGCTGTGCATTCAGCACGGCCTACCCGCCACCGCTACGCCCGGAATGATGGTCAAGCCCGAGCTAGCTGCCAAGCTGGGTCACTCGGTCGAGGCCGTAGCGGTCTGCTTCGACGTCGGTGACGACGCCGACGCGGCAGCAGCACGAGCAGTGGCGCTAATACGCGCTGGCGGCGCTGAAGCCTGGGCCGTACGGCTGCGGTTGGCGGAGAAGGGCGCCGACCTGACCGATTGGTTCGTACAAGGTCACTCGGCTGGCGAGCTACGCCGCTTGGTCAGGGAGGCTCGGCATGGTTGATGAAGGCCTCCAGGCCGAGCTTGCCGAGTTCCTCAACTGGCGCGCCTCCCGTGACTGGTGGACGACCTGCGACCTATGCCGTGAGCGCATCCGCAGGGCGTCGGCCTGGGCCTGGGTCCGTAATTCCCAGGGCGAGCACGTTCGGGCTTGTTTCGAGCTGCCTCGGTGAAGCCGTGCTCCTCCTGCCGACCACCGGCGTGGGAGTTTGGCAATGAGCAAGCACCGAGTGGACGTCAGCCATGCGAAGGTGCGTGAGCCGGTCCGGCTGCACGACTGGCGGGACGGGGCCGATCCGCAGGAAGAGCTAGATCCGAGAGCTTTACCGCGCGGGTGGCGGCTCGGCGACTTGACCTGGTGGCGATTGTCAAGGAGGGCATCCCTCCACGGCAGTACCACGCCCACAGCGGTGGAATGCTGGTGCGGGGCAAGCGCCACCTGATCGCTGCGCCGCACAAGACCGGCAAGTAGCTGGTCGTGCCTGGTGCACGCCACCCGGCTCGCCATCGGCCGGCGAGCGCGTAGTGGTCTTCGACCGCGAGAACGGCGGTGACCTCTACGGCGAGCGGCTGGCCGAGATCGTGAAGGCCTGGAACCTGACGACTTCTCAGCGGAGCGCGCGTCGGGCGGAATCTCCTCGTACTACGAGTTCCCTCAGCCTGAAGCGGGGCGACGCGACGAGTTAGTGCGCTGTCTGGAGGGGAGCAGGACGCGGAGCTAGTGATCTTCGACAGCAACGGATGTTCCTGACCGACTTCGGCCTGGCCGAGGGCGCCAGCGACGACTACAGCCGGTCTTATGGCGTACGCGATTGACCCGCTGCACCGCGCGCGGGATCACCACGGTCATCCTCGACAACACCGGCCATGATGGCAAGCGGGCGCGCGGTACGTCCTCCAAGGGCGATCTGAACGAAGTCGGTTCACGCTGAAGGAGAGTCCAACATTCGACCGGCAAACCCGCGGCATCGTGGAACTATCAATCGACTACTCGCGGTTCGGCGATCGCGGTAGCTGGCGGATGGCGATCGGCGGCGGTGTCTTTGGCGAATGGCAGAGTGACGACGAGCGCAGCCTCAGGCCGTCACGAGCGCCAAGCCGCAGTTCAAAGACGCCGCGTACACCGTGCTGCGGGCCGCCGGGGAGAAAGGGATGGGGCTGCACAAGCTCCTAGGGCAGGTTCGCGCGCGCGGAGTCGAAGTTAGTAACTCGACAGGTCAGGGGTTACTCATTCAATGGGCTGCCGATACCTCTGAACCGGTGACACATGACGGTAAAAGGGGGTACAGGATTGATGAGTAACGATTTCTGTTCAGAAAAATCGCGGGGCTGTAGCGTTCACCGGTTGGCGTCAGCTAACAGGGTGAGGGGTGAGGGCATTATGAGGCTCGCTGCGAGCCCCAGGCCCGGAACCCACCAGCCCCCGCCTAAACGCTGGCATCGGTCGCAAACGGGCTTACAACGCGCCACGGGGGTGTGTGTTGCCCTGGCCAAGCCCGGCCCGCGGCGGTAATCGACGCCATTGGTGGCCAGAACCGCATGTCACAGCGGCGAAGTCACTGCAATTCAGGTGAATCGGGGCGAGAAGGTCAGTGTCATGCCTACCAGACGCCTACCGATCGTCTGTAGTTTGAACCTGTCACGGTGACCCCATCCAAGCCAGCCCCAACCACCCCGGCGGCACTCTACGGCGGCCCAACGCGCGCACGCGCGCGGGCGCGTCGTCTTCTCGACCACGGCGTGGCTGCAACCAACACCTGCGGGTCGCCAGCGAGTTCGGTCCGTGCCCGGTTTGTAAGGCCGCCGTTCGCCTATTCCGCAAGGCCCGGAACACCCCCATTCCCGGAACCGTTCCGCCGGAACCCCCTGCGGCACGCCAAACCCCAATACCCACGCTATTCCCCGGCGGCCGGAACAGGCCCGGAACCCCCTGTTCCGGCAGCGGCGTGCGCCTATACGTAGGCACACCCCGCGGCAGGCCGCCCACAGGTGGTTACAACCCACCAACCCAGAGGAGGACCAATGCAGGGTTCGGTAACCCGGCGCAAGGGCCTGCAGCCCCCGTCACGTACCGGGCGCAGGTGCGAGACCCGCGCAAGCCTAAGACGGCCAAGGCCAACGTTGAGAAGGTATTCGCCGCACCGGCCTACGGCGGCATCGCGAACGCGAGGAAGGCGGCCGAGAAGTGGGTCCGCGTTCAGTTGGATGCCATCGACAAGGGTCAGTGGCGGGCAGCCAGTGACGGCGACGTGGCGCTGGCCGAGGTGATCGCCCAGTGGCGCAAGACGAAGTTGGCGAAGGTGGCTCCGAAGACGCAGGTCAGCTACCCTGGCGGCGATCGCCAGCGCTGGGGCAAGCTCCGCGCCGACGCCCTCACCGTGGAGATGGTGCAGGACTGGGTGGACCAGCTCGCCGGCAGCCGCGAGCCCCAAACCGTCCACAACGCCTACGCCGTGCTCCGCGGGATCATGGGCCTTGCCGTGGCCCGCGGCTACGTCAGCCAGACGCCGTGCCGGGCCGACGCGATCGAGCTACCGAGCAAGTCCAAGCTGCAGGCCGGGCAAGGGAAAGCAGCTGTATTCGAGCCAAAGCAACTGCATGCCTGGGCGTACGCGCTGCCACCGCACTGGCGGCGTGCCGTCTGGGTAGACGCGCTGATAGGCATGAGGGCCGGTGAGCTTTGGGGCCTGACCCGCGCCGACGTAAACCTGCTCCACGGGGAGCTATACGTCCGGCGGGCGCTGAAGGACGTCGCCGGCGAACTCCAAGTGGGCGAGACCAAGACCCACGCCGAGCGCACGGTGGCCATCCCGAGCGAATGCCTGGACGACCTGCGGGCACAGTTGGAAGCCCCAGGCGGTGCGGCTACGCCCCGTCAAGCGTGGCCGGGTTAGCGGCTACGCCGCCATCGTTGACGGCGAAAGTGGTCCTGTGGTCGGTGGGGTGCCCGACGCCCACGACCCGCGGCGGCTGCTATTCACGACCCCCGGCGGCCACCCCGTCCACCAAGGCAACTTCTACCGGCGGACGTTCCACCCCGCCGTGCTCGCCGCGGTCGCCGCGGGGCAGTTGCCCAAGGCGAAGTTCGTCCGCGTGGTCGAGCGCCCTGGCAGGCAGCCGAGAGAAGTCGTCCGGCTCCGGTTCCACGACCTCCGCCACGCCAGCGCCGCGTTCACGCTCCAGGCCGCCGGGAACGTCGAGGCTGGGCTGTTCGTGGTGCAGTCGCGTCTCGGCCATCGGAATATCAAGACCACTGCAGATATCTACGGCCACCTGACGCGGGCCGCGGACCGTCAGGTAGCCGAGGGCATCAGCGCCATCGTCAAGCGCCCGGCAGCCGCGGAGGCGTGAGAGATGCTGTGGCTGATCCTCCGGGTCCTCACGCGCCGGGCGCGCACGGCGCTGTTCCTGGTCCTGTTCCTACTGGTGGCCATCGGCAGCTTGGTACCGCAGCCGCACGCCCACCCGGTCCCGATCAACTCCATCGGCCCGAACTGGTGCATCGGCGACGGGCGCATCGTGGCCGCGTGGGTGGACGCCAACGGGGTCGACCACTTCCGCTGTAGCGACGGCTTCCAGGGGATCGCTTAAGCGCGAGGCGGAGATGGCCTAGTCGTCGTCTCCGCTAGACACCTTGATGATCTTCATCCCGAAGAGCTCGCGCAGGAGCTCATTGACCTTGGCGTCAAGCTGGTTCTTGTCGAACGGTATGTAGCCGATACCGCTGTAGTTGCTGGCGAGGTCAACTCCCTCTTCCTTGAAGAGGATGATGCGGTTGTCGTACATGACCGCCGCCGCGCCAAGTTCGTTGGCGAC